>OZ244899.1:0-1855000 GCA_965221645.1 Alphaproteobacteria bacterium
TGGAGAGTGCCATCCTGGATCAGGTGTCCGCAGAGATCACCAGTGGCGACAACCGGACCAGACTGCGAGCTACCGGCTCCATGTTGAGGTTTGATGGCTTCCTGAAGTTGTATCGCGAAGATCAGGACGACCCGATTGACCATGCTGACGACGAAAACCGGATGCTGCCGGAAATCAATGATGGCGAGCCTGCCGAATGCAAGGCCATTCGGCCCGAGCAGCATTTCACTCAACCTCCGCCACGCTATACCGAAGCCAGCCTGGTCAAGAAGATGGAAGAGCTGGGAATTGGCCGGCCATCGACCTATGCATCAATCATCAAGGTCCTGCAGGAACGCCACTACGTCCGGCTGGACAGACGTTTTCATCCCGAAGACCGCGGGCGGATCGCGACCAGTTTCTTGACCAACTTCTTCGGCCGATATGTCGAATATGGCTTCACGGCAGATTTGGAGGAGCAACTCGACATCGTCTGCGACGGCCGGCTCGATTGGAAGAAGGTCTTGCGGGATTTTTGGACTGCCTTCAACGCGGCTGTCAGCGACGCGACAGAACTTGACCGGGCAACGGTCATCGACACCCTTGACGAAGCATTGGGACCTCATTTCTTCCCGGCCCGCGAGGACGGTGGTGACGCGCGCCGATGTCCAGCCTGCGCCAATGGCCGTCTGGGCCTGAAGATCGGTCGGAACGGCGGCTTTATTGGCTGCTCGAACTATCCAGAGTGCACCTTTACCTTGCAGATGGCCGTAGTCAACGACGACGCCAAGGCCTCTGCCGCGATCTCTGCTGACCGGCCAATCGGCGCTGATCCTGAGACTGGCAAGGATATAAATCTGAAGACTGGACCCTACGGACCATACCTTCAGCTGGGCGCGGCCGAGGGGAAGAAAAAGCCCAAACGCGCCTCCCTACCCAAGGGTCTGGAGCTCGATTCCGTCGATCTGGACATCGCGCTGAAATTACTGTCTCTACCTCGGGAAATCAGTGCCGCCCATCCTGAAACCGGAAAACCGATTACAGCAGCCATCGGTCGCTATGGCCCTTACGTCCAGAACGACGGTCTCTATGCCAAACTGGAATCCTGGGAGGATTTGTTCGAGATAGGTGAGAACCGCGCTATAAGCCTGCTTGCAGAGGTGAAGGAGAAGCAACGGGAACTAGGCCAACATCCCGCCAAGAAGTCGATAGTCGTCACCGGCACTGGCCGCTACGGCCCGTTTGTAAAAGTGGGCCGGACTTATGCCAATCTGCCGAAGGACGTGACAGTCGATTCAGTTACCTTGGAACAGGCGATTCAACTACTTGCGCCGAAGCTTTCCGGTTATCGCGGCAAGGGCAAGGGCGCGAGCAAGAGGAAAGTCGCCAAGAAAAAGTCAGTGGAAAAATAGCGATTTGCCGGATCCACCCGAATGGCTTTGTCGCATGGCCCACCACGAATAGAGTACCAACATCCCGCGATTTCTCGATCTCGTGAGCCGGCAAACCGAGATAGTCGCCGCTAAGATCGAGGATATCAACGGGGTATTTGCCTGCCGCCTGTGCCGCGTCGGCGTGCATCGGAGCACCGAAATTCCGGTCGATTCATCTGTCTTTGGAAGTCATGCATTTAACTATACATGGTCAATTTTGCGCGCACACATAGCATAACCGAGACGGCACACTTGTTGAGCGGGAGACGAGCCAATTTGCCTGACAAATCTTGGCTTCCATCTCCATCGCCGTATCTGTCGGAGCACCATTGCAGACCCGCTCGTCGGGGCGCGACGGACCGTAAGAACCGATACGCCGGGGATCTCTGCCGCCTCGCTTGTTCCTCATGAAACGTCTTGGCCTGATGCCGAGAGGCACTACCCACCAGCGCGATCTTCGCCTTCGACTCATTTTCAAACCTCCAGCGCATCTCGCTCACACGCATACCTCCATCAGACCGCAGAACATACCTTGGAAATCCAGCCAATCTTGCGGGGACACCTCAACCAACCCATTGAAAATACAAATGAAACACTATCAGAAATGGATTGACAGAAATCAGTGCTCCAGTCATGCTGCAATCTGTAAGGAATCATGGCAGGCTGCAACCGTTGGCAGAATCTACAATGCTCCGAAGAAAGAGCAGGGATATCCGTATGCTGAGACAGTATGCGGTTGACGTGAGAGTGCGGCCGTGCTCTCTCAGGGTTTTCGAACCAGACTGCTGCGAGCAGGCTTCATCGTCCGAGGTAAGCTTCGTACGGCGGATGGGACGTTTCATGAACCGTTGGAGTTTCCGGCACGCAATCGCCCTTGTTCTGATCTCCGCCACAGGTTGCGCCAGTTGGGGGGAACCGACCTCGGTGCCGTTGGCACGAGGCGGCGAAACAGTGATCGTTACGGGATACCGATTTATCGCTGAACGATTCGTGCGCAATGTTCCTGTTCCGCAAATCGCGCTTTCAGGCCTGAAGGGTTTGACGCTGATTGACCCGCAAATCCGGGCAAAGGAACGGGGCGGGTCCATCGTCGTGCACCATGACGACAAGATCGTTGCGCATCTTGACCGCCCCGGAACCACAGACATCGAGGGTTGGGCGCGGGTGACTGTCCAGGCTTTCCAGGAAGCCAAGAATGTTTCGGTCAAGATCCGCAACGCGCCATCGGAAGAAGTTTATCGGGTGTTGTTCAGTTCGACCTTGGCGTCTCTTGACCGCTACTCTCGCTATTCGACCTCTGCTGAGGCCCGGGACAGCCGCGCCTGGCGCGATGGTTACGGCGGGATTGGCATCATCATCCGGTCGGAAAAGGGTGATATCCGCATCATCACCGTCATGCCGGGATCGCCAGGCCAGAAGGCAGGTCTCAAGGACAACGACATCATCACTGCGATCGCAGGCATTCCGGTCAGCAAGATGAGTCTGGGAAGCGTCGTGCAGCGCTTGCGCGGCCCCAAGGCGTCCCGTGTGCTGGTCACCGTACGTCGAACAACGCGCAAAAAACCTCTCACCGTAGCCGTGACACGCCGGTTTATCATTCCAAATACCGTCATTGCCCGTCGAGAAGACAAGGCAATTTACATCCGGCTGACCCGGTTCGGCCGTGGAACAGCCCGGAAGATCAACAAGGCGGTCGCAAGGTGGCGGTCGCGGATCGGGCAACGCAAGGTTACGGGCGTTATTCTGGACATGCGCAACAACCCCGGCGGGTTGCTGGACCAGTCCGTCAAGGTTTCTGATTTGTTCCTGAACTCAGGATCGATTGCGTACACCAAAGGCCGGCATCCGGAGAGCTTTCAGCAATACGCCGCACGGGGCGGTGATATTTTGGGCGGCAAACCTATCGTTGTGCTGGTTAATGGTCGCTCGGCGTCCTCCTCCGAAATCGTTGCGGCCGCTCTTCAGGACAATGAGCGGGCTGTTATCGTCGGTAGCAGCAGCTTCGGAAAAGGCACCGTGCAAAGCGTTGCCTCGCTCCCCAACCAGAGCGAAATGATCCTCACGTGGTCGCGCCTCCACGCTCCGTCCGGCTACACGCTACAAGGCTTGGGTGTTCGGCCGAATATCTGCACCAGCCTGGATGTGCGCAACTCCCGCACCGCAGCAACGCATCTGATCAAGAATAAGATTGCTCAAGCTGATGTCTTCCAGTCGTGGCGTCAGTATACAACGCCACTCCTCCAGGTGGCAGAGACACTACGCGCTGGATGCCCACCGAAGGCGCTGGCAGGATCGTTTGATTTGGAGATGATGATTGCGCGCCAGCTTTTGAAGAACAAGGCTCTTTACGAGAAGGTCCTGGCGGCTTCCATCCGAAGAACTGATCGTCCCACATCTCGGCGGCCCCGGTTCGGAAACGAACGCGCAGCCATGACAACCATACGGTAGCGCAAAAGTTGTCGCCCGCTGTTGACAGTATCGGCTGAATCCCTAATCTTCCCCGTCTTGGACCAGTAGAAGCGGCGCGCTCCATCCGCGGTCGCCAACCGGAGCACTTGCTCGATGCCGAAACGCCCGAACACCCAGCAAATCCGTCTCGTCAGTTCTGCGGACACAGGCTATTTCTACGTGACCTTCAAGAACCCGAAGAATACCACCGAGAAAATGGAAAAGAAGAAGTATGACCCGGTCGCCCGTAAACATGTTCTGTTCAAGGAAGCGAAGATCAAATAGGTCGCCGAAAGAGCACGACCGAACAGCAATATGGCACGAAACTGACAATCTACGGACTTCTGGTTCGATCAGGGTCTGTTCACCCTGACGTAGCGCATCGCGGATGAGCGCAAAGTACATGATGCCCGGGAAGAGAGCATCACGTTTGCCGAAGCGGAAGCAGATGCAAAGGAAGCCCTTGAGGCTCCTGAACAGGTGCCCGATCTCGTGGCACCGCTTGCATGTCTGCCGGTCGTACACCCAGGGATGATGCCGGGTCTTGGGCTGTGGAACCACGGGTGCAAGGCCGCGATCACGCGCCAGTTGGCGCGCCTTGTCACCCTCCATGACCAGCGCCTGACCGGGAAGGAGCGAGAAGTCACGGCCCATACGAAGCTTGGTGGTCCAGCCGCCTAGGCAGCGCGGACATTGATCCGGGCCAGATCCAGTTGCGCGCACGTATACGGCTGATACTGAAGGGACAAGACGCAGGAAGTGGCAATGCTGTCGGGGCGTTGGCCCCTCTGGCCACAATCGATCCTGCACATGCCTGTGCGGTCTTGATCTTTCCTGTTGCTCTCTCCTCATGCTCATGCGGGCGCCCGTGTCCGGCCATCAGTCAAAGTCTCCGGTGGCGCCGCCATGCGCGCCAACGTAGGTTATCACGGTGCCGCCAGCGGTCTGGCCACTGCCGGCATGTGTCCCGCCCAAGGCTCGGGGATTGCCGGAACTGTCGTCCTGATTGGACAGACGGCTGCCCCAGCTCCCCTGCTGGGACGTGAAGGTGTAACCCGGAATCTCAAGCCGGGCCGTCCCCTCCACACGGCCCCTGCCGGAGTCAAGAGACGTGCTCTCCAGAACCAGGCGGGCCGGAGAGGCTACATTGTTGAAGTCATAGAGCCGGCCGGTGGGAGTCACCCCGATGCCCGCAAGGCGGATGTCGGTGATCTCCCCGGAGACGGTGCCCGCCGCGAAGTCGGCGGTAGCACGGAACGTGCCTCTGTAATCGCCAATCTCATGGGTGCCCGTGGGCGCCGTGCTCGTGGCGGTGTCGGTTCCGTAACGGGTAGTATAGAGGCCTCCAGCCAAGCCTCGATAGGTGGCTGTGCCGCTGACGGGAACCGAATTGTCGACGAATTCGGGGCCTTCGAAAAAGGCGCCCACTTCGGCACCGGTCACGGTGCCATTCGCCAAGTCCCCCTCGATGTGCAGCCAGTAGCCGGCCAGCATCCAGTCCCCGAGATCATCAGGGTCGTAATCAACCAGACCAGCCGCGGCCGTGATGCGGGTTCTGTCCGAAGTCAGCAGGGTGCCGGACTGTGCGGTCCGGCCGGTGGGGGAGTCCTCGATTTGCCTCCCCACGTCATGGGTAGCCGTGTTCAGGACTGTCCGGCCTTCGCCGGCCCGCCGGATGACTATATCGAACTCGCCATCGGCCTGCCGGGTGATATCCACACCGGTCACGGTGGCCACAGAGCCGACCCTGGCGGTCTGGCGCACACTGCCGAACCTCGGAGTGGTTCGGGCAGTGGCCTCGCTGGCCGCGACCGCTTCGCTGGGGGCGGCAACGAGGGCCGCCTCGCGGGCTGTGGGGGTGAATGATTGTGTGGAGGAGCCACCACCGCCTCCGCCGCCACAGGCGGTGAGGAGGGCGAGCAGCGCGGCGGCGAGGGCCGCGACCGGGAACATGCGGATGATGCGAAGGGACATGGGCAGGGCCTCCTGTACGTCGTGGAGAGGCCCCGTGGAGAGGCCCCGTGGAGAGGCCCCGTGGAGAGGCCCCGTGGAGAGGCCCCGTGGAGAGATGGACCCAAGCCTGACACGACCGGACACACCCGTCAAGGCCAAACGTCGATCGGGTAACGTCAGGAGTCATGTGTCAGGTGGGAGTGGCGTAGTGGTAGAATTTGCCTTCGCGCCGCCCAGCTGCTAGACTGTGCAACATCACACAGGAGACCTTGCCATGCGACACGTGATCCCCCTACCGCCTGACGGTCCTTGCCGCCGCCTTGGTGGCCTTGACGCTACTGCCCACACTGGCCATAGCCGAGGTCGTTCCTGCCCACAACAACTACAAGCCGACCATCGTGCTGGACAATCCCGGCCCCAACGTGCTGACCGGCTGCGGCGAGCACGGGAGGGTGGCGACCCTGCGGCTGCGTGTTCCCCCTCCGCAGAAGGACGGGAATGCGTGGACCGGGGACAGCGCCCTTTACATTCAGGCCACGGGCAACCACGGACTCTTCGAGTTTCGGAACAGGGAAGGGTCAATAACGAGATGGGGGAACTTCTATAGCAACGGAAGAGCGTCGTTGGGTCAAGGATTGAGAGGCCAGCACACGATTGAGGTTCGGGTGCGCACCGACCAGAACATCGGCTACGGCGGCGGGGGGTGAGATGTTCCTCACGCTGGAGAAAGTCCGCGACTTCTGGGCTAATAACAAGTACAGGGTCTACAGTCCGGCGATCCGCATCCGGGCTGCTGGTGGTAAGGGGTGCCAGACACGGGCGCAGAACCCGACCTGTAGAAGCTTCTGGAGTTGGGCCGGGGGCGTTCCCACCTGCCTGCTTTCAGACTGACCCAGTACCGGGAGTGGGGTCCTCCCCATAAGCGTCAGCTTGTTTTGATGTCCTTTCCGGACACCGTGTCGGGGAAGTATCGCTCGATCTGCGGGCGTCGCCTTCGCGACGGCTCCGGGAGACCGCGGGAGACATCCTGCCAGCCTGTCAGCGCCTCGCGCAGGGGCATGTCCGGCCCTGTCGTTCGTCGGACCCGGTTCGGCACGAACCTGAACTCGTGCCACCGGCTCGGGGTGGCTTCGGGGAGCCTGGAGGTCGTGCCCCCAGGGGGAAAGGGCGCTTGCGGGGGCGATCGGCCTTTCGGCCAGCAGGGCCGTGAACAGTTTGCCGTACAGCCAGGCCCCGGAACTCTCGCCGCCACGCTTCGGCAGATGCCCGCGCTGCGCGACGGATCCGAAGCGCCTGAAGGCCGGATCCACCTGCCACCCGAGCCGGTACCGGTCGAGGACCGTCTCCGGGACGAACCCGGATTCGGGGAAGGTGGTGAAGACGATCACGCATTTCGCGAAGTCCGGCGACCGAGGCTTCGGAGTCCTGCCGTGTCGAACGATCGGCAAGGCGGCGAGCAGGCCCTTGCCGCCATCGACGCAAGATCATCTCGAGGCCCTCGCCGGTCAGGCCGCGGTGGTACGGCCGGTCGAGGAAGCGCTCCCGTTCCACGGCGCTCTCGCTGCCGGCGCGCCGGAAGTCGACGATCTCCTTCCTGCCGTCGTGGCGCATCCCCGGCGCCACCAGGACCGGGCGACCGAGCGCGCCGTCGGTCCACTGCCTCGGCCATCCGGCCCTCGATGATCCCGACCGGCGCCTGGTGACCGAGGGGGCGACAGCCCATAAGCGTTAACTTGTTTTGATCAGCTCCCTGTCATGTCATTGTGCCGCGTCCGGGATTTCCGGGAGGGGGCGGCATGGACGAGGACCGGGAACTGCTCCTGAGCTTCTTTCCGCCGGGCCGGGAGGCTCTGGCAGCCGAGACCGGTGCCCTGAAGGGGCGGCGCAGGGACAAGTCGCCGGTGGCGCTGAAGAAGCGCCTCGCCAGGTCCGGACCGTGGCGGCGCGACGGCATCGGGCACGTGGCTGCCTCCGGCGGCCGTGTCATGGTGCGGGTCAGCACCGGCTCCCTCCGTTTCGTTCTGGCGGACGGTCGCCGGTTCGACCTGAGGAATGCGGTTTCCGCGCTGGACCGCCCGGGATCGGTCGCCTCCCGGGATGTTGCGACCGCCGGGGCCTCCGTCGACGGACGAGTCTGCGCGATCAGGGAGTCCGACGCGGCGATCGGGATCGCCCTCGAGAAGCTTCGCCGGAAGGCGGCCAGGGACGGCAGGACTCCGAAGCCGCAGTCGCTGGAGTTCGCGAAATGCGTGATCGTCTTCACCACCTTCCCCGCATCGCGGTTCGCCCCGGAGGCGGTCCTCGACTGGTACCGTCTCAGGTGGCAGGTGGAGCTGGTGTTCAAGCGCTTCAAGTCGGTCGCGCAGCTCGGGCATCTTCCGAAGCGCGGCGGCGAGGGCTCCAGGGCCTGGCTGTACGGCAAGCTGTTCGCGGCCCTGCTGGCCGAAAGGCCGATCGCCCACGCAAGCGCCCTTTCCCCCTGGGGGTACGACCTCCAGGCTCCCCGAAGCCACCCCGAGCCGGTGGCACGAGTTCAGGTTCGTGCCGGACCAGGTCCGACCAACGACAGAGCCGGACATGCCCCTGCGCGAGGTGCTGACGGACTGGCCGGACATCTCCCGCGGTCTCTCGGAGCCGCCGCGAAGGCGACGCCCGCAGAGCGAGCAATACTTCCCCGACACGGTGTCCGGAAAGGAAATCAGAACAAGCTGACGCTTATGGGGCGACAGCCCTCGCCCCGGTCCGGTCCGTCTGCCTGCATCTCCTTCACCACCTCAAAGGCTTGTGGCAGACTCTCGATCGTTGCAGCCTGCCGTGGCATCGGGGTGCTCCTTCTTGCGGTTGTCGTGAACCACAGGGAGGATCCCACTCCCGCCTGACACATGAATCCTTGCGTCACCCATCGCCGTTTGGGCCTTGACGGGTGTCTCCGTCCGTGTCAGGCTTCGGCGCATCTCTCACCGGGGTCTCTCACCGGGGCCTCTCACCGGGGCCTCTCACCGGGGCCTCTCACCGGGGCCTCTCACCGGGGCCTCATGAAGCAAAAGGAGGCCCTGGCCATGTCATTCAACTCCTCACGGCTCGCCGCGACACTCGCCGTCGCGGTTCTGGCGTTCGGTATCGGAAGCGCGCAAGCCAATCCCTGGAGCGGGACAATTCCAATTGCGAATTTCAGTGCAGGCCATCAAGGAACATGGAGGGCGGCGCGCTGGTGTGCGTCGATGACCGGCGACGGGCACAATCGCTATCTGACCGTGCATGTCCAGTACCAGAAGAAACGCGAACTCTTGTGCTCGAAAACACGAGCCAAAGAGACGGAGGACGGCGACGCTCAGGACAGCAGTTGTGACTGGGCACCGGCCGGAGTCCCTGCCGAGTTCCATGTCATTAACAGTGGCAAGCTGGACAACAACGGTGATCCCGCAGACTGGCACACGACCATTCGCTACAACGGCATTCCGATCCGGTATCACGCCACGAACGGTTGGGCACAAACCCAGCGGGCGGACGGCATCTACACCTTCAGCACAGGTAGCAACGGCATCAGCGGCGTCCTCAACACCAATACCAGCACCTTGAGTTCACTGACGATCAACAAGCCGGGCAAGCTGGCCAGTTATTCGGCGACGATCACGGCGCAACGCTGTGCCGGCTGGACACCTTGATCGAAAGAACTGCCACTTCGTTGCTGGCCTCGCCGATCCTGCGGCGGGCCTGGGGCCTCGGGGTCACGATCCCCTGGTCCTGTTCAAGTGCCTGCCGGTCGGGCAGTGGCACGGGCCGAGTGACCCGCAACTGGAGCGCGCGCTGAAAGCGCGGCCGGATTTCATGCAGTTCCGTGGGCGCGACCTGCATGTGCCGGTTCTGCCGGTTTCGCAATGCCTTGGTGAAGGGCGGTGTGTCTGATGCCCTTCCGGCCGAGGTCTGTCGCCGGATCGAGGGTCACGGGCTGAAGCTGAAGGCGGCCGAAGCGGCGATCGTCGAAGCCCCGCAGGACCGGCCGGAAGAGAGAAGTGCCCGACGATCCGGCCCTCAGTTTCAGCGCCGAGGTCGGCGCGCGACGGGTGAAGAAGGGGGCAACCGCCAGGACGCCGCGATGGTCGGCGTGGCCCCTCGCCCGCGACAGCGGCACCTTGAAGGGCAGGCGCCACATCGGCGGCGGGCGCAGGCGGCGCGCCCCCCATTTGGTGGACCTGCTTTCTGGATTTATGATTGGATTTTCCTGTGGACTCGATAGGAACTCAGTATTGGATTTATCCCAAGCCCGACAGTTGTAGGGGTTTGGCTTCAACGGATCGGTTGTAGGCTGCTGCGTTGCGCGGATTTTTGGATGTCCGAAAAGGTCAGTCCGCTAGCGAGGGTTCTGGCGTTTCGCTTGCGAGGCCGTGAAGGTGAATGCCTTCGGCGGGTCCATCAGGCTGGCCAGACCCAGACCCGGCTTACGGTGACATCTCAATCATGGGCGCAGGCAGATGGTGATCAAGGAATCGGGGGCTTCTTCTGGATCCTGATGCAAAGTGCAGAGCAGTTGATCGACGACGACGGATCCTGCCGAAGTGCTCAAGAAACACCTCCATCGACGCCAGCCCGACCGTCAATACTGGCTGCCGCCCCATCAGGTCGCGCTGTCGTGCTGAAGCCCACAACCGAATCAACTGTCCAGAACGCGCTGAGAGAACTCAAACCTCCTCCAACTGTTCGACTTAGGATTACACCACGCAACAATATACGATACCGAATACGCTGTCCAAGAATGTGCTATTGTGCCTTTGAATGGTTCTGTAACAGCGTCTTGCCATGACTGGCTTCTGCCGCAATTGCGATACCGTGCTGACGACCGCTTCGCCGTCGGCCGCTACTGATAGATGTACTGGTTGCGGTGGACGACGGTTGATCTTCCACGACGAGATTTTCGATCTCAGTGTTGCTCATATCGATTGCGATTCCTTTTACGCCAGCGTGGAAAAACGCGACGACCCCCGTCTTCGCGACAAACCCGTGATCGTCGGCGGTGGCAAGCGCGGCGTGGTAAGCGCCGCCTGCTATATCGCGCGAATCTATGGCATCCATTCTGCCATGCCCATGTTCAAGGCCCTGAAGGCATGTCCGGATGCGGTTGTCATCAAACCCAACATGGCGAAATACAGCGCAGTCGGAAAAGAAATCCGCCGCCTGATGCAGAATCTGACTCCCGCCGTAGAGCCGCTCTCAATCGACGAAGCCTTTCTGGACCTGACCGGCACGATACGCCTTCATGGAGCGCCACCAGCCATCGTACTCTCAAGTCTGGTTCGCCGCATCGAAGGTGAAATCGGCATAACGGTTTCGGTTGGTCTCAGCTACAACAAGTTCCTTGCCAAGGTCGCTTCCGACCTCGACAAGCCGCGAGGCTTTTCTGTTATTGGCCGCGGCGAATCCAAGGACTTTCTCGCGCGCCAACCGGTCAGTATCATCTGGGGCGTGGGCAAGGCAATGCGCAGAAAACTCTCAAAGGATGGCATTCAAACAGTCGGCCAACTGCAACAATTGGATGAAGAGATTCTACTGTCCCGATACGGCAGCCTCGGTCATCGCCTATACCGATTGTCCCGTGGCGATGATAGCCGAACAGTCCATCGCAGAAGCGGTGCCAAGAGCGTGTCTTCCGAAACGACGTTCAACGAAGATTTGGCCAATATAAATCAACTGGAAGCCCGTTTGTGGCCATTGTGCGAAGCGGTATCCCGGCGCATGAAAGCGGCAAACATGGTGGGCCGGACCCTGACACTTAAACTCAAGACCAAGGATTTCCGATTACGTTCCCGAAGCCGTCAGACAGGCGAGCCCACCAATCTCGCCGAAGACATGTATCAGACGGCGCACCCAATGCTCGCCAGCGAATGCGACGGTACTGCCTTTCGCCTGATCGGGATCGGACTCGGTGATCTTTCCGTCGCTGGCGACCATACTGCCCATCTCCTCGACTCGGAAGCGCGCAAACGCGCGGAGATCGAACACACGCTGGACGCGGTGCGTGACAAGCTCGGACCTGACGCCATTCTGAAAGGCCGCAGCTTGCGAAGCAAAATGCATTGATAAAGGGATTCAGCTGCGATGCCGGACGCCAGGGCGGGTCAGGGTATCCAAATAGTCGGCGGACGGCGCTTGGACGCCGGAAATCGGGTTTTGCCACTCTCCGCTGACGCTTGTTTCGGTTGGGACGTCTGGCAAGATGGAGAACGTGCAACGGCGGTGGAGATGTAGCTCGTTTTCACCAGACGATTGTCGGTCGCTTTGACGGGATCGACCACCTGTGTCTCTGTAAACAAGGTCAGTAACCGCTGGAAGCCCAGCCACCTACCAGGAGCAGACGATTTCGTGCCGAGACGGCATTTCGACCGATCCTCACAGTCCTGGTCGATGGCCTTGGCGTGGTGGCGACGGCGGTAGCTTGACCCTCTGGATCCGGGTCTCGCAGGTGACCTTTGGAGGGCAATGATGGCGCGCGTGACCTGAGGACGAATCCTGGGCATGGCGAGATGACATTCGCCACCTGGGATCGCGAGGACGGCGGTTTCGCTACAAACCACTAGCATTCGCACCCCATGGACCCCGCCATTTTCCTACCCAGCTATTTTCGAGGGAGTATGGTTGAGTGGTCCGTACCCGCTACCATAGCCCGGCGCTTCGAGAATGGCAGCCCGGACGTAGTTTCGCGCACGCGCCACTGCTTCTTCGAGCGCCATATCCTGCGCCAGCCCGGTCGCCAGCGCCGAAGCCAGTGTGCAGCCTGTCCCGTGGGTATGAACAGAGTCGATACGAGGGTCCGACCACGTCGTCGGTTCACGTCCGGTGACGGTTAACAGATCCATCACTTCGTCCCCATCCAAGTGTCCTCCTTTCAGCAGGACAGACTGGGGGCCCAGCGTCGCCAACCTGGCGGCGGCAGCCGACATAGTATCTCGATCTGGAACGGCCCAGCCAAGGAGTACACCGGCTTCCGGCAAGTTCGGCGTGACGACGGTTGCGAGCGGAAGTAGATGGTCGCGCAGCGCCACAACAGCTTCATCCTGCAGTAACGCGCCGCCGCCTTTGGCGACCATCACCGGATCGACTACCAGCGGCACTTCGGGGGCCACTTCCGCGATGGCAGCCGCTACCGTTTCAATCACCGGTGTGTTATGCAGCATGCCAGTCTTGATGGCGTCGACACCCAGATCTTGGATCACCACGTCGATCTGCTGGCGGATAAAGCCTGGCTCTATCCCGATAACGCCGTGAATCCCAAGCGTATTCTGGGCTGTCAACGCAGTCACGGCGGTCATAGCGAACCCGCCCAGCGCCGTGACAGTCTTGATGTCCGCCTGGATTCCGGCACCGCCGCCCGAATCGGAGCCGGCGATAATGAGAACTCGCCCGTTCACGAGGCGGCGTCTTCAATCGAGGCGCAGATCAGTTCGACAATGTCAGTGACCATATCCTCGTCATCACCCTCTACCATGACCCGAATAACCGGCTCGGTTCCCGATTTCCGAATCACAATGCGTCCGCTATCACCCAAGCGGCTCTCCCCTTCAGCGATAGCTCTTCTGACCCCTGAAGTCTCAAGCGGCATCTTGTTGTCGTTTGTCTTGAAACGGACGCTTCTCAAACGCTGCGGCACCGGCTCGAACAGCCGGGTAACCTCGCTCGTCGGGCGTTCGGATCGAACAAGTTCTGCCAAAACCTGCAGCGCCGCGATGATGCCGTCGCCAGTCGTGTTATAGTCGGTCAGGACGATGTGGCCGGATTGCTCACCACCCACATTGAAGCCGTGACTGCGCATGTGCTCGACCACATACCGATCGCCTACCTTGGTTCGAATCAGACTCAGCGTCATCTCTTTCAGATATCGCTCCAAGCCCATATTTGACATGACGGTCGTGACCACCCCACCACCTGTCAGCCTGTTTGCGCCACGCCAACTCCGAGCGATCAACGCCATGAGCTGGTCACCGCCGATGACTTGGCCCTTCTCGTCCACCATTTGAACGCGATCCGCATCGCCATCAAGCGCAATGCCAACATGAGCGCCGTGTGTCACGATAGCGGTCGCCAGCACTTCGGGGGCAGCGGCGCCGCAATCCTTGTTTATGTTGAAGCCATTGGGGGATACGGCAATCGGAATCACTTCAGCGCCGAGTTCGAACAGCACGGTCGGAGCGGTCTTGTAAGCAGCCCCGTTGGCGCAATCGACAACGATCTTCATGCCTTTCAATCTCAATTCCGTCGGGAAGGTCGCCTTGGCGAACTCTATGTAACGGCCGGGCGCATCATCCAGCCGTTGCGCGCGGCCGAGGTCCGGAGAATTTGCCCGCCCGATCTCGGCAATGCCGATCTGCATGCGCCGCTCGATCTCCAGTTCGATGTTGTCAGAGAGTTTGTTGCCATCCGGTCCGAACAACTTGATGCCATTGTCCTGGTAAGCGTTGTGAGACGCCGAGATCATGACGCCCGCGTCGGCACGCAGGGATGGAGTCAGCATGGCAATCGCCGGCGTCGGCAACGGCCCCACCAAGATCACATCCATGCCCATTGAGGTAAAGCCAGCCGTCAGCGCTGGTTCCAGCATGTAGCCGGACAACCGCGTATCTTTGCCGATGACCACCCGATGTCGATGTTCGCCTCGCCGGAAATAGCTGCCCGCTGCTGCAGCCAGCGTCAATGCCGTTGTCGCAGTCATAGGCTCACGGTTGGCAACGCCGCGAATGCCGTCAGTACCAAAGAACCTGCGGCTCATAGCGCCGTCCTGGTCTTCAATTCCAGTGATTTTTCGAAGTCCCATATGATTGCCCGCGGGAGGTAATCTCTCAAGATCACGACATATCGTACCCCGCGACGCGCAAGGCGCCACGGGTTTCAGCCACATCGTGGACCCGCAGGATCGCTGCACCCTTCATCGCTGCAATGACTGCTGCCGTGGTTGAAACGACCAGCTTGGCCGTCGGTGTTGCTGACCAACCGGTCAGCTTTCGCGAAGCACCCATGCACACCGGAAAGCCCAGGTCGACGATCCGATCAAGGTTGTTCAACAGCGCCAGATCATGAGCGTGCGCTTTGCCGAAGCCGAGGCCTGGATCAAGCGCGATACAACCACGATCCAAGCCTGCCGCGATGCAGAACTCGGCCCGGGCCGCCAGCCAGTTGATCACGTCGGCGACTATGTCGTCATAGTGCGGATCGTCATTCATGGTAGCCGGCTCGCCCGCCATGTGCATCAGAATGACCGGAGGCTGTTCCCGTATGACCAATTCAATGCTCTTGGAATCATGCCGCAAGGCGCTGACATCGTTGATGATCACTGTGTCCCGATGGTGCAACGCGCCGCGCATCACGGCAGCGTTTCGGGTATCGATCGACACAAGCGTTCCGGTCTCCACCGCATACGCCAGTGGCCCCATCGTCCGCCGAAGCTCTTCTTTTGGAGTCACCGGGGCAGCGCCGGGACGGGTCGATTCACCGCCGATGTCTATGATGTCGGCACCAGCGGAGATCAATTTTTGCACATGATTGATCGCGTCCTGCACTTCATAAAATTGGCCACCATCAGAAAAGCTGTCCGGCGTTACATTGACAATGCCCATCAGTGCCGGGCGTCCATCCGGTAGCAGGTCCACCCATTGATTGGATAGGTCGCATGAAGCCAAGGGGTATTATTCCGATTTTGGAGTTGCCGCAATTTTCTCTTGCGCATTCAGAACGTGGATACAATGGGGAAGAGACAGGATGACGGAGTGGGTTGTCGCGATGCGGATTGCTATCCATGATGATACTGAGGACATGCAACGGAAACAACTCGAGGTTGGCGACACGAGTCCAGAGGAGACTGGTCCGCAGCATATCACATCAGATCTCAATTCCATCAACGAAAATCAGCGTCCGACCGACTATTCGTCGAACGCCTCCCCGAAGGTTATGGATATGGAATACGCTGGCATTATCGACGCCGCACCCCCTTGTGACGTGCTGCGGCTGACGCCAGGGGGCGTGGGACGAGACCGCCGAGGCGGCCTGCGCCACGGTGGCCCGGAGGCCAAGTGCGCGCAACGCCTCTAGAAACCAAAAAAACACGCTGCCGGATCAAGGACGCGCGATCTAGAATCGACCGGTCCGGTACGGCGCGAGATCCACCCGTGGACGGCGGCCCACGGCAAGGTCCGCGATCAGTAATCCAGTGATGGCACCCATCGTCAGGCCCAATTGGCCGTGGCCGAAAGCAAAGAATGTGTTTGTGTAGCGGTGCGACCGCTCGATGACTGGCAAGCTGTCGGGGATTGCCGGACGATGCCCCATCCAGGACTCCGTCTCGATCCCCTTCAAATCCGGAAGCATGTCCTGCGCCAGCGGCAACAGCATCTCGGCGCGCTCGTAATTCGGTGTGGCGTTGAGGCTCGCCAGTTCCAGCATGCCGCCCAAGCGGAGACCGCCAGCCATCGGTGTCACCGCGAAGTGACGTTTCCCGTCGACCACCGGCCCGTTCAGTTGAAGATCCTCATTCCTGACCATCAGATGGTAGCCACGGGCGGTTTCCAGTGGAACGGTGCTTCCCATTTCTTTGGCGAACCGCTTCGAAAAGGCGCCAGCAGCCAGCACCAGGCGTTCCACAGGAATCGTCCCGGATTCGGTACGCAATCCCACGGGCCCGGCGGGGCCCATCTCGATACGGGTAATATCCGCCTGATTGAATATGCCGCCCTTCCGCTCAAAAGCCTCGGCGAGACGCTCCGTCAGCCGCTTGGGATCAACGGTGTAAAAGCAGTCCGGCAAGTAGTAGGCGTGGGAGTATTCCCGGTTCAGTGCTGGTTCCATCTGGCGCAATTCGTCGATGCTCAGCGTTTCCACCTTCACGCCATTGCGCCGGAACAGATCCATCTCCCATTCTGCGGCCTGTGCCTCCGCCGCGCCTTTATAGACGAACAGCATTCCCTTATAGCGGAGCATGTCCTCGGCGTCGGCAGCCCTGATCAATTCGCGATAGGCGTCAGCAACATGATCCAGCAGTTGCATTTGCGCCTTCGCGTTCGCTTCCATGCGTCGTACGGTCGACTGGCGAAAAAAGTGCCATAACCAAGGGATCAATCGGGGCAAATATCGCCAACGTATGACCAGAGAGCTGCTAGAGTCGAGCAGCATCGAAGGCACTTGGCGCAGGGTGTCTGGCGTTGCCATGGGAATGGGAGTCCCGGTCTGGATCATTCCTGCATTGCCACTGGATGCGCCGGCGCCCGGTGTATCCCGGTCGATCAGCTTGACTTGGAAGCCCTCGAGCCGAAGAGCCAAGGCACAGCAGGTACCGACGATACCGGCGCCCAAGACCGTGATACTGCCTCTATCGGAGTCGTCATTCGGCAAGGGCAATGCACTCTATCTCGATATCGAAATCGAGAGGCCACGAGGCGACAGTCACGAAAGATCGCGCGGGCGGGTCCTTTGGGAAGTAGGCCTTGTAGACTTCATTAAAGCGCGCAAAATGGGCGGCATTCACCGAAAAGACTGTCACTTTCACAACCTGTTCCAGAGAGGAGCCAGCGCATTCCAGACAGTATTTGAGCGCTTCGAGACACGCCCGGGTCTGGGTTTCAACGTCACCCTTCACCAATTCTCCCGTCTTGACGTCGAACGGTGGCTGGCCAGACACGAAGACGAAGCCGTTTGCCTTCACCACCGGTGACAATGGGACGTTGTTGCTGCGCACACCTTCCGTCAGACCGGGAACGTCTGGAATTTCCTTGGGCATGAGATATTCCTCTTCCTGAGATTAGCACGGCGAAGCGTACGCGGATTACTTCTGCAACGCCAGTCGCGCTTCGCCCATATCATTCCAGACCTTCTGGTCTATCAGCTTGCCGTCTTGAACGGTAAACCGGTCAATGAACCGGATGCCATCGAACACGTTTCCATCTGGCCATACGCCATGAAGATGACCGAAGCAGTAAACGACGATTTGTCCTGCTTCGCTCGAAAGCTCTTCGAACTGGTCGTATGTCTTGCCGACACTCAGGTAGCGTGATTGCGCCCATACAATCAGTTCCTCCAGCGCTTGCATAGGCGGCGCGCCGGGAAAGATCATCTCAAATCCCGGCGCCAGAAAGCTCTTGGCCGCATCAAGATCACGCGACTCCATTGCAGCGAGGAAGGCGCGGACGATGGCACTGCTCTTTCCTGCGGTTGGCATCAGGCCGTGCCATTGACTTCGAACAGGCCGGCCGCACCCATGCCGCCGCCCACACACATGGTGCAAACTACATATCTCGCGCCGCGGCGCCGGCCCTCAATCAGGGCGTGACCGACCATTCGCGCGCCGGACATGCCGTACGGATGGCCGATAGAGATTGCGCCTCCGTTGACATTGTACTTCTCGGGATCAATGCCAAGCCGGTCCCGGCAGTAAACGGCTTGTACGGCAAAGGCTTCATTCAGTTCCCACAGGTCTATGTCGTCGACGGTCAAGCCGTGAGACTCCAACAGCTTCGGTACTGCGAAAACCGGGCCAATGCCCATCTCGTCCGGGTCGCAGCCGGCGACCGCAATACCACGATAAACGCCGAGCGGATCCAAGCCGCGCCTGGAAGCCTCGGACGATTCCATCAGGACGGCGGCCGACGCGCCATCGGACAGCTGGGATGCGTTGCCGGCCGTGATGTACCTTCCTTCCCTAATCACTTGACCGTTCTTGAAGACCGGTTGCAAGCCAGACAGGTTTTCCAGCGTTGTCCCGGGGCGGTTGCCTTCGTCCTTTGCCAGAACGACATCCCTTTCCGAAATCGCGCCAGTTTCCTTGTCCTGGAACTTCATCGTTGAAGACAGCGGGACGATCTCTTCATCAAGCTTGCCTGCTTCCTGCGCCGCTGCCGTCCGGCGCTGTGATTCGACGGCGTACCTGTCTTGATCATCGCGGGAAACATCGTAGCGGTCGGCGACGACTTCTGCCGTTTCCAGCATCGTCATGTAAAGAGACGGTATCTCCTTGACAATCCAGGGGTCCGCGGCGCGATGCTGGTTCATGTTGTCATTCTGAACCAGCGAGATGCTCTCAAGGCCGCCGCCAACAGTGACCGTCATACCATCGTCGACAATTTCCTTGGCCGCTGTTGCAATAGCCATCATGCCAGACGCGCACTGCCGATCCAGAGACATGCCAGCCACAGACGTCGGCAGGCCGGCGCGCAGCAAACACTGACGAGCCGCGTTGCCGCCGCTGGAGCCCTGCTGCAAGGCCGCGCCCACAACCACATCGTCAATCTCCGCGGGATCGATCTTGGCGCGGTCGACCGCGCTGCTGATGGCGTGACCACCCAACTCCTGGGCCTGGGTATCGTTGAAAGCACCTCGATAAGCCTTGCCGATTGGCGTCCGAGCGGTAGAGATGATGACGGCTTCGCGCATGATGGCGTCCTTTGTTTGAGGCGTACAGGCCAGTTTGTACCCGACGCGTGCTGCAAGGCTAATCGATACTTGTTGCTTTGGCGACAGGCCGTCAACCATGCTGGAATAGGCAATCTGCCCCCGGAGATCAGTCATGCTGGAACGGTTGGTTTGCAACCTTCAACATAAAGTGCTTGCAAAGCGGCTTCAAACGGACGACCAGCATGTCGATGATGCTATTTTCCTCTCACTCTCCACGCAGCCTTGGCTTTGCCAGTCCGCTCTAGCGTCTTGGCGCGCTTGCTCCGCAGCGAGCTTCGGACCTTGATTCTGTCAGCCCAGTTCATGACGCGGATTCCCTTTCCTGTGGGCAATGTCTATTCGCCGGAGAAACTGGCAGCCGCCGCGCGCTACTATCCGCTGATCGGTGTTTTGGTCGGCACCCTGTGTGCCGGCGCATACTGGGGAGCGCAGTATGTATTCCCGCCGGTAGTCGCTGCCATATTGTCCTTCGGCATGGGGCTGCTGGTAACCGGTGCGATTCACGAAGATGGTCTCGCTGATACAGTCGACGGCGTTGGTGGCAGCCATGACCGCGAGCGCACGCTGGAGATCATGAAGGATAGTCGCGTGGGCGTGTACGGTGCGCTGGCACTGATTGTGGTTGTCGGATTGAAGATCACTGCGCTAGCCTCCATGCCGCCAGTGCTTGCCGCCATCGCCCTCATCGCTGCCCATGGATTGTCGAGGCTTTCCTGCGTCGTCGCTATCATGACCAGCCGCTATGTTCGCGAGCAAGGTACCGGGAGTTTCACCTTGAACGGACTTGGCGCTGGTGGACCTGCCATCGCAGTGTCCACTGGCGTTCTGCTGTTGGTCGGCCTTGCTTGCCTGGTAACTCCTTCCGCTGCTGGATGGGCATTCCTGGGCATCGTGGGAGGGCATGCTGCCATGCGTTGGTTCTATGAGCGCAAATTGGGGGGATATACTGGAGATACCCTGGGCGCCATCCAACAAGTCAGCGAGGTGGGTTTTTATCTGGCGCTGCTCGGATGGCTCTGACGCTATTGCGCCACACCCGACCGGCGATTGAGGCTGGCGTGTGCTACGGCCGCATGGATATGGATATCGCAGAGACTTTCGAGGATGAGGCTTCAACCATCATGAGCCAGTTGCCATCCATCGATGCGATTGTTTCCAGCCCGCTTCAGCGATGTTTGAAGCTCGCCTGCCGTATCGGCGTGGCGCGTGGCCTTGACGTGATCACTGATGAGCGGATCATCGAAATGGATTTCGGCAAGTGGGAAGGGCAGCGCTGGGTCGACATTCCGAAACTGGAACTGGAGCAGTGGTCGAAAGACTTTCTGTACGCACGACCTCATGGCGGCGAAAGCGTCGCCATGCTGCGCGAACGGACCCTGGACGCGTTGAAAGATCGCGAGCGGAGCGACGCGTCCATATTGTTCGTCACGCACGCCGGCGTGATCAAGTCAGCAATATCCGATGGCGATGACGCGGCCGCATTCGATATGTCAATCGGTTTTGGAGAAATGCTCGCTCTGGACTGACCGGCGATTACACGATGCTTGTGCTCCCTTCGTACTTCGCGTCGTCAGGTGTTTTCGGTTCATTCCGTTTTCTGGAGACAGAACGCCCGGGCACCCCTTCCGGGACAGTGCGGCGTCGCCCGCCCGGTCGGGCCTGTCCATCGCCGGCCATGGCGAGAAGCGACGCACCCGACCGCATCAGACGCCGAGCCCTGCCCCCAGGGGCCCGCACAAATGGAGTCATGCGATCTAGTCCGGAATCGGATAAGTGCTGGTCTTCTTCTTTTCCTGCTTGAGATACCAGAGTAGAAGCCAGCCGCTCGGAGGCTTCCAGCCCCGCCGGGCCTGACGAGCGCCACATTCCCAAAGATAGTCCCATTGCTTCCACAACACAGACCATGCATGGCGCAAGGTGACATTTCGATCCCAGATGTGGGTCGCCTCACTGCTGGCGCCGTTGATTTCCAAGACATTGAAACCCTTGCCTTGCTGCAACAGCTTGATGTTCTTGAAACGGACGTCGAATCGGCCGAAAGTGAAATCTGGAATGCCGTCGGCGATCCGGTCGAAAGCTTTGGCCATTGCATCAGTGATGTACGGATTGCCGTTACGGAAGATGGTTCCCTTGCTGTGTGCCCCGGTATGGACGAGACGGAAATGTTCGCCTTCGGGGACTATCCAATTCAAACGCTCCTTGTGTTTCGGCAGATACATGTGAGGCAGCTTGCCAGCGCGCGGGTCGGCCATGATCAGTTCTTTCAGCGTCGAGACGCCGTCACCCGCAACCCAAGGGAAGTATTTCAGGGTGAGGGAGAAAATGAAGCCTTTCTTCTCCCCCGGCAGGCGGATGTAGAAGACGCCAGCCTCGGCTTCGTGATTCACGATCTCCTGTAGCACGACGCCTTCGTCCGAGGGATACTCGCGCAGCCACTCGGCAAACATTTCGTCAGACCGGATGCGCCGCACGCCCTGACCGCGGCAACCGATATCCGGCTTGACGATCAATGGCCATTTCAGTCCCGCATCCTTCATCGCTCTTTTTGCGTTGGCGACATCCTTTTCGACCCGGGTCTCAAGATATTCGTCCTTCGCTGTATATATCCAGGCAAACGGCGCGCACGTATCCAGGGCATGACCTTCCAACTGCCGAAATACGCCGATCTTGCTGTCTTCTACCATGCCTCCCATCGGCCAGCGCGGATTGGCCACGACAGGCAGCCCAGTGCGTCGGTATTTGAAGATCATCAGGAGCCAGTGCAGGTAAATCGGCACGTAGAACAGCCAGCTGGGCCAGAACTCAAACCAGGATATCGGTGGGCCGCTGGCATCAAAGGGCGGCATTCCTTGGTGTGGAACGGCCTTGCGATCAGTGGCGGTGTCGGCTGTTCCAAGACGAGTTTTCCGTTTTGTCGTCGCCTTGTTTTTCGTTGTGATCACCATTCCCGAGCCGTCGCGGCGATCAGCCGGTTGTTGCATTCGCGGCTCGTCGGCTGGCCAGTATCCGCGGACCGAAGATCAGGACCAGCAGAATCACGACGCCGATCAGCCACGTCCATGAACCCAGCGCAGCCAAGGCGACCTTGCCAGCGAAATAAAGCAGGGCAAACAGAGCCCCTGTCCACACAAAAGCCGCCAAGCCGACGGCGGTCAGGAAGCGGAGGAACGAGGCTTGGAACAGGCCGCATGCGGTATAGACCGGCAGGCGCATTCCCGGTACAAACCGGGCGCCGATGACGGTCCAGAATACCCGCTTGCGCAGCCATTCGCCAGCTTCTTGCAGGCGCTTGCCTTCCAGCCAGCGCCGGACCCGCACGTGGATGATTGCGTACTTTCCCAGACCGTACAGGCCCAGGTCACCCAGCGTGATCCCGCCGATCAGAGCACCTATGGCCAGCCAAGGCGATATGACGCCATCCGCAGCCAGCAGCGCGCCAGCGATCATGGCGGCATCTTCCAGTATGAAGGTTGCCAGGATCAGCGCACCTGCGAGCAGCCATGGATTGCCTGCGGCGGCGTCCATCAGGAATTGAATAGTTTCGATCACACCATAGCCCGGATTGTTCCAAGACTAGCTACGAAACAATCTATCAGCGAACAACCAAATTTCCTGTTATCGAACAGCCGACAGCCTGGCATTGGCCACCTCTCGTTGTGCCTTCATTTTCTCGCTCGGCCGTCGCAGGAACCGCCGATTTGTCGCCGGCTGCGGATTGTACCCTCCACTATACCAGCATTACATCCGGTCTTGGAACCGTTCATGACCGGTGTTCCTCGACCAGAAGCACCGCTGCGTTGAAGAGAACAGTCGCCAGAGTACCTTGCTGTTACAGAGAAGGTTCTTCACCGCACTGATCAGCCTCCAAGCCTTCCGACCGCCAGTTGACGCATCTGAAACGAGACGAAAAGGAGCCGCCATCAAAATCCGCCAGCTGATCCAACCTTCATTCTTCTGAGAGGGATTTGTCATCGGCCTTGGCAATGGCCGGTGTTTCGATGCCGGAATTGCTGCGTCTGGATACGCGTCGGACACAGGCTCTTCCGCAGTCGAGGGATCGGAGGTTGTTCCATTCTTATCCGGTTGCCAAATACACCCACCAGGGACCGTTCATGAACAGCATGAACATCGGGCTGGCACCCAACATCTGGTAGCTGTGTGTGCTGACCGGACAGGCACGGTTATTTACATGCTGAACCGGTCCACTACCTGCATCGGAAGCACGAACTGAGCCTCACATGCCCTTGCCGTGCCGACGTCATCAGCAGGGTAGCGGACGCGGCATGATGACTTGGCAGTCGCAGCGGCTCAGAAACGTTCGCCCCGCACCACCTCGACATTACTGCGAAACAACACGAATGAATGACTTTCCAATAGCGGTGTTAGCGCATCGATCAGAGCGGCCGCCTTCTTCTCATTGGTCACGGTAATGAACAGGACCTTCGAAGCAGCCCCACTGACTTGATCGTCGGCCCAATGCCCGCCTTGACCCAATCCGCCAAGGGTCGGCAGCATGGTATAGCCGGTTACACCGGCACTTTTCGCAGCGTCGAGGATGCGCTGCACCAAGGGCGAATCGACAAGAACCTCAATCCGTTGACGTGTGATGGTGCTGGTCATGACAATTTTGCTAAAGAGAGAGCCAGATGAGCGAACAGGGGAATACCGACAATGATATTGAACGGAAACGTAACTGTGAGCGACATTGACAAATAAATACCCGGGTTCGCCGCCGGCAACGCCAGACGCATTGCTGCCGGCACCGCAATATAGGATGCGCTGCCCGCCAGGACGCCTAGCGCTGCCGCAGACCCGGCACCCAGACCAATCACGGTGCCGACCAAAACACCCACGATACCGTTCACCAACGCGAACAGCACGGCAAAGCATGCCAGCCGAATCGTCAGTGCTCGGCCTTCGCGCAGCCGGCGGGCGGCGAGAAGGCCCATATCCAGCAAGAACAGACAAAGGATGCCACGGAATGCATCTTGAAACAGGGGTTCGACGGCTGAAGAGCCCTGTTTGCCAACCAGCAAGCCGATGACAAAGCCACCCGCGAGAAGGACAACGGCGCCATTCAGCAATGCCTCCCGAACCAGTTCGCGACGCTCTATCCCCAAATCCGTGCCGCCACTGCGAGCCAGCATCAGGCCGGCGACGATGGCGGGCGCCTCCATCAAAGCAAGAACCGCTACCATATATCCGGCCGGTGGCATGCCACTGGCTGTGAGAATTTCGACGCCGGTAACGTAGGTCACCACACTGACAGACCCATAGTGAGCCGCGACTGCTGCCGCGTTGACCGGATCAAGACCGCCAAGCCGCCGCAGAACGAAATAAGTCGGGAATGGAAGCAGGAAGCCAAGCAGGAGACCTGCAACGACAGCGGAGGCAAGATCTGTGGAAAAACCGGCCGAAGAAACTTCAACACCGCCCTTCAACCCGATCGCCGCCATCAGGTACAGCGATATGCCCTTGCCAACGGCTTCCGGTATCGTCAGGGTAGACCCTAGCAGCGCCGCCACCACGCCCAAGATGAAAAACAAGATGACGGGTGATAACAAGAAATCCATGAACGGACCTGTTCAGCAATGGAAACTGGATTACGGTTCAGGCCCCGCCAACCCAAGACGTATCAAGAGTGATTTGGCGCGACCAGAGGTGGCGATGATGGATTACCGTTCGTCAAGCGTTAATTGATGTTCGGTCGCCGCACACTGCCATCTCCTGCCACACGATCGTCAGCCCGGGTCGCTGCCCATGGCGAGGAGTGACGCACCCGACCGCATCAGACGCGACGCCGTATCGGTCGACACGCTCTCCCGTCGATCCCTACCGGACCGCAATCGCCCGCGCCCGGACAGATTTGCCCAACGACATCAGGTGCTGAGCCCTGCCGCCCAAGGGCCGCACCAATGGAGTCATGCGATCTACCCTGACTGCGCCCTAGCTTCGCGGTGCATGACATACAGGCCAACGCTGATCAATACCGCCGCCCCGATGATCGTGATGGCGTCGGGAAACTCGCCGAAGAACAACAAGCCCAGGATCAGTGCCCACAGGAAGGTCGTATAGACGAAAGGCTGCAGCAGGGAAGCAGGGGCCACGCTGAGCGCCAGGATCAGCGTGTAGTGTGCCGCGCCGCCCAGAAAGCCGGCGGCGATCAGCAGCAGCCAGGTCTCCGTGCTGGGCCACACCCAATCGACCCAGCCAACGAAACTGGAAATCAGCGCACCCATCAGGGCCGTCCATAGCAGCGTCGTATCCGATCCATCGTAGCGACCGGTCAGCCGAATCAAGACCTGATAGATTGCCCATAATATTGCGGCCCCCACCGGCAGGGTGTGGAACCACTCCAGTTCCCGGAAGCCGGGGCGCAGGATGACAATGACGGCGATAAACCCGATACATACGGCCACCCAACGTCGCCAACCAACTGTCTCGCCCAAAACCGGTATGGCCAAAGCCGTTACCAGCAGCGGCGTGGCAGCCGCAACGGCGTGAACGTCGGCAACCGGAAGGTAACGAAAGCACAGAACAAAGACGCCGATTTCGCCCACCATGACGATGCTGCGCCCGATTTGCAGCCACGGGCGTCGACTTTTCAGCTTCGCCTTTATCGTCCGAGGGCCGACCATCAATGCCGCCAAGACAGCAAAGATCAGGAAACGTACCCACACAATCTGCCCCACGGAAAGCCGCTGGGTCAGTTCCCTAGCCAGTGCATCCATGGCCACGAAGAAGAACATGGACAAGCACATGATCACGATACCGCGAACGGGATTGTTGTCAGCTGCCATCACTGCGGCGCGGACACCGCCGGTCCTTTGCGGTCCATCCAGAGGCGCACTCACCCGGCACCCGTAGCGTGGTGACATGCAGCGGCAGCGGAGCAAGCGCAGACGATGCCGGGATTTCCCGCATCGAGTCACAAATCGCGTCTTCAATCCGGACATCGTCAGGCCATCTCGTCGGCTCGGCGCCGTCATGGCCTTCTGCTGGATGGTAATGACGAGGGTACCGGTCAACTGCGCGTCGACGGGCCACACTGCCGGAAGGACAGTCCATTGCCGGCTTCCCACAGGATGGACAACCAGCGGATCTGGAAGTGAAAACTGAAAGGCCTGCAGTCATGAACCGAGCGAACGCGGAAGCGAATTTCAGCATCGTTCCGCCAAAAACCCGATCGAAAGGGTCTGTACGCTCCAGAGTGCGCTCCTTGTCGATGAGCAGTCGGCGCCTCTTCCGGAAAAGATCGGCCGAAGGAATTGCGCCTGGGCTCATAAGGCGGGGTTAGCCTACGATCTATCCGTCGGCAAGAGCTTCGATAAAGGCGGCGCAGGTCATCACCGGCGTGATGGACGAAAGAGATACGATCGAAGTATCATGTGCTTGGCGGCTGAAGGCAGCACAGCCGTCGCTCAGCAGGATGGTGGCAAAGTCCCGTACGTGGGCGCCCCGCAGGGTCGAGGCGATGCCGCCATCGGTCACGATTCCAGCGAAGATGAGGGTTGAGATTCCCGCTTTTTTCAGCGTGAACTCCAAGCGGGACTGATAAAAGGCGTCGAAAGCCACTTTTTCGACCTTCAAGTCGACGGGATGAAACAGTTCAAGAATGTCCTGTCCGAAACTGCCGGGTGCAAAATCTCCTTTTGTCAGGAAGGGACGCAATTTCTTGAGATGCGGAGAAATCAAGGGTGTACCGTCCTTGCCGGGTACCAAGGTAAATTGTGTCGCCGCGATCCAGCCGCCCCAAGTGCGGACCGCATCGACTACGCGACCAACCCGCTCCGGCAATGCCGTGATCTCATCTGCCACAGTTCCAGCGCGTGCATAGGCACCACCGTCGTGCAGGAAGTCATTCTGCATGTCGACCAGCAGCAAGGCAGTCGTCTGAGGATCAGGCACACTCATATTAATGATGCCCGTTCCAGAACAACGTTGCCGAAATTGTCTACTCGCGCCTGAAGCCCTGGGTCGACAAAGATCGTCGTGTCCGTCTGTTCCAGAATGGCGGGCCCCAGAATCACCGCTCCGACCGGCAGTTGCAGCCGATCGAAAATCAGCGTCTCACGCCATGCGCCAAGGGCACGAACCGAGCGTCTTCCGGTATTGGCTCCCGGGACGGTCAAGCCATCCGCCGGGCGCAGGGCCGTCAGGTCAAACGCCGGCCGTTTGCCGATCACAGCCATGCGAAGGTTCAGCATGCGGATCGGCACGTCGTCCAGCAAGCGGCCGTAGATCCGCCGATAGGCCTGTTCGAAGGCGCTGCGAATATCGTCGACGGTCACGGTGCGGGCAATCGTGCTCGCGTCCGAATCAACAGGCGTGACGATGGTATGGGTCTGACCCATGTAAGACATGTCAAATTCAACCAAGATCTCCTGCGTCTCAAACGTGGCACCGCCGACAGCCAGCAAGTCGGCACCTTTTCTGGCAATGGCGGTGATTTCGGCATTGAGAGCGGAAATGTCCACTGCATCCAGCGGCCGGTTGAGGGTCCTGACAAAGTCGTGCCGCATGTCCGCGATAATGCAGCCCAAGGCGCTGGTCACGCCCGGAAAACGGGGCACCAGCGCTTGCGCCAACCCGACATCCTCGATCAGTGCGCCAGCGTGCAACCCGCCGCCACCGCCGAACGGCATCAGGGCGAAACTGGCCGGATCGTGGCCGCGCTCAATCGAAACCAGCCGGATCGCGCCGGCCATCGCGCCATTGGCGACCCGGATCACGGCTTCCGCCGCCGCTTCTGAATCCAGCCCCAACGGTGCGCCGACATGTTTCGCCAGCGCCGCACGGGCACCGTTTACATCCAATTGATCCAATTTCCCGCCAATGGGGCTCGCGGCATTGATCCGGCCCAGCACGACATTCGCATCTGTTACTGTCGGCCGATCGTTGCCGAGGCCATAGCAGACCGGCCCGGGATCTGCGCCAGTACTTTCCGGCCCGATCTGCAGCAAGCCGCTGCGATCGACCCAGGCGATGGAGCCGCCACCTGCGCCGATCGTTGTTATTTCGATCATCGGTGTCCGGACCACCATACCGAAATCGATGGTCGTCTGGGCGGCCAGTGCACTCTTGCCGCCAACGATCAGCGCCACGTCGAAGCTGGTGCCGCCCATATCGCCGGTGATGACGTTCGGGAAACCGGCAGCGCGAGCAATGTGCCCGCCAGCGATCACACCAGCCGAAGGCCCAGACAGTGCCGTTCGGATCGGGCGGCGCTTGGCGGTTTCCACTGTCATGACACCTCCATTGGACTGGACGACCAGCAACTGGCCGGCAAATCCGGCGGCGCCAAGGCGGTCTTCCAGCGAGGCCAGATACGCGCCGACAACAGGCTGGAGACTGGCGTTCAGGGTAGTGGTCGATGCTCGTTCAAACTCCCGGATTTCGGGCAGGATCTCGTGAGATGCAACGATGTGATCGTTCGGCCAGACTTCTCGAATCGCCGCCAGCGCAGTTTGCTCGTTGGTGGGATTGGCATGGGCGTTAACGAAAAAGACGACTATTGCCTCAGCACCCCTCTTGATCAAGGTTCGAGCAGCAGCGGTCACTGCTTCAATGTCCACGGGGGTGTGGACTGTACCGTCCGCCAGTGTTCTCTCGGGTACGCCAAGGCGGCGGTCTCGCGGCACCACGGGGTCGAACATGCCCCAAAGGCCCCATGTGCGCGGCCGGTCGCGGCGGCGCATTTCCAGGATGTCGCGAAAACCCAAGGTCGTGATCATGCCGGTGGGCGCGCCCTTCCTTTCCAGGAGAGCATTGGTGCCAACTGTTGTGCCATGAACGATGGTCCTGACCGTCTTGAGATCACTCACCCGTCGGGCGATTCCGTCCATGAAGCCAATGGACTGGTTGGCCGGCGTGGAGGGGACCTTGGCCAGTTCGCATGCGCCCGATGTTTCATCAAAGAAAAACAGATCAGTGAAGGTGCCGCCCACGTCCACTCCAATGCAGATCTGACCTGTCGCTTTGGAGCTTTCTATCTTTGTTTCAGTATTTTGTGACATGAAGATGACCCAAGCTTTATCTGGCAGATTCGAATTAGTGTAAGCGTATCCCAAGAGGATCCGCTACAATGGAAAACCGTCCGTGTCGCCGAAAGCCCTGCGCAACCCCCGACCAGTCGTGAAATCGTGACGGCTCCGACAAGCCGGAGAAGCCTGGAACCGCCCGTCGGCATGCTTACGCAAATCCGGTTCCCCAGGGCACAATTCCATTGACAAAGCACTCGTTGCCAATCTCTTCCGACAGGGAAGAGCCAAACGTTGTTTCGGGGTTCGTCGCCGAATCTACCCGGTCACGGTACCTGCCCCTGGATGAGTTGGGCGCGACCGACATGACCACAAACGACCGATTTTCATCCAGCAGGCTGATTGGTACCGAGATGACCTGGTGGCTTCTCCAGAGCGTTGATGCATGGGCAGCTTGAGGATGCACAGGGTCGTTTCCTTCATATCGGGTCTGGTGAGTGTCTTCATCGCAGGGCCTCGTGATCAAGCTACAGGATTCCACAGCACTCACTTGCAGAACATACATATATGACAGTCTCGAAATGAGTCGTATTTTCATCACCACCTCCGACAACACGCTGATCGAATTGATCCAATCTGCGGTGCACCAACCGATTGTCGTTGCATCCGGTTTGACCACGCAAGCCGCGCAGGCGGTCAGAGAGCGTATAGAACCCCTTTCGGCGCAATATCTCTGACCGTCACCCTGCGACACGCAGATCCCGAGGTCTATCGCATGGGCCATGGCGACATGGAGGCCTTGGAGATCACCCGCACAGCAAGCGCCGATCAGATCTTCGAACTTCGCGAGCAGCCGGACGTTCGCATCGGCGTTATAGTCCCCGATCACCGGACCACGGTCCTTTCGCCGGTTCCGCGCAATGTCGATGAGGGCTGACGAGCGTCGACAAGCCGAATGCTCTGGTGATTGTGCCAACAAGTGCAGCCAAACACGACACACACCAACTTGCGTCAGAAAGGAGCTACGGCAGATATCGCCAATATCGACGCCACGGCCCAACGGGAGCGGTCATTCTGAGAGCGCCGCACGCAATAAAGCTGTCTCTGCCTCGTCGATGTCCCCTTCGTCATCAACACCTACGCCATAGAGATCCCGTGCGTGGTGAGCGCTGACGTAGCCTAGCCGCACATCCTTGGCGACCGCCTCGATTGCACGCTCCCGTGCCGGCCCGTAACCGCCGCCACCGGGAGATCTGATGCGGATTCGCTGTCCCTTCCGGATTTTGATACCAGTCATCTTGCTGGCCATCGGCGGCTCGTGTTCACCGTTGTCTTGCTGATAGAAAAATTCATTCATGGCACCGTCGCCGCCACCCAGAACGCCTGGCGGGGGATAACGGCCGCGTTCTCCGAACAAGAAGACATCGGCTTGTTCCTCCAACAGCTCGACCTCGTAAATCGCGCCAAGACCGCCGCGGCTGCGTCCAGCGCCGCCGCTGTCCGGGCGCAAGGCCCATTGGGTGAACATGACCGGATAGGCTGCTTCCATGATTTCCACGGGCGGGATCGTCGCCATGGAAATTGGTGCGTTACCGTGATTCAGACCATCGCCATCTGGGTGGCCGCCGTGGCCGCCACCAAAGAAAGAGAACATCACCCAACGGCTACCGTCCTTGCGATGGCCGGCCAGAGACAGGGCATTGATCGTACCATAGGCGCAGCCGTTGACCCGGTTCGGCACGGCTCTCGACAGCGCGGCGAAAATCGTATCAATCACGCGCAGGATAGTTTCCGTATAGCCTCCGACAGGCTTGGGCCGCTCCGCCGACAGGATCGAGCCTTCGGGAATGACAAAATCAACGGGATCGAGGCAGCCGGCGTTGGCAGGCACATCGTTGAAGACATGTTTCAGCGCTACATAGCAGCTGGCGATCGCCGTCGAACGAGAGATATTCACCGGCCCGGAACACTGGTTCGCTGAGCGCGAGAAATCCAAGGTCATCCGATGGCCATCTACCCGAATATCGAGCGCAATCTTCAGCGGTTCGTCAGTGATGCCGTCATTGTCGAGCCAGTCCTCCGCGGAATAGACGCCATCCGGCACATCAGCGATATTGGCCCGCATCAGGGTTGCGGCGCGCGCCTTCAACTCGGCAAGGGCTTGCCGAACGGTGTCGGCGCCATACTCGTTCAACAGCGCAGTCAACCGTTCGGCGCCCAGGTCCAGTGCGTTCACCTGACCGAACAGGTCGCCATACGCGCTCCCGGGCTGCCGCGAATTGGCGAGGCAGATGTCGACGATATCTTGTTGCAATTCTCCCTTGCGGTACAACCGGACCGGCGGAATCAGCATGCCCTCCTGATAACATTCGGTGGCTGACGGGTTGTAGTTGCCCGGCACGTTGCCGCCGACATCATGCCAGTGGCCAACAGAGGCCAGATAACAAAACCGGTTGTCGTTGTGGTAGAACGGCCGAACCAGCTTGAAATCAGACAAGTGCGTGCCGCCCTCGTAAGGGTCGTTGAAGATCCAGACATCACCGTCTTCCGGGCTGCTAATGCTCGCGGCGCTCTTGTCTTCCTTGTCGATCACCAGCTTGACGGCGAATGCCATGGCGCCAACGAAGATCGGAAGCCCCAGCTTTCCCTGGATCAGCGTGTCACCGGTCACGGCGTCGTAGATGCCGTGGGAGGCGTCATGTGCTTCTGCAATGATCGGGTTGAAGGCGCTGCGAAACAGGGTAGCGTCCATCTCATCCGCGATCTGCTCCAGGCGTCCTTTCAGGACCGCAAGAGTCACGGGATCAAGGGGTTCTTTGCCGGCGTCAGAATCGTCGACCTGTCCGGACATGGCGAAATCACTCATAGCGTCTTCCGAACTCAAGCATGTTTCGGGTTCCGACCAGGTCGTTCAACTGTTCGAAGTCCAACATCCGGTCGCGGAACGGTTTGGTCGTCCCGTATTCACGAAGACTGGAAAAATACTCCTCCATCGTCTTGGTCAACGCCCTTACCAGACCGCCAGGAAAGATGACGACGCTGTAGCCCAATCGCTGGAGATTCGCCGCCGACATGATCGGAGTCCTTCCGCCCTCGACCATGTTTGCCAATAACGGGACGGTACCGCCAAGCCGATTCATCGCGGCTTCGATCTCATTTCCGGATCGCAGGGCTTCGACGAACAGGATGTCTGCGCCAGCGTCCCTGTAAGCCGCTGCGCGGTCGAGAGCGGCATCCAGCCCCTCGACGGCGACCGCGTCGGTTCGCGCAACGATCATGACGTCTTCCGACGGCCGGGCATCCAGCGCCGCCTTGACCTTGCCGACCATCTCGTCCGTCGGCACCAGACGTTTCTCGTTCAGATGCCCGCAGCGTTTCGGCAGAGATTGATCTTCAAGCTGGATAGCCGAAGCACCGAACCGGGCAAACAGCTTGACGGTGCGAATAACATTCAGGGCATTTCCAAAGCCGGTATCTCCGTCCACGATGATCGGAATGGTGATGCGATCCCGGATAGCGGCCAAGGTGTCAGCGACTTCACTCATGCAAACCAGACCGACATCTGGCCGGCCGAACCGGGTATAGGCCACGGACGCGCCACTCAAATAAGCCGCCTGGAAACCGGTGCGCTCCGCCACATGACCGGTCAAGGCATCGAAGATGCCCGGCGCTAGCAGGATGTCTGACTCGTCTACGAGGTCGCGGAGAACAGTCACGCAACGCGCGCCTTCAGCTTCTTCTTCAGGTGGGGTAGCAACCCGCCGTCCGCAATCATGACCAGCAGATGCGCCGGGATCGGTTCGCAAGCCAGTGCCCTGTCCTGTGTGCGGTTTTCCAGCATCCCGCTCGCGGGGTCGAGGCAAAGCCGGTCGCCTGGCGCGATCGAGCGGGCCTCGGCGCAAGTCACAACCGGCAAAGCGAGGTTCATGGCGTTCCGGAAGAATATCCGCGCAAAGCTCTCTGCCACCACGGCGCCAACCTTGAGATGATTAAGCGCCATGACCGCCTGCTCTCGCGAGGAGCCCATGCCGAAATTGCGTCCCGCAACGACTATGTCGCCTGGCAGAAGGTCTGACGCAAAGTCGGGATCCAGGGTCTCCAGGCAATGGGCCGCCAAGCTTTCGACACCACCCTTCATATAAAGGCCTGGCGCCAAGATGTCGGTATCGACATCGTCGCCAAAACACCATGCGCGCACGTCGGTCACGCCGCCATCTCCAGCAGGAATTCGCGCGGGTCGGTGATCTCGCCGGTCACAGCCGAAGCGGCTACGGTGTAAGGAGATGCCAGATACACCTGTGATGCCGGGTGACCCATTCGACCCTTGAAGTTTCGTGCCGTCGACGACAGGCAAACCTCTCCTTCAGCCAAAACGCCTGCACCGTACCCGGCGCAAGCGCCGCATCCGCTGGGCATCATGATCGCACCGGCGTCCGTGAGTATGGCCAAGGTGCCATCGGCTGCGGCGGCAGCCGTTGTCCGGGTCGACGCCGGAGCAACAAGAAGCCGGACGTCGTCTGAAATTGTCCGACCACGCAAGACTTCCGCCGCCATGTGCAAGTCGGTCAGCTTGGCCCCTGTACAGGCTCCGATATATGCCTGATGGAACATCGTGCCGCGGAAGGAAAGAACGTCGTCAGCGTTGGCAGGACTGTGCGGTGCAGCAACCTGGGGCATCAGCACATCGGCATCAAACACGTGCCGCGCTTCCAGGAGCGAGTCATCGTCCGACCGCCACCGCAGCCAATCGCTTTCGACGGCAACACCATGCGCAGAGAGCCATTCAACAGTATTTTCGTCCGGCGCCACCAATCCAACCTTGCCACCCAGTTCGGCAGCCATGTTGGACAAGGTCATCCGTGCTTCCATATCCAACGCGTCTACGGCCGACCCTCCAAATTCGATGGCTTTGTAGTTTCCGACATCCATGCCAAGGGCCGCACACATCGCCAGCATCATATCCTTCGCGACCACGCCTGGACCCAGCGCACCCCGCCATTCCAGCCGGACGGTTGGCGGCACCTTGATCCAGATTTCGCCGGTCGCCAGGACGCCCGCCATTTCCGTCGCGCCGATGCCAATCATGAAGGCGCCGAAGGCGCCGCCGGTCGTGGAATGACTGTCGCCTCCCACAACGAACAGGCCCGGTTTCAGATGCCCCCGCTCCGGCAGTACAACATGGCAAATTCCCTGCATGTCATGAAAAGCAGTCACACCGTTTTCCCTGGCCCATTTGCGAGTAAAGTTGAGGATTTCGGCGGTTCCTGAATCGACGGCTGGAACGTAATGATCGCTAACCAGTACAATCCGGTCTGGGTTCCAAACGCTGACGCCAAGCTCCTCGAGCATCGGCGCCACGCGGCGAGGTCCACCAGAATCGTGAATCATCGCCAAGTCGACCGATACCGTAACAATCTTGCCGGCCTCGACGGATTTCAGGCCGGCAGCGCGTGCGCATAATTTTTCGGCGAGCGTTTGGGCGGGACGGGTCATCAATGGGCCATGTCTTTCCAGTCCCGTATAGTATGGCAACAACCAAGCTCTGGCCAATACTCTCCCGGAATCGTACAATATCACCCACTGCTATTCATCCCGGCGAGCGTCCCGTCCTCAATGAGGGCTCGAAATCGGTGTTGAAACCAAGCCTGTTTTCCAGAGCCTGGAAACGGCAGCCGCGCATTGATGACCGGCACGCCGGCTTGCCGCTGATGATTCGGCAAGCGATGGCAGGATGCGCACAGAGACCGCGGGCGGGCGGCCCCGGAAGAGGCTGGTCGGAGGCGGGGTTTTGGCGCTGAGTGCGGCAAACCGCTAGCCGTGCCGCCGCGGGCGGGTGGCACGGGTGGCCGAATGGCGGAACCATCACCGCATGGCGGACCCACCGGGACGGCTGGCGGACATGATCCTTTCGTCGGCTGGGAGGCAAGGGGGTCCCGACATAAGCGTTAACTTGTTTTAATTTCTCTGATTGCCTGCCATGGTGTCCCGAGGTTTGTGTCTTGGGGGGATCAGGCATGAAGGAAGACCGGGAGCTGTTGATGGATTTCCTGCCGGAGGGTTGGGAAGGCATGGCGGCGAATTCGGGGGCGTTGAAGGGATTGCGCAAGGACAAGTCGGCGGAACATCTCCTCCGGGTCCTGTTGCTTCATCCGGGTTGCGGCCATTCCTTGTCGGAAACCGTCGTCCGTGCCCGGCAGAGCGGGCTGGCGGAACTGTCTGCGGTTGCCCTGATGAAGCGTCTTGTCAAGGCAGGACCGTGGTTGCGGGCCTTGTGTCAGGCGCTGTTTGCCGAGCAAGGTCTGTTGCGACATCCGTCTCGTCAATCCCTCGAAATGCGTCTGGTGGACGCGACGACGGTCAAGGAACCCGGAAAGACGGGTTCATCATGGCGGATCCACTACTCGGTTTGCGTGCCGTCCCTGCTCTGTGATCATTTCGTTCTGACGGAGACCGAAGGAACTGGCACCGGCGAGTCGTTCACACGGTTTCCTGTTGCGGCGGGGGACTGTCTGATTGGCGACCGGGGCTACTCGACCGCGAAGGGTATCGCTCATGTTGCCGATGCCGGCGGGTACGTTCTGGTGCGGGTGAACACCGGCTCGTTGCCTTTGAGGGCCTCCGACGGGCGCGGCTTCAGTCTGTTGCACGAAGTGCAGTGTCTCCAACACCCGCACTCTGTTTCCGCGTGGCCGGTCAGGACGGATCCGAAAAACGGGTCAAGGTCTGTCGAGGGACGAGTGTGTGCGATTCGCAAGTCGGATGCGGCCATCGCCCTTGCGGAGGGGAACTTCGGGAAAACGCGGTGTCAAGGGGAAAGACCCTGAAGCCCGAGACTCTGGAATTCGCCAGGCATGTTGTCGTATTCACGACATTCCCGGCATCAGAATTTTCTCCCGCTCAGGTTCTGCAATGGTATCGGATTCGATGGCAGGTCGAACTGGTCTTCAAGCGCTTCAAGTCGATCGCCCAACTCGGTCATCTTCCCAAGTACAATCCGGAGAGTGCGAAGGCCTGGCTTTACGGGAAACCTTTCGTCGCACTGCCAACCGAACGACTGATCCACCACGCGGCGGCCATTTCCCCCTGGGGATATGAACTTCGGCAGATGGAACACCCCGGGCCGGTGGCGGGAATTCCGATTCATGTTCCACCAGGTCTGTCGAACCCTTGACCCGCACATCCGTATGGCCGATGTGCCGGACGACTGGCCATCGATCGCGGCGGGGCTCGCTGAGCCGAATCGGAGGCGAAGACCGCAGATTGAACAATACGGATGGATGAGCACTGCGAGCGAAACGTTGCCTGAAACAAGTTAACGCTTATGGGGGTCGCCCCCTTGGGCCGACCGGGACACGGAAGTCTCCCGGGGCCGCAACGGGCAGGGAGGACCGGACCCAAACGGGTCCGGTCGGAGATGAACGGTGCCGGGCAAGGGGGTCATGCAGGGTGGAAGGCGATGCGGCTGCGGAAGCGTCTGGAGCCCCGCTTGCGGGAGGGACAGGCTTCACGGGACTGTGAATGCACTGCTGCAGGCCAGAGCCGTTGGGCTCCGGAGCCGACTGACGTGATCCACCCCATCAGTCGGTAGCGTTTGGCTCCGCCCGGACCTCGAGCAGGTTGCGCGCCTCGCGCCCGCAGGCGACGGCGACCAGATGGACCGGCTGCCCGCGATACCTGTCGGCGTAGCCCCGGTCCCGCATCTGGGTGAAGGCGGCATCGAGTACCGCTTCGGCATCGTCCGCACCCTCCGCCATCTTGAACTCGAGGATGAAGACCTGCTCCCCGAGAGACACCACCATGTCGGCCCGCCCGCGGCTGGTGGCCTCCTCCGCCCGCACATCCACCCCGATGGCGCGGAAGACCATGTGCAGCAGACTGGCATACCAGGCCTCGTGGCGCGCCAGGTCCCCCGTCGCGTGCCACTGGTAGGGAATACCGGCCAGCCAGGCCTTGAGGGTCGCCGCAAAGCCTTCGAAGTCGCCGGTCGCAAGCTGGTCCCGCAGGGTCTCCCCCTCGTCCAGGGGCACCCGGTCCTGCGGGCTCAGGGCAGCCAGCAGATGATCGTTCAGGCTGAGCCTGACCTCCTGATTGGGATAGTCGAGCCGATAGAGGGTGCGGTGACCCCTGCGGACCACGTCCGTGATCGTCAGGTAGCCGGTCTGGAACAGCAGCGCCTCGGCACCGATGTCGTCCACGTCGAACCGGGAGACCAGGGACCGGTCGGCCAGGCACCCCTCCAGGTCCAGCGGGCTGACGGACTTCTCCTGCAGCGTCTCGAACAGGAAGCGCGGCGAGCCGGTCTCGAACCACCAGGGGTTGAACTCCCGCTTCCGCAACAGCAGGAGCACATCGAAGGGATTGTAGAGACGCTCCCGGCCCAGCCAGTTGTACCCGTTGTACCAGGTGCGGATCGCCTCGCGGTCCAGACCGTCGAGTTCCGGGGCGAACACCGTGTCGATGTCCTCGTCCGTGTAGCCGCAGAGCGTCGCGTAGCGCGGATCGAGGCTGATGTCCTCGAGGTTGTTTAGATCCGAGAACAGGCTGACCTTCGAGAACATGCTCACACCGGTGACGAAGACGAAGCGGACATGCTCCGCACTGTCCTTGATGATGCCGTAGACACCGCGCAGGTACTCCCGGTTGGCCCGGGCCCGATCGGGGTCGTGGAGCGCGTCGAGGATCGGTTTGTCATACTCGTCCACGAGGATCACCACGCGTTGACCCGTGGTGTGGTGGAGGTGGTAGATCACCTTCTGGAGCCGGACGGGACCGGTGCCCGGGGCTGGGTCCGGAGCCAGTCCGGCCGCATGTTCGACCAGATCCAGTTGGGCACCAAGGCTGTGCGCGATGTCTTCCGGCCCGTCATGCTTCCCGCCAAAGCTCAGGCGCACCACCGGCTGGGTCACCGACCAGTCCCAGTGGTCATGGATGGCCAGGCCCCGGAACAGCGCTTCCTGCCCTGCAAAGAGGGCCTTGATCGTGTCCACCAGCAGACTCTTGCCGAACCGGCGCGGGCGCGACAGGAAGTAATGCCGCCCACCTTCCAGCAAGTTTCGGATCAGTGGAGTCTTGTCGACGTAGTAGAAGCCCTCGCTTCGGATGGTCGCAAAGTCCTGGATACCGATGGGCAGCGACTGGCGGGTCATGTTTAACTGTTCAAAACCTTGTGGCACTCTCCAATTTTCTTGCGGACGCCTGCCTGGATCTCGATTTCATCCCCCCTTTTTTCGTGCGTAATGGGCCATGAAGGATGGAGAGAGGTGAACGAAGCGGGAGCGCGGTTGTGAACATCCACTGAAGTTTTTTTGTGACAAATGACCGCCGGATCGGTCGGGATTCCTGATTTCGGGGCAATGACCGGAGTGACAGGATGGGTCATGACTTCGCCTTGATCGTGTCATATCCTACCTTGTCGATCCAAGCTTGAAAGGCGGTCATGTAGGCAGTGAGAAACTCGCGAGTATTGCCATCGGTCAAGGTGCCATTATCGTCAAATTTCTGGTGGGCGGTGCCAACGAACACTTCTGGCCGATTCATTACCAGACCTTCCAGGAAGATGAAGACGCGACGCAAGTCGTACTGCGCGCGAGCGGTACCGAGATTGCCCATGGCAGCGCCCAGAATACCAATCGGCTTGTCCCTGAATGGCTGTTCTGGCACGCGGGACAACCAGTCGATGGCGTTTTTCAGTACGCCGGGGACGCCGTAATTGTATTCGGGTGTTGCTATGAGGACACCGTCAGCCGCACGGATCTGTTCCGCCAGATCAATCACAGCTTTGGGAATTTCCTGCTTCTTCTCATCATCATTGTAGGGCGGGATTTCGCCCAGTCTGCCAAAAAGACTGACGGCCATGTCGTCGGGAGCCGCCGCGCCAGCAGCGCGGACCAAGCTGGAATTGAAGGATTGCTTGCGCAGGCTTCCGGCGATGGCGAGGATATTCATGATGAGTGCTTGTTTTGCGTTGACAGGTTGGGCGATAATTCTTTTATCGGAGATGTCAGGCTGCCTCAAGCCTCTGGCGTGTCGTATGCGGCGGAGCCAGAGCGGACAGCGATGTGAGTGGCCCGTCATCCGATGCGCAGAGTATCGCGAACGGGCTTGAGAAAGGGTACGGCTTCGGGCTGGGCCAGCCTCGAGGATGATGCACCGCCGCGTGACGGGCAGTGTGGCGACCAGGCGCGACATTGCGCTGACACGCAAGAACATGGCAGCGCCGGACAGGAAGATCGCCGTCAGTGTTGCCACGCTGGATGCCAGGATCGGGGGCCTGGCGACGAGAGATGATGTCCGGGAGCGCTGGCCGATCCCGAAAATGGGCCGCAACCTTTATTCCGGACGGACCATATGATTGATTGGTGAGCCGAACTCGGTACCTCATCTGACCGTTGACTGGTTCAGACTGCCGCTTCGCCTTCGTATTGTCCCGATGGTATCGAAGATGAAACCTCCAACAGGTGAGCGGCAATGGTCAGCGAATTCTCCAAACTCGGCAACCTTCGAACCGGTGGTCAGATCCTGGTCGAGCAACTGCGTATTCATGGCGTGGAGCGTGTATTCTGCGTGCCGGGCGAGAGCTATTTGGCCGTGCTCGACGCTTTCGTTGACGTGCCGGAAATTCATGTCGTCACGACAAGGCAGGAAGGCGGCGCGGCCATGATGGCTGAAGCACATGGAAAATTGACCGGCCAGCCCGGCGTGTGTTTCGTCACGCGTGGTCCAGGCGCTACCAACGCCAGCGCCGGTATCCATATCGGGTTTCAGGATTCGACACCGATGGTGATCTTCATCGGACAAGTCGGCCGGGACATGGCTGACCGGGAGGCGTTTCAGGAAATCGACTACCGGCGCATGTTCAGCCAGATGGCCAAATGGGTCGGTCAGATCGAGGATCCGGCGCGCATACCGGAATTCGTCTCCCGAGCTTTCCACACCGCCGTCAACGGTCGCCCCGGACCGGTAGTGCTCGCGCTGCCAGAGGACATGCTGCGTCAGTACGCGGGAACCGACGACGCCCGCCGCTTTCAGGAAATGCAACCAGCACCCGCACCGGCCGACATGGCGCGCGTTCAAGAGATGTTGCTGGCAGCCAGGCAACCGTTGGCCATACTGGGCGGCGGCGGCTGGAACCAGAAGGCCGTCGCCGATTTTCAAGCCTTTGCAAGGAACTTCGATCTGCCGACCATCGGATCCTTCCGTTGCCAGTCCTATTTCGATAATCGCCTGGACCAATATGTGGGGCACGCCGGCGTCGGTATCGATCCGACGCTGGGCGACCGGATCAAGGCCGCCGACCTTCTGTTCGCCGTTGGCGCGCGTTTGGGAGAATGCGCCACTTCCGGCTACTCCATCATCAAGCCCCCAGTACCAGATCAGACGCTGATTCATGTCCATCCGGGTGCAGAAGAATTGGGTCGTGTGTATCAGCCAACCTTGGGGATCAATGCTGGCATGAAGCATTTTGCAGCTGCGGCTGCAGCGCTGCCCGCGCCGGCAAGCGTGCCGTGGGGCGCTTGGCGCCAAGAGTTGCGCGACGCCTATCATGCCTTTCTGGAACCGTCGCCAGTCCCAGGCGACATCCAGTTGGGCGAGATTATGGTCTGGCTGAGCGACCGGCTACCCGAAGACGCGGTCATCTGCAACGGAGCGGGGAACTACAATACCTGGCTTCACAAGAATTTTGTCTTCAAGGGCTACCGCACACAGATTGGCGCCACGTCCGGATCAATGGGATACGGCACACCGGCCGCCATCGCGATCAAGCTGGCCAAGCCGGAGCGGATGGTCGTCAACTGGGCTGGCGACGGCTGCTTTCTGATGCACGGACAGGAAATCGCCACATCCGTCCAATATGGGGCCAACGTTATCAACATCATCGTCAACAACGGCATGCTGGGCACGATCCGAATGCATCAGGAACGGGATTACCCCACCCGTATCTCGGCAACGGCCCTGCGCAATCCGGACTTCAGCGCACTGGCAGCATCATATGGTCTTCATGGCGAAGTGGTCCGCGCCACCGACGATTTCGCTCCGGCTTTCGAGCGATGCGCAGCGGCGAAGCGGCCATCGCTGATCGATCTGCAAATCAGCCCGGAAGCCGTGACACCTACTCGTTCCATCAGCCAAATCCGCGAGGCATCGTTGTCAGCGCAACAGCGCCAGGCTGACGGGCGATTACGGTCCACACCATGAATGCATTCTTCAGGAACGTACCATGCTGTAATCCGTGTTGGCCTTATCATTTCGCGGGACGAGTTTTACGACTGGCGAACCAGTCGGTCGCTATTCTGCCATGTCGCCGGAAGAAACCATGAGCATGCCGAGTGAAAACCGTATCATCATCGCTGGAGCCGGACCGGTGGGACTGTGTGCAGCCTACTATCTGGCGCTCCACGATATTCCGGTTCTGGTCCTGGAAGGCAGCGACAAACTGCCGACGGATATGCGGGCGTCGACCTTTCATCCGCCGACTCTTGACATGCTGGACCGGTTCGATGGCGTTACCGAAGAACTGAAGTCAGCAGGGCTGATCGCCCGCTACTGGCAGTATCGCGACCGCGAGACCGGACCGGTGGCAACCTGGGACATGGACGTGTTGAGGAATGACACCAACCACCCCTATCGCCTGCAGGTCGAACAATGGAAGCTGACGCGTATCCTGGCGCGCCGACTTGCCGACATACCGCATGCCGAAATTCGGTTCGGTCACCCTGTCACCACAGCAACGGCAGGTGATGACGCCAGCGCCGTGACGGTGGATGTTGGTGATGGCGAGGCGACCATGATCGGCCGGTATGTCATTGGTGCGGATGGCGCGAATTCCGCGGTACGTCGTTCTCTGGATATTTCTTTCGACGGGCTGACTTTTCCGGAGTTGTTCCTTACCCTCTCGACGACGTTCGAGTTCCGCGATTACATGCCGTTATTGACGTTGGTGAACTATGTTGCCGACCCTGGGGAATGGTTCGTTCTTTTGCGGGTGGAAGGAGCCTGGCGGGTTCTTTTCCCCACGGAAACGAGTGAGGATCGTGATCATGCGTTGGCGGACGAACAGGTCCAAGAACGACTTCGTACCGTAGTCCCGGGAAACCAATCGTTCGAGATCGTCCACAAGACTCATTATAATGTGCATCAGAGAGTTGCCGACCGTTATCGCATCGGCCAAGTCTTTCTGGCCGGCGACTCTGCCCATATCAACAACCCGCTCGGCGGGATGGGCATGAACGGTGGCATCCAGGATGCATTCAACCTTTCGGAAAAGCTGGTCAAGGTTTGGCGCGGCGAGGCTGACGACGCGCTACTGGACGTGTATGAAGAGCAGCGCAAGGCCATGGCGCTCGGGTTCGTGCAGGAGAGCACAATCCGCAATCGGGAGATGCTGAAGGAAACCGATCCGTCTGCGCGTCTGAAACGCCATGACGACATGCGGCGAACCGGCGACGATCCGGTCAGGGCGCGTGAATTCCTGCTGAAGACGTCGATGATCTCGGCCTTGCGGGAATACGAACGAAAGGATGCAGCGTGATGAGCGATCTTGATGTCTACAAGACCCAGAATTTCGGCAACAGCAGTGGGTGGGGACGGTACCCGGCACTGCTGATCGTCGACTTCGTCAACGGCTTCACACATCCGGTAAAATTCGGAGGCGGCAATATCCAGGAGGCAATCGAAAATACGGTGGTTTTGCTGGATGCATGTCGCAGCTATCGCTTGCCGATCATATTCACGCGTGTCGTCTATGCCGATGACGGTTCCGACAAGGGCGTGTTCTGCGTCAAGGCCCCAAGCCTGGCGACCTTGACGGAAGACAATCCGGACAGTCACGTGGTCGATGCGCTGAAACCCGTTGACGGCGAGTTGATCGCCCGCAAGCAGCAGCCATCTGCCTTTTTCGGCACCAATCTGCACTCGTGGCTGACCATGCGTGGCGTGGACACCATTATCCATACTGGCTGTACAACGTCAGGCTGTGTTCGAGCTTCAGTGATCGATGCGCTGAGCTGCAACTACCGCAACGTCATCGTCACGGATTGTGTCGGTGACCGGGCGATCGGCCCGCACGAGGCCAACCTGTTCGACATGGGCCAGAAGTATGGAGACCTCCTGACGTGCGAGGAGACACTTGAAGCGCTCGCCAAAGTGACGGGCGTTCAGGCCCAGGCGGCGGAGTAAGGCAACCAGTATCGCATTTTTGCCACCTCATGCACCACAACCACTTCCGTCAAGCTGACTACTGGTTCCATCCGGGTGCGGGTCGGAACGGGTGATCGTCTGGTCAGCGGTGGACAAAGGGCGGCGTCTGCCTCCGCTGAACAGATTGCTGTGCAAGCTGGCGACCGCACTGTCGCAAGGAATCCAGACAAGGAGACAAGCATGGTCGATTCACTAGGTCATCGGATGAAGTTCGGTGTTATCGCGCCGTCCACAAATACCTCGGTCCAGCCTGAGTTCGACGGCATGCGGCCCTATGGTGTGACCAACCATTTCTCCCGCATCCACATACCGGACAATCCGGTCCACAATGACGACGATTTCAACAGGCTGATGGACGATATCCGCGCCGAACTGATGGTGGCGATCGATCGGGTCATGACATGTGGGCCAGATCGGGTGGTCATGGGCATGTCCGCCGAAACCTTCTGGGATGGGCTGGACGGTTCGGTGACCTTCCAGAAGAATTGTGAGGAACGCGCTGGTGTTCCGGTTTCCATGGGCTCGGATGCTTGCCAGGCGGCGCTGCGCAAATATGGGGATATCAGGCGGATCAGCGTGATCACGCCCTATATGCCGGTGGGAGACGAAAACGTCCGCAAGTTCTTCACGGATTGCGGGTTCGAAGTCGTGGAAATCCATGGCCTGAAATGCAGCAGCCCGATGTTGATCGCCCACGAAAGCGAAAAGGTGCTGCGGGACGCTATCGTCAAGGTCAACGACCCGTCAGTAGAAGCCATCGTCCAGGTTGGTACTAATCTGGCTATGGCGCGTGTAGCCGGGATTGCCGAATTCTGGCTCGACAAGCCGGTCATTGCCATCAACACAGCGACATACTGGTGGTCGCTGCGTCAGGCCGGAATCGAGGACAGGGTTCCAGGCTGGGGGTCGTTGCTGATGGAGCATTGAATCCGCCGTCGGCAAGGGACAGGTGCACAAACGGCGTCAAGCCAAATCGGTGTTGAACAGGAAGCCTTCGCCGTGACGCTCGATCCGACCAACCGTCGGCGTCGGGAAGTGGGCCGTCAGGATCCTGGTATCGGTCTCGGCGTAACGATCCACCAGCGCGCACCGGCAGGCGGCGGATTGAACGGGATCAGTGCAAAAGCGGGAGGACAAACGCGGATCAGTCAACTGCGCGGCAGTGTGCAGGATATCTCCCATGACGACGGCGTTCCGACCCGACCGTTCGACGTTGATGATGATGTTGCCAGGTGTATGACCTTCCGCCGGCTCCATCCAGATGCCGGTCTCCAGTTCAAAGTCACTGTCGACCAGGTCCACCTGTCCTGCCTCTATAACCGGCAGGACACTGTCGTCCCATGACCCGTGGTTCAAGGGTTGACCGGCCGTTTCTCGTTGTGCCCGTTCGGTTTCCCGCTGCCAGTACTCATACTCCCGCCGGGCAAGGACATAGCGGGCATTGGGAAATGTAGGCACCCATCGGCCGTCCTGCAGAATGGTGTTCCAGCCGACATGATCAGCGTGAAGATGCGTGCAGGTCACGACATCAATATCGTGCGGGTGGACGCCGAGGGCCCGCAGATTGTCCAGCCAGGGGCCACGACGTTGATGCCACTCCGGGCGTTCAGGCCGCTGTTTGTCGTTGCCGACGCAAGCATCAACCAAGATGGTCTTGCGCGGCGTTCGGATCAGGATGCTGTGAAAGCTCATGAGGACCTTGTCGTCCGGCGCGATGAACAAGGGTTTGAGCCAATCCGCATTTCGGTCGATCAGATCCGGCGGCGCATCTGGTATCAGGAAATGCAGGTCGGCGAACGGGCCTTCCATGTCGACCACACGATCAATGCGAATATCTCCGATGTTTTGGGCTTGCACGGGTTTGCTCCTACATGATACCGGGTTTCTCGTGACAGGCGTCGCGGGCGCCAGCGGCGGCTGCGTTCGGCGGCAGGCTGTCATCCCACAGCCGGGCAATATATCGCCCACCCGTATGGTTGTCGGCTGCGTTGGAACACAACCACAGCACTGGCGCGCGCATGATTTTCGGATCCAGCAAGTTGCCGTCGCTGCCTCGCTTGTTGGCCATGTCCGGCAGGATCGCGGTGTCCGTGGCGCCGCCCGGCAGCAAGACATTGACCGTCACGCCGGTGCCGACCAGATCCTCCGCCCAACTCCGGCTTGCGGCCTCGAGGAAGGCTTTTGACGGGCCATAGGGAGAATAGGCGCGGCGGACCATGGTGATGTCACTGGTCGAAATGTTGATGATCTTGCCGTAGCCTTTTTCCACCATATGCGCTGCGGCCGGCTGGCTCATGTTGAAGACGCCCAGGATGTTTGTCTGCACGATCTCGAACCATCCTTCGGTCGGCGCTTTCCAGAACGGAATCGGGTTTTCGACATAGTCAGGGTTGACCGATTTCAGGCCACGGCCAGCGTTATTGATCAGCACGTCCAGGCTGCCGAACCGACGGATTACGGATGCGACCGTCTCACAACACTGGTCGGAATCGATCACATCCGATTGCAGGGTCAGAAAGCCGCCGCCACCGGGCAGTGCCCCTGCCTCATCAGCCACCTGCGCCAGCTCGGCAGCCGAGCGCGCCGCAGTGACTGCAACATTGGCCCCAGCCGCCGCCAGCGCCAGCGCCATTTCATGGCCGAGGCCGCGCCCACCACCGGTGATCAGGACGTTGCGGCCCCTCAAGCCTGAAAGCGGGTCTGCATTCATGGGGCTCACCCCTCCCCTGTCGTCAAGCAATATCGGTTCAGCATGGTGACGATCGTTGCTGCCCAGGTCGAAACCTTCGTCCGGTTCCAACCGAACAAGCCGCCTGCACGGATAAGAAGAGATAACGGCAGTATCATCGAGCTGCAATCGTCGATGGACATGACGACGGCGGTCGTCGGATCAGGTCAATGCCGCGTTAACAGCCGACCTGCGCCGGCAATCGCATCGGGAACTCCGGCCGTCCTCAAGGCATGCCAGAAGGTCGCCGTGTTGCTGCTGATCACCGGCTTGTCAAGCGCCAGTTCGAGCGGCTCGATGATTTCCAGCGTCGCCAGGTCGGTACAGCTCAGCAGCACGGCATCTGCTTCCGGGCTGTTCACGCGTTGCGCCAGCGCCTGCACGATGTCGGGGGTAATCCTGGCGATGTTGCGATATTCTTCCGGGCCGGTGGAGCCGTAACCAAGACCTTCGATCCGCGCGACACGGAACCCTTCGTCCTCCAGAAATTGCTGTTCATGTTCGTTCAGCAGATCATGGTAAGGCGTGCCAACGCTGACAGTCGACAAACCCATCGCCCGCAGTGCCTGGACAATGGATTGCGCCGTCGTGATGGACGGGAGGCCAGTGAAGGCAGTCATGGCATCAGCCAGTTTAGCCGGTGGCGACACCATGGAGCCCGCCGTACACCCGTAGACCAGAACGTCGGGGCCAACTTGGACAAGATCGCTGCAATAGCGGCGTATATCATTGAGCAGCGCCTTCTTCCCGGCCTCCGACCGGGTATCTGTGTGCAGCGGCATGCGCACACTGTGAACGGTGACATCGGCAGGCGCCAATCGCCACCACTCCGCCTCGTTCGCGCTGTTGGTTGGCGGGATGATCATGCCCAGCTTGGCGCGACTACCATAGACCGTCGGCTGATCAAGGAGAGAGTCAGGCATTCTTGCGCCGTTGTTTCGTCCCGCTGTCGACAGAAGACATGCGTTACCGGTCTGCTTTCGTATAGGTCGCCGTCAGGTTCAAAAAGTCTTGCAGCGCATCCAGGTTGATCTTCTGGCCCGGCATCTGCGTACTGGCCCCCATCATGACGGCGAAGCCCATCAGGCTGGTAAATTGAACCGGCTGGTTCGGTCTTGCGGCCAGCGTCAGTGTGCCTGGCTTGGCCAGTAGCTGGCCAGCGGCGTCGATCGCGCTATTGGCGAAGGCACCTGCCACCTTGGTCCTGGCAAAGGCCAGCAGCTTCCTGACCTGATCGCGCACATCGTCTACCGTCATCTTCGGACCGTTGACGTTTTTTTTCGACTGCTCGGCCGCGGCGAGCGCCAAGCCCCGTTCAATGCCACCCAGATCAGTCAGCGAGATCAGCAGGTTATGCAGGCGAGCGGTTCCGAAGACCTGCATGAACACCTCGCCCGGGTTGCTGACTGCCGGTGCCCCATCCTTGCTGACGGACACGCCCAACCCGGGTCGGGTGATGCCCTTCGGGATTTTGGCAAAGTCGATCTGGTCGACCTTGAGCGACAAGGCGAAAGACATCATGTCGCGCAACGTGATCGAATATGTGTCGAGCGAGATCAGACCGGCTTGCGGGTTCGCCCCGTATTTGATCTTCGAGTCCAGAACCATCTCCTTCAGACCGACAGAGTTCAGGGCTTCGCTCATTTCCCTGTTATTGACCAGATCGCCGTCGAATCGCATGCCCTTCACTTCAGCGTCAGCGAACAGCGGCAGTTCCGGGTTGTTGTAGTCGTATTTTCGGATGGTCAATTCATCCAGGGTGACCAGAAAACTTTTCTTGATCCCGGTGTCGGGTTCCTTCGGATCGTCTATCGGCAATTCTGCAGCAATCCTGAGTTCCCTGACGGTTAGCACATCGCCTTCTTCGGTGGCTGAAGCGAAGGAAACCTTGTCGCCCTGCTTCGTATGCCGGGAGAGCAACTTCCGTACTTTCTGTTCCGGCGTCATGGCGGTTTGTGCGACGGCGCTGGCGCTCCAGATGGTGATTCCCGTGGCAGCCGACGCCAAAGCCAGGCCCAGGCCCACAATGATCGGACCGAAGCTTCTGGCGGCGTGACGGCGCAAGGCGCGGAAGATATCTCTCATGAGGGAAAAGGTTCCTTTGGACCATTCTGCAGCTAGCTCGGCTGTCTGACCCGGCCGGGGATCATTGAAGTCAGCGAAGATGATGGCCCTGCTGTTGAAGCCCGCAATATGGATCGAATGTGCAACGTCGCGTCGCCATCGATGCATCAATATCATATGAAGATTCTGCATCACGGAGTCGCGCGGTCGATACACAACTCACGCTCGCCAATGGTCGCATGACCGACATCGTATCAACACACCGTTCCCGCAAGCGGTCTTCGGAATCCTGAGCATCAGGCACGAGGACGCTGAATCGTTTTTCAGAGCATCGAGATCGACGTCCGCAACCTCAAAAGCCAGTCAAGGCGCGTCGCCTGGAGACTCGGCAACAAATTTCCGATCGTCTTGGCCAGCAAACGTCCGCGGGCGCCGGCAAACAATGACGCACGTTCCAAGCCCGCATGACGCCGCCTGCGTTGTGCAAGGCATCCACAAGATGGTTGATGGTGGGAACGTTCTGCCCCGCCATCGATAATTCGGACGGCATGTCAGACTGCATGAAGGCGTCCTCCAGACCGAAGCCAACCGGGGCGTCGCGTTGAATCGAGAGCGTCATGGGTATGCGTCTCGCCGCGACGCTGGATAATCCGCTGGATGACTCATCTTTAGCCGGACGGTGTCAAGCATCATGCGGCGTCGGCCCATTTCTTCTCGAACTCCCAAACGTGCTCGAAGCCCATCAATCGACTGAACTCCTGGAAGTCGTAAAGCCCCGGCGGGGAGCCGATGCTGGAGCCCGTCTCGAGGATTTGGCCATAGACCTGGCGCAGCGCTTCACCCATCGCCAGGAAACCGGCGGCCGGATATATTGCCAGCGAATACCCGATGGCCTGGTAGTCGGCGACAGGCAAGACCGGCGTGCTGCCGCCTTCGACCACATTCACGATCAACGGCAGGCCTTTGAGGGTCTTCCCTATCTTCACCATTTCCTCTTCGCTTTCCGGAGACTCGACAAAGATGATGTCGGCGCCGGCCTTGGCGTAGGCTTCGGCGCGTTTCAGAGCCTCATCCAGGCCATAGAGCCCACGGGCATCGGTACGCGCCATGATCAGAAAATCCGAACTGTCACGCGTGGCAGCGGCAACTTTCAGCTTCGAGACGGCGTCTTCGATCGGAATGACCCGCCGACCTGGCGTGTGCCCGCACTTCTTGGGAAATTCCTGGTCTTCCAACTGAATGACACAGGCGCCGGCCATCTCATAGCCGCGCACGGTATGTTCGATGTTGAGCAGCCCGCCGTACCCGGTGTCGCCATCGGCGATCAGCGGCGTTTCCGTCACCGTGCAAATCTGAGTCACCCGCCCCACCATGTCTGTATAGGTGGCCAGACCCGCGTCCGGAACGCCCAGATGACTGGCGACCGTGCCATAGCCGGTCATGTAAAGGGCCTCGAACCCCATGGCATCTGCCAGACGGGCCGAAATCATCTCGAAGACGCCGGGCGCTGAAATCCACTTCTTGCTGCGAATCTTCGCCGCCAGCCCGGCGTTGGCTACCTGTCGTTGTGCCGTCATTTTCTCGCTCGACTGTTGTAGGAACCACCGATTTGTCGCCGGCTACGGATTGTGCCGCCACTATACCAGCATTACATCCGGCCGGGGAACCGTTCATGCCCGGTGTTCCACGACCAGAAGGAACGCTACATTGAAGACAATCGAATTCCCTTGGTCAAAGTATCGTCTGGAGGCTATTCATGGACCAGAGCACTTCCGAAGCCGTTATGAGGGATTCCAGCTGGGAACGGGACCATCCGGGCGGATCAGCCATTGTCCGTACTGCAACCAGCAAGCCCGACGGGATGAATGCCGAGGAATGGTCTCTGCGCCAACGCCTCGCAGCGGCTTACCGCATCGCTGACCACCTCGGCTGGTCCCTGGTGATCTTCAATCACATTACAGTACGGATTCCTGGGCCGGAACACCACTTCCTGATCAATCCGTTCGGCCTGCGTTACGACGAGGTGACAGCGTCGAATCTCGTCAAGATTGATGTCGACGGCAACAAGGTAGACGACTCCCCGTGGGCAGTGAACGCCGCCGGATTCGTCATTCACGCCGCAATCCATCGCGAGACGCCGGATGCGATGGCCGTCTTCCATACTCACACTCGGGAAGGGATGGCCGTGGCCTGCTCCAGGAGGGGGCTTACAAACACCAACTTCTATTCCGCGATGCTGTTCGATCACATTGCCTATCACGACTTCGAAGGCGTCACGACCCGAATGGACGAACAGGAAAGAATACTGGCCAGCATGGGAACGAAGCCGCTCTGCATCTTGCGTAATCACGGTCTGCTGGCGCATGGCCGAACCATCGAGGAATGTTTCCAGCGGATGTGGACCTTGCAACTTGCCTGCGAAACTCAGGTGGCGGCGGAATCGATGGGCGGCGACATGATCGAGATTTCGTCGCAGGCCACCGAATGGTCGACCAAGGAGGCCAGCCTGTTCGGTCAGGAGCCAAACCGCGGTGGCATGCTGTTCAATGCGCTTCAGCGCATCGTCGAAGAGGAGGACTCGTCGTTTCTGACTTGATCGATCCGGTTGCCGAGCGCGGCCGTTACCCAGAGCCTTGTCGATCACGTGCTGCGGACCGGTCTCGCCTCAACGGTCGATAGGCGGCGGACTTTACCTCCCACTCAGAAATCGGCCCGGAAACCGCATTCTGATGCTCTGGCCCCTGCAGGGATGAACCGGGTAGGCAGACCTGAACCAGGGAGTTGTCCGCGGTGTCAGCTTCAATCAAGCGATCCTGCCGCGATCTTTATCTTTTGTCGGTTCTTCAAGACTACAGCGACAGCCGGACGTTTCGACAATCCTGCAAACCAGCTGGCCAGGCTCGGATAGGCGGTACGCCAGTCCAGACCCGGCAGTTGCAGGTCCAGATGGTCGAGCATTGCAGCCAATGCAATATCGCCGCGGGTGAAACCATCTCCAACCGTGTTGGGTCGATTGCCCAGCATGTCTGCCGCCGTCGCCAGCCCATCAAGCACCCGAATATGCCTGTCCGTTGTCCATTCCCTGCCCTGCAACGAAGAGGATCGGATTCTCTCGATATGGAGGTCGATGACGATGCCGCTCACGCCTTCTGTCAGCGCTTCCCAAGTCTTGACCTCGAATATCTCGGGAGAACCGATCGGCATCAAGGGCGGCACCGGGCAGATGGTTTCCAGATAATCGAGAACAATCCGGGTGTCGTACAAGGTGATGCTCTTGCCCACCTTGACCAGCGGATTGCGGCTGAGCGGGTTTTCCGACACGCCCTGCCCTGTGCGCCAGGTCATGTCCTCGACAAGCTGATACGCAAGGCCTTTCTCCTTGAGGGCGATCAGCACCCGGCATGTGTAGGGGCTGGGTGAGGGCGAGATGACAGTGATTGGTCCATCGGGCAGCTTGTTCCCGTTCGCCGGCGGGCGACCCGGCCCCGGACCGGCAAGCGCCTTGTGTTCGTCAGGCTTGCCAGGGTTCTTTGCCGTGCCGTCGCGGCCGGAACCGAACACCAGGTCATTGTAGTCAAGCCGCTCGAACAGCAGTGACGCAGCCGTACCGATGACCAGGCCCCAGAAGGGAGCGCCGATTCCCAACAGGTTCACGTTCACGTCAGGGATCAGGTCCGTTACCGTGACGACAAACGTCACAGTTGCGCCGATAGCAAAGCGGCCGCCGAAACCATTGGTGAAAGCCTGCTGCAAGACAGGCAGCATTGCCAGGCCGCCGATGATGTAGATGAACGCCTCTGGCACGGACAGTGCCAGTTCGGTCACCGCGGGCGACAGCAGGCCAAAGGCAATGGCCAACGCCGCCCAGATACAGGCTGCGATGAAATGGAACCGTGGTTCGCCGCTGGACGAAAGGATGGCGTTCACGGGACCGGTCATACAGGTATTGACGCTGCCGTAGGCACCGAACAGCAGGGAACCTGCACCGCAGATGAAGGTGCTGGTATTCGTCGGAGGATTGTGTCCGGCGACGCGCAAGATGGTAATTCCCTGGGCATTCTGAAGCGCCAGCACCGACACCAATAGCGGCAGAACCAGATCCAGCAGTGGCGCCCTGGAAAAGATCGGTTCGATGAACCTGGGGTTGGCGACCTGCAGCGACAGGTTGCCATCCAGTTTGAACTGCCCATCGGCAACTGCCATGTAACTCGCCGCGATCAAGGCCATCAGGACGGGCGGCAGTATCCTGGCAACCGGTTTCCAGAAGGAGAAGACAATGAAGGCAATGGTCGCAGCGCCCGCTATTCTCAATTCCTTGTCGAAGGCGTCGATCGCCAGAATGCCGAATTTCAGGAAAACCCCGGCTACCATCGCCATCACGATGGGTTGGGGCGTAACCCTCATCAGCGCCTTGAACCCGCCGGAAACGCCCAAAATCATCATGACGGCGCCGGTAACCATGTAAGCCCCGACCACTTCGCCTAAATCGTACTTCAGCAAGGCCGGACCGGCGATGGCAGTGCCAGAGATCGTCCAGGCAAAGGCCAGCGGCTGCTTGTAGAACCAGCTCATCGCCAGAGTAATGCTGCCGCCGGCGACGAAGCCGATGAAGATCCAGGAAGACAGGTTTTCCGTGCTGAGACCGCCGGCAATGCCTATGGTCAGGATAAGTGCGACCGGTCCGGTCGAGGCAAACAGAAAGGCCACGATCGCATTGACCAAATGATGCGGGCGAAACTCCAGAAGGGTTTGACCAGCATCGGGCAGGTTTGTATCGGGACGTTCAAACACGAAAAGCGTTGCGGGCTTGTTTACCTTGGTTACGCCGTCGCGATCGAGTCGGCGCATCAACGGGCTGACACGTTAGCGGCGTGTCGCCGGACCGGTCAACGCGCGGAATCAACCTTGCGGCTTCAGACCGGTCATGTCGCCAGCCGCAGGCGGCAGAGACGGACGGCCTCGCCGGGCCACCTCCCAGGCAGTGCTGCGGTCCATGCCAGCCATGCACAACAAGTTGGCAACGGCTTCCGTCAAGTCACTTACCGATTGGTTGCCTTCGCAGACTGCCATGCTTACACCAACGATCGACCACGCGGCCTGTCGCCAGACCAGATCGACGGAATCGAAATGATACCGGCCAGCTGTACGTGCCCGCTCCAGATCGGGCATCGCATAGGGACCAAAGCGGCGAATGATCGCGTCGGCAATCACCTCGGAGCGCCGCATCAGCCATTGCCAGCGCTGATCGGTCGTCGCGGTGTCCATCAGGGTCCTTGAGCCGTATGCGAAGGCCTGAGCCGGGTCTTCAAAGGTGTCGGTGACCACCCGAATGCGTTGCGCCAAGCCATCCATACTCTGTTCGATGGCGGCGAGGATCAGGTCGTCTTTTGAGCGAAAGTAATTGTAGGCCGTCCCCAAGCCGACGTCCGCTTCCTCCGTGATGTCGTGTACCGTCGTCGCGTCGATGCCCTTTCGGGAAACAACGCTGTAGGCAGCCTTGATCAGCGCATCGCGATTACGCTTCTTGCGCCGCTCGCTTCTGGTTTCCAGGACGGTATCAGGAATGTCGTTCATGGAATTTTCTTGCCGATATCGCACCGGTTCGCTGTTTTCGGCAATGAACCGATTTTCAATACACCCATTCGTGGCCTGCAAAAAAGGCTCTGCCCAAAGCATTTTCGAAAATCATTCATATCTGAATCAAATTTTGATTTGACTGTAATTCGGAACATGAATTGAATTCAACAACGACAATTCGTAAAGATACGGCGCAGGAAAACGTCCATCAGCAGAGGTGTAGTGCCATGCCTGTCGGCATCGTGGAGAAGCCGTGTCTCGCCGAAATCCCGACTCACGAACAAATCGTGGCTCGCGCCCGGCGGGTTTCCATCGCCATCAAGGATAGCGCAGCACATGCTGAAGAAATAAGGCGCGTGCCGCAGGATAGCATGAGGTTGATGAAGGAGCACGGCCTGCTCCGAATTATCCAGCCCCGCCGGGCTGGCGGCTGGGAGATGTCGATGCGCGCCCATGTCGACGTGATCTCGACCCTTGCCGAGGGCTGTGGTTCGGCGGCTTGGGTTGCCGGCGTCGCCCATGCGCACAGCTGGATGCTCGGGCACTACCCGGAGCAGGCACTTCAGGAAGTCTATGGAAAGGATCCGGATACGCTCGTCGCGGCAGTCATCAGGCCGCGGGGCAAAGCGGTTCGTCATGCTGACGGCAGCCATACGCTTGAAGGGTTCTGGCCGTTCGGATCCGGCTGTCACCACGCAGAGTGGCTGATCCTGGGCGCGAAGGTTTTTGACGAAGCCGGTGAACTTGTCGAACCCGGCGACTTTATCGTCCCCGTCAGCGACATCGATATCCGCGATGACTGGTACGTCACCGGTTTGCAGGGTACTGGCAGTAACTCCATGACGTGCAAGGGAGTCAGGGTGCCAGCGCACCGGTACTTGTCCCTGCCCGACCTTTTGGATCTCGAAACACCGGGTCTCGACGGCTACGACGGCTGGCTATACCGGGCCGAAGCGGCACCGGTTCTGGCTCTGTGCCTGACCGGCAGCGCACTTGGCATGGCGCGGGCTGTGCTGCCTGATTATCTGAAAGCGGTCTCTGGCAAGGCTCTTGCCTACACCGACTACCAGGTACATGAGTTTGTCGGCACTCAGATCAACGTAGCCAAAGCGGCGACGTCGATCGACTGCGCGGAGTTTCTCCTCTACCGGATTGCGGATGACATCGACCGGCATGCCCGGGCTGGCGAGCGCATGCCGATGGAAATGCGCGGGCGCATTCGGATGGACTGTGCCCAGGCTGTCCGCTTCTGCATGGAATCGGTGGACGCGCTGTTTCACTCGGCAGGCGCCTCCGGCCTGTCGCTGAAGAGCGCCATCCAGCGCAACTGGCGCAATCTGCATGCCATCAACATGCACGGCCTTCTTGCCTTGGACATCAGTGCAGAGGCCTACGGACGGGCTTTGCTCGGCCTTGAACCAAACACAGAAAGTGTCTGACGGGTTTTGCCCGGCGAGAGTGGCTGTCTGGAAGCCGTTCATCGAAAACTGGCAGACCCGGAGAGGGTTCGGAACTGCGGTCGGCGATGTCCAGGAAACGGATGCAAGAGCCGCAAAGCCATATTTCTTGTCTTGGGCATCGCCATCCCATCGGCTTGCGCTGAAACAGGAATTCCATAAAGAACGATGGGATATCAGAGCCTGAATCACAAATCCTTGCCATGATGATGTTCTTGTGGATCAGGCACCTGTCCCTTGTGCGACCCTGCGCATGAAGAAGCGGCAGGCAGCGCGCTGTGTCCGGACCGGGGATATCTCCGGGCTCCGTACGAAGCCCCGGCGAGCCGGCCACATAGCAGCGTTTCAGGCCCTGTCATCACCTGGTGTCGGGTGACGCAAGGATTCACGTGTCAGCGAGACCGGGGTGCTCCCTGTGGTGAGGCAACGGCCACGGACAGGAGCACCCCGATGCCACGGCAGGCTGCAACGACCGGGAGCCTGCCACGGGCGTTCGAGGGGGTGAAGGAGATGCAGGCAGGCAGGTCGGGACCACCAGCGCCGGCGAACGGAGGTTGCGAGGTCCGCAGACGGACACGGCCCGCGGGAACCTTCCGGGACCGGACATCGACGGGCCGCATCCTCCACGCGGTCCTCATCCACGAAGACAGGTCTCGGGGAATCGGTACCCCGGTCTTCCTGACACATGACTCCCGACGTTGCCGATTCGAACGGTGACAATGCCTGCCGCCCGCAGGCGTTCCATCAACCGCCAGACGCCTGATGTCCTCTCCGCACCGACTTGACGATCTTGACCCGGATTGCGCTTCGAGTCATGTCCGGTGCGGACGAACATGCCGTGGGGCGTGTCTCGCTTCGAACCGTGCCCTGCCCTTCGGCCAGGACGAAGCCGCAGCGCCGTCACGCGACACGACCGGATGGAGAACCCGTCATGATCCGCCTGACTGCCCCGAAGCCGGTGACCGCCCTGCTGCTGGCCGTCCTCGCCGGGCCCGCGGTGGCGCAGACCCCTGCCATCCCGGACATCACCGCCGAGGCCTGGCCCCACCCGGTCGGGGACCATCTCCCGCTGCGCGTCATCATGACAGACGCCGTGCGGACCCGTCACTACTCCGAAGGCTCCCGGGTGCATGGCGGGGTCCTGAAAGTCGATTACCGGATCAGTTGCGAGGGTGCCGGTTGCCCCGCCCCCACGCTGCGCACCGGGACGACCGTCATTTCCTGCGGGCAGCAGGAGGGCGGCGTCCTGCACTACAGGATCACCCATCTGAAAGGCCGGGGCGACCTGACCATCAGGCTCCACATCACCGGAATCCGGTTCGAGCCCTGGAGACGGGAGTGGATCGACCGCGCAAACGCCCGACATTCCCCCTGGCCGAATGGCGATCCAGCCTGCGCCGAGGGCACCTACAGCCCGGCCCGGGCGAGCACCGGCTCCCACTGGACCAGCGCCCCCGCAACGGTGCGCTGATGGCCCGGCACCGTCCCGCCCGGTGAAAGACCCGGCATCGGGGACAGCGGGCCTGATGTTCGGATCGCACCATCCGGAGGGGCCGGCGAAGACGTCGAACGGTTCGAAGACCGGGTGCGTGGCGTTCCGGAATGCCGACACCCGTGCGACAGGCCGGTGGTTTGCGCGAGGTGCCGGAGAGCGCCTGTCGCGCGTCCCCATCGCCGGTCTCCAGGGCGAGTGAGGCACCCCGGGGAGTACCCCACTCTCCCTGACACATGAATCCTTACGTCACCGACCTCAAGAATGGCCTTGACGGGCACGTCCGGTCATGTCAGGCTTGGGTTCATCTCTCCACGGGGCCTCTCCACGGGGCCTCTCCACGGGGCCTCTCCACGGGGCCTCTCCACGGGGCCTCTCCACGGGGCCTCTCCACGGGGCCTCTCCACGGGGCCTCTCCACGGGGCCTCTCCACGGGGCCTCTCCACGGGGCCTCTCCACGGGGCCTCTCCACGGGGCCTCTCCACGGGGCCTCATGAAGCAGAAGGAGGCCCTGGCCATGCCGTTCAACGCCATCCGTGCATTCCCTGTCTGCGCCGCGCTGGTGGCGCTGGCGCTCGCCGCCCTCGCGATGCCGGCCCAGGCGCAGTTCAATCCCAGGGACACACGAGTCCTGATGCCCGCCCCCTCATACGTCACCAGTCTGAGAGCCAACCTGGTCGGCCCAGCTCCCCGTTTTGTGGGCAGGACCTGGACCGGTGTGGTCCGGAACCTGAGGATCGAGGCCCTCCCCGATTCTCAGGGCAGGATGACCTTCGGCGTGGGACCCGGCTCCCGGTGCGCCTACGGTGCGGGAGACACGGATGACAGGGTGGTCGAATTCCACAATGCGGACGGCACCTGGTCCCGCGGCGAGGCCATCGCCGAGGCCTGTCCCCAGTGGGGGCCCGCCAGATGCTCGCGCACCGTGACAGTCGATCTTCGCGAGCAAGGTCAGGGAATGCGCACCTTCACCGTCAATCGCGGGTACCCGGCATGCCCTTCCTCCTGGGGCGATGCTGGCGCCCCCGCTCTTGGCGATGCTGCCGATGACGTTCCCGATTCTCGCCAGGACATTCGCGCTCGCGACGGTACAAGAGGTGTCCACAAGGGCATCTTCAGGGTCCGGATCTGGGGCAACTTCTGCGTTGGGGCCGGTGCTGTCTGTCGCTCGTTCAAGGATGGTGGGGCCAACGGTATTATTCGAGGCAACTTTGTGAATTTCGGCTACGCGGCCACCTTCAGGCCTGCCAGCAACTGCGGCCCGCCCCGCTGGCCCTCGCCGGAGTGGCAGGCAGCCGGCGGACCGCCCTATGCCGAATGGTGCGACGTCACGGTCGATGTCCGCCGCTGACGGCCGTCACGACAGGCAAGGGTGGCCACTGTCCGACGGGGGCCGCCCCCGATCCCTGATCGGGGAATTCCGGCTGAAATCGTCGGGACGCTGCGCGCGCCGCTCCAGACCATTGGCATCGCAACGCCAGGACGCGGCAACACGCTCCGGGCAAACACGGCCGCCCCGATGGTATTTGGACAGGTCTGGCGTTCGGGGAGCGATTTTTCCACCGTCCGCAACCGCTTGACATTGCGCAGTTTCCCGCGTCCCGGATTTTTTCCCCACACCCCCTGACACGCCGTCCGTGATTCCCATGGTGTCCTCGAATTTCCGGGAGCCGCGCATGGACCGGCGAATCACAGAACTCAAGTCGACCCCCTTCTCCGGGCGTCATGTCACCCGGCGGAAGATCACCGACGTCCGGGAGACCGTCAGGCTGTTCCCGGACGATAGCCGCCACGCGCCGGCGAAGACGATCTGCGAGTATCTCGGACGGCGAAGGGCGACTGCCGGGTCGAGGCGTGCCTGGGCATGATCGAGACGATCGAGGACTGCATGAGCGCTCGGGGGACCACCGGTGGAACGATGTGGGTGACGGGGCGTGGCGATTGACTGCGTAGCCCTCAGGGCGTCCGGTCTCGCCTTGCAATCCGAAGTTTTCTGCGGTTCAAGGCTGTTTTCATGCATCGTCGCGCAACGTCTGCGGGATGCCTTGGCCTGGGACAGGCCAGCTGCATGCTGCTGCCTCGCACATCAGGACATACAAAAGCCAGGTCCTTGATCAATCACGTCAAATCACGCATGCGGCAGACCCTGACGTCACTCGCGACTTCAGGAACAGACACTCAGGAAGCGGCTGGTGGTGTTCCAATCGAGACCAGCCTCCCGATCAAAACGATTTCCTCCGGCATGGCGCAGGCCCTGACTTGGGCGCTGCAGTTCCACAAGGCAGCACAACACTTCTCAATTTGCCGGGTGCAAGCAATCAATATGGCCATCAGCAAAGCGTTCGCAACTGAGTCGCAACGATTTACGCTGTCTGTTAGCGCCGTGTCGCGCTATGGACCTTTGCCAATGATCTGAAGCAGACGACGCCCGTGACCAAAGCTACTGTCGACGGAATACTGGAGACTTCCAATAAGCGCCCCTGGTGGCTGCGCGCCGCGCCTCTGGCGATCCTGGCAGCGGGGACAATCCTGGTCCTGTCAATGGGCTGGCATCGCTATATCAGTTTTGAGCAATTGCGCGAACACCATGAGGCACTGAGCGTCTGGATCACGGCACGTGGCATCTGGGCTCCAGTTCTGTTTGGTCTGGGTTATGCAGTCATGACGGCCTTCTCGCTTCCCGGTGGCGCGCTGGCAACCGTTGTCGGGGGCTTCTTCTTTGGCGTGGTGACGGGCTCTATCGCCGTTGTCCTCGCAGCAACGCTGGGGGCCTCAATCCTTTTCCTAGCAGCCAAATCGGCACTCGGAGAATTCCTGCGCCGCAAATCTGGAGGCTGGCTGAAGCGGATGGAAGAAGGCTTCCGCGAAGACGCGTTCTCCTACTTGCTGACCCTGCGCCTGATCCCACTTTTCCCATTTTGGTTGGTCAATCTGATACCGGCCTTTCTTGGTGTCAAACTGCGGACATTTGTAGTGACAACCTTCTTTGGGATCATGCCCGGTTCGATCGTTTATGTCAGTCTGGGCAACGGCATCGGCACACTGCTGGACAGTGGCGGCACACCGGATTTCGGCATCATCTTCAAGCCGGAGATCCTGCTGCCACTGATCGGATTGGCGATTCTGGCGCTAATGCCGGTCGTCTACAAACGTTACCAGCGCCGTAAGAACGGGACAGGCGGAGATGTCGACGCCACAGATACCTGATCTATCCAGGTCGACTGGCAAAGACCGGCAGAAACTTGAGCGACGGACCAACTGGCGATCGGGCCTGTCGACCAAACTGTTATTGCTGACGGCCATTTTCGTAATGCTGTCGGAAATCTTCATCTATTTGCCATCAATCGCCCGGTATCGCCTCGGATTGCTGAACAACGTTCTTTCAGATGCGCATCTGGCGATGCTGGCGCTAGATGCTGCGCCAGACAACATGGTAAGCCCCGAGTTGACCGAACGCCTGCTGGATCATGCTCGAGCGCTGATGATCGTAAAAAGAATGGCGGATCAACCGCGTCAACTTCTCATCGCCCGGCGACCGCCGCAGGAATCTATCCGAGTCAATCTCGGCAACCCGATGTTCTTTCCGCTGGTATGGGATGCGATTGACACACTGATCAACGGAGGTGAACGCATCTTGCGGGTTGTCGGACCGTCGCCGCGCGACCCTGCGACATCCCTGGAAGTACTGATCTCGGAGAAAGCGCTCAGAACCGAAATGCTGCAATACTCCCAGCGTATCCTGTTACTGTCGCTGATCATCTCCTTCTTCACGGCGTCACTGGTATTCCTGACCCTGCACTGGTTTATCGTCCGACCGGTCAAGCGACTGACCAACAACATGGTCAGCTTCAGCGACGATCCGACAGACGAAGGGCGAACCCTTGAGCCCACGACACGGCATGATGAAGTCGGTCTGGCCGAGCGCGAATACGCCCATATGCAGCAGAATTTGCTCACTACCCTGCGTCAGAACGAACGACTGGCAGCCCTCGGCGCGGCGATCACCAAGATCAATCATGACCTGCGCAACATGCTGGCGTCGGCTCAATTGGTCTGTGATCGACTGAGAACCAGCACCGACCCCGGCATCCAGCGTGTCGCGCCAACGCTTGCCCGGTCTATCGACCGAGCGGTTCGTCTGTGTACTCAGACCCTGGATTTTGCCCGGGATTCCAAGGCGGCGCGCAAGGCCGACCCGTTCATGCTGAATGAACTGGTGGTCGAACTGGAGGCCGTCCATAGGCCGGAACATCAGAAAACACGCTTCCTCTCGGAGATGCCGGGTGATCTCACTCTGGTTGCTGATCGCGGCCAGATCTTTCGCGCTTTTTCAAACCTGTTGCACAACGCTGCCCAAGCTGGCGCCAAGACAGTAACGGTGAGCGCTGCCACGGCTGCCAAGACAGTTGTCATCGACGTGCAGGATGACGGCCCTGGCCTGCCGCTTGAAATCCAGGAGGCGCTATTCAAGCCCTTCAGGACTCAGCCGGGCACCGGTGGGACCGGCCTGGGCATGGCGATCGCACATGAGATTGTTTCTGCCCATGGCGGCATGATCGAACTGATCGGCAGTGACCTGGGTGGCACTCATTTCAGGATAACGCTGCCTCAAAACAGCGACCAGGCAGCCAACCCGGGCATGTTCAGCAAAGATGATCCTTCGTGACGCGATGCGGTTTCCGTTTTTACCATCACGAGCTATCTTGCGCGGATCAAGCCATCTGAACAGTGCCGAAAAGAGAGCATGAGCGCGCAGAGCGACGGAAAGACCATCACCCGGCGACTCACCGCACCAGATATCAGCACCCGCAAGGGACAGACGCCGATAGTCTGTCTGACAGCCTACACAACGCCGGTCGCCCGCTTGCTGGACCGCCATGTCGACCTGTTGTTGATCGGCGACAGTCTAGGCATGGTGCTGTACGGCATGGACAGCACGTTGGGCGTCACCCTCGACATGATGATCGCCCACGGTCATGCCGTAATGCGAGGATCGACTCAGGCCTGCGTGGTCGTGGATATGCCTTTCGGCTCCTACCAGGAATCGCGCGAGCAGGCGTTCCGGAACTCCGCGAGGGTGATGGCGGATGTCGGCTGCCAAGGCGTCAAACTGGAAGGCGGACTGGAAATGGCGGAAACCGTCGCCTACCTTTCCCGCCGTGGAATTCCGGTCTTGGGCCATGTCGGGTTGACCCCGCAATCGGTGAATTCCCTCGGCGGGTTCAAGGCGCAGGGCCGCAACGACGAGACGGCAACCCTCATCCTCGACGACGCCAAGGCAATTGCCGACGCAGGCGCCTTTGCCATAGTGGTGGAGGGCGTGACCGAAGTACTGGGGCGCCAGGCGACAGAGGCCATACCCGTACCGACCATCGGTATCGGCGCCTCGCCAGCCTGTGATGGCCAGATACTGGTAACGGAAGACATTGTCGGCCTGTTCGGCGACTTCAAGCCGAAATTCGTCAAGCGATATGCAGAGCTGGCGCCCGCAATATCGTCCGCCGCTGCGCAATACGCCAAAGAAGTGCGAACGCGAACCTTCCCGTCGGAAGAATTCTGTTTCGGCATCAAGAAAAAGAGATGAGGACAGCAGACCGGGCATGACGCCGTTTCGCACCCAGGTGGTTCGCTCAATCCCGGCGCTGCGCGACATGGCTGGCCGGTGGCGGCGTAATGGAGACTGCATCGGGCTGGTTCCGACCATGGGCGCCCTGCACGAAGGTCATCTTGAATTGGTCCGGCAATCCAGGATGCAATGTGATCGAACCGTCGTTTCCATCTTTGTGAACCCGACGCAGTTCAATCCTGACGAAGACCTTCACCGGTATCCACGCCAAGAAGAAGAAGACCTGGACGCTCTTTCCGCGGAAGGTGCCGATCTTGCCTTCATACCGGTTGCCAACGAGATATATCCGGACGGTTTTTGTACGGCCGTCCACGTGGATCGAGTAACCATCGGCATGGAAGGAACCGTGAGAGTCGGCCATTTCGATGGCGTGGCGACTGTGGTGTGCAAGTTATTCATGCAGGTTCAACCAGATCGAGCCTTCTTTGGCGAAAAGGACTATCAGCAGCTGATCACCGTCCAGCGCATGGTACGGGACCTGGATGTGCCGTTGAAAGTCGTGCCGGTGACGACAGTACGGGAAGCCGATGGCCTCGCCATGTCGTCGCGCAATGCCTATCTGTCGGAAGATCAGCGCCGGATTGCCGCGTCGCTCAACCGGATATTGCACGAAACGGCGGCGTCTATCGTAGCGGGGTTGGGCATCGAGACCGCGACGGCGGTTGCTCGCCAGGAACTGCTGAATGCCGGTTTTGATGCTGTAGACTACGTCGAATGCCGCGCCGAAGCCGATCTCGCTATTCTCGAGTCCCTTAATCGTCCGGCTCGGTTGTTGGCTACCGTCCGGCTTGGAGCGACCCGGTTACTGGATAATATTCAGATCGGCTGACGCTCTCCCTGATGAAGATGTTCGGGCGCCTCTGAATTCCAGCCATCCCACAGGAATTTCCTTGATGAATATTCGGTGTTGGCGCTCACTCTTGGCGAATTGGATACAATCCGGCCCGCGCTGCACTTGACAGGCAATCGAACAGACAGGGATGATGGCCTGGCGCCGTTCGCAGGCGCGGGCGATGGCTGGACGGGGACCGACGACAGGCAACGGATCATCTAGACTGAAAGAGGGACAGTCCGACAGTCCGACAGTCCGACAGGAAGCGAACTGGTCTCATCAGACGATCTGGACGGGTGACAACCTCCCGATAATGCGGGGGATGAACGGCGCCAGCGTCGATCTGGTCTACCTGGATCCGCCTTTCAATTCCAAGGCCAACTACGCCGCGCCGATAGGCAGCGAAGCCGCCGGGGCCGAGTTCAGGGATACGTGGTCGCTCCAGGACGTGGACATTGCCTGGCTTGATCTGATCGAGGCCAAGCATCCGAGGCTGAACCGCGTCATCCATGCGGCGATGACCGACAGCGACAAGTCCTATCTGATCTACATGGCCGTGCGGTTGCTGGAGATGCATCGGCTCCTCAAGCCCGCAGGCAGCATCTATCTTCACTGCGACCCCACCATGAGCCATTATCTCAAGCTGCTCATGGATGCCGTTTTCGGGCGGAAAGCGTTTCAAAGTGAAGTGATATGGAAGCGCACTTCTACGCACAATCGCGCGAAACGATGGGCGCCGATTCACGATTGCATCTTCCATTACGGGGGAAGCGAAAAGCCGACATGGAACCGCGTGCTTCAGTCGCTTGATTCCGAATACGTGGACAAGTTTTATCGCCATACAGACGAAAAGGGCCGCTATCGCGCATCCGACCTTACGGGGCCAGGTCTTCGAGACGGCGACACGGGCCAACCTTGGCGCGGTATTGACCCGGCAAATAGCGGGCGACACTGGGAGCTTCCGCCTGACCGTGCATTGCCGGACTGGTTCGTCTTCCCCGACGGATATGCCGCCATGCCGGCCCGCCAGCGCCTTGACGTACTTGATGAGCAAGGTCTCGTTTACTGGCCGCAAAAGGGATCCATGCCCGCCTTCAAACGATATCTCACCAAAAGATCCGGCGCACCGATCGTTGACATCGTCACAGATATTCACCCGCTGTCTGCCGCTGCCAAGGAACGCACCGGCTACCCGACCCAGAAACCGCTTGCACTGCTCAAGCGCATTATTCGTGCGTCATGCCCGGAGGGCGGGATCGTCCTGGATCCCTTCTGCGGTTGCGCCACGGCCTGCGTCGCCGCCCAGGACGAAGGCCGGCAGTGGGTCGGGATCGACATATCCGACAAGGCCGCCGAACTGGTTCTGTACCGGCTGAAAACGAGCTCGGGATGTTCGCCGACAGGACGGTCGTCCACCGAACCGACATTCCGCAGCGCACGGACATCGGCAAGTTGATCCGCTACAACGACATGAGGAACAGGAAACTGCTGTACGGCGAGCAGGGCGGCCACTGCAACGGGTGCCGGACACACTTCCGGTTGCCGAACCTTACAGTGGACCACATAATCCCGAGGTCGAAGGGAGGGACCGATCACATGGGCAACCTTCAGCTTCTGTGCGGCCGGTGCAATTCCGTGAAGGGCGACCGGGGCATGGAATACCTGTTGACCAAACTCGCGGCATGAACAAGAGAAGGGATCATCCCGACCAGACATCCTCGTTATTGATCTGAAGACAACGGGCCAGGGGCTGAAACAGCCATGATTCCTCCCTTCAACTGATCTGTCCTGCCTGAAATGTTTCAGTTGCCTTGGTGTTTTGGCCGAAAGAACAGTACCAGCGCGATCGCCGACAGCACCAGCACCAGCGCGGCAAACTCTCTCCATCCGATAGGCTCACCCAGAATAACGGCGCTGCTGACCACGCCTATCACCGGGATCATCAGGGATCCGATGGAGGCGACGGTCGCCGACATGACGTTGACTATACCGAACCACAGCGCGTAGCCGGCGACCATACCGACGAATAGCACGTACAGGCCAGCCATCGCCGCTTCGATCGAAACACGGTGAAGCATGAACGGTTCGCTCATCGTCGCGATAATTGCGATGGGAACCAGCCCAATCAGCAACTGCCATCCTGCCAGGGCAAGCATTCCGATTCCCCAGTCGTAATGTTTGACGACAAGCGTTCCGGCGGCCCAGGTGATGGCGGCGGTCAGCAGGAAAACGAAGCCCAAAGGCGCGTTTTCAAGCAACCCCATATTGACCGATAGCAGGATGCCGACGCCTGCCGCCCCCAACACCAGTGCGATGAGTATCCGAAGGCTGATGCGTTCCTTAAGGAAGACGCTCGCCAGAAGCGCCGTCCAGATCGGCAGTGTATAACAGACGATGGCGGCATGGCCTGCGCCGACGATCTGCAGGCCAAACGCGACGAGGACGTGCCAACAGGTCATGTTGAAAAAGGCAGCCGCAACCAGCCGCGGCCACGTCGCCCTGGCCGGGCGCCAGTGGTGTCGGTCCTGCACGAGACCCATGACAAGCAGAATGACGCCAGCTACGCCGCAGGTGACAGTCCGAAACTGCCAGACCGGGATCTCAAGAAATACAATCCGCATGGCTGGCCAACTCGTACCCCAGACCAGCCACAAAATTCCCAACGTGAGCATGGCACCAAACGGGATGGCGCCGCGAGTCGTGGCCATCACGTTTCTCACAAGGCGCTGGCGTGCCACTCCTCTCAGAACCTGAATCACAAGTCATTGATATCATGATGTTCTTGTCAATCAACCCCAAGTCCTCACGCGACCCTGCGCATGAGGAAGCGGCAGGCGGCGCTCGACGTCCCCGGCCAGCAGTCGACGCGGCTAATCTCGCGTTGGTCGGCGACCCTCACATTTTGTGTTGCGGTTGGCCCCCGATTCCCAATCGGCTAATCTAGGATGTCCGGGGAGGCTACTCGCGATCCTGTTGCGGTTGGCCCCCGATTCCCAATCGGCTAATCTCACGTCGGAATGTTCCTTCGTGATCTGTTCGTTGCGGTTGGCCCCCGATTCCCAATCGGCTAATCTGTCGCGATCGCGATGGCGTCACGAAAAACGGTTGCGGTTGGCCCCCGATTCCCAATCGGCTAATCTTCCACGTTCACGGCGGTATCGACCGGATGAGTTGCGGTTGGCCCCCGATTCCCAATCGGCTAATCTACGGGGTCATCGTTGTGCCGCCACGATGTAGTTGCGGTTGGCCCCCGATTCCCAATCGGCTAATCTTCCGGCGTCGCCGTTACCTACGAGACTCTCGTTGCGGTTGGCCCCCGATTCCCAATCGGCTAATCTCCGAATAAGCCGCCAGTCGGCCCGAAACGAGGTTGCGGTTGGCCCCCGATTCCCAATCGGCTAATCTCCAAGCGTCGAACTGCGAGTAGCACGGCATGTTGCGGTTGGCCCCCGATTCCCAATCGGCTAATCTGGCGATCGCGCTAACGCGTGATCAACCAAAGTTGCGGTTGGCCCCCGATTCCCAATCGGCTAATCTCTGGGTGGTCGAGATGGAGGTCGCGCGCACGTTGCGGTTGGCCCCCGATTCCCAATCGGCTAATCTCGCGTCGCGGGGCCACAAACACAATAAAAGGTTGCGGTTGGCCCCCGATTCCCAATCGGCTAATCTCGTGCACCTGATGGACGACGCGCGAGACGCGTTGCGGTTGGCCCCCGATTCCCAATCGGCTAATCTATTCCGGCGCGGCGACCCTCGCCTCGCAGCGTTGCGGTTGGCCCCCGATTCCCAATCGGCTAATCTCAGACGGCGGATGTCCACGTCATAAATCGCGTTGCGGTTGGCCCCCGATTCCCAATCGGCTAATCTTCATCGGGCTCGATGTTGTGTGTCTTACACGTTGCGGTTGGCCCCCGATTCCCAATCGGCTAATCTCCCGCAGCCAGAACAATGGCCGGCGGATACGTTGCGGTTGGCCCCCGATTCCCAATCGGCTAATCTAGATGTTGCAGTCTGCTCCTGCTCCGTGTTGTTGCGGTTGGCCCCCGATTCCCAATCGGCTAATCTTCTACCGCCATCAGCTCCATAGCGCGAGCGGTTGCGGTTGGCCCCCGATTCCCAATCGGCTAATCTCCGGCCTACCGTCGGAAGTGGGAATCAGAGGTTGCGGTTGGCCCCCGATTCCCAATCGGCTAATCTTTTGTGTGTGGGCGCTTGCTTGTTCGTGTGGTTGCGGTTGGCCCCCGATTCCCAATCGGCTAATCTCTGGCCGCCTTGCGCAGTATGAAAACGACAGTTGCGGTTGGCCCCCGATTCCCAATCGGCTAATCTGCTCGCGAGACAGGTGAACTGGACATGAAGGTTGCGGTTGGCCCCCGATTCCCAATCGGCTAATCTTTGCGGGGCCTTGTTCTGGCTACTGTTGCCGTTGCGGTTGGCCCCCGATTCCCAATCGGCTAATCTAGATCGGCAACACTGCAAGGCGATGGAATGGTTGCGGTTGGCCCCCGATTCCCAATCGGCTAATCTAACACGTCATTGCCGGAAAGGAGTCCTGAAGTTGCGGTTGGCCCCCGATTCCCAATCGGCTAATCTGATGAGCTTCACCTTGGAACTGGTGGTGATGTTGCGGTTGGCCCCCGATTCCCAATCGGCTAATCTAAAGTACTGTTGATCGCCGTGAGCTGGCCTGTTGCGGTTGGCCCCCGATTCCCAATCGGCTAATCTTCCACGTCAGCCATCAACTCGATCTCACGAGTTGCGGTTGGCCCCCGATTCCCAATCGGCTAATCTTCCCTTTTCGAACTCTCCCTCATCCCCACAGTTGCGGTTGGCCCCCGATTCCCAATCGGCTAATCTCGAATCCTCCAGCGACAAGCCGGTGTTCCTGTTGCGGTTGGCCCCCGATTCCCAATCGGCTAATCTACAAGATCCTGCGTTCGACTTACGAGTATGGTTGCGGTTGGCCCCCGATTCCCAATCGGCTAATCTTCGTCGAGGTTCGTCCAGTAGAATTGAGCCGTTGCGGTTGGCCCCCGATTCCCAATCGGCTAATCTGTGTGGGAATCGGCATCCTCCCGTCCCTTTAGTTGCGGTTGGCCCCCGATTCCCAATCGGCTAATCTTCGGACGGATCGCGGCGGAAACATGGGAGCGTTGCGGTTGGCCCCCGATTCCCAATCGGCTAATCTCGGCGTACGACACCGCAGCCGCCGTGGAACGTTGCGGTTGGCCCCCGATTCCCAATCGGCTAATCTCTATGACGACCATGTCGTTGACCTGATCAGTTGCGGTTGGCCCCCGATTCCCAATCGGCTAATCTTGTATCATCAGAGACTGATGGCGTTCACTCGTTGCGGTTGGCCCCCGATTCCCAATCGGCTAATCTATCGCGCCTATCAGGCATCAGGTTCTCGAAGTTGCGGTTGGCCCCCGATTCCCAATCGGCTAATCTTTTGACGCGACACGGAACAATCTCGACACCGTTGCGGTTGGCCCCCGATTCCCAATCGGCTAATCTTCGGCATCTACGTCAACGCGGGCGACGGGAGTTGCGGTTGGCCCCCGATTCCCAATCGGCTAATCTCGATCTTGCAAGCGGTGTGCAGCCTGATCTGTTGCGGTTGGCCCCCGATTCCCAATCGGCTAATCTCGCCCTCGAGGTCGCTGCAGACCTCCTTGAGTTGCGGTTGGCCCCCGATTCCCAATCGGCTAATCTTGCGGTCCTGGATGCTGGAAATCTTGCGGGTTGCGGTTGGCCCCCGATTCCCAATCGGCTAATCTCAACCTGCGCGCGGCCGTTTCGTCCCGCCAGTTGCGGTTGGCCCCCGATTCCCAATCGGCTAATCTTGGTCTATCGATCTTGATCTGACCGATACAGTTGCGGTTGGCCCCCGATTCCCAATCGGCTAATCTGAGCAGGCCTTTCCCATGCACGGCCTCCGGGTTGCGGTTGGCCCCCGATTCCCAATCGGCTAATCTGGTCATGATCTTCTCCGATTGATTGTTGTTGTTGCGGTTGGCCCCCGATTCCCAATCGGCTAATCTTGCAAGTCATGTCGGGAAACCTTTTTGCCGGTTGCGGTTGGCCCCCGATTCCCAATCGGCTAATCTCGCTCATGGCCTCGCGCGCGACGCCCTCAGGTTGCGGTTGGCCCCCGATTCCCAATCGGCTAATCTGTCGTCCATGCCGGGGGCGCGTTCATTCATGTTGCGGTTGGCCCCCGATTCCCAATCGGCTAATCTTGGGAGGCCATCAAGCGCAATCTGGCAGGCGTTGCGGTTGGCCCCCGATTCCCAATCGGCTAATCTGACGACTGTTGCACACGACCAGACAAAATAGTTGCGGTTGGCCCCCGATTCCCAATCGGCTAATCTATATAGGTAGTCGTATTCCCCGTCCTTGTAGTTGCGGTTGGCCCCCGATTCCCAATCGGCTAATCTAAATCGTACGTCATTCATGCACGGGCCGGAGTTGCGGTTGGCCCCCGATTCCCAATCGGCTAATCTGAAGCGTGTAGAATATATCGCCGTCACGGAGTTGCGGTTGGCCCCCGATTCCCAATCGGCTAATCTGCGACGGATCCGGCGGTTCTGCGTCGCATCGTTGCGGTTGGCCCCCGATTCCCAATCGGCTAATCTAGATAAGTGGATGACCCTGCGAGAGTTCCAGTTGCGGTTGGCCCCCGATTCCCAATCGGCTAATCTCATCATCGCCGACACCCTTGGCCCTTACTCGTTGCGGTTGGCCCCCGATTCCCAATCGGCTAATCTTCTGCCAATGCACAGGCAGGCGGCGGATCAGTTGCGGTTGGCCCCCGATTCCCAATCGGCTAATCTTTTCGGAAAAAAACGCGAGACGGCTCGCTCGTTGCGGTTGGCCCCCGATTCCCAATCGGCTAATCTCCAGGGCGAGCGGAAGTGATGTCGCTACTGGGTTGCGGTTGGCCCCCGATTCCCAATCGGCTAATCTCGATACCTTGATAACGCCATGGAAACATGGCGTTTTTCTTTGCTTGGTCGAGATAAAACGGTTGCCGGAGCGTCAAAACAGCACGAACTGCGATGGGTTTTCGTTGGCTGGTTCACGTTTCCTTCCCCTGAAGCACTCCATGTTTTCGTACTGCTTGTCGGTGAAATAAAGCACGTTCACCTCACCGGCCTCGGGCAGCGCCTCGCGAATGTACTTGGCGTGAGTTTCCGCCTGCTCCTTGCTGGCGCAGAAGCGCACATAGATAGAATACTGGCTCATTTCAAAACCTTGATCCAACAGGAAGTTGCGAAATTTCGTCGCTGCCTTGCGTTCGGCCTTGGTCATCACCGGCAGGTCAAACATGACCATCATCCACATGAGCCGATACCCCGACAGCGCCATAGCCTAGCCCATCATCGCATGGGCCTAGGGCTGGGCCAAGTCGAGAGGAAGCGGCTCCAATGGCAATTCTAGCTTGGCCTCGCCGGTTTGGTAGGCGATCGCGAGTGATGTGGCCAGCCGCTGCAAACAAGTGCCGACGGGGGTAGTCCCCTGGGCGGTCGCCATATCCAAGATCAAGAGGCTGGCCATCTCTCGCTTGGCTTCGGGTGTCACCTCGTCCACCCCTCCCGCCAGCAGGCGCACTACCAGCAAATCGGCGACTGAGCGGAAGGGTTCTATCAGATCGTCCACCAGACACATGGGATTAGTAGGGCCGTGATGATGGATGCCCAGGGAGGGATGTAGCCCGGCGGCAATCACGGCTCGCGCTGTGCCAGCGCGCAACACGGTGTAGGCGTAGTTGAGAAGACTGTTGACGCCGCCCGACTTGGGATCGCGTCGGAAATCGGCACCCATGATTAGAGGCCAGTAGCGCCGCGCGGCTTGGGCCTCGACGTTTTCTGGGTCGCCGGACTTAACCTTGCGGGCGAGGAGCCGGAAACTGCCGTCGGGCTGGCCTAAAGCCCTTAGCACGGCAGCCTGTTGGGTGACCTTGGCGCGAACGACGATTTGCCACAGGCGCTTGGCCAACGGCCGGGTGGCGTTCAACTGGGCGGCGATGCGCGCCGATTGAGCGTGGTGACCGTCAACTGGCCACAGCCAGGCAGCGGGCCGGTGGTTGGCGGCGCAGAGTACCAGCCCGGCGCCGCGCTCAGCCAATGCTACCAGCAGGTTGTTGGAATAGGTGAGTCCGTGGGCGTTAGCGATCACTGCGTCGATGTCATCCAACGCCACCCGGCCTAATTCCTCGCCGCCGATCTTGACCACCATGAACCCCCGGTGGGCTATAAGATGGCGGCCGTCCTCGGCGATTTCGACGATGCGGCCGGGCACGGGATCACTCCTTTGAGCCAGCCCTGAATCCGGGATCGCGCACCCGACCGAGCACATCCACATGAACCTTGCGGGTGCGCCATTCCTTAAGTCGCGACCACGATGCGAAAGTCCAACGGAATGGATCTTCAGGACTAGCGTGTCGTTCTTCAAGGTTCCCGGATTCCGAGTGTCCGGCAAGGCGAAGCCTACCGGCAACCGGTTCCAATCGCACTACGCGCATGATTTCGTCTCCCTTTGGAGAGTCCAACTTCAGCAAATCACCCCTGTAAATTCGAACCATCCGCCGTGCTGCCGGATAGGTCTCCTTCCATGGAGGCGCTTCTCCGTTGTGCCGGTTAGCCTCAAACACGGTCACACCCCAGCCAACCCACTTGCCATCGGGCATCGCCAAGATATCCACATGATGGTTGTCACCGGGGCTGAGGGCCTTGTAGAGCTTGCCGGTGCCATCGGCGATCTTGATCATGCGCTGTTCCTTCTTGAGCAGCCGTACCCGCCGGATGTCGTGCTTTTCGCCGAAGTCTTGGAGGGCATCCGCCAATTTGGTTCCTTCCGGCACCACCTTAACGTGGGCTTGGATTGCAGCACGTAGTTCCCGGTCGCGGATACGGGCGATCTCGTTTTTGTTGAGGGAAACGAGCGGTTTGCGGTAGACCAAATTATACCCGTCCTCCGCGTCCGGGTTGGCGACCAGCCCGTAGGCTGTCTCCTCGTGCAGCTTGCCAGCGCGGCCGTGATCCGGGCGGTGGGACACGATAATTCCCTTGACGGCGGCCCGCACGTCGTCCCGGAAGTTCTCCCACGGTTCCGGCGTGTCGGCCATCAGTCGGTCTCGGTCTTCCTCTTCGCCCCGCGCCGCCTCGCGGCTGATGCGGTTCAGCAGCCCCCGGTCGGTGACTGCAACAACCACCGCGTCGACGGCGTGGTGGCGGTGATCGGTACGGTTCTTGAGATTGGCGTCGGCTGAGAGGATGTCATTGAGTCCCCACCAGCCTCTCAGATTGGCCGTCAGGCGCCCTGGTGTTGCCCAAACCTTGTTTGTGTCGCACACGTAGCACAAGTATTCCCGCGCCACTCGCGCCAAGTATTGGGTGTCGATAAGTTGGCGATCAATGAAATCCCGCTCCTCGTTTTCGAAGCGGGTCATGGCGTCGGCACCGAAGCGCCAGCGTTTGTTGAGCGGCATCGCGCCGACGCGGCCCAGGATGGCGTCCCAGTCGTAGGTACGGCCGGCGATGGTGGGGTTGCCGCCGAAGGCTGCATGGGGAGATTTATTGCCCTTAGCTTGGTTGGCGTAGCGCATGGCGACGGTGCGGTTGGCAGCCGAATTATCGAGGGTGCGCGAAAATGGCAGGATATGCTCAATCTCCACGGCGCCGGAGAACAGCTTTTCGATGGAGATCACCTCTCCCGTGTAGGGACAGCGCCGGTCCAGGGGGCCGTCCGGGTTGAGTTCCTCCCAAAGCCGCATGCGCATGCGATTTTCGCCGTTGTCCTCCAGCCCTTGTTCCTTGATCTTTTGGCGACGCTTGTCGTTGGCCTCGGTGTTACCGGTCTGTTCCTTGCGCACACGGTCCTTCTGCTCCTTGTTCAGCTTGAGTTCGCGGGCGAGTTCGACGACGATCTCCGCGGGCGGCCCGTGGACCTCGATCAGCTTATTGACCAAGCGGCGGGTCTGGTTGAGGCCTATATGCACGGTCGGATTGGCGATGCGGCCGTGGCGAGCCTCCTCTCCATCGGCTGGATCGCCGGAACCGACCACATGGCTGGCCAAGGCCTCACCGTAATAGGGCAGCTTGCCCAAGATTTCGCCGGGGCGATGATCGGAATGGTGGTAGCCGGCCTCCGCCGCGGCAGCGGCGTAGGCCAGTCCTTGTTTCTCCATGATGGGGACGATACACGAAATAGCCCGCCGGCCAAGATGGCAGTGGCTCTGGGGCAGACGAGCACGGGCGAGCCGTGCCGCCTCGTCTTCGTCAAATTCGTGCTCGGCCATCAGCCAGTTCACCAGCTTCGCCTCGTCGGGCTCGGCCAGCAGGCGCTCGACGATGGCGGATTGAATATCCAAGTCCAGCTTGCGCCAGCCCTTGTCCAGTACCTTTTGGGCGTCGAGCACTGCGGCGGTCTCGTCACCCTTGATATCCTTTCGGTTGGGGGCTTCCAGGTTAAACCATTCATCGACGCCAAGGCCGATGGACTTGCCCATCGCCTTGAATGTGGCCTTGTTCTTGGTCAGAAGCTGGTGCAGCAGTGTGTCCCGCTCGGCCAAGGTCAGCGGGCGCTCCGACTGGTCGGCAGCCACGATCCGGATATTGGCGAGTTCCTGCAAGATGCGGAACCTCTGGGCTAGCGGCAGCGCCCAAGGCGCTCGGAATCCGTCCTTATCTCTGGAGTCCGCCGCCGGGTCGAGGGCGCATTTGCCGGGTATCTGCTGCCGAAGCGGCCGTTGCCGGAAGACGATGGCGCGGATTTCGTCCCGCATATTGTCAGTGAGCGCCTCGTTGTGCACGGCCTGCGCCGCCCACAGGGCGTCGAATTCGTACTCCAGCATGGCTCGCTGGGGGTAGAGGTCGTATTCCGCCTTGGCACCAGTGCCCTTCAGTCGGGACCGGACGCCGGCGCAATCCCGGTGACGCCGGTGCAGGAATTCGCCGAGGGTGCGGGCGCCCTCATTCTTCATCAAGTCGTCGAGCCGCGTGCCTGCCGATTTCACTTTGCCGGATTCATCGTCCTTGCCAGCGTCGCTTATGCGGTTGGACCGGAAGCCGCGCCGCTGGGCGAGATGGAAGAGTGCGCGGCCCAGCTTGTGGGGCGCAAGCGCTTCGTCTAGGCCGCACGCGCGGAGTTCGTAGGGATCGAGTGCCTCCAGCGCCTTGCGTGCGTCCTTGTCGTCAGGCATTAGGCCGTGGTGAACTAGGGCGTTCATCAGGTCTTTGCGGCGCAGCTTGTAACGGTCTCGGTTGCGCCGCGCGCCCCGTGCCATTCGCCGGTCGGTGGCAAGTGACGTACCGCTCTGCGGATCGCGGCCGTCGGCGAAGATGCGGACGCCGCAATCGCGGACGCCCGTGGGCTTACCGTCGGCGTCTAGGTCGAGGACGCACCAGCCGATGGAGTTGGTGCCTAAATCCAGTCCCAGACGATAAGCCACGATCTTTCTCCCTGTGATGCTTATGAGGGGGTGGGGCAGGATTTTGGACATCCTGCTCCACCCTTTCAAAGTTATCATGATAATGACCCGTACTATAATGTCAGGCGACTTGAATCAATAGAAAAATTCTATCACCTACATTCCAATAATATTTTCAGCCTGAAGTGCAACAGCAGCGAGCAGCACTCTTTTCCCATCTCTGGAAGCCCGCACAGCGCACAGCGCCTCCCCCGGGCGCGCGTTCAGCTGGCCCCGTCTACCACCTTCCGGAAATCCGTGTCCTTCGGGAACCACCCCCGTGCCAGCCCGTTCACGTGCTTGTTCAGGCCGCGCTCCCAAGAATGGCCTGGAACGCTACATCAGGGATTGCACTCCACTGTGGAACGGGGGCAAAGTAAGACTTTTGATCGCAGCTGTTTCAACTTGCTACCACTACTCTTTCGCGTTAGTTCCCCGAATTTCAATGACTCAGAGAATGTAGGTGAGTTACGATTGGCCTACTTTGGGAACAATAGTGATCGATTCTGCTGTTGATTATATCCCTGCTTGTGATAGTATCGTCTTGCGGGTGGATAGCCATTGCGTTATGCGCAGTGAATTAGCCGATTGGGAATCGTGGGCCTCCCGTTAACAAGGCTTTTAAGCCACAAAATTAAAGGGTGGGCTCCGGCCCGCCCTTTTTCATGCCTTTCTGCTAGACGGGAGGAAGATCCGGCAAGGGAGCGGGTATAGATCGAAACTGCGGTCCTTGCTTGATGGAGAACTGATTGTGGCATACGGCCCCCCGGGGCTTGCACTCGGACTTTAGGTGCGGATGCAGCCGCTTCAGAATGCCCGCGAACGGGGAGTGTTTGCGCTTTTCCGGTCATTTTCAGCCAATAAAAAGAAGACGGTTCTGAATACCCTGCATCTAGCCATTGCGATCTTCAGACCAGCAAGTTGCTGTAGATCGGTGCGGTAATCACCCGCAACACCAGACGAGTGTGCTTTCACCTGTCGTCGACCCGTCCCGACCACGACCTTTTCCACATCGTCGCCGCCCGGTTGAAACTCGGATAGCGTCCAGAACTCGCAAAGTCCGCCCAAATCCAATCAAAACCGCCGGACAGCATCATCCCAGTGGTCGTCGGAAACAAGAGAGCCCATATCGCTCCCTAATCATGGCCTCCTCCTGCCGCCGCCGTCACGCGGCCCGGGAAAACAGGAAATAGGCAAACGGGCAGGAAATCGACACGGCAGGAGATCAGGCTTTCGGACGCGGACCGCGCACGCCTCGAACGGATCGCGCGCAACCCGCGGAGCCTCCGGAAGCACGTCTGGCGTGCCCGCATCGTCCCGGAACCGGGTTCGGGCTGCGGGCCTGCCGGGACCATTCGGCGGACGGGCGTGTCGAAGCCGACGGTCCGGCGCTGGCGGGACCGCTTCCTCGCCCCGGGCGTCGACGGGCTTCTCCGGGACGCCACGCGTCCTCCGGGGAAGAAGCCGACCCCCGAGGCCCGGGTGAGGACCCCGATGGCCCTGGCGATGTCGTCGCCCCCGCCGCATGCCCGGCACCGGACGGTGCGGGCGGGGAAGCAGGATCATGCCATGATCCGGAAAAGAAGGAAATCTCTTGTTTCTGATCGACCACTAGCTGTTCAGGCCCGGATTCCTGTTGCTCGTCGCCCATCGGTCATCAGTGCGGCATCATGCCATCCAACGACGATCCCGGCATGTATCCAGTTTCCGAGCCAATCCCTCCTCCTGCATTGCTCTTGGCGTCGGCCAGCCATTCGCCCAGCTTCGACCAGCGCCGTCGATCCGATGCGTTACGCACCGCGATGGCGACCGCCTTCTTCTGGCCGACAAGCACCACCAGCCGCTTGCCCCGCGTGATTCCGGTATAGAGCAGGTTTCGCTTCAGCATAGCGTAGTGCTGGGTCAGCACCGGGATCACCACCGCCGGATATTCCGAACCCTGGCTTTTGTGAACCGTCGCGGCATAGGCTGGTACAAGAGCGTCAAGTTCGCTGAAACCGTAGAGAATATCCCGGCCCTCAAAGCGCGCGACCAGTTCGCCGGCTTCGGGGTCGACGGCCGCAACAACGCCAATGTCCCCGTTGTAGACTTCCTTGTCGTAGTCGTTCTCGATCTGCATTACCTTGTCGCCTGGCGCGAAGGTCCAGCCGAAGCGCTCGACCCTGCGCGCGCCCGCCGGATTGAGCGCAGCCTGGAGATCGATGTTGAGCGTACGAGCGCCGGCGCCGCCCCGGTTCATCGGGCACAGCACCTGAATGTCGCGTACCGGATCGAAGCCGAAACGCCGCGGAATCCGGGTCTTCACCAGTTCGACGATCCGCGAAACCGCCGTCTCGGGATCCTCGGCCGGCACGAAATAAAAGTCGCTCTCGTCCTCGGGCCGGGAAAGATCGGGGATGGCACCCCTGTTGACGCCATGGGCAGTCGTGACGATCCGGCTCCTTGCAGCCTGACGGAACACCTCTGTCAGGCGGGCCACTGGCGCGGCGCCCGACTTGATGATGTCGGCGAGCACCTGCCCAGGCCCGACCGAGGGCAGCTGGTCGACATCGCCCACGATCAGCAACGCCGACCTGTCAGGAACCGCAGCCAGCAACGACTGCATCAGAAGCACGTCTACCATCGAGGCTTCATCAACCACCAGCAGGCCGCAATCGAGCGGGTTCTCGCGATTGCGCTTGAACCCGCCGGTTCTTGGGTAAACTTCAAGCAGGCGATGAACCGTCTTCGCTTCGAGGCCGGTTGCCTGGCTCATTCGTTTCGCAGCGCGACCGGTCGGCGCACACAGCAGAATGTCGACATCCCTGACCGACAGGATGCGCAGGATCGCATTGACGATCGTCGTCTTGCCGACGCCCGGTCCGCCGGTCATCACGGAAACCTTCGAGACGAGGGCCGTGCGGACGGCATCCGCCTGACCGCCTGCCAGGACGAGACCGGTGCTGCGCTCCACCCATGGCAGCGCCTTGTCCGGGTCGATCCGGGACCACGGGAGCTTGCCGCCTGCAATTTCCAGCAGTCGCCCTGCGATCGCGCGCTCGGCGCGATGCAGAGCGCCGAGAAAAATGCAAGGCGTCTCCGCCACGGTTTCCGCGACTACTGTCCTGTCGGCCAGTTCCAGATCCAGTGCGGTGCGGACCAGGTCGGCAGAAACCTCAAGGAGTCTTGCCGCAATCGGTCCCAAATCCTCTTCCGGCAAGCCGCAATGACCCTCGTCCGTCGCTTCGGACAAGGCATGGCGAATACCGGCGCGAATCCGTATCATCGCTGTCTTCTCGACGCCCAGCTTCATGGCTATGGCGTCTGCTGTCACAAAACCGATGCCGCGGATATCTCGAGCGAGGCGGTAGGGGTTCTCCGTCATTACCTCCACGGCATCGGCACCGTAGGTCCGGAATATCCGAACCGCCCTCGCCGTGCTCACGCCATGGCTGTGCAGGAAGACCATGATCTCGCGAACGACCTTCTGCTCGGCCCAGGCGTCGGTGATGCGCTTTGCTCTTACCTTCCCAATGCCAGTCACCTCGCGCAGCCGCTCCGGCTCCGCCTCGATGACATCGAACACCTTGTCGCCGAAGGCGTGGACCAACTTGCGAGCGTAGACCAGGCCGATGCCCCGGATCATCCCCGAGCCGAGATACTTCTCAATGCCCTCGATCGAAGATGGCTTGGCAATGCGGATGAAGCGGGCCTTGAATTGCCGGCCATGGATGCGGTCGTTCACCCATTCGCCCGAAGCGGTGGTCCATTCTCCCGGCGTTACCGTCGCGGCGTGGCCGACTACGGTGACCAGATCGCGATGGCCCCGCGCCCGAACCCTGAGCACGCAGAAGCCGTTCTCCGGATTGTGAAAGGTAACGCGCTCGACTGGCCCGGCCAGAACTTCCCGGCCCGCTGAATTCGCTGGCCCGCTGGAATCGGGTTTCATGACCAACGGTTCCCCAGACCGCGCCATCAACCCCGGGCCCGAAACAGTCGTCTTGGTGCTTCCGAACGCCACCCGAACCCGCAGCGAACAATGCGAGGAAAGGTCGATCCAACGACTTCATCTCTTGACATTCGGTTCAAGGGACAGCTCCGCGATGTGGCAAGCCACTTCCTGGAGAACCGATCGACAACCGCTGGTCAAGACTGCGCCTGTGCTGGCCCCCTGCCCGCCAGCAGGCAGGAGTTCCGGCTGTCTCCTGGCAATCCGAAACCGCGACTTGCAGCATGCTCACTGGCCACTCCCACGCCTTTCTTGCCACCGATCACCTGTCGCTGCGGAAATCGCGGGCCACGATCCCGACCGGCAACAATGCTTCTCTGCTGCGATTGTCGCGGCTGCAATCTCGGAAAATTTCGGTGCTATCCCAAGGGAAATTCGACTCCTGAAATCCTTGCTGGCCGCCAGTCCCCGAAAGCCTGGCCATACAGTGCGCCCGCTTTCATTTGATCGTCTGCCTCTGGATCAGCCGAGCTTCGGCCACGCCTTCAGCCAAATCGGCGACGACGGCGCCCACCGCTTCTGCAACAGCGCGATCCAAATGACCGGAAGCGAGTGATTTTTCCAGCGCATCGACGATGACTGTGCCGATCGCGACCGCGTCGGCAAAGCCGCCAACAGCCATTGCCATCGCCGGGGTCCGAACGCCGAAGCCAGCGACCACGGGCAGCCCGGTCAGCCGCCGGCCAATGCCGACCCGGCTGGCGAGAACAGCGACAGCGGGCGGCGTGCCGCCCGTCGGGCCATCCGACGCAACGCAATAGACAAAGCCGCTGCGCGCCCAGGCCGGTGCCGGCAGCGAGCGCGCGTCGACATCACCGGCAATGATCTGGACAAAGGCGATATCGCGTTCGCCCGCAAGCTGTGACCAGGCGATGCGCTCCGGCGGTTCGGCATCGACCATCAACAGCCCGTCAGCACCGGCATTTGCCAGGGCATCCATGTAGTGCGCTGGTCCGGCCGAGCGCAGTTCGGCGGCATATCCCACCAATATCAGCGGAATCTCGGGATCACGCTCTCGCAACCGCGCCGCCTGGGAAACCGCATCAAGCGAGCCGGCGCCGACCGCCGCGGCGCGGGCATGGGCGCGCCGAATGACTGGCCCATCCATATTCGGGTTCCGCGCCGGGATGCCGATCTCGATCAAGTCCCCGCCGCTGCGGAGCAGCGTTTCGAATACGAGGTCGGTCGTCACCGGATCCGGATCGCCAGCAACCGCGAAGGGCATGAGGCCGGGACGTCCGGCCCGGGCCAGAAGGTCGAAGCGGCGCCGAAGCCGCCCGCTCATCGAGCCGCCAGTTCCGGCCGATTGCGGAAGTGCTCCAGCGCTTCCGGATTGGCAAGCGCTTCGCGATTCTTGACCGGACGATCATGAAGTATGTCACGCACTGCCAGTTCGACGATCTTGCCGCTCTTCGTGCGCGGAATATCTGGAACGGCCGCGATGCAGGCAGGCACATGGCGCGGCGATGCACCCGCCCGGATTTGGGCGCGTATCTTCCTCTCCAGGGCCTCCGTGAGGCGCCGTCCTTCCCTGAGGACGACGAACAGTACAATGCGGGTATCGTTGTCCCAATCCTGCCCGACCACGATGGCTTCCTGGATTTCCGCCATTTTTTCGACCTGACGATAGATTTCGGCGGTACCGATGCGCACACCGCCGGAATTCAGCGTGGCGTCGGACCGACCGAAGAAGACCATCCCGCCGGTTTCGCACCACTCTACCCAATCGCCATGTCGCCAGACATTCTCGTAATCGGCATAGTAGGCGTTGAAATATCTGTCCCCGCCTTCGTCGCCCCAGAAGCCTATGGGCATTGAGGGGAAGGAGCGGGTACAGACCAGTTCTCCCTTTTCGCCCGGTGGAAGAGGCTGACCCAGATCGTCATACACTTCGACCTTCATGCCGAGGGCCGGCGCCTGCAACTCACCGCGAAAGACCGGCGCCATCGGATTGCCCCCGACAAAGCAGCCGAGCAAATCCGTGCCGCCGGAGACCGAAGCCAGATGAACGTCTGTCTTCACCTGGTTGTACACGTAGTCGAACCCCTCCGGCACCAGGACAGAGCCTGTCGAACCGATCGTCCTGATGCTCGACAGATCATGGGTGTCTTTTGGAACAAGGGAAGCCTTGTTGCACGCGTCGATGAATTTCGCGGACGTGCCAAACAGCGTGATGCCCACCTCGTCGGCATAGTCGAACAGGACATTGCCGCCCGGATAGAAAGGAGAACCGTCATACAGGACAACGGTGGCTTCCGCCGCCAGGGCCGCGACCACCCAGTTCCACATCATCCAGCCGCAGGTGGTGAACCAGAATACCCGGTCGCCCGGCTTCACGTCAGAATGAATGCGATGTTCCTTGCCGTGGGTCAGCACAGCCGGGCCGACGCCTTGCACGATACACTTCGGAGCGCCCGTGGTTCCTGACGAATACAAGATGTACAATGGATCATTGAAGCCAACCCGGGTGAATTCGATCTCGCCGGGTGAGAAGGCTGCAAGGACGTTGGTGATCAGTTCTGCCTTCGGTACAGCCGCAATATCCGGGTTTGCCTCGACATAAGGAACGATCAGAACCTTCTCGACGGATGGCATGCCGTCGACGATCGCCGGCAGCTTGTCGAGGCAAGACTGGACTTTGCCGTTGTAGTAATAGGCGTCGGCGCTGATCAGGATCTTCGGTTCCACCTGGCCGAATCGATCGAGAACGCCCTGAACGCCGAAATCCGGAGACGCCGAGGTGAACACGCAACCCAGACTGGTCGCCGCCAGCATGGCGATCAGCGCTTCCGGGATGTTGGGCGTGTAGGCGGCCACGCGGTCTCCCGGCGCAAGGCCCCAGAGTCGAAACGCCTTGGCGAGACTTGAAACTGCGTCATGAAGTTCCGCCCAGGTCAGCTTCCGATCGACCTTGTCTTCTGCGCGGAAGAAGACCGCTGGCGTGGCGTCCCGTTTCCTCAGCAGGTTTTCCGCGAAATTGATCCGACCATCCGGAAAGAACCGCGCACCCGGCATCTTTTCGCGGTCAATGGCCACACGTTCGCCCTTTTTTCCGATGACGTCGCAGAAATCCCAGAGGGTCAACCAGAATTCCTCCGGTTCCTCGACCGACCAGGCGTGCAGATCATCATAGTCGGAGAAATTGCGTCCCCATCGATCGCTTGCCGCCTGCATGAACGCCCGCAAGTTAGAGGCGCTGATACGATCAGGGCTGGGCTGCCAAAGCATCTGGCCGGCCATGCTAATGTCCTTCGGCATAATCCTGGTTTCCAGACTGATAGCCGAATGTCAGGGCTGACGAAAAGTCTTGTGTCGCATGCGTGGCGTCCGGGTAGCAAAGACTGTCGTCATTTCTATAGTGGAGACCCATGCCGGAACCCGCCCCTGCAGTTGAAGCGCGCCATGTCGCATTCCGGGCGCCCCAGCCAAATTTCGTTCTCGCCGTCACCCTGATGATTCTCGGGTGCGCCTTCTTTGCCGCAATGGCCGGGTTGATACGTTACGGCTCCGAAGGCCTCCACCCCTTTCAGTTGGCATTCCTGCGCAGCGCCTTCGGCATCCTGTTCATGCTGCCCTGGTTGTACCGACATGGATTTGCAGGCCTGCGCAGTCGGCGCATGGGATTGATCTCGGTACGCGGCGTGACCGCAGCTGGTGCCATGTTCTGTTTTTTCTGGGCACTCTCCGTGATGCCGCTGGCAGAAGCCATCGCCTTGAGTTTCACATCGCCGTTCTTCGTGACGATCCTGGCGGTGATCTTCCTGAACGAAATCGTGCGCGCTCGTCGCTGGTCGGCAGTCATCGTCGGGTTTCTGGGGGCGATGATTATCCTGCGCCCCGGAAGCTGCTCGATCGACTGGCCTGCCCTCGCGGTTCTGCTCTCGGCCCTGATGATGGCCGGGTCGATTATCTGTATCAAGAAACTGTCGGAGACAGAGCCGACGAGCGCCATCTACATGTGGATGGTCATCTATCTCGCGCCAATCACTTTTGTGCCGGCCATCTTTGTCTGGAAGGACCCGACATGGCCCCAGATCGGGATTGCAGCACTGATTGGCCTGGCCGGCACGCTCGGCCATCTACTCACGACCAAAGCGTTCAGCCTCGCCGATACGACGGCGCTGATCCCTTTCGACTTCGCCCGCCTGATATTCGCCGCCCTGGTCGGGTATGCATTCTTCAACCAGACGCCGGACATCTGGACCTGGGTCGGTGCGACCGTCATTGCGCTGGCAGGGGTTTACATCGCCCATCGGGAAGCGCGCGCCAGCAGCACAAGGCGTGCGGCCCCTGAAAACTGACAAGGCGCGATTCGGCGAGCAACGGTCGTGGGTCTCGCGGTTGTCGGTCCGCAGTCGGTCCGGATACCTTCGGTCGCATTGTTGCCATCGGGACGCCTCCATAGCTTCGGCGGCGCTTTGATAATTTCCTTCCGGAGGATCGTTGATGCCCCGCGACGAGCGGCCCGAGGACCGTGGCCCGGCGTTTGCCCCTGTCACCAATGACGAACTGCACGGATTCCATTTCGAGGATCTGACCGTCGGCATGACGGCTGTTTATTCCCGAACCATCACGGAAGCGGATATCGCAAACTTCGCAGCCGTCTCGGGCGACATCAATCCGGTTCATCTCTCGGATCAGTTCGGAAAGGGTGGCATGTTTGAAGGCCGCATCGCCCACGGCATGCTCTCCGCCAGTTTCATTTCTGCCGTAATCGCCAATCGCCTGCCCGGCCCAGGTGCCATTTACATGAGCCAGTCGCTGAAGTTCATGGCGCCAGTGCGGGCAGGCGATACGGTCAATACCCGGCTGACGATCCGCGAACTCAACGACGAAAAGCACCGGGCCGTTATCGACACGATATGCATGGTGGGCGATGAGCCGGTGATTCAGGGCGAAGCGATGGTGAAGGTGCCGTCGCGCGACGACTGACACACGATCAGTCATGCGCCTGATCCGGACCTGGCAGGACGTTCCGCCGGATGCCGTCGGCGCCGCGGTCGCCATCGGCAATTTCGACGGCGTCCATGAAGGGCACCGCGCGGTCGTCGGCGCCGCTGCCCGGGCAGCCCGGAAGATGGGCGCACCCTTGGGAGCCGTGACGTTCGAGCCTCATCCGCGATCCTGGTTCATGCCCGATCTGGAAGCCTTTCGCCTCACGCCGCTTCGACCCAAGGCGCGACACCTCGAAGCGCTCGGCGTCGATTTCCTGTATGTCCTCTCGTTCGATGACAAGATGGCCGGGCGGCCAGCCGAGGATTTTGTTCGGAATATCCTGATTGGCGACTTGCAGGTCGGCCATGTTGTCGTCGGTCACGACTTTGTTTTCGGCAAGGCACGGGGCGGTTCGGCTGAAACCCTGAAACACTTCGAAAAGGACGGGGCTTTTGAATTGACGATCGTTCCCTCGGTCAACGACGAGACCGGAAGCGGCTACTCGTCGACGCGAATCCGCGAAGCGCTGAAGAAGGGCGATCCTGCAGCGGCGGCCTCCTTGCTGGGCAGGCACTGGGAAATTGAAGGCCATATCCTGCCTGGTGACCAGCGCGGCCGAACGATCGGATTTCCGACCGCCAACATGGATCTCGCCGACTACATTCGGCCGAAATTCGGCGTTTATGCCATCCAGATCGATACGGAAGAAGCGGAATCGGGAACGCCCATCTGGCAAGACGGCATGGCAAATCTCGGGAAGCGTCCTACTATCGGTGACAACAAGGTTCTTTTGGAAGTCAATATTTTCGACTTCAATGACAACATCTACGGGCGTCTCGCCCGCGTACGTCTCCTGGACTATGTCAGACCCGAAATGAAGTTTGACGGATTGGCATCCTTGAAAGCACAGATAACGGACGACGCGACGGCGGCGCGCCGAATTATCGCCGCCCTGCCGACCAGGCGGTAAACGGTTGGCGCGTTCTGTTTTGCGTCAGTTTCGGGCGCTCCGCGCCCGGTCTTCTCCCGGGTCTTGCTGATGACCGTCGACTACAAAGACACCCTTTTCTTGCCGCATACCGCGTTTCCCATGCGCGCCGGGCTTCCGAAGAAGGAGCCCGAAATCCTGAAGCGCTGGGTGGACAGCGATCTGTACGGGCAGCTGCGCGCTCAAAGCAAGGGCCGCAAGAAGTTTGTCCTTCACGACGGGCCGCCTTACGCCAACGGCAACATCCACATCGGCACCGGCCTGAACAAGATCCTGAAGGATGTCATCAACCGGACCCAGCAGATGTCCGGCAAGGACGCCAACTATGTCCCCGGCTGGGATTGTCACGGCCTGCCGATCGAGTGGAAGGTGGAGGAACAGTATCGCGCCAAGGGCAAGGACAAGGACGCCGTTCCGGTCAACGAGTTCCGCGCCGAATGTCGGGAATTCGCCGAACACTGGGTTGATGTCCAGAGCAGAGAATTCCAGAGGCTCGGCGTCGTCGGGCGCTGGAACGACCCATACCTCACAATGGACTTTCGCTCCGAAGCGCTCATCGCGGCGGAGTTGATGAAGTTTGCCGCCAGCGGAAAGCTGTATCGGGGCTCGAAGCCGGTCATGTGGTCAGTCGTCGAGCGTACTGCGCTGGCGGAAGCCGAAGTCGAATACCATGACCACGAAAGCGACACGATCTGGGCGAAATTTCCAGTGATCTCAGGTGGTGAACTTGATGGCGCCTCCGTGGTGATCTGGACCACGACGCCCTGGACCATCCCCGGCAACCGGGCGATCTGCTTTTCGGCGCGGATCGACTATGGCCTCTACTCCGTCACCGATGCGCCCGAAGAAAACTGGGCCCGGGTCGGCGACCGGCTGATCCTGGCGAGCGCGCTGGCGGAAGACGTCATGACGAGCGCCCGGGTCGAGGGCTTCGAGAAACTGCAGGCTGTCAGCGCGTCCACACTGACCAAAGCAGTCTGCATCCATCCGCTGCGGGACGCCGCCGAGGAAGGATATGGATTCGACGTCCCGTTGCTGTCCGGCGATCATGTCACCGACGAAGCCGGTACCGGTTTCGTTCACACCGCGCCAGGTCACGGGCGGGAGGATTTCGAGGTCTGGACAGCCAACGAGGCGTTGCTGAAACAGCGCGGGATTGATACCGCAATTCCGTTCACGGTTGGTCCCGACGGCGCATTCACAGGCGATGCGCCGAGGTTCAAGGGCGAGTTGGTCATTACCGACAAGGGCAAGAAAGGAGGCGCCAACAAGGCGGTCATCGATGCCTTGGTGCGCACCGGCGCCCTGATTGCCCGCGGCCGCCTGAAGCATCAGTACCCGCACTCATGGCGCTCGAAGAAACCAGTCATCTTCCGCAACACGCCGCAATGGTTCATCAGTATGGGCGACGGCGAGACCGAGGGTCTTCGCAACGCAGCCTTGCGCGAGATTGGCAAGACCCGGTTCGTGCCTTCCGCTGGGCAGAATCGCCTGCATGCCATGATCGGGCAACGGCCCGACTGGGTCATCTCGCGACAGCGCGCCTGGGGCGTGCCGATCACCGTATTCGCCCATCCGCAATCCGCTGAGGTGCTGGTAGACGAAGCAGTCAATCAGCGGATCCTGGCAGCTTTCGAGCAAGAAGGCGCCGACGCGTGGTTCGAGGACGGTGCGCGCGAACGCTTCCTCGGACCGGATCATTCGGACAAATCCTGGGAAAAGGTCAATGACAGCCTGGATGTCTGGTTTGAAAGCGGTTGTACACACGCCTTCTGTCTGGAACAGGAACTGGATGAGTTGGAATGGCCTGCATCCCTGTATCTCGAAGGCTCGGACCAGCATCGGGGCTGGTTTCATTCGTCCCTGCTCGAATCCTGCGGAACACGCAACCGGGCGCCCTACAAGGCAGTCCTGACCCATGGATTCACCATGGACGAGGAAGGCCGGAAGATGTCCAAGTCGCTGGGCAATACGATCGCGCCGCAGGATGTGATCAACCAGTACGGCGCAGACATTCTGCGCTTGTGGGTCATCATGACCGACTATATGGAGGATCAGCGGATCGGACCGGAAATCCTGAAGCAGACCGCGGACGCCTATCGGCGTCTGCGCAACACGATTCGCTTCCTTCTGGGCAGCCTTTCCGACTTCGATGAATCCGAACGGGTCTCGCCTTCGGACATGCCGGAACTCGAACGCTGGGTTCTGCATCGTCTGGCGGAACTGGACGCTCGGCGCAAGGAAGCTGTCGACAGCTTCGATCTGAACCCGTTCTGCATGAAGCTTCTGCATTTCTGCTCAACCGAATTGTCGGCATTCTACTTCGATATCCGAAAGGATTCGCTATATTGCGATCGTGCTGACAATCCGACTCGGCGGGCAGCGCGAACGGTGCTGGACACCCTGTTCGATTGCCTGATCAGCTGGTTGGCCCCCATTACCTGCTTCACGGCGGAAGAAGCGTGGATGAGCCGCCATGGGAATGGGGTCACGAGCGTCCATCTCAAGACATTCCCGAATGTGCCGACCGAGTGGCGTGACGATGCACTGGCGCAGAAATGGTCGCTCATCCGGGCGCTCCGCCGCGTGGTGACCGGCGCCCTGGAGGAAGAACGCGCAGCCAAGAAAATCGGCTCCAGCCTGGACGCAGCGCCGATCGTGCAAGCCACGCGTGATTTCGTGGTTGCCATGCAAGGCGTCGATCTTGCAGAGATCGCGATCACATCGTCGGCGACTCTGGTGGAAAGCAAGACGCCCCAAGGCTCCTTCACGATGCAGGAGGTTGCCGGAGTTGCTGTAACACCAGCCCTGGCTGAAGAAGCCAAGTGCGCGCGATGCTGGAAGAGACTTCCGGATGTCGGCATGGTCGAAGCGGTGCCCGAAACCTGCGGGCGCTGTGCTGATGCCGTACAGGCGCACGGCTGAGCTGCATCATGCCCGTTGGTCGTTATGGTCTTGTCTCGGTGCTGTGCGGGGCCATCGTCCTGGCCGACCAGGCCAGCAAGACATGGGTGCTCTCCAGTCTCGGCTCGGCGCGCCCCAGCATCGAGGTCACTTCTTTCTTGAACATGGTGCTCGTCTGGAACCGCGGTATCAGCTTCGGGGTCCTGAATCAGGGACCCGACTGGTGGCCCTGGGTATTGATTGCCCTAGCTTTCTTGATCGTAGCGGGGCTTCTTTTCTGGCTTCGAAGACTTGAAGGCAGATGGATGGCTACCGCAATAGGATTGATCGTGGGTGGCGCCATTGGCAACATCATTGACCGTTTCCGCTTTGGTGCCGTTGTCGATTTCGTGGATGTCCATGTCAGCGGATGGCACTTCCCCACGTTCAATATCGCGGATGCCGCAATCACATGTGGCGTACTGATTCTGCTGGCAGATTCCTTGTTCGGCCGACAAAAATCGCTATCTTGCGACGCAAGCGAGCCCGGAAACAATTGAAACAGGCGCGAGAGCCATGAAAGCAACGCATTGGCGCACACATCGACGCTGGTCTCTGCTGGTTACTGCCACGGCGGCCGTGTTCACGCTGGGCGCCTGCAACAGCATCAATGAAGCGCTTGATGGTGTCAATCCCATCTCGCGGACGCTGGACAAGAACGCCAAACAGAAGACGACCTCCGGGAATTATCGCCAGCCGTTGGCGATTCCGCCGGACTATTCGCTGCGACCTCCGGCAGACAAGGCCGAAACGCGCCGGCTTCCGGAAGACGCGGCCACGGCGGAGAAGGAGGATGGCGAGGCTGCTGTCAAAGTCGCCGACCCAAAAAAGATCGACCTTGGCATCAGTTCCGCCGGTGACAGGGTCAACAGCACGGTCATCAACACCCGACAGCAAGTCGTGACCAGCGGCCGCACGGCACCCGACGGCGAACGCAGCAGGGGTGAAGAAGAACTTCTGAAGCAACCGGGGAAGAACTTAGAGTAGGGCCTTTCCAAAGCGAGTCGGCAAAAACCGTCGCGATTTGGCCACATCTTTCTTCATCATGTGATTGTCGGTGCCACACGGCGGCCATGATTCTCCTGCATGCATCATCATCCGGCCGCATACGGTCGGGGGCATTTCCTGCTACCGAGGCACAGTTCATGATCGCGCGATTACTCAAAGGCCATGCACCGCAGTGCGGCGCAGCAGCTCTGATAGCCGCGACCCTCGCCGCCTCCCTCACGCTGGCACATGCCCAAAGCCGGGAGGGCGTTCACAAGGGTGTCTTCAATCCGAAAACCTTCACCCTGGAGAACGGTCTGCAGGTAGTGGTCACCACTAACCGTCGAGCGCCCGTGGCGCTCCACATGCTTTGGTACAAGACCGGCGCAATCGACGAGCCGGCCGGAAAGTCCGGCATTGCCCATTTTCTGGAGCACCTGCTGTTCAAGAGTACCAAGACGCTGAAGGTCGGCGAATTTTCACGCATCGTGTCCGCGAATGGCGGTCAGGAAAACGCTTTCACGAGTTGGGACTACACCGGATATTATCAGTTTGTCGCCAAGGATCGCCTGCCCCGGATGATGGAGATCGAGGCCGACAGGATGGCCAATCTCGTCCTGGCGAAGCAGGAGGTTCTGCGCGAACGGCAGGTGATCCTGGAAGAGCGACGTTCGAGGATCGAGACTCGACCGGAGTCGATCCTTTGGGAACAGGCGCGGCGGGCCCTGTTCCTCAATCATCACTATGGCCGGCCGATCATCGGCTGGATGCACGAGATGGAGAAGCTGTCCCGCCAGGACGCACTCGATTTCTACAAGAGATATTATGGACCAAACAACGCGGTTCTTGTCGTTGCCGGCGATGTGAACGTGGATGAAGTGCGCAGACTGGCGGAGAAGTATTACGGACCGATAAAACGCATAGCCGTCCCGCCGCGCAAGGTTCTCCGCGAACCGCCGCAACGGGTCGAACGCCGCGTGGTATATCGTGACGCGCGTGTCCGTCGTCCCTCCTTCGGGCGCTTGTATTACGCACCCAGTTACAATGTCGGCGCCACTCAATACGCCTATGCGTTGCAGGTGCTGACCCGGCTTTTGGGGTCGTCGTCCACCAGCCTGCTTTACCAAGAGCTGGTCGTTCGACAGAAGCTCGCGACATCGGCGGGCGGCGGCTACAGCGCGACGCGGCGAGGGCCTTCTCATTTTCATATTTTTGCGTCCCCCCGGCTTGGCGTCAGTATCGAGAATCTCGAGAAGGCCATTGATGCAGAGATCGCCCGGATTGTGGAGGATGGCGTGAAAAAAGCCGATGTCGAGGCTGCAAAGCGTCAGTTGCAGGATCTCGCCATATTCGCCCGTGACAGTATTCGATCAGGTGCCAACGCCATTGCCACTTCACTGATGATCGGGCGGACGGCGAACGATGTCGAAGAATGGCCGACACGAATCGGAAAGATCACGGTCGAGCAAGTGACCTCGGCCGCCCGACATGTCCTGCAACGTCAGAAGTCGGTCACTGCCGTGCTCCTGCCCCTCCGGGCGGATATCTCGACCAAGGGGGAGGCTGGTCAGAAATGACTTTCAGGATGATCTTTCGTCAATTCCGACGATCAGCCCTGGTCGGGCTGGTCCTGATGGCTGCGATACCCGCTGTTTCATCGGCAAAGACCGAGGTCCAGAAGGTAACCAGCAAGTCCGGGATCGTGGCCTGGCTTGTCGAGGATCACACGAATCCGATCATTTCCCTGAGCTTTGCGTTTTACGCTGGCGGAGTCCGCGACCCCGTCGGCAGAGAGGGTCTGGCCAAGCTGACAACCATCATGCTGGACGAAGGCGCTGGCGAAATGAAGGCGCTCGCCTTTCAGAGAAAGCTTGAAGATCTTTCGATCTCCCTGAGTTTTGAAGCTGGTCGAGATCAGTTCCGTGGCTCGCTGCGCACGCTCCGTCGCAACGGCGATGAAGCGTTTGGCATGGTCGGTCTGGCTTTGACCAGGCCACGCTTCGATTCAGATGCCCTGGAGCGGATGCGGGCCGGCATGCTGAATGACTATCTGCGGAACTCTCGTCGACCGAATTACCTGGCCCGGCGCGCCTTTTGGTCTGCCGCCTACCCCGACCATCCGTATGGTCGGCCTGTCGCCGGAACTGCAGACAGTTTGCGGGCGATTTCGGCAGCAGATCTGCGGAACTTCGTAAAGGACAACTTGACGCAAGACAATCTCGTGATCGGCGTGGTGGGCGACGTAACGCCAGCGCAACTTGCAGGACTTCTGGAAAAGGCGTTTGCCAGTCTGCCGGCGAAACAGAAGAAGTGGGCGCTTCCTGCCGTCATGCCAAGACTGCAGGGCGGCGTTGTCGTCCAAAAGTTCAAAACCCCCCAAAGCGTCGTCATTTTCGGGCAGCCCGGCATCGCCCGCAGGAACCCCGACTATTATTCCGCCCATGTCCTGAATCACATTCTGGGCGGTGGCGGATTTACGTCCCGTCTTTACGGCGAGGTTCGGGAAAAGCGCGGGCTTGCCTATTCTGTCTACTCTTACCTCTGGCCAATGCAGCGCTCGGCGCTGTATCTCGGCGCCGTAGCCACACAGAACAAACGGGTCGCCGAATCGATCAAGGTGATCAAGCAGGAATGGGCGCGCATCGCGAAAGACGGCCCGACGGCTCAAGAACTTGCGAGTGCGAAGAAATTCCTGACCGGAAGCTATCCATTGCGCTTTTCCAGTTCCACAGGCATTGCCGAGATGCTGGTCGGTCTCCAACTGGAGGGGCTGGAAGCCGATTACTTCGAAAAACGCAACAGCTACATTCAGAGCGTCACTCTGGACGATGCGCGCCTGGTCGCCCGTCGCCTGCTGCAGCCGGACAAACTCACATTCTTCGTTGTAGGCGACCCGACCGGCTTGTAATCTCTTGATGAATCCGGCCCAGACAGTCGGTCAGATATCTGCCTCCGGAAGATATGATCCCATCCTATTCGCAGGATATTGCCAGGATATTTGCTGCCGAGATTGGTGACGGTGGCCTGACGAGCGCCGCGTTCGACCTCGCCTGCAACGAGGCCTGGCAGGCATTGCAACGGCTCCGTGACGAACATCACGCCGGCGGCCCGCTCATGCGGCATGTTTTTTCAGACGATGACATACCGTCTATCGAAGCAGCGGCGTCCGGTCTCTCGGAACTGGCCAGTCGGATTTTCCTGATCGGAACCGGAGGCTCTTCCCTTGGGGCCAAGACACTGAGCGCAGCAGCACCCGCAAAAAGCGATCATCTTGCGAAAGGTACGCTGAATTCGGCGATCTGCTCGGTTCTCGAGAATGCCGACCCGCATGCCATTTCGATATCGCCCGACGACGAATTCGGGGACATGGCTTTTATTGTCATCTCGAAGTCGGGGACAACCGCGGAAACGCTGGCAATCTTTTTTCGGTGCTGGGATCTGGCTTCGAATGCGCTTGGAGATCAGGCCGCCGCGCGATTTCTGGTCATCACCGGCGCTCACGAGTCGCCTTTGCGGCGCATCGCCGAACAGAATGGCATGAAGCTCATGGATCATGAGCCCGACGTCGCTGGCCGGATGTCCATACTGACGAATGTCGGCTTGCTGCCGGCGACGATCGAGTCCGTTGATGGCCGGAGTGTTCGTGCTGGTGCCCGGGCTGTGGCAGAAACAGTGCTGGCAGCAGGCTCTGTCACCGATTGTCCGCCGGCGGTCGGCGCGGCAATGCAGGTTGCCCTGATGCGCAAGCGCGGCGCGACAGCCAGCATAATGATGCCCTATTCGAACCATCTGAAGGATTTCTCGCGCTGGTATTGCCAGCTTTGGGCGGAAAGCCTCGGAAAGTCGGGCATGGGCAGTTTGCCTTATCCTGCTCTCGGTATGGTGGACCAGCACAGTCAACTCCAGTTCTGGCTCAGTGGTCCACCCATGGGCGTGTACACCCTGATCGATCTGCTGGCGGCGCCCACCCCGACAATCCGGACCGCCGATCCAGACCTGCGCTGGATGGAAGGAAAGACGCTCGGCCAGATGATGAAGGCGGCGTCTCGCGCCACCGGCGAGACCCTCGCGCGGCATGGTCGACCGGTCCGGATTCTGCACCTGAAATCATCCTCCATCGACGCCCGGACAGTCGGTGCCCTGGCGATGCATTTTCTGGCAGAGACCGTGCTGGCCGGCTACATGCTGGGGGTCGATCCTTACACGCAACCGGCGGTGGACACCGGAAAAGCGTTGATGCGAGAATATCTCTCGAATCTTGCTGCCGATTGATATACACTATCTGGTAAATGATTCGTCTTTTGCCACCAAATCTTGTAAATCGAATCGCTGCTGGCGAGGTAATCGAGCGGCCGGCCGCGGTCGTCAAGGAACTCATCGAAAACGCGATTGATGCCGGTGCGCGCAAGATCGAGGTCGTGATCCGAAACGGCGGTCGATCATATGTTCGCGTTACCGACGACGGAAACGGCATGACGCGGAATGACCTTGCCCTAGCGGTAGAACGCCACGCGACCAGCAAGCTGCCAGACGACGACCTTGTCAATATCAGGACATTGGGCTTCCGTGGCGAGGCGCTGCCGTCGATCGGTGCTGTCAGCCGATTGAAGATCACGACCCGCGCCAGGAACGGCGACCCGGGATGGATGATTTACATTCAGGGCGGCCTGCATGGCATTCCGGAGCCAGCCGCCATATCAGGGGGTACAAGGGTTGAAGTCGCGGATCTGTTTTACGCAACGCCGGCGCGCCTGAAGTTCCTCAAGAGCGAGCGCAGCGAAAAACAGGCCGTCATTGACGTCATGAACCGACTCGCCATGGCGCAACCGGAAATCGGCTTTACCCTGCGCGGCGACAGCGAGCGCCCGTTGATGAAGACGACGCCGCAGATCGGCGATATGTTCAATACCAGTCTGTCATGTCTTTCGGCCATCCTGGGCAAGGATTTTGCCGACAACGCCCTGGCAGTGGATGCCGTGCGCGAGAACATGCATCTGACTGGCTATATTGGCGTTCCGACCCTCAATCGCGGAACGGCGCAGTATCAATACCTGTTCGTTAATGGCCGTCCGGCCAAAGACCGTCTGCTCAATGGTGCGGTTCGCGCTGCCTACCGTGATTTCCTGGCCCGCGATCGCCATCCGATCGTGGCCCTGTTCCTTGAGCTACCGCCCACGGAAGTCGACGTGAACGTACACCCGACCAAGACTGAAGTACGATTCCGGGATGCCGGTTTCGTGCGTGGTCTGATCGTTGGAGCACTCCGCCACACTCTCGCAGAGGCCGGTCATCAGGCGTCAACGACCATAGCCAGCGCAGCGCTTGAGTCTTTCCGTCATGGGACAGGCGCCGGTTTCCCGCCACCGCAAGATGCCGCGCAGCCGCTTTCGGACGCAGTGCCAAACCCGGCTTCCGCACCGTCGCTGAACGATTTTGAGGCGATCGCGGCACCGTCCGCTCCAGAGTTCATGAAGAAAAGCGAAGATCCGACGACAATCGATAATCCCCTGGGCGCGGCGCGCGGCCAGCTCCACGAGACCTACATTTTTGCACAAACTGTCGATGGAATCGTGATCGTCGATCAGCATGCCGCGCATGAAAGGCTGGTCTACGAACAGATGAAGGCCGCCTTGGCCAACGGCGGGGTCCATCGGCAGGGATTGTTGATTCCGGAAGTCGTCGAACTGGATGACATGGCGGCAGATGTGCTTGTCGCGCGCCGGGGCGAACTCGCCGAACTGGGCCTGGTGATCGAAAAATTCGGCGACGGGGCCGTCATCGTACGCGAGTTCCCGGCGTTGCTGGGCAACAGCAATATCAGGGGCATGATCCGCGATCTGGCAGATGAGATCACCGAACTGGGCGACACTTTTTCGTTGAAGGAACGTCTGAACGAAGTCTGTGGAACGATGGCATGTCATGGCGCCATTCGCTCTGGACGGCGCCTTAACGGCGAGGAAATGAACGCTCTGTTACGCCAGATGGAGGCCACGCCACATAGCGGCCAGTGCAACCACGGCCGCCCGACCTATGTCGAAATCAAACTGGGCGATATTGAACGGCTATTTGGCCGACGATAAGTCTCGGACGATCAATCATCAAGGACGGTTGTTTATCCTTCCAGGGCCGGGGTTCTTCCAACTGTCCGGCAAGGCGGAACAAATTTACATCGCCAGCACGGCAGCACGCGAACTGAACTCCGATCGGCAACTCGGCCTGGTTCCACACCAGTGGCATGTTCATGGTCCATTGGCCCGTTATGCTGGCCGTGTCTCGGTTTGAATGCCCCGTGTATCGTCACGGGAAGAGGGCGGCCTTTCCGTCCGCCGCGTTGCCGCCCGTCCGGTCAGTTCGTCATGCATTCCACGTTCTGTCTCCGGGCGGCGTCCATGATGTACGTGTACAGCCGTCGCCGCTGTCCGTCCGCGTCCACATGCCGTCCCTGTTCCGGGCCCCGCACAGGCAGGCCAGGACGACCTGCTGCCGCGTCCCGCCGAAGGCGAAGCAGCCTCGCTCGCCGGGCCGCCGTTCAGCAGCGCCCGTAGGCGCGCAGTCTTGGATGACAGTAGCTGCCGGCGGTGGACTGCGGAGTGCTGTTGACCTTGTTCCTGATCGTCGCGCGCGCCGTCAGGTTCTGCGGCAGGACGGTGCCGACGTCATGGACCCACGTCCAGGTTCCCGGCTTTCGTCCCAGCGTGTGCAGGCTCTTGAAATCGAGGAAGAAATGTTCGTCGTCCTCATTCGCCCGATAGTCGGATTCCGTCTTGACCCTCACGCTCCTGCTCCGGTGACCGGAGGGGATGTAAACCGTGCCCGACGCGTGCCTGTAGTCCTCTCCGGATTCAGCGGTCCCGGCGCGAGTGAAGTAGTAATACCGGACCGCGAAGTCGAGCGGCCTGCTCAGATTGAGCCGGAAGGTCGCGTATCCGCCTTCCGTCACCACGACATTCGACACATTGAGGTGGTAGTTGCCGTCGGTCGATTCGGAGACCCGGTCCACTTCTGCCATCGTCAGCGGTTCGCAACTGGTGTTCACCACCGACGGATCGGACAGGCAACGGCGGAGCTTGCTCACCTCGCGGTACTTGATCTTGCCGTTGCGGCCGCCCTTCGGGAACAACCGCGCCCCGTAATCGCACTCGACATGCACCCAGCAGTTCGAGTGCTCCATCTGCTTCTCCATGTGATTGTTGCCGGAACTGACGATCTTCCACTCGTTTCTCATCGTCCACAGGAACGAATCCCAGTGCACGCTGCGCAGCTTGCACTGTTGCTGCTTGTACGCAGGAGACGCTCTCCAGGCCTCGTTGCAGGCGACATGGCGCCGGTAGTCGTCGGCGTTGGCATTCGCTTTCGGCGGCGAAAGCAGGGCCGGCGCTCCGATCGCCACGAAACATCCGACCAGTACGAACATTCGATGCAGTACCCGTTTCATGACCGTTGAACCCTTCGGCGTTGCGTCTGTCCCGGACCGTGGACGGCAGGCCGTCGCAGAACCGGAACCGGATTGTCACGGATACCACGAGAAATCCCGACGATCAACCGGCATCGGGTACCGTCAGGAGTCATGTGTCATTGAGAGCCTGTTCCTAAAGTCTCGGATGCCGTCTGGGTCTGATACATGAGTGATTTTAGCGTGACAGATCAAGGACTTGTCTTTTTCACGCCCTTGTGCACGAGAAAGCAGCATGCGGCCAGACCGTCTCAGGCCAGGGCATCCCGCAGCACGGTGTCCTGCAGCTCTGCAGACGTTGCGCGACGATGCACGAAAATGGCTCTGAATCGCGGAAAACGGTGGATGACAAGGGGAACCTGACGCCATGGGTCGGCGGCGCAATCAATCGCCACACCCCGTCACGCATATCGTTCCGCCGGTGGTTCCCTACCCGCTCATGCGGCCCTCGGTGGACCCATCGCATCCGCCATATCCCCGGCAAATCCGGGCAAAAGACCAGACCGTCAGACCATCCGCGACTTTAGGAACAGGCTCTGAGACCGGGGTACTGATTCCCCGATACCTGTCTTCGTGGATGAAGACCGCGTGGAGGATGCGGTCCGTCGATGTCCGGTCCCGGAAGGTTCCCGTGGGCCGGGTTCGTCTGCGCACCTCGCGGAACCGTCGTTCGATGGCGGTGGAAGGCGTCGACCGACCGGTCGAGCGTCCCGGCGACCCGGCTCACCGTCGCGGCCGGGACCGGGCGCCCGGGCAGGACCTCGCCGACCTTGCGGATCGAGAGCCCCGGCACGACGCCGGCCGGGATCGCACGGTCGATCTCCGGCGCGCGTCTTGCGGAGCCCTTCGGAACCCCGGTCGGGCAGAAGTGCCGGGTACGCGGCACGTCGCGTTCGATGTCGCCGAGCGCGCCGAGCAGGCAGCGTCGGCAGGTGCCGTTGCGCCGGTCACGCATGGCGCCGGCGTCGAGGGTGTCGCGCCAGACGTCCACCGCCTCGGCCATCCGGCCCTCGATGATCCCGGCCGGCGCCTGGCGACCGAGGGGGCGACAACCCTCGCCCCGGTCCGGTCCGTCTGCCTGCATCTCCTTCACCACCTCAAAAGCTTGTGGCAGACTCTCGATCGTTGCAGCTTGCTGTGGCATCGGGGTGCTCCTGTCCGTTGCTGCTGCTTCACCACAGGGAGGACCCCGCTCCCGACCGACACATGAATCCTTGCGTCACCCATCGCCGTTCTGGCCTTGACGGGTGTCTCCGTCCGTGTCAGGCTTTGGCGCATCTCTCACCGGGGCCTCTCACCGGGGCCTCTCACCGGGGCCTCTCACCGGGGCCTCTCACCGGGGCCTCTCACCGGGGCCTCTCACCGGGGCCTCTCACCGGGGCCTCTCACCGGGGCCTCTCACCGGGGCCTCTCACCGGGGCCTCTCACCGGGGCCTCTCACCGGGGCCTCTCACCGGGGCCTCTCACCGGGGCCTCTCACCGGGGCCTCTCACCGGGGCCTCTCACCGGGGCCTCTCACCGGGGCCTCTCACCGGGGCCTCTCACCGGGGCCTCTTGATGAAGCAAAGGAGGCCCTGGCCATGTCCTTTCACATCATCCGCATGTTGCCGGTTGCGATGCTGGCTGGTGCGCTGGCGTGTTTCATGTCGGGGCCGGCGTGGGCTGCCGATGAATGCGGCACGGCCTCCCCCTCGGCTCCGGTGGTCTGCGATTCCCGAAACTACGACGCATCGTCGGAAGGGAACGTCTTCTATCAGCTGCCGGACAGCCCGACGGATGCGGACTACAGGTTCGAACTGAAATCCGGCATCGGGATCGTCGGCAGGCGCGACGCGGCCCAGGTTCCCGTGGGGGATCAGACGGACGATCACAGCAGACGGTGGAACAAGCCGGACGAAACCTGGACGAATTACGGCGCCTTCTTCGTCGATACCGGGTTCGACTACACGGGCGACATCACCATCCGGTCGGAGGCCGACATCGATGCCGGCCCCGCTTCGGGGGTCACGATCGAGCAGGCGACCATCAGGGCCCGGGGCATCTATGCGCGCCATCTCGGGAAACGCGGCGACATCAACGTCCATGTCGACGGTGGCACCATCACCAGCACCGGGCCCGGCGTCGAGGCCTGGATCGACGCCCTTTACAGTGGCTCGAACACCGGTTTCCCCGGCGACGATTTCAGGGATGAGGAGAACACCGGGAACATCCTGCTCGAAATGACCGGCGGCTTCATCCGGACGACCGGCGACGACGGGGTCGGCCTGGGGGCATACAACCGGGGAGGCGGCGCTGTCAGGGTCGTCGCCCGGAAGGGGTCCCTCGATGACGGCGTTCCCGACATCCTGACGACCGGCACGGACGCCGACGGCATCCAGATCGCGTCCGGCAGTGGGTCTTTCATGGCACCCGGCCCCGCCGGCGTGAATCTGGAGGTGCTTGTCGAGAATTTTCACATCGAGACGCGGGGTGACGGCTCCGCTGCTTTTGACGGTGCCAAGGGCATACGGACGAATCTTCTGAACCCGGGTCTGGCGAGCATCGACGTCAGGAACAGCAGGATCGTCACCCGGGGAACATACGGCGACGGCATCTACCACCTGTCGTGGCCGACCGGGGTGCCCGGCGAGGGCCCGTTGCGGCTCCGCGTTTCGGACAGCGTCATCATGACCGAGGGTGCCGGGGCCCACGGTATCTCCGTCCGGGGCTATCGCGACGGTCTGGTCGATGTGGAGATGCGGGACAGCGTCATCGAGACGTCCTCTTCGGCGAGTTCCACGGACCCGATCAGCATATGGCGCTTCGGCCAGGCGGGGAGCATTCAGGGCGACACCAGGGTGAGGGTCGTCGGCGGCCGGATCGTGGCGAAGGGGGAACACGCGACGCAGAATTCGAACGGCATCACGGTCAACTACTATCAGGGCAGTTCGGGGAATGTCGACATCGATCTGATCGACACCGATGTCCGGAGCATGACCGGCTTCGGCGTTGCAGTGACGAGCCTCGGCGGCATCGTCGACATCAGCGTCGATGGCGGCCGCGTTCACGGGCAGGACGGGGGCATATACGTCAGAGGCCCTGGCGGCGTGGGTGCCGATGGCGTCCCGATGCAACGGGTGCGGGTGAACGGCGAGGTTGCCGGCACCGGCCCCGAAAGCCATGGCGTTCACCTCCGGGGCGGCGGCCTGGTCGTCGTGGGGCCGGAGGGTACCGTCCGGCCGGGGGCGCCGTCGAGTGGCGCGGCGATCCTGAGCGAGGGAAGTGAGGCAGACCTGACGGTTTCGATCGACCTGAACGGCCGGCGGATTTCGGATGTCGTCGGGGGTGCCATCCGGAACGACCGGGGGACGGCGGAAGGCGCGGTCCAGGGCAGGACGACCATCGCGCTGAACGGCGTCAGGGTCTTCGAGGGAACCGATGCGGACGGCGTGGTCGCGGGCGTTGAAGTTCCGAACGGCCCCTACGACATATCGATCCCCCGATCGGCTTTCAGCACGACGGACGGATCCCTGTCCATCGATATCGCGCGCCTGGAGGCCACGACGCGGGCGGCACCGCGCGCGGGCGTCTACGAGGTGATGCCGGACATGCTGCTGCGGCTGACGGACGGCGGCGAAGGCCGGCGCCTGCGCGCGGCCGATTCGCCGCTCTGGCTGCGGGTCTCCGGCGGTCAGGACCGATACGTCCCGGCCAGATCGGACTTCGGCGGGAAATACCGGCTGAACCGCTACGATCTGGAGGTCGGTGTCGAATTGCCCCTGACGGAAGGATTGAGCGGCGATCTCGGGGTTCACTACAGGCTCGGTGCCGGCAGGGTCCGGTCCGGTGCGGGCGACGGCAAGATCGACGTGACCGGCTACGGTGTGTCCGTCGGCGCAACCTGGCGCCAAGCCAGGCTGTGGAGCCGGCTGCGGGCCGGGTTCTCCCGGTACGACGTGGATGCCTCGACAGGCCGGAGGGGCACGCTGGTCAAGGGCGCGAGGGCGTCCGGCCTCTCGTTCCGGCTCGAGGGCGGATACCGGCACGAGGTGGACACCTCCCTGGTCCTGACGCCGCTGGTGTGGGGTGCGCATTCGCGGGCAGGGATGTCGGCCGTCACCGACCGGCTGTCCAGCCGGATCAGGATCAGGGACGGCACCCGGACCGCCATCGGCTCGGGCGTCCGGGCGGTCTGGCACCTGGATGTCCTGGGCGGTCTCCGGCTGGACGGCCTTGCCGGCATCGAGCATCTGCTGGACGGAAAGACGACGGTCGGCATCGGTGCCGCGCGGGCACGTTCGACCGCTGTCGGCCAGCGCGGAATGCTGGGGCTTGGCGCGGCGGTCAAGCTGGGCGGCATCGACATTTCCGCCCGATTGCACGGCAATGTCGGCAGCAGGGGCAATGCCGGCTACAGCGGAACGCTCGCCTTCGCCACCCGCTTCTGAGCTCGCGGTTTGCGGTTCGGGACATGGCGGCATGTCGCATGATGTCGCCAATGCCGTTTCCCGCCGCGACGACAGGACCTGCTCCGCGCATGTCACGAGCAACCGGATTGCCGCCGAAGATGTCGGCACGGGCGGCCCACCGGCACCGCGATCAGCAGCGCGACGGAAAACGATGTCGCCGTGAAGCGGAGGGGCCGTTGTCGGCCCAGGCGAACCGTCGGCGGAGACTCTCCACAGGGTGGATGTCAGGGGGAAACCGGACGGGCTGGTCTTCAGCCTGTCCAGCGAACATCTTCGGAGAGTCGAGTCTCGGCCACGCGAAGAGCTGCCGGCGTATCGACATCCAGCCACCAGGCACCGCTGACATCGACCACTCCTGCCCGGCCCCTTTCAGCCAACAGGCGGACGGCATCTGCAAGATCATGCCGGTCTTGAGCCGCGGCGTCATCCAGGGCGTCGAACAGGCCGGCCGTGCAATACATCACGCCGGTATCGCCGCCGTCCCATTCGACCAGGGTCTTGGAGATCGCGGTAATCGACGGGCCGTCGCGCTTCACTTTCATGACGTCGTCAGCGTCGAACAGACCATCTTTTGCGAAATCGACCGCGACGAGCATGGCGCCAGCATCCGGGGGCTTCTCAGCCAATCGGGCGGGCAGAGCATGTTCATAAAGGTGATCGCACATGGTCAACAGGAAAGGCGCATCCGAATCCAGGTAATGTCGGCTGGCCAAGGTGCTCGCCCCGTTGCCTGCTTCCCAGTTTGCAGCACGAATACAATTCAGATCGACACCGTTGCGCAAGCAAACGGATCTGAAATGGCTCTCCACGGTATCTGCTTCATGCCCGACAGAGACCACGAAATGATCAATGCCCACAGCGTCCTTCAGGGTGCGAACGACCCATTCCGCCATTGTCAGACCGTGCACGGGAGCCAGAGGCTTGGGCAGGCTGGCGTCAGGAAAAAGACGGGATCCCGCTCAAAGGGCAACGGACCGGACAGCATGCCCAAGTCCAGCACACCAACAGAAAATCAGGTCATCATGCAGAGGTCTTTAAAGGTAACCCGACATCAAGACGGAATCATGAGGGTGAGTAGTTACAGGGGCCCGTATTTTTACACGATACCGAGCCCCACCTTTTCGGAGTTTGGCGACCGCCTGCCACCGCCGACTCGCGGCTTACGGCCAGTCAATCCCTACGGGGTCGATTCGGGGCGCAGCCCGCGCCCCGGGTGAAGTAGATCGAGCCCGGGCGGTTCGGCCAACACTTCTAGCGCGCAGCCCGCGCCCCCAGTGAAGTAGAAGTTGTGATCAACTTCGACCATGGCCCGGTGAGGGTCAACGAGGGAAAAATAGAAGCTGATATGAACCCGACCTTGGATTGAGGCTCCGTCCCGAGCGCGGAACTCTATGATGTTGTCGCCCATGCGTGAGGCATTTTTCGCCGTGATAATTCCCGTCGGTGCAGCGCTTTGCCAAGCTCCGCCATTTACACTGTATTCAAAATCGACGAACTTAATCGGCCCTCCCGACCGGCTGATCCTATGTATATAGTAGCCACTGTGGAAGTCACTGCGGTTCACTTCATCTGGATCGGTTGTCGAGAAATTTAGGTTCAGGCGGCCGATGTCAGCGGTTTCACCGCAGCCCGCAAGGTCGGTAGTTGAGGTAGTGGCTCTGGACAGTGTAACAGTGCACTTTGACGCAGTGCATTTCTCTGGCGGTTTGGGTGCGCGGGTGCACCAGTAGGTACCCTGACGCCAAAAGCAAAATGCCGTTGCTTGTATCGGCATGATCACCATCAATGTCATTCCTGCGACGGCGAACAACATTATGTGTTTTGTCATCGTTTTCTCTATTGCCCCATGTCTTAGTTTTGCCTTTGTCGGACAGTTTTGGCGAGGGCAAATCGGGGGTGATCCGACGATCAGGCCCCTCACCGCGGACATATTCGAAGTTATCCGAGACCGAGAGTTAATGAAAGAGCTTCTTGCAGAGGGTGACGCAAGGATTCATGTGTCGGTCGGGAGTGGGGTCCTTCCTGCGGTGAAGCAACAGCGACAGACAGGAGCCCCCGATGCCACGGCAGGCTGCAACGATCGGGAGCCTGCCACAGGCGTTCGAGGTGGCGAAGGAGATGCAGGCAGGCGGACCGGAGCGGGGCGAGGGCTGTCGCCCCCTCGGTCGCCAGGTGCCGGCCGGGATCATCGAGGGCCGGATGGCCGAGGCAGTGGACCGACGGCGCGCTCGGGAGGCCGGTCCTGGTGGCGCCGGGGATGCGCCACGACGGCAGGAAGGAGATCATCGACTTCCGGCGCGCCGGCAGCGAGAGCGCCGTCGAACGGGAGCGCTTCCTCGACCGGCTGTACCACCGCGGCCTGACCGGCGAGGGCTTCGGGATGATCTGCGTCGATGGCGGCAAGGGCCTGCTCGCCGCCTTGCCGATCGTCTGGCACGGCATCCCCGTCCAGCGGTGTTGGGCGCACAAGATCCGCAACATCCTCGACAAGGTCCGCGCAGCCCACCGGGAGGCCGTCAGGGCCGACGTCCACGCCGTCATGAACGCAGACACCCGGCCACAGGGGCGCCCGGGGCCGTCGACTGCCTGCGCAACGCTCTCGACGATCTGCTCGCCTGCTTCCGCTACAGGACCCCTGCCGAGCGAAGGCAGGTCAGGACCACCAATGCTGGCGAACGACGGTTCCGCGAGGTGCGCAGACGAACACGGCCCATGGGAACCTTCCGGGACCGGACCTCGACGGACCGCATCCTCCACGCGGTCTTCATCCACGAAAACAGATCTCGGGGACTCAGTACCCCACTCTCCCTGACACATGACTCCTGACGTTACCAGGGTCGGCACCCGGAAGTGCCCGGTTCATGGGAGAGCGCGGGCGCGGTGCCTGCGGCAAGACCGTCGTCTTCGGCATTTTCGAGCGCCAGGGCCAGGTCTGCACCGAGATCGTGCCTGACGGCTCAAGGCCGACCCTGCAGGGCATCATTCGCGGCCGGGTGGACCCCAGTACCGTCATCAACGCCGACGGCTGGCGAGGTTGCAACGGCCTGGTCGACCTCGGTCACGGTCACTTCCGCGTCGATCATTCCAGGGACGCGTTCACCAACGACACCGTTCACATCAACGGCATCGAAGGCTTGGCCAAGGTCCGGCTGGAGAAGTTCAAGGGACTGCCTCGGCGCACCTTCCACCTCCATCGCAAGGAAACCGAATGGCGCTTCAACCACCGCAAAGCCGACAAGTACAAAACCCTGCCACGCTACATCCGCCAAAACCCCCTCAGCCAGGCAAGACCCTCCGAAAAACATCCCTTGTTCATCTGGTTATGCAAACCATGGCTTCGGTTAACCGGACAGCAATGACGTGACACCAACGGTTGGGTGACCTGCCTCGTTTCGGTTCTCTGCAAGCGTAATACAGGCCCGGCTCGATCCTGTCCTGAACTTAGCCAAGCGTCGCGCAGATACTCGCGGCGGTGATGGACACTGCTTGTGCAGTCTTCTCAATCTCGACCGCGAGGCCTGTTGCACCATCGTCGGTCACTGCATGGCCGCGGACAGCAACGGCATCGCTCTGGACGGCAAACCTGCAATGTACCAACATTCGACTTGGAACAATCGAAAGGGACAGGCTGAGAAACCGGGAATCTTGCTACACAAGTCCCTTTTCATTCGGGCCGTTGAATCCAATTGATTCTGGCATCTTTCGTGAAAGCCTTGGCCAGATCTTCCGGTACCCCGCTTGAACATCCGATGGACGACAGCATTCAGGCCGAAATCAAGGCACCTGGTCAGCGCAATCGCGGCATCAACCAATTCAAGAGGGAGTGACGTCACCGTTTCGGACCAGTACAGCCTGATCCGTGGCATCCAGTTTCCAGGGTTCGAACAGTCCGGTCACTCCCGAGCTTCGTCAGCATGCCGATCCGCTAGCTGAAGAAACCACGATCTGCCAGCCACTCCAGACAGGTGTTGGCCGCTTCCTGAAGTTTTTCTTTCTGGCCGAGATAGTAGTGCGTTGCGCCCTTGATTACCTTCATCGTTTTGTCGGTGCTACCGGCAGCGTCATGGATGATGCCGGTATGTGGCTGCGGGACGGCGTCATCAGCGGAGTTCTCGATCGTCAACAGCGGAACCGTGACGTTGCGCGCGCATTTCTCGCCGTGGGCATTGGTGTCATCCGGCGACCACTGGCTGAGCCATGCGCGCAGCGTCGAAAATCGGCCAATACCGACGGGACCGGTATTCACCGTTTCCGGCACGCCAAGATAGCAGACACCAGGTTCCCGATCATTCGGGTCGATTGCCGGGTCCAGAAAACGAGGTTCCGCCATCGTCCTGTGCGTGATGAAAGTGCGCTCCAACTCGTTGCCGCCGCGGTTTTTCAGGTCCTCCAGTCTCTCGCGGACGTAAGCTGTCTTGCGGCGAATGCGATTCATCTGAGCGGTACGGTAGTACGCAACGAACTCGGCTGAATAGGGCGGCTGATTCTGGTTGTCCGGATTGTAGATATCCAGTTCGGGATCGCGATTGTCAGGGTTGTTCTCGTCAATGACCGATGGATCGATCCAGTCGGTCAGAAGCACGGCACGAGACAGATGCGCCGCCTGAAAGATCATGGCGTCAGCCGAGACAAGCCCGGCGGCGGCCAGATCGTAGGGGTCGCCAGCGGGCGTGTGCCTGATGGTCGGGTTTTCGGCCTGAGACTGATAGAACAGCGATAGTGAACCGCCGCCGGACCAGCCTACCAAGACGACTTTTTCATAGACCCAATGTTCCCTGGCGTACTTGACCCAGGCACCCAAGTCGGCTGCGACCTTCTCCATGATCAAAGCTGTATCGTTCTTCGGGTACCGACTGGCAGCACAAAGCACATGAGCGCCGAACTTCGCCATGGTCCTCGGCATGGGTAGTAACTGCAAGGTGGAGGCAGGGTGCATGTAGATGAGCAGAGTATCGGACGGCTTTCCTTCCGGCAGAAAGCGAATGCCCTCGAGGCTTACCTGCCCACGGCTACCTGCAAAGCCATAGGTTTCGGTAAACTGACTGGTTTCTTCATGGGCGAGGTGCACCCACTCGGCCCGCCATTCAAATGTATCCCACGCCATAAGCTGCTGCCTCCGAGTTGTTGAGGGCGCATCCTTGCCCTGCCGAACCCCGCTGTAAAGCGTCGGCGATGCAAAGTGCCTGTTGATCTCTGGTCACTCGTCAGCATTATCTTGTCGAGCAATCGACAGGGGGCTGTCATGTACCAACCGTTTGATCTCTCTGGAAAAGTCGCCCTCGTGACTGGTGGCAATGGGGGGATCGGTCTGGGTTTCTGCAAGGCCATGGCCCAAGCAGGTGCCGACATCTGTATCTGGGGCACGAACGCCGACAAGAACGCCGAGGCCGTCGAACAATTGGCACCGATCGGAACGAAGGCGTACGCACAGCAGGTCGATGTGACTGACAGCAAGGCGGTCGAGGACACGTTTGCCAAGGCGCTTGTCCATTTCGGCCGCGTGGACGGTGTATTCGCCAACGCCGGGGTTACCGGACGCAAGCGGAGTTTCTTTGAAATCGACGACGAAGAATGGCGTCGGGTGATGAACGTGAACCTGAGCGGTGCATTTTATACGTTGCGCGCTGCCGCCCGGCACATGATCGATCGCGCAGAAAACGGCAATCCGTCTGGTCGTCTGGTCGTCACGTCCAGCCTTGCAGCCCTGTCCGGCGCAGCCCGCAACGAGCACTATGGCGCGACGAAAGGCGCTGTAGTGTCTATGGTGCGCGCCATGGCGGTTGATTTCGCGCGGTACGGTATCACAGCCAATGCGATTTTACCGGGTTGGATTGAGACGGACATGACCGAAGACCTGTTCTCATGGGACCGTTTTGCCGAGTCTGCACTAGCGCGAACTCCAGTTGGACGCTGGGGAAAACCGGAAGATTTCGGCGGCATCGCCGTGTACCTGATGAGTGAAGCGTCCGCCTTCCATACCGGAGACAGCCACTTGATTGATGGCGGTTACTGGGTCTTCTAGGAACCTGGTCATGGCGCTGCCGATGTCCAGTCGGGCACGTTCCACGAGAGCAGCAACACTCCAGGCAAAACGGTATAGTCAGCAGCCTTGATGGGAGAATTGCTTTTGGCAGTACGGAAGAGGCGAGTTTGGCGTCGACTGCAAGATTGTCGCCACCAGCAAATCTGAAGGCGCTCAGCGGATACCCTCGGCGACCCGATGAAAAGGGCATGCGAACGCCGCCGGATACCAGCGAGGCGAAGAGTTTCAACACCATTCAAGGGGTCCCGTTCCCCTGCATCGCTGTGGAACCAGCCAGCAGAACCTAAGCCAGTTCGACGGCATTCTGACCTGGGGTGCCGACATCGCCGTCAAACAAATTGACGAACCGGCGGCGGGTCCAGCCGCTGGTCGGGCGGCGCTCGACCCGTTCGGCAATCAAGGCCTTGGCGCGGGTATCGCGGCCCGCTCTGATATTGGCCTCAATCATCATCTGCACAAACAGGTCGCGCTGGGCCCAACTACCGCCAAGCTTCCACAAGTCATAGCGGATCGAGCCCAGGCAATCGGCAGCACGGGCGTAGTCACCTTCGCCAAAAGCGATGACGCCATTACAGATAGTGGTGCCGATCTCCCTGTAGACCTTGTTTTGGCAACCGCTACCTTTCGCTGCCTTCGACACCCCGACCTGCAGGCTGACAAGAGCATCCTTCATGCCGACGCGAGCCAGAACCACTGCGTAATGGGTGTCGATGAAAGCCAGGATTTGTTCGTCGGCATATCTGGCGCTGTGTTCGGCCACCTCCTGCCATCTGTCACCAACATCAACGTCTTCCGATTCCAGACGCCACAACAGGGCAATAGCGTTGGTTAGATCCAGATAATCCTCTGTTCGCTCCTCTCGCACGCCGTGATCATACAGGTCCAGGACAGTATCATAATCGCCAAGTTCCAGATGAAACAATGCGCGATGCCACCAGATGTGGTAGCGAAAATTGTGAATCTGCGTCCAATGTGGTTCCATCTTGTCAATCCAGGCAATGCCCTCTAACTGCCGACCTTGCATTTCCATGACGTGTGCCACGGCATGGACGGCCCAGGCATCATCGGGATTGATCCCCACAGCCTCCCGTCCGCATTGCTCGGCTTTTGCATATTCGCCGTCTTCCTCCAGCGCGAAAGCGTAGCAGCCGGCAACAAATCCGTAGTCCGGTACGGTCGAGTCCCAGGCATGCATGATCCGGCCTATCGAATCCCGCATCGCTCGCGTATCGCCGCTATAGAAATGAGTGTAATGGGCCAGCCGCATCGCCAGGATGTCGCGCGGATGGTCGATCAGAATAGTGTTCCAGATATCCGTCGCGCCTGCCCAGTCGCCATTTATCCATTGTTCCAGTGCCCTGACGTGCGCCGCTTCACGATCCGTGACGCCGCGAGCGGCCGCTGCCTGCTGCGCTTCGGCCAGTGCTTCCCGACCACTGGCCCATAACTTCGCTTGGCTGAACAGCAGCATGAAATAGCCGCGCAAGCAGTGCGCCATCGGCATATCGGCATCGGCAGCATAGAGTTCCGTCAAGCGATCGCCGGTCTCGCGCCGCATCCCAAGATAACTGCGCACCGTCCGGTCCCAGGCTGCGACAGCATCTTGCGAGGCGGCAGTCAGAGCGATGCCTCGGCAATCGTCAAATGTTTGGGGCATACGCAACGCTCGACGCTGATGATACGAAAATGTCGAAACTGTTATCGTTTGTCGGCTGGTTGCCGGTCGATCAGATGAATTGTGTGTAATCAGCCGCGGGAAGATCGCCGAAAGCGATTTGCACAGCAATTGATCCTGACAGGATACTGCAATGGACGTCAACCGATCTCGTCACCCGGCAGGATGATCAGGTGAGTGGCAGCATGACATGCTTCTGGAAGGCTGGCCGACGTTTCAGCCGCTCCATCCATTCGTCCATATGCAGCAATTCCGGGCGCTCGATATTCAATGAGAGATAACGCCAGACTACAGCACCGACTGGAATGTCACCCACGGTAAACCGATCACCGACGATATAATCACGATGAACCAAGGTAGCATCCAGTATCTTGAAAACGTGCCCGCAATCAATGGTATTCTGCCTGATATCTGCAATGTCGCGCTGATCCGGCAGCGTACGAACCAGACCCCAAAAGACCCGGGTGAGCGGACCCATGACCGTGGTCTGTACCCAATCCATCCACATATCAGCGACAGCCCTCAGTCCGGGGTCGATCGGCCACAAGTCGCCCTCGCTCCATTTGGCGACTACATAGCGGGTTACGGCATTCGATTCCCAAACCACCGTGTCGCCATCGACCAGAGTTGGAATTCGCTGGTTGGGATTCAGGGTTCTGTAGTCTTCTGTATCCAGTAACCCGAACTCGCCACCGGCATCGACCCGCTTGAACGGCACGCCAGCCTCATCCAAGGCCCATAAAACTTTCTGGACATTGACCGAATTCTTCCGGCCCCAAACGGTCACCATGGACTGCCATCCTTTCTCACGATATAGGCCATTTCGGCGATAGCGCCCGTTTTCGTGGCGGTCAAGAAAAACGCAATTTCGACCGTTACGTCACGATTTCCATAGATTTTCCACCGTCAACTTTGAATGGAGCCGATCAGATCGGTACTACTGGTCGACAAGTTGGGATGGTGAGTTTATCGGATCATAGAATACTATCGCTGCTGCTATGGCGCGCCAGCGAGGCGACCTGTTGGTCGGGCGAGCCGTGAAGCTGTACGCTGTGCTTGCGACCCAAGGCTCGGATTGTTCGCCAGCGCTCCCGTCCGGTCGTTCCAGCGCCTTGGGCACGTGGAAGGAGGGACGGCCCTTCCATCGACCACGTTGCATGTCTTCGACACCGCTGAACGGGGAAAACGTTTGGGTATTATCCTGAATCCGGCAGCTGGCAGACGTGATTGCCCTGTCGGGGTGGCTCGGGCGGTCGGCGATCCCGTCCAGCAGAGCCCGCAAGGACGGCGGCGCACGGTTCGACCGGTGATGGTTGCCCGGCGGAACGTCGACGTCGAGAACCAGCCGCGTGCCAGCCATCAGGAACGCATGGCAGGCGTGCAAGGGACGCACCGTGTCGTCGAGAGGGCCCTGAAGCCACGAAGCGCCCGCTCAACCTTCAGAGATTCCGCGAAGAATGCCAGATGATCAAGCGGCGTCTCCGCCGGACGAGGGGCGGCCGGAGAGCCGCGCCCTGTCTGTGGTCGGCTCACGTCATTCGGGCAGCCCCTTGTACGGCGACTCCTCGCAGTAGAGGTAGGAGGGATCGTGGAAATTCCCGGCAAGCGATCTGAGAAGAGCCGTGCTCGCTGGGGGCGCGTCGGTGGTCCCATCGTCATCGGTGCCGTATCGCCCATCGTCGCCGGGCGTGGGAATGGTGCGATCCAGGGCCCGCCGCACGCTGGGGTGCTGGCTCTCCGTCGCACAGGTGCAGGTGCCCCACGCGCCCCCGCTCTCGTTGAACTGGTACACGACACCGCCGTTTTCGGTACGGTCATCCGGCATGGCGCAGTTGTCCATATCGATCACGGTGATGTCGATCCACCGTCGGTTCGGGTCGACCCGGTAGCCGGCGCCCGGCATCAGCAGGACCCGGATCACGCTCGGTATCTGTTCGACCCGGTCGTTGCCGTGGCAGATCCGCCCGCCTGCCGCAACTGTTGTCCAGGTTCCTGCGGAGACAGTCTGCCTGAACTCGCTGCGCGTCTTGATCTCTGCACTGCCGTCTGCCATATACGTCGGCACGCCATGGTCCCGCAGCCGATCGGGACCGGACACGGTGTGAGCCATCAGGTTTACCGTCAGGTTCCCGGCACCGATGCTGCGCCTGAGGCTTATGTTGACCAGGCATCCACCATCCTGGTCTTCAACGGATTGTCCTGTGCGATCTCCAGAAGTTGTCCAGCCTATGCCGAGTGTCGGCATCTGCGCCACGGCGGGCGCGGCGGAAAGGGCCAAGGTCGCAGCCAGCGCGGCGGCGCAGGCCGGCAACATGCGGATGATGCGAAGGGACATGGAAAGGGCCTCCTGTGCTTCATAAAGAGGCCCCGTGGAGAGGCCCCGTGGAGAGGCCCCGTGGAGAGGCCCCGTGGAGAGGCCCCGTGGAGAGATGGACCCAAGCCTGACATGACCGGACGTGCCCGTCAAGGGCGATCGTCGGGAGGTAACGTCAGGAGTCATGTGTCAGGGAGAGTGGGGTGTCGATCCCCCGAGACCTGTCTTCGTGGATCAAGACCGCGTGGAGGATGCGGTCCGTCGATGTCCGGTCCCGGAAGGTTCCCGCGGGCCGTGTTCGTCTGCGGACCTCGCGGAACCGTCGTTCGCCGGCATTGGTGGTCCTGACCTGCCTTCGCCCGGCAAGGGTCCTGCAGCGGAAGCAGGCGAGCAGGTCGTCGAGGTCGTTGCGCAGGCTCCCGGTCGTTGCAGCCTGCCGTGGCATCGGGGGGCTCCTTCCTGCGGTTGACGGCGGCGGTCTGGCGGGTTACGGTCTGGCATATCTCTCAGCGGGGCTTCTCAATGATGCAGGAGGCCCTTCGATGACCTTATCTTCCACACTTTCGGTTCCCGTTCCGTACGGCTGCGGTGGGAGCCGCCGCGCTGGCGCTCGCAGGCGGAGACGCCCCTCCACCTCCCCACCATCGTGGTTGACTGTGAGTGGTACCCCACGTGCCGGTTTCACACGGCGGACTTCAAAGACATCGTGAGCGGGTCCTTGGACATCAACTGGGAGATCACCTGCCAGAACGGTCGCTGTCCCGCCGCTCCGGGCCAGGTCGTCCTGCGCTGCGGGCGGGCGACCATTCCCTGCGGGAACGCGGAGACCGGCCCGATGCTCTCTGCCCGGTTCCTCAACCAGCTGCCATATCCGCCCGTCATGTCCATGGGAAACGGCCCGAAAACAACGATCACCCTGACCATCAAGAGCCTCAAGTGGCTTAATTGAGACAACGAATTCGTCGACCGCATCAACCAGAAATACGACTAGGATAGCCGACGATACAACTGGGACGGCACCTATGAGACGGTGCGGGTTGATGTGTGCGCGAAGGGCACCTACATGGGTTCGATGACGGACAGCGTCGGCAAGTCCGACACCCTGGAGGTGACGCACTGATCCCGATCGACAGGAAAGGAAGACACGACATGAAAAAGTCCCCCTGAATTTTCTGTCCGTCGCGCTTGTCACGGCCATGGCCCTGACGCTCCCGTTGGGGGACGGCGCGGCCTGTCCAGCGGCAGCAGACAAGAGAGGCTCCGCGTCATGACCGATGCCAGAAACGAGACCGAAAGCACCCCGATTCAGGCCGTGCTAATTCCTGTCACGCCCTTCCAGCAAAACTGCTCGTTGCTCTGGTGCACGGAGACAATGCGCGGTGCAGTGACGGATCCGGGCGGTGACCTGGAATTGGTCGGAGAGGCTATAAAGGAAAAGAGTGTAACGGTGGAGAAGATCCTGATCACGCATGGGCATTTAGATCATGCCGGCGGCGCCAAGGATCTGGCCGAAATGCTTGCCGTGCCTATAGAAGGTCCCCACGAGGATGACATCTTCTGGATCAGCAAGATGGAAGAGCAGAGCCACCGTTTCGGCTTTGCCGGCGCCAAGGTTTTCGAGCCGGACCGATGGCTGGTCGACGGCGATACGGTAACCTTTGGCAACGTCTCGATGGATGTCATCCATTGCCCTGGTCATACGCCAGGCCATGTAGTCTTCATGCACGAAGGCGCCGGACTTGCCGTGGTGGGCGACGTGCTGTTCCAGGGTTCGATCGGCCGAACCGATTTCCCCAAGAGTAACCATGACGACCTTGTCGCCAGCATCCGCAAGAAACTCTTCCCGCTGGGCGATGACATCACCTTTATCCCCGGCCACGGACCTCTCTCCACCTTTGGCCGCGAGCGGCAGAGCAATCCGTACGTCTCCGATATCGCCTTCGGGCGCTCCTGATCCCTTCTGTTACGTGCTTGGCAAATCAACGGATCGCCGCTACTCCTGTGGCAACGCTTCAACAGGATCAAGGCTTCGGCAAGCAGCCGACCGCAGCAACTACCGCTTCCAATTCCAGGGCCATCGGGGCCAGCCAAAGACATCCGACAGGGCGACTGATCCCGCGATACTCAATCCAATTCCGGGCAGTCTGCCAAATTGAAGACAGCCTCAACGCCTGCATGACTAAACGAGCCAAGACGTCTGCCCGAGCGTCCTCGCAGGGCCATGTACAGGCGAATTTCTCACATGAGTTCAGTCACGATACCAGCATGATCTCATGATCCAGATGCCACCGAAGATTCAGTCTGATGGAAGGTCGGTACGCCAAGCAGGCATCGGCTGGGGCTGCGCGCACCATTCAGCACAATGATGACGCTACTCGGCAAGCTGACGCAAAGCGACTGACGGACACAGAAGCGGGCGTCCAGAAGAATCATGGGGTTGTAGCTTGGTTGAAAGACTATTCCGCAATGCGCGACAAGAAGCGTTCGAGCGGTTTGGGCAAAAGCCGCAGGATGTCAGGAAGCCTCTGTTTTCTCGTATAATTTCAACATCCTGATACCATGACAGAGTGCCTTGGTGGCCTTGAAGACCAGATCGCGGCAGTGAGTTTTGAGCACCAGAAACAGAGAATGTTTCAGGACCTCGATACGAAAGCAGAATCGGCACGCATGCGTGACAACAGGTTCTTGTTGCCCAAATCCGGTGACTGACGCAAAAAAGCCGGAATGAAGTCATGCTGCCGAGTTGCCCATGCCTCAAATTCATCTCACTGACGAAATCCGGATGCTTCAGGACACCACGCGCAAGTTCGTGGAGGATGAGGTTGCACTCAATATCGACGCCTGGGAAGAGGCCGAGGAAGTGCCACGCAATCTGTTCAACCGGATGGGCGATCTGGGCTTTTTCGGGATCCGCTATCCGGAGAAGTATGGCGGGACGGAACTTGATGCCGTCGCAACAGTCGCGTTTTACGAAGAACTTGGCCGCGCCGGTTATGGAAGCCTGTCGGCAGGTGTTGGCGTTCATGGCGATATGGCCAGCCCCCATGTCGCTCGATACGGCAATGAGGCCCAGATGGACGAATGGATGCCGAAGATTGTCTCCGGTGAAACGCTGACCGCGATTGCGGTGACGGAACCGGATGCGGGATCCGATGTCGCCCGGATCAAGACGCGAGCGACGCGCAAGGGTAATAACGCCTGGCTGCTGAACGGCAGCAAGATGTTCATCACAAACGGGGCGCGGGCTGACCTGTACGTCGTCGCGGCGAAAACCGACCTGAACGCCAAGGGCTCTCGCGGCGTATCATTGTTCCTTGTCGAGAAGAGCACGCCGGGCTTTCGGGTTGCCAAGAAGCTGGACAAGCATGGCTGGCGCGCCTCCGACACGGCGGAACTGGTATTCGATGACTGTGAGATTCCAGCTGAAAATCTTCTGGGCGAAGAGAACCGTGGTTTCTACCAGATCATGGACAATTTCCAGAACGAACGCCTGACCATCGGCGCCATTGCGCTGGGTGAATGCGACAAGGCCATTGCACTTACCATCGAATACGTCAAGGATCGCAAGGCCTTCGGAGGTGTCTTGTGGGACAAGCAGGTAGTGCGCCACAAGCTGGCCAACCTGACCATGCAGGTGGAGGCCGGTCGACAACTGACCTATCACGCCGCCTGGCTGGATGCGCAGGATATCGATTGTGTGAAAGAGGTGTCGATGGTGAAGGCCTATATGGGTGAATTGGCGAACCAGGTGATGTATGACTGTCTTCAACTCCACGGTGGCATGGGCTACATACGCGAAAGCCAGATCGAACGCATGGCCCGCGATGCCCGCATCCACACTATCGGCGGTGGCGCAACGGAAGTAATGATCGAAGAAGTGGCAAAGCGGATGTAAGGTTCCAAAACCTCCATAGAGGTGTGGTTCGGTCGTTTTGGAACTTCGGTGTCACTGCCCCTGCTCTCCTTGCATCATGAATACCGATATCCCCGCTCGCGCCCGACGCCGAAAGTGCTGACAGTCGAAATGATGCTGTGTGCAAGGCGGAAACGGGACGCTATGTCACCATCCACCCCAGCGTCTCTTCCGTCATCTTGCTTGGCTCGTATTCGGCGGCAACCCAACCATTGTAACCTAGCCGATCGATCGTAGTGAATACCGACTGAAAGTCGATGACGCCGGTTCCAGGCTCGTGACGTCCCGGATTGTCGGCAAACTGGATATGGCCGATCCGGGGCATGATCTCTCCAAGGCGTTCGATGAGTTGCCCTTCCATAATGTCCATATGATAGAGATCGTGTTCCAGGGACAGATTTGGGTGCGCGGCCTTGTCGATGGCTTCCAGCGTCTGCTCGCTAGTCGACAGGAAGAAACCCGGCCGGTCCACGGTATTGACGGCTTCGACCACCACGCCGACGTCGATGTCGCTCATCATGTCCGCAGCCACATGAAGGTTTTTCGCCAGGGTCATCAGACAAGCGGCGCGATCATGACCGTGGGATTCAGGATAGCCGGACAGGACATTCACATTACGCGGCTTGAGGGCCGCCGCGGCATCGTACGCTTCCTCGACCGCCCGGCGAAACGCCGCTTCCCGGCCCGGTGTGGCCGCAAGACCAGGACCACCCCTCAGCATGTCGCCAACCGGAATATTGATCACCGAAACAGCCAGGCCGGCGTCATTGATAGCCCGCTTCCAGTGATCTGCCGGTCGGTCATAAGGAAACTGGACCTCCACTGCGCCGAAGCCGGCGGCAGCAGCGGCGGCCGGCCTTTCCAGCCAGTCACGCTCGGCAAACATCATGGAGATATTGGCAGAAAACCGCAGCATGCACGTTGGTTCGGCGATTGCTTGAGGAAGAGAGCGTGACAGTCAGCACTTCGCCCGTCGATTGGACATAAGCGTCATGTGATGGCAGACATCGTCACAGGTCACAGTCCCCGATCACGCGGGAATATCTTCCCGCGCCAGCCATCGCAGATCAGATCTCACCGATGCTGTTGAGCGATCCCTGGTTCTGGGCCGCGGCAATCCCTGCAATCCTGATCGTCGGTGTTTCAAAAGGCGGCTTTGGCGGTGGCTTGGGCGCCGTTGGAGTGCCAATTCTGACGCTGGTCGTAGATCCACGTACGGCCGCAGCCGTCCTGCTGCCGATCCTGTGCGTCATCGACCTGGTGGGCCTGCGCGCGTATTGGGGGAAATGGCACCGGCTCAACATGCGAATCCTGATCGCGGCGGCCATGATCGGTATCCTGACGGGGGCGCTGACCTTCCGGTTCATAAATGCCGATGCGATTCGCATCCTTATCGGCTTGATCTCCATGGTCTTTGCCGCAAGAACGTGGATGAGCAATCGCCGAGGTGGCCGGCCGGCTACCCGGCCCCACATCGCCAAGGGCAGCTTCTGGGGAGCAGTCGCCGGCTTCACCAGCTTCGTCTCCCATTCTGGCAGCCCGCCCTTCTCAGTCTACATGCTCCCTCAGAAACTTGACAGGACCGTCTATCAGGCGACGTCTGTGATCTTCTTTGCCGCCATCAACTATGTAAAGCTGTTACCCTATTGGCTGCTGGGTCAATTTCCGGCAACGAACCTGACCGTTTCGGCAGCGCTGCTGCCACTGGCGATCATCGGCGCCTTGCTGGGCATATGGCTGCATACCCGAACTTCGGACCGCATTTTCTATGTCGCGATGTATGTCTTTCTGTTCGGGATCGGAGTGAAGCTGGTGCATGATGGCATGACAGGATTGATCGGATGATCTTGCACGGAGCACCCTGATGACAACAGGCAATCCCGAACGCGGCGCAGTCCGGCAAATGGCGGTGGACGCGGCGGTAGCGGATGTTCGCACCATTGTCGCCAAGAGCGGCGTGACGCCCGATAGCCTGTCACAGGTCAAGGCGCGTCTGACGACACTGGCGACGCAGTCGGACCTGTTTTCGGAGGCTGATTTTCCGCCTCCTTCAGCCGACTCGAAGAATACATCCAATATCTATCGCGTCTCCGAAGACACTGATCACCAGTTCGCCTTGTACGTGCAATCGGCCAGAGGAAGGCTGGATACACCGGTACACAATCATACGACCTGGGCAGTGATCGCAGGTATTCAGGGAGAGGAGTTGAACCGGCTGTACAGCCGCACGCCGGAGAACCGGGCAAGCCAGGTAGGCCAACTGACTGTAAGGAACGGCTGTGCCATCGCGTTCATGCCGGACGATCTGCACTCCATTCATGTTGATGGCAGCGAGACGGTCATCAACTTTCACATGTACGGCTTGGCGCTTGATCACCTGCACGAGCGAGAATGCTTCCAGGAAGAGAGCGGCAATTGGCGAAACTTTCCCGCACAGCAAGGTATCATCGATGCGCGAAACGGCAGGACAGCATGAGCATGATGATATCTCCCGGCGCGCTCCACGATGCCCTTCTGGATTGCGAAGAACTGGCCCTGATTGATGTCCGCGAACAGGGCGTTTATTTCAACGGTCACCTCTTCTGGGCAGTCTGCATTCCCGTCTCCCGCCTGGAACTGATGGTACTGGATATGGTGCCCCGCCGGTCGACGCGCATGGTTCTGTGCGATGATGGATCATCGAGCCTCACGACCACGGCAATCAACTTGCTCGATGCCTTGGGATACAGCGACGTCTCGATCCTGGAGGGCGGGACGCGAGCCTGGAAACAGGCCGGGTACGAACTGTATTCCGGGGTCAACGTCCCGTCGAAAGCCTTCGGAGAGTTCGTTGAACATACCTATGGCACGCCCCACGTCCCGGCGGAAACCCTGAACCAAATCATTCAGTCCGGGCGGGACATGGTCATCCTGGACAGCCGACCAGTGGACGAGTTCAGTCGCATGAACATTCCGGGCGGGATCAATGTGCCAGGGGCTGAACTGGTCTTTCGCGTTCACCAGATGGTTCCGAATCCGGAAACATTGGTGGTCGTGAACTGCGCCGGCCGGACCCGCAGCATCATAGGCGCGCAAAGTCTGATCAACGCCCGCGTCCCGAACGAAGTCGTGGCGTTGAAGGATGGCACAATGGGTTGGGAACTCGCGGGATTTTCCTGCGAGCATGGAAATACCGAGTTCGGCCCTGATCCTTCCCCGGAGGCCGTTGTGGTGGCGCAAAGACGGGCTGCGAGCGTTGCGGAGCGCTTCGGCGTGTCCTTCGTCGACAAGGCGACCGTGACCCGTTGGCAGGCCCGGCAAGACGAACGGACGCTGTATTTGCTGGATGTGCGAACTCCGGAGGAATTTGAAGCCGGTCATGTCGCCGGCTCACGCCACGCCCCCGGTGGTCAGTTGGTTCAGAGTACGGATGAATACGTCGGCACGCGCCACGCACGGATCATTCTGTTCGATGATGAGCAGGTGCGCGCGGTGATGACGGCGTCATGGCTGATCCAACTGGGATGGACCGATGTCCATGTCTACCGCGGCCGGATTGAAGACTGGCCGTTGGAGAGCGGACCGCGTGTGTCAGCCGCGCCGACGATCGCTGGTTGGGCGACCGTTTCGCCGGATGGCGTCGATCCCGACTCCGATTTCATCGTCGACATCTCCGACAGCCTGACCTACCAAAAGGGCCACGTACCGGGTGCATGGTGGGGGGTGTGCGCGCGTCTGGGCGAGATTGCCTGGCCGGACGCCGGACGCGCTGTCCTGTATGCGAATGATGACCGGCTCGCCCACCTGGCGGCGGCCATGGCAGCAGAACTGCATCCGAATCTTGAAATTGTCGTAATGGATGGCGGACTTGGAGGGTGGCTCGAGGCTGGTCATGCAGTCGAGGCTGACAACGGGTTGATGCATCGTGCGACAACCGAGGTAAACGACGTCTGGTACAAACCGTACGATTTCAAGGACAACATCCGCTCCAAAATGGAGGAATATCTTGTCTGGGAAGTAGCCTTGATGGATCAGATATCCCGCGACGATACCGTGAGTTTCAGAAAGTACGATTGATGATTGATGTCATGATCGGCCGCGGGATGGGTGCGGATCAGGATCCGGCGAACACGACCCATCCCTCGGCTTCGTCAACCATATTGCTGCTTCGGGATGGCGCTGACGGCCTGGAAGTGTTCATGGTCGAGCGCAGCGGCGAGATTGGCGCGTTTCCCGGCGCGATGGTCTTCCCGGGCGGAAAGGTGGCGCCGGAGGACTCATCACCGGAGTTGCGGGCTCTGGCAGACAATGCCGACGGTCTTGATGACGAGGCGTTCGGTTTCAGTGTTGCATCCGTGCGCGAGGCTTTCGAGGAATGCGGCGTGCTGCTGGCTCGTCGGGATGGCATGACCCTCACGGACGCCGAATTGGCGTCCCTGGTCGACTGTCGTGACGCCATCGGTCGCGGCAAAATCCCGTTTGCCCGGTTTCTGACCGATCACGGCCTGCGTCTCGACCTGTCCGATCTGTTCCCCTTTTCCCGCTGGGTGACGCCGGTATTCTCGCTCAAACGGTTCGACACCATGTTTTTCCTGGCGTCCGTCCCACGCAACCAGACCCTCAGTCATGACGGAAGCGAAACGGTCAGGGGATTATGGATACGACCGCAAGAGGTCATAGAGGCTGCGGACAAGCATCTGAAGCATTCGCTGTATTTCGCGACGCGATTGAACTTGATGGATCTTGCGTTCAGCGACACGGTAGCCAACGCGATGACCCGTGTCGACGGGCGTCATCCGCCTCATGTCATGCCCTGGCGCGAGATGACAGACGACGGCCCGCGGTTGAAGATTGATCCGGACGCCGGCTATGCGCTGGTGGAAACGACGTTTGACGAAGCGCGAGGCGTCAAGCCCTTGTCTCCGGCACGGATCGCCTAAATGGTAGAACAATTCCAATATACTCCGAAGCCCCATGCATCCGAATATCATCACCCGAAACGACCTCATGCCGATGGTGGACTATGAGCAGGTTCGCAAGACCAAACGTATCGAGATCACCCGGATCAAGAAGAACCGGCGCATGGAGGTTGGTCCCTTCGCTACGTTCTATTTCGAGAACCGCGCTACGATGTGGCATCAGATCCACGAGATGTTGTACATTGAAAAGGGCGGTGAAGAGCAAATTGCCGACGAACTGGCCGCCTATAACCCACTGATTCCGAACGGACGCGAACTGGTCGCAACGGTCATGATCGAAATCGATGACGAGCGCCGGCGGCGAACTGTGCTGGGCCGCCTGGGCGGGTTTGAAGAAACCATGTTCATCCGCTTCGGTGACCACAACATCCTGGGAATGCCTGAAAACGATGTCGACCGGACATCGGCGGACGGCAAGGCGTCCTCCGTCCAGTTTGTCCACTTCCGCTTCACCGACGCGCAGGCTGCGGCCTTCAAATCAGGCGAAGGGGAGACCGTTTTAGGTGTTGGACACAGAAACTACGCCCACATGGCGGTCTTGCCGGAAACGGTACGGAATGCACTCTCGGAAGACCTGGATTAGCGATTGAAAGAGAGTCGCTGGAAGAAACGGCCAAACCATGCCTAGAACTTGCCCGAGAGCGTACAGGCAGTGAAGCAAAGACGGCGGACCGTGTTGCGCTCCTCGGCGCGACAAGTCCGAGCCGGTCTTCACACGTCCAGGGAGACGCTACAGGGCAGTGCGGGAGCCCTTGAGGTCAAACGAAGCCGCGAATCCTTCCAGGTTCGCAGGAGTGGGCGTTCCGACTTGTCTGCCCATCCGGCACTCATGATCGAATCCGAATCACGCGACATGACGATCGCCGAAAATCAGGATATCCTGATCCGTCTTGTCACAGAGCGGTTGCCCTCCAATGCTTCAGATTCAGCCGCAAAAGCTCCCTCTGACCAACCCTCGTTGCAACATTCGGAGTCCCCAGACCCGGAAATCTGTATTGCGATAATTCGATGATGGGTTGAAAAAAGCCAGCCTTGCTTGCTGCCTGTCGGAGACTCACATGACTGCGCCCACCCAACCACTCGACACCATCGCCCGTCAGCAGATGGCACTCGCCGCCGGCACAACAAGCGCAACGGCGTTGGTTGAGCAAGCCTGCGCCCGCGCCCAGGACTCCAGTGGCGAAGGCCAGCTGGTCTTCCTGGACCACGATACCGAAGCCGCCATGGCGCAAGCTGCACACGCCGATGCGATGCGCAATGCCGGTGTCGACCAAGGACCGCTTGCCGGTATGCCGATTTCGATCAAGGACCTCTTCGATGTCGCCGGCGAAACCACGCGGGCCGGATCCAGGATTCGGCAATCGGCCCCGGCAGCGGATGCAGACGCCGCGATCGTCCGGCGATTGAAGGGCGGCGGCGCGATCATCGTCGGGCGGACCAACATGACCGAATTCGCCTATTCGGGAATCGGAATCAATCCGCACTACGGGACGCCAGCCAATCCCTGGGACCGTCCGGGCCGGCGCATTCCGGGCGGATCTTCTTCGGGCGCAGCAATTTCGGTCACGGACGGCATGGCGATTGCCGCGATCGGTACCGATACAGGCGGCTCGGTTCGCATACCTTCCGCTCTCACAGGCCTGACCGGCTTCAAGCCGACCGCGAACCGTATCCCGCAGGATGGGTGCTTTCCGCTCTCGTTCTCCCTGGACAGCATTGGCCCGCTGGCCGCTTCCATCGAGTGCTGCAATGTCATTGATGCGGTCATGGCGGGCGTGACGCCCGAAGCGCTGCCGGAGATCCCGATCAGAGGATTGCGTCTGGGCAGTGCCCAGACCCTTGTTCTGGAAGACCTGGAAGATACGGTGGCAGCGGCCTACGAGCGAGCGCTGTCGAGGCTGTCAGCGGCGGGCGCGATCCTGACCGATGTCCCATTCGATATTCTGGCCGATATTCCCAAACTCGGCACGGCCGGTGGACTCGCGGCGGTCGAGGCTCTGTCTCTGCATCGTCAGGATCTGGAGGCGCAGCCGCAGAATTTCGATCACCGGGTTGCCGCCCGCATGATGAACGGCGCGAATGCAAGCGGCGCGGATTATGTCGACCTCCTGCACGCCCGGGTCCGTTACTGCAGCGAGGCAGATGAGATCACTTCCCCTTATGATGCAATTCTGATGCCGACATGCCCGCGAATAGCGCCGAAGATCGCCGATCTGGAGAATGACGACACTGCCTTCGGCGACAGCAACCTCGCCATGCTGCGCAACACGGCGCTGTTCAACTTCCTGGATCGATGCGCCACCAGCCTGCCCATTCACCAGGCTGGCGACGCACCGGTGGGCCTGATGGTCGTCGGCGATACCGGTGATGACCGCTGGAACCTGACGGTCTCAAAAGCCATTGAAGGCGCCCTGGCCAGATAGAGGCTGTGCCGCTGATGGCCAAACCTGGCCGCCTTGTTCTTGTCATGTGTCTGGCGCAATCGCTGGGCATGCTGGGATTCGCCACCTTTCCAGCGCTGTTGCCGGAACTGGTCACGGTCTGGCAACTCGGCAACACCGAGGCCGGCATCGTCAATGGCGCGTATTTCGGAGGATACATGGCGGCGGTCGCCTTCCTCGTGCTTCTGACAGATCGCTACGAAGCCTTGTGGATATTTCTGACGGCAGCGATGCTGTCGGGTCTTTCCACACTCGCATTCGCCTTGTTCGCCGACGGATTCTGGACCAGCGTCATCCTCCACACCTTGATGGGAATGGGCCTCGCGGGCGTCTACATGCCCGGCTTGCGAATACTGACGGATCGCCTGGAAGGGCCTGCGCAGCCGCGTCATGTAGCTTTCTATACGGCAACGTTCGGCGTCGGTTCCAGTCTTTCATTCCTGTTCGCCGGTATCGCGAGCGAGCTGCTCGGCTGGCGCTGGGCTTTCGGGCTGGCCGCCTGCGGAGCCTGGATTGCCGGTTTACTCGTGGCAGCGACAACGCGGCCGCTCGAGGAACGCCAAGCGCCCGTTGGGCATCTGTTGGATATCCGCCCGGTCCTGCGCGACCGGCCAACGATGATGTACATTCTGGGCTATGCTGCCCACGTTTGGGAACTGTTTGCCCTGCGCGGGTGGATCGTCGCCTATCTGACCTGGGTAGCTGCGCGAGACAGCGAAGCACCTGTCTGGCTGGCACCGACGCTGGTCGCGACGGTCATCGGGCTGATCGGCGTGCCCTCCAGCATTTTGGGCAACGAAATCGCGATGCGGGTGGGACGGCGGCGAACGATCATCTGGATCATGTCCTTGTCGGCCATCGTTGCTCTTGCCCTGGGATCTCTCGCCGGAGCGCCCTACTGGCTGGTCTGCTGTGTCGGCCTGATTTATGGCGTCCCGATTGTCGCCGATTCGGCCTCGCTGACCGCGGGAGCGGTCGCAGCGGCGCCACCCTTGCGCTTCATTCCATGATCGGGTTCGGCTGTGGTTTTCTCGGTTCCACCGCGGTAGGAATCGCGCTTGATGTGGCGGGCGGCAAATCGGAATTCGGCTGGTTCGTCGGGTTTGCCACCATTGCCGTGGGCGCTGCGGTCGGCCCCCTGATCCTGCGGCGAATGGGTAGCCCATCGGAGCGGAAGGCTGCACGAATATGAACGGCATGCCAAAAAAGAGCCACTGGGACAACCTCGTGACCATCTTCAACCATTTCGGCATCACGACCGTCCTGGATATCGGGGGCCACAAGGGCGAATATGGCGGTTATCTGCGACGTGCGGGGTGGAGTGGCCGCCTCGTCTCCTTCGAGCCGCAATCCGCCGTTCACAGGTCTCTGGAGCATCGGGCCGCGTCGGATGGCGCCTGGCAGGTCGCGCCGCAGATGGCCATCGGCGACCACGACGGCGAAATCACGATCAATGTCTCGGCCGAAACGGACATGAGTTCCGCCCTGCCCCTTGCGCACAGCGCCATGCGCTTTACGCCGACATCGAAAATGATCGGATGCGAGACAGTCGTCCTGCGGACGCTCGCCAGTGTATTTGACGACCATGTCGCGCCTGACGACACAGTGTTCGCAAAGGTCGACGCACAGGGGCTCGAACCGGCTGTCCTGGATGGGGCCGGAGGCGTCATGCATCGCATCGCCGGCTGGCAATTGGAGATGTCCATCGAGCCGATCTACGACGGCGAGGTCGACTGGCGCGTCATGCTCAACCGCATGGAGGCGCTGGGCTATGCAGCACATCTCTTTGTCCCGGGCTACTTCAGCCGCCATATTGCACGACAGCTTCAGATTGACGGTGTGTTCATGCGTCCACTACCTGCCTGACAGGATATCCTCCCGATGTCGACAACCACGGACCTGATCGCCCAACGTCTCGCTCGGGCCGGCTGCCGCCACGCCTTCGGCATTCCCGGCGGCGAAGTCCTGGCAATGATGCAATCCCTCGAATCCTCCGGGATCCGATTTCGCCTGTGCAGACACGAGAACGCCGGCGGGTTCATGGCTGAAGGGGCGTTTCACGCGACTGGCGCGCCGGGCATCCTTCTGGCCACGATCGGCCCGGGACTTGTCAATGGCATCAATACGGTAGTGAACGCGTGGCAGGATCAGGTTCCTCTGATCGTCCTGTCCGGTTGCATGGATTCCGCCACCGCGCAGTCCTACACCCACCAGGTATTCGAACAGACCGAGATGATGCGCCCGATTACCAAGGGCAGCTTCACGATGGCGGATGGAGCCGTCGATCTGATGATCGACAAGGCCGTCTCGATTGCAACAGCCGATCCACAAGGGCCGGTGCATGTCGATATTCCTGTGGCACTGGCGGATCGGGAACAACCGACAGCCCGGCGCGCATCGACGGCCCCGGCGGCAGCGGTCGCACCGGCGGCAGGTCCGGGCCTGGATCAGGCACGGGCAAGGCTCGCCAGGGCAGAGCGGCCGGTGATGATCGGCGGCGTCGGCGCGGTCGCCCACGACGCCGGCGCAGTGATCACCGAGATATGCGAGCGATTTTCGATGCCGTTTATCGCCACCTACAAGGCGAAGGGCCTGTTGCCGGACGATCACCCGCTTTCGCTGGGCGGGCATGGTCTGTCGCCGAAGTCTGACGCGATCATCCTGCCACTCCTCAAACAGGCCGATTGCATTCTGCTGGCCGGATACGACCCGATTGAAATGAGGGCCGGATGGATTGATCCGTGGGATCCGGCAGTTGCCATCGACCTGCCTCACGCCGTGATTCGTCACGGCATGCACAGCGCAGCCTTGAGCTTTCCGGGAAATGTGACGGCCGGTCTGGCTGCCGTCACGGATGGCATCCATCCGCGTGACAAATCATGGCCGAACGGGGAGCCGGCACGAGTCCGCGAAGCCCTGGCGTCGGCATTCGCCGTGCCGACCGCATGGGGTCCACATCAGGCTTTTGCCGCTGCCCGCCGCGCCAGCCCGCCCGATACAGTAGTGACCGTGGACAGTGGTGCCCATCGCATCCTGCTGTCCCAGATGTGGACCTGTCCGTCGCCGCGAACGCTGCTTCAATCCACGGCGCTCTGTACGATGGGCGTCGCCCTTCCGCTTGCCGTTGGCTACAAGCTTTCCCGGCCTGATACGCCCGTCCTGGCAATCATGGGCGACGCGGGCCTGGAAATGGTGGCCGGGGAACTGGCCACATTACGCGACCTTAGTCTGCCAGTGGCCATCATGGTGATGGTCGATCGGTCTCTGGCTCTGATCGAACTGAAGCAGCGCGCCAGCGGTCGTCCGAATCTTGGCGTCAATTTCGGCCGGACGGATTTCGCGGCGCTGGCCGAAGCGATGGGCGGCATCGGCCGGGAGATCACCGATCCGGAAACCCTCGAGCAGGAACTCGCCGCAGCTCATGCGCGGGACCGCTTCACCCTTCTAGCCTGCGATATCGGCGCCAGCGCGTACGACGACGCCTTCTGATTGACCCTCTGCGTCGCGCGCCCACAACTCACGACACAGGATACCGACGCGGTCTTCAATTGCCTGCGCGGCGTCTAGCGCCATGTCTTCCCGGAATCGGCCGGCGACGATCTGACAGGCATTCGGCAACCCGTCGATGATACCGACCGGCGCGATGGCGCAGGGCAAACCCAGCAGATTGAGTGCGGAAACGAATCGTGCGGCCGTAAAAATCTCGTATACCCGCTCCGGCCCCTCCAGATCTTCATTCAGCAGGCAGACCGGCTGGACCGATACAGGCGTCAGTATCAGCGGCGTCTCCTGCAATTGCATCGTCCAGTCGCGCACATGCTTCGAGCGCTGTGCAATGGCTGTCATGTAGCCCTTCATGTCGAGCGTGTTGGAGAAGGCAACATAGGCATCCAGCGTATCGGTCAGAGCCTCTGTCGCGACATCGTCTATCGTTTTCCGCTGCAGGGTCTGGATTTCGGCCATCAGGATGTCGGACCACATCTGCCAGACCTCTTTCAGGTTTGGCGCCGTCCCCTTCTCGATAATGTAACCGGCATCTTCCAGCATCTCCGCCGCAGCGTCGACCTGCGCCACAACCCGCGGGTCGCAGTCCATGTCGTCGTCAGGCTGGGCATACAGGACCTTGATCGCCCCTTCCGGATTTGGCCCTTCCAGCGGCGCCGGACACCAGAAGGGATCGCGCGGGTCAGGCTGCGCCATCGCTTCCAGCCCAAGGCGCGTACTTTCGACATAGGGCGCCATCGGCCCCTGTACTGACATCAACTGGGCCATCAACGGCCTTTCTGCTGGAGCGCTGGGATTATAAGCCGGCACCCGCCCCAAGGTCGGCTTGATGGTTGTTATGCCATTGCACCAGGCGGGAAAGCGAAGTGAGCCGCCGATATCATTGCCATGCGCAATGACCCCGATCCCCGCTGCGGCAGCCGAGCCGCCGCCGCCGGAAGAGCCACCCGGATTATGGTCCGGACTCCAGGGGTTCCTGGTCAACCCGTGCAGGGGATTGTCCGTGAAAGCGCGAAACGACATTTCCGGCGTGTTGGTCAGGCCAAGAGTGATCGCGCCGGCTCTTTTGAGATTGGCGACAACGGGTGAGTCGTCCGTCGCGATCATCTCCTTGAACGCCGGGATGCCGTTGCTGTTCGCCTGACCCTTGAAATCGACGTTGATCTTGATCGTAACAGGCACGCCGTGGAGAACTCCGATGTCCTTCCCCGCCGCGCGATCCGCATCCGCTTTGCGGGCCGCTGCGCGCGCCTGATCACTCAGGTCAACCACCACGGCATTCAGGCCCGGATTGGCGGCGTGCATGCGGTCGATGTGCGCATTCACCACTTCAGCCACGGACACCTGTCCGTTGCGGATCGCCGCTGCTGTCGCTGGGGCAGACCATTGCCAGATCGCGCCGGTGTTGTTGAATTGGGTCATGTCAGACTCCCCTTGCAGCAGACACTGCCATGCCCGCCATTGCGACCACCGAATCAGGCACTTGAGGTGCGCGAAGCAGGCACGCTGTCAAGCTGCAATCAACGACTGATACTGGTCATGATGACGAACGCGTCCATTCCCTCTTGCCGGTTCGATCATCTGTATTTGCGAGATGTTTTCCGGTCTTTGAAGGCTGTCGATTCCGGTTGCATCAGGGCAATCGTGAAGCCGTTTCAGCCATGATCGGTTCCTGATCGGGGATGACAAGCCGGCCAGCGCCTGCCCATCGGTATTGTGCCGTCCCATCTGGTCGGCATCCTCAACACCAGACTTCGGAAGAGGCGCCCGTGGGAACGATGGCCTCCATGAATTCACTCCGTTCCCGTTATCGAACGCCCTCGCACCGTGCTCGAAAAAAGGCCATCAACCGACTGGACACGCAGTGCCGGGCCTTCAGTCCCGCGTATCATTCCCGGATTCGGCGTTGCCGAGACCAGAATTCAACCACATCCGGTGGTGGACGTCATGGTGAATCAGGGGCGTCATCACTCAGGAAGCACGCCCGGTAGAAGGGCCGGGCGGGATCAGAACCATAGATCACCATGGCGTAGTAGTGTTCCGGCTGAAGGCCACCGAACGAAAGACGCCAGTTGGTCAATCCTCCGGGATGCGGGAGAGTGCCCAGCCGCTTCGGTGCACCGATCATCCTTGGCCCCAGGCGGGAGTCGTTGCTGATGATCGCCACATGGACAGGCCCCTCGTGCCCCGGCTCGTAGTAGTCAATGACAGAGGATCGCGCGGAATTGTGGGTCGGGAAGAGACTGATGAGGCAGTCCCAAAAACAGCGTTTGTAGATTTCGGTGGCCTGCAATGTGGTCACGCCTTCGTGGTGTGAGCGGCATACGTTTGAGCCGACACTCCATGCATCGGCGGGGGTTGAGGTCAGTACCACCATTGCGGCTGCAACCATGGCAGCCAGTCCCCGTAATGGTGTCATCATTGTCATGCTCCCGAAGATCCTCGTGTCGACATGGCAACCGTCTAACGAAGATACATCCCGTGATCAAAGAAAAACAGAAGCCCAAATCCGCGACCAAATCACCCGAATCTGCCGCCCGGGCCCGATCGGAGACCAGATCACGGGACCTGATGACTCGAATCGTCCCCTGCGCACCCCATGCCGCATCCAAGGCCTTCCCAAGCTGATTTCGGTCGATTAGAGCGAGCCTGGTGTCGGGCTCCAGAGGGCCGCTGTGCGGGTGAAGGTCCTTGTGCTGTGCGGGGACGTCGCCTGCGAGGCCGTGAACCGCAGGGAATATCCCGTCTTCCCGACACATCGATCCTGCCGTCACCTATCGCCGTTTTCGCATTGACAGGTGTGTCCGTTCGTGTGAGGCTTATGTCCATCTCTTGCCGGGAAGTTGATGAAGTAAAGGAGGCCCTGTCCATGTTCCTTCATGCCGTTCGTGCATTTTCGATCTGCACCGCCGCGCTGACGGGGGTGGTTCTGATCGCGCCCGCTCCTGCTCTGGCGTGGATGTCAGTTGGTGACCGCGAACCGTCAAAATATGCGCGCCATGTCGCCTGCAACGAGGCCTGGCGCGCCTCTCCTGCATACAGGCAGCAACAATGCAAGCTGCGCAGTGTGCACTGGGATTCCTACCACGACAAGCCCGGCTTCTTTGGGAACTACATGTACGGTTCGACCTGCTGGGTCCATATCGAGTGCAAGTACGGGCATCCGGCCTTCCCGAATGGCGGCCGCAACGGCAAGATCAAGTACCGCGAGGTGAGCAAGCTCCGCCGCTGCAAGGCGGACGCGAGCAAGGTGGACACCACCTGCGCCCCCCTGACGACGCAGGACGTCGAGGCCGGACTGGCCAAGATGAACGAACAGTATCGGATGTTCTTCAGCGGGTTCTTCGAACTCTGGTGTGCCCAGAATCCTAATACGGATGGCTGCTAGCGGCATGCCGTGACCGCGCGCGTCGTCGACGGCCTGCGCGGCGCGCGAGAAGCTGGACGAGGCCGCGTTCAAGCGCCTGCACCGCGAGATCCTCGCCACCGGCCCCGTATGCCGCCCTGGAAGGGCCGCAGGGTCCTGGCCGTCGACGGGTCGAAGATCACCCTGCCAGGGGGGCTAGCCGAGAACGGCTTCCGCGTTGCCGGCTGCGCGACCGCATCCCGGGCGACTTCGACCTGTTCGACCACGAGAACGAGCGGGAGGCCGCGCTCACGCATCCTGACCGCGCCGCCGAGGGCGATGTCATTCTGTATGACCGGGGCACCTGGTCGTTTGCCATCGCGCTGGCCCACGCGGAGCGCGGGCTGTACTTCGTCTTCCGCATCAAGAAGACCGCCAACCCGGTGTTCGACACCTTCATCGCCTCGGGCGAGACCGACCGGACCGTGACCGTCGCAGCACCCCGGGACGCGCCAGCGCTCCGGGGCCGGACGCTCCGCATCCGCCTTGTCAGATACGTCGCAGGCGACACGGAGTTCCGACTGGCGACCTCCCTGCACGACGGCGGACGCTTTGACGTCCGGGCACTGTCCGACATGTACCACGGACGCTGGGGAATCGAAGAGACGTACAGGACCGGGAAGGCCGTGATCGAACGGTTCCATGCGAAGTCCGTCCGCGCCGGTCCATGCAGCCCAGGCGCAAGTGGCAGACCAGACCCGCCCGCTGACAGCACCAAAGACCGCCAGAACAAGGCCCCGGCTTCCGACTCACGCCCGAAGCGCGGGGGCTTCCTTGTCCGAATGCCATTGGCCGGGTCGCCGGCGGTGGACTGGCAACGATGAAGCCGTCCCCCCGAGGGGGTCCCGACCCTTCGGGGCCTTCCCGGCCCGCGCCTGAACGTGCCCGCGGGCGCGACATTGCGGAGGCGTCCGTCAGCGCGGCGGTCGCGCCCTCGACCCTTCGGTGGTCGGGGGTGTCAGGGGGCGCCTAGCAGGTCGGTTTCCATTGCGTGTACCCCATGTCGATGTAGCGTTGGGCGACGGTGTCGTCATCTCTCGCCACGATGGTGACGGTCAGCAGATCGCTGAGATTGAGGGCCCCCCCGGAAACGGTGTTGACGATCCGGGTCTCCACGCGCATCCGCTGCACCGTGGCACCCTGATTGCGGCAGTTGTTGTCCTTGCTGGTGCCGAAGATCTCGATCCGGCAGCCGGTCGCCGTGAGACAGTCGCCGGTCAGGGCATCCCCGTCGGCCACCCCGTCCACTTCCGAGACGCCGCCCCGGAAATCGGCCGTGTCGAACCGGGTGCTGCTGGGTCTGATGAGGGAGACGGCCGGACTGGCACCGTTCAGGTCGCCGGTGCAGCTGTACTTCAGATCGAAATCCCAGTGCCCCCCCTCCTCGAAGGTCAGGGTGTTGGTGGTGGCGTCAAAGGTCCGGTCCGGGTCATCCGACCAGACATTGACGACCGTGACGCTGCACGGTGGTGTCTGGGCGAGGGCGGGGGCGGCACCGAGGGCCAGGAGGAGGGCGGCGGCAAGAAGCGTCAGGGGGGACAGTGTCCGGTGGGTCATGATGGCATCCCTTCGGTTGGGGTGGGGTGCGCCCGCCAGGGCGGCGGCAACAACAAGCGACCGCCTCGTGGAGAACCTCCTCTCCGGAAGACGAATCGTGAAAACACCCTATATGCCCCGCCCTGTTCCGGTGTCAAGCCACGGCCATGCGACACGGGCGGTCAGCGCGGCACGACCGTGACGTCGCACCATTCGGCATAGGGCGGTCCGCCGGCTGCCTGCCACTCCGGCGTGGGCCAGCGGGCCGGACCACAGTTGGGGCCGGGCCCGAAGGTGGCCGCGTAGCCGCGTTGATTCACAGAGTCACGCACAGCATCGGAGCCAAGCGACTCCGAGTCCTGGGCGGAGAGACAGGAACGACCGCCTGAAAAGCAAACCTTGCCCCAGATCCGCAGGGTGAACGCGTGGCCGGGTGGGTGGGTCTTCCAGCGGCCCTCGGCCCAGTGGGTGCAGGCCCGGGCGATCGGCTCGCCGCGGGACCAGGTGGCATCGGCGATGTGATAGGCGACGGTCGGCCGGGGTGGGCCGGACCGCTGCCAGACCCAGCCTTCCTTGTTGAGGCGGGTGACCTTGTCGGGATCCTTGACCCAGGTCCCGGTGGTGCCGGGATCGTCACCGGAGCAGCGACCGGCGGTGCCGATGGCCACGGTCGCGTTCAAGTTCGAGGCCTCGATGGTCAGGTTCTCGGTCGCACGGCGCAGGGAGCTGGGAGGTTGGGCGACCAGGTCGGCTCGCAGACTGGTGACCCGGGCGGGGGCGGGGTTCCCGACCCATGAAGCTCGCAACGCCGACGGGTTCACCTGCGCCAGGGCCGGCAGCGCAGGCACGGCGGTCAGGGCAAGGAGTGCGGCCAGCGCGGCGGCGAGTGTCGGGGCGAGCCGTGAGGAGTCGAAGGACATGGACAGGGGCCTCCTTTGCTTCATCGAGAGGCCCCGGCGAGAGGCCCCGGCGAGAGGCCCCGGTATGAGATGTGCCAAAGCCTGACACGGACGGACACACCCGTCAAGGCCAGAACGGCGATGGGTGACGCAAGGATTCATGTGTCAGTCGGGAGTGGGATCCTCCCTGTGGTGAAGCAGCAGCAACGGACAGGAGCACCCCGATGCCACGGCAGGCTGCAACGACCGGGAGCCTGCCACGGGCGTTCGAGGTGGTGAAGGAGATGCAGGCAGACGGACCGGACCGGGGAGAGGGCTGTCGCCCCCTCGGTCGCCAGGCGCCGGCCGGGATCATCGAGGGCCGGGATCAACGAGTGCCGGGATCATCGAGGGCCGGATGGCCGAGGCGGTCGACGTCTGGCGCGACACCCTCGACGCCGGCGCCATGCGCGACCGGCGCAACGGCACTTCTGCCCGACCGGAGTTCCGAAGGGCTCCGCAAGGCGTGCCCCGGAGATCGACCGTGCGATCCCGGCCGGCGTCGTGCCGGGGCTCTCGACCCGCAAGGTCGGCGAGGTCCTGCTCGCCCTGCCCGGGCGCCCGGTCCCGGCCGCGACGGTGAGCCGGGTCGCCAGGACGCTCGACCGGTCGGTCGCGGCATTCCACCGCCGGCTTTGTGTGGATCGGGATTCGGACGATCGAAGGTGACTCCGGCACGCAGCACATGCCACGGTTTCCCTGCTGGTCTTCCTGCGGCAGGCTCCCGCAGGCAACGCGGCGCCGATCGCCGACAGACGCACCTCACGGGCTGCGGGCGCACACACTGACCTCCGGCTGGAACGGGACGACGCGTGCGCTGACCGGCACACACACAAGGGCGGTCTCCGGATCGCCCTCTTTCCATGACGAAACACGGGATGTTCAAGCCGAGACACTGCGCCACCCCCGGCGGCTGGAAAGGGGATCGGGAGGGGATAGATAAGGCATCCCCTTCGTGCACGACAGGCAGTGAGACATGAGACGATGGATGACGGTGCTTGCCGCCGCACTGGCGAGCACCTCCCTTGACCTGCCGGCCGCGGCGCAATCGGTCTGGATGGAACGGGGCGGCGAGCGCAATGTGCTGATCGGCTGCGGGGGCGACCGGGGCGACGACAGCGTAGGGATCGCCAGCCTCAAGGGGGCACTTGATCGGTTCACGGCTGGTCAGCAGACCGTGATCATCGTCCCCGACCTGTCCAGCGGTCCAGGGCGGGAGACGCTGCAATACAGACCGTTCGATGCCTCTGGCCGCGGTCAGGGCCCATGGCTGCCTCTGCCCAGCGTCATCTGGTTGTCTCCGTCTCCTGTCATCGGACACCGCGGGTTCCTTGTCCGGCACAAACCGGGCGCGACCGGTCTATCCCGGTACGAGGGGAAATGGGTGCTTTTCCGGATCCAGAGCATCCAGAACAACGCCAGCGTGAACGCCATCGGCGGGACCCCGGCGTTCCACATGCACGGCGGTCTCGGCTGCGCACGGCCCCCGGCCGGCACCTGCGCCGACTACTGGCTGCGGCACCCGCCAACGGCGCGGGCCCTGGAGCTGGTCCCCGGCCCGGCGCGCTGCTCCTGGGACGAGTGAACCCCGGAGGCAGTACCATTTTACTTTCGGGTTCTGGCATCTGATGTGACGGCAGTCGGGCGTGTCCGAGGCGGTTCGCGCCGGCGTCGTACCGGTTGCGCCGATGCTCGCTTGCGGTCCTGCGCTTTCCGAACACGGTTTTCGGCGTGTCCGGTCGCGCCGTCCTGCGGCGCGTTTCGCGTGGCCTTCACGCGGTCAGGATCGAAGGATCGTTTTGCGGGCAGAACCGGTATCAGGTCACGGGCTTCCCGGGCGCGGGCGGCATGGTGCCGGTTGGCCCGGGGCATGTCGTCGAAGCGTCGGGCACGGCGCACGATGGCGATGGCGGCGCTGGTCAGGCAGGAGAGGTTGCGCGGCAGGTGTCGGACAGGCGCCCTGCAGCGGTCATCGTCGCAGGTGAAATCGTGTACGCGGTTCTCCATGGTCCAGTGGTTACGCACCAGTTCGGGAAGCGCCTCCGGTCCGGCGCCTTCCGGGCTGTGCTCGCCGGTCTCGAGGCCCTCGCGCGCGAAGCGGATGGCAGACTTGCTGCTTCCAAAGGCGGCGGCCCGTCCTCGAGGCCCTCGCGCGCGAAGCGGATGGTTGATGGCTGCCACGCCTGCATCGTAGGCCGTCTCGAGGCCCTCGCGCGCGAAGCGGATGGCCTGGCGGCGCCGCGTCGTCGTGCTGCTGCGTTCCGGAATCTCGTCCCGGCTCAGCGCCTCGGCGGCGGCATCGGCGAGTTCGTACATGAAGATCTCCCTGGGCTGTCCGTGATGGCGCCAGCGCGCGGCGCCGCCGGACTCGCGGGCGCCCGGATGCGGGGGCGGTCTCGGTGTCCGGGGCGAGAACAGCGAGGCCGGACTCGCGGGCGCCCGGATGCGGGAGGGTAGCATCACCGAACAGTGGGTAATCTGCGCCGTCGCACGCGCGCACCCGGATGCGCGGCGGGGAACTTTCCTCTGGCGTTCCCGCGCAGCGTGTGCGATACTAGCTGCATGTCGATTCGCAAGCGCACGCAGGGCTGCCCGGTCCTCCGGGAGCCTCCCGAGGGATTCACCCTGCCGGAGGTCGAGGTCCGGCTCGCGAAGCCTGAGGAGCGCCCGCTCCGGGACGCGCTGATGCTCGCTTTGCAGGCAGAGGCGCAGACGACGATCCGTGAAGGGCACGCCGTGTCGCGATCTCTTTGCCGCACGCACCATTCGCCAGCACGGGCTGGCCACCTGCGACATCGGCTCGACGAGCCGTCCTGCCGGGAGTATTGCGCACGACCGTGTCGGCGTTTGCCGGGCATGGCAACCAGAACGGTATGCGGCCGAACTCTCATGCGTTCCGTCGCATACATGATCCCCTGACCATGATGAAACGGCCGACAGGCAGTTTCTGGCTGGACACGTTCCTAGCCCGCAAGACAACGGACCGGGTTCCGGATCGGGATCTGACAGGCCGGACGATCGTATTTACCGGAGGCACCGACGGGATAGGGCGGGCCGCGGTCGACCGTTTTGCCGCAATGGGCGCAGAGATCTGCCTGTTCGGGCGCGACCCGCAGAAGACCCAGCGTGTTGCGGATGACCTCGCCGCAGTCGGACACAAGGGTCCGGTCTCCATCGTGGCATGCGATATCGGATCGCTTGATCAGGTGCGCAGCGCGGCCGATCAGGTTTTGGTGCGGCATGAGCGGATCGACTGGTTGATCAACTGCGCTGGCATCAACACGCCCGAGCGCAGGCTCTCTGCCGATGGATACGAGATGAATTTCGCGGTGAACTATCTCGGGCCCTTCCTCCTGACCGAACTGCTGCTGGAGCGAGTCAGGGCAACGCCATCGGCCCGCATCGTCAATCTCACCTCCGGGACCCAGGAGGTGGCCAGGCTGAACCTCGACGATCTTCAACTCGAAACCGGATGGTCACTGCTGCAATCCTACGCCCGGGCAAAGCTCTGCATGATCATGCACGGGCGCGATGTGGCCTGGCGGGGCGCCTCAATCAATTGCCTGAACCCCGGTTACATCCGCACCAAACTCTCGCGCGGCGGCTCCAAGAGCCTGTTCAGCAAGCTGTTCGGCGGTCTGGCCGCCCCGGCCTGGGTGGGCGGCGAGCGCATTCTCGCGGCTGCACTCGACAGCGCCTATGAGGGGGTCTCCGGCCAGTACATCCATGAGGACAGGCTGCTGGATCCGAACCCGCAGGCCCTGGACGACGACAAGGTCGCCCGGTTGATGGCCATCAGCCGCCGGATGACAGGGCTGGCTTGACGGCACGCGCGGATGCGTGTCCCTGTGCCCGGGGCCAGCGCTCCGGGCATGCGCAACATCGCGTCTCGCGCTTACGGGGGGCGCGCCCGGTGGGGCAGGCCCCTTCCCGTCATCTCACCGGCAGAACTGCCCGCGCAGCGCCATCGCCCGAACGATTGTACAGTCATGAACAGTTCGCCAGTGAATGAACCGCCCGTCAGAAGGACGGACGCCTGTCCTGCCCGGGCGTCTGTTGTCGTGAAGTCCGAGGGGGCTATGCCTCGGGATGGAAAATCGATGGTCGGGAAGGAACGGGGCGCCGGGACATGGCGGAAGAACACGAACTGGCGGTCGCATCCTTTCTGGCGAAGGCCATGGCCGTCATGTGCGTCCGCAATTCGATCCTCGAAGGCATTCACGACGGGATCCATCCGGTCACCCATACCGGGGAATTCTCCGATGTCGTGGTGATCGATGCGATCCGCCGGCGGATTCCCTGGACCAGGGTGGCGCACATCCAACAAGACGAGATGCGCGAGTTGATGCGCCAGATCGTCAACCGCCTCTACACCGTCAACCCGAATGTCGGCGACATGGACTTCCTCGGCATGCTCGATTGAGCGGCGATGGAAGCAGGGAAGTGGGACCAGCCGGAACTGGACGAGGTCACGATCAGGGACCTCGAACGGCGGCGAAAACGTAATGAGCAATCCAATGGGGCATCATCGGAGTGACGAACAACCTGGAGCGTGACAGGCGGGCAACCGGTTGATACATCCAAGCTCCCACGTCACCCGCACCGTCATCCCGGCAGGCTTCGTTGCTCCAAAGACTCTACGGCTGGACCCTGGAAAAAGTCGCCCATCCGCAAGCTTTCTGGTGGCTTGTTGTGCTTTCGTTTGCCGAAGCCACATTTTTCCCGATCCCGGCCGACGTGATGCTGATTCCGATGATCATCGCGGTTCGAGCGAAGGCGTGGAAGCTGGCGGCGGCGTGCACTGTTGCGTCGAGTGCAGGTGGTTGTTTCGGCTGGATGTTGGGTTTCTTCGCGTTCGAGGACATCGGCAAGCCTCTGCTCGAACTCTACGGCGCCATGGACAAGATGGCGATCGTGAAGGCTGAATATGAGAAATATGGCGAGTTGTTCGTCGCCATGGGCGCCATAACGCCCATTCCTTACAAGGTAGTAACGATCGCCAGCGGTTTTTTCCAGATGGATTTTCTGATGTTCACGCTGGTGTCGGTCCTGGGTCGTGGCGCTCGCTATTTCGCGGTTGCCGGTGCGCTGTATCTGTTCGGCCCGATGATCAGGGACTTCGCCGACAAGAATCTGAAGCTTGCCTTTACAATCTGCGTATTTCTGTTCCTCGGCGGCTTCGCCCTTGTTGTCTGGGTACTGTAGGCTGCTCCCATGCTGCCGTTTTCACGAAAAAGTTCTTGCCAATCAGGACGACAATGGCGCCGGCCAATACCTTGCGGTCTTGAGCAGACATCAAGGAACTTCGCATCAGCGCCGCTGATGAATCTCGGTGTCTGATTCCCAAAATATGCCGTCTGCGTGTGCAGGTTTCTGAATCGTCAAAGCCACGCTAACCCCGGAAAGCGGCCCGCCGCGCGTGAATCACTGGCCATGCTGTGGCGCTGTGACAACGGTGGATCATGCGGACGCCGACAAGGTCCGTGACATGGCCGATTTCGCGGATTCGCCGCGCGACCGGCCCATCGCTCCACACATCGCCGTCGACGACCGCTTCGGGAAGACAGATAAGCCGCACGCGACGCGGACAGACCTGCGCACGTCCCGACCTTGCGGGCTCGACCGGGTGGATTGGATATTCACGCCTGCAGCCGCCCACAACCTGATCTGTCTGGCCAAGACATCCACCTGATGCCCGGGAGTTGCACAATCCGCCGCGATACCCCGAAGCGGTTTTCGAAACCCCAAGCCCCATCTCGGCTGTTGCCAGCGCCTTCGCATGGGTTCTTACCGTCGTCAACGTACCACAGAATATTGTGCGCCTTGTCGATGACATGGAACTCGGCAACTGGCAGCTGTTGCTGGCGATCGACATCGTTGGTCATCGTTGGCGGCCTCATCGCTGCCACGTCAACCATCCTCGTCATGCCTCCCTTGCTGGTGCCGTTCGTTCTCGCCGCGGATATCGATCTCATGCACCTTGACATTGTCGTCATCGTCAATCCGTCGACCGGCTTCTTTAGGGAATTACCCTTAAAGGTTGACAACACTATCGGAACTCCCTATATTCATGTAATAACAGAGGGAGAGACCGAAATGCCCGGAAAAACCTACCGAGACGGCCTGACCATCGTCGAGATGATGGACATGTTTCCGACCGAAGACGCGGCTCGGGAGTGGTTCGAGTCCATCATCTGGCCGAACGGTCGATATTGCCCGAAGTGCGGCTCTCTGCGCACCCGTGAGGCAAGCCACAAGAAAATGCCCTACTGGTGCTCCGATTGCCGTTCCTACTTTTCGGTCAAGACCGGAACCGCCATGCAGTCTTCGAAGATTCCGCTGCGGAAATGGGCGATTGCCATCTACCTGTGCCTGACCAGTCTCAAGTCGGTTTCGTCCATGAAACTGTCGCGCGATCTTGGCGTGAAGCAACAGACCGCGTGGTTCATGCTGCATCGCATCCGAGAAGCCTGGACCACGGGCGACGACATTCCTTTCGGCGGTCCTGTAGAAGTCGACGAGACGTACTTCGGCGGCAAGCGGAAGAACATGTCGAATGCGAAGCGCAAGGAACTGACGGGCCGGGGTGCTGTCGGCAAGACCGCGGTGGTCGGCATGAAGGACCGGGAGACAAACATGGTTCGTGCCGAAGTGGTGACGGAAACCGACTCGGAGACGCTTCAGGACTTCGTGGAATGCAACACCGATGCAAATGCAACGGTCTATACCGACGATGCACGAGCCTACAAGGGCATGGACCGCTTGCATGAAAGCGTCCGGCACAGCGTTGGCGAGTACGTGAAGGGGATGGCGCACACCAACGGCATCGAATCCCTCTGGGCCATGCTCAAGCGCGCCCATGACGGAACCTTCCACAAGATCAGCCCCAAGCATCTGCAACGCTACGTCAACGAGTTCGAGGGCAAGCACAACATCCGTGAATCAGGAACCCTTGTCCAGATGCGGGGCACTGTCGCCCGGCTTGTCGGCGAGCGGCTTCTTTACAGGGACCTGATCGCCGACAACGGGCTTTCCAACGGGTTGTCTCAAAGGCCGTAACAGCGCCTTCGCCAGCTTCTCGGGCGTTGCGCCCTTCAGGTGAACCTTCGGATCTATCATCGGCACGCCTCGGGTCATCGCATAAACCCCCTTTTCCTGTTTTCCTTTCGTAAACCCGAGAGCGTGAAGGTGTTGCTCTTGAGCCGGTTGCACGGGCCGCACAAAAGAACACGGTTTGAAATGTGATTTATGCCGCCGTCAGCTCGCGGCGTGTTGTGATCCAGTTCCAGGTAGCGGGGATCGTCAAACTCCCTGTCGCACCCCATGCAGCGGCAACCTTTCTGACCAAGCAAATGATTGTACATTTGCTTCCTCGTCATTTTGGGTCCGTCCGGCTCTTTCACGCGCTCCTTGACGCGAAGGAAGGGGGCGCTCGTATCTCCTGAATCCGTCCGGCAAGGCAATTCTGTTTCGTAGTGGATCTTTCCAAACGCCATCAAAGGGTCTTTTCGATTGCCTACTGAAAACCCTCTTTTCTGAAGTCGGGCCACAACGGTATCCTTTGCCTTATCCCAAATGTCTATTCCGACCCATTGTCTTTTAAGGTTTTCAGCCGCGACGCATGTTGTGGCGCAACCGCAGAAGGGATCGAGCACCATGCCGTTTTCTTTGGTGGACGATCTGATTATCCGTGAGTACAGACCAAGTGGCTTTTGTGTCGGATATCCGACTCGTTCCACCTTGTCTCTGTCCGGGAGCCATCTCACTTCAGCGTCAATATCGTCATCGGTCCCTTTCAGAATGCCTTTTGTGTAAGGGTGATACGACCATATGTCCTGAATTGGCACTCCAGGACTGTCATCCAGGTATTGACGGTACGTTGGCATGAAGTTGCTATCGATGTTAATGAAACCCATTTCGTACAGAGTATCGAGCTTTTCATGCTGCGGAAGATCCGGGTCAATGCCCGCGGAACGGACGAGTTCAGAAGGGACAGCCCAATGGCGTCCTATTGATGTTGGATCAAAGCCCCGCCAGGGTTTTCCGCTCATGCCGTTTCTCGTTCCAGACCCGTGAATTTGTTGCTCTCTGTAGATTCCTTTTTCATCAGACTTTGTGAAATATTCCTTCACGTATCCCTTTGAATATGGAGAAAATAGAACGTTATGGCTGTATTCAGGTTTCCGGTAGAAAAGAATAATGTCGTGTATCGGTCCAAATTTTCCTGCGGAATTGTGTGCCGCTGACCGTCTCCAGACTATTTCATTCAGGAAATGTTTCGCCTCGAATATCGCGTCCATCAGTGCCTTGAGATAGTGGGAAGCCGTCGGGTCGCAGTGGAGATAGATACTGCCCGTGGGCTTCAAGATACGGTTCATTTCCAGAAGGCGAACGGCCATGAAACATAAAAAGGCCCCCATGTCATCTCCATAACTCAACCTTGACCAATCAATGACGGCCCATGTCGCGGGGTGGTCATCCTGAAGTTGTTCGGCCCACTCGTCATGCACATCGTTTTCCCAAGTCCATCTGTCCTGGAACTTCGCGCCCGCTGCCAGGCTGTCCGGGGTGGCGTGAAAGTCACGGCCCTTGTTGAAGGGAGGATCCGTGGCAATCAGGTCCACCGATTCCGAGTTCATGGCGCGGAGAAACGGCAGGTTGTCACCGTGAAAGAGCGTCCGGTTCTGCCAGTTCGGCTTACTGGACTGGACTGGACTGGACTGGACTGGACTGGACTGGACTGGACTGGACTGGACTGGACTGGACTGGACTGGACTGGACTGGACTGGACTGGACTGACCCTCTTCAGTTTATCATGGTCTTTGGACATGTTCATGTATCTTTCATGGTTTCTGCTCCCTTATTATATCAAGCACTCATGACATGTCCTTGTCAACCTTTAGGGGTAATTCCCCTTCGTTTTCGAAGTCGATCTGTGCTTGGTCGATGGGAGAATGGAACAGGTGATACTTCACGCCGGTCCCGGTCGGCGGGCATATGCCCAGCCAATCAAGCCTGAGGGCGTTTCCACAGGTAATCCAGTTCATGGCATCGAGGGGCAGGAATTCGGCCAAAGCCTCTTTCTGTCCGCGATAGAGCACGTCGCATTGATACTCGGCGATAACAAGGGCCAGGCGCGCAATCTCGGCCGAAAAATCGCGAAGCTCTATACCGCCAAAATTCGTCAGCGGAATGTCGGTGCGGCGGTGGGGCTCCCGGCGGCGCTTGTTTATCTCGGCCTCGATCGCCCGCATTTTCTTGTATGCGATGACGAGGAAATTCCCGGAGCCACAGGCCGGGTCGAAGACGCGGATTTTGGCCATCCGGTTTCGCAAGTTCAAAAGCTTGCGCGGGTTATCTTCGGCAGCCTCAAGCTGCGCCCGCAGGTCGTCGAGGAACAGCGGGTTAAGGACTTTCAGGATGTTTGTCACGCTTGTGTAGTGCATGCCGAGCGCACCGCGCTCTTCCTCGTCGGCGACGGCCTGAATCATGGACCCGAAGATGTCCGGGTTGATCTGCGTCCAGTCGAGGCTGCCGATATGGAGAAGATAGGTACGCGCCATCTTGCTGAACCGCGGCACCTCCGTGCTGCCTGAAAACAGCCCGCCATTCACGTAGGGAAACTGGTCGGCCCAGGGCCGGGCCGCGCGGTCTTCCGGCCTGGTGTTCATGGCGCGGAACAATTCGCCGATCACCTCATGGGTATTCGAGGAATCCCGCTCGGTCATCTGGTCGACAGTAGCGGTAAACAAACCGCTGCCGGTGAAGAAGCAGAAGATCAACCGCGCCATGAAGTGGTTCATGTCCGGGCGGCGGTCGGCGGTGCTCCATTCCGGGTTGGTCCGCAGAAGCTCGATGTAAAGCTTGTTCAGACGGCCCGTCGCCTTGATATCGAAGGCGCTTTCGCGGATTTGCTTGACGGTGCTGATCCCGGCAAGCGACAGGAAAAAACCGAAGTGATCTGGAAAATCCGGGTACGCGCACGCGACCGTCTCACCGGATATCAGGTCTTCGGCCTCAAAATCCTCGCCGTCCGTGGCCAGGACGAACTTGGCGCGGGCCTTCGCCGTGGCCGGGCTTTCTCTAAGGGCACGAAGGGTATTCGTGACTTCGCCCGGCTCGCATACGGCGATGTGGATATTGCTGGTCTGAAGGACGCCACCGAGGTCGGACTTGTTGGATGTGCCACTACGAAGCCGTTTGATCATTGTCGCCTTATTCCCGAATGCCTCCAGGAATGCGAACGGAAACTCCTGAGCATCGAAGAGTTGCTCAGCAAGCTGGGATACGGCTTCTTCAATCTCGACGGCGTTCATTTGACTACAAACCCAGTCGACTTCGTTGGGCCGCGCCAATGGCGCCGGCTCAGCTCATGGGCGAGCAGCTTGGCGTGATAGTCGGTAATCATCCGGCGCGCTCCCCCTTTGGCTTCGCCGACTGCCGCTCGATCCAGCGGTCGATCTCGCTGCGCCGAAAGCGCCATGAGCCACCAACTTTGAATCCGGGTAGGTCGCCGGCAGCAGCAAGGCGGTAAGCAGTCTTCTCATTGATCTTGAGAAACTCCGACACCTCCCGGATCGTCATGATGTCGGTGTCCACGACCGAACCTCGCGAAAATTGTCCAAAAATGAGAAAATACAGGAAGCGTGGCGGGTCGCAACCGCAAATCGTCCGTGCAGACCAGAACAATCGTTCAATCGTTTGAGAGAGACGACCGAAACGACGACGGCCTCCCGGCGCAACGGCGGCGCAGCCAAAATCCGGATGCCGCGATGCCAGAAAGCTGGCCCGAGCTTGATTTCGGGTGGTACCTATGTGGTACCCGAACGCAAAAACGCCCGCCTTGGTTTGGCGGGCGTTCTTCATAACTTATTGCGGTTAGTAGATAATTTTGGTTGCGGGGGCAGGATTTGAACCTTCGACCTTCAGGTTATGAGTTTGGTAATGAAACGACGACATGCGCCGACACAACCCGTCAGATGTTATATATAGACTGATAAACTGACTATTTCCAGGCATTTTCCGTCGCCAGACATGCGCAGATCATACCGCCGATTTGATTCAATTTGTTTGCCAATCGTTTGCCAGTCCGATACTGTACTGTTGGCGGATCAGGAACAAATATTGTGGCAAACCGGCTCACCAAGCGCACTGTCGATGCCCTCAAGGCGAATGGCAGCGATGCCGTCTACTGGGATGGCGACCTCACAGGCTTCGGGGTGCGTGTGCGCAAGTCGGGCCGGAAGACCTATGTCCTCCAGACCCGTATCGACGGCAGGCTGCGCTGGTTCACCATCGGCCCGCACGGCCCCCTCACCGTCGACGAGGCCCGGACCAATGCCCTGGAGATCCTGGCCCTGGCCAGGAAGGGCATCGATCCCCGCGAGAAGCCTGCGGCGCCGGAGCCGGTGATGAGTGACCTCGGGAAGCGGTTCCTGGAAAACTATGTCCCGGACCACTGCAAGCCCAGCACCCGGGGAGAGTACCGCCGATCGGTCGAACTTTTCATCAACCCGGCAATCGGGACACTTCGGGTGTCGGAGGTGCAGCGCAAGGACATCGCCGAACTTCATCACGGCCTGCGCAAGACCCCCTATCAGGCCAACCGTACCCTCGGCGTGCTCTCCAAGATGTTCTCGCTCGCGGAGGTCTGGGGCTGGCGGCCGGACGGCACCAATCCCTGCCGGCATGTGAAGCGCTACAGGGAGCACAAGCGGGAGCGGTTCCTCTCGGAAGAGGAAACGGTGCGTTTGGGCGAAGTGCTGCGTGATGCCGAGGAAGAGATGCCTTCGGCGGTCGCGGCGTTCCGGTTACTATTGCTGACGGGCTGTCGGATGTCGGAGATCAGGGACCTGAAATGGGAGTATGTAAAGGAGGACTTCATCGAACTTCCCGATGCCAAGACCGGGGGACGCATCGTGCCGCTTGGCCCCGAGGCTCGTGCGGTGCTGGATGCCCTGCCCCGCACCGGAGACAATCCCTGGGTCATCGCCGGCAGGCTGCCGGGCAGCCATCTCACCGACCTGCAGCAGCCCTGGCGGCGCATCCGTGCGCGGGCCGGACTGGAGGACGTGCGCATTCACGACCTCCGGCACTCCTTCGCCTCCCGGGCCCTGGCCCTCGGCGAGAGCCTGACCATGATCGGCAAGCTGCTCGGCCATACCCAAGTCCAGACGACCGCCCGGTACGCCCACCTCGCCCGGGACTCCATCCAGACCGCCGCCGCCCGGATCACCGGCAGCATCGGGGGCAATCTGACCGGCGAGACGGAACCCGAAAGACCCCAGCCGTACAAGTAGGCCCGATGCCAGAATAGCGACATGGCGTGCCGCTGACCGTTTACTTGCTCGGTCCGTGTTATTGTGTCGGCCAAACTCAACATGGCGTTCATGAAGCTGATCGGGCAAACTGCGTCTCCGTTGGAGATTAAAGGTCAAGGAGCGCATGGCGAAGCAAGCGAACAACAACGGTGCAAATCTCGGGTTCGAGGCCCAACTCTGGGCCGCGGCGGACAAGCTCCGCGGCAACATGGAGCCATCCGACTACAAGCATGTCGCCCTCGGCCTGATCTTCCTCAAGTACATCTCCGATGCCTTCGAGGCGAAGCGTGCAGAGCTTCTCGAACAGGAACTAGCCGACGCTGAGGATCCCGAGGAGTACCTTGCCGAGAATGTCTTCTGGGTCCCGAAGGAAGCCCGCTGGTCGCATCTTCAGGCCAGGGCCCGGCAGACCACGATCGGCAAGGACATCGACGACGCCATGTTGGCGATCGAGGCCAGCAACGCCTCGCTCAAGGGTGTGCTGCCCAAGGACTACGCCCGCCCCGCGTTGAACAAGGTCATGCTCGGCGAGTTGATCGACCTCGTCTCCGGGATCGGCATGGCTGAGGCCGCCGACCGTTCCCGCGACATCCTCGGGCGGGTCTACGAATATTTCCTCGGCGGCTTCGCCGGCACCGAGGGTAAGCGCGGCGGCGAGTTCTACACGCCCCGCTCCGTCGTCCGGCTACTGGTGGAAATACTGGAGCCCTACAGGGGCCGGGTCTACGACCCCTGTTGCGGGTCTGGCGGCATGTTCGTGCAGTCGGAGAGGTTCGTCGAGGCGCATGGCGGGCGCATCGGTGACATCGTCATCTACGGCCAGGAGAGCAACTACACGACCTGGCGGCTCGCCCGGATGAACCTCGCGGTACGCGGCATCGACGCCGACATCCGCTGGAACAACGAAGGCAGCTTCCACAAGGACGAATTGCCGGATCTCAGGGCTGACTTCATCCTCGCCAATCCGCCGTTCAATGTCTCCGACTGGGGCGGCGATCGGCTGCGGGAAGACGCCCGTTGGACGTTCGGCGTTCCGCCCGCGGGCAACGCCAACTACGCCTGGCTCCAGCATATCCATTATCACCTCGCCCCGAATGGGACGGCGGGCGTGGTGCTCGCCAACGGCTCCATGTCCACGGCAACGTCGGGAGAGGGAGACATTCGCCGCATCCTGGTCGAGGCCGACGCGGTGGACTGCATGATCGCGCTGCCCGGACAGCTTTTCTACTCGACACAAATTCCCGCCTGTCTCTGGTTCCTGACGCGCAACAAGAATCCCGGCGGCTCTTACCGCAACCGCGGCGGGGAAGTGCTGTTCATCGATGCCCGTAAGCTCGGGCACATGGTGGACCGGACCCGGAGGGAGTTTTCCGACGAGGACATCACCCGGATCGCCGGTACATATCACGCGTGGTGCGGTGGACCTGACAAGAGCCCCTACGTGGACGAACCGGGATTCTGCAAGTCCGCCACGCTGGAAGAGGTCAGGGAACACAGCCACATCCTGACACCCGGTCGCTATGTCGGCGCAGCGGCAGAGCCCGACGACGGCGAATCGTTCGAGGACCAAATGCAGGAACTCGCCGCCAAGTTGCGCGAGCAGCAGGCGACGGGGGCGGCGCTCGACAAGGCCATCGCCGCTAACCTGCGGGCGTTGGGGTTTGGGGACGAGCGCGGATGAGCATCGACACCACGTTTCTGCGCCGGTGCCTCGCCTCGCTCGAACGGGCGTTGGAGGAGATCAAGCAGCTTGATGGCACCGAAGACGATGTCATGTATGACATCTTTGGCAGCCCCCTCAACGGTCGCAGCCATGACGGGATTGATCTCGATCTCGCGCCTCGGGCACCGGGGCTGGAGGAGATTCCGATCGACCGGTTGGTCGACTTCGAGGAAGCCATACGGGAATCTGGAATTCCGCTCCTGGTCGAGGCCTGGGACTGGGCGCACCTGCCCGAGCGGTTTCATCGGGAAATCGAACGGGAGCATGTTCTATTGAACCAAGAGGAATGCGGCCATGAATGATCTTTTCGGCGTGCGTTCGACTACCCGGTCGACGAGGTGGCGACCAAAAATACCATGATGTTCGGGGAAAGCCGGAGAAGGCTGGCTCACACGTATTGATCGAATTCACAACTCTTGTATTCCTGCGAATATCGGGAAGCGGCAATCATTGGACTTCTCGGGAGGGCGTAGCGAATGAGCAGTACTGACGAAACACGCTGGAAACAACGTCTCGCCAGTTTCGGTCTAGCGCTATCGCAACTTGATGAGGCGTGTGCGCAAGATTCCTATTCAAACCTCGAACGCGCTGGGCTAGTCAAGACATTCGAGTTCTGTTTCGAATTGTCCTGGAACGTGCTGAAGGATCTGCTGTTTTACGAAGGCTACGAGGAGAAAGGTCCCCGCTCGGTGATCCGCAGGAGCTTCGAGGTCGAATACATCGACGAGCGGGACTGCGAACTTCTCCTGGAGGCCTTGGGAAAACGCAACGTCTTGAGTCATGTCTACCGAAAAAGCGTCGCTCAAGAAGCGGAAACGGTTATCAGGGAGCGCTACCATCCAGTCCTTGTTCGGCTACATGCAACGATGAACGCAAAGGCTAAACGATGACGGATGGCCTAAAGGACAAGCACCGAACTGCTATCGTCAACCTGCTCCGCTCCAACGAGCGCGTGGACCGAGCGGTGTTATTTGGATCGCGGGCAACGGAGATGTTCACTCTTGGATCGGACGTGGACATCGCGCTGTTCGGCGAAGAGTTGACGACAACGGACCAAGCTCGTCTGGTCACCGCGATGGAAAAATTGAATGTGCCGCAACGGATAGACCTGCTTCTATACGATCAAGTGGAAGATGAAGCTTTGCGCGAGCACGTCCAAAGAGACGGAGTCGAACTGTACCGACGACCAAATAATGCAGCAGCGCGGTTTCATGCTTTGGAAAATTGGCGAAGGTCCAACATTTTCAGTTTGGCTCACTGGAAGAACGGTCTTGCCTTCAAGAACATCGATTTTACCGAGACAGGACGGCCGATCATCAAAATTGCCGAACTGAAGGCTGGGGTAACTTCGCAGACCGCGCGAACAATGGCGGACTATGATCCGTCGGTATCTGTCGGACGGGGAGACATGCTGTTCTCTTGGTCTGGTAACCCCGACACATCAATTGATGTCTTCCGCTGGGAGGGCGAAGAAGGTTGGCTCAACCAGCACATTTTCAAAGTGACTCCTTGTGATGGCATCTCCGGCGATTTCCTGTTCTTTCTGCTGAAATGGCTCAAGCCGAAGTTTGCAGAAATCGCACGAAACAGACAGACCACTGGTTTAGGGCACGTCACCATACAGGATCTCAAGCAAACGTTTATCGATGTTCCAGACGCCAGGGGACAGGCAAAGATTGTCGGTGTGATCGGGCCAATTCAGGACAAAATCGAACTAAACCGCCGGATGAACGAGACGCTGGAGGCGATGGCGCGGGCGATCTTCAAGGACTGGTTCGTGGATTTCGGCCCCACCCGCGCCAGGATGGAGGGCCGGGAACCCTACCTACCCCCGGAACTCTGGGACCTGTTTCCCGATGCGCTGGACGGCCAAGGGAAGCCGGCGGGGTGGACGTTTTCTGAAATTGGTGAGGAAGCCGAGGTCGTCGGCGGCGGGACTCCCAGTACGAAGGAACTATCCTACTGGGATGGTGGCATGCACCACTGGGCCACCCCGAAAGATCTTTCCAAGCTGACCACGCCGGTGTTGCTTCGCACCGAGAGAAAGATCACTGACGCCGGGGTGAACAAGATCAGTTCCGGGCTCCTGCCGGTCGGTGCCATCCTCATGTCCTCGCGCGCTCCAATTGGGTATCTCGCGATCACTGAAATTCCAACCGCCGTCAATCAGGGTTTCATTGCCATGGTTTGCCGACAACGGCTTCCGAACACATTTGTGCTGTTCTGGTGCCAGGCTAATCTTGACTACATCAAAGATATTGCTGGAGGATCGACCTTCGCCGAGATCAGCAAAAGGACTTTCCGACCAGTTCCAGTTTTGGTGCCGTCTGTACAAATCCTTGCAGCCTACGATAGGCTCGTTCGACCACTCTACGTCCGTATCGTTGCGAATGCCAAGGAAAGCGATACCCTCGCCCGGACCCGAGATATTCTCCTGCCGAAACTCATGTCCGGCGAAATCAGCCTCCGCGACGTCGAGAAGGCAACGGAGGCCGTGGCATGATCCGTGCCCCCGTCAATCCGGTCCTCCTGCGCTGGGCGCGCGAGCGCGCGGGCATCGCTCAGGAAGAGCTGACGGCGAAGTTCAGGAAGCTGCCAGAGTGGGAGGACGGCAAAACGCAGCCCACGCTGAAGCAGGCCGAGGCATTCGCAAGCGCAGTCCATGCACCGATCGGCTACCTGTTCCTCTCGGAGCCGCCGGAGGAAGCCGTCCCGATTCCGGACTTCCGCACCTTCACCGGGCACGCGGTCACGCGCCCCAGCCCGAATCTGCTGGACACAATCCACGTTTGCCAGGAACGGCAGAACTGGTATCGGGACTTCGCCCGCGTCGCGGGCAATCCGGATCTCGGCTTCGTCGGCAGCGCCTCGGTCAGCACGGCCCCCGAGACTATCGCGGCGCGGATGCGGGAGACCCTGGGCTTCGATCTGGCCGTCCGCCGGGAATGTCCGACTTGGACCGATGCGCTGCGACTGTTCATCCGTCAGGCCGACGACGCCGGCGTTCTGGTCATGGTGAGCGGTGTCGTGATGAGCAACAGCCATCGCCGTCTCGATCCAGGTGAGTTTCGCGGTTTCGCGCTGTGCGATCCGCTCGCGCCGTTGGTATTCGTCAATGGTAAGGACACCAAGGCAGCGCAGATGTTCACGCTGGCGCACGAACTCGCCCACATCTGGCTTGGCGCTTCGGCCTTGTCGAACCTCGGTATCGTGCTACGGCCAGGCTTCCGGAACGAAGAAGTATGGTGCAACGCGGTTGCGGCGGAGCTACTCGTGCCACTGGATGCCCTGCGCTCCGATCTGAGGCGGAACGAACTACTTCCAGACGCACTGTCCCGACTGGCGCGCATCTTCAAGGTCAGTACGCTGGTCATCCTACGTCGCCTGCTCGATGCGGGCTGGCTGACACGAGAACGTTTTAATACCGCTTGGGCGCAAGAGAATGAACGCCTGAAGAAGCTCGCGCAGTCGGGCAGCGGCGGTGATTTCTATCGAACAACGGTTGCTCGGACCGGGCGGCGGTTCACGCGTGCGCTGGTGGTGAGCACGCTCGAAGGCCAGACGCTCTATCGCGATGCGTTCCGGATGCTTGGCGTCAAGAAGACCCAAACCTTCAACAATCTCGGGCGCGAAGCTGGGGTGATGGGATGACGTCCTATCTCGTCGATTCGAACGTCTTCATCCAGGCCAAGAATCTGCACTACGGCTTCGATTTCTGCCCCGCCTTCTGGGACTGGCTGGTTGAGCAGAACGGCGCTGGCAAGGTCGCGAGCATCGAGAAGGTCGCGGACGAACTGCAAGCCGGAGACGACGAGCTCGCGGAATGGGCCTCAGCGCGGGGCGGCACTTTCTTTCTGGCACCGGACGATGCTGTAGTGCCCGCGCTCCGCACTGTGAGCGATTGGGCGAGCGGCCAGGGATACCAGCCCGCCGCTGTGGCAACTTTCCTCCAGGTTGCCGACTACTGGCTTGTTGCGCATGCCTTGGCTCACCAGTGCATCGTCGTCACGCACGAAGTCCCCGCCGACACCGCCAGCAAGATCAAGATTCCGAACGCATGTATCGGCCTCGGCCTGCGCTGCATCAGCCCCTACGAAATGCTCAGACGCGAGCACGCGAGATTCGTCTTGGGAACAGGGAGGGCCACGGCCTGATGGCCAAGTTCGTCGAAAGCGAGGTGGAGAACGCCGCCCTCGCATGGCTTGCCGGGCTGGGCCATGCGGTGCTGCACGGCCCGGAGGGTTCGGCGCCGGAGCGCGGCAGCTACGATGAGGTGCTGCTGACCGGACGGCTCCGCGAGGCGCTCGCCCGTCTCAATCCGCACCTGCCCGCCGAGACGCTGGAGGATGTGCTGCGCAAGGTGCGGCAGACGGAAACTCCCTCGCTCGTCGAGGAGAACCGCCGACTACACCGTTATCTGGTCGAGGGTGTGCCCGTCGAGGTTGCCCGGGAGGACGGCACCATCGGTGGTGATACCGCCCGCCTGGTCGATTTCGACGACATCGAGGCCAACGATTGGCTGGCGGTGAACCAGTTCACGGTCATCGAGCACGAACGCAACCGCCGCCCGGACGTGGTGCTGTTCGTCAACGGCCTGCCCCTGGCCGTGATCGAGCTCAAGAATCCCGGTGACGAGAATGCCACCCTCGAAGGCGCGTTCAACCAGCTCCAGACCTACAAGGACGAGATACCCTCCTTGTTCCGCACCAACGCCGCGCTCATGACTTCCGACGGGCTTCAGGCGCGCTTCGGATCGCTGACGGCCAGTCTCGAACGGTTCATGCCCTGGCGCACCGTGGACGGCTCCGCCTTCGCCCCGAAGGGCGCGCCGGAACTCGAAACCGCTATCGAGGGCCTATTCGAGAAGAACCGGTTCCTGACCTTGATCCGGGACTTCACCGTGTTCGAAGACACGGGTGCGGGGCTGGTCAAGATCGTGGCCGGCTACCACCAGTTCCACGCGGTGCGCCATGCGGTCGAGCGCACGCTCGCCGCGGCAAGCCCAGAGGGTGATCGCCGCATCGGGGTGATCTGGCACACGCAGGGTTCCGGCAAGAGCCTGCTCATGGCGTTTTACGCCGGACAGATCATTGCCCACTCGGCAATGGAGAACCCGACGGTCGTTGTCATCACCGACCGCAACGATCTTGATGACCAGTTGTTCGGCACCTTCGCCATGTGCCGCGACCTGCTCCGCCAGACCCCACAGCAAGCGGAAAGCCGGGAGGATTTGCAAAAGGTGCTAACCCGCCCCTCCGGTGGCGTGGTGTTCACGACCATCCAGAAGTTTGCTCCCGAGTCCGGCGAGACCGACTATCCGGTGCTCACCAACCGTCGCAACGTGGTCGTCATCGCCGACGAGGCGCACCGCAGCCAGTACGGCTTCCGCGCCAGGCTGGCGCACAAGACCGGAGCAATCTCATACGGCTTCGCCAAGTATCTGCGCGACGCTCTGCCGAACGCCTCCTTCATCGGCTTCACGGGCACGCCGATTGAGAAGGAGGACGTGAATACGCCCGCTGTATTCGGCGAGTATATCGACGTCTACGACATTAACCGGGGTGTCGAGGATGGTGCGACGGTGCCGATCTACTACGAGAGCCGTCTTGCCCGTATTGAGCTTGACGAGAACGAGAGGCCAATGCTCGACGACGAGGTTGCCGAACTCACCGAGGACGAGGCCGAAGGCGAACAGGAGCGGCTGAAGCGCAGATGGGCGAGCGTCGAGGCCGTCGTCGGCACGGAAAAGCGCTTGCGTCTGGTCGCCCGGGATCTGATCGAGCACTTCGAGAACCGCGTCGTCGGCATGGAGGGCAAGGCCATGGTCGTCTGCATGAGCCGGCGGATCTGCGTCGCGCTCTATGGCGAGATCGTCAAGCTTCGCCCGGAGTGGCACAGTGACGATGACGAAAGCGGCGTCCTCAAGGTCGTCATGACCGGTGCGGCCTCGGACCCGAAGGACTGGCAGCAGCACATCGGCGGCAAGTCGCGCCGGGAGTTGCTCGCAAAGCGGATCAAGGACCCGGACGACACGCTCAGGCTGGTGATCGTGCGGGACATGTGGCTGACCGGGTTCGACGCACCGAGCCTGCACACGATGTATGTCGACAAACCCATGCGGGGGCACGGGCTCATGCAGGCCATCGCGCGCGTCAACAGGGTGTTCCGCGACAAACCGGCCGGACTGATCGTGGACTATATCGGCATCGCCCAAAACCTGAAGTCCGCCCTTGGCCAGTATTCACGCGACGATCGGAGACACGCCGGCATCGACGAGGCCGAGGCCGTCGTGGTGATGCTCGAGAAGTACGAGATCGTGAGCGCCATGTTCGCCCCTGATACGAATGGGGGCTTCGACTATCGGGCCGGACTGACCGGCACGCCGCAGCAAAGGCTCGTGGCGCTTGCCGGCGCCATCGAGTGGGTCCTCGACATGCAGCAGCGCGAGGCGGCCGGGGAAGCGACCGAAGAAGGCAAGAAACGCGCACATCGCCGCTTCAACGATGCCGTTCTGGCGCTGTCCAGGGCGTTCGCGCTCGCGGCTGCCAGTGATGAGGCGCGCGGTATCCGCGACGAGGTAGGGTTCTTCCAAACCGTGCGCGCGGCGCTCGCCAAGAACGCTTCCGGCGTAGGCAAGTCCTCAGCCGAGCGGGATCTGGCCGTGCAGCAGATCGTCAGCCGTGCCGTCGTCTCGACCGAGATCGTCGACATACTCGAAGCCGCCGGGCTGGAGACGCCGGACATATCGATCCTCTCCGATGCGTTTCTCGCCGAGATCCGGGAGATGGAAAAGAAGAACCTCGCCTTGGAGGCGCTCCGCCATCTCATCAACGGCGAGCTTCGCTCACAAAGCCGGGTCAACGTCGTCGAGACCCGCGCCTTCTCCCAGCGGCTGGAGGAGGCCATCGCCCGCTACCACAGCAATGCCATCACCACGGCTGAGGTCCTTCAGGAACTGATCGGACTCGCCAAGGACATCCGCGCCGCGCACCGGCGCGGCGAGGAGGAAGGACTCAGCAAGGAGGAAATCGCGTTCTACGACGCCCTCGCCCAGAATGAGAGCGCGGTTGAGGTAATGGGCAACGACTATCTTCGTGTGATCGCCCACGAACTGCTAAGCGGGCTGAAGAGCACCGCCTCCGTGGACTGGCAGCACCGGGAGTCGGCACGCGCCCGAATGCGGGTTCTGGTCAAACGCATCCTCCGCAAGCACGGCTATCCGCCCGATCTGCAGGATGCCGCCGTGCAAACCGTTCTGCAACAGGCCGAAGCGCTATCGGCAAGGTGGGCCGCATGAAAGGAAAGGGGATTATAAACTTGAGTCACATCGGCGCCCGCCCAGCCAGCCCCGACTCAAGACTTCTTCACCACGAACGGCCGCATGAAGGTTTTCCGAACCCTGTCCGGCGACCATCCCGGCATGTCGATCTCGTCTTCCATCTCCGCCTTGCTCGGCTGGTGGTCGCTGGGCTTGACCCTGGCCGGAATCGGTTCGGGCAACTTCTCTTTCGATTCTTCGGTCATTTCCGTCTTCCTGGCGTTACACCCTTGTAGCGTATCCTGTTCAGGCTTCAATGGATGTCATGCGGGTATCATCGGTTGTTGGCCGCTCAAGATGTCGTTGAGCGTCAATATCTGAATCCTGGGGACTCTGCCTGCAAGCTGCAACCCGCTTTCCTCTTCGTACAAACCTGACTGGTTCGCAAAATCGAGCATAGGTCTTGTCGGTTTTTCCCTTGTAATGAAAACGCCAATCTTGTTTCGCTTGCCCAGCAAGCCATGCAACTCACGAACTTGCCTCACATCTACACGACCACTCTTGACGGATACGATGGCAACCTCGTTATTTGCCATGGCGATACGACCGTCAATCCCGCCATCTGCCCCCATCTTCTCGTTCGGGAGTCCACCGATTTGAGAAACACACCATTTCTCGAATTCCTTGCGAGCCCGAGACGATGGCTTGTTGATCAAGTTCGTCTCGATTTCCTGAACGGTCTTCGGCTCGCCCAGAACTTCTATGCTGCCCCAGATGTCAAGTTTCTGACGCTTGAATCGTTCCTTGATTGCAGCAACGGCAGAATAGGTGATATCAATCCCGATCCATTGACGTTTGAGGATTTCTGCGGCGGCTGCGGTTGTGCCACAACCGCAGAACGGATCGAGGACGATATCGCCGGGGTTGCTGCTGGCTGACAGAATTCGTTCAAGAAGCTGTGTGGGTTTTTGTGTTGTGTAGTCTAGTCTTTCCGTTGCATTCTGGTTAAGAATAGGAATGTCGGTCCACCAATCCTCTTGTGTCGTTCCTTTCTTTTCATCAAGATAATCACGAACCACCAAGTCCGGTCTGTCAGTTTCCCAATGTGGCGCAACATCTTTTTGTGAACGGATTGGACTTCCAGTTATGCCACGACCTTGCAATCGGTAAAGGCGACCATTTTCATCCTTCAAGCGATACTTTTTGACGGTAGTTTCAGACAAAGAGCGTGCTACAGACTCCCAATTAAAAATTGCCTTGCTTGTACGACCGTACATCAAAATCACATCATGTTTCTGACCAAAACTTGATTTCGGTTGTGGCCTGGATTTGTAACACCAGACGATCTCGTTTCTGAAGTTCTCCTGACCAAATATCCGGTCCATCAAGATCTTGAGATAATGGGAGGCAGTCGGATCACAATGCAGATAAATGCTGCCCGTTGATTTCAGGACGCGATGCATTTCCAGCAGGCGAATCGCCATGTTCACAAGATAAGCGTTGATCTGAATCTTATCCATCGCAGAGATCAACGCATTCAAGATGTTGTATGCGTCCAGTGACTGCCTGGAATTCTGGTTTTTCATCTCCTGCAAGTATTCGTCACACTGTGGCGTCCATGACCATGTGTCATCAAAAGCCGTCACCTGTCCCATGTCGTTCGGATAGATGATGTTGTAGGCGCGGTTGGAATTGAAGGGCGGATCCAGGTAGATCAGGTCAACGGATTCAGACGCCATTCCCCGCAAAACGGGAAGATTGTCAGAGTAATATAGTTGCCTTGCTTCCCGGAGAGGTGGAGAGGTGGAGAGGTGGAGAGGTGGAGAGGTGGAGAGGTGGAGAGGTGCTTTTCCACTTTAGATGGTTTGCGCTCGGTTGTCACGACCGGACTCCGTTTGGCATGCCGTTGTCGGCAATCAGTTCCCGGTACTGAATCCGCTTGCCGGCCATGTTGCGAACCACGTCCCGCATCTGATCGATGGTATCCTGTTCGCGGATGTTGTGCCGATGGGCAAACTCCTGGACGTAGCGGTCCAGATGCTTCGGTGACATCTTGTGGTAGACGCCGTTGAATCCCCGCTTCATCATCGACCAGTGCGATTCGATCCCGTTGGTATGGGCCATTTCCCGCACGTACTCGCCTGCAGAGTGCCTGACAGCTTCATGATCCCTGCCCTTCATGCCCTTGTAGGCATGCGCTTCGTCCGTGTAAACCCTTGCTCCTTCGACGGTACGATCCTTCACGAAGCCTTGCAAGGTTTCTGAATCGGTCCTTTCGACAACCCCGGCTGAAACCTTGTTGGTCTTGCGGTCCTTGACCCCAGCAACAGCCGTCTTGCCGACAGGGCCGCGTCCGGCACGCAGTTTCCTGTTCGAGTGCTTGTTGGCCTCCTTGCCGCCTATGAAAGTCTCATCAGCCTCCACCGGGCCGGAGAACAGGGCTTCACCGGATTCGGCGGCAGTGCGAAGGCGATGCAACATGAACCACGCAGCCTTCTGGCTGATTCCAAGTTCCCGATGCAGGCGCATGGATGAAATGCCCTTGATGCTGGTGGTATACAGATACAGGCCGATGGCCCATTCACGGTGGGTCAGATGCGAACGATGCATGACCGTTCCAACACGGACAGTGAACATCGGCTTGCCGGAGCAATCACGACAACGATGCGTCATCGTCCTGTGCCTGATGTTGCTCTGCACGTTGAAACTGCCGCACTTCGGGCAGAACGGGCCTTGCGGCCAGCGCACGGATTCGATCCACTGACGCGCCTCGTCATTGTCGCGGAACATGTCCGCGATCTCCAGCAAGGACAGCCCCTTGCGATATGATTTTCCTGGTCCCGACATCAGATCCTCCTTGCTCTGATATTCGATTCGGATCAGGAAAGGTTTAGGATTCTCGCCCCTTTTTGTGACTCAAGGTTATAATTCCCCTTCTTTACGTCGACATTCGGTACCAATCTGTCTGTCGTCCAGGCTGACCGGGTATCGGTGATATACCGCGGCGGCGTGCCCTTTGTTGCCGTCAACCTTTTTTCGCTGGCATTGATCACCTACATTCCGCCGCTGTCCTTGTGGCTGGTGGATTGACAGAACAATCCGCCGCCTGTCTGCGAAATCGGAGAAAACACGGGATGAAGTATCGGAAATCGGAAGCGATGGATTACGCTCGCGAGAATCTGCGCGGTCTGTGGGCTGCCAACCTGACGCCTTTTGCAGCAGACTTGTCGTTGGATGAGCCGGGATTCCGCCGGAACCTGCGCCACTGGATCGACGATCTGGAGATCGACGGTTTGTTTGTCGCCGGCAAGCAGGCCGAATTCTTTTCCATGTCTCTTGCGGAACGCAAACGCACGTTCGAAATCACGGTAGACGAAGTCGGCGACCGTTGCGGGACAATCATGTCATGCTCGGACGAAAACATCGACGTCGTCCTGGAACTTGCGTGCCATGCTCAGGCTGTCGGCGCCGATTACGTGATTGTCCACAGTCCGCCTCTCTACTTTCACCAGGATGTGGATCAGGTTCTCGAAGAATATTACCGCTACATCAGCGACCGGATCGATATCGGCATCGCCATGTGGCATCAGCCGGATTACGGCTACATCATGAGCCCGGAGCTGTGTGCCCGTATTGCCAGGTCACCTAACATCGTTGCGATGAAATACAGTGTTCAGCCGGAACTGTACGCCAAGCTGACCAGAATGGCGGGCGATGATCTGATCGTCAGTACATCGGCAGAAGATCGCTGGCTCGACAACATCATCGAGCTCGGCTGGCAGGTCTATCTTTGCTCGACCCCGCCTTATCTTCTGCAGACCGGGACCGACAGGCGCATGCAGGAGTACACGCAGCTTGCGATGACGGGAGAACCCGAACGGGCACGCACGGTCAGGGACAGTCTCGAGCCGGTTCGGGAAGCCCTGCGATCGACCCGCCCTCCCGGGAAGCCCCAGGCGCACCAGAAATACTGGCAGGAACTGCTGGGTCAGACGGGAGGTCGGGTACGCCGGCCGCTGCTGGAACTGAGCGAAACGGAAAAGATCGCAACACGGCAGGCCTTCGAGGCATGCGGACTCGGTCGGAATCCTCCTGCCGACGCAGAACAGCCCGAACCAGCATGACGCCATATGGCATCGCTCGCGCTGCCAGCACTGAAGAAGTTGAGATCGCCACCCATCGCCAGATGCATTGATCCAACAGACGGTATCGTCACCGCTGAATGCTAATTCCGTGACGAGGAGACGGTGTCCGGCCTCGCCGAAGCGGAAGATGCAGCTTTCGCGGACACCAATTCGGCTTCCAGGTCGTCAATGCGTGCTTCAAGTTTTGCGGCCGCGCCGGCAGCTTCGGTCAACTGTTTTTCGATGTCGGCCTTCGCGGATTCCGCCGCTTCCACAAAGGCGGCCAGTTCAGCCTTTTCCGACTCGAAGGCCTGACATTGCTCCAGGGCGTTGGTCAACTTGCGCTCAAGGTCCGTCAGCTTGTTCCTCGGAGCAGAGCGACCCCAGACCAGCCAGCCGATGATCACGCCGACCACGAAGGTGATCAGCAACCAGATCCAGATTTCGCCTATGAGATAACCCATAACGCTCTCTCGGTTTGCAGCCATCCGCGTCCGCCAGGTCGGACCGATTCCATTGTACAGTATTGGTGACCAGTGCGAAGGGGAAGCGTTGGGTGAACAGGGCTTCGCGCTTCGCAAATCGGGAAGAAGCGTCCATGCGTGCCATCTCCCAAAAGACCCCAACCGGAACGCCTGCTACCACGCAGTGTGAATGGGTCACAGGCAACGCACAAGACATCGACCGCTCACCTGGACACCGCGAAATCGATGCGACGGTTCTTCTCCCTGCCTTCTTCCGTGTCGTTGCTGGCCAACGGGGTGCTGCCGCCGTAGCCATTGGCTGTAATCCGATCAGCCGACACACCACGCTTGATAAGGTAGCCGGCAACCGCTTGGGCGCGCGCCTTGCTGAGCTTCTGGTTTGTTTCCGCATCGCCGGTATTGGCTGTGTGTCCCCGGATATCGATCTTCAAGCCGAAACACCGCTTTATTGCTATCGTCAGGGCATCAAGCAGCTTGTGGCTCCTGGTGTCGATCGTCACCTTGCCGTCGGCAAACCGGATTTTGCGACCTTTCTTCAGGTCATCGATAAACGTCTGGCAGACGTTCCTTGATTGCAATGCGGGCAAGGTGCCGGTCTGATCCACAATCTTTTCCACCCCCTTGACCTCGTGAAGAATCGCTTTGGCCTGCCTGACACGTTCCTTGCGCTCGGATTCGACCGGCGCATCCCCGCCGAGCATGAACTTGCGCCCGTCCACGTCGCATTTCAGCCAATTCAGCGTGAAACCGGCAACAACGTTGTCGCAAGCCTCGACAAACGCGGCGCGCAGGGCTTCCAGTGACTTGTAGTGGGCAATTGTCTTGTCGGTGATCCTTTCCTGAGCCTTCATGGCCTCGACCGCGGCGAAGACTTTCTCCGCACCGTTCTTGCGCAGGGTCTCCGTCATCGCGGTGCCGGTCAAGATCACCGTCTTGCCCCGGACGGCACATTTCAACCATTTTCCAGGCAACTTGGTCGCAGCGCTCTCGCATGCATCGATCAGCACCTGTTGAAGCCCGGCCATGGAATCGAACTGCGCGAAGGTGTTGTCCCGCACTTCGCGAATGCCGGCAATGGCTTCTATCGCCCCGGAGGCCTTGCTGGACGCCGCCTTGCGTTCAGGTTCGAGCAAAGCCTTGCCCGACAGGATTGCGTCGCGCCCATCCACCCTGACCGACGCCCATACGGGGCCACTTTCCTTGAGTTTCAGAACTGTCTTGCGGTGAAGATCGGCCTCGATATCCTTGGCAATGTCGAATACATGCAAGGCAACAGCACCGGTAATCGCGACGCTGATCAAACCGACGATCAAATAGCCGATCACTCTACTCATGCCTCTCTTCCCCGGCCATCGGATTGGCTCGAAAATGCTGCCGTCGGTCTGGTTGTGGCGATTTTCATATCATCACGCGTGCCGGCCGGCCGGCGCTCGAGCCCTTTCTCGAATTCTTCCTGGTCGCCTTTGGACGCCCTCTTCCACACGACAAGAAGCTGTGGCAACGCCAGAGCAACCATTGGCCAAACAGACTTTCGAATACAAGTTCACGGCAAGGCTCCGGATCAACGATCTCGAAGATGTCTTCTGCGTGTCGGCCTCTTTTGTTCGAAGCACGATCTGTTTCGCAAACTTACCTGCTCTGATCCGTGTTCGTCACCCCAAAAGGCCTGCTGGAGAACGATCATCCGTGTGGTTGAGTTTGTTGATCACGCCTGACTTTCCCTTGATCGGCCGCCTTGTCGAGCCGGATTGCAGAATCGGTTTGCCTGCATCCTGACCGGACTTGCGGCGGCCACAACCCTGCTGTTGCAGCCCTTCCGCGCCATCTGGTCGAGGCAGGCATGACCGCCATCGCGCGGCCAACCAGCGCGGCCGAAGCCACAATCAGCCGTAGCTGGCAGACAGGCCTGCCCGAGCATCACCCTGGATGCCGTATTGGGGAATGGGATACCGCAAACCGTTTTTTGACAACGCTGTCAATCCGTCGATGATACCTGGCAGAAAAGACGGTGGAATGGCCATCAACAGTTCGTCCTCCATCACACCACCGTATCGGCGCTCGGCAAAACAGGGAATTGACAGACTGGGCTCACCTGTTTTCAGGGCCCGACCCCAACTGTCGGCGCAGGCGCTCTCACCAACACAGCCCCACTCCAGCTTCTTGTAGCCGGTCCATTGCAGGCCATTGATGAACAGGATCATCTGAGCCGGCGTCGCGTAGATCAGACAGATATCCGGCGGATCCAGGCGTCCGCTCGTCAGGGGCGACACCGCCATCGCCGCATAAGTACCGTGCGGAACGACATCCATCGCTTCCTGATGAGCCGCAGCGTCGGCAGGCGTCTCGAACCATACTCCGGCCATGTGCCCTCCCGACAACCATTCCGGATCTTGCGGATGCAGACCGATTACGGCGCCACATTGAGATCCTGCCAGATCGTCCTGCGTGATGCCGACGGTCCACCCCAGGCGACAGGCCTGAGCAACGATCTGATCCGTGGTGTGAATCTTGTCTCTGGGCCGTCGGATACGTGGCACTGCTTCCATCGCTTCCACGGTTTCGAACAACTTCATGCCAATTACAGTCGTACGCAGGCGCAGGTACCGATTGAGCCCGTCGACGAGGGCGGCATAGTCGTGGAAAGGGGTTCTATTGGCGTCGGGCATGGCGGTCTCCTGTCGGCATCGGCAATCGTTGAATCACATGGACGCGACTTTCTCACCACAAGATGCAGAAAGCGCCCAACGGCTTCTAACGGTTCTCGTCTCCCGAGTCTCCGGCACTCCGGGCGCGAATGAGATAGGTGTCCATGATCCAGCCGTGACGCTGACGCGCCTGCGCGCGTTTCCTGTCGATCTCGGCTGCGACGTCTTCCAGAGATCCGGCAACAATGATCTCGTCCTCAGTTCCCAGGTACGCTCCCCAGAATATTTCGGCGGATCCGTCGACACCATTGTAGGCCTGCTGTCCGTCCAGCATGACGACAACGCTTTCCGCGGGGAGCGTTCGCTGTTCGGACAACCGGCGCCCCGTCGTCAGCAAGACAGGCTTGCCAATGTCATTGAGCGGAATCTGGTGCGCGGCGGCCAGCGCCTGGACACTGGTAATCCCGGGAATGACCTCAAGATCGAATGCCGCCCGATCGGTGTTGCGAAGACGACGCAGAATACGCAGCACACTGTCGTAAAGACTGGGGTCGCCCCAGACCAGGAAGGCGCCGCACCGACCATCCTGCAAGCTGTCGTTCAACAGGCCGCTGTAGACATCAGCAATAGCGGAGTGCCAGTCCGCGACCGTTGTTTCATAGCCTGCCGCCTCGGAGACATCCGCTCGGGTCGGGACCCGGTAGTCGACAATCCGCCGCTTGGCGTCATCCAGATAGCGGTCACAGATCTCGTACCGGACCCGGGACAATTCCTGCTTCTTCTCACCCTTGTCCGGCACGAAGATGACATCCGCCCTGTTCATTGCTGCGATTGCCTGAACCGTTACCTGTTCCGGATTTCCGGGTCCGACCCCGATGACCATTACCGTGCGCGTCATGGATATCCTCGCGGTCTGGCTGCGAGTTTCAAGCCCGGCCGGGCCGCGCATGCGGGCTAATCGACGACCACCCTCTTCGAGACCCTGAGCGGCCTGCCGCCGATCGTCAGGTCGCGATGATCATTGGAGTTCAGTGTGACGCTGACTGTTGGCCTGCCCTTCGGCAACGATGGCAGATGCAGCCACGGGCCATACACCCGCACTCTCTTCTTGCCGTTGACATAGAGATGAGCGTGACCTTCGCCCGCACGGTGAGCCTTGTTCACATTCTCCGGTGCGAAACGGAACCGGGACACTCTGATGTGCAGGTTCCAGCCCGACGCCCTGTCCCGCTCAAGAGCCACGTCCAGCGTTGGTGCTTCAGGACCGGCCGGAAGATCAATCATCTTGTGATGATGATCATGACCGTGCGCGCTGGATACCTCGCCAGCAGCCTCGGCTACGGCACCGGCATGGCGATTTTGGCTGTGGTCGTGGCCATCGAGAGAGGCGTCGGTCGCCGCTGCACCGAAGAAGCCCAGTCCACCGCCGAAACACAGGCCAATGATCAGAAATGCCAGCGGCTTACCCATGTTCCTGCCGTTCGTGGTTCTTCGACGGATACAGACCGGCGCACCGACCAGCCAGCCGATGTCGCCTCAGGCTGTCTGCGGCAGGCCTTCGGCCTGTCTGGCTTCCCGCTCCCAGAAAAAGGCGGAAAGCAGGCCGAGCAGCGCCCACGCCACAAGACCGGTACCCAGGGCGCGTGTTGCAAATACGGCCGCCAGTTCCGGCGGCGCCGGCCCCGTCAGGTTCAACGGATGCGGTGCACCGATGACATGCGGCGCAGCGATCAGGACCGCCCCGGCGATCCATGGCATCCGGCCATGACCAAACGCCAGCAAGCCAAGCCCGACGGCCGTCGCGGCGGCCGTGGCGAACCACCAGATCTGGCGCACGCCGACATCGGCAGCCGCCGCTCCGGGCAGTTCCGGCGGCAAGCCTACAGCCGGCGCGAAATGAACGGCGAGAAAGCCCGCCAGACCCCATACCGGACCGGTCCTTGCCCTTATCGAAATGCCACGCATGCCGGCTGCCGCCATGGCAGCGACCAGCAAGAACGCGTAGCCGGTGTAGATGAGCGTGGTAAACAGGAAGCTCAGTCCGTCGCGCTTCCAATCGATACCCCCGGCGGGAACATGAGCCTCGGATGCCTTTTGGGCACCGAAGTGTACAAGCCGCCCACTCTCGTAATGTTCTGCATGCAACAGCAGAGGCTGGACGAAGACGAGTTGAAGGGCCGCGGCAATGAGGCCTGCCAAAAAGCCAGCGAACAGCGCGCTGGTGACGATCCTGGTAAACATGCTTCAGTGACAGGGAAAGCCGGTAGCGTGGCGGGTGTCATGAGCGGCGTCATGCAGTGACGTCGCCTGGACATGGCCGGCGATCGTGATCATTGCCACGCCGATGAATGCGCACACGGCAATGGCGATCAATCCCGATGCGGTCCGAGTTTCAGTCCGTGTCTTTGTGGTCATCGTCTTCCTATTCCGCTGCAATTCCCGACAACGTCAAGATTTCTGGCGCGCCTAGCAGGTCTACTGGCTCACGGCTATCAGCGATTGTGTCCGCCTTCCCAGACCCGTCGATCCAGTGGCATCCGGACGCTGCCAACCGCATACAGTTGCGGGAACAGCTTCGGACTTGATGTGATTGTCGCATCGTACCGAATTCCCTTTGGTTTCTCACCTTTCGGCCAGAAACATCAAGTGTCGGCACCATAGAGGCCCGGCAGCCGGGAAGCAAGCCGGAACTGCCCACGACGTGCGTCGCACCAGTGCGAACAGCGTACCTGGTCCCGCCTGCACCGCTCCGGCAGGAGCAATCTCGTCGTTGCGCAGTACCGGCGGTGGAACCCTGGCCGGACGCAGCACCGAACACCGCCTCTCACGGATCTGCCCCTGCGCAGTCGGAAGCACCCTATGCTGCGGACACGCGCCGTGGGAGACCATGGCCCGAGCGTGGAACGCGGATTTGTCGGACGTGGCCTTGCTTCTTGCTGAAGCGACTGATGTCGGTTTCATGTCAAGGGTGAAGGAGCCAGGACGGACCAGGCCGCTGTGGCACCTGCACGCCATCCTGCAACTTCTTCAGGCTGAAGGCAACCGGGGCGGGACACCGGGGCGGTCAGGTCACGGTGCGAGCGAGCACCGGGTCGCGTCCGTTTCGCGGCGTGTGCGCCCGATCCGGGCGACGCCGTTCGGACTGTACCGCGCAAGAGGGAAGAGCCCTCAAACACACCCTCTTGCGTTCGCGCGTTGCACCATCGTGCTCACGACCTTCTCCGGCGTGGTCTCGCATCCGCTGGCAGGTGGAACCGGTCTCGATGCGGTTCAAGTCGGTCGCGCAACTCGGCCATCTCCCGAAGCGCGGGGGCGAGAGCGCGAAGGCCTGGCTCTCCGGCACGCTGTTCACAGCCCTGCTGACCGGAAGGCCGATCGCCCACGCCAGCGCCCTTTCTTCCTGGGGATACGCCATCCCCACGCCCCCAAGCGACGCCCGGCAGGGGACATTCGTTCACGGTCCTGCTGAACCGGGTCCGGAGAACCCTGGAGCCGGACAATCCCCTCAAGGAGGGTCTCGCCGACGGGCCCACGATCGCCCGCGACCGCGCCGAGCCCAAGAGAAAGCGCCGCCCTCGGTGGGAACAGGACTGTCAAAAACCGGGAAACGATGGTGACCGACAAACAAGGGAACGTTGATGGGAGAATCTGCCCTATCCGGTTCGTCGTCGCTCCCGATGCGAAGACGCTGGACGTCTTCGAACCGCGCGGGGGCCGCCGGGTGCTTCTGCCAACATTGGCCGTCGGCGTGCCGGTCGCGCAACCGCCCTTCAAAGCGATCAACTTTCCTCGTGATGCGCTGTGGCCGGAAGGCGCTGCCGGAAGCCGGAACGGATGACCTGTACCGGCGCGGTGCCTGATGCGCGGGAGGAACCGACAGGGTTGGAGCGGGTACGGGAACATGCGCGTCTGACGCTACGCTAGAGTCGATCGCCCTGAGCCGGACCCCGGCCCCGCCGTTCCGGGACAAGGTTCGGCGCGCGCCCAACACGGTGCGTTGCCGATCACCTTGACTGCGCGCCCTGCTTCCCTTTGACAAAAACCAATGGGGAGGTAGCATCTCTTCAAAAAGCCGAACGGAAAAGAGACATGCTCAAAACGGATGCTGGCAGCCATGGTTGCTCTCGCCAGCCTTACAGCGGTTGCCGAAGCGCAGACCTGTGCTACCGAAGACAAGACGCTACCGATGGGACAATATCTGCAATTCATCACCCATGCCCCGTCCTCTTCAAAGACAGCGCAGGATCGAGAGTATGTGATCTGGCGGTTGAGCGCCCCTGACGAAGTAAAACTTAAAGGGCTGGCGGCCGCAGACTTTTTCATAGAACCCGAGAACCAGCGCAGGTGTGGGCGCAAAAAGAACCGCAAGTGTGGCCTCGGCACGTTTGACCTTTATGTCTTCAGGGTCAACAGTTGCACCATGAACATCATCGTGCAATGGGATTGTCGGAGCGACGGCAACGACTGTTCGCACAACCAGCCCAAGCGCGCCGGTGGACTGATAAAGATGTGGCCTGATACGGGCAAACTTGCGGGTCCCAGAAGAGTTCGGAGGCAATCCTCGGGTCTATACCGACAAGAATGGGCGGCCGTCGGCCAACCACGCAGTGCGGGATTCGAATGGCAATCTGGTCCGGTTGAGAGAGGGTTCTGCATGCATCGGGGTCGGGGAATAGGTTTTTCTTCCGGATCCGGCGCCACACAGGCGTGGAAACCGTTGAAATTCCGTTTCGCAAAATCGCCCCATTGGCGGGTCCATCCCGGCGCAGCCAAGGGAAACGCCGGGGCGACTGTGCGCCAGCTGAGGCTGACGATTGACGTGCGCCGTGACTGTTCCTGCATTGTCCGGGCAAACTGGAGACTGCCGTCATGTTGAATTTCACCGATGCCGACGCGCGTGCGGACGAGAAGGCAACCGGGCACCTTGAGATGCGCGTGAAGCCGAGCGACAAGGAGCGGATGGCGCTCGCCGCCGAACTGATGGGGGTCAGGCTCACGACGTTCGTCAGAGCGTCGGCCGCGCGGGAGGCGGCGCGGGTTCTGCGCGAGATTCAGACGACGGTGCTTTCGGAGCATGACCGGCGCACGCTGTTGGAGGCGCTAGATAATCCGCCGCCGCCAACAAGCGCGGCCTGGGATGCGGTTCGCTCATACCGCTCCCAGATCGCGAATGCAGAGTGACGGGGACCGCGAGGCCGCCGGCCGGATTGCCATAGAGCCGTTCGATCTCGCCCGGCATGATCGGTCGGGCTTTTCCTGTGGAACGGTGCGCCTTGACAACTTCTTGCGCTTCAGCTCGAGGAAGCGGCAGAAAGACGACTTCACGCGGGTATTCGTGGCGGTTGCCGAGAGCTCGCCCGGTATTCTCGGTTACTATGCGCTGAACGCCCATGCGGTCGCGAGGGGAGAACTCGGAGCGGACCGCCCCGCGCGGGCGCCCAACACGGGCAGCATCCCGGCGCTCTATCTCTCCATGATTGCCGTGGATCGAAGCTGGCAAGGCAAGGGGATCGGGTCCGACCTTGCGGTCGACGCTCTCGGCCGGGCTCTGCGAGTGTCGGGCGAGGTCGGGCTCAAACTGGTCGTGCTGGATGTGATTGACGACGCCGGAAACGAGACCTTCACGCATCGCACGGCGTTCTACCAACGCCTCGGTTTCCAGAGCTTTCAGGATCGCCCGGAGCGAATGTTCATCACCATCGACACGATACGGGGCATGTTTGGTGCTGAATAGCGGTCCTGCGCGCGGCGTGTCTTACGCACGCGCGGCTTGTCTCTATCGCCTCCATCGCTCCACCGGACAACGGGCCGTGATCCTCGTGGACGAGTATGACAAGCCGATCCTCGACACGCTCCACGACCCCGATCGGGCCCGGGCCAACCGGGACTACCTGCGGGGCTTCTACGGCATCGTCAAGGGCAGCGCCGCGCATGTCCGCTTCGTCCTTGTCACCGGCATCAGCATGTTCTCGAAGGTCAGCCTGTTCTCGGGTCTCAACAATCTGAGGGACATCAGCCTCGATCCGCGCTACGCGACGCTCTGCGGCTACACCGATGCCGATCTCGACACGGTGTTCGCCCCGGAACTCGACGGTCTGGACCGCGAGGCGATCCGCACCTGGTACAACGGCTACAACTGGCTGGGCCGGGAGCGTCTCTACAATCCCTTCGACGTGCTGCTGCTGCTCGACAGCCGCAGGTTCAAGCCCTGGTGGTTCGAGACCGGCTCGCCGCGCTTCCTGTTCGAGACGCTGCAGGAGAAGTCCGTCAGCCCGCTGGACCTGGAGGGGTGCCTGGCCGACCGGTCCCTGGTCTCCCGGTTCGACGTGGACGACATCGGTGCCGAGGCGCTGCTGTTCCAGACCGGCTACCTGACGATCACGGACGTGGTCCGCAGGGGCCACCGCACCCTCTATCGGCTCGACTGTCCCAATCAGGAGGTCAGGCTCAGCCTGAACGATCATCTGCTGGCTTTCCTGAGCCCGCAGGACCGGGTGCCCCTGGACGAGGGGGAGACCCTGCGGGACCAGCTTGCGACCGGCGACTTCGAAGGCTTTGCGGCGACCCTCAAGGCCTGGCTGGCCGGCATTCCCTACCAGTGGCACGCGACGGGGGACCTCGCGCGCCACGAGGCCTGGTATGCCAGTCTGCTGCACATGGTCTTCCGCGCCATCGGGGTGGATGTGCGGGCGGAGGAGGCCACCAGCCGCGGGCGGGCCGACATGGTGGTGTCTCTCGGGGAGCAGGTCTTCATCCTCGAGTTCAAGATGGCGGAGGGTGCGGACGATGCCGAGGCGGCACTCGATGCCGCGTTCGCCCAGATGCGGGACCGGGGCTACGCCGACAGGTATCGCGGGCAGCCCGTCCATCTGGTCGCCGTCGCCGGCCATGCCACAGATCCGAACCCCGTTCGATCCCGCACGGACCGGACACGATCACGCCATGGGAAGCCCCTGAACAGTTCCAAGGTCAACAACAATGACGCCCGCACCCAGGTGTCCGCGCTGCTCACCGGATGTCAGCCCCGGGCTAACGGCACCGGGCCGGCAGGACCGGGGGATCGCCATTGGCGCCGTCATTGTCGGCATAAAAGTAGTAGTCGTAGCCCTTGCCCCTCTCTCCCCAGTCAAACGTGTACAGATCATGGGATTTCAGGTCACTTTGCACGGCATAGGGAAGCAGGGTGGCGATCACCCGGCTGCAGGGTTCGGCAACATCATCATCCGGAATCGTCACAACAATAATATGGTTTGACATACCCGCGGGGATAGAGCTCCGCACATACCCCACCGCACCGTTGGCCGCGTTGATCCACTGCCAGCGGAAGGGCAGACCACCCGGCGGCGCCGGGTCACCAGCGGCAATGGTAACACGGAACAGCGGGCTATTCCGGGTTTCTGTCAGATCCCTGCCCAGAGGAACCACCTCAATTGTCAGTGTGCGCAGTTGTCGGGCCCCCGCGGGAAGGGTGAGGGTCACACCCAGGAGTGCGGCCGCGAGACCGGCCGTCAGGCGTCGAATGAAGGGGGGGAGCGTTTCATGGTGTGACCTTTTCTATTAGAGCCTGTTCCTGAAGTCGCGCGCGGCCTCGTGCTGTGGTATCCTGTCGGGAAGTTCGACATCGACGATGGAGGATGCCATGACCCGGACCGAGGCCGTCGACGGCCTGCGCAACGATCTCGACGATCTGCTCGCCTGCTTCCGCTGCAGGATCCTTGCCGAGCGAAGGCAGGTCGGGACCACCAATGCTGAGGTGGTCCCGGAATTTTGGACAGTCTGACGGCGTTGCCAAGGTGTATTCCGTTGTCTGATCATGCCGCCAGAATCCTGTTTGTCAGATTTTCCTGCTGTTGTTGAGCCTGTGGGGATGTGGACAAGGCGGTCGCCTTGTCCATCATATCCACCGGCTGGCGCGCGCCGCAGGCTTCCGCCGGCGTTCGGCCGCCGAGCGCCGAATGGGGACGCTCGGTGTTGCAGAAGCCGATCCACTCGCCGATGACACGCTCGGCGTGGAAGCCATCGGTGAGCTCGTGCAGATGGACCGCCTCGTATTTGAGCGCGCGCCACAGCCGCTCGATGAAGATGTTGTCCATGCAGCGGCCGCGGCCGTCCATGGAGATTGTCACTTCGGCATCCTTGAGCCGGCCGGTGAAGTCGAAGCTGGTGAACTGGCTGCCCTGGTCGGTATTGAAGATCTCCGGCCTGCCGCAGGTGTCGCGCGCCTCATTCAAGGCCTCGACGCAGAACCGGGCATCCATGGTGTTCGACAGCCGCCAGGCCAGGACCGCGACCAGACAAAGGAAGCCGCGGCTGACCGGGATGCAGGTGATGTCCGCGCACCAGACATGGTCGGGGCGCTCGATGGCGAGGCCCTTGAGATGGTACGGATAAATCCGGTGTTCCGGGTGCGGCTGGCTGGTCCTCGGCGCCCGGCAGACCGCCTGAAGACCCATCAGGCGCATCAGCCGGCGGACACGGTGACGGACCATCTGCCGCGAGCCGTGGAACGGATACCTCAGGAACAGCTCGTCGAGCCGCCGCATCAGCGCCAGCGTCTCCGCACTCTCCCCCTTCGGCTTGCAATAAAGCGAAGACCGGCTGATCGACAGAACCTCGCATTGACGGCTCAAGCTCAGGCCAGGAACATCGCGGCGCACCATCGGCCGGCTCATCGCTTGAGCCCTCTGGCCAAAAAATCCCGTTCCACCGTCAGTTGACCGATCCTGGCATGAAGATCGCGAACCTCCTCCTCATGGTCCCGGGCGGCCCGGTCGACGCCGTTCGAGAACACCTCGCCCAGGCCGTCCATCGCCTGACGTTTCCATGTACTCACCTGATTGGGGTCAACTTGGTGGCGCGACGCGATCTCCTGAATCGTCCTGTCGCCGCGCAGCGCCTCCAGCGCAATCTTCGCCTTGAACTCAGGCCTGAACTTCCGTCGCCTCGTCATCGCGTATTCCTCCGTGAACGGTGGAATACACCTTAACCAACTGTCCAAAATTCCGGGACCACCTCACCTTGCAATGCTGCAGCAAGCGCTTTCTTGGAAAAACCACGTTTGCGCGATAGCGGAACATCTCGAATATCTATAAGCACCTGGGTGTCGGCCAACTTCAGGGTTGCGACAAGATCTTCGATTGTCGAGCCTTCATATCCAATTGTGAGAATAGTGCTCACGGATATTTCCTCTGTTCTTGTCAACACTTGAACATCAGTGACAATAATAAATGTTCAAGGCGAGATTTTATTGCTCCTTGGTTGCATTTTTGGACTCCAAGATCAAGCCTTGAGTTCGGATTACTAGTGGTTTGATTCATGTATCTGGTGCCATTTCCTGAAGCTTCCGATGGCATCCCTAGCTCATCTTCGACAGTCTGGTTGCCGATTTGTTGATTGGGGTTTGGTCAACCCGTTGGATTTCGGTTTTTTTATCATGTCCTGGTGGTCTGGCAGCAGGACATGTGGTGTCTTCATGGAGAAGCGCATGTTCTGCCGTGCCAGGGTCAGCGGGCCCGACACCTGCCTCCGGATCGTCGAGAACCACCGCGACGGCAAGAAGGTCCGCCAGCGCGTCATCGCCACCCTCGGCCGCCTCGACGATCTCCAGGAAACCGGCACCCTAGACCGGCTGGTGCAATCCGCCTGCCGTTTCTCCGAGCAGATCATGGTGCTCGCCGCCCAGCCGGGGAGCGACGACGGCGAGGACGGCGTCGAAGTGCGCCATATCGGCCCCGCCCTGGTGTTCGAGGAGCTTTGGCAGAGCAGCGGCTGCCAGGGGATCGTGCACTCGCTCGTTGCCGGGCGGCACTTCCGGTTCGACGTCGCGCGCGCGATCTTCGCCAGCGTGCTCCACCGCATCATGGTCTCGGGCTCCGACCGCTCGGCCTGCGGCTGGATACGCGACCTAGTCTTCTTCGACACCACCTCGCTCTCCTTCACCGGCCGAGGCGGTCGGACCATCGGGCGCCAGATGGTGCCGGGCCTGGTGCTGACACAGGGCGGACGACCGGTGTGTTCGGAGATGGGGCCGGGGAACGTCGCCGACGTGACGGCGCTGGAGGCGGTTGCCCGGCGTCTTCGGCACCGCTTCGGGATCCGCTCGGTGTGCCTGGTGGCGGACCGGGGGATGATCGGCAAGGGCACCATGGCAGCGGCTCGATGCGCGCGCACCCACGACCCGGAGCCGCTGACGCTGGAGATCAGGGATGTTGTGCTGCCGGGCGCGGACAGGGAAGAACCGGGCGGCGATGGTCGCCAATCCGGAGGGCAGGCTGAAGGCCGGGGTCGAGGCGGAATGGGCCGACATCCTGCGCGACCTCGACGCGCTGACCGAGGTTGAGATCGAGAACGGAGGCAGGCGCTTCCTGGTGCGCTCCCGCGCCAGGGGCTCGACCCTGCGCTGCGTCGGAGCCCGGCTGCAGATCACCATGCGACGCATCGACGACAAGCCTGCAAACGGGAAGAAAACCCCCGCATTCGTGCCCACATCGCCATCGCCTTCATGGCCTTCGCCTGCGTCCGCCACCTCGCCTACCGCGTCGCCACCCAGAAAAAGCGGATGTCTCCGGAAGTGATCCGCTCCGCCCTCGTCCACCGACAATGCTCGGTCCTGTCCTGCCGGCAATCGGGCAACCGCTACGTCACCCCCTCAAAGCCGACCCCAGTAGCCGAGCAGATCTACGCAACCATGGGGCTGCCCCTGACGATCACCCCGTACCAGCTCGTCTAAGTGTCTGGCCCGAAATGAATTGAGTGATTTCCGAGAGTCATGCTTCAGTGGTTTGTGTTGAGCAAACAAGGAGGCACCACATGTGGACTGAAATCACGCGCCCGAAGCATGCCCGCACGGGGCTGCGTCACGCAAGCGATCTGACCGCTGCCGAATGGCGCGTGATCGACCCCCCATGCCGCCGCCGCAGGCTCTGGGGCGGCCGCGAAGGACGGATTTGCGAGAGTTGGTGAATGCCATCTTGCATGTTCTGCGCAGCGGTTGCTGCCGAAGGACTTCCCGCCGCGTTCGACGGTGCAGCGCCATTTCGCTCTGTGGCGGGATGGCGGCCTGTGGGCGCGGCTCAATCACGCGCTCCTGATGGCGGCGCGCGCGGCCGAGGGACGCGAGGCCAGTCCGTCCGCCGGGATGATCGACAGCCAGCGCGTGAAAACCAGGGAAAGCGGCGGCCCACGGGGCCTTGACGCGGGCAAGAAGATCAAGGGCCGCAAGCGTCACATTCTCACCGACACCGGCGGCCTGCTGGTTGCCGCACAGGTCCGCGCCGCCAACATTCAGGACCGCGACGGCGCCCCTGGCGTGCGCGCATCCCTCCGCCACACCTTATCCGTGGCGGCGTCATGTTTTCGCCGACGGCGCCTGTGCCGGACCCAAACGCGAAGCGGCATTGAAGCGGGTCGGTCGATGGACCCTGGAGATCGTCAAACGCCCGGATGGCGCGCAAGGGTTCGACGTTCTGCCGCGCCGATGGGTGGTGGAGCGCACCCTGGCGTGGCGCAAGCGCAACCGACGGCTGGCGAAAGACTTCGAGGCCATGATCGCGACCGCCCAGGCCTGGCTCCTGATCGCCAGCGGCCAACTCCTCACCCGACGGATCGCAAGATACTGAAAAACAAGCATTCTTTATGGGCCAGACTCTAAGCGCTGACAGACACCGTACAGACTCGAAGAAATGCCAGATGTTGTGCCTGGCCGGAAATGGGAACCGGCCAATATCAACTGCTTACGAGATTCAACCGTCGAAGTCAGGGCACCTTGGCGGGATTGTTCAATGCTGCGAGGGCGGCGGGGCACTGACAAAATTCGCCACCTGAATTGGCGCAAGTTTTCTTGGGCGCTCGGTGGACATACCAGAGAGAGCCGAAATGCGGACCTCCGGCGGCCCGCTTTTCCCACCACCACACGGCGTTTCTTTCAAGACCCCCATTGCACCGGCCCATCCCTCTTCGCCGATTACGCAACCGGGCGCGGCGAATTCCGGTAGCATGAAATTCCCGCCCTGCGTTTCACACCAATCGAGAACGGCCTTGTTAATGTCAGACAGCGACATGCCTATAGCTTCCAACAGCTTGTCCGCCGTGGTGTTTTTGTCCCTTGCTTTGGAGGTTGCTGCGTCCGGCGCGTGCATCGACTGGCCGGTGCTTGTCCGCAGCGGCACCGTCTCCGCCCCACTGCAAGCTGCCAATGTCAGCGCCATGACGAGCGTCGCCACGGTAAGCCGCCCGGCGCTGATCGTGACCGGCGCGTCACGGCCGGAAGGTCATCGCCAACACGCTGGCGAGCGTCGCCAGGCTAATAGCGATGTTGATCCCGACAACCCACCGCAGCCCGTTGATGTCGCTTCGCGTCGCGGTGCGTAGCGCATCCAGGTCGCCCTTAGTCGCAAGCTCGCCCTGGCCGGCGCGGATCGCAGATGCGACGGCCTCCGCCGCTTCGCGTTTCAGCCCGGCATGTTCCATGTTGCGGCCAGCGTGTCGAATGTTGCCGTCATGCGTTTCCCTCCGGTATGCGGATGGGAAACGCCAGTCTGGATTTGCCCGAGGTGATTCCCATAACCGCAATTGTGCGATTGGCGCGGCGTCCTATTAGAGAAGCCGACGGCAGTCCTGTAACTACTTTTTGGCGAGACGAAGGGCAATAGCCTCATTGTCGCTGGTCGGGCCGGGATAAACGTCCCACAACGTGCGCTCCCATTCTAGTTCCGCCGCCGCAACCGCCTCGTCATAGGCTGCCTTCGCCGCCTTATGCGCCTCGCCGCAGGCCGCAGCCGCCGCGCGCTGCGCTTTGTCCCAGGTCGCCGCCGCTGCCCCTTCACTTCTTAGCGGACCGCCTCCGCCGCATTCATCACATTGCCATAGGCATCATTCGCCTCTTTCCATGCCTACTCTACTCTGCAAGATGCAGTCCCGCTGCGCCGGCCGCAAGACGCGCTGCGTGACCGTAGATCACCAGTGATATCGTCCCGAACTGCGATGCGGAGGCGAAAAGCACCTTGGGCATCACGAACTGCGACAAGCAAGTCAAGAACGCCTGCACCGGGCGCCCCAGGTCGGGCGCACCGCGCGAAGATCAATCGACGAATCCAAGGCCGACAGCGTCACGCGGGGCGATTGCAATCCCTGGAACGCGAGCGAGTTCATCCGGGATACCGTATTTGCAATGGCAAGCCGTCCGAAGGCAGAGGCGACAGCGACATTGCAAGATCTGATCGCCTGTCACGCGCCCACCTACGTTGACATGATGAAGCACGCTCTGGCACTTCAACTGAAGGGCCGGCGCGACCGGGACTATTCCGCGCCCACCATTTGCGAACTGCGATCCGCCGTCACGGACGCCCCGCCCGAGAGCATTGACGACATGCGCGCCTGGTTTGCAGACCGCCTCGAAGGTCTTCAGGACCGGATTCGAGGCAGTGCCACCAACATGTGGGCAGCGTACTGGACGGAAGACATTCGATCGAGAGGGGAGAATTTCTGCCGTGACCGCCTCATCGAGCACATCTCGATGAACCTGCCGCCGTCGATCCAGCTCGGACGCGAGATGAGCATGCCTCTGGACAAGCGGGCCGACATTGCGCTGACCCGCAATACGGTGAAGCTGCCGGTCGAAATCAAGGGCCAGTGGAATCGCGACGTTTGGGACGCTGTCAGCGACCAGCTCGACACCAGGTATACGGTGGATTGGCAGGCGGAAGGCCGTGGCGTCTGCATCGTGCTCTGGTTCGGCAACGTTCCCCGCAGGAACCTGCCGAAGCATCCGGACGGTCTGGAGCCGCCCGGATCGCCCGAGGATATCCGAAACATGCTGGTTGATCGGCTGACCGAGGTCCAGCGGGGCCGGATCGACGTCTTCGTGATCGACATCAGCAGACCTGCCGGCACGGTCTGATCCCGGAGATCGGCTGCACACTACATTTCCATTTCCAGCCTTGGGACTTGACCAGTTCCGCAATGCGTTCTGGCTTTGATGCCTTCTCCCGCTCATGTGGCCTCAGTTCCGTCTGGCACTTCCTCTATCTCCATCCCGTTGACGCCATATTTGAATCTGGCTATCTCAAAGCCAAAGACATCAGAGTACCCGATAGCCGCTTGGCGTTTCGCGTTCTTCCCATCGGAGATGTAATCTTTCTGTTCAACGGGAAGTATCCGGTGAGATGATACGCAAACCCGAGGACTCGGCCATGACACGACGAGCGTTTGGCAAATTCACAAACGGAAACTTTGCGACCTTCCTGCAGTAACGGCGGGATTCCTTGTCCGAGATACCTACCCTCCTGCACCGCCTGATGGGTCGAGTACAGGGCAAAGACCAGTCAGGACAAACCGCAGCAGAAGCAGTCCATCGGTTTGATCGTCCGGAATCTGTCAGTTCACAAGGGAGCATGACGATGGGCAAGCGGGTCGGGGTGCAAGACCTCATCAAGGCCGGGATCATAAAGCCCCGCTTCCCCATTCACTTGAACTTCGGGGGGCAGAAATTCTGCCGAAATCGATGGGGCATCCTTCGTGCTCCTTGATGGCAAGCGCCGTACCTTACTGTCAGCGACGGGCGGACTGGCCCGGGCCACGCTGCTGTCGGGCAAGCCGAACGGCAGTCGGATCCATCGCCGGGTCAACGGATGGACATTCCGGCATTACTCGGACGCCATGGGGCAAAAACGCCGGATGGACATCTTGCAGAGGCGTTATGAAGCAGAGGTGCACGGTCGCCTTCCTGCTGGGCGGCCACTGGTCCTCTTGAGCGATCTGGACCACGGCCTGTTCATGATCTGTGAAGTTTCCCAGGAAGATGAGGCACGCAACCGGAGTGCATCATCGTGATCGCGGGCGCCGGGCCACCCATCGGCGAGGTCGTGGACCTGTTCTGCGGAATCGGCGGCATCAGTCACGGATTCAGGCGCGCGGGTTTCGATATTCGTGCCGGCTACGATGTCGATGTCAGTTGTCGTCACGGGTTCGAGACGAACAACGCGGCACCCTTCTTTCCTTCGGATGTTGGGAGCCTCGCCGCCTACGAGATAATATCCCGGTTCTCTGGAGCACGTCCGACCGTTCTCGTCGGCTGCGCTCCCTGCCAGCCATTCTCGACCTATCGGAAGGGGAAGAGCGACGAGCGATGGAGCCTGCTGGCTCGCTTTGCCGAGCTTGCGGCGGTGGTTGGGACTGACTTCGTCACCATGGAGAACGTGCCCGGCCTTGTCGACTATCGCGGCGGTGACGTGTTCCGCAGGTTTCTGGCAACTCTTTCCCGCATCTATTCGCACGTTACGCACGAAATCGTTGATTGTGCCGAGTTCGGGGTGCCGCAGAGCCGCCGCCGTCTCGTGGTGATTGCCAGCCGGACTGGAGAGGTCCGGCTTGGCGAAGGAGACAAGTCTGCGACCGCCAGCGTGGCAGACGCAATCCGGGATCTGCCCGCGATCCCGGCGGGAGGAGCCAACCCCGCAGACCCGCTGCACCGCGCAAGCCGGCTATCGACGCTTAACCTGCGACGCATCCGGCATTCCAGGCCGGGCGGGACCTGGGGCGAGTGGCCTGAAGAACTCGTCGCCGCCTGCCATCGGGACAAGAAGGGGGCGGGATATCGCAGCGTCTACGGACGGATGTCGTGGGATGCTCCTGCGCCGACCATCACGACCCAGTGCTACGGCTATGGCAACGGCCGCTTTGGCCATCCCGAGCAGGACAGGGCCATCACGTTGCGCGAGGCAGCGCTTCTCCAGTCCTTTCCCTCAGACTACAGCTTTTTTCCGGACGGCAAATTCCCCGGTTTCAGGACCATCGGGCGCTGGATTGGAAACGCCGTGCCTGTTGCACTGGCCGAAATTATCGCCCGGTGCCTCTCAAGGGAGATCTATGAGCATGTCTGATATTTCTCCGTATGAGATGACAGTCGACCTGAACGTGCTCAATCACCTCGGCATCAAGCTTTACAGTTCGATACCCGCGGTGCTCTCGGAAGCCGTCGCAAACGCTTGGGACGCCGATGCCGAGATGGTGGCGATTGAAGTTTCGCAAGACTGCATCGTCATCACCGACGACGGGCATGGAATGACGGCCAAGGACATCAACTCGAAGTTCCTGAAAGTCGGTTACCAGAGACGAAAGGACGGGAATGTCAAGACTGCGCGGGGAAGGGATGTACTCGGCCGAAAGGGCATTGGGAAACTTTCCCTGTTTTCGGTCGCCGACACGATCGAGGTGCACAGCTGCAAGAACGGCAAAGTTTCAGGACTGATCCTCAGCCTGCCCAAGATTCAGGAAAGCATAGAGAGCCAGTCGGACGTGTACTTTCCCGAGCCGGTATCGGCACAGAACGTAAGGATTTCCCAAGGAACGAGAATCGAGATCCGTGACATCCGGAAAAGTACCTCCTTGACGCCACCTGCGTTGCGACGACGTCTGGCACGCCGCTTCTCCTCAATAGGGAGAACGATTGAAGGGATGAAATTCGAGGTCGCCGTCAACGGCCAAGAAGTAACGGTCGAGGATCGTGAGTTCTACAGGTAAGGTCGAATACCTTTGGACCTATGGGGATCTCGGAGAGGAGACGGCCAGCCTCGCAAAATCGAAGAAGAAGCACTTCCCGCGCAACATTGACAGCAAACTTTCTGGATGGATCGGCACGGTCGCCGCCGCCGGCGATCTCTTGAGCGAGGACGGCGATAATCTGAACGATATCCAGATCATGGTACGGGGCAAGGTGGCTCAGGAACGGACGTTGGAAAAATTCGGGGAGGACGGACTCTACGCCCGCTACGTCGTTGGCGAGATCCATGCAGACTGGCTTGATGCCGATGACGAGGACGACGTTGCGACCTCAAGCCGCCAATTCCTCATCGAGGATGACCCTCGCGTCAAGGCGCTGATGACGAGCATACAGGGAGAACTGAAGCATATCCAGAACCAGTGGACGGAACTGAGGACCAGAAAGGGAGTGCAAGCGGCCCTGCGGGTGCCGGAAGTCAGCGAATGGTTCGGAACCTTGGGACGTGACCAGCAGTCGAAAGCCAAGCAGCTCTTCGGGAAGATCAACAGCCTGAAACTCGATCCAGCCGAAAAGCGGCCCCTCTTCAAGTACGGTGTCCTGGCATTCGAGCGACTCAAACTCCGAGACAGCCTCAGCAGGCTCGACCATCTTTCCGATGGGGATGTCGCGGATTATCTCGCGGCTTACGAAAACCACGACGACCTTGAAGCCCAGCTTTACTATGAAATCTCCAAAGGGCGGCTTGAGGTGATTGAGAGCTTTCAGGGACTCGTCGACGACAATGCCCTGGAAAGCAACTTACAGAAGTTCCTGTTTGACCATCTCTGGCTTCTCGATCCGTCTTGGGACCGAGCCACGTCTGATCCGAGCATGGAGCGCGAGATCAAGAAGAACGTTCTGAATGACGAAGAGTTCAATGGCGACTACATGAGGGAGATCGGCCGAGCAGACATCCAGTATCGAAAATCGGGCGGAAAACATGTCATCATCGAACTGAAGCGCGCCGGAGTGGCCACAGAAACCATCAAGCTATTGACCCAGGTTCAAAAATACCAGAGGAAACTGAAGCAACTCCTGGTCCACACGGGACGAGCCGACGAGGAATATGAAATCATCTGCATTGTCGGCAAAGACCTGGTGGACTGGAAGGAGCCAGATGGACGAGCGGATTCCAGAAACCAGCTGGCCGCCGTCCGGGCAAGGGTCGTTACATATGACCAGATGACAGGCAATGCGCGTCGGGCGTACAGCGATTATCTGGATGCTTCGCAAGAAGCCGGGAGAATATACCAAATACTTGCGGCGATTGACGCCGGACTGACGGAGCATTCGGAATGAACCGCTGATTCGGTCAGCCAACAAGGATCATTCCCCGACGGGAAGAAGATTGAACGCCCCCAAACTGAGCCACTACCCTTTGATAGACCAAACCCATACAACTCAGTGCGATGGGTAGTTGATGTCAAGGACGAATGCTTGCAATTATCTTTTGATACTAGGATGATATACAGACCGGTTTGTGAATCGCCTCTCCAAGCCGTCTCATACCCGCATTTCATCGCCATTCGCGAGCAAGAACGTGAAAATAGGTGCCGGAAACATGGCCACGCCGATAGCCGCCTCGCGGCAGAGCGTTTCCGTCCGGGTCTTCCAGACATAGAAGTTCTTCGTCCCCCGCGGGATCGGACAGGGTCGAATAGTGAAATTCATGACCCCGCACCACCGCGCCACGGCACCCCAGCGGGCAGTCGGCCAGCAAGACGGCCCGCCGGTAGCCCAGATGCAGCTTGCGCGTGGCAAAACTGGTGCTGTGTCCCAGCAATCCGGCCATGCGATGCCTCTGGCCGTCCGCGGCTTCCAGGGTTTCTCCCAAGGCCATGTAGCCGCCGCACTCTCCGTGGACCGGACGGGTTTCGGCGAAGCGCCGGATACCGCTCATGAATTGCCCGGCGGACGCCAACTGGCCGGCGTGCAATTCCGGATAGCCACCCGGGAGCCAGCAGATGTCACAACTATCCGGTGGCGGAGCGTCGTCCAGAGGCGAGAAGGGGATGATCTCCGCTCCCCTTTCGCGCCAGATGGTAGCCAGATGTTCGTAGGTGAAGGCAAAGGCGTCGTCGCTGGCCAGGGCTATGCGCTGACCCGGTGGATCGATTCGTCCTTCCGACTCCGTAGTCGCTGCCGATACTGATCGACCGTCTTCCCGAGGCGGCCGAGCGATGCCGACGATCTGGTCGAGATTGACGGTCTCCTCCAGTTGCCGGGCGAGTGCGGTCCGCGCCGCGTCCAGCGTTGCAACCTCCCGCGCCTGGACCAGTCCCAGATGCCGGCGCTGCAGCACGAAATCCGTGCGCCGAGGTACCCATCCCAGCAGCGGGATCTCGGTCGCAGCCAGCCCTTCCGTCGCCATCCGTCGATGCCGGTTGCCGGCAACGTCATTGAGAATGACTCCCGCGACATCGACGGCCGGATCAAAGTCGGCAAACCCTCTGGCGACGGCGCCGACGGATTGCGCCTGGCCCGCGACGTCGACAATCAGAAGTACGGGAATGCCGAACCGGGCGGCGACCTCTGAAGCCGCGCCGGAGCGACCGTCCTGGCCGGCCGCGCCGTCGAAGAGACCCATGGCCGCTTCGATGATCAGAAGATCACAGGCCGACGCGGCGCGGTGCAGAATCGCAGTGACCTGGTCCTGGGCCATGGCCCAGGTATCGACATTCGCGCAAGGCGCGCCAGCGGCCGCGGCGAGAAATGCTGCATCGATGTAGTCGGGACCGCATTTCAGGGCCTGAACCTTGTACCCCATGCACCGCAACGCCGCGATCAGGCCCATCGTGACCGTCGTCTTCCCGGCCCCGGACCGGGGCGCGGCCACCAGAAGCGTCGGCGCCAGGCCGGCCATTGTCACGCCAGCGCCTCGGCAAGAGACGGAGCCAGTGCCCGCAGCTTCGCGCGCATCCGCACGATCTCGCCGATCACGATAATGGCAGGCGGATCGATCGGCTGTCTGTCGCCGTCACGCGCCGCCGTCGCCAGATCGATCACCAGGATATTCTCTTCAGGCATGGTCGCCGAAGCGATGATGGCAACCGGCACGTCCGGCGCCATCCCGCCTGACATCAGCGCCGACGCGATCGAATCCAGCCGCCGAAGCGCCATGTACAGCACGATCGGCTGATCGAGCCTGGCCATGGCCGCCCAATCCGTCTCGGACGAATCCCTTGCCTCATGGCCGGTGGCAAAGACGACAGCGCGGTTCACGTCCCGAAGCGTTGCGGGAATGGTCGCAATGGCGAGAGCGGCGAGGCCCGCAGTGACGCCGGGAATGATCCTGAACGGGATGCCGGCCTGGGCGAGCATCAGCATTTCCTCTCCGCCTCGGCCGAAGACCATGGGATCGCCGCCCTTCAGGCGAAGCACCCGACGGCCGGACTGCGCGAGACTGACCAGCCGCGCGCAGATGCTGTCCTGGTCAATGGAGTGAAGGCCGGCCCGCTTTCCGGAATAGATCACCTCAGCATCGGGGCGAGCAAGATCCAGGGTCTGCCTGTCGATCAGCGCATCGTAGAGGATGACGTCCGCCTGGGTCAGACCGACCAGCGCATTCACAGTCAGGTATCCGGGATCGCCCGGGCCGGCGCCAACAAGCCATACGCTGCCCGGCGCAAAGGTGGGACCCCGCGCCACCAGACGGTTCACGGCGTTACCCGGCCGGCTCATGGGGCGACTCCGTCCCGGAAGCGCCGACGATACTCCCGATCGTAAAGCGCGCTTTCCCGGAATACCGTAGCCTCCAGGACCGGCCCGACGAGAATGGTCGCCATCCGGTCCAGCGGCGCGTCGTCCGAGCGTACTGCTGCAACCCGAGCCATGATGGTCGCCAGCGTCCCCCGGATGATCCTCTCCTCCGGCCAGCTCGCCCTGCTGACAATGGCGATCGGGCAGTCCGGATCGTAGTGAGGAGCCAACTCTGCCACGACCCGATCCAGTACGTGAACGGAGAGGTGCAGCGCCAGGGTCGTGCCGGTCGACGCAAAGGCCGCCAGTTTCTCCCCTTCCGGCATTTTCGATGCGCGCCCGGACGTACGGGTCAGAACAAGCGACTGAGCGACTTCCGGCAACGTCAATTCTCTCCGCAGCGCGGCAGCGGCGGCGGCGAACGCCGGTACGCCGGGCGTCATCGTATAGGGAATGCCGAGGTCATCCAGCCGGCGAAACTGCTCCCCCACAGCGCTCCAGACCGACAGATCGCCGGAGTGCAGACGGGCGAGATCGTTCCCCCGCCCGTGTTCGACCTCGATTTCAGCGATGATTTCATCCAGTGCCATCGGCGCCGTGTCAACAATCCTGGCGTCGTGACGGCAATGATTCAGAATATCCTGGTGCACGACGGAGCCCGCGTACAGACATACCGGGCAACGGGCCAGCAGGTCGCGCCCGCGCAGGGTGATCAGATCCGGCGCACCGGGGCCTGCACCAACGAAATGAACGGTCATTCCAGGCTTCCCTCGGCAATCGCGCAGGCGACCCCGTGCGCTACAGTCCTGGGCAGGACCAGAATGGCGCCGACGCCGGCTTCGGCGATTGCCGCCGCCTCGCAGATCGACCCCAGACCCAAGGCCGTCATCACCGTTGACGAGTGTGTTGTGCAGGACGCCTGCACCGCTTCGAGCTGCGTCCGTTCGACCAGGCGAAGCGGCAGGCCCATGTCGTCGGCTGCACGCCGCAAACCGCCTTCCCCGGCTTTGAAATCCGGTGCCGCCAGAGCGGAAATCCGCGCGAAGGACAGTCCGGTCTGCGCGACGGCGGTGCGTATCGCGCTGGCGATAGCCGTATCCGTGGCGCCCTTGCGACATCCGACCCCGACAACGATCATGGTTTCACCGTCCGGTACTGGGTCACCGTCATGGCCGGCCGGTAGCCGTGCAATCGCCCGACCCGGTCCAGTCGTTCGACGGCAATTCGTGTCAGCGAGCCGCCTAGCCGGTTAACGATGTCGCTCAACACCCGATCGCCTTCCAGCGTCACGCTGTTGGCCACCATCCGTCCGCCCGGCGTCAATGCCTGCCAGACTCGATCCATCAGGCCGGAACTGGTCAGCCCGCCGCCGATGAAAACCGCGTCCGGCACAGGCAGATCCATCAAGGCCGCCGGTGCCAGACCTTCACGAACGTCCAGGCGCGGGACGCCCAGCGCAGCCGCGTTGCGGCGAGCGCCAAGCGCCCGGTCCGCCCGATGCTCGATGGCGATGGCCCGGTTCGCGCGATGAGCCAGCAGCCACTCGATCGCCACGGATCCTGATCCTGTACCGACATCCCACAGCAGATCGCCGGCCCGCGGCGCCAGACTGGAAAGCGTGATGGCGCGAATCTCCCTCTTCGTCAGCATGCCATCGGCCTCGAAGCGCGTATCCTCGAGACCTGCCGATACCGGGAGCGGGTCGGCTGACGGCCCCGCCGAGACTGCGACCGCAACAACGTTCAACCGGGCGACGGCAGCCAGTGCGAAGGTATCGGCCTGTGCCTGACGATGCCGCTCCGACGAGCCGCCCATCGCCTCGAGAATATCGATCCTGCTGGTCCCGAAACCATGCTCGGCCAGGAGCGCCGCGACGGCAGCGGGCGTCGTTTCATCGGCGGAGAGAATCAGCAGGCGGCGGCCCGGTTGCAGAAGCGGGATCGCGGTCTCCACCGGGTGACCGCACAGTGACAGCATCTCGGTATCCTGCAACGGCCATCCCAGGCGCGCTGCTGCAAGCGAAAAGGCAGAAGGTGACGGATGGGCGATGAAGTCGTCAGGCGTGAAGGCTTCCGCAATAACCGAGCCCATGCCATGAAAGAACGGATCGCCCGATACCAGGACCGCAACCGGCGTCCCGCGCAGCGCCATGATCTCCGGGATTGCGGTCCGAATCGGCGATGGCCACGGGCGGGCATCGCCCCGGATCGAATGGCGCACGAGATCAAGGTGCCGTTTTCCGCCATAAACGACAGTCGCCGCCGACAGCCGTTGCCGGGCGGCGGCACCCAGCCCCTCGACACCGTCTTCTCCCATCCCGATAATTGCCAGCCACCCTTGTTCAACGGCGGCGACGACCGGTTGCCCATGACGAACGGACAATGTCACGACTGAAAGTCCTCGTCCTTGGCGGCACGACCGAGGCGACCGGCCTCGCGATACGTCTCGCCGACGATCCGCGCTTCGAAGGCAGGATGTCCCTTGCCGGGGCAACTGTCACGCCCAGACGCTCGCCACTGGCAACCCGGACTGGTGGTTTCGGCGGAATAGTCGGCTTGACGCATTATCTCCGTGACAACCGGATGGCGGTGCTGGTCGATGCAACGCACCCGTTTGCAAGCCGGATGACCCTGCACGCGGCAAGGGCTGCCGGGAACGCGGGCGTCCCGCTGCTGACAATCCTGCGTCCGCCCTGGAGGGCCGAAGCCGGTGACCGGTGGGTCAAGGTCCCCGATCTGGAAGCCGCGGCTTCTGCTCTGGGCAATGAGCCGCAGCGAGTTTTCCTGACGATCGGCCGCAAGGATCTGGCGCCATTTCGCGCAGATCCCGAGCATTTCCATCTTGTTCGCAGCGTCGATCCGCCGGACCCGGCCTCGCTGCCGGCGAAAACCGTCGTGATCACGGATCGCGGGCCGTTCGACGCCGCGGCCGAACGGGAACTGATGGCGCAATATCGCATCACGGTTCTGGTCACCAGGAACGCCGGCGGAGAAGCCACGCGGGCAAAGCTGGCAGCCGCCCGCAGCCTCGGCCTGCCCGTCATCATGATCGATCGCCCTCCAGCACCTGCAGACTCCGCAAACGGAACCGTCGTTTCGAACGTCGAGGCGGCCTGGGCCTGGCTGGAAAGGCGTCATGCCGCCGCCCTGCGCGGCGTGTAGATCCAGACATCGCCATCGCCGCGCGGCACGCAGCGGCTCGCGCTGGACCCGACAATCACCAGTGTGCGCATGTCCGCCATCTTCGGCTCGGCGCCTGCCAGATCGACAACCTGGACATGCTCGTCGGGACGGCTGATCGCCGTTGCGAAGATGACCGGCGTCGCCGGTGCCCGGATGGTCCGCAGCAGCTTGAGGATTTCGCCCAGTTGCCAGAGCCGGGCTTCCGAAATCGGGTTGTAGAAGGCAAGCACGAAGTCGGCTTCAGCCGCCGCGCGAACGCGGCCCAGGATGGTCTCCCAGGGTTTCAGATTGTCGGACAGCGAGATGGCGCAGAAATCGTGCCCCAGCGGCGCTCCCAGGCGGGCGGCGGCAGCAACCATTGCCGTCACGCCGGGAACCACCGTGACATCGACGTGCCGCCCGGCCTCTCCCAGGGTTTCGATCGCTTCGAACAAGGTCGCCGCCATCGCGAAGATGCCAGCATCGCCGGAGGAAACGATGGCGACCGTTTCGCCCGCCGCCGCGAGGGAAAGGGCGTGATGGGCCCTCTCGAGCTCGGCTCGATTGTCTGACGCGTGAATGACCTGGCCAGGCCGTGCCGGCACCCGGGCGAGATAAGGACCGTAGCCGACGAGGTGCCCGGCCTGGGCGAGGGCAGCGCTCGCCGCGGGCGTGACGTGAGCGGCGGCGCCGGGCCCCAGACCGACAACATGGATATGACCGTTCACGAGGTCGCCCTTTCGGTCGGCACCAGCACGACCGAGAAATAGGACGCGTCGTCGGTCTGCTTTTCTCTCAACGGCACGATCATCTCGTCCTCCATCGAGCCATGCTCGACAAGGATTGCCCGATCCAGAAGGCCCGCCTGATCCAGCGCACGCCGGATCTTGGGCAAATGGCGCCCGACCTTCATGATGACCGTGGCATCCGACCGTCCCAGCTGCGCGCACAAGGCGGCTTCGTCCAGGGTGCCGGGCAGTACGGTCAGGCAATCGTCGCCGCGGGTCATCGGCACACCGGCGCGATCCCAGCAGGCCGTCATGGCGGTGACGCCGGGAACAACCTGGACCGGGTAGTCGTCTGCCAGCCGGTCGTGGGGATACATGAAGGAGCCGTAGAAGAACGGATCCCCTTCGCACAGGAGCGCCACGTCGCGACCGTCGCGCAGGATCGCCGCCAACCGTGCAGCGGCGGCATCGTAAAACCCGCTCATTGCCTGACGGTAGGCTGTCGAGCGTTTGGAAATCTCGACCGTGTAGGGATAGGTGAAGCGCAGTTCCTCCTGCGCATCCGTCAGGTAGGCACCTGCGATTCGCCGGGCGTGTCCCGTTGCGCCGTCCTTCGCGAAAAAGGCGACGACCGGCGCTTCCCGAATGATGCGCGCCGCCTTCACGGTGATCAGATCAGGATCGCCGGGCCCGACGCCCACGCCGTACAGGGTGCCGGTGACGGTCATTCGTCATCACGCGCAAGGGCATTGACGACAGCGGCAGCCATCGCGCTACCGCCTCGTCGTCCGCGAACGATGACGGAGGGGAGGTCGTCCCGCGCCGCCAGATCGGCCTTCGATTCGGCTGCCCCCACAAAACCGACCGGCACTCCGATCACGGCGGCCGGCGTCGGCGCGCCGGCATCCAGCAGTTCCAGCAAGCGGAAGAGCGCCGTCGGGGCGTTGCCGATCGCCACCACGGCATCCGCCAACCGGGCGCGCCACAGGTCGACGGCGGCCGCCGAACGTGTCGTGGCCAATTCCCTGGCCAGTCCCGGCACCGACGGGTCTGTCAGTGTGCAGATGACGTCGTTGTTCGACGACAGCCTGGTCCGGGTAATGCCACCGGCCACCATCTGCGTGTCGCACAGGATGGGCGCGCCTGCACGCAAGGCAGAACGCGCAGCACCTGCAAATCCCGAAGAGAAGAGGATGTCCCGGGCGAGATCGACCATCCCGCACGCGTGTATCAAACGTACAGCCACCCGCTCCTCGACCGGATCGAGTCCGGCAAGATCGGCTTCGGCCCGGATTGTCGCAAACGATTGCCGGTAGATGGCCGCGCCATCGCGAACGTAATCGGAGCCGGCGATCATGCGGTTGCCCCTGGAGCGTCCGCCGACCGATCGTCCATGTCCGCCATCGTCGCTGCGAGGTCGGCCGTCGCCACCGACCGGCGGACCGGCGGATCGGTCACGACCCCGTTCCTGATCACATCGAAACGACCGGGCGCTGTTGCGACCGCGGTCCATCGTGCCGGTCGGGGATGAGCGCAGCCCTTTCGACAACCGGAGATATGAACCATGCCGTCAATCGGGCGTGCAGCATCAAGGAACCGTTCGGCATCGCTGCGGACCGGCGAGAGACCGGCGGAGCATCCCGGCGCACCGGCGCAGACGATCACGCGACGACGCGAGTCGTCGGCGCTGACGATCAGCCCCCGGCCTGCTGCCGACATCGCGATCGCGGCGGCATTCCTGACCGGCACGCCTGCCAGGACGATGGCCCTCCAGGGCGTCAGGCGCACCGCACCATCGCCATGATCGTCGGCCAGATCGGCCAGAAGGCACAAGTCGTCGGTCCGGAGACTGCCAAGCGGCGCCCCTGCCCCCAGATAGCCGGTTGTGCTGCCGACAGCATGAAAACCGAACAGGGCCTGCGGCGGCGCCACGCTGCGCTCCCTGGCCTGTACGATCGTCCCGCCGACCGTTGCGGCGTTGAAAACGGCATCAGCCCCGAGCGCGTCCACCATCTGCGCCATGCGGCAGCGCACCGTTGGCGGGCGCCGGTCCGCTGCCCTGGTCCAGGCCAGCAGGCAATCCAGAAGGCGCAGCACGGCGGGGACGATGCCGGCAACCGGCAGACGACGCCCTGTGCGACCCCCGGCAAGATCGATCCTGCAGACATTGCCCTCGGCGCGGACCATGACGGCAGCGTCGGCATCCGCCAGTCCCAGGGGACCACCGGCATCAACCAGAATATCGACCTTTTCCGGCAGGGCATGCAAGGAAGCCGTCTCTTCCAGCGCCGTCACCATCTGACGGGCAAGCGCATGGGAATCGAACGTTGCGGCCGGATTGTCCGGCCCCAGGGGATCTGCCAGAACATTGCGGATCGCTTCGGCAGATGGCTCTGCCGATGCCAGACCGCTGGCCTGAACCCAGGACGAAAAATCGTCGAGCGACGCCGGCGTCAGGCCCCGGATCTGCAAGTTGCCGCGGTTGGTAAGGTCCACCAGGCCGTTTCCGAAGCTCCCGACCGCTTCCGCAATGGCGCGCAACCGGTCGGCAGCCAGTCTGGCCGACCGAGGCTTGATCCGGACGAGATAACCGTCACCGGATTCCATCGGTCTCAGTGCAGACGGGCACCAGCCTTTCACCGTCGGCGCGCTCACGAGACGTCGCCCCGCAGGATTTCAGCGGTGGAGTTGCGGCGCGGCTGCCACAGGCCGCGAGCCACGGCCTCGTTGAAGCGACTGATCATGGCACCGCGCGCGGCCGGGTTGTTCGCCCGAAGAAATTCGTCTACCGCAGCGTTGCCCAGCGTTGCATCGAAGACAAGATCGAACTGCCGGTCCAGCCGGTCCGGCAAGGTTGCCGCGAAGGCGAACAGACCCTCCAGCGCGCGGGCGATTTCGGCGCCGCCGCGATATCCATGGCGCATCATGCCACCAATCCATGCCGGGTTGGAGGCCCGGCCGCGGACGATCCGGCTGATTTCCTCCGTCAGGGTCCGAACCCGCGGAGTCCCCGGCGCGGCGGTATCCATGTGATAGAGAGCGGGCGCGTTGCCCAGGCGATCCGCAGCCGCCGCAAAGCCGCCCTCATGCGCGGCGTAATCGGTCGAATCCAGCAGGTCGACCTCGGCATGATCCTGGCCGTGCAGCAGCCCGTCAGCCTGCCCCACGCGTGCCGAAAAACCCTCGGGATCGGCAACCCCGTCCAGACCCCGGCCATAGGCATTCGAGGATGCTGCCAGATAACTTTCCCCCAGGTCGCGGCGGTGAGACCAGGAGCCTGAATCGAGCCGACCCGTCACGCCGGCACCGTAGGCTCCGGGCGCAGCACCATAGATCCGGGTGGTCGCCTTTCGAAAGGCGTCGTCCGGCAGATCCCCCGCCACGCCGGCAAGGGGATTCACCTCGGCGGTCTCCTGCCGCCTGGCGACGGCGCGCACCACGGCGTCGAACATGTCGATCTGCATCTCGAACGCGTCGCGGAACAGGCCGGAAATCCGCAGGGTCACGTCCACCCGCGGCCAGGTCAGTTCATCGGCCGGAACAACGTCGAAACCGGTGATCCGGCCGGACATCTCCGCCCAGATCGGGCGGGCGCCGACAAGGACAAGGGCAAGCGCCAGATCTTCGCCGCCCGTGCGCATGGTGGCGCTGCCCCACAGATCGATCATCAGCGCGCGGGGCCAGTCGCCCTTTTCCTGCAGATGCCGACGCATCAGGGCATCGGCCGCCTTCTCCGCCAGAATCATGGCCGAACGGGTCGGCACCGCGCGTGGATCGCTCGTGTACATGTTGCGACCTGTCGGCAGCACGTCGCTGCGACCGCGGGTCGGCGCGCCGGCCGGCCCGGGTTCGACAAACCGGCCGTCCAGGGCCTCGATCAGCGCGCGCCGCTCCGCGGCGGCACAGGCATCCAGCCTTTGCTCCAGCCCTGCAACTGCCGCCGGAGGCGATGTCGCCGTCAGAGATGCCAGCAATGCCGCACGCCGGTCGGCTGCAGGCACACGCCCGAATACATGCAGACCGTCACGGATCTGCAGATCCTTGACGTCGCACAGATAGGTATCCAGCCGGGCCAGCCGGTCGTCGTCCGACAGGTCCTTTCCGGCGGCGCATTCGTCGAGCAGCCCGAGCGCCTCGGCCCGGTCGAGGATATCCTCGCGCAGGATGGCGGTACGCCGCCTGTCCAGACCGTCTGCTCCGGCATACTCGTCGAGCAGCCGCTCGATGTCCCGGGCAGCGCCATGCGATCCGGCAGATTTCAGCGGCGGCGTCAGATGCCCGATCGTCACCGCGCCCAGCCGTCTCTTGGCCGCAGCAGCCTCACCGGGATTGTTGACGATGAACGGATAGACGACCGGAACCCCACCCAGGAGCGCAGCCGGAAAACAGGCCCTGGAAACCGCAAGCGCCTTGCCCGGCAACCACTCCAGCGTCCCGTGCGCGCCCATGTGGACCATTGCGTCGATGGCTTCGACCTCCCGCAGCCACAGATAGAAGGCGATGTAGGCGTGGCAGGGCGGCGCGTCCGGGTCGTGGTGGATCGCCTTGCGTTCGTGCGGCCGCCCCCGGTCCGGCTGAATGGCGGCAATCACGTTGCCAAAGCGGGCATGACGGATGTGGAAATCGCTCCCGACAACGGCAGGGTCATCCGCTGGAGAACCCCACGCCTTGGTGACCTTCGCCCGTGCTTCGGCGGGCAGAGATCGAAAAAGGCGTTCGTAGCTCGACAGATCCAGAATCGGTGACGGCGCGCGTTCGCACACGGCATCTGCGACGACAAGCGGATCGATGTCAGCGCCCACGATATATCCGGCCTCGGCCAGATCATCCAACAGCGCGGAACTGCTTTCGACTGCATCAAGACCGATCGCGTGCGCACGCTGACCGGCAGCGGGATAGTCGCTCAAGACCAGTCCCAGACGCCGTTGGTCACGCGGGGTTCCAGCCAGGCGGACCCATCGCAATGCCTGTTCGGCAACCAGCGCAATTCCGTCGATATCCGGCGTGTGTCTGGCGCGGGCATATTCCAGTCGGTCCAGCGGCTCCTCTGCCGACTTGAAGGAGATCGCGGTTGAAGACAGCCGCCCGTCCAGTTCCGGAAGAACCACCTGCATTGCGACGTCGGATTGGGACAGCCCCCGTGACGATTCCGACCACGCTTCCCGGGTCGAACCGGCGAGCATCAGTTGCAGGACCGGCACGTCAGCCGCATCAAGCGGCGAGCCGCCATCATCGACACGCGCAGAGAAGGCAGTGGCGTTGAGAATGATACCGGGCTTCAGGTCCGACAGCCGGCTGCCGACGAACCCGGCGGTTTCCTGATCCTTCAGGCTGCCAACGAAAAGCCCGACCGGTCGGAGGCCGCGTGATGCCAGCGCCTGGGCCAGGGTCTCCAGCGGTGCGGTATCGGCGGCCAGGAGACAGGCGCGATAGAACACGATCACGGCAACCGGACCCGTCGCAGGCGCATCGGCACCAAGATCGTGCTCGCCGAATGCCGGCATCGGCACGACGGGCGGGTCAGCCGGAACCCTGGCCTGCGCAAGGGCGGCCATGACCGTGAGCGCAGACGCCACATTCGTCGGGCCGCCTGCTGCGAACAGGCGGTCCAGTGCATCGATCGACGCTGCCGGGGCCGTGGAAAGCGCGGCCAGACGCGAGTCCGGACGACCGTCGCCCGGGATCAGCGCCAGCGTGATGCCGCGCTCCCGGCAGACCCGGGCCAGTTCCTCGATCCCGTATCGCCAGTATTCCAGTCCACCGAGCAGCCGGGCCACGACAACGCGAGCCTTCGAGACGATATCGTCGACACAGACATCGACCGAAAGCGGATGACGCAACCGGCTGATGTTGGCGAGGCGAAGGCTGGGCAAGGTATCGGCAGCGGCGTCATAGGCAAACGACGTCACGGCGAGATCCGTATCCGCGAAGGACAGAAAAACCATGTCAGCCGCGCTGAGACCAAGGTCCACGGCAGCAGCGGTCTCGTCCAGACTGTGGGTTTCGCGGAACAGCAGGTGCATGGCGTCAGCTGCCGATCGCCTCGGCAATGGCCGGTTGATCCATGCCTGTCTCGCCGATCACGACCAGTCGCGTTTCGCGCGCCTCGATGTCGGACCAGCGCCGGTCGAAATGATGATTGATCCGCGTGCCGACACCCTGAATGGCAAGGCGCATCGGCTTGCCGGCCACTGCCGCAAAACCCTTGATCCGCAGGATATCGTGGTCTCCGGCCACCTTGGCAAGCCGTCTGGCAAAATCATCGGGCGAGGCAATCTCGCCAGATGCAACATTGAAGGATTCGAAATCATCATGCTCGTGTCCATCCTCACCGTCATGATGGGAAGGACGGGCATCGAGGTCGTCTTCGGCAGCAGCTTCCAGTCCCAGAACGATGGCAGGATCGACGACGCCGTTCCGGGTCGAAATCATTTTGAGGGGCCGTCCGGCCGATGCCGCGATCTCCCTGCGAAGGTCATCGAGCGCCCCTGCTTCCAGCAGATCAGTCTTGTTCAACACGATCAGATCAGCCGCCATCAACTGGTCTTCATGGAGTTCCCGGAGCGGGCTTTCGTGATCGATGGAAGGATCTTCCTCCCGCATCGCGTTGACGGCGTCCGGGTCGTCGGCAAATCGCCCGGCGGCAACCGCCGGGCCATCGATCACCGCAATGACGCCGTCGACCGTCATTCGCGATCGGATTTCCGGCCATTCGAATGCCTTGATCAATGGCTTGGGCAGCGCCAGCCCCGAGGTCTCGATGACGATGTGATCCGGAGGTTCATCGCGGTCGATCAGGGCCTCCATCGTGGGCACGAAGTCGTCGGCAACGGTGCAGCACAGGCAGCCGTTGGCCAACTCGACGATATTCTCTTCCGGACAATCCTCGATCCCGCAGCTTTTCAGCGTGTCGCCATCGACGCCTTCCGAACCGAATTCGTTGACGATGACGGCCAGGCGCCGGCCGCCGGCGTTGCGAAGCAGGTGGCGCACCAGCGTCGTCTTGCCGGCTCCCAGAAAGCCGGTAATGACGGTCGCCGGGATTTTCGTGGCGGAAAAGCTCATGAAGGATCTCCGTTTTCTGCAAGATCGTCCGGATGCGCCGGGACGCGGGCGACGAACACGTCCTTGAGAGACGGCGCACGACGCGAGGGCATGACCACGCCGGTTTTCGACTCGCCGTACGCCAGCGCGTAATCGATCAGGTCGTCCGCCTGTTCAGCCTCGAGATGGCCGGCAATGTAGGACCATTTCCCGGGCGCCGAGGCGGCCGCGCTGCACCCCTGATCGCAATTTGCCATGCAGGTGACAGGGTTGATCCGCACCCGATCGTCAAGGTCGCGCGCCGCGACCCGGGCAATCAGGGCATCATGCAGCCGGGCGCCGCCTGTCGGTGTATCGGGTCGGACGGATTCCCCATCTGCGGGGCGGCAGGTCAGGCAAACATGCAGAACGGGTCTGTTGTCCATGGCCACGCACGGTCCTTCCGGGCATCCGAGGCGTCAGTCGACCTCGGAAGGGGTGCGGGTCCAACGGCATCCGGTGTATCACGCCGAATGCCTCTGCACGCCCCGCGCACCCCGCCCGGTCCGGCAGTCCTTGTTGACGTCAGGTTTCCTGACTTGCGGCACAATCATCGACCGGACCTTCCCGGAGACGCCCTCCAGTGGCGCGCGACAAGTCGCACAACGGTCGATCACCGCTTACAGTTGCGGGGGCAGTTGCGGCCTTGGAGACTTGGCTCCGCACCGCATTCCCTTTACGCCCTTGTTACAGGCAACGTCGTTGCCATTTACGCCGGCCTTCCGCGGTGAGTCAAGAATGCGTCCTCGCGGCAACTCCCTTGCGATGCCACCGACAGGCAGGCTGCCAAACCCGTGCCGGAGCACCTGCATGAGCAAAACACATCTGTGCCTGGTTCTGGGCGGCGCACGGTCAGGCAAGAGCCGCCACGCAGAAGCCCTTGTCGAAGCCTTGCCCGCTCCCTGGCGCTATATCGCCACTGCGCAAGCGTTCGACGAGGAGATGCAAGCCCGAATCCGCAATCATCAGGCCCGCCGCGGGACGGGATGGGAAACGGTCGAGGCGCCTCTGGATCTGGTACAGGCGCTTGAGGAGAGCGGCGATCTTCCGGTCCTGGTTGATTGCCTGACGTTGTGGCTCACGAACCTCCTGCTGAGCAAGACTCCGATCGACCCGGCGACAGACCGGCTGATGGCCGCCCTGAAAGCGCGCCGGGGCACGACCGTGCTGGTCTCGAATGAGGTGGGACTTGGCATCGTGCCGGAAAATGTTCTGGCGCGCGCCTTCCTTGACGCCGCCGGCATCCTGCATCACAGGCTTGCCGCGCATGCCCATTCGGTACACTTCATGGTTGCCGGAATTCCCATGATCGTGAAAAAGTCGACATGACCAAGACCGTCTCGGAATCAGAAGATGACGTCCGCCATCGCACCAGGATGGAAAACCGCAAGGCGGTCCAGGATGCGGAAGTTGCCTCCAAGACCATCGAGAAGGGCCTGCTGATCGTCCATACCGGGACCGGCAAGGGCAAATCGACCGCGGCATTCGGGCTGGCGCTGCGCATGATCGGTCGCGGGCGGAAGGTAGGCGTTGTCCAGTTCATCAAGGGCGCGTGGTCGACAGGCGAGAAACTGGCCCTGGAGCAGATGGCGCCGGACATGATCGAATGGCACGCTCTGGGCGAGGGCTTTACCTGGGAGACCCAGGACAAGGCGCGGGATATCGCGGCCTGCAGGAAGGCCTGGAACACAGCCGGGAAGATGATGGCCAACCCCGACTTCGGCCTGGTGATCCTGGACGAGTTGAACATCGCGCTCCGCTACGACTACCTGTCGCTGGATGAGGTCCTTGCAGCATTGCAGGCCCGGCCGCAGGACCTCCATGTCGCAGTCACGGGGCGGAACGCGAAATCTTCGCTGGTGGATGCTGCGGATCTGGTGACCGAGATGACCCTGGTGAAACACCATTTCAAGGCGGGCGTCAGGGCCCAGGAGGGGATCGAATACTGATGCCTGCCCGGGCGATCATGTTCCAGGGAACCGGGTCAAACGTCGGCAAGTCGGTTCTTGTGGCAGGACTGGCGCGGGCACTCGCCAACCGTGGCCATGTCGTGCGGCCCTTCAAGCCTCAGAACATGTCCAACAACGCCGCCGTCACCGCGGATGGCGGGGAGATCGGTCGCGCGCAGGCCCTGCAGGCTCGCGCCGCACGGGTTGTTCCCAGTGTGCACATGAACCCGGTTCTTCTGAAGCCGAGTTCGGACCTCGGCGCCCAGATCGTGGTCCGGGGGAAAGTGGAAGGTTCGGCAAGGGCCCGGGAATTCCAGGCTGTCAAGACGGGCCTGCTGCCCCGGGTTCTGGATAGCTTCAGCAAGCTGAGAAGCGAGTCCGACATTGTTCTCGTAGAGGGCGCCGGCAGCGCTGCCGAAACCAATCTTCGCGAGGCCGACATCGCGAACATGGGCTTTGCGGTGGCGTCCGAAGTGCCGGTGGTTCTGATCGGCGATATCGATCGGGGCGGCGTGATCGCGTCCCTCGTCGGCACGAAGGTCGTGCTCGATGCCGGCGATGCAGCCATGGTCTGCGGATTTGTCGTCAACAAGATGCGCGGCGATCCGACGTTGTTCGACGACGGCATGGCGGACATCGCCCGGCGAACCGGTTGGCCCGCCCTGGGCCTGGTCCCCTATTTCGAGCAGGCTGGCCGATTGCCGGCGGAGGATGCGTACGACCTCTCCGAACGGCTGGCGGCGGGCGCTGGCAAGATGCGGTGCAAGGCCTCGCTCAAGATCGCCATTCCCCTGATCCCGCGGATAGCCAACTTCGACGATCTGGACCCGCTGGCGGCCGAACCGGCGGTCGACTTGCACATGGTCGAGCGCGGCCAGCCTCTGCCGATCGATTGCGATGTCGTCATCCTGCCCGGCAGCAAGGCCACGATGGCAGACCTGGCCGCACTTCGGGAGGAAGGCTGGGATATCGACATTCTGGCCCACCACAGGCGCGGCGGCCGGATCCTTGGTCTGTGCGGAGGCTATCAGATGCTTGGGCGCAGCATTGCCGATCCGGACGGCGTGGAGGGACCGCCGTCAGCGGTGGACGGCCTGGGTCTCCTGGATGTCGAAACGATCCTGGCCGGTCCCAAACAGGTGCGCGAGGTCAGCGGGAAGAGCACTGACACCGCAACGTCGATTGCCGGCTACGAGATTCATGTGGGCCGCACGACCGGCCCCGGTACGGCAATGCCGGTTCATCACCTTGACGACGGACGTCCTGACGGCGCGCGTTCTCGGGATGGACGAGTGACCGGATCCTATGTCCACGGACTCTTCGCGGACGACAGGTACCGGCAGCAATGGCTGACCTCTTTTGGAGCGGAAAGCAGCCTGTCGAACCACAGCGCGCTGGTGGACGACACCCTGGATGCGCTGGCGGCCCATCTGGAAGAGCATGTCGAAATCGACCGGCTGATCAGCCTGGCCAGATAGCGGCAGCCGAAAGGGCAATTGTCAGATACTGGGCGGCACAGGCCCGGCGGTACAATCGCAACGCCCGATCGATGTCATCTGCGGTTGCCTCGACCCGACCGTCTCCCAGCCAGGCATCGTTGACAACCAGGCCGGGATAGCGGCGCGGCCCGCCGATCCTCAGCCCCAACGCTCCGGCGACGGCAGCTTCAGGCCACCCGGCATTGGGTGATCGGTGACGACGTGCGTCGCGCCAGGCGGTCGACAGTGCGGCCCGCGATGACGCCGACGGCAAGCTCAAGGCGGCAAGGATGATCCACAGGACGCTCAGTCGCGATGCAGGCAAATTGACCAGATCGTCCAGGCGCGCCGCCGCCCGGCCAAAGGCACGATACCGGTCGTCCCTGTGCCCGATCATGCTGTCGGCGGTGTTGATGGCCTTGTAGCCGACCATGCCGGGAAGCCCTCCCGCTGCGCCCCAAACGGCCGGCGCGACCACGCCGTCGGAAAAGTTCTCGGCCAGACTTTCGATGGCGGCACGGGCAACACCGGCTTCGTCCAGCGAGTCCGGATCGCGACCGACAATCATGGAGACCCGCTCGCGCCCCAGCGCGAGATCTCCGGTCCGCAAGCCTTCGCTCACCCCGGCAACATGATCATGCAGGCTGCGTTGAGCAAGCAGGGAAGACGCCAGGATGGCCAGCAGGAGGGCCGCCAGCCAGGAATCGAGCACTGCAAGCACCGCGACTTGCACGATCATGGCCAGAACCACCGGGACAATCACGATGGCCACGAGGCCGATAAATCCGTTGAGGCTGCGGCGTGGTTCGGGCAGGGTTGCGCGATTCCAGAGGCGGTCGAGTTCCGTGATCACGGCGCCGATCCAGACGACCGGATGCCGAAATCGGGAGAACAGCGCCTTCGGATATCCGGCGACCGCCTCCAGCAACAGCGCCGCGCCAAGGAGCATGAAGGTGAACGCGAACCAACCGTCGATCGTCATGACCGACTGGCCTGTGCGGTGGCGCACCCGCCGTTGTCGCGTGTGTCCATGATCCACCACGGCGGCAGGCTGCGCGCGCTTCGCCGACTGTACCCGGACGCGCCCGATCCTCTTGTCGATCTGTCCACCGGAATCAATCCGTTTCCTTATCCCTTTCCGCCGCTCCCTGCGGACGTCCATACCCGGCTGCCGGAGGTTGAAGACATTGGCGCCCTGAAGGCCGTTGCGGCCGACGCCTATGGCTGTGCCGGCCCGGACCTGATTGCAGTCGCGCCGGGCGCCCAGATACTGATCTCCTCCCTGCCCCATGTGCTGTCGGCCAGGAAGGTTGCCATTTTATCGCCAACCTACGGCGAGTATGCCGCGGCATGGCGCGGCAGCGGTGCGGATGTTCGGGAAGCAACGGATCAGGCCAGTCTGATCGAGGCGGATGTCGGAGTCCTGTGCAATCCGAATAATCCTGATGGTCGGATGCACGATCCGGTCGACTTGCTCGATCTTGCGGAAGATCGCGGGTCTGGCGATTTCCGCCTCATCGTGGACGAAGCCTTCGCTGAATTCTCGGCTGCCGGATGCAGCGCCGCGCCCTACATGCCGCGATCAGGGACAATCCTGCTTCGATCGTTCGGAAAGGCCTACGGGCTCGCAGGGGTCCGGCTAGGCTTTCTGGTGTCGGACCGGAAGACGGTCGCAGCGGTCCAGAGACTGTTTGGCCCCTGGCCGATTTCGGGCGCCGCCATTCACATGGCGCGCGCAGCGCTGCAGGACTCGGAATGGCGCCGCGCCATGGGCGTGCGCCTCGCCGATGCAGCCGGGCGGCTGGATGCGCTTCTCCAAGCCAACGGATTCGAGATGCTCGGAGGTACCGACCTGTTCCGGCTGGCCCGGCGGGAAGATGCGGAAAGGGTTGCAGTGGCCTTGGGCCGCGCCGGTCTCCTTGTACGCGATTTCCCGGAACGGCGGGACTGGCTTCGCTTTGGCCTGCCGCCGAATCAGGAAGCCTGGAGCAGGCTGGAAGGCGTACTCGCCACGGTCCAGCGGGATGACATCAGACCGGGCCGCTGACCTCGGCATCGGCGAAGCTCGCCATGTCCGTCAACATCGCGGCCGCCGCACGCAGGATCGGCCATGAGAGCAGCGCGCCCGTTCCTTCTCCCAAGCGCATATCAAGATTCAGAATCGGCCGGACATCAAGAGCATCGAGAAGCTGGCCGTGCCCGCGCTCCACGGAACGATGGGAAAAGAACATGGCAGGCCAAACCTCCGGCTCCATGCCCCGGGCGGCCAAGGCTGCCGCAGTGGCAATGAATCCGTCGACAAGGACCGGCCGGTCAGACCGGGCACAGCCGATCATGGCCCCGGTCATCATGGCAATCTCGAAGCCGCCATATTCGGTCAACGCCTCGGCGGCCGGCAATGTTGGCGCAGTGCGCGCGGCGGCATCCCGGAGAATCGATGTCTTGCGTTGCAGGCCGGTGTCATCCAGACCGGTGCCATGGCCCACAAGCTCGCTCAGCGGCAGTCCGAGGATCTTGTGCGCCAGCAGAGTTGCAGCAGACGTATTTCCGATTCCCATTTCGCCAAAGCACAATGCGTCTGCGTCCGATCCCGCGGCCAGTTTCGCGCCGGCGGCCAGGGCGGCATCCCGCTGGTCATCGTTCATTGCCGGTCCGATCCGGCTGTTCTGCGTGCCTGCACCAATTCGTCGGTCGATCAGTTCGGCGTGCTCGATCGGATCACCCGCGACCCCGGCATCGACCACTCGAACCGTCGCTCCGACGGTACGGGCAAAGACATTTGCAGCGGCCCCGCCGCGCAGGAAATTCAGAACCATTTCCCGCGTCACCTGCTGTGGATAAGCGGAAACGCCATCTGCCGCGATCCCGTGGTCGGCCGCAAAGATCATCAGTTCGCAACGGTCGAGGCGCGGCGACGCCGTCTTCATGGTCTGAGCCAGACAGAGCGCCAGTCGTTCGACAATGCCCAGTGATCCCTGCGGCTTTGTCTTGTTGTCGATCTGGCCCTGAACATGTTGTTCGAAGGCCATCGGGTCGGTCAGGGGGTCCGGGCTGGCAGTCATGAATTCCACAGTCGAAAGCTGACGGAAAAATGGATGTTATTCAGTCCGTAGTGCGGCAACAAACAGGCGATTGGTCGCTTCCGGTCGACCGGCTGCCGTGAACATGACAGCGGGTGCTAGCAGGTATAATTCATGCCGATTCGTCCTCCATCGACATAGATTGTCTCGCCGGTGATGTAGCTGGCCTTTTTGCTGGCCAGAAACGCCACCACATCGCCAATCTCGCGCGGACTTCCGATGCGCTGCAGGGGAGTTCGCGACATGACCGTTTTCATGGCCTCGGGATCGGCGTTCACGCTGGCCATCATGGCCGTGTCAATGGAGCCGGGGCCCACGGCGTTGACGCGGATGTTGTGCGGCGCAAGCGCCAAGGCAGCGGATCTGGTCAGCTGCATGACGCCGCCCTTGGATGCGCAGTAAGCCGGGATCGAGGGGATAGCCACCTGAGCGTTGATCGACGACATGTTGATGATCGCACCTTCGATGCCGGCCGCGATCATCGCCTTTGCGGCCCTCTGCGTGGCGACGAACAGGCCGCGCAGGTTGATCCCGATGACGGCGTCGAAGTCTTCGACGGTGTAGTCGAGAAATGAGCCGGGACGGGCAACACCCGCATTGTTCACCAGAATCGACAGCGGCCCATGATCGACCGCAATGCTGTCAAACAGCGCATGGACTTGGGCGACGTTGCCCATGTCGCAGGGTAATCCAACCGCGTCGCCGCCAAGGATGTCTGCTGCTGCAGTCACCCTTTCGGCATTGATGTCAGCCAGGATCAGCCGTGCGCCATCCTCGGCAAGCGCTTCGGCACAGGCAAATCCTATCCCCTGGGCGGCTCCGGTGACGAGGGCAAGTGGCGAGTCAGGCATGAGGGTCTCCATTTTCGACTGTTGACATTCGAGGTTATCGGCAAAGACCCGGCGCCGGGGCACGCCTCTCCACGCCAAACAGATCAGCCTCCAGGCAATCTGACATTTTCAGGGTATTTTCGAGAAGCCATCCTGTCTGACCCGGATACTGCGTCAAACAGACCCTTCCGCGTTTCGTTTTACGTAATGATCAGACTGGTCAGTACATAGCTGACATGGGAGCGCGGGCTTGGGACCGACCTGCTGGAGCGCCCATGCGGCCAGTTCGGTCCGCAGGGCGGCGGCCGGCGTCGCGGCGACGCGCGCAACAACTTCTGTCTCGACGGGCTCTGTCACGCCGCCGGCCAGTTCGAATGGCAGACCCCGGCGTCGCCCCACCCCGGTCGAAACCGGCAGGACCAGAGCCGCCTGCGCGTCCGCCGTACGGCGAAAGCAATCGCACCGGTTCCCCATCGCTCCACCGGAAAAACCGCATCCCGAGCCTCGCCCCTCCCATGCTCGGCGCCTGTCAAGGAAGCAAGACTGTCGAGAACGTTCTGAATTGTCCGGTGCAGGTCCCATGCCGATTGTCCGCTTCGGTCGATGGCCGCTGCGTTCGCGCGTCGCAGCGGGTCGCGCGACCTTCCCGGTGGGCGTTTCGATCGGTTGGCCATCGTCCCGGTCGCGATCGGGCGGGACCTGCAGCGCCGGGCCCTTGTAGTGCACCCGTGTTGTCGTTGCCGACGCTGCGTTCTTCCCGAAGGTACGGGACCGCGCGCACGGACCCGGCAAGGGGCATTAAGGCGGCAGCGTCATCCTCGGGCCCCTTGACGAACCGGACGGCGAATTCGGAGAGACAACCCTCCTTCAGGAACCGGTGGGCTCGGTCCATGGTCGTGATCCCCCGGGCTCGCACTGCCCCCGCCCCGCCGGTGAGGAGGCCGGGATGCAACGCGTGGTCAGGGTCTCCTTGTCGACCCAGGCGTATGCCCGTCACGGGAGCCTCGATCGCCTCGGCAATTCCCGTGAAGCGGCTCATGGTGCCTTCCTCCGGGACGAGGGGATCAGGTTGTTGCCTTGTGTGAAGCCGGGGCGCGCCGCCGACTTCCCGGGGAAGGGCTCGGGCGTATGGTCCCAGTACCGGGCATCAAACACCGTCGGCATCGCCATCGTCGTATTCGCGGGAACACGGGTGTCGGCCGCCCGGGCGACGATCTTACAGATATTCCGCCCCTGCGCCTCATGACATTCTTCCCGGCGGCGCAGGGTGCGCATCGGGATGCCCGAGGATCCCTGCAGCCTGCTCCCGGGTCAGTGTGCCCGCAGTACGCCTCGAACAGACATCGTCGAACTTCCTGCAACACTTCTGCGCGTCTCATCGCGCCCCTTTCAGAGGCCTGACGATACCGAACAGGGCGCAGGGTACAGGAACCCGACATGTCGCTTGTCAGCGATACGATCGACGGGTAACGTCAAGTGTCATGTGTCAGGGAGACCGGGGTACTGATTCCCCGAGACCTGTTGTCGTGGATGAAGCCCGCGTGGATGATGCGGTCCGTCGAGGTCCGGTCCCGGAAGGTTCCCGTGGGCCGTGTTCGTCTGCGGACCTCGCGGAACCGTCGTTCGCCGGCATTGGTGGTCCTGACCTGCCTTCGCTCGGCAAGGGTCTTGTAGCGGAAGCAGGCGAGCAGATCGTCGAGATCGTTGCGCAGGCCGTCGCGCCGGCGATCCACCGCCTCGGCCATCCGGCCCTCGATGATCCCGGCCGACGCCTGGCGACCGAGGGGCGACAGCCCTCGCCCCGCTCCGCTCCGTCTGCCTGCATCTCCTTCACCACCTCAAAGGCTTGTGGCAGACTCTCGATCGTTGCAGCCTGCCGTGGCATCGGGGGGCTCCTGTCTGTGGCTGTTGTGCTTCACCACAGGGAGCACCCCACTCCCGCCTGACACATGACCCTTGCGTCACCCGGACCGTCGGGCACTTTGACAACCGCCATTGGGCATATTACAGTCGGCCATGATAAGGAGCTACAAGAGCCGGGCGCTCAGGCGCCTCATGGAACGCGGCGACGAGCGCCGCATCCACCCGGAGCACCGCGGGAGAGTGCGCGACATCCTGGTTCGCCTGAATGCGTCAGCGGCTCCGGACGACATGGATCTACCTGGCTTCCGACTGCACCCGCTCAGGGGCGACCGCGCCGGCTACTGGGCAGTGACGGTCAGCGCCAACTGGCGGGTTGTCTTCCGCTTCGAGTACGGCCACGCCGCTGATGTCGACTACCTGGACTACCATTAGGGAGGCAACGCCCATGCTGATGCACGATCCGCCCCATCCCGGCGCCTTCATCCGGCGTCAGTGCCTGGAACCTCTCGGGCTGACCGTGACCGAGGCCGCCAAGGGGCTCGCGGTCTCGCGCAACACGCTGTCGATGCTGCTTAACGGCCGCCTCGGCATCTCGCCGGAAATGGCGATCCGGCTGTCAGAGGCATTCGGCGGCAGCCCGGAGAGCTGGCTGACCCAGCAGATGCAGTACGACCTCTGGCACGCCCGGCAGGGCCGCGATCCGGTCGCGGTCCGCAAGTTCGCAGCGGCTTGACCTGTCCCCTTGCACGATTCCCGCCCCGCCGGGACATGGCAACGTCAAGTGTCATGTGTCAGGGAGACCGGGGTGCTGATTCCCTGCGACCTGTCTTCGTGCATGAAGACCGCGTGGATGATGCGGTCCGTTGATGTCCGGTCCCGGAATGTTCCCGTGGGCCGTGTTCGTCTGCGGACCTCGCGGAACCGTCGTTCGCCGGCATTGGTGGTCCTGACCTGCCTTCGCCCGGCAAGGGTCCTGCAGCGGAAGCAGGCGAGCGGCGCCGGCGTCGAGGGTGTCGCGCCGGCGGTCCGCGGCCTCGGCCATCCGGCCCTCGATGATCCCGGCCAGCGCCTGGCGACCGAGGGGACGACAGCCCTCGCCCCGCCCCGCTCCGCCTGCCTGCATCTCCTTCACCCCCTCGAACGCCTGTGGCAGGCTCCCGGTCGTTGCAGCCTGCCGTGGCATCGGGAGGCTCCTTCCTGCGGTTGTCGTGAACCACAGGGAGGACCCCACTCCCGACTGACACATGAATCCTTGCGTCACCAATTGTCACCGGGCCTTGACGGGCGTGTCCGTCCGTGTCGGGCTTTGGCGCATCTCTCGCCGGGGCATCCCTCTCGCCGGGGCCTCTCGATGAAGCACAGGAGGCCCCTGTCCATGTCATTCGACTCCTCACGGCTCGCCGCGACACTCGCCGCCGCGCTCCTGAGAGCATGCCCGTAAGCGCTCGAAGCCTTGCTGAGCCATGCATCTCCAAGTTGGATCACTTCTCCAGTGACCGGCATCGTGAACCAACCGTTGGCACGGCTGATCATGTGGCCCAGGGCATCCCGTACCAACCAGTCGAACCAGAATTCATCACAGTCGCCGTAGCTCAAGCGTGGTAACACTTCCATGACGAGCGCTTCAATCTGGAATGACTTGATGGGCACGTTGCAGTGGCGCTGCCACTGTTTCAGTATCCGGGTGAGTTTCCGCACGTTGCCGTTCAGCGCCATGTCGGCGCCGTCGAGCGCGGCAATCTCCGCTTCCGGATGGACCCACTTGTAGCGTCCCCCTTCGTGGGCGTCGCATACGAAGTAACCTCCTCCCTGGTACGGGAAAGCTGGCGCAACCTCCACCTTTCACGAATTGAACGGCACCACGACTACCTGCCCGTCCCCTCGAATGTCGGTCTGCGGATATGTGGCCTGAAGCCAGCTCTTCACTTCCTGCAAGAACTGCGACTGCCGATTGCCGGAGCGTTGCTCGAATCGCCAGTACACCTCTACCGGGAGGACAAAGAGAATGTCGACATCACGCGGCGGGCGAACCCGGGTGAAATTCCCCCAGGAACCGATCAGAATTCGGTGGATGGCGTCGTCGCTGCTGTTCCAGTAACCGCGATTCAGGCAGGAGACGACACCCCGATGCTTGGTCTCGCCATCGTTGGTCTGATCCGCGGTGATTTTCAGGTTTTCAAGAAGTGCTCTGAAACGATGCCGGACATAGTACCACCGTATTGCTCTGCCCAGCGGCAGCGAGGAAAGTCCAACTCCCAATCCGCTATGGAAGTTCATCGGCCCGTTACCTCACGACATGCCGAACTGTCGTCGCACCTCGCCGGTCCCGACGAATTGCGACAACAGCCGGTAGTTCTTCCGTTCGTATCGGACCCTCCCTGCGACGATCGCCGGATGCACTTGCAGGGCATTGGCGAGATTCATCACGGCCATGGTCGTTGGCCGATCCCGTACTGCGCTCGCTTCCCAGACCGAGCGCGGAATAACCGCTTCCTCCACCCATTCGTCAGCCTGTCTCTCCCTGGGGTCTTCCCGTCTCCCTTCGAGTTTCCGAAGTGTGAAGTCGTCGACGAAGACTTCGCCTCTGTCGTTGTCCATGTGTCGACCTACATGGGCCAGCTCGTGCAGCAGGCAGAACCAGAAATTGTCGATTCTGTCGTAGCGCAGAGTAAGTCCGATTACCGGTCTGCCATCGCCGAGTCGGAGTGCTACCCCGTCGAGATACGTCTTCGGCAGATGCTTTTCGATCACAAGTGGAATGCCACGCTTGACCAGCAATTCCTTCGCCAGCCGCGGACCGTCTTCCGACCAGCTCAGCCGCGCGACTTTCGTCAGGAAGTCCAAAGTTACGGTGCCACGCTCGTAGCCCGCTTTCGGAAGATCCTCGTTGGCTCTTGCAAGGATCTGCCAGCACCACGCCTTGAGCGCGTAGGGGTCCGTTTTCGCATTCGCGCGCACATGATCGTTCTTTCGGTAGAGTGCGGCGCCCGCGACGTCCAGACCCCCTGCCCGATTGATCAGGTCTCGCATGACCTGCTCGGCACGTCCCCCTGGATCGGGCCTGTTCGGAATCCAGCCCAACCTTGCCATCGACTTCACGGGAAACCGGCTCCACTCCATGTCGGTCCACGGATCGTCCAGGTCGACATCCGGCTCCTGCAGTAGAACGTCCGCCGGAATCCCGAGATGCCCATGCAGCGCGCGCGCCATCGGCATGGTGATTGCGCGCTTGCCGGAGAGAACTTCCGAGACCTTGGCGCGGCTTCCGATGAACGTGGCAAGGTCTGCAGGGCGTAGACCTGCCTGTTCCATACGAAACTCGATCGCGGCGATCGGATTCGGATATCCCATCGGCACATGTTTGCTTTCGTAAAGCTCAACGAGATCGACCAGGACATCGAGCTCGTCGCCCTCCCGGCTGTCGGGCTCCGCATCCATGAGCTCGGAGATTCGGTCCAACGCCGCCTCGTAGTCCCGTTCGGACCGGATTGGCTTGATATTGGCCATCTCACACCTCCTCCACGTCTGCAGCGTCGTACTCGGCATGCGTACCCACAAAGCGGATGTAGACGACGCGATACCGGTAATTGATCTTCACCACGAGGCGATAATCGTTGCCCTTGATGTTGAAGATCACCCGGTTGTCGCCAACAATGCTTGCGTTGCCATACATCTCCTTCAGGGCGGCCGGCGTATCCCAATCCGCTTGTCTCACTTCCCGATACCAGGCGAGAAGCGGCTCTTCGGCATCTGGGTGACGCTGCCAGAACTCCCGGAGCGTCTTCTTGGCGATGATCCGCACAAGCTGTATGAACCGTTCCCGATTTCGTGTCAAGTACAATGTTTCCAATAAGGGAACTCTTCCATACAAAGGCGCAGTCTCCCATGTCAAGCGATCTGTTTGCCCAGCAGAGCCTTCAGACAAGCGATGCAGACCAATAGAGTTGGCGCTCGGATGCATGGTGCATCAGGACCGGATCGAAATTCAGGCTCTTCTCTTTCGGGGCGCCGGCCTGCTCCTCGGACGTTCCGCCCCGGCGCATCGTCAACACCCGTTCCAGCAGGTCCACGCGCGCATACCGCACCGCACCGCCGATCTGGAGGTAGCGCGGTCCTTTGCCTTTCACCCGAAATCGCAGCAGCATGCTGGGCGAGAGCGTGAGCAGGGCCGCATGACGGTAGAACGGATTGCGGCTATCCATGCATCGTCTTCGGCTGAGGGGACAGCTTCGGCACGCAGGATCATGACGATGACGGAACTCCATGGCCCGGTTCGCGCCAGATGCCCGCGCGACGACCGACGCATGGGAACCCGCCTGCCCCGGGGCCGTCGACTTCCTGCGCAACGATCTCGACGATCTGCTCGCCTGCTTCCGCTGCAGGACCCTTGCCGGGCGAAGGCAGGTCAGGACCACCAATGCCATCGAACGACGATTCCGCGAGGTCCGCAGACGAACACGGCCCACGGGAACATTCCGGGACCGGACATCGACGGACCGCATCCTCCACGCGGTCTTCATCCACGAAGACAGGTCTCGGGGAATCGGTACCCCGGTCTCCCTGACACAGGACTCCTGACGTTACCCGCCATCGCTGATCGTTGTCACATTATCGAAACAGATCTACGATGATATGCTCCATCTGTTCGGAAAGAAGCAGTCACCCTCAGCAACGGGAGTCGAAGTCGTGAAATCCATCATTACAGCCGCCGTCGGCGGCGCTGCTGCCGCCCTTGCCGGCGGCGCACAGGCTGCAAGCGGCAATCTGGTCGTCTACACCAGCCAGCCGGCGAAAGACGCACAGCAAACAGTCGACGCGTTCATGAAAAAAATGCCACAGGTGAAAGTATCCTGGATACGCCAGGGCACCACCAAGATGATGGCAAAGGTGCGCGCCGAGATCGCCGCCGGCAGTCTGAAGGCAGATGTCTTGCTGATCGCCGACATGGTGACGATGGAAGGCCTCAAGCAGGAAGGTCGCCTGCTTGCCCACAAGGGCGCGAAGCTGGATGGCTACGACCCCGCGCTATACGACAGGGATCGGACCTATTTCAGCACCAAGCTGATCACGACCGGCATCATCTACAACACCGCCAGCAAGATGAAACCGGCATCTTGGGCAGACCTGTTGAAGCCGGCGGCCAAAGGCCAGATTGCCATGCCGAGCCCGCTGACATCGGGCGCCGCGACCATTCACATGCAGGCGATCAGGAATAACGCCGTGCTGGGCTGGAACTTCTACAAGGGTCTGGCGGCGCAACAGGCATCGGCGGCCGGGGGGAACGGCCGCACCCTGAAGCGCGTCGCCAGCGGCGAGAAGCTTTACGGCATGATCGTCGACTTCCTGGCAATCCGGGCCAAAGCCAAGGGCTCGCCGGTCGAGTTCGTCTTCCCCAGGGAGGGCGTCAGCATGGTGACGGAACCGGTCGCCATCATGAAGTCGACGAAGAATGCCGCCGCGGCAAAGGCCTTTGTCGATTTCCTGCTCTCGAAGGAAGGCCAGCAGTTCGCCCAGCGGCAGGGTTACCTGCCGGCGCATTCCGAAGTGGCAGGGCCGAAAGGTTTTCCACCACGCGCAGAAATCAGGCTGATGGCCTTCGATCCGGCCAAAGCGCTGGCGGACGTCAAGAACAGCCGGAAGGCATTCGCCGACCTGTTCGGGAAGTAGACCGGCTTGAACAGTCCAGCAAGCCGGATAGTGGGCGGCGAGGTTCTTTGGCTCGCCGCCCTTGTCGTTTTCGTCGGTGTCATTGCGTTCCTGCCGATCGTCCGGTTGCTATGGGAAGGAACCGGATCGCTCTTTCTCGGCAACGACAGTCCGGCCGTCGAAGTTCTCTCGGACCGGACCACATGGCGCGCCACCTGGCGGTCTTTCGAAACCGCTGCGGGTGGCGCGTTTTTGTCCCTTGTCCTGGGAACCTTCTTTGCCCTCCTGGTCGCGCTGACGGATCTGCGCGGCAAGCTGCTTCTCACCTTCTGCTTCATGATTCCGCTCATGATCCCGCCGCAGGTGACCGCGCTCAGCTGGATTCAGGTGTTCGGCGCATCAAGCATGTTGCTGACAATGCTTGACCTTGCGCCGGCACCGGGAACCAGACACCCGCTCTATTCACGCGAAGGCATCGTGCTGCTGCTCGGAATCCAGCATGCCCCGCTGGTCTTCCTGACGGTACGGGCCGGACTGCGCAGCCTGCCGCGCGAGGCGGTGGAAGCGGCGCGCATGGCAGGTGCCGGGACATTCGCCGTGTTCCGGACCATCATTCTGCCGCTGATGACGCCGACGCTCACGGTGGGGGTGGCTCTCGCCTTCGTTTCGAGCATCGGCAACTTCGGCATCCCGCTGTTTCTCGGCCAGCCCGCTGGATACCAGACATTGCCGGTACTGATCTTCTCGCGCCTGTCCGGCTTCGGGCCGTCGATTATTTCGGAGGTGGCAGTACTCGCCATTCTGGTCAGCGTTATCGCCGCGATTGGCGTTTCCGTTCAGTCATTGCTGATGCGGCGCAGCGATTTCCGGACCATCGGCGTGCCCAGCCGCCCCCTTGCCTTCGTTCTGGAACGCTGGCGCCTTCCGGCCGAGGCTGGCTGCTGGATGATCATCCTGCTGGTACTCGTCCTGCCGGTGACGGCGCTGGTGGCGGTGACGCTGGTGCCGGCGTTCGGCGTTCCGCTGACCTGGGCCAATCTCACTGCCGACGCCTATGTCGAGGTACTGTGGCGTCAGGAGGCGACCGTCCGCGCGTTCCGGAACAGCGGCTTTCTGGCAGCAACCGCCACCGTCATCCTGGTGCTCGCCAGCGTGCCGCTGGCGTATTTCGTCGCCTGGCGGCGGAATCGGCTTGCCGGTGCACTCAGCACCGTCATTGACATCCCCTACGCCATGCCCGGAGTCGTTCTGGCGATTGCAGCGATTCTGGTCTTTCTGAGACCGTTGCCGGTCGTCGAGTACAGCCTCTACGGAACCTTGTGGATCATCCTGGTCGCTTATCTCGGACGGTTTGCAACCCTGGCGATCCGTCCGGCCATCGCCGGCCTGACCCAGATGGACCGCGGCCTCGACGAGGCGGCACGGATGACCGGCGCCGGCTTCGGTTTCCGATTGCGGACAGTGATAGGCCCCCTCACCTTGCCGCTCACTGCGGCCGGCGGCATCCTGGTGTTCCTGACTGCCTTCAACGAACTGACCGTCTCGGCGCTGTTATGGTCCAGCGGATCGGAAACCCTGGGTATCGTGCTCTACAATCTCGATGAAAGCGGCAACCATATCCAGGCGGCAGCGATCGCCGTGGCAACCATTGTCGTGATCGTCGTGCTGATGCTGGCCGCACATCTTGCCGGGCGCAGGTTGCCGAGCGGCGTCCTGCCCTGGCGCGATTGAGGGGCATCAGCCGACACCGACCGGGGTGACCGCCTCTACCGCGACCCGTACCGTATCGCCGTCACCCGGAGGGCGCGCGCGGCATTGAATGTGCAGAATCGTCCCGTCTCCGGTGCAGGGCTCGGCATCGACGAGCCAGTGGCTGCCGCGATAGATCGAGTGCAGGATGCGTGCTTCGATCACGCCGGCCGGATCGATCCGGCAGCGGTCGGGCCGGACGCAGACCGTCTCGACACCGTCCGGTCCGGCAAAGGACGGATGTACCGGGATTTCCTGGCCGAACAGATCGGCGACGACCTGATCGCCGTCCCGACGCAACACCGGAACCTTCAGCACCGCGCCTTCGCCGATAAAGCGCGCTACCGTCTCGTTCGCTGGTCGGCCGTAAATCCGTTCCGGGCTGTCGACCTGCGCGAGCCTGCCTTCGAACATGACGGCGATGCGATCGGCCAAGGCCATCGCTTCGGTCTGGTCGTGGGTAACATAGATCATGGTAGCGCCCGTCTGGCGATGGAAAGCGCCGAAAACCTCCATCATCGCGGCGCGCAGATGAGCATCCAGATTGGCCAGCGGCTCGTCCAGCACGACGATGTCCGGTTCCATCACGAGGCATCGCGCGAGCGCCACCCGCTGCCGTTGGCCGCCCGACAGTTCGGCAGGCTGGCGTTCGCCGAAACCGGTAAGGCCGACCGTCTCGAGCGCCCGCCGGACGCCCGCATCGCGATCCGGGCGGCTGCATTTGGCAACCCGCAAAGGGTAGCCTACATTGTCGGCTACAGTAAGATGTGGCCACAGGGCGTAGGACTGGAACACGACGCCGACGCGGCGTCTTTCTGCAACCACATGGACGGCTCCTCCGGCGTCTGACCATATCTGATCGCCATGAACAATCCGGCCCGCCGTGGCTGTTTCAAAGCCGGCGACGAGACGCAAGATCGTTGTTTTTCCGCAGCCGGACGGGCCCAGGAGGGCCATGAAGCAGCCCTGGGGCGCATCCAGAGAAATCGAATCGACCGCAACCGTGGCACCGAATGTCTTTCGAACCCCGTCGAGCATGAGGTCGGCCGAGCCTGTCTTTTCGGAGGGAAGCATGCCTTCTGCCTGACGGTTCATCTTTCCTGTTTCTTCTGCCTCAAGCGATGGAACTGCACAACAAGCCATGGAGCGGCACAATGGCTTTGGCACCGCTGAGCGAAAAGAGAGGATAAGAGCTGGCAGATTCCTGCCCTGTCTGCGACAGGTTGACGACCCCGCCAGCCGATCAGGGCGAAACGGCGGGCGCCGATGGCCGGCAGCAGGATCCCGGCAGCGGCCAGCAAGACACCTGCCGGCGCGTCCATGAGGGACATGCCGAACCCGCAGGACGCGGGGTTCTGCACGGAGGCGCCCGACGAGGCCCTGGCGCGCCGGAGATCTTCAAGACCGATCAAGGCAGCCGGCTCACCAACCCCTCCTTCACCGGGTCGCTGCGGGAGACCGGCATCCGCATCTCGCTGGACAGCCGCGGCAGGTGCATGGTCAGTATCTTCATCGAGCGACTGTGGCGCGCGCTCAAGGACGAGACGGTCTGCCTGCACGAGATCGCCGACGGCTTCACGGCCCGGCGCGTTTTCGGCGCGTGGGCCGGACTCCGCAACACCCGGAGGCCTCACGAGGCGCTGGGTGGCGGACGCCAGCCGAGGCCTGTCGGGACGACACGCCTGTGGACATGATGGACAAAACCGCGGCGCGCCTCGACCACATCGCCACAGGCGCAACGGCAGCAACAGGAAGATCGGTTCAAGGGGATACCGGCGGCCTGAACTTCAACCGGAACATGCCTTGACCAGGCCGCCAACCTGTCCGGCGAAACGGGACCACCTCACCGGAACAGGGCGATGTAGTGCCCTTTTGCAAACCCGTCTCAACAATATCGACAACTCATGCACGAAAACCTCCCAAGTCAGGAAATCAACTGCAAGATAGATCCCGATCAGGGGCAGTGCCTCCGTCTCGCTGACACATCGATCCTGACGTCATGAATTGTGCCCGATCGTCGCGCTGATTTTTCGTGAGGCCGGATTTCGTCCTTGAGCGGTGCGGTGGAGGCCTGCCGTGTCGTCCTCAATGGTGACGGCAGGCGCTTGAAGCGTGTGCGGAGCGTGCCGGCCTGCATTTTTCCGATGGTGGGGTGGTCACCGGCGTTTTGGGCGCGCACGGCACCCTCCGGCGTCGCGCCGGATCGGGTTCTCGACGTTGAGTTGGTCGCGCCGGGGTCAGCCGGGCGAGAGGACCGGCGGCGGGCTGGCGAGGATCATCCGCCGTCGCCGCCGAGCCCGCGCATGGTCTGGCGCCCGTGACGGGTGAGGCGGGCGACGAGGTGGATCCACACCGCGCGGATGCGCTTCATCCGCACCCAGCGCCACTCCCGGTGGTGGAGCCGGTGGCCGCAGGCGGCGCGGCGCAGTGGCGCCATCGCGTCGAGCGCCAGCGCCGAGAGCCACAGCCAGGCGGCGTTCGCCCCGAACCGCCCCGAGGGCATCATCCCGGCCGCGAGGTCGGACGTGAGCACCGCGTGCCCCTCCTCGCCATGGCCGCACCGGTCATGGGCCGCGGCCACCCCTTCGCGGGCATGCATCGCCTTCTCGACCGGCAGCGCGTCGGGGGCGGGGAAGCTGGTCATGCAGGCTCGGATCGCGCAGGCGGGCCTGCCGTGGGCGGCCGGGAGGTCTCCCTCCCCCGGGCCGAGCGATCCGGGAAGGGCGCGCCGGGTCGCCACGTGGCGGATCACGTGATGCGGCAGCGAGCGGCGACACTCCGACGAGACATGGGGAAGCGCGGCGCATTCGCGTTGCGGCTTGTCCGGCCCCGGCGCACCGCTTTCCGTCTCGACCGCCTCCACCATCAACTGCTCCGAGCGTGCCGCGCCGCAGATCAGCCCAATGGTTCCGAACCGCCCTGTCTCCTCGCTGCGAACGCCAGGGTCGTTGCAGGCGCGGATCACATCCTCCTGGTAGCCCGCGCCCGTTGTCGCGCTTCGCCGGCACGTTGCCGTCGCGGGCCTCCAGCCACGGAACCATCCCGGTCTTCCGGGCAGAAGGCGATGAGCGGCTGGCAGCCCCGCTCGCCCGGAACCAGACCCTCCGCCGCGCGACAGGCATGCAGGCACGCGCGCTTGCCGGACGCGATGATCGTCGCATCAAGGTCGATGGTCAGGGCGACCGCGCCCGCCTCGCGCACCCCTTCCGCCATCAGTCGCCGGCTCACTTCCCGGAACAGTTCGTGGCGTTCGGCATGCCCAGGGATGAAGGCCGTGCCCTTCTCGCGCTCCACGTCATGCACGCCCGCGACGTGGAAGCGGTCGAGCCGGTCGCGCAGCGAACGCGCCGAGGGAAAGCACCGCTCGCGCCCGCCCCGGAACCGCCGAGCAGCTTCGGCGCGAAGCGCTTCAACAGCGCGCAAGGCCCCGCATCGGTCTCCAGGGGCTCGATGTCCGACACCCGCTCCAAGCCGGCAACGTCGAGAACCAGCACCGCGAGGATCATCTGCGCGTCGCTCCACCCTTGCGCCGGGCTGCCGACCGAGCGTGGGAGGCCGACCAGAATGCGCTTCGCCGCCAGCGCCTCGAACAGCAACACCAGACCGCCGCGGGCCGGCGCCGCCGTGCCCTCCCGGGACACTTCGAGCCTGATCGGAGAGCGACAAGGCGTGACCATGGTCTTCACCCGGCTGGTGACGCCCCGAAGGGGCCGGTCAGGTGTGCTGAACCATTGTAATCAATGGCCCAGCCGGGCTCCCACACCCCTTTTGATCGCCGATCAGGGGGCCTTGACGGGTGTGTCCGTCCGTGTCAGGCTTTGGCACATCTCATACCGGGGCCTCATACCGGGGCCTCATACCGGGGCCTCATACCGGGGCCTCATACCGGGGCCTCATACCGGGGCCTCATACCGGGGCCTCATACCGGGGCCTCATACCGGGGCCTCATACCGGGGCCTCATACCGGGGCCTCATACCGGGGCCTCATACCGGGGCCTCATACCGGGGCCTCATACCGGGGCCTCATACCGGGGCCTCATACCGGGGCCTCATACCGGGGCCTCATACCGGGGCCTCATACCGGGGCCTCATGAAGTACAGGAGGCCCTGGCCATGTCCTTTCACACCACCCGCATGTTCCCGGTCTGCGCCGCGCTGGCGCTGGCCTGCATGGCACCACTCGAGGTGCAGGCACAAACCGCCTGTACCCCTGGCATCTGCACCGTGCGGGTTGCACCGGTCCCCGGCAGAACCCTCGTGGACGGCTGCGGCGAGCACGCCACGCCCGGCCGCATGAAGATCATCTACTCGAGCACCGACAGCAGCGTGACGCGGGCCAGCTTTCCGGTCGCCGGTTATTTCATCCGGGGAAGCAATACAAACCGGGTAGGCGCCGCCTTCACCGACTGGGAGTGGCGGTCTACGCGCCTCAACAACAACCAGTGGTCTGACCCCGCTGCCAATCGAGTCGGCTGGGCCGGCGGCGAGCTGGGCGAGAACATCATCGAGGTGCGGCCCAAGGCCGGCGCCCACGTCTGGAGCAACCGCAATGCCCGCGACCCCAACCAAGGCCCCGGCGAGCTGGTGGTGCAGGTCTTTCGGCTGAATGACGGAACGGGATACAGTTCCGCCGGCACCGCCCACTTCCTGTTCATGGGCGGCAAGGGCTGCGCGCGGGTCGGTCCGGGGGGCGGGCTTCTCGGCGGCAACCAGTAACCGGACGCAAGCCTGCCGCCGCGCCCTTGCCAGGAACGAGGGCGTCGGCACCGCGTCCCGAAGGCTCCCTGAAGGATCTGCGCAAGGACAGGTCGTCGCAAGGAAGCTACCCCCTCGTCCAGCCATCGCACACGCCTGCGAATGACTCCAAGCCATCCATCCGCGTCTGTTCGATTGCCTGTCAAGCAGTTCGGGCTTGAGTGTATCCAATTCCCCCATGATCGGGATCGTCAAGCTCGCGGGAAGCTGTCAGGGTCTCGTCATCGCCAAACGAACCGTTTCGCCGATGCGATCAGCGACATCGTCACGCATGTAGCCGTGGATCGGCAGCGCGAGGATGCGCTTGGAAAGATATTCGCTGACCGGAAGCGAACCCGGGCCATCGCCAAATCTGGCGTACGGCTCTTGAAGATGCATTGGCCTGGGGTAGTAGATCGCTGTAGGAATGCCGTCTTCGGTCAGGCGACGCTGTACCTCGTCCCGATCATCTACCAGGATGCAGTACTGAGCAAAGGCGCTATGGGCGTCGGCATCGCGCTGCGGCGTGATGCAAATATCCGCCAGAAAGCTGTCATACCGATCCGCGAGCCGGTTACGCGCCTCGATCTCTCTGTCCAGCGCCGGCAGCTTGGCAAGCAGAATTGCGGCCTGCAAGGTGTCCAGACGCGCGTTCAAGCCTATCTGATCGATGGCATATTTTTCGACCCCCTGGCCATGGTTGCGTACCGAACGGACGCCCGCAGCCAGTTTCGCATCGTCCGTGAACACGGCACCGCCATCGCCATAGCAGCCAAGAGGCTTGGCCGGAAAGAAACTTGTAGCTGTCACCGGCGCCAGACTGCCGACACGTCGGTTGCCGCGTCGGCCGCCAAAGCTTTGCGCCGCGTCGGCGAGCAAGAACAGTCCTTCCTTGTCCGCGATTTGGCTCAATGCCGCATGCTCGGCAGGAAGCCCAAACAGGTCGACCGGAACAATCGCGCGTGGCTTCAGTACTCCTTCCGCTCGCACGGCATCGATTTTGGCTTCCAGGTCAGCCAAATCGATATTGAACGTTCGTGGATCGACATCAACAAATACGGGCGCAGCACCGAGGAGTAATGGCACTTCCGCCGTGGCCGTGAAGGTGAAGGCCGGCAGGAAGACGGCATCACCCTGGCCGATCCCCTCCGCCAGCATCGGCGCGGTCAGTGCGTCGGTTCCGCTCGACAGTCCGACGGCATGATTCACGCCCGCAAAATCGGCCAGCGCATCTTCCAGTTCGGCGATCTCGGGGCCGTTGACGAACCGGCAGTGCCTGAAGACTCCTGCAATCTGCGGTGCAATCACCTCCTTGAGTGCAGCATACTGCGCCTTGATCCCCGCGAATTCCAGGTCCGGCACGTCGGTGTCAGGAAGAGAGAACGTCGCTTCAGGTACTGATACTGCGTCAGACAAGAACGGTGGTGCCATCTTTTTCACGGTATTTTCTCCGGTCAGGCAGGAATTCCGATCATCGCCCACTCCGATCATCCGGGTGGCTGGCCCCGACCCTTTGGCAAACTGCGCTACCAGTAACCGGGGCATGACCGGGAACGTCATTTGTCACGACTGCGCAAACTACGTTTATCGCATATTGCTCGCTTCTCACGTCGAAAACGATGGTCGCGTTTGCGCCAATGACAGCCTTGCGGGACAGCCGTATCGGCGTGAACCCGGTGTTGTGTTCGAGACCATCATATTCGTCGCCGCAGCAGGACATCCGCAAAGACGAAGCCGGACGATCGAGTGCACCGAAGACGCCACGACCGACGCGCTTGCCAGCACGGCGAGCGACCCTGATGACCGGCCCCAGCACCGAAGGCTCCAGAGATCAATGACAAACACCCGGGGCGCGGGCTCTTCTCTTTGGGTCCGGTGTCAATCGAAAACCGTCTTCAACGTTCCAACCGTGGGACGGTCGGTCAGGTCCAGATGGACTGGCGTTATGGCGGTATAGCCATTCATGACAGCCGCCAGGTCGGTATCGGGCTGATCTGGCGCTTCGTCCCGGATCGGCCCGATCCAGTAATAGGGCACGCCACGCGGATCCTGGCGTTCTACCAGATGATCGCCGATCTTGCGACGGCCCAGGCCGACCACCTGCGTCCCCTTTACCGCTTTGGGGCCGCCGCTGGGGAAATTCACGTTGATCAGCACGCCGTCGGGCCAACCGGTATCCGCCAGTCGACGAATGATCTCGGGAGCGTGGGTTCTGGGAGTGTCCCAATCGGGGCGTCCACCATTTTTGAACAACAGGCTGAGCGCAATGGACGGGACCCCCATCAACACGCCTTCCATCGCCGCCGCAACGGTACCGGAATAGGTCAGGTCCTCGCCCAGGTTGCCGCCACGATTGACTCCGGAAAGCACAAGTTCCGGCCGATGGTCCCTCAGCAGATGGCCTATCGCCATCAACACGCTGTCTGTGGGCGTACCATCCACCGAATACCGGCGTTCGGCCCGTCTGATCATTCTCAAGGGACGCCGGAGGGTCAGGGAATGCCCGGCACCACTTTGTTCGACTTCCGGCGCCACGATCCAGACATCGTCGGACAGGCCTTGAGCGATCTCCAGCAACACGCCGATGCCGGCCGCATTCACGCCGTCATCGTTGGTGACCAGAATACGCGCCTTCGACAGATCGGAAATTCTGCCCGTCACGGCACTGGCGGCCCGATGACGTCGACCCCGCCCATGTAGGGACGCAACACTTCCGGCACCAGGATCGATCCGTCTCTCTGCTGATAATTTTCCAGGATCGCGATCAGGGTGCGGCCAACTGCCAGACCGGAGCCGTTGAGAGTGTGGACATAACGGGTGCCCTTCTCGCCGACCGGGCGGAAGCGCGCGTTCATGCGCCGGGCCTGGAAGTCGCCGCAATTCGAACAGCTGGAGATCTCGCGATAGGCCTGCTGTCCCGGTAACCACACCTCCAGATCATATGTCTTGCGTGCGCCAAATCCCAGATCGCCGGTCGACAGTACCATCACGCGATAATGCAGCCCCAGCCGCTTGAGGATTTCCTCGGCACAGGCGGTCATCCGCTCGTGCTCGTCGCCCGACTGGTCCGGGCGGGTAATGCTGACCAGTTCGACCTTGGCAAACTGGTGCTGGCGCAGCATGCCGCGGGTATCCCGGCCGGCAGCGCCGGCTTCCGATCGGAAACACAACGTATGCGCCGTATAGCGCCGGGGCAGGTGATCTTCGTCCATGACCATCCCCGCCGGAATATTGGTCAATGGCACTTCAGCAGTCGGGATCAACCACATTCCTTCTTCCGTGCAGTACTGATCCTCCTCGAATTTTGGCAGTTGTCCAGTGCCGTACAACGCGCGGTCGCGCACCAGGACCGGCGGCGACACTTCGGTATAGGCGAACTCGCCGGTGTGGGTGTTCAGCATGAACTGGGCGATGGCCCGCTCCAGGCGCGCCAACAGGCCGGACAGCATGACAAACCGGGCGCCGCTCAGCTTCGCGGCCGTCTCGAAATCCATCTCGCCCAGCGCTTCGCCGAGTTCGAAATGCTGCTTCGGTTCGAAGTCGAAACAAGGTTTCTCGCCCGACTGACGCAACTCGACGTTGGCATCTTCATCCTCGCCAAGCGGAACCCCGTCCGAGGGCAGGTTCGGCAGGGTTTCCAGGGCTGCCGTCAGATCGGCTTCGGCCTTCTTCCGATCGTCCTCCAGGACACCCAGTCGCGCCTTCATCTCGCCAACCCTGGCGACGATCTCTGTGGCGTCATGACCCCGAGACCTTGCCTTGCCAATCTCCCTCGAAAGCGTGTTGCGCTCGGATTGCAGGATCTGCGCTTCGGTCTGGGCTTCCCGGCGCCGAGCATCAAGCATGATCAGGTCGGCGCTCTGAGGCGCCATCCCGCGCCGTTTGAGACCCTCATCGAATGCTTCGGGATTCTCTCGGATCCACCGAATGTCATGCATGGCAGGACTCAATGCGGAAAATCAGTCCGGGCACAGGATATAGCCGTGCCCGGCGCCAACATCCACCACCGCGGCCTGTCCGGGAAAATGGGTCGCGCAGCTGCAATTCTATTCCGCCAGTTCCGCGTCCAGCCTGGCGTCTTCTTCCGCCCGTTTCCTTTCGATCATGCGCGCCAGGAAGATCGAGACCTCGTAGAGCAGCAGGATCGGAATCGCGAGACCGATCTGGCTGATGATGTCTGGCGGCGTCAGGACTGCCGCCATGATGAAGACAAGGACGACCGCATACTTGCGAAATTTCGACAATCCCTTCGACGAGACGATTCCGACCTTGGCCAGCAGGGTCAGGACAACCGGAAGCTGGAAGGCGATGCCGAAGGCAAAGATCAGCTTGATCACCAGGGAAAGATATTCTTCGACTTTCGGCAGCAGTTCGATCCTCGAGCCGTTCTCGCCCGTATTCTGAAAGGCCGCGAAGAACTCCCACGCCAGTGGCATGATGAAGTAATAGACCATTGCGCCGCCGGCGAAGAACAGGATCGGCGTCGCCATCAGGAAAGGCCGAAATGCCGCCTTCTCGTTCGAATACAGACCCGGCGCCACGAACTTCCAGATCTGGATGGCAAAGATCGGAAACGCCAGGAAAGCGGCTGCATAGAAACCGATCTTGATCTCCGTGAAGAACACTTCGTACAGCTTGGTATAGATCAGCTTGGCGTTTTCGTTATCCTGCTGCAGGATATCCATCAGCGGCCTGGACAAGAAGTCGAAGATTTCCGAGGCAAAGAAGACGCACACGCCGAAGGCCGCCAGCAGCGCCACGACACACCACATCAATCGACGCCGCAGTTCGACCAGATGCTCCATCATGGTCATCCGGTTTTCTTCGGGATCATTCGAAGAACGGGTCTGGGACTCGCCGGTCAGGGCGTCAACATGCTCTCTGGAAGGCCCGTCGCCGTCTGACCCTGCGGCCGCAGCATCAGCCTGCTCTTTTTCGATCTTCGGATCACCGTCGGCCGTCACGGGCGCAACTTTCGCTTGATCGGCGTATCGCGACCGATGCGCCGCGAACTGTGGCGCGGGCGGTCCTTGCGGGCGACCTTGCGGTGCCGGGGCCAGTTGCCGGCGCCCTCGCCGGGCGTCACACGGCTCCAGGCCCGACCAGGCGACCAGTAGGAAGTGTAGTTGTCGTTGTCTTCGGAATCGCCACCCAGGCCGGCATGATCAAAATCGCCTGTCATGTCTTCGATACCGCTGAATTCGCTGGTCGCGGCGTCGGCTACCTTGTCGATGTCTTCCTGAATCTTGTTGAGATCCGCTTCGCGTGCCAGATCATCCAGTCCGGATCGGAATTCCCGCGAAAGGGCTTTCAGCCGGCCAACCCCTTCGGTCACGCCCTTGACCACTTTCGGCATGTCCCTGGGGCCGACGATCAGCAACGTGATGACAGCGATGATCGCCATTTCCATCCAGCCGAGATCGAACATCGCCCCACCGTCGCGATCTGCGTTACCCTGCAGACATCATCGAGTCGCCGGGCCGGGCCGGCGACTGGCGCCTGTCGGTCAGCGCCTCCTCAGGCCTTCTTGGCTTCGTTCACCTTGGCGCTGGCCGTTTCACCGCCCTTGCCGTCGATGACCTTGGCGTCATCGCCGCTGCCGCCGGTCAAATCGTCTTCACCTTTCAGACCCTTGCGGAACTGGGTGATGCCGCTGCCCATGTCACGCATCAGCGCCGGTATCTTCCGGCCACCGAATAGCAGGAGCACGACGGCGACGATAATCAGGATTTGCCAAATGCTCAGGCCCATTACCCTGCCTCCCTGTCCGGCAGCCGCGCTGCATTCCACTGCATCGCCATCGGTCCGCCGCGGCACCATGCCGGTACCAGAACGTGGTGACTTGTCATCACGGTTATGTAGCGTTTATCGCCGGAAAAACAAACACATGCGCCGAGTCTAGCGTCACCGCGACGCAATCGCCTTCCCGCGCTGCCGTGGCGGTCGGAACCCGCGCAAGCAAGTGCTCGCCGGGTCGCTCGGCATGCTCCAGCACCATGAGGGATACGCTGCCGATGACCCGACTTCGCAATACCTTGCCCGATACGGCGCCGTTTGTTCCCAGGCCGATGCCTTCGTAGCGGATCATCACCTGGACAGGATCCTCCGGCGCAAGACCGTTGGCAGGCACGGCGCCCCATCCCGTGTCGACAGTCCCGTCAGCCGAGACGATTCCGCTCAACCGGTTGGAATCGAAGAGGAAATCGGCAACAAATGAATTTTCCGGTCGTGCGTAGATTGCATTCGGGTCGCCGAATTGCTCCAGCCTTCCGTCGCGCATCACCCCAATCCGGTCGGCCACATACATCGCCTCTTCGGGGTCGTGGGTCACCAGCACCGCTGTCGTCCCGATTTCGCGCAATACCGACAACAGCGTATCAGCCAGATTGTGGCGCAATCGAGCATCCAGACTTGACAGGGGTTCGTCCAGCAGGATCATCGAGGGTGACGGTGCCAGCGCTCGGGCGAGCGCAATCCGCTGCTGCTGACCTCCGGACAGAGTATGCGGAAAGGCCTTCGCCAGCGCCGCAACATCCAGTTGTTCCATCATTTCGCCAACCCGCTTTCGTCGCGTCGAGGCGTCCAGATGGCCAAGACCGAAGGCAACATTGTCCGCCGCGCTGAGATGCGGGAACAGGGCGTAATCCTGAAACAGGAAACCGACTTCCCGCTTTTCCGGCGGCAGGTCGCGCCCTGGCGCCGCACTGACTATCTTGCCGCCGATGGAAATCTGTCCGGACTGAATGGGCTCCAACCCGGCGATCAACCGCAGCAACGTCGATTTTCCACAACCTGATGGACCCAATAATGCCAGGATCTCGCCGTCCTCGATTTCCAGGGAGATCGATTCCAGCGCCGTCACGCGGTCGAACCGATGGCTCAAGCCCCGGATGGCCAGTGCCGGCTTCGGCACCAGGTCGGTCATGGCCGTGCGCTCATCGTGACAGGGGCGGCAGCCTCGGCAGCCTGCGGCCGACGCGTCTGGCCCATGGCGCGCGGCGGCAGGATGACCGCCAGAAGGCCAACAGGATCGACGACAGGAGCCGATGGCACCGCCGCTGCAAGATATTCGCCGATCGCATGCTCGCAGGCGCCCTGTGCCAGGGTCGTTCTCAGGCAGAGCACTGGGCCTGTCTGCAATGAACTGCCGGCAACGTTGCCTGGGAATTTCTGCAAGGAGTTCGGGATCACGCGGACCTTCGCACGCCATTTCAGCAAAGGACAGATTAGCATCTATGCAAGTGATTTGCAGTCGCAAAAATTGCGCACCAGTCCGACACTGTTCTCGATCATCGCGTTGATGAAGGGATCGAGGCAGAAGGCTGCTTTCGCAGTCGCCCCGACAGGCGCCTGATCGGCAGGAAAATACCAGATGACGAACCGAAGATAACGAAACGGGCCCGCAGACATGCGCCCCCGCCAGTCGATGGCGGGCATCAACAGGAGCTTCACCGGCGCGGTGCCGTACGGGCATGGCTGAGCGGACAGCCTTTTTCAGAGATCGTGGTGTCATGTGCACGCTTCTGCCGCATCAATCCTCCGACTCTTCGGAGACCCGCTCGGTCTCTTCCGCTTCTTCGCTGACGACACCGTGAAACGCCTCGATCGCAGGTCGCTTGTCCAGCAGGCCGGATGCTTTCAGGTCCGCTATACCCGGAAGATCCTTGACATTCTCCAACCCGAAATGATCCAGAAACGCCCGCGTCGTGATCCAGGTCACTGGTCGCCCGGGTGTTTGCCGACGGCGGCCCGGCTTGATCCAGCCTGCCTCCAGCAGGACATCCAGCGTGCCACGACTTTGCCCGACGCCACGGATTTCCTCCATCTCCGCCCGCGTTACTGGCTGGTGGTAGGCAATGACCGCCAACGTCTCCACTGCTGCGCGCGACAGCTTCCGTGTCGTCGAGCGTTCGACTTTCAGCGCTTCACCGAGATCCGGTGCTGTACGGAACGCCCAGGCATCGCCCGCCTTGTACAACTCAACGCCGCGATTGGCATACAATCCACGCAACAGTGTCAGCGCTTGATCAAGTTGAGCCGGATCCGGCAGGCGGCGGCCCAGTTCCGCCTCGCGCAACGGTTCGGTGGCAGAAAACAGAATGGCTTCGATCAGGCGGACAGCCTGACTGTCCGCCTTCATCCCGTCCTCGGCAATGTCGTCCGACCCGCTGGCCATCGGGGTACGGCCTTCAGGATCCGTTTCCTGCTCGATGTCGGCGCTCACGATTTTGCCCCCGATCTCAGCATGACGGGACCGAAAGACCGATCCTGCCGGATCCTGACTTCACCCGAGCGGGCCATCTCGAGAGTCGCCACGAGAGTTGAGGCGACAGCGGAACGCACACTCAATCCTTCTCGGAGTTCCGGCGGCAGAAAATGCACCAGATCCGTCCAGTCGGGAACCTTTCCCAGCAGGGTTTTCAGACGGGTCCGGGCATCCTCGATAGACAGCAGTTCGGGCGGTTCGGCAATCCGCAGCACCGAATGCTCCACGCGTCGTCGATGGCCGGCATAGGCGTTCAACAACTCGAAGAGCGAGACATCGAAAACGACCGCCGAGACGATGGAGGTGTTCTCCGGAGCGCCTCGGGCGAATCGATCCTGTCCCAGTTGAGGGCGGGCCATCAGGCGACCGGCAACCTCGCGCAACGCTTCCAGACGCTTGAGTTTGAATGTCAGGGCGGCTCCCATTTCAGCGCCCGTGGGTTCATCAGTCGATTCATCCCGCGGCAGCAGCAGGCGCGATTTCAGATAGGCAAGCCATGCTGCCATCACCAGATAATCGGCCGCCAGTTCCAGACGCAGCGCCCGCGCATGGGTGATGAACGCCAGATACTGGTCGGCAAGCTCCAGGATCGAAATCTTGGTGATATCAACCTTCTGGTCCCGCGCCAAGGCCAGCAAGAGGTCCAGCGGGCCTTCAAAACCGTCCAGATCCAGAACGAGTCGGTTGTCGGTCCGGCCCGGTCTGTCCTCATCCATTTCGAATTCGTCGTCCATTGATCCAGACATCAGTCAGGTCATCAGTTCGGGCCGAAGTTTCCGGGCGCATGCTCTTCACGACCGGCTACATGATGCGCCTCAGCGCCCAAAACGGTCTTGTGCGAGATATTACCCGCCACGTTGCGATGCCAGTCCGGCAACGGGCCGTAATCGATACAGACATGCTGCCCGATATTGAGTGCCTTCCGGCAATCCGTCAAAGAAACCTGCTGGTCACAAAGCGCAAATGCACCGACTTTCTTCCGACAGCAGTCAGTGCACTCGTCAACCGCAACAGTGCAAGGAAAGCGCTGGCGCTTGACTGCGTACTCCAGCCGCCGAATGGCGCGGATGGTCAACAAACGGTATCGAAAAGTCAAACGCACGACAGATTGTACCACGAAATTCGAACTGAACCACTACCATTGGTTAGCACAATCGGGCGACGTTTGCACGACCACGGCCGCCTCGGGTGACGCAGGGATTCACGTGTCGGTCGGGAGTGGGGTCCTCCCCGTGGTGAAGCAGCAGCCACGGACAGGAGCCCCCCGATACCACGGCAGGCTGCAACGACCGGGAACCTGCGCAACGCTCTCGACGATCTGCTCGCCTGCTTCCGCTACAGGACCCTTGCCGGGCGAAGGCAGGTCAGGACCACCAATGCCATCGAACGACGGTTCCGAGAGGTCCGCAGACGAACCCGGCCCGCGGGAACCTTCCGGGACCGGACATCGACGGACCGCATCCTCCACGCGGTCTTGATCCACGAAGACAGGTCTCGGGGGATCGACACCCCACTCTCCCTGACACATGACTCCTGACGTTACCTCCCGACGATCGCCCTTGACGGGCGTCTCCGTCCGTGTCAGGCTTCGGCGCATCTCACACCGGGGCCTCACACCGGGGCCTCACACCGGGGCCTCACACCGGGGCCTCACACCGGGGCCTCACACCGGGGCCTCACACCGGGGCCTCACACCGGGGCCTCACACCGGGGCCTCACACCGGGGCCTCACACCGGGGCCTCACACCGGGGCCTCACACCGGGGCCTCACACCGGGGCCTCACACCGGGGCCTCACACCGGGGCCTCACACCGGGGCCTCACACCGGGGCCTCACACCGGGGCCTCATGAAGTACAGGAGGCCCTGTCCATGTCCTTTCACACCATCCGAATGTTGCCGGTCTGCGCCGCGATGCTGATCGCGATCCTCGCAATGCCGGCCCAGGCGCAGCTGCTGAATGCCGGGAGGGACACAAGGGTTCTGTCATCCGCCCCCTCACACGTCACCAGTCTGACAGCCAACCTGGTCGGCGCCCCGCCCACCTTCCAAGGCAGGACCTGGACCGGTGTGGTCCGGAACCTGAGGATCGAGGCCCTCCCCGATTCTCAGGGCAGGATGACCTTCGGCGTGGGATCCGGCTCCCGGTGCGCCTACGGTGCGGGAGACACGGATGACAGGGTGGTCGAATTCCACAATGCGGACGGCACCTGGTCCCGCGGCGAGGCCATCGCCGAGGCCTGTCCCCAGTGGGGGCCTGCAAAATGCTCGCGCACCGTGACAGTCGATCTTCGCGAGCACGGGCAGGGAATGAGCACCTTCACCGTCAATCGCGGGTACCCGCCGTGCCCTTCCTCCTGGGGCGATGACAGCAACAATATTGAGGGCGGCAGCAATAATCAGGATCGCGCCCCTGCCCTTGGCGATGCTGCCGATGACGTTCCCGATTCTCGCCAGGACATTCGCGCTCGCGACGGTACAGAAAGGCGCAGCAGCCGCAGGGGCATCTTCAGGGTCCGGATCTGGGGCAATCTCTGCGTATTTGGCGGCCGTGCCTGTCGCTCATTCAAGGATGGTGCTGCCAAGAGTCTTGCTACAGGAGACCTCCGCATTATCAATGCTGGCTATGCGGCCACCTTCAGGCCTGCCGGCCACTGCGGCCCGCGCAGCTGGCCCACGCCGGCGTGGCAGGCAGCCGGCGCCCCGGCCCATGCCGAATGGTGCGACGTCACGGTCGATGTCCGCAACTGACGGCCGTCACGACAGGCAAGGGTGGCCTCTTCCTGCAAGTTTCCGACAGGGGGCCGCCCCCGATCCCTGATCGGGGAATTCCGGCGCAGGTCCCCCGGCCGGGTTTCAGCCGGATCCGCAAGGGGGGTCGGAGGAACACGCAACCTGAACCCGGCGAGGGCGGCGTCGAGGACATTGATCCGGACGGGACGACATCCGCGCACGGGTCAGTGTCGCCATGTTTCCGTCCTCAAGGCTGGAACTCCCGCCGCTCCCCCTGCGACAGGCGACCTCGCTCCGGAACCGCCGTCTGCAGGGCGAGGCCACCCGGGCGCAGGATCGCCAGCTGCATGACGATCGGCAAAACGATGTGACGGCGTAGCACTCCGCCTGCCGCTTCCTGATGCGCACCGCCCCGAGGGAGGACCGGGCGATCAATGCGAAAGGACTTATGGCCTGGCCGTCTCCCGTCGCAACTTCTGGAGGTTAATCAGCATGGCCAGGGTGCGCTCCAGCTTGCGGTCCAGATGCACCTCGTAGCGCGCCAGCCTCACCAGCTCGTCGGGATCGAGGGACTGACCGAACGCCTGCGCCCGAATGGACGAGGGGTTTTCCAGTTGCATGCGCCGCTGTGCGCAAATGGGCCGCAAATGCGTCTTGATGAAGCGGCGCAACCCGTCGGGATCGGGGGTCGCCCGTTCCTCGATCTCCCACGGAGCATAGGAGAGCGCCTGGGCCCAAGCTTCACGGAGATCGGCCCGAAGTGCCACGACGGCCAGCTCGTAGGCTTTCGATGATCCGGCATCCAGAATGGCCAGCGCGTTGTTCAGCATGCGCTCGACCTCATCCACGTCGCGCAATTCCTCCGCAATTTCTTCAGGCGTGGCCCAGATGGCTTCGACGACGGCACCATCGGCCCGCGGCTGCTCGTCGCCGCCCAGATGCGCCAGAGCCGCCTCGACCGTGTCGCTACCTTTGGCGGCGTGCGCCAGCCCGCGCTGGTGCGCAGACGCCTCGCCGAGGCGATGACGCTGCTTGCGCCAAATGATCCCCGCCAGTTCCTCGACCAGATGTGCCTCGGTCGGCCCGCGCGGGCAATGTTCGGCGACCAGGGAAGCCTCCAGGGCAGCGTATTCGTCCGCGTCTTCCCACGGCAGGACAGTATAGCGGGAGAGAATACCGTGCTTGACGGCGTTGAAACGGGTAGCTTCGGTTCCGGCAGTTTCAGCCGGCAAGTTGGTGTTTTTGGTCATACTCGAAATCTCCATGTTTCATATATATAGTCACCAACGGCGACCTGTATCACAAGTCCTTGATATCATTATGTTTTCATCAATCAGACACCTGTCCCTCGCGCGACCCTTCGCATGAGGAAGCGGCAGGCGGCGAGTTGTGCCCAGGCCAGGGAACTCTCCAGGCTCCGCTCGAAGTCCCCGGCGAGCCGGCGGCATCGTCCCCTCCGGGCGAAGGTCCGCGCCACCACCCGGCGGCGGGGGATGACCGTGAAACCCCCGGTTTCCTTCGGCTCTCCCACGATCTCCAGGATGTCCGGAAGCTTGAGTTCCTTCAGTCGGTCGCGCAGCCTGCTGCCCCTGTACCCGCCATCGGCAAACACCTTCGAGACCCCCCGGGCCTTGCCCGGGATGTCCACGATCACGTCCGGCGCACCGTCCCGATCCTGCACGTCGGCCGGGTGCACATGCACCACGATCGGGCTGCCCTCCGCGTCCACCGCGATGTGCCGCTTCCGTCCCCTGATCTTCCTGCCGGCGTCGTACCCCGAAGGCCCGCCGCCTTCCGTCGTCTTCTGTCGATGATCGCCCCCGTCGGCGCCACACCACGGCCTGCGCCCGCGCCAGGGCGCGAAGCGCGTCCGGCCTCCGTTCCAGGGTCCCGTCATTCCGCCAGACGTCAAAACAGTTCCGGACCGTGGAAGACGGCGGATGACAGGGCGGAACGAGCCGCCACCGACATCCCGACGACAGCATGGACCGGATCGCATCGAAGACCCGTCGAGGGTCCGTCGCCCGGGGGCGACCCGGCCGGCCCGGCGCGGCGGACTGCCGGACATCCATATGCCATGTCCCGACGCCGATTTTCCGGGGCATATGGCGGCTGAAAGTCGAACGGAAGCCGAGCACCGCTCCCTGAACCACGTGGCGGGAGCGGGGATTGTCGCCCGCGCCGTTGCATCCGGGCTACAAGCCGGGAATGCAAACCCGATTGGCCGTGGTGACCCGGCTTGTGACCGCAGCCGACTGGAGAGGACAAACCAGATGCCTGACATTCCGAATTCCAATTTCCTGAAGGAAAACAACGCCAGGCATGTCTGGCATCCGATGGCCCATCCCAACGAAATGGAGGCCATCCCGCCGCGGATCATCGTTTCGGGCGAAGGGGTACGGATCACCGATCTGGACGGGACTACCGTGGTCGACGCGGTCGCCGGCCTGTGGAACGTGAATCTCGGCTATTCCTGCGAACCGATCAAACAGGCGGTCGCCGACCAGTTGGCGCGGCTGCCCTACTATGCCGGCTTTCGCGGCACGACCCATCCAGGCATCATCGAACTGGGCCATCGGCTTACGGAAATCCTGAAGCCGGAAGACATGCGCCGGTCGATGTTCACCTCGGGCGGCTCGGATTCGGTCGAAACGGCGCTGCGGATTGCCCGACAGTACTGGAAGGTACACGGCAAGCCGGACCGGACCAAGTTCCTCTCTCTCAAGAAGGGTTATCACGGCACCCATTTCGGCGGCGCGTCCGTCAACGGCAACAGCAATTTCCGCCGGGCATACGAGCCGTTGATGCAAGGCTGTTTCCACGTTCCGGCGCCGTTCGCGTATCGTAACCCATTCGACGAAACCAACCCGGAGCGACTGTCCGACCTGTGTCTGGCTGTGCTGGAAGACGAGATACGGTTTCAGGATCCGGAGACGATTGCCGCCTTCATCGCCGAGCCGGTCCAGGGCGCCGGCGGCGTGATCGTCCCGTCGCCGACCTACTGGCCGAAACTGCGGGAAGTTCTCGACCGCTACGACATCCTGCTGATCGCCGACGAGGTGGTCACCGCCTTCGGCCGCACCGGCAACTGGTTCGGCAGCCGCGGCTGGGGCGTGAAACCGGACATGATATGCATCGCCAAGGCGATCACCTCCGGCTATTTCCCGCTCGGCGCCTGTGTGGTGAACGCCCGGATCGAGGAGGCGTTCAAAAGCAGCAACGACATGCTGGGCGCCATCTTTCACGGCTATACCTATGCTGGCCATCCGGTCGGCTGCGCCGCGGCGCTCGCCTGCCTGGACGAGACATTCGGACTCGATCTGCCGGGCAATTCCCGGGTCGAAGGCGATTATCTGCTCACCTGCCTGCGAACTCTGGAGGCCAGGCACGAAACCGTGGGCAGCGTGCGTGGCAAGGGGCTGATGCTGGCACTGGAAATCGTCAGCGACCGGGAGGCAAAGACGCCGGCCGCGCCGCAATATGTCAGCGAACTGGCGAAGCTGGCCTACGAGAACGGTGCGCTGGTCCGGGTGGCCGGGAACATCGTGATCCTGTCGCCGCCGCTGGTGATCACGCGGGCGGATTCCGACGCCATTGTCGGCGCGATCGACGCCGCGCTGAGCCTCAACAGGCTCGATCCTGCGACCTGAACCGCTGCGCCTGGGGACACTGGCCGGTTTTCCTCGCTCCGGACCGGCGGTGCGGGCAATCAGGGTATAACGATCCCGACGTCAGGATATCCAGCCGCTGCCTATTTGATATCCCGCCCGACATCGAAGCGGCCATCCAGCAGATCGAACAGGCGCGCCATGGCCGCCGCCCGGTCAAAGTCTTCCAGAGACCCCGTCATCCTGCGCCCGTCTGCAACCCGTTTTTGCCCGATCTCATCCATTGCGCCGGCCCCCTCGGCGACCTGTTTCATCTCTTCCATGTCGCCATTGCAATGAAGCGCGACATCGCAACCCGCGGCGCGGCACTGCTGCGCTCGGGCAGAAAACGCGCCGCTCAGCGCCGCCATCGAGAGATCGTCGCTGAGCAGAAGGCCCTGAAAGCCGATTTGGCCGCGTATGACGATCCTGATCACCGCAGAAGATAACGTCGCAGGCCTGATCGGATCAATCGCCGAATAGACGACATGCGCCGTCATCGCCCACGGCATGGCGGCGAGGGCCCGGAACGGAACGAAATCCGTTTCCTCAAGCGTCGCGCGAGATGTCTCGACGACCGGAAGATCCAGGTGACTGTCTGCGGTTGCACGGCCATGGCCCGGAATGTGCTTGATGACCGGCAAGACGCCGGCGGCCAGGAACGCGTCACAGACAGCGGTCCCCAACACCTCGACCCGGGAGGGGAGATCGCCGTACGCCCGGTCCCCGACGACGTCATGCGCGCCAACCACCGGGACATCGAGGACTGGCGCGCAATCCACATCGATGCCAAGAGAGACGAGGTCGTCGGCGATCAACTGCGTGTTGAGACGCACCGCTTCGATGGCGCGGGCCGGCGCGCTGGCGTGAAGGTCGGCGAACACGCCTGCCGGCGGCGCGGCGTACCAGTGCGGCGGTTTCAGGCGGGCTACCCTGCCGCCCTCCTGGTCGATCAGGACGGGTGCGTCGCCACGGCCAACGCTGTCCCGAAGATCCGCAACAAGGGCGCGCGTCTGGTCCGGCGTCTTGACGTTGCGGGCGAACAGGATGAAGCCCAAGGGGTTCACACGGCCGAAAAAGCGGCGCTCCGCTTCCCTCAGCCGGGTCGAGGCGCACCCAAGGATCGTCGCCCCGACGGACATGACAGATTATCCGCTGACAAGAATGCAGTTGACGCGGCGGCGGGCCAGGGAGCGGCACAATCCGCGTGCAGAGCGTTTGGCACGCATCGGACCGACCTGCAGACGATAGAAAACGCCCCGCGCCCCCAGATCCACCCGTTCGATCATCATGTTGAACTGGCTCAGAAGGCTGGCGTGCTTGCGCTTCAGTCCGTGCCAGTGCCGCTGGGCAGTCGTTCGCGACCGAAAGGCGCCAAGTTGAACGCGAAAGGAGCCGGCCGCCCTTCGGCCGCGCGGCAGATCACCGACCGTGTTCTGCCCGCCGCGACCGGCGTCACTCGCGCCCGCTGACATCCGACCACGCAGCCTGTCGACCTCGGCAATGAGATCGGGCTGCCGCTGGCAGGTCGGACCGTTCGGCACCAAGGACACAGGCGCTGTCCGGTCCTTCTGCGGCGCCAGAAAATCTTCTACCACAGCTTCCTGACCGTCCCTCCGGTGCGCACTTTCGAACTGGCGGTAGACTTCGCGATCCTGGTGCGGCAGCACTTGGCCGCCTGGATCAGCCGGCCGGATCTTGACCGGACCGGCCGCTGCGCGAATCAGTGGAACATCGTTCTTGTCAACGGTATCGGTCTGAGCGCTCCCCTCGTCGCTGGTGAGCAGATACACGCCGCCCAGGACGACAACAGTGATGGCGCCGATCCCGACGAGCCACTTGTAGGCAGTGGCCGGCCAGCTCCGGTTCTTCAGCCCGTCGCGGTCAGGATCGTCGTCGTACCTGTCGTCGATCACCGCATTTCCTCTGCCGGCTTGACCCCGAACAGGACCAGACCCGAAGCGATGACGGTTGCCACGGCTTTCACCATGGCGAGACGGGCCACGGTAAGCGGGTGATCGTCGCCCCGGACAAAACGCAGATCGGGCTCTTCACGCCCCCGGTTCCAGTGTACATGAAAATCAGCGGCAAGATCATACAAGTAATAGGCGATTCTATGTGGCTCGTGTGTCTTGGCTGCACCTTCGATTACTCTCGGCCATTCCGACAGCTTCTTTATTAGACTTAATTCACCTTGGTCCGTCAAGGTATCGAACCGCGCGCCGGTCAAGACCCGCTCGCTCAGGTTCAGGTTCGGTATGGCCGCCCTGGCCTGCCGGAACACCGAGTGCGACCGGGCATGGGCGTACTGGACGTAAAAGACTGGATTGTCCTTCGATTGCTCGGTGACCTTCTGGAAATCAAAGTCAAGCGGCGCATCGTTCTTGCGCGTCAGCATCGCGAAGCGGACGACGTCCTTGCCGACCTCGTCGACGACATCGCGGACCGTTACCACGTTGCCGGCGCGCTTGGACATCTTGATGACCTTGCCATCCCGGATCAGACGCACGAGCTGGATGACCTTGACATCCAGTGTTGCCGAGCCTTCCGTGACCGCTGCGACAGCCGCCTTCATGCGCGGAATGTAGCCCTGGTGGTCTGCGCCCCAGACATTGATGAGATGGTTCGCTCCACGCTTGTGCTTGTCCAGGTGATAGGCGATGTCGGATGCGAAGTAGGTCCAGTCGCCGTTCGATTTCCTGAGCGGCCTGTCGATGTCGTCGCCAAATTCCGTCGCCCGAAACAGGGACTGCGGCCGCGGCTCCCAATCATCCGAGATCTTGCCCTTCGGCGGCTCCAGGACACCGGTGTAGGTCAGGCCGCGTTCTTCCAGGTCCGCGAATGCCGCCTCGACAGCGCCAGCTTCGATCAGGGACTTTTCGGACGTGAAGACCGTGTGATCGACACCAAGATCCACGAGATCCTGCCTGATCCGGTCCATCATGTAGGTCGCGGCAAAATCGCGGGCCCAGATGCGCACGGCAGGGTTGTCCGCCGCCGGGTCGGGCCGTTCGGCATCCGGCAGCGCGAGCGCCGCTTCCGCTGCGTCGATCACCTCCTGGCCGGGATAGAGCCCCTCGAAACTGTCTTCCGGAATGTCTTCGCCCCGAAGCTGGCGCATCCGCTTCAGCAGCGATTCGGCCAGGTCATCCACCTGTCCACCCCAGTCGTTGATGTAGTATTCCCGCGTGACCGCGTATCCGACCTTTTCCAACAGAGCGGCCAAGGCATCGCCAAATACAGCGCCACGGGCGTGAGCGACATGAAGCAACCCCGTCGGATTGACACTCACATATTCGACGTTGACCGCTGCTCCCCGACCCAGGTCAGCATCGCCGTAGGCCATGCCTGCCTCAAGGATGAGTGCCACCTGCGCCTGCCAGAAGGCATCGGAAATCCGGATATTGATGAAACCCGGACCGGCCACCTCGACGGTCTCCACACTGTCCAGGGATTCCAGACAGGGAGCGATCTTCTCCGCCAGATCTCGCGATCTGGTCCCGACCGCCTTCGACAAGACCATTGCCGCATTGGTTGCCATGTCGCCGTGGCTGGAATCGCGCGGCGGCTCGCAACTCACGCGGGAAAAATCCAGGTCCGCCGGCAGCGCGCCAGCCTGGACCATCGCAGTCAACTCCGCCACGATCTCATCGCGGAAATGGCGAAATACGTTCATGGGACGATGTCCGTTGGCAGTCGTCAGAGATGCGCCGTTCAGAGATCCACAGTGAACAGGCGGGCATGTTCGTCCAGCGCGAACCGATCGGTCATCCCGGCAATATAGTCAGCGATGACCCGCGCGCGCCGCGGCTCATCGCCCGCTTCCGCCAGATCGCACCATGGTGCCGGCATGACTTGCGGCTCATCGAAGAAATGCTCGAACAGGCCATGAAGGACCCGACAGGCCTTGTCTCCCGTGCCCCGGACGGACCGGTGAGCATACATGTTGTCGAACAGGAAGTCCTTGAGCAGTTTCTCGTTGGCAGCCATCGCGGCGGAGAAAGTCGCCGTCGCATGCTTCCGGACGCGTATGCCGGCGGAAGATGTCGGGCGGATTTCCGCCAGACGCCGTCGAGTTTCCGCCAGCAGGTCATCCATCATCAGGGATATCAGGCGCCTGTTGACTTCGTGAACCAGGCGCTGTTCCTCCAGATTCGGATAACGGTCGAGAACAGCGCGGAAAGCGTCATCGATGAACCCGACCTGTCGTACGTCGTCGATCCGGAACAGTCCGGCGCGCAACCCGTCATCAAGATCGTGGTTGTTGTAGGCGATGTCGTCGGCCAACGCCGCGACTTGCGCTTCAAGACCCGGCCAGGTGTCGATCTCCAGATCGTGTCGGGCAACATAGTCGGCGATCGGTTCCGGCACCGGTCTTTGTACACCGTGGCCGATCAACGGCCCGTTGTGCTTGACCACGCCCTCCAGAGTTTCCCACGTCAGGTTGAGGCCGTCGAATTCGGCATACTTGCGTTCCAGCCGGGTGAGAATCCGCAATGTCTGGGCGTTGTGATCGAAGCCGCCATATGCCGACATGCAGGCGTTCAAGGCATCCTCGCCGCGATGCCCGAAGGGCGGATGGCCCAGATCGTGCGCCAGTGCCAGCGTTTCCGCCAGCTCTTCGTTCAAGCCCAGACATCGGCTGATCGACCGGGCGATCTGGGATACCTCCAGCGAATGGGTGAGCCGCGTCCGGTAGTGGTCGCCCTCATGCGAAACAAAAACCTGGGTCTTGTGCTTCAGACGCCGGAAAGCCGCCGAATGGACGATGCGATCCCGGTCCCGCTGGTAGACCGTCCGCGTCTCGCATTCCGGTTCGGCAACCAGACGCCCGCGGCTTGATGCTGGATCGCAGGCGTAGGAGGCATAGCGGATTCCAAAGGTCTGACCAGGCGCATCGTCGGTTTTCATTGCGTGATCTTACGGACCTGGTCTGCGGGCAGCAATCGCACAACGGGTCGCTGACCGGCACCGACAGACCATTGACGCACCTTGTCCGTGATGATGGGATGCCGGCCTTGAATGAGAATGACGCCTGCAAACTGCCACTGGGGCGACGCCATCTCCCTGTCGAAGAGACCGCCATGCTGACCGCCGAGATGAGGACCCTGATTGCCAACCACACAGCTGGCATGGTAGCGACGATCCGGGACGATGGCCTTCCGGCAGTTTCGCCCAAGGCGACCTTCGTCGTGCTCGACGAAAACCGAATCGCTTTCGGCAACATACGCTCGCCGGGCACCGTCGCGAACATCCGGAAGCGTCCGGCGGTCGAGGTCTGTTTCATTGACGTTCTGGCCCGCAAGGCCGTCAGGGTGACCGGCGAAGCGGTCCATGTTTCGAAGGCGCGAGCGGAACCGGATCTGGTCAGGGCATTCGAGCCGACCTTCGGCGACTATATCGGGCACATTGCCGGCTTCGTCGTCATCACCTTGTCCGGCGCCGAACTCATCCTGTCGCCGGCATACGATTCAGGCATTACCGAGGCTGAACTGCGCCGCGCCAACCTGGACAGGCTGAACAACTTGCATGGCCCGGACCGCGAGCGGGGGAATTGACAACCCGCGCATTCTCACTACCTCGAAAACAGTCGATTACAAACACGCACGCTACCCATGACCGATTCTGCCTCGACCGTTTTCGGCATCACGGAAAGCGCCGCTCAACGCGTCGCCCAGCTACGCGTGGCGGAAGGCAATGACAAGTTGATGCTGCGCGTCGCCGTGGACGGCGGCGGCTGCAACGGCTTCCAGTATCGATTTGATTTCGATGAAACGGTCAACGATGACGATACCGTTTTCGAGCGCAATGACGTCAGAGTCGTTGTGGATGAGGTCTCTCTGGAGTTCCTGAACAACGCCCAGGTGGACTACAAGCAGGAACTCATCGGCAGCTACTTCGCCATTGAGAATCCGAACGCCACCTCCAATTGCGGCTGCGGGACCAGCTTTTCGGTCGATTAAGGCGGCAGCCTGGCAAGCCCCATCCAGGTACGCACATGACCAAGATCGCCTCCTTCAACGTCAATTCCATCAGAGCGCGGATGCCCAACGTGCTTGCGTGGCTGGAAGAGTTCGGCCCGGACATCGCGCTGCTTCAGGAAATAAAGTCCACCGAGGAAACCTTCCCGCGCATGGAACTGGAGGCGGCAGGCTATAACATCGAAATCATCGGGCAGAAGCATTACAATGGTGTGGCGATCTTCTCGAAATCGCCCATGGAAGTGACGGAAACCCGTCTACCCGGCGACGAGAGCGACAAGGAGGCCCGCTACATCGAGGCGATCACTGAAACCGAGGCCGGTGTTCTGCGGGTGGCCAGCATCTATTTGCCCAATGGAAATCCGATTGATCCGAAACCGCGTTCCGCTTCCGATCATACCGAAGTGACCAGCAACCAGCCGCCCAACGGGAAGCTGATCGTTTCCAAATATTTCAAAAAGAAACTGGCCTGGATGGAGCGGCTTCTCGATCATGCACAGCGCCTGCTGACGCTGGAGGAAGCCGTGGTGCTGGGCGGCGACTACAACATCATTCCGCAGAATGAGGACTGCTACGATTCCGAAGAATGGCTGCACGACGCGCTGTTCCATCGCAAAAGCCGAGGGGCCTTCCGACGGTTGTGTGCGCTGGGCTACACGGATGCATTCCGAACGTTTCACCAGCAGACCGGCGAGTATACTTTCTGGGACTATACGAAACGTCGCTGGCAAAAAGACGAGGGTATCCGCATCGACCACTTGATGCTGTCGCCTCAGGCTGCTGACCGCTTGCGCGACTGTCAGATCGACCGGAACCCCCGCGCCCAGCAAAACGCTTCGGATCACACGCCGATCTGGTGCGAACTGGCACTCTGATCCACCAGGTTCTGCCGCCCCGTCGTCCGGATTTTCCGGCATCCGGCGTGCTTTTCGCATCGGCCTGCCGAAGCGAGTATCGCCGACAGCTTGGGCAATCGGGGTCCGGTTGCCCATATCTGGCGCGCGAACGGGCAAGCTGTTCGCTGTCATGCAGTCTGACCACGATCCTATTTTTCAGGAAAAGCGACGCAGCTGAAACGTCGTCCTCGCTTTTACCGGTCATCGTCCGGAACTGCGGACGCCCGATCGCTTCTGCAAGCGGAAGCGGTGTCTTGGGGGCGGCGACGCTGATAACTCTGTCGCCTGAATATCAACCGCCTGTACAAAGACACGGACAGGGGAAACTGTGATCGAAGTGAGTGCAGGCCGCGTTTTCTTACGCTCGCGCCCGACGACGATTGACAGAAACAGGCCTGATACAGAAGATACAGCCCTTCAGTCAGGATTGTTGCCAGCCTCGGCTGCCGATCCGTCAGGCATCATTCCCCCAGCGGCTCCGCCCGGACCTCGAGCAGGTTGCGCGCCTCGCGCCCGCAGGCGACGGCAATCAGGTGGACAGGCTGCCCGCGATACCTGTCGGCGTAGCCCCGGTCCCGCATCTGGGCGAACGCGGCATCGAGTGCCGCCTCGGCATCGTCCGCACCCTCCGCCATCTTGAACTCGAGGATGAAGACCTGCTCCCCGAGAGACACCACCATGTCGGCCCGCCCGCGGCTGGTGGCCTCCTCCGCCCGCACATCCACCCCGATGGCGCGGAAGACCATGTGCAGCAGACTGGCATACCAGGCCTCGTGGCGCGCGAGGTCCCCCGTCGCGTGCCACTGGTAGGGAATGCCGGCCAGCCAGGCCTTGAGGGTCGCCGCAAAGCCTTCGAAGTCGCCGGTCGCAAGCTGGTCCCGCAGGGTCTCCCCCTCGTCCAGGGGCACCCGGTCCTGCGGGCTCAGGAAAGCCAGCAGATGATCGTTCAGGCTGAGCCTGACCTCCTGATTGGGACAGTCGAGCCGATAGAGGGTGCGGTGGCCCCTGCGGACCACGTCCGTGATCGTCAGGTAGCCGGTCTGGAACAGCAGCGCCTCGGCACCGATGTCGTCCACGTCGAACCGGGAGACCAGGGACTCGTCGACCAGGCACCCCTCCAGGTCCAGCGGGCTGACCGACTTCTCCTGCAGCGTCTCGAAGAGGAAGCGCGGCGAGCCGGTCTCGAACCACCAGGGCTTGAACCTGCGGCTGTCGAGCAGCAGCAGCACGTCGAAGGGATTGTAGAGACGCTCCCGGCCCAGCCAGTTGTAGCCGTTGTACCAGGTGCGGATCGCGTCCCGGTCCAGACCGTCGAGTTCCGGGGCGAACACCGTGTCGATGTCCTCGTCCGTGTAGCCGCAGATCGTGGCAAAGCGGGGATCGAGGCTGATGTCCCTCAGATTGTTGAGGCCCGAGAACAGGCTGACCTTCGAGAACATGCTGATGCCGGTGACGAGGACGAAGCGGACATGCGCGGCACTGTCCTTGACGATGCCGTAGAAGCCCCGCAGGTAGTCCCGGTTGGCCGTCGCCAGTGCCGGGTCGCGGAGCACGTCGAGGATCGGCTTGTCGTACTCGTCGACGAGGATCACCACCCGTTGACCCGTGGCGCGATGGAGACGGTCCAGAAGGTTGCGCAGGCGTCTCGGGCCGGTATCGGATGTCGAGGCCGGGGTGAGGCCGTGTTCGCGCTCGGCACTCTCCAGTTGTTCGATGATGTCCCCCTCGATGTCCGGAGGTGTATTGTAATTTCCACCAAAGCTCAGGCGCAGGACGGGATGGGTCACCGACCAGTCCCGGTGCCCGTGGATGTCCAGACCCTCGAACAGTTCCTTCCTGCCCTCGAACAGCGCCTTGATCGTGTCCACCAGAAGGCTCTTGCCGAACCGCCGCGGGCGGGAGAGGAAGTAGTGCCGACCCTCGTCCACCAGCTGCCGGATCAGCGGCGTCTTGTCGACATAGCAGAAGCCCTCGCTCCGGATCGTCTCGAAGTCCTGGATGCCGATGGGCAGGCGTCTGGAGGTCATGGGTCGCTCCCGTGGCAGGGGGGTGAACGCACCGCAGACACGGCAGGCGCCCGCGGGCGTGACGTCCGGCGCAATGCGCCTTCCCCGGAACATCCCGGTGCAACGGGACGGTTGCGCTCTCCTGTCGACATCATCGTTCCTCCGCCGGCAGCCCGAGGGCCGCTGGAGACGGCACGGGATCCGTCGTCTCCCCTCGCCGTGAAAAACGGAAACCCGCAACGCAGCGGGCACCCGACTGTAGTCCGGGGTGCGACGCCACACAAGCCATGCTTCCCTGAGGTGACGCAAGGATTCATGTGTCGGTCGGGAGTGGGGTGCTCCCTGTGGTGAAGCAACAGCCACGGACAGGAGCAACCCCGATGCCACGGCAGGCTGCAACGATCGGGAGCCTACCACAGGCGTTCGAGGGGGTGAAGGAGATGCAGGCAGACGGAGCGGAGCGGGGCGAGGGTTACCGGCCCCTCGGTCGCCAGGCGCCGGCGGGGATCATCAAGGGCCGGATGGCCGAGGCGGTGGACCGCCGGCGAGGGCCTCGAGATGATCTGCGTCGATGGCGGCAAGGGCCTGCTCGCCGCCTTGCCGATCGTCTGGCACGGCATCCCCGTCCAGCGGTGTCGGGCGCACAAGATCCGCAACATCCTCGACAAGGTTCGCGTTGCCGACCAGCAGGCCGTCAAGGCCGACGTCCACGCCGTCATGAACGCGGACACCCGCCCAGAGGCGCTCGCCGCCGCCCGCCGCTTCGCCGACCACTGGCAGGGCATCTGCCTCTGGGCCGTCGCTTCCCTGCGCAACGATCTCGACGACCTGCTCGCCTGCTTCCGCTGCAGGACCCTTGCCGGGCGAAGGCAGGTCAGCACCACCAATGCCATCGAACGACGGTTCCGAGAGGTGCGCAGACGAACCCGGCCCATGGGAACATTCACCGGGCGTTGACGCTCCCGTTGCAGGCGCTTGCGATCCTCTTCCTCGACAGTCGGCACCCGCACCTGGCCCGACACGGCCGCGTCGCCACGGTCGTGGGCGAGAAGCGCGCGCACCATCCTGTCCGATCCGTCCTGCGCCGCTTCGCCTTCCGGCTGACCGGAAGGCTCGCGGGATCCGGAACCACCGTGTCGAGGGCCATCGCGCCGTCGAGCCGGCCGGAACGCGCCTTTCCTTCCCGGGAACCCGTTCGGCCCTGGCGCCATGACGCGCGATCAGGTCCCGCAGCGCATCGACGTCCGCGGCGTCGATCCCGACCACCCGGCTCGTCCTGCCTGTCTCGATCGCAACATGCAGCGTGCCGTTCTCCGAGCCGACCGGCGCGGCGGTTCCGTTCCCCGGGGGCATTCCGTGTCTCCCGACAAGGATTGACGAGACGGCACCGTAGCGCCAGTCTCCCGATTCACCCTCACGGGATCTCCTGACGTTACCGTCACGGTGCTGATCACCATCATCGCCCGGGTCGCAATCTACCTGATCATGGTTGTAGCAATCTGACTGCCACAGGGTCTGGCAGTCTGGCTACCTGACAGCCGTGTCATTCATTGAAGGAAGAGGACGTTTCATGCCCACCAATGCTGCCATCCCGACAACCGATCGGCGGCCTTCTGCGGAGCAGGGCACGAATGCGGAACGCATCGGCGTTGAATTCATCGCGCTGCTCGGTCTGATGATGGGGATTACAGCGCTGTCGGTCGACATCATGCTGCCTGCGCTTCCGCAGATCGAGGAACATTACAGACTTGGCAACATCAACGATCAACAGTTGGTGATTGTGAGCTACATGCTGGGCTTCGGGTTCGGCCAGTTGATCTTCGGTCCCTTCTCTGACCGGTTCGGCCGCAAACCGGTGCTGTTCTTCGGCATGAGCGTCTATATGGGCGCAACGATCGCGGCCGTGACGGCCGTCAACTTCGAAATGCATCTGATCGGGCGTCTGATCCAGGGTGCTGCCGGCGGCGCGGGGCGGGTCATTGCCGTCGCCATCGTACGCGACCGGTTTGCCGGGCGGGCCATGGCGCGGGTGATGTCTTTCGTGATGATGATATTCATCATGATCCCGGTAGTCGCGCCAGCCATCGGCGCAGGGCTCCTGCTGTTCGGGCCGTGGCAGTGGACCTTCTGGTTCCTGTTCGGGGTCGCGGTAATCCTGGTGGTCTGGATGTCCTTCCGTCTGGTTGAAACCCGACCAGAGGAGAAGCGGACAGCGTTGACGTTCGGCACTCTCAGGTCTGCCGCCGCCGCAACAGTCGCCGATCGGCAGACGCTATGTTACATGATAACGGTTGGCTTGACCCTGGCCCCGCTGCTGGCCTACATCGCGACATCACAGCAGATCTTCGTGGGCCTTTATCGGATCGACGCCTGGTTCCCCGTAGCCTTCGGCGGTGTCGCACTATGCACCATAGCCGCCTCCTTGATCAATGCGCGGCTGGTACAGACCCAAGGCATGCGTCGCATGTCCCACAGCGCCATCCTGGCGCTGCTGATCCTGGCGCTGCTGATCTCGGTGACAGCCGCATTCGATCAGCCACCGCTGTTCCTGCTGCTGGCGTTTCTCGGAGCGTCGTTCTTCGCGGTCAGCCTGTGTTTCCCAAATTTCAACGCGCTGGCGATGGAACCACACGGCGCAATCGTCGGAACGGCGAGTTCCATCGTCGGGTTCACTTCGACAGTGATCGGCTCCCTGATCGGATGGGCAATCGGTATGGCCTATGACGGGACAGTGCTTCCGCTCACTCTCGGCTTTGCCGCCTGTGCAGCCGGAAGCATCGTCACCATCCTGCTTGCCGAACCGAAGCGGTTCATGAGGAAAACGGTTCAGCCGCTACCTTAACGCTAACGCAGACGCTACGGGATGACCAGGAGCGGCCTTCTCTACAAATCAGCGTAGACGTGTGCTTCGCCGTGGGCCCCGGGATGGCAGACAGCGCCTTTTTCTGCCGAACCGACGGTCTGGGCATAGCGCCAGATTGCGCCAGACTGGTAGATGTTCTTGCGCGGCTCCCAAGCCTTGCGGCGCTTCTCCATTTCGGCCGCGGACAGATCGACCGAAATCCTCCCGTTCGGCGCATCGATGATAATGATGTCGCCGTCCTTCAGCAGACCGATGGGACCGCCGGCAGCCGCTTCCGGACCGATGTGGCCGACGCACAGGCCGCGGGTACCGCCGGAAAACCGACCATCGGTTATCAGCGCCACATTCTCCACACCCAGGCCATAAAGTGCAGCCGTGGTGGCCAGCATCTCCCGCATGCCTGGGCCGCCCTTCGGTCCTTCGTACCGGATGACCAGACAATCGCCTTCCTGCACGTCACCCCGGGTGACGTACTCGAAACAGTCTTCCTCGCACTCGAACACCCTGGCGGAGCCGGTAAAGGTCTGGCCTTCCGGTGCAATGCCGGCGACTTTCACGATCGCCCCCTCTGGGGCCAGATTTCCTTTCAGACCGACCACGCCACCAGTTGGCGCCAACGCGTCCTTCACCCTGTAGATCACATCCTGACCTTCCGGGAATGTCACGCCGGCGCAGTTCTCGGCAATCGTCCGACCGGAGACGGTGATGCAGTCGCCATGGAGATAGCCGGCGTCCAGAAGTTCCTTGATCACTACCTGCACGCCCCCGACCTCATAGAGATCCTTGGCGACGTACTTCCCGCCCGGCTTCAGATCAGCAATATATGGCGTCTTCCTGAAGATCCCAGCCACATCATGCAGGTCGAAATCAATGCCGCATTCGTTGGCAATGGCCGGCAGATGCAGGCCGGCATTGGTTGAGCCGCCAGTCGCTGCCACCACGGCTGCAGCATTCTCCAACGCCTCCCTGGTCACGATATCCCGGGGGCGCAGGTTCAACTTCAGCAGGTTCATCACCGCCTGGCCGGATTTCTCGCACATCTGATCGCGAGATTCATAAGGTGCCGGCGCGCCTGCAGAGCCAGGCAGAGCGAGGCCGATGGCTTCCGAGACGCAAGCCATCGTGTTCGCCGTGAACTGCCCGCCGCATGAACCGGCCGACGGGCAGGCCACCAATTCGAGTTCGCGCAGATCCTCATCCTGCCACTTTCCGGCAGCATGCTGGCCAACACCTTCGAAGATATCGACCACCGTAACGTCCTTGCCGCGGAAGCGACCCGGCAGGATCGATCCGCCGTAGATGAACACCGCCGGTACGTTCAGGCGGCACATGGCCATCATCATGCCCGGGAGGCTCTTGTCGCAGCCGGCGAGCGTGACCAGCGCATCATAGCCATGGCCGCGCATGGTGAGTTCCACTGAATCGGCGATCACTTCGCGACTCACCAGCGACGCTTTCATTCCTTCGTGGCCCATGGCGATTCCGTCGGTCACGGTGATGGTCGCGAATTCTCGCGGTGTGCCGCGAGCCGCCGCCACGCCATGCTTCACGGCTTGGGCTTGACGATGCAGGGAGATATTGCAGGGTGCCGCCTCATTCCACGCCGCCGCTACGCCGACCAGCGGTTGCTGCACTTCTTCTTCTGTAATGCCCATGGCATAAAGAAACGCCCGGTGTGGTGCCCGTTCCGGTCCCACCGTCGTATGGCGCGAAGGCATCTTGGACTTGTCGAAAGGCGGATTGCCGTTGTCATGCATCATGATCTCGTCTCTCAAGCCTGGAGCGTTGATCGCAACACTAGCGGTGTGGCCTGACTGGCGGCAAGCGGCCAAGGGCGCGCATCAGATGCCTGGCTGCACGAAACCTGTCAGCCTTCAGTCGGCAGGCATCGCTTGACGCCAGATCAGATGTGCAGGAACTTGCCGTCGTGAATGCCAAATCGTTAAAAACAGGTAACGCGATTAAACCAGGTTGCTCTTTGCTTCTTTCCTCTCGCGCGCTCAAACCCTGAATAACCATTCTTGGCCGTCTGCACCGCTTGAAATCGACGCAAGTGGCGAGCCGAGGCGAGCACCGCCAGGGTGCGCAATGGGATTATCGGCGGCGTCGAATTCATGTCAGTCCTGACGAACTCCGGGCCGAAACAGCCAATCGTCTCCAGTGACATGCTCTCACCGTTACGGCGCTTGTCGACCGGCAGCATGGGCTTCCTGATCGGTCTGTCTGCTACGCCAGGCTGATCCGATCGTGTTCCATTGGCTCTGACACACTCCGAATGCCGGTCTAACGCCACTGGACGCGACGGTTCAACCCCTTGCATCGGCGGCAACCGGCACCTTATTGCAGCAGCATCGAGTTCTTACGTGATCATGCCTTCGACACTGGCTGTTCCGGTGGATTTCGCTGCGCGTTGGTTGCCGCAATAGCTCAGCTGGTAGAGCATCTGATTTGTAATCAGGGGGTCGGGGGTTCGAGTCCCTCTTGCGGCACCAATATTTCCATGAGAATCATTGTTTATCAGGAAGGCCTACTTCCAGGTACTGTCTCGGTTTGAACCCGTCCTTGCAGGTTCTTGTCGCTGAGGTTTCGGTGCATCCAGGACTGCGCCCGCAGGTGCCGCCCGCCTCCGGAAGACGGGCGGCGGTGGTCCGCAACAACCGTGAGGGTCCGGCTACCGCCGCCCCCGGGGCGACGCGGCAGCCGGAAGCAGGGGGAGAAACCGGGGGAACGGTGCCGGAGGGGCGGCCCCGACCGGCAGAGGAAAGACAGGAGACGGGCACGAGGGCCCGCACCGGTCGTTCGGCAAACCTCCGGCGCACGGGACAAGCCGGTCATCGGCACGCGCCCCCGTTAGCCGTCAGGTTGGTGGAGCCGCTTGCCTTCGAGAAGACCACGCGCCCCGGCTTGTCGACGGTGAGTGCCGTCAGCGCGTCGCCGGTCGTGACCGTGCCGGACACGCCGTCCTGGCTGAACGCCCGGTTGCCCGAACCGTCGGCGGCAGCCAGCGGGATTTGGCTGTAGCTCAGCGTCGTGTGCCAGTCATCCAACTTGCCGGAGTTGTCGATCGCGAATTCGGTGCCGGAGAACCAGGAACAGACGTCCGTACCGCCCGGCACGATGTCGCAGAGCAGGTGCTTCTGTTTCTGATACTGCACGACCACGCGCACGGTGGCACCGGTCGTGGAAGTTGAAAGTAGATTGTCATCGTCATCTCTATATTCAGTGTTGGCAGTCTCCACGCTGAAACACCAGCGCACGGCTTTCCACAAATTTTCCCGCCCGCCCTGAAGCGTCGTTCCGGTAACGAACGGGACTGTTGCGGTCGCCCCGTGCCCGACAGTCTGTGCTCCCGCTTGCAGGGCTGTGAGTGCCAGCGCGGCGGCCAGCATCGCGGCGCAGACCGGGAACATTCGGATGGTGTGAGTGAACATGGACAGGGCCTCCTTTTGCTTCATCGAGAGGCCCCGGTGAGAGGCCCCGGTGAGAGGCCCCGGTGAGAGGCCCCGGTGAGAGGCCCCGGTGAGAGGCCCCGGTGAGAGGCCCCGGTGAGAGGCCCCGGTGAGAGGCCCCGGTGAGAGGCCCCGGTGAGAGGCCCCGGTGAGAGGCCCCGGTGAGAGGCCCCGGTGAGAGGCCCCGGTGAGAGGCCCCGGTGAGAGGCCCCGGTGAGAGGCCCCGGTGAGAGATGCGCCGAAGCCTGACACGGACGGACACACCCGTCAAGGCCCAAACGGCGATGGGTGACGCAAGGATTTGGGTGACGCAAGGATTCATGTGTCGGTCGGGAGTGGTGTCCTCCCTGTGGTGAAGCAACAGCCACAGACAGGAGCCTCCCGATGCCACGGCAGGCTGCAACGACCGGGAGCCTGCCGCAGGCGTTCGAGGGGGTGAAGGAGATGCAGGCCGGTCAGGACCACCAGCGCCCTCGAACGACGGTTCCGCGAGGTCCGCAGACGAACACGGCCCACGGGAACCTTCCGGGACCGGACCTCGACGGACCGCATCATCCATGCGGTCTTCATCCACGAAGACAGGTCTCGGGGAATCGGTACCCCGCTCTCCCTGACACGTGACCCTTGACGTTGCCCCACGGCATCCGGGACTTGATCGATGTAGCATTTAGTGCTACACGACTTCGCATGAGGGACAGTACGGGAGAGGCTCGGACTGCGCGCTTTCAGGAACAGGGCTTTTGCGCGTTTCGCCCGCCGCGAGAGGATCGGGGACCACACGCTGTGCGATGCGCTGGAACGCATCGGGAGCGGATTGGTCGACGCCGACCTCGGCCGGGGTGTCGTGAAACAGCGTCTTGCCCGACCGGGCCAAGGCCGGTCGAGGGGCATCCGGGCCATTCTGGTGTTGCAGCGTGGCGAACGGGCATTCTTCGTCCACGGGTTCGCGAAGAGCGACCGACCGAACCTGCGACGAACCGAACTTAGGGCCGTGCAGGCGCTGGCCGGGCAGTTGATCGGGCTGGACGAGGCTGCACTTGGCGCGATGCTGGCGAACGGGACCATCAGCGAGGTGATCTGCGATGACCAGACAGTACGGGAGTGAGTTGCTGGCGTCGATGCATGAGACGGCGCTCGGCATGACGGACGCCGGGGTCATGACCAGGCAGACGATGAAGGACTTCGACGAGATGTGCCTGACTCCGGTTGAGGACATGGCAGCGGAGGAAATCCGCGCGCTCCGGTTGCGGGAGAATGCGAGCCAAGCAGTGTTCGCGCGTTATCTGAACGTGACGACGGGGCTGGTAAGCCAGTGGGAGCGTGGCGAAAAGCGCCCACGCGGCGCATCGCTGAAGCTCCTGACGCTAGTGGCGAAGAACGGTCTCGGGGCTGTGGCGTAGAGTGCGGCATTATCTGAGCGCTTGCCAAATTCAGGCTTCAGTGGTCATTTCGTCGACTCACTGATTTTTCCATCCTGAGCCTCTTGCAGAACCGCATCTACCCCAAAATCAGTTCATTTCAGCGGAAATCACGCTCATGCGTCCGCCCACGGGTCGGCCACGTCGATGCCCGCGTCCGCGAAATCCCGCACGTTGCGCGGCATGATCGCGAGGCCATAGCGCAATTCCGCTTCGCTGACCGCCGTGAGATGCAAGGTCGATGTCGCCCGTTCCGCGACCCACGAGGCGATCACTGCATTCGACGTGGGACGCATCAACTCGGACAGCACATTCGTGTCGAACACCAGCACCGCCAGCGCCTCAGTCGAAACGCTGCTGCCCGCGCGGCGGCAGTTCGAGATCCACGCCGCCGTAGGGCGCGAAGCACTCGTGGATGAAGACAACCAGGTTCTCCGACTCGGCTGCCCGGCCGACCGCCTCGCGCAGAATCAGCCGCACCTCCTTTTCCATCGAACGGCCGTTGCTCGCCGCTCGTGTGCGAAGTCGGGTCTTTACGTCGTCGTCCAGATTACGGATCGTGATGCTCGCCATGTCCACGTCCTCCTCCATCCCGTCGGCGAAAACTCTACTTGGTGATTGCGACGCAATCAAGGCGCGGGTCGTGCTATAGAAGTTGCCCCGGTGCGGAGTGCGCAGCCTGCCGCAGAACTGTGCGGCCCCTGTGCCAGCCAGGATGAAGTCATGAAAGAACGGTACCCGAAGTGCGGCGCGCATGGGCCGCCAGCGGAATCGATTGACGCACCGCCCCAGTTCGGTGGCGCAAAACCGTCCGCATCAGCGGCCGATCTTGCATAGGCCAAGCTATCGTCAGGCCTCAGATTGTCGCCCGAGAAGATGACACTCCACTTCAGGGTCACCGAAGCCATCGGATTGGTCTCAACTCGGCTCGGCACCGGCGATACGGCCTAGCAGTACGCTTTGGCATCAGCAAACCGGCTTCCAACCGTCGTCCGACAAAAGGTACCAAGTCAATGTGAAGACCATGAAGCGTTACCGGAAACCACAGTCGCGGGGCTTGCCGCGGAAGGTCGAGAAGCCGCTGACATGACCGATGATGCCGAACATCTTCACATTCACTTCGCGCGGCACCCGTTGGAAGAACTCCTGGAGGCCCTGACCGCCGCCAGCAGGTGATCGTCGGCAGTGATTATTCAACAGGAGTCACTCAGGATCGTGAGCCTTGCGCCATCGGCTTGCGTCACGCCGACTTTCGCGCCAACCGCCATATCTCCGTCACCAAGCCCGCAATTCGCCATCGATTGGCAGGATCACGCCATGTACGGTCCGGCAGGGCCCAAAGCCTGAAAATCATCCGAAACTGCAAGAACAGACATTCTCGGTGTTTCTGTCATTCGCGATTGATAGTTGCTGATGCCGCACAATTACCTGGAATCCCCGGGGTTGCCGTTCCTGCGGCAACTCCCATTTCTTCAGGCATGAGCGATAACAGCAGCCTGGGCGGACGGGTTCGCCGATACGTGAAGGCAGGCCGGGCAGTGAGCGGACTGGCAGCTCGCGTTGCCGGCGAGCGATACCTTGGCGTCAAGTTCGACCGCAAGGAGCATGCTGCCGAGTTGCGCGCCTCGCTTGGCGGTCTGAAGGGCCCCTTGATGAAGGTGGCGCAGCTTCTGTCCACCATCCCGGAAGCGTTACCCCGCGAATACGCACAAGAGCTTGCCCAGCTTCAGAGTGATGCACCACCGATGGGCTGGGCCTTTGTACGTCGGCGTATGGCGGCAGAACTGGGACCGGACTGGCGCGGCAGGTTCAAGCAATTTGATCAAGAGGCGTCCGCAGCAGCGTCCCTGGGCCAGGTCCATCGCGCCATTACGAAGGACGAGGTCAGTGTCGCCTGCAAGCTTCAATATCCCGAAATGGCGTCAGTCGTAGCCGCAGACCTGAAGCAGTTGCGGATCATTTTCGGGCTGTATGGGCGCTACGACAGGGCGATCGATACCGCAAACATCCACAAGGAACTTTCGGCCCGACTGCTGGAAGAACTCGACTATGAGCGCGAAGCGGCGCACCTGGCGCTGTATCGGCTGATACTCCAGAAAGAGCCGAATGTTCATGTGCCCGATGTCCTGCCCGATCTGTCAACCGATCGCTTGCTCACCATGACCTGGCTGGAAGGCCGAAAGCTGACCGGGTTCGAAGACGCACCGGTGGAAGTTCGCAACGCCTTGGCGCACAACATGTTTCGGGCGTGGTATGTGCCGTTCTATTACTATGGCGTTATCCACGGCGACCCGCATTTCGGCAACTACGCCGCGCGTGACGACCATTCAATAAATCTGTTGGACTTCGGCTGTATTCGCGTGTTCCCGCCTACTTTCGTGAAGGGTGTCATCGACTTGTACAACGCGCTGAAGACCGACGATGGAGATCTCGCGGTTCATGCCTACGAGACCTGGGGCTTCAAGGATCTGGACCGGGAAATCATTGATGTCCTGAATATCTGGGCGCGCTTCGTCTACAAGCCGCTGATGAAGGACAAGGTGCAGGCAATCCAGCAAGGCAACAGCGTGCAATATGGCGCCGAAACGGTCGGCAAGGTGCACGAGGAATTGAAGCGTGTCGGCGGAGTGCGGCCGCCGCGAGAGTTTGTCCTGATGGATCGCGCCGCAATCGGCTTGGGCTCCGTCTTCATGCGCCTGCAGGCGGAAGTAAACTGGCACCAGCTTTTCCACGGGATGATTGATGATTTCGACGTCGACAAACTGGCCAAACGCCAGAAGAAGGCATTGATAAAAGTGAAGGTTCCACAGGCGGCGTAAGTCGCCATGGCGGAGCGGCAGACGCCCGGAACTGCACGCTACAAACGATCAAAGCGCCCGAACCATGGTTCAAGCGCCTGTCGAGCACGTCCACGGTGGGCTGCAAAAGCCCGGTGTTGTCAAAAACCTTCGCGCTCCATGCGCTTGCGCGCCAACTTGCGAGCGCGCCGGACAGCTTCCGCCCTTTCCCGGGCCTTGCGCTCGGACGGCTTCTCATAGCTGCGCCGCAGCTTCATCTCACGGAACACGCCCTCGCGCTGCATTTTCTTCTTCAGCGCCTTGAGGGCCTGATCGACATTGTTGTCACGGACTACAACCTGAACGATGGTCAGGGTCTCCTTCAGATAGATTGAGTTCGGGGCACAAGTAATGACACGTCTGCGCACTTGTTGACCGGCATTATGTATCACATTCTGTGGATAAAGGCAAAAAGAGGCGACAATCTAGCCGGATGCGCTATATCTGTCTGCAATGACAGCGGTTCAATGGTCGTTCCATGGCAAAATCCAAAACCGACTCCAACCAGTTCGATCAGGATCGCCGCTCCCTGTTGACGGCCCTTCTGGACAACGTTCCTTTTGACGGCTGGACAGACAGGGCCATGACCGCTGCGACCGATCAAGCGGGTCTGGAGCGCGGCTTCGCCTATCGAGCCTTCCCTCGCGGGCCGTTGGACGCCATCATCTTCTTCAATCAGGTCGCTGACGCGGAAATGGTCGCGTCATTGCAAGACCAGGATCTCGACGCGATGCGAATCCGGGATCGCATCACCCAGGCCGTCCGAAATCGACTGGAACAGAATGCGAGTCACCGCGATGCCATCCGACGCGGCGTAACGGTGCTGGCCTTTCCAGCCAATGCACCCGTCGGTCTGCAATGCCTTTATCGGACAGTTGACACAATCTGGCGGGCAGCAGGCGATACCTCGACAGACTTCAATTTCTATACCAAGCGCGCGCTCCTCGCCGGTGTGTACAGTTCAACCTTGGTATATTGGCTGAATGACAACTCCGACGACTTTGAACGGACCTGGTCGTTTTTGGACCGACGGATTGAAGACGTGTTGCGCGTATCAAAGCTGACGACCAGCTTCAAGGAAGCAACGTCACGGATACCGGATCCGTTTGCCGTGCGCGACTTTCTCCGCCGAACAGGATCGAGAACTCCGTTCCGCTAACCTGTCCGGTTGACCAGAGAATCGAGCGGCAGCACTTGCGTGACGTGCCCCATCTTGCGACCCTCCCGTGCTTCGGCCTTGCCATAAAGATGCAGATGCCGATCGGGCGCGGCAAGGAATGTCGCCGATTGCTCTGCTTCAAGGCCCAGGATATTGGTCATGATGGCGTCATGGCCTCGCGCCGGATTTCCGAGCGGCAGACCGCAAATGGCCCGAACCAGCTGCTCGAATTGGCTGACGTGACAGGCCTCGATCGTCCAGTGGCCTGAATTGTGGGGCCGTGGCGCCATCTCGTTCACCAGAAGACCGCTTTCAGCGGACCAGAAGAACTCCACCGCAACCAGACCGACTGCTGCCAATGTTTCGGCAAGCGTCTGGGCCGATGTCTGCGCTTCTCTGCGGACGGCCTGGTCAAGCCTGGCCGGCGCATAGGTCCGGCGCAAGACATGATTTTCATGCTCGTTTTCGACGGCGTCGAAAGCTCGGATATCGCCCGCCGCAGTTCGGGCAACGATCACCGACAATTCACGATCGAATGGAGCGATCGCTTCAGCAATCAGCGAACCACCCAATTCAACGCAGGCGCGGCGAGCCTCTTCGGGCCCGGCGACCCGCCGCTGGCCCTTGCCGTCGTAGCCCATCCGCCGCGTCTTGAGTATGGCCGGATAGCCAATCTTCCCTTCGAGATCGACAAGGTTGCCATCGTCGACGGGAGCAAAACCAACCGTCTGCAACCCGGCCGATCGGGCAAATGATTTTTCCTTTAACCGATCCTGCGTGATCGCCAGGATCGATTCTCCCGGAGCCACGATGGTCCATTGAGACAAGATCGCCACAGCACTGGTTGGCACGTTCTCGAATTCCAGCGTAACGACATCGGTGATGTCTGCAAGGCTTCGCAACGCTGCCGGATCGTCGTAAGGAGCAACAAGCGTCTTCCAGGCTACCTGGGAAGCGGGGCTTTCTTCTTCTGGCGTAAGGACGACGCATCGATAGCCCAGAGGCGCGGCCGCCAATGCAATCATTCGACCCAACTGGCCCCCGCCCAGGATGCCGATTACGCTCCCGGGCGGAATGGGAACAGCTGATGATTGCAGAGACACCGCGTCAGTCAAGCTGGACGTTCGGCGACAGCGTTGGTCTGCGTTTCCCGCCAGTGTTGCAGTGCACGATCCACAACCGGGTCATTCAAAGCCAGAATCGAAGCAGCCAGAAGCCCGGCATTCTTTGCGCCAGCCTTGCCGATCGCCAGAGTGCCGACTGGCACCCCCCCGGGCATCTGAACGATGGAATGCAGGGAATCAACACCGGAAAGCGCGTGGGACTGGACAGGGACGCCCAGCACCGGCAGCGTCGTCAAGGCGGCGATCATTCCGGGAAGATGCGCAGCTCCACCTGCGCCGGCAATAATGACCTTCACGCCGGCTTCCCTGGCCTTCTTCGCGAAGGTGTACAGCCTTTCCGGCGTACGGTGGGCCGAAACGATCCGGACATCGGCGTCGACGCCCAGTTCGGTCAGGACATCCTGCGCTTCCCTCATGGTGTCCCAGTCCGACTGGCTCCCCATCACGATGGTCACCGGCGGCGTAGCGCTGTTCATGGCAGAATATCCGACTGTACGGGAACGTCAGGAACTATAGGTCGTGGCAGCAGCAGCGCAACCGTTCCGAATGCCCGACGACACTGCCGGTCACGACGCCTCCTGCGTCAGCAGACCAAAATTACTGTGTGTTGAAAGCATAACAGGCATTTCCAGTCGCAGGAAAAATGATGTCTCAACGAAAAAACAGCCAACGGAGAACCAAATCGGTGTACCAACAAGAAACCCAGATAAAACGAACCAAAGCACAATATCGACTGCAGTATCTCCAATTACAATAAAAAGGTTATCTTTTATGGCCGAACCTGTACTGATCCATCCGGCAATACCTGTATTGATGACTGACAGGGGAATTATATGCCAAAGTCGCCATCAGGCATCCGAATCCTCAACAATCTTCACCGGCATCAAGACAGCTTAAGTGATATCATCCAAAGTACCCTTGAACCATCGGGATTCTTCAAGTCCGACATTCTTTGGCTGACAGTCACGGGGCTTCATACGGACCATCCGTGTTTCGGATAGATTGTGCTTGGGTTTTGAGTTTTTTGGTCACGATTTTTCCTTTTCAAACTTCATGATGATCGTGCGCATGATCCTGTCGGTCTCAGCGAGTATCTTGAGAATGCGCTGATAGTGCTTCACGTCATCGTAGCCAAGTTCCCTGCCCTTGCGATCCTTGAGCCATTTTCGGGCGGGTTGGTAGCCGCCAACATACAGGTTCCACGATGCTTCCGGGGCGTTGTCGAAATACTGACGCGTATTGATCCAGACCTTGCCAGCCTTGAACGCGGATTTCTCAACCACATTGTCGCCCTCACCCTCGAAGGGAAACGGCGTCGGGCCGATGGCTTGTGGTTCCATCAAGTGCAGTTTGCGCAACTCTGCTCCTTTTTTGGACACGTCCCAAAATTCATTCGGACTCGAAGGCCACGGAATGTGCGGGAAGTCGGTCTTGAGAAATTCGGCATAGGTCTCTCTATAAGCCGGGCAATGCAGTACCCCGTAGATGTAATCGAATACCGCCAGTTCGTCAGGTGGTCCCGATCCTGGCTGGGTGGCCAAGTCTTGCAGACGCTTGTAGAGCTTGGGATCGAAATTCACTCTGCGCGTCCGGTCAAGGTCCTGCTCGTCGGGGTAGAGGTAAAGAGGGGAAAGGTAGTTGATCTCTTTGGTGATATTCGAAATTGCACAGCTTTCCATGATTCGAGAAGTGGCAAACACCTGAGCCCAATCGTCATGGCTTCGTGCCTGTTGCCGACACGTAATGAGGGCAACGTTCTTGCTTTGCCGGTGTGATTTCTCCAGCATGTGTCGCATGACTTTATTTCGAGGCATGCACAGAAAACCTCGCGATTTGCCGGTATAGTATGTATACCGAGTATCAAAGGGGCGATAGAGAATAGAAGATATTTTCTTCTCCGACGGACCGGATCGTTGCAGATCCTGTTGCGCCGACGCGACTTTCCAGTCCCGCACGTCCTTTCCAAGTGCGAACCTGTCTCGTGCATCGTCAGGGCTCAACCTTGCAAATTCCCGTACTCGCTCCCATAGCCTCTGCTTGTCTTCGTCGATCGTCAGTTTATCACGGGAAGTTACGATACCAGCCAAGTGCGTGGGCATGAACTGACTTAGCGCAAAACCTTTAGAATAGATCTCGGCCAATGCATGGTCGCGCCGCACAAAGGCGTATTGCGGAGCGATGCAATCGATCCGTTCCATGATGGGGCTTCCAAGCTGGTTTGCGGCCAGTGCTTTGTATTTTGCTTCCCGCATACCCCAAAGGTCGCCATGGAAGACTTCGGCCAATCTGCCGTTCCTGCTGCCTGTCTTCACGGCAACGATGATCGCGACACCTTGCTGAATATCAAAGACGTTCCTGTCCGGCATTCCGTCCGGTGCGACTTCCTTTTTCTTCGCGTTACCGTGCAGGTCGAGCACCCGGATATGATCGAAGGTCTTGAGAAGATGCCAGCGCATGCCTCTGAAGGTTGGATTGTCGAGGTATCCGTGGTTGGTGATGAAGCCGAGCACGCCTTCTTCGTTCCTCTCGATCAGGTGCGATGACATGCGGATGAACTTCACGTACAGGTCGTTGAGCCATTTGGGGTTTTTCTCTTTCAACTTTACCTTGCCGCCCGGTTCTTTCTTGTAGTCGTCCATCAAGTCATCGATCCAGCCATCGGAAACGCCACCTTCACCCAGGTACGGCGGATTGCCGATCACGCACATGATGGGCATGTCGCGCTTGATCGTGTTTGCTCCTTTGGCCTCCCGACTGATCCATTGCGCAAAAGGCAGGGGCTGGTTTGCATGTTCTCCTTCTTCAAGGCTGTTCGTGAGATAGACGGAAAGGCGCGGCGGATTATCAGATGGTTTGTAGCCCAGTTCGGTCAGGATCATGTCCAGTTTCATGTGGCACATGGCGTAGGATGCCATGAGCAGTTCCAGACCATGCAGGCGTGGAATCAGATCTTTCTCGATGTAGCTGGACCACATGCCGGGAGCGGCTTTGCGAATCCGTGGAGCGATCTGCTTGACGGTTTCGGCAAGGAAGGTGCCGGTGCCGACAGCAGGGTCCAGAATCTGGACGCGGTGGACCTCCTTCCTGATGGTGACCGGTTTGCCACCTTCCGTCTTTCCGGTGGTGTCCCAATCCACCGTGACCCTTGACGTGTCGGCAAGACCATCAGGCAATCCGAATTCGTCTTTCAGCACGTCATCCACTGCGCGGACGATGAAATTGACTACCGGCTCCGGAGTATACCAGACGCCGCGAGCCTTGCGCTTGGCCGGATTGTAGGCGGCAAGGAAAGTCTCGTAAAAATGCAGGAACGGATCACTCTGGCCTGTCAGTTTCCCGAAGCTTTCCATGAGCCTTGCAACATCACACGCCTGAAACACGCGGGCCAGATCGTCAATGATCCAGACAATCCTTTCATCAAGATCCTGGCCAGCCACATAGGTGAACAGAGACTTCAGAAAGGGGTTTGACTTTGGCAACAGTTCCAAAGCCTCCTGACGACTGAACGAGTCCAGCGTGGTGTCGTGAAGGCGGGCAGCTAACATGCCGTATGCAATGGTCTCGGCGTAAATGTCTGCAAAGTCATTCGTTGTTATGTCGTGAATCAGGTTGCCCTTGAATGCCTGATACTGCGCCGTGAGTTCTGTCGCCTCGTTGTCGGCCAACGTCTTTCGCAGAACGTCCTTGATCAGGTTCGCCTTGCCGGCCATCCGCTTGGCAAGATCACGTGGCTCGATGATCGTTTGGGGCTTCTGTTCAACGAAATCGCGAAGAAGGTTTTCCAGCGTCTGATATTGGTCGCTTCTTGACGTGACGCCTTTGGAAATGTCGGCAATCGTGACAGAGCCCTTCAGATTTCCGTCCCGGTAGAAATCCCAATCAAGAGCATTGGTGTAGATCAGGTTTGGCAACGCAGCCAGGTAACGGTCCTGTTGGGCCTTGTTTGCATCCTTCAGGTCTTTGATGCTGACGGACATATCCTTGGCTTCGACATGGCCGATCACGATCTCATCCCGTGAGATCATGAAGTCCGGTGCGCCACACTTCACCCGTCTGGGTTCGTTCAGCGCCGTGACGCCAAGACCGGAAAACAGGGACTCGAAGGCCGAACGATAGGAATGTTCCGTGGCGTTGCCAGTGGCGGATATCTTTCGGACAGTGGAAACGAAATCATGAACAAGAGTGTTGTCATGACTTGATTCGGACTGTCGGACTGTCGGACTGTCGGACTGTCGGACTGTCCCTTCTTCAGCTTAGACTGATCAGCACCGGTCGTCACGCAATCATATCCTTGTACTTCAAACGCTTTTCGACAGACTGGCGCGTGATGCTTGCGATCTGATCAACGGTATCCGCACGGCGGACGTTGTGACGACCGGCAAACTCGGTAATGTACCGACCAAGATGCTTCTCGCTGAAGTGCTGGAAGGTGCCCCGGTCTCCACGCTTCAACAGTGACCAGAAGGACTCGATGCCACTGGCATGCGCCATCTCCCTGCCATACTCGCCAACACTGTGGTTGACGGATTCATACCTGTAATCAGTCATGCCAGTGACGTAGTTTGTCAAGAACATGGTGACTATTGCATATGGGGCGCAGAAATTTGTCATGTGCGGTCTTCGGGTGTCACCGATCTCTTGCCATATTCCCTGCAGTTTGCAGCTTGCCAGCATCAATGATGTGAACGCAGACGGGTAACCTCCATCGGCAGACTCTACCGATTTGCCGTCTACCGATCCGGAAAGGCATGATCGGACACACTCTGGTTTGGATTCTGCAGGGCTCATGACCGTAACGGGATGTCCCGATGCTTCGATTGGACACTGCTTGCGGCACTGATCGCATTGAGGACAGCGTCTGCTCGGAAGACGTTCTGAAGCAGGCAACTTCGCTGCACGCTCAGCGCTTGGCAAGCCGATAGCGGCCGCTGTGTGGTGAACGGCAATCAGGCGATGATGTCAGGCAGCAACTGGCTTTCCAGGTGATTGATCTGATCCCGCAGCGCCAGCTTGCGCTTTTTCAGACGTTGCATCCGGATTTGGTCGAACGGCGCTTCTTCGTTAACTCGCGATATCACATCATCAAGATCGCGGTGTTCAACTCTCAGTTCTTCCAGTTTGCGCTTGATCGCCTCTTGCTCTTCGGGCATCGCACCACTGCCATCCTCGTTATAAGCCATTGGCTTCCTCCCCATATTCACCCTAACCCGCCAACGGATTGTTGTGAAGCAGTCGGCACAGCAAGTTTTGGCCAAACCATTCGAACGACCAACGATGATACAGTTTCCCGAACATGCGCTTTGGGATTTCTCGGTCGCCGCTTACAGAAAAACCGGTGTCGCCGAGTCCTGTCTTGACCTGCAACAGGCGTATGGCGTCGATGTCAATATCCTGCTTGCCTGCGCATGGAGCGGGCTTCGCGGACAATCGCTCGATGCCATCGGCATCGACGTCATGCGGACATCTGCGCGCGAGTGGCACGAGGAGGTTGTGAGGCCGCTGCGAAAGATCCGCAAGAGAATGAAGAAAGGATTGGATGCCAAAGAGCCGGATCAGCTTCAGCTATCCCTGCGCGCCCAGCTCCAGAAAATCGAAATCGACATGGAACATGCGGAACAGCTCCGTCTCGCTGCGTTCCTGGATTCCGCCGAGAGCGATCCACCATCGGGAGGAACGGTACTGTCTGTCGCCAACATGGTCCGATATCTCGACTCGCTGGGCGCGCCGTCAACGCCAAAGACCGAAAAGATTTTGCAGGGAATCGCCAGCGCCGGCGCTGCCGTATTTGGTTCTGCAGGTCTTTAGTCGATTTTCGGGGGATACTGGATTGTCCCGTCGCGCGCTGATAATGTTTGTCCCTTGCCGATGTCATTAAGCTGTCAGATGGAGGAGCCAATGTCCGTCGATCCAAGGATCGAAGCGTTGAAGGCCCGTCACCAATTCCTCGAGAAGAGCATCGAAAATGAAGAAGCCCGCCCGATGCCCAACGACTTGCACCTTGCCGAAATGAAAAGGGAAAAACTCCGCATCAAGGACGAGATGGCCCAGTTGAACAGTGCCTGACGTTACTGTCATTCCTCGCCGGTCGCCAAAGCGCAGGCTCACGACCGACGATTGCGGAATCAATCTCTATCAATTGGAAGCTTCGCCCGCCGCATCAAGACATTGTTGCGCCAGGTCCTGAAGCTTCCTGCGCAGGATTTTCGTCCCGTTGGGACCAGGCGTTGTGGGAAACGCATGAATCTCCCACACCGCAACCGGAACCTTGTATGCAGCGAGGCCTGAACGGCAGTGCTCGATAACCGCCTCCCCGGCGACATCTGCGCCTTCCTTCGGGATGACGAAGGCAGCGCACCGTGATTTCCCTGCCACCAGGACACCCACGACCTGGGAAGCCGAAACCTCGGGTAGAGCGTCGATCCGAGCGCTGATTTCCTCCGGCGCAACCAGGAAACCTCCCAGGCGCAGGGCGTCACCCATACGAGCCGTGAACACGAAACCGGCGTCTTCCAGGTAGCCGACGTCGCCGGTACGCAGGAAGCCGTCGCCATCTATTGCTTCAGAAGTGGCTTCGGGATTACCGAAATACTCGATCATTCGATTTGGTGTCCTGATCTCCAGCGCGCCGATCTCTCGGAGCCCGAGGAGTTCGCCTGTTTCAGGATCGCGGACCCGTACTGCGGCTTCGGAGCAGACCGGCCTCCCGCCGCCCTTCATACGCCGACTGCGCGGCGCCTCCGGGAACTGGGCGGCAAACAGAGCCATGACTTCGCTCATACCGTAAAGGCCGAAAAGGGGGACCCGATGATCTTCGCAGCGTGTCATCAGGACAGCCGGATCGCCATTGAAGGCGGCAAAACCGACCATTTTCAGGCTGCGCAGCGCATCCTTGCCCGGGTCCTCGTCCAGCATGCGGTGCAACATGTCGTCCGTCGCAAAAAGATGTGTGCTCCGATATTTCTGCACAGCAGCAACCGCCGCAGACGCCGAAAAGGCTTCTTCCAGCAAGATGTCCTGATCGGCAGCAAAGGCGGCAAAAGCAATGCAAAAGCCGAACACACCGCATAGCGGAAGCGCCTGGTATATCGGACCCGACTTCGGTCCCATGTCGAACGCACGGGTCACGTCCGCGGCGTGGCGGGTGGCGTTCTGCTGGCTGTGCAGGACGAACTTCGGATTGCTGGTCGTCCCGCTGGTGGTGAACATGGCGACGCCAGCTTCGGCAAGGTCGGCCTCGTCCGGCCAGGAAACCGGCAAAACACGGCGGCTTCCTTCCAGAAATGCAGCCATGCTCTCGACAACCTTCTGACAGGTCGGGAGTGCTGCTGCGCTGCCGGAGGCATCCATCTGGTTGACAGCAACGATCGTCTCGAGCGATTCAAGCGACGAAAGGTCAATTTCCGAGAGGATCTTGGGAAAATCGATACCGCGAAAATCGGACCGCAGAAATAGTGCCCTGGAGCCAGAACGCCCAATGATGTCGGCAATCTCGCTGCTGCGGAATCGTGTATTGACCATGACGGCGATGGCGCCGATACGGGCCGTTGCCAGGAATATGGCAAACCATTCTGGACAATTGGGTAACCACAAGGCCACCCTGTCCCCAGGACCGATCCCGCGCGATGTCAACGCCTTGGCGATTTCCGTGGCCTGATCGGCAAGGCCGGCTACGGGCACGGACGATCCGCGGAAGAAAATCCGGCTTCTTGACCGGGCGCAGAATGCAGGGATGGAAAGTCCGGGAGCAACCATGACGCCCGCCGCACCGCTAAAGCGCTGCCGCTCGATCGCGAAGCTTGAACTTCTGAATCTTGCCGGTCGAGGTTTTGGGCAGGTCGGTGAACACTACTGTCCTGGGTATCTTGAAATGAGCGAGATTGTCCCGGCAATACTGGATGATCTCGTCTGCCGTCGCGGACTTGCCGGGCTTCAGGGTGACGAACGCACAGGGTGTTTCACCCCATTTTTCATCCGGGCGCGCAACCACAGCCGCTTCCAGAACCTTCGGATGTCCGAAGATGACGCCCTCCACCTCGATCGTCGAAATATTCTCGCCGCCGGAGATGATGATATCCTTCGACCGGTCCCGCAGTTCGATGTAGCCGTCCGGATGCCAGACTCCCAAATCACCAGAATGAAACCAGCCGCCGCGAAACGCTTCTTCGGTCGCTGTCGGGTTCTTCAGGTAGCCCTTCATCACCAGGTTGCCGCGAAAGAAGACCTCTCCCATCGTGTCGCCGTCTTGCGGCACAGGTTCGAGCGTATTCGGGTCTGCCACCATCAGGCCTTCCGCGATGGGATAGCGGACGCCCTGGCGTGACTTGACCCTTGCACGGGCAACAGGCTCCAGGGAATCCCACTCCGGATGCCAGGCACAGATCGTCGACGGCCCGTAGGTTTCGGTCAGGCCATAGACGTGCGTGACCCGGAAGCCCATCGACTCGATGCGCTCCAGCACTGCCGGAGGCGGCGGCGCGGCAGCCGTCATGATCTCGACCGAATGGTCGAAGGTGCGGCGTTCAGCCTCTTCCGCATTGATAACGAGGCCAAGCACCACTGGCGCGCCACAGAAATGGGTGACACCTTCTTCAGCAATCGCCTTGAAGATATTCGCGGCGGTGACATTGCGCAGACAGACGCTGGTTCCCGTCAACGCTGCCAGAACCCAGGGAAATGTCCAGCCGTTGCAGTGGAACATCGGCAACGTCCACAGGTAGGTCGGGTTCTGGGGCATGGACCAGGTCAGGGGATTTCCGACTGCGCCCAGATACGCGCCACGGTGAGAATATACAACGCCTTTGGGATTTCCGGTCGTACCGCTTGTATAGTTCAGCGAGATTGCGTCCCATTCGTCGTCGGGATCACGACCTTCATAGACGGGCGCGCCTTCAGCCAGCAGATCCTCATACGTCTGGTTGCCAAGCCGCCTCCCATCCCCGGTGTATTCCGGATCGTCGACATCGATCACCGTGATCTCGCGGTCAAGTTCCGACAGGGCCGCCGAGATCGTCGGCGAAAACTCCCGATCGGTAATCAGCACATTCGCCTCGCCGTGGTTCAGGATGAAGGCGATGGTAGTCGCATCAAGACGCGTGTTGAGTGCGTTGATGACGGCCCCCGTCATCGGAATGCCGAAATGGCACTCGAACATCTCCGGAATGTTGGGAAGCATCACGGCCACCGTGTCACCCTTGCCGAGGCCGCGGCGACTGAGTGCCGAACCGAGCTGTCTGGCGCGAGACCACGTCTCGACCCAGGTGTATCGACGGCTACCGTGGATGATCGACGGACGGTCGGGGAAGACGGATGCCGAACGTTCGATCAGGGGAAGTGGCGATAACGGGACATGGTTTGCAGGATTCCGATCGAGATCCTGTTCGTAGATATTGGTCATGGAGCAGACGCCTGCGGATTGGGTAGCACTGTCTCTCTATTAGCGCTGCCCGGATGAAATTCAAACACGCGGCATTCGTTGCCGTTGCGCCGGATTGGCAAACCGATAGGGTCTCGCCCCGTAACATTCGGAGGTTTGCTGCCATGTCTTCGTCCTATGACGACCTGTATCGCCGCTCGCTGGAAGATCCGAAAGGCTTTTGGGCTGATGCCGCAGGCGCTCTCCATTGGGACAGGCCGTGGGAAAAGGTCCTGGACGACAGCAACCCGCCATTCTACCGATGGTTCGTCGGCGCCGAATGCAATACCTGCTACAATGCGCTGGACCGGCATGTGGCGGGCGGACGAGCCGATCAACTGGCGCTGATCTACGACAGCCCCGTCACAGGTACGCTGCGGAAATACACCTATCGGGAACTGCGCGATACCGTGGCAACTTTCGCGGGCGTCCTGAAAGACCGCGGGGTCGGCAAGGGTGACCGCGTCATCATCTACATGCCGATGATCCCCGAAGCGGCAGTTGCAATGCTGGCCACAGCACGCTTGGGGGCCATTCACTCGGTGGTGTTCGGTGGGTTCGCCGCAAGAGAGCTTGCGATCCGGATCGAAGACGCTGCGCCAAAGGCCATTGTCTCGGCATCATGCGGCCTGGAGCCCGGCCGGGTTGTGGCTTACAAGCCGCTGCTGGATCAGGCTGTCGAGATTTCGTCTCACAAACCGGATAGCTGCATCATTCTGCAGAGAGAGATGGAGCCGGCGATGCTCACCGAGAGCCGCGACGTCGATTGGGAAGAAGCGATGGCTTCGGCCGGTCCGGCTGACTGCATGCCCGTCGCCGCGACCGACCCGCTGTACATCCTCTACACTTCAGGCACGACCGGCCAGCCGAAGGGCATTGTGCGGGACAATGGCGGTCACATGGTTGCCCTGCACTGGTCAATGAAGAACATCTATGGCGTAAACCCGGGCGAGGCCTACTGGACGGCGTCCGATGTCGGCTGGGTCGTTGGCCATTCCTACATCGTCTACGCGCCGTTGCTGCACGGCAATACCACCATCCTGTTCGAAGGCAAGCCGGTCGGCACGCCGGACGCCGGCGTCTTCTGGAGAGTCATTGCGGAGCATGACGTCAAGGTTCTGTTCACTGCGCCCACCGCCTTCCGGGCGATCAAGCAGCAGGATCCGAACGGTGACCTGGTCAGGAACCATGACCTGAGCAGTCTCCGCCATTTGTTCCTTGCCGGAGAACGTGCGGACCCGGACACCATCCGGTGGGCCGGGGAGCAGTTGAAGGTGCCGGTGATCGATCATTGGTGGCAAACGGAAACGGGATGGTCGATTTGCGCCAATCCGGTCGGCGTGGAACGACTGCCCGTCAAGCCCGGATCGCCGACGGTCCCGATGCCGGGCTGGGATCTGCGCGTGTTGAGCGACAATCGGAAAGAGGCCAGCAAGGGCGAGATTGGTGCGCTCGTTGTCAAGTTGCCCATGCCACCGTCATCGCTGCCGAATCTGTGGAACGCCAGGCAACGTTTCCTGGATGCCTACATGAGCGACTATCCCGGTTACTACAAGACCGGGGATGCCGGTTTCATCGACGAAGACGGCTACGTCTACGTAATGACGCGGACAGACGACGTGATCAACGTGGCCGGCCATCGCCTGTCGACCGGAGGAATGGAAGAAGTGCTGGCCGACCATCCGGATGTTGCCGAGTGCGCCGTCATCGGCGTGGCAGACGACATGAAGGGGCAAGTGCCGCTGGGTTTCCTGGTTCTGAATGCCGGCACGGCACGGAGCGCAGGCGACGTTATCGGCGAGGTCGTCAGCATGGTCCGCGAGCGCATCGGCCCTGTGGCAGCATTCAAGGCAGCGGTCGTTGTGAAGCGCTTGCCGAAGACTCGGTCAGGCAAGATTCTGCGGGGCACAATGCAGAAAATCGCCGACCGTCAGGACTGGAGCATGCCCGCGACGATCGACGACCCGGCCATCCTGGACGAGATCGCCATCGCGCTGCACTCTGCAGGATACGCCAAAGAGCCGTAGTGTGCCCGAACTGGGCGTCAACTGTCGCCGCTGTTCGGGAAATCGGCGACCAGGGATGAAATGCCGAAGTCGACAGTCGATTTCGGCGGCGAACCCGGCTCCTTCCCCTCTTTCTTCAGCTTGGCGCGTGCCGTTTCCACGGCTGCGTTATAATCAGCATAGTCGCACAGACCAAGATCCATGGGATCGCGGGTACGGATGTTGGAGTTGTTCCAGTGCGTACGATTGCGAACAGCATTGATGGTGTTCTTCGTCGTGCCCAGCAGCTTCGAAATCTGAGCATCGCTCAACTCCGGATGATGCTTCAGCAACCAGGCGATGCCATCGGGCTTGTCCTGGCGTTTGGCGATGAGAGTGTAACGCGCACCCTTGGAACGCTGCAGCGGCATCGGAATGTCGGTTTCCTTGAGCTCGAGGCGCGCATTCGGATCAGCCTGACAGCGGTCTATTTCTTCCTGGGTGAGCTGGTCAGCCTGTATCGGATCGATACCCGCCATGCCGGAAACGACATCATCGTCGGCGATGGCCTGGACTTCCAGTTCGTGCAGTTCGCAGAAATCTGCGATTTGTCGGAACGTCAATGCCGTGTTTTCAACCAGCCAGACGGCGGTCGCTTTCGGCATCATTGGCCGGGTCATGATCATTCTCCTGCGGAAGGGCGGCTGGACTGCCGGAATCTTTCAGCGCCGAACCTCGGCGGAAGCACGCGCCATTCGGGACTTGTCTTTGGCGACATGAAGGTCCGATGATATAGGCAAAGGATCACTGGGCGTCCAGAGACCATGGACGCCAGCGACGCTGGGAAGCAGGATCACGGAGACCTCGATGACGGATGGCGACGACCTGGAACCGGTCCAGAGGTCGGACGACAAACCCGACCTGGAACTCATGTCGATTGACGAACTGAACGACCACATCGCCGGTCTTCAATCGGAGATTGAGCGCGCTCGCGACGCCATCGCAAGGAAGCAGGGCCACAGATCCGGCGCGGAAGCGTTCTTCAAGTCCTAGAGCGTGGTGTGACGAGCTCGGGCGCTGCGCTCGATCGCTGCGGATGCAAGAAGATCTATTTTCAGCGCATCACGCAGCATTTCGAGAATGCGGGCTTCCTCCGGCTGCACCTTGCCGTCCGCAGCCGCGATATCGCAGGCAATCGCATAAGCCGTCTCGCGCAACTTCGGCGGTATTCCCTGGGCAATCAGAGCCAGAATCTTGTCCAGCCCGTTTTCATCTGCGAGGAGCGAGGCGCAATCTTCGGCAGCCATCGGCAAATCGTCCACATTGAAATCGCCGAAAACCGGCAGAAAGGTGACCAGCTGGCCCATGCGGCGCAGTTCTGCGTCGGCCATCTCACGATCAGCCGCTGAAACGATGACCATCGTGTAGATCAGGGCGTCGTGATGTTGACTCATTGTGAGAACTCCGGAGGTTGGGCAAGATGTTGTTGCGGTCTTAAGAGGCCTCCCTGATACGGTCAATCAGCCAGAAAGGCGCGCGTCCCGGCCACGGCATCAGCCAGACCGACCCGTTGCAGGTCAACACCCGGCGGAAAGGCCGTGGCGAGCCGCATGGGCAGACGGGAGTCAAGCATGACGAAGACGCCGTGATCGTCGCGGCGGCGGATCAGGCGACCAAAGGCCTGTTTCAGCTTCAGGCGGGTTTGCAGGTCATCCCATGCGCCGCCGCCGAAGCGAGCGCGCCGCGCCTTGTGCAGCAGGTCCGGGCGGGGCCATGGAACCCGATCGAACACGATCAGACGCAGCGCATCACCCGGCACGTCAACCCCGTCGCGCACGGCGTCGGTTCCCAGAAGGCAGGCATTGCGCTCTGCGCGGAACAGATCCACCAGAGTAGCCACATCAAAGCCATCAACATGTTGCGCAAACAAAGGGATGCCGGCGTCCTCCAGAGATGCAGACAAGCGCTCATGCGTGGCACGAAGCCGGGCAATCGCGGTGAAGAGCCCCAATCCGCCTCCGCCTGCCGCGAGAAACAATTCACGGTAGGCCGCAGCGACATGGTCAGCATCGTTGCCATCAACATCGCTCACGACGAAGATGCGGGTCTGCGCCGAATAATCGAATGGTGACGACACGGCGACTCGTGTCAGACTGCCGTTCATGTGATTGGCGCCCGACGAGCGCTCTGCAAAATCCCAGTCAATCTCGGACGCGGCGTTCCGATCGGTCAATGTCGCCGACGTGACAACCAGCCCGTGCGCCTGATCCGCCAGGACATCGCCAAAGGGCTTCATGGGATCAATCCAGTGGCGCTTCATGCCGACATCGGTATCTCGGCCGAATTGGCGCTCGACACTGAACCAGTCGACAAAATCATCGGGAGGGCCACCAGCCAGCGCCTCCAGCATGCCGCGCCAGTCCGCCAGGGGCGCCAGCGCGCGCCGCAAGATGCTGCGGCCGGCCCCTTCAATCCGGTGTCGAGTCGCCGTATCGAGTGTCTTGGCTTCGACGTCCAGCAGATCTTTCAGTCCCTTGCGCATCCGGTTCAAGGGCCGGGCAATGTCCGCCAAGACCGCATCCAGCACCAGGACACGCTGCAACAACTCCTCCGGAACAGGTCGGAATTCGATTTCGAGGCCGTAGACACTGTCACGGGCGGTCGATCGGCTGTAGACCTGGTCGCGAATGCTCGCAAGGAACTGCTCGGTCTTGCCTTGCGGATTGCCGTCCCGAAGACGTTGCAGCCATCCTGTTGCGGGCAGCTGGACAGCATGACCCATTGCCTCATCAAGCGCTTCAACCAGCGTCGCGTCATCAATGATCAGATCGCCAATTCGTGACTTGAGCCCGCGCACTCGCGCCGTCCGTCCAGACGCAGCACTGTCACCGCGCAGCCAACGCCTCAGGTCCGCTGTCTCCTGACCGCTCAGGCAGGCCGAAAAAGCGGAGTCCGCGGCGTTGAACAGATGATGCCCTTCATCGAAGACAAACCGGTTCGGCGCATGCGGGTCCGCCGGGCTGATCGAATCCAGCGCAGTCTGGGTCATGACCAGCGCGTGGTTGGCGATGACAATCCGGGCGCGGCGCGCCTTCCTTGCGCTATGCTCCACGAAGCACCGGCTGTAATGACGACATGCGGCGTAGACGCATTCGCCCCGATGGTCGGTCAGAGCGTCGACACGGCCCCGCCCGATCCGATCAGCCAGCCATCCGGGCAGATCGCCAGCGACCACCGCTCCGTCGCGCGTCGCCAGCAGCCATCGGGCAATCAGACCGAGGTTGACGGCTTCTTCGCGCCGGATGCGCGCGACCGACACGGCCTCGTCAAAATTGAGCAGGCACAAATAGTTTTCGCGTCCCTTGCGCAGGACGATCTTGCGCGCCTTTTCGACCGGATCATCGTACAACCGGTCCAGTTCCTGATCGATCTGGCGCTGAAGATTGCGGGTGAATGTCGACAGCCAGACAGTCCCACGGTTCTTTTCGGCCCAGACACTGGCAGGAGCGACATAACCGACCGTCTTGCCAACACCGGTACCGGCTTCGGCCAATACTACCTTTGGCTGATCCTGAGCCAGTCTTGGAGCAAAGGCCGGGGTCAGTTCAGCGGCATAGTGACTTTGCTCAGGCCGGTTCTCCGCCACAGTCGGCAGGAGTTCAGCCAGTTGCGCCCGCGCTTCCTCCCGGCTGACAGGCTGGTCTCCTGGCGCCGGCTCGGGCGCACGCTCTGCCCATTCGGACAGTTCGTGCCAGACCTCCAGTCCAGCCATCACGCCCGGGCGCCCCGGTTCCCCGACCGTCACGTCCAGGGCCTGAAGAACAACTGGCCCCCAGGACCAGCCTCCAGTTGCCATGGCAACCGCGATCGCTCTTGTCTTGGACTGCCGATCATCACCTGCATCGGCAATCTCGCGCAGCAGGTCGGCGACCGCATCGTGCAGTACCCGGATTTCCTCTTCCGCCGACTGCGGTCGGGACAGACCAAGTGCCGCTGCAAGGCCGGCGGGCGTTGGCAGACAGAAGGCCGCTGGCCGCGCGAAGGCAAAGAGGTCGAGCACATCACGACCGGGAAAGCGGCGAATTCCCAATCGACGCGCTGTCGCGGCTCCATGGCAATGGAGCGGCAGGACTCGTTCGGCCTCTGCCGCCAACTTGAGCGCAAGTTGCGAAAATGACAGGTGTTCTGTCTCACATCCCGGCGCCTGCCAGCGCGCGTCCCGGGAGCCCAGGACAAAAGCGCAAACCGGCGAACATGCGCCACGACCATCATCAGATCCAGGAAAACAACCTCCTTCTGTCATCACGCGTTCCGCGATTCCCTCAATTGATACTCGTCCGCGCAGTCCGGTTCATCGAGTGTTCAGGATCACTCACTTGAGTTGCGCCTTGCGTCGCAACAGAGCTTTTCTGCTCGTTGACGTTTCCCGTTTTGCCACATCTGGGGGCACGGATGTAAGATCACTTCGCCTGGATCGACGAGCAAACCGGTACTGCGCATCCTGACGATTTCCTGTCGGACAACCGAAGACAAAGAGAGGCAAACGTCGTTCCGAGTTTCATCAAATATCCGACGAAGGATTGGGACGCGTTTTTCAAGACACACTCTTCGGCAATGTTCGGCGCGGCATCAATATGTTGCCGCGATCGGGTCATGGCGCGAACGTCAGCTGTGGTACTGCCTTGGGAAGACGCCTACGAATACGCTGCACTGGCGACTTCCCTCGTCACCGAGCATCGCCCGCGCGGACCGACCGAGGAACATCTGGTCGCGGAACTGGCGGGTATCTTTTGGTGCAGGCGGCGACGAGCGAACCGAGGGCATCGTCGATGCCATCCGCACGACGGCCGAAGAGACTGCGGAAAAAACGCGCGACCCGGATGAGCATGAGGACACGACGAAAAATGTCCCTGCCATTCTGGACGCCGGAGAGCCGAAGGCCTGCGAGCAGACCGTCGGGGAGATCCGGACCGATACCCGTGAATGGCGGGACCACCTGCTCTCCGGCGATCCGGGAATCGGCCACCCCCGATCCCGGTCATCCTTCCGGGACAGCGCGTGGCAGACGACGGCTTCGGGTTCCGTCCTTTCTCGGACCGCGAGCCTCTCATGCTGGTGCTGCGCATGCGCGCTGCGCCGAATCCGAAGGTCCTGTTCTCGATGAACGAGGAGCCGACGGAGAATTTGTCGGGCACGGCGGTCACTGGAAAGTCGCACGGGCGTTGCCGTCCTGCCGGGAGACTGTTGCCGCCCCTGCGGCCCGGCGCTATGGTCGGTGAGAAGACAGGAGAAGAAAATGACGGCACTGGCGAGGACGGAGAGACGGGCGACCTACCGGGACGTGCTGGACGCCCCGCCCCACAGGGTGGCGGAGGTGCTCGCGGGCACGCTCCACACTCATCCGAGACCCGCCATGCCGCATGGCTTCGCGAGTTCCGTGCTGGGGATGGAAATCGGTGCGCCTTTCGGTCGTGGCCGCGGCGGCCCCGGCGGCTGGTGGATCGTGTTCGAGCCGGAGCTGCATCTGGGCGACGACATCGTGGTGCCGGACCTGGCGGGCTGGCGGCGGGAGACGATGCCGGAGTATCCCGATGCGGCATACTGCGAGATCGCGCCGGACTGGGTGTGCGAGGTGCTCTCGCCCTCGACCCGGCGGCTGGACCATAACGAGAAGCGTTCCCTCTACGCCCGCGAGGGGGTCTCGCACCTGTGGTTCGTCGACCCTGACGCGAAGACGCTGGAGGCGTTCGCGCTGCACGACGGCCGGTGGGTGCTTCTGGCGACGCTGGCGGACGACGCGCCGGTCTCGCAGCCGCCCTTCGACGCGATCACCTTCCCGCTGGACGCGCTCTGGCCCGAAGGGGCACGGGGAAGCCCCGGCGAAGGGCTGAAGGAAAAGACCGGGTCGGGGAAATAGCCGATATCCGGATACCGTCCCCAATGTCCTGATTCAGGAATATTCGTTCAATCCTTTCGCGGACTCCGGGCTCGCTCGGGAAGAAGCGTTCGACGGACGCAAGAATGTCGCCGGCCGACCTGCTCCATCGGAACGGCGGGGATCGCGGCTGTCGGTTTGGACATGGCGACGTCGCATAGGGAAAACCGAAGTCTCGATCGCCCGTTTGCGGTCCGGATCGAGTCGTTTTCCGAGTTGCTGTAGACTATTTTGATGCTGGAACCGATTGTATCCAGATATTGGTCTCGAAAACGGGAGGTGCCGATGCAAATCGTCTTCGGATGGAAGCTTGATGGCTCTTCCCACCCGCTGACGGCGACTGGATCCGAAAGCGCGATGGGCCAACCTGTTGTCGGCCCGAACGGCCTTCTTGGTCTTCTAGAGACTGCTCTTGGACTGGCCGGCCCCAGCTTGCCGGCGGCAGTTCGCATTGCGAGATATCTGGGACGTCTCCGCAAGCTTGATGATGGAACCCGTTTTTATACCCGCTCTTTCGCACGTGATTCATGGTCGACAGCAAAACAGTTGATGGTTTGGCGCGATGAACTCTATGCAACAGGCTGGCGAGGCCAACCTGTCGAGGCTGCGGGCGCCCGCCTCGACACGATGGCGTCGATCGAGTCCGTCAATGACCTTCCTTTGGGCACAAGCCTGGGCGAGAGGCTCCAGGCTGTCCTGAATGGATTGCGCGCTGGAGTCGGTCTGCCGATCGAACGAATCGAAGTGGTATCGCCGGAGGAACGCTTTCCATCGCTCTGGCGACTCTTGCTGACCGAGCTGCGGAACAATGGCGTCGACATTCAGGTGCTGGAAGCTCCCAAGCCCATGGGGGACTCCGATCTCGCAGCCATACAGAGATCGTTGAACGGCGACAAGGCGTCCAGGTTCACAGGGGATGGAAGTCTTGTCGTCCTTGACGCCGAGGACGAGTGGCAAGCCGCCGATGCAGTAGCGGCCTGGCTTGCCTCGGGAAACAACGACGAAACAGTCATCGTCCGCGGAGAAGGATGCCTTGCCCTGGATGCAGCATGCCAAAGGCTGGGGCTGCCGCGTCCGGGCCGGACCGCGTCCTCGGCGCAGCGTGGCGCTCTCCAGGTCCTGCCTCTCGCACTGGAAATTCTATGGGACCCCATTGAACCTGCCAGGATCCTTGAGTTCCTGAGCCTGCCGCGCTGCCCTCTTCCCCGGTTTGTGTCCCGCAGATTCGCGAAAGCTCTGATGAACGAGCCCGGTATTGGAGGCAAACCATGGACCGATGCCTGGCAAACCTGCCTGAACGACTTGACGGGGTGGAAGCGGGACGACGGGCTGGATGATTCGAGAGTCAGGAAGGAAGTCGAGAAAGCTCGATCGGAATGGCGATTTTGGCTTGAACCCCAGCGCTTTCGCCGCACCCACGGAATTCCCGTGCAGGCGGTACAGCGGGTGTGCCATCGCATTGCGCAATGGTCCGCGGGCATAGCCCGAGGTGATGACGACCCTCTGTTTCTGACGGCCGCCTCACATGCAGTCGCCCTCAGCGAGGCGATCGCGGCCGTGGGGTCGGATCATGTCACCCCAGTCCAGCTTGGCCGGATGATCGATGCTGCAATTGCCGACGGCGCGGCGGCGCCGGCAGCAGCCGAGGATGCGGCTCCCTGGTCTGTCGTCGATCAGCCTGGACAGATCTGGGGCATGGCCGATTCCCTGGTGTGGTGGGAATTTGCCGGCGATGTTGTCCGATCCCAGCAGCCACCATGGTCCGATGTCGAGCTTGCAGCACTCGCGACTGCCGACATCCACATTGAGCCAACAGAGGACATGATCCTGCGTGAGGCCGCCAGCTGGCGCCAAGCGCTCCTGAACGCCCGATCGCGGGCGATCCTCGTGATGCCTCGTCAACTCCGTGGTGATGCTGCCGATGCGCACCCGTTGCGGCATGAGATCTTTTCGCAGCTGGAGCACTTGGGAGCGGTTTCGAAGGCAAGGTTCCCGTCTCGATCAATTGCCGTCGCCAGCACGGCCCGGCTGGCCGGTCGGGCAATCGAACGGCAAGCCATGGACCCGTTGCCGTTTCCTTCCGCCACGCGAAACTGGACGCTGCCCGCATTCGCGCTCTCGCGCAGACCCCAGGAATCGATTACCAGCATCAAGACCCTGATCGAGTGCCCGCTTGCGTGGGCGCTCCATTACGGCGCGCGGATTCGCCCGGGCGTACTCAATGAACTGCCGGATGACGAACGACTTGTCGGCGTTCTCGCTCATGCTGTCGTGGAGCGACTCTTTGCCCGGCGAAAGAACTGGCTGCCGGATGACGCAGCGAACGAGGCCGCAAGGCTGCTCGACAGTCTTGCCCTTTCAATCGCCGCTCCTTTGCTGAGGCCGGGCTATGTTGTCGAGTACGAAAGAGCCAAAGTGTGCGTGTCATCATCGATCCGCCAGCTGGTCGAGATGATTTCCGACGCCGACCTGACGGTCAGGGGATGCGAGGAAGAAGTCGTCGTCTGCATGGCGCCTGACCAGGATCTTGGCGGCTATCTCGATCTCGTTCTCGAGGATGCAAACGGCAAGTCTGCTGTTCTCGACCTCAAATGGTCGAAGCGGGACAGATATCGTCGAGAGGAGATCGAGCAGGGCCGCGCCCTGCAGCTGGCCGCATACACCTGGCTCGAGGAGCAGGCCGGCCGGACAGCGATCGGCGCCGGGTACTTCATGCTGAGGCAGCAGACGCTGTTCTTCACGAGCCCCCGCCCGTTTCCAGCTGCTCATCACGTGCCCGGCTCCGATCTGAAGCAGACGTGGGACGGACTCAAACACGCCTACGATCATCGAATGGCGCAGCTGGAACAAGGTGAAGTCCTGGTCCGGGGAGTCGATCCGGGTCCCGACGATGCTGACATCGATCCGATGCCGCAGATCGAACCCGGCTGCCGATTCTGTGACTATCGCCCATTGTGCGGCGCTTCGCTGCAGGAAGGTCGATCATGAATGGCATGGGGCCGATCTCCGTTGTGAGTGCCGGGGCCGGCACCGGCAAGACCTGGCGGTTGAGTTCGGAATACGTTCAGGCTGCCCGAGACGAGATGTCGACCGCTCGCATCATCGCGACGACATTTACTGTCAAGGCAGCGTCCGAACTGCTGGAGCGAGCACGCGCCCGCCTCCTTCAGGAAGGTCACAGCGATGCCGCTCAAACCGCCCTGGCGGGCCTGGTCGGCACAGTGAACAGCGTTTGCGGGCGTCTGGTCGGAGATTTCGCGATTGACGGAGGCCTGTCGCCGGTCGCTGAAGTGATCGCACCCGAGATGGCCGACTCGTTGTTTCGCCTGGCGACCGAGGAGGCCATGCAGAAGTTCTCTGATCGCATTGATCCGATCGCCGAACGACTGCGCCAGGATGACTGGCCCAAGACCGTTCTCGAGATCGTCCGCCTTGCTCGCGGTAGCGGGCTGGACGCACGACAATTTGCCGATTTCGGAGAAAAGTCCTGGAACGGCATCGAACCGCTTCTCGCGCATGCCCCAAGCTCCCAAACGGTCGAAGAGCTGGATCATGCCTTGCTGGCTGCCGTTCGGAAATGCATCGCTGACGTCAAGGCCGGTGGAGACACAACGGACACGACGAAAAAATCCCTGAATGTGCTGCGCATGACGGCTTCGCAGATGGCCAGCGGCAAAACCCTCGCGTGGGACGCGTGGGCCCGGTTGTCGAAGCTCAAGGCCGCGAAGGCGTCGGAGCCCTTCCTCCGGAAGGTACGAGACATCGCCGCGCGTCATCCGGAGCATCCGCGTCTTCACATCGACATCCGGACGTTCATCAAACTCACATTCGACTGCGCGGCAGAGGCGCTGGACCATTTCTCGGAGTTCAAGCGAGAGCGCGGGCTGCTCGACTTCACCGATCAGGAAGCCCTTGCGCTCGATCTGCTCCGCCAACCTGACATTCGCGACCGGATGCGCGAGCGGTTCGACCTCCTCATGGTAGATGAGTTCCAGGACACCAGCCCCATCCAGCTGGCAGTTTTTCTGGAGATGGCCAGAGCGGTCAAGCGATCTCTCTGGGTAGGCGACCAGAAGCAGGCCATCTTCGGTTTTCGGCAGACTGATCCGGCTCTTGTAAATACTGTCGTGGAGAAGATCGGACCGGCCACAGGAGGCGCGGAAGAAATACTCGACACCTCCCGCCGTTCGCGACCTGACCTCGTGCGATTTACGAACGCCGTGTTTGCCTCGGCCTTTCCGCCAAGGGGTGTGCCGGCGGACAAGGTGGTGATCCCGAAGATTCATCGGGATGAACCGCCAGGCTTCGGCTCAGCGCTTCATCACTGGATGCTGGAGGGCAACAACTGGTCAACGGCACTGGAAGCCCTGGCTGGGCGCATCCACGCGCTGCTGGCAGCACCCGCAGCCACTCCGGTTGTCAATCGCGCTGACGGCGCCACACGACCACTGAAACCAAGCGATATCGCGGTTCTTTGTCGGCAGAACGGACGGTGCAAGGCTGTAGCCGATGCCCTCGGCGCATGCGGCATTCTCGCGGCGATGCCAAGAGACGGTCTGCTCGACACGCCGGAAGCGGTCTTGGCCATTGCCGCCTTGCGCTACCTCGTTGACCCGGCGGACACGCTCGCGGTTGCCGAGCTTGCGCATTTCAACGAAGGAAATGACGACTGGTTGCACGTGTGGCTGGCCGAAGGCGCCAATACGCTGAAGGCCCGGTGCGAAGCAGTTGTCGCCCTCGACGAGAAACGCGGCGACCTGGCCCACTCGACACCCACCGAAGCACTCGAGACAGCAATAGCAGCGGCTCGTATCGATCAGCTCGTGCGACGGTGGGACCGCGCCGACGAACGCCTCGCAAATCTGAACGCCCTGCGGAAAGTGGCGCGCCTGTACGAGGATGCATGCCGCGCCACCCGGGGCGCAGCGACAGCCGCAGGGCTGATCGCACACCTGGCAAAAGGCCTGGAATCCGGCGGCGAGCGCCCCGCATTCGAAGGTGACGATGCCGTTCGAGTCCTTACCTATCATCGTGCAAAAGGTCTGGAGTGGTCATTCGTCATTCTGCTTGACCTTCAGGATGGGGCGAAGCGCTCGCCTTTCGGTGTCTATTCGGAGGCACCCGAACAAGGCATGGACCCCTGGAATCCTCTGGCGGGCCGCTGGATTCGGTTTTGGCCCTGGCCTTACGGCGATCAGGTCAAGGACGTCCATCTTGACGCGACGGCGGCAGCAAGTCCGCAGGCCCATGCCCGAACGGAAGCTGAACTCGCAGAACTCGTCAGGCTGTTCTATGTGGGTTCGACCCGAGCGCGCGACTACCTGGTCTTTGCCACCCGACCGTCAACGCCTTCAGCCTGGATCGAATCGCTGACCCGGCGTGACGGAACTTCGGTACTCACGCTGCCGCGGGAAAACGGTGAGGTCGAACTGAATGTGGACGGCCAGACATTCACAATGGTCGTCGAGTCGGCGACTGCGGATGCGCAGACTGATTCGGAAAGCGGAACCGACGCAATCGCCTGGTATGGGCCTCCCCCTCTCACGAGCAATCCACCCAGCTATCCGCCAGCATGGCTGTTGCCAAGCAGGCTGTCGGTCGAGGGTAAGGTCAGCAAAACGCATGAGGCGGAAACCCCGATCAAGATCGGCTCCCGCCTCCCTATCACAGGAAGTCCTGACATGGGCCTTCTGGGCGAGGCGGTCCATGGATTTCTGGCAGCCGATCATGCCCACCGATCGTTGGCGGAACGCCGGACAATGGCGAGCGACATCCTCGCCAGGTGGGGGGTGAGCGGCGCCATCCAGCCTGCGTCGTTGGTAGAGGCCAGTGATCGTTTCGAGCAATTTGTTGCAGATCGTTGGGCTCAAGCCCGTCGGCACAGAGAGTTGCCCGTGCTCAGCCGCGTCGGCGAACAATGCGCCAGCGGATTCATCGACCTGTTGCTGGAGAACGAAGATGGCTTCGTGATCTTCGATCACAAGACCTTCCCCGACGCGCCGGAATCCTGGGTAGAGAAAGCGCAGGAGTTCGCGCCTCAGCTGGGCCTTTATCGGCAAATGGTGACCCGGGCGACCGACAGGCCTGTTCAGGCCTGCTTCATCCATATGCCGATCGTTGGGGCTGTAGTCCGTATCGGCAGGGAATGATTCGACAACGCTCGCCAACCGTGCCGAGAGCCCCGAGTCTTTGGCGCGTTTTGACTGGCAGGCTCCACCGCAGCGCCCTGCCGGATGCACAGGCCCGAAGCCAGATATCTGCTCGGTGAAGCCGCCTGCCGTTGGGGCCCGCCTCGTCGGATTGTCTGCGACTTCTTCCAGGTCGACGATTTGCCCGATGCGGCCGGAGGGCTGGCCGGAGACATCGCGCGGAGTCCGGAGATATCCCTGGCCCGGATGCAGCGCGCCGCCAGCCGCTTTCTCATGCGCAGGGTTGAATGAGGGACAAGTGCTTGATTCACAAGAACATCATGATATCAATGACTTGTGATTCAGGCTCCAAGGATTGACGGGACCAACACCGCAATGTCGAACTTGATCAAAGCCTGAACCAGCCGCGGTCATCCGGATTTCCACCCCTGCCGTCATTCCCGGATTCGAGGCGCGTTGACGAATTGTGCAGTGCGGCATAGGTACGGACCATGCCCATCGCTCAAGATATTGCCGAGAACGCCAAGGCTTGGCCCTTCAAGGAGGCGCGCGAGCTTGCGAAACGCCTGAACGGCAAGGTACCTGACAAGGGTTATGTCCTTTTCGAAACGGGCTACGGTCCCTCCGGTCTTCCCCATATCGGAACGTTCGGCGAGGTCGTGCGAACGACGATGGTCCGGCGCGCCTTTGAGGCCTTGACAGATATGCCCACCAGGCTGGTGACGTTCTCGGATGACATGGACGGTCTGCGCAAGGTTCCGGACAATTTGCCGAACAAGGACAGGCTGGCGCCCTACGCTGAAGAAAAGGATGCGGAGGGGCGTGTCACGAGGCACGGGTCTCCCCTTGCCTTCACACCGGATCCCTTTGGATCCGGCACAAGCTTTGCTGCGGCCAACAACAGCAAGTTGTGTGCGTTCCTGGATCAGTTCGGTTTCGATTACGACTTCGTCAGCGCCACCGAAACATATCGATCGGGACGCTTCAACGAGGCGATCCTTCGGGTTCTCGAAAATCATGAAGAGGTGCGCAACATCGTCTTGCCGGAACTGGGCGAGACACGCCGCAAGAGCTACTCGCCGCTGTTCCCGGTCGTTAGCGCCTACGACAACGCGATCGGCGCAGAAAGACGGCAGGTGATCCACAATGCGATCGTCATCGATGCCCGTCCGGACGATGGGTCTGCTGTCTTTCAAACCGTCGACGACGACGGTACGCCAGTCGGTGAACCTTTCGAGCATTCCGTGGTGGATGGCGGCTGCAAGATGCAATGGCGGGTCGATTGGGCACTGCGCTGGACGGCGCTGGATGTCGATTACGAAATGTCAGGCAAGGACCTGATCGATTCGGTTCGGCTTGGCGGCCGGATCTGCCGGGTCATCGGGGGCAAACCGCCCGTCGGTTTCACCTACGAACTGTTTCTGGACGACAAGGGCGAGAAAATCTCCAAATCCAGGGGGAACGGTCTTGCTGTCGAAGAATGGCTGAAGTATGCGCCGCAAGAAAGCCTTGCGCTGTTCATGTATCAACAGCCGAAACGGGCCAAACGGCTTTTTTTCGACGTCATCCCGAAGGCGACGGACGAGTATCTCGCCTTTCTGGGCAAACTCGCCGGGGAAGACTCGGAAGAGCATGCCGAAAATCCGGTCTGGCATGTTCATGAAGGATCGCCTCCACGCCAGTCGTCCCCGCTTTCGTTCAGCCTGCTGCTGAACCTCGCCTGTGTCGTGAATGCCGAGGACAAGGAGGTCATGTGGGGTTTCATCTCACGCTATGCGACCGATGCAACACCGGAGACGCATCCTCTGCTCGACCGGCTGTCGGGTCATGCCGTCGCCTACTATCAGGACTTCGTAAAACCCGAAAAATCCTACCGTGCGCCGACAGACAAGGAACGGGCAGCTCTGGAAGACCTGGCTGGTGTTCTGACTTTGCTGTCGCCGAATACGGCGGCTGCGGACATCCAGACGGAAATCTATGAGGTCGGCAAACGCCACCAGTTTCAGAACCTCCGGGATTGGTTTCGAGCCCTCTACGAAATCCTTCTGGGGCAGAGCCAAGGACCGCGAATGGGCTCCTTCATCGCTCTGTACGGCATCGCCGAGTTTGTTTCGCTATTGCAACAAGTTCTTGACAAAAATGGTCCGAGAATCGAGACAATATGACTCTATGATATTGAAAAACAACAATAATAATGACGACAGAAAATTATTGTGCGACGCACAAAAAATCCTTGACATATATACATGGCACCACATATCAAAAGACATGTTGCGGCGCACAACAATTCTGGTGCGATGCAATAAACCATTCGGTGTCGGCTGCCGCTGCGCCGCTACTGACAAACCGCTAGAGTCCGAGAGGATGCCATGACCGCCAAGACCACGAAAAAAGCAGACGTTCAGGAATTCGCCAAGGCCGGCGTCGAGCAGATCGAAGCTGCCGTGAAGACCGGCCAGGAAAATGCCGAAAAAGCCTTCAAGGCCGGCAAGGAAAATGCCGACAAGGCCTACAAGGCCAGCGCTGACGTACTGACTGAGAATGTCGAGAAGTTTTACTCCAGCACCAAGGAGCAATGGGTAAGGGTCTTGCCGACGATGGGCCCGAAGCTTGATGAAATGGCAGACTGGACGAAGGGCAATCTGGATGCCTTCCTGACCGCCAGCGAAATTGCCAAGAAGGGCGCTGAGACAATCGCCAATGAAATGGCGGCCTTCAACCAGGCGGCCATGAGCGACGCCGCGGCGGCGGCCAAGGACCTGATGGCCGTCAAGTCCTATCCGGAACTCGTCGAGATGCAGACCGAAAAGGTTCGCGGCGCCTTCGACAAGGTGGTGGCCGAGACGACAAGGATCTCCGAGATGTCCGCGACGCTCGCGACAGAGGTCTCGGAACCGCTTCAGGCCCGCTGGGCCAAGCTCGGCGAATCGTTCCGCCCGTCTGCCTGACCCGGCACGACAGAAACCGAACGGCTCCGGGAGCGCTGTCCCGGAGCCGTTACTGTAGCGCAGGCATGATCGACGTCAGGACATGTCCTTCAGCGGCGACGGCTGGCGATGCGCCCAATCGAAGTACAGATCTCGCGCCTTCCGGCCAACCGGTCCGGGCTGGAAATTCCGATCTTCCACCCTGGTGCAGGGCAAGACCTTGCCATAATTTCCGGTCGAAAAAACTTCGTCGGCCGACAGCACATCTTCAAAGGTAACACGACGCTCCTCCACAGCGATTCCAGCTTCCTGTAGCAAGGCGATGACGCGGGATCGCGTGATGCCGGCCAAAAACGTGCCATTTGCAACCGGCGTCACCGCCACACCATTTTGAACACAGAATAGATTGGCGGTCGCAAACTCCGCCACGTTGCCGTTGCCGTCCAGTACCACCGCGTTGTCAAAGCCCTTGTCCATGGCGTCGCGCAGACTGCGTGCCACGTTCGGGTACAGAGCCCCCGTCTTGGCCTCCGTCATGGCCGTCTCTGGCGATGGTCGACGGAATCGCGATAGTCCCGCCGAAAAACCTGTGGGCTCCGGCAGCGGCATGACCTCCAGAACCATGGTAAATTCGGTACTGTTCGGATCCGGAATCACGAAGCCCGATCCCGCGAAAAACATGGGTCGGACGTACAGTGCCTCGTGCGCAGCAAAACGCCGAATACCATCCCATGCCAAATCCACCATCTCATCAACGGTCTTTGTCGGCGCCAGACCCATAAGCCTTGCAGAATTGACAATCCGCTGGCAGTGACGATCCAGATCGGGTGCGACGCGATCAAAATATCGCGCACCGTCGAAGACGCTGGAGGACAACCAGGAAGCCGGGCCTACGGCATCCATGATCTTGACCGGCCGGTCATGCCAGGCGCCTTCATACCAGGTCCAAGTCGTTCCTGCCGGAGCAGGCGCAAAATTCTGAGGCATGTTTTTCCCGAACACCGTGACCGCGCCGACGAACCGGGCCGCCAGCAGGAACCCAAACTAGCACCCGGCAGGGTGGTAATGCGAGTCTGATTGCCGTTGCTCCTGTCACAAAATGACCGTGACACCCGAAGCGTGGGCGGACAAACTCTCGATCACGCCTGCCGCGGTTCGGGGATACCAAACTCGCGTCGGGAAACGTTCGGGTGATTGTCTGCAAACAGCACTTCAGATTGGCCAGCGGCCGACAACGGCATTCCGGCGTACTGACTCCGATCCTGGCACCGACGGCATTTTGCCCGACTCTGCAATCCGTCTGTTGACTGGCCCAGACGATTCGGCGTACAATGATGATGCTCTTGCGGTCGATGTTTCTGTCTTCGCGCCCATTGATTGTTCGTCAGAAACTCGACCCGCCCGGGCGCCAGCCGATCTACTGCTTTGCCATCACTGCGTTGTGGACCGACCGTCTTCGGCTCCCCGATCACCACGGCGCGCTTGCCTTTGGCGAAATCACGACGCGGTTGCCATCGGGACAAACCGGCGCCAGACCGTCGCCGGCAGGCTTCAGTGCATCGGCTTCAGGAGAGATCACTTCGTCCCAGCCGGGGATCCTGAAGCACCGAAACAGTCGGCATCAGCCGTGGGGCTGATCAACGGAATATGCCTCCGCCCCCCGACGTCCCGTCAGTCCCCCCAAACAGCGGTGTCACATACCGCCAATAACCAAGCTGACATTTTGCCCGCCAAATCCAAAACTGTTCGATACGGCAAACTCGACCTGCTGGGCCCGCGCTTCATTGGGCACGACATCCAGTTCAATGTCCGGGTCTGGCTCTCGGTAGTTGATGGTGGGTGGCAGGACGCCTTCCTCGACGGACTTGATCGTTGCAACTGCCTCGACAGCGCCCGCCGCCGTAAGCGTGTGCCCGATCATGGATTTGTTGGAGCTGACAGCCAATCTTTTCGTGTGGTCACCAAAGACTTCGGCAATGCCCAGATATTCCATCTTGTCGTTTTCCGGTGTGCTGGTTCCGTGCGCGTTGATGTAACCAACATCCTCAGGTTGCAAGCCGGCGTCAGCGATGGCGCTGGAGATCGAACGGATAATCGCATGACCGTCCGGATTAGACCGGGTCCGATGGAAGGTGTCCGCCGCCTCGCCACAGCCGACGATGTAGCCCAGGACAGCGGCACCCCGCGCCCTGGCGTGGAGCGGATCTTCCAGAACGAGTGCAGCGGCGCCTTCAGCCATCACAAAGCCGTCTCGATTTTTCGAGAAGGGCTTCGCCGCTTCCTCAGGAGGATCGTTCCTGGTCGACAATGCAGAGAGCAACGCGAAGCGGATCAACGCTTCTGAATTTATGCTCCCGTCGGTGCCGACGCACAAGGCCGTCGGCCGGTCGCCGCGCCGGATCGATTCAACGCCCAGTTGTATGGCCGATGCACCGGACGCGCAGGCCGTTGTCAGCGTTATCGGCGAGCCTGTGCATCTGTATTTTTGAGCCAGCTTGTCGGCGAGAGTTCCATTCATGAAGTCGCTGTGCCAGACGCGTGTTTTTTCCGTTCCGGGCTCGCCGACGTCACGCGCGTACGGCCCTTCCCCCCCGGGATCAACGGCCTCCAGCAGGCGAAGGCGCGACGCCCAGTCATGCTCGATCGGCGGCGCTGCCAGGAACAGGTCGCCGCCGATCGAGGCTTCTGCGCCAAGTCCGCTGCCGTCCACCGCTTCGGCAATGACCGCATCGGCCATGGCGTGGCTGAGTGACGGAATCGTAACGGGGTCGACGCCCATGAAGTCTACACTGCCTGCGATGCGGGTGCGCAGACCGTCGGTCGAAAAACGCTCTATCCAGTGAATCCCGGAGGCGCCTGCCGTCAGGCCTCGCCAGTTTTCGTCGACGCCACGCCCCAGGGAAGTGATCATGCCTGCGCCTGTAACCGCAACGGCCCGGGCAAACGGATCAGCGGTTTGCTCAGTCATCTAGGGCTTCTCCAACAGGGCCACAGCCTCGCCCTTGCCATGTCCCCAGCACGTCACCAGCGCGCGGTTCACCGGGCCCGCGCCATTCTGTTCAACCGCAGAGTCCGGGCAAAGTGGTTCAAACGCCTCGCCCCGCTCAAGGCAAGCGCAGGCCAGAATCACATTCTGAAGAATGGCCGCTTCCACCGGATGTCCCAACACCTGGGCCATGCCACGAACCGGCGCGTTCGCAGCCGCTGACTCGAGCCAGGCGCGCTCGGCCGCAGTTGCTCCAGTCGCAGCACCTGCGCCGCTCGCACTGCTCAGAACGATGGTGTCCCGTTCGATTTCGCCTATTCCAAGCTTTTCGATCTGTCGCTGCGCCGTCGCCGCGACATCGCCTGTTGCCCGGTCTGTCCGGTCCGACTCGACGCCGCGTATCACGACGCGCACAGGCACGCGTCGGGTTGCAGCGCTCTCCCGGCTTTCGAGAACAAGAAACGCGCCGGCACCGCCAAAACACATGCCGGCATCCGGCCGACTCCACAGGTCGGCAAATTCGTCTCGCAGCATGTACCCGCCAGCGTTGTACGAAATGTGCAATTCGGGGCGTTCCGGGGCAAATGCCGCCCCGACGAGAAAGATATCCCCCTGCCCGCTTGCCAATCGCCGACAGGCAATCCGCAGCGCATCCGCGCCGGCTGCCTCTTCGCCCATGAAGGTCCGGCTTGAACCGGATACCTTGTGCACTATCGAAATATTGCCGGCAAACAGGTTTGGCAACTGGGCCAGGAACAGTGTCGGGCGGAGACCATCGGCCATCTGCGCGGTAATCCACTTGTCCTGGTCATTTTGGGCAGCCACTCCCTCCACGATAGCCCGGTCCAGGTCGACATCGCGTTCCCCTCCACCGGAAGCGACGATCATGTGCACCTGTTGCAGCAGTGCTTCTTGGCCCTTCAGACCGGCCATATCGAGCGCCAGGCCGGAGGCGTAGACGCCGTACTGCATCATGGGCCCCATCGCGCGCTGATCGCCCGGCCGCGGAACCTGGCTGGAAAGATCGTAATCCGGGACTGTATGGATGATGAAAGGCGCGTGTCGGTCCTCGTCGACCCGACTTCGCCAGATTTCGGGATCATTCAGCGCCGCACGCCAAGCCTCCGGCTGTTCTCCCAAGGGAGACAACAAGCCATATCCAGTGACGCAGACATCTCTATCGATCACGTTGCACTCTCGCCATCGGGTACCGGCGCGCCGATATCGCGCGCCCGGGACAGCACCATAGCGCGGAGGTTGCCTTGCGGGAACGTCATCATGTGATAGCGGATTTCGCACGTTGCAATGCGCTTGCCGTCCGCAGTCAATCCTCCTTCGACAGCGGCAACCCCGGAACTGACCTGAATGACCTTGGCATCAACCTGTAATTCACTTCCGGGAGAAACAGCCCGTCGGACTTTCGCTTTTGCAATCTGCGTCAGGACGGGCAGCCGGCTATAGCCGCCCAGCGACATCAAGAGAAACCCGCCAACCTGAGCCACGGTTTCGACGAGAAGAGTTCCCGGCATCAGGGGGTAACCCGGGAAGTGCCCTTCAAAGACCGTCGAAGTATCGGGCACGCGGGAGATGCACTGGATCGTCTCGGCAGCGCTGTCCAAAGCGACTACCCGGTCAACCATCTGGAAATACTCAAGATACATGAACTTAACGCGGCTGCCGCGATGCGGCGAGCGCAATCAAGACTAGGCGGCCTTTTCGGCCCGCAGTTCCTCGATACGGGTGACAAGGTTCTTCATGACAAAAAACTCGTCCGCATCGGCGTTACCCTGATTCACTTCTTCCATCCACTGTTCGACCGGCATTTTGATCCCGAATTTCTTGTCGATATCGAAGGCCACGTCCAGGAAATCGAGGCTGTCGATACCGAGATCATTGACGGCATGGGAATCGGGAGTGATTTCCGCTCGGTTGATTGAGCAGATATCGCCGATGATTTCGGCAACCAGATCGAAAGTCCCCTGATTGAATTCAGTCATGACGGTCTCTGCGCGGCGGGACGGGTTCGGAAAACGCTGGATGTCGAGCTGATCAGGTGCCCGCTCGGCAAAACAGGCAAATCGCAACAACCAGTTGGCAGAAACTCCAGCAGACTGTTGGCAGCATCCGTAAGCTAGTCGTTCAGGGTCTGGAAACCATCGTGTGTTTTGTCGCGATGCCCAGTCTACTTTCCCCAACGTCGATGAAGCCAGAGCCATTGATCGGGCGTCTCGCGCACCCAATCGGCGATCTTGTTGTTGACCATTTGCATGATCGCCTTTTCGTCATGCGCGTCGTCGCCGGTCCGGTTCACGCTGAGCGGCGGAGTGATTTCAATTGTGAAATTTCGGCCTCCACGGCGGCGACAGCAGGCCCCGAAGATCGGCGCATTGAACCGCAATGCAAATCGAGCCAATGTCAAACCGGTCATTGCTGGTTGACCGAGGAAATCCAAGGCTACACCACGATTCTGTTTCTGGTCAACCAACAAGCCCAGTCGGCCGCCCTCCAGCATGACCCGCCCGGCAGCCACTCCGCCCTCATATCCTTTTGGCAGCAACGCCACCATGCCGGCGCGACTTCGATCCAACAGCTGCGCCAGAAGGGGATTGTTCGGTCGACGGAAAATCGCCGACGTGAAGACTCCGAAACGCGCGGCGCCAATGGGTAGAAGTTCCCAGTTTCCCATGTGCGGCACGAAAATCAGCGCTGGCCCTCGGATGTTCAACAACCGGACGAAGTTTTCGACTCCAACGATCCTGATCCGGCCGCGCTCAATTTCGACAGATTCACCGGCTCGTACGGTTTCTAGAAGCTTGTCAGAGCCAAGTTCCGAAATTGCCACACTCAACCGTGGGTCCCAAAGTGCCTGGATTCGCGCCGACTCGGCTGCCACTCTGCCGAGATTGTCCCACATGCCTCGAATGATTTTCCGGCGCTCCAGGACGGTCATGTCGGGATAGATTCGCCTAAGGTTCCGGGCTGCACGGCCCGAATAGGGCAACAACGGCCCCAGCGTTCGCCCGACGAAACCGCCAAACGCTGACGCCACTGCTGACGGCAAGAGCAATGCACCTACCCAAAGGACAAAGACGGGAGCGGCCTCAAGCCACCAAAGAACGGGCCGAAGCGATGCGGACCAGTGCGCGTGACGGCCCTGTACCATGGATCAGGATGCTGTCATCGGTCGGGCCGAAGTCGAGCGATCAGCATTGACAGCGACTTTTGAGACATCCACCGGCCCATCAAGGCATGGAGGGTACTTCCTGGCCGAAGGCGCCGAAACCAAGAAAATATCAATAGATTGCCCAAACCGAGTTTTGATTTCCCGAGTTGTGAATCGGGGCTGCATCAGACAGAAGAAAGCGTGCACTTTTCCTTTTCGACCCTGGTTACCACCAGCGCCGTTCTCATATCTGCGGTGCCAATCCTCCTGTCGTCGGCAGGAGTGAATCATATTGGCTGACTTACCGCCACTACAATCGTGCTCGGTGAGACCTTTGCCGAAATCCAAGGTATCTGACGACCACTGTAGATGAAGCGGTCATATCGACCAAGCCATCGGAAAACTCAATCTCACCGCGCTGCGAGAAAACCTCCATAATCTCAAATCTTATAGCTCTTTCATCCTGACCAAATACGCCTACACAACCCAATGTGCCTATCTTAGTATCTGTTCCTGCAGTCTCGGGTGGCCTCGTGCGGTTGTATTCTGTCGGGAGATCGATACCGACGATGGAGGATACCACGGCCTGAACCGAGGCCACCCGGTTACAGCATTGAGGTGGTCCGCATGATGATCGGCAAGACGATTTGACGGACGCGGAGTGGGCGCCGCTGGCACCACTGATCCCGACCCCGGGCGACGGACCCTTGACGGGGTCCGGTCCATGCTGTCGTCGGGCTGCCGGTGGTGCCTGATACCGCCCTGTCATCTGCTGGTTGCCACGGCGCAGAACGATTTCGCAACACGGGTGTTCCGGAGCGGATGCCGGATGCGCTTCGCGCACTAGGGCGCAGGCCGGCATCATCGACAGTCCGTCGGTGAAGACGACGGAAAGCGGCGGGCCTTCGGAGCATGATGCCAGCAAGAAGGTCAAGGGACGGCCAACGTGCAGGATCGTGATGATGGATCTCCCGGACAAGGCTCGGGGGCCTCGAAGGTGTTTGCCGACGGCAGGTGCAGGGCGACAAGCTCCGCGACAGGCTGAAGGAACTCAATCTTCCGGACATCCTGGAGATCGTGGGAAAGTCGAAGGAAATCAAGGGTTTCAAGGTCATTTCCCGCCGCCGGATCGTGGAACGGATATTCGCCTGGATGGGTCGATGCCAGGGACTTCGAGCGGAGCCTGGAGAGTTCCCTGGCCTAGGTGCAGCTTGCCGCTTCCTAATGCGCAGGGCCGCGCGAGGGACAAGGGCCTGATTCACAAGAATATCATGATATCAAGGACTTGCGATTCAAGCTCTTAGAACGATGTCCGAATTTCTGTACTGGAAGCTTGTAGCGGTTTCAGCTGCTTTAATCACTGGGGCAGGTCAACTGTAGACACAAGTGCCTTCTTGAGATACACTTGAAATCAATTGGCGAAACAACATTCGGATTTGGGGATGCCCGCCGACGAGCCTCAATATAAAATCCGTCTTAGGAAAAGAAGTGACCCTGAAGGAAATTTCATCCGTTTCTACGAAGTAGGTGAGATGTACATGGTCGGAGGAGAGAAAAAAATCTACTGGAACAAGGACATAGCATTTGATACTGAGGAAGAGGCAAAATCGTGGGTTAAAGAACAATCTACCAATGAAAGCCACTTACCCTCTCAATCTTGGTAAACAATAGATAAATATAGAAAATTAAATAACCAAGTGCGAATTTAAAATTCAAGTATATCTCAAATATTCCTAACGAAGTTCACGTTATGACTAAACGCAATGCTATGCGATATGTATTGATGAAAAAGATTGAAATAAATCCAAAAATCTCGAATACAACAAGATACACCCTTGCAATCCTCATCGCTGTATTCAGGTGCCGCGCTTCGGCACCGTCCAGGACAAAGGCAGGTTCGCGGCGCGCCATGTAGGTTGCGAGAATCAGGGCCGGTTCCCGCAACGATAGAGACCACCAGAACCGCCTGTGCTTGGCCGTGTAGCTTTCCTTCGCGCCCATCTTCTCCGCCCGCTCAAGGAACCGCCTGACGACCCTGTGCTCTGCCCCGCGGACAGATCGGGCGGCAGGTCTATCACCCGCTTCAGCTTGTCAAGGTCGCTCAACACCGGCCACGTCTGAAAACCGCAGGCATCCTTGCCGGAAGGGGCTACCCCTGGATGTCGTGACGGAAGTCAGCGGCGCACGGCGACAGTCACGTCGTACCATTCGGCATGGGGCGGGTGGCCTTGCGCCCGCATTTCCGGCGTGGGCCCGCTCCGGAGGGTCTGACCGTAGCCTGGAACAGCCAACAGGGACTGCGGTATCGTCAATTGCAGGCGTCTGGCGTTCGACCGTCTGCTCCCGTCTTTCATTCCGCAGTCGGTTTCCGGGGCAGTTGCGCGAGGTCCATGGGTGACCGCCCTCGTGTCCGGCATGCGGGGTTTCCGCATCATGGCCGCCCCTTGCAGGGTGATTCCGGGCAGTAGAGACAGGACGGATCGTGGAACATGGTGCCGAGCCGACGGAGAAAACCCATGCGGGTTTCTGCGGACTGAACCTGATCGCTGCCGGGGGTTCACCGTCCCTCGTATCCCTTGGAACAGTTACAGGATCGGCGGAGCCTCCGAGCGCGCGTCGAACGCTCGAGTGCCGGATCTCCGTCGCGCCGCCGGCGAGAGTGCCGTCGAACGGGAGCGCTTTATCGAGGTTCACCGGAGACACATCGGACCGCGGGCGCGAGCCTAGGCGGATCGAGTGAAGGCCCTGACCTTGTCATGCACACATGTTCATTTTGCATTGCGCAATACAAGAGGGGCGACCGACTGGTCGCCCCCTGTGTGCGTCTCCGATCTGACCGCGGTCAGAACGCGAAGATGCCTAGCCGGTCTCTCTCGATCGCGGCCGCTAACTGGGACTGGCGGCCGTCTCGAAGCAGGCCTGAGCCAGCACAGGCTTGGGCTTGTTAGGGTTGGCGACACCGCTCACGAATTCATTTGTCACATTCCGGCCATCCCGTGTCCTCAACTCGCCGACAACAAGCTGCGCCACATATTTCGTCGATGGTTCCAGGCTCAGAAGTGTTGCGGGACTGGGGATCAGGCCTCTGAAGGTGACCTTCCCCACGTGCAACCAAACCCCATGGACAAGATCGCCGTCGGTGAAGGGGACCTTCCGGGCGTCCTGGACGCCATCGGGATATCCGTAACCTCTCACGCCGAAATACAGAATGGCGTTGTTCCAGTCGCCCGGCCAATCCCCGGTGACATCTGACAATTCGTTGATATCCGTTGTGGATATGGGGGCAGCGCCTCGAAACGTGACCCTGTCGTGGGTGACACCATTCACAAAGAATAGTGAGAGAACCTTTTTCTCCGTCACCCCGTCCGGGCAGGCCGATTGTCCAATCGTCTGCGCCTGGGCGGGGCCGGCCGGCAGGGCCAGCGCGGCGGCCAGCATCGCGACCGGGAACATGCGGATGGTGTGAAAGGACATGGACAGGGCCTCCTTTTGCTTCATCGAGAGGCCCCGGTGAGAGGCCCCGGTGAGAGGCCCCGGTGTGAGGCCCCGGTGTGAGGCCCCGGTGAGAGATGGACCCAAGCCTGACACGGACGGACACACCCGTCAAGGCCCGATCGTCGATGGTGACGCAAGGATTCACGTGTCGGTCGGGAGTGGGGTGCTCCCTGTGGTGAAGCAGCAGCCACGGACAGGAGCACCCCGATGCCACGGCAGGCTGCAACGACCGGGAGCCTGCCACGGGCGTTCGAGGGGGTGAAGGAAATGCAGGCAGATGGAGCGGGGCGGGGAGAGGGCTGTCGGCCCTGCCCGGGAGGCCGGTCCTGGTGGCGCCGGGGATCCGCCACGACGGCAGGTAAGGAGATCATCGACTTCCAGCTCGCCGGCAGCGAGAGCGCCGCGGAACGGGAGCGCTTCCTCGACCGGCCGTACCACCGCGGCCTCACCGGCGAGGGCCTCGGGATGATCTTGCGTCGATGGCGGCAAGGGCCTGCTCGCCGCCCTGCCGGTCGTCCGGCACGGCATCCGCGTCCGGAGGTGCCGGGCGCACAGGATCCGCGCAGCCGACCGCTGCAAGACCCTTGCCGCGCGAAGGCAGGTCGGGACCACCAGCGCCGGCGAACGACGGTTCCGCGAGGTCCGCAGATGGACACGGCCCACGGGAACCTTCCGGGACCGGACCTCGACGGACCGCATCCTCCACGCGGTCTTCGTCCACGAAGACAGGTAGCAGGGAATCGGTACCCCATTCTCCCTGACACATGACTCCTGACGTTGCCGGTGGACCGCCGTTCTTGACGCCTTCGTTTGACAGTGCCATATTTCGCACGTTAGAGCATTGCGCTCCGGGGTCGGCCAGGCTGGCCGTCATAGGGCTCGGGTAACCGGGCCCTATGTTTGTTTGTGGCCTTCCAAGCCATCAAAGCAACTGTACTTGATCCCAAGCAGCGGCCGATCCTCCGATGATAGGACAGCATCAATCAGGCGACCGGCCCTCATCAAGGCAAGGTGCGGCTTGTAGCTGGCATCGTACCCAGCCTTCGCCATTGGATAGAGATAGAGATCGGCAATCTGGAGCATGGGCGTTTTCTTCGTGCGTCCCTTCGGCTCTCCAGGCACCAGCTTGTTGAAGTCATCGGCTTCGAGGCCGCGATAGGGCACTGCATTGTCGCCGTCGAACGGCATGCCAGCAGCCTTGAGTCCCTTCATGAAAGCAACAATGTCTCGATCCTCTTGCTTGCCCGATCGCTCGAAGAACACTCGTAGCCGTCGCCCCTTCGAACGGGCGTACTTGGCTGACCGCTCGATCAGAATCGAGAATGCTGTCTTGTCCATGCGCCAGGGGCGACCTTCGTACCGCTCGGCATAGCGTGCCACGTATCCGGGACGATGGATGATGGCTGCGATTCCCATCACCGGAAGACTGACCAGAAACTCTTCAAGCTCAGGAAAGAATTCCACTGCCCGCTCGGGGTTCTTCAGCCATGAGAAATTACCCCGACCGCCGCGAACTTCGTATGAGTGCAATGGACAAGTGATTCCCCACGCGTTACAGAACTCTCGATGGGCATCCCAAACCCGGTGCAAATCTTCCCTGTCGATCAGCACACCGCCCAAGCCGAAGCAGTCCATACCGTCATGCCTTTCCTCGGCCGGAACGTGATCTGGCTGACGACTCCCGGTATCATCGACAAACAAGTGGACTTCTTGACCCTTACGGGTTGCGTTCATGTCCCTTTCGGTCCCTCATTGTGACGCAGCCAGGACCCACATTCACGGCATCCTGGTGGTTCGATTCATTCATCTGATGCCATTTCCTGAAGCCTCTGGTGTCTTCCCTTGCATGCTTCGACGAGGTCCTCCGGCTTCCGGCTCCATCGGAACGGACGGGCGTGGTGGGCATTGTGGTGCGCGATGCAGCCCTCGATCGCCGCGAGACACGCGTCGAGCGAGTCGAAGACGGCATTCTTCAGCCTCTGCCCGGACAGCCTCGGGAAGAACCCCTCGACGGCGTTCATCCGGGACGCCGAGGTGGGTCGAGCGGGTCGACACGGAGGCCGACGACGTCGCGGGCCTTGATCCCGAAAACCGGGATCTCTTGTTTCCTACTGACCACCAGGCACGTTGCCAACTAAGGAGGTCAGATTCTCACCAGCCATAATCCCCTATTCCGGCTATTTCACGAATTAAGGTCCCGCCGTCATCCGCGCCGCGACGGTCTCGGGGGCAGTGCTGACCGAGGCGCTGCCGACGGAGCCGAGATTCGGCTCGCCGAGGATGCGGGCGTAGTCCCGATACCGGTTCTTCCGTTCCTGGCAAACATAGATTGTGTCCGTCGGATTCGGGCTGGGGCTCGGGACTGCGTGCCCGGCGAAGGTGCGGAAGTCCGGGGTCGGGACGGATTCTTCCGGCGGATCGGAGAGAAACAGACAGCCGATCGGTGCGTGGATCGCGCGGGCGAATGCCTCTGCCTGCTACGATGTGCGCTACGTTTTGCCTTCCTCCCACTCCGGCAGCTTCTTGAACTTCGCCGCCAGACCCTCCCGAAGGTCGGTCCGGCGCTGGCGGCCCAGACGTGATTGTGGCGGCAGCAGCTGCTCGATTGACGCCCACTTTGCGCCCGTCACATCCGTTTCAAACCGCTCCAGAGGTCGCCTATACTGCTTCCGAGTGGTCTCGTTCCAGGCCATGTCAGTCTCCCCGAGTGGTGTGGCAGTTGACCGGGAGATGCCACATCTGGGGAGACAACTCACATTTCAGGTCAAACTCTCAGTCTTTTTTCGCCATCCGAAAATACCCGCACGCTCGTAGAGCCACGGATATTGCATCACCATCTTGCTTGCTTGGGTCAATCGATAGGCGGCAAAGCCGACAATCAGCAGGTAAACCGTATCAATCAGATAGCCGGAGATCGATGCACCATCCGTATGGTCGAACAGCCCCCACACCAGGAACCGATCGGCAAACCCAAGCAGGAGACCGTAAGGCAGCATCTGCCAAGCCGGTCGCCAGGTATTGGCCAAGGCCAGCCCAGTCAAAAATGCCGCAAAACCAACCAGCAAGATTGTGATGAACAGGGTTATCAGCAAGTTGGGTACGCCCAGGAGTTCAGCCATCAATGCCCGCCCTCCAGATAAGCCGAGCGGACTTCTGCGTTGGACAGCAGTTCTTGGCCGGTCCCGCTCAATATGATCTTGCCGTTCGCCATGACGTAGCCGCGATGCGCCAGGCGCAAGGCATGATAGGCGTTCTGCTCCACCAGGAAAACAGTGGTGCCATCCCTATTGATCTGCTGGATCACTTCGAAGATCTGCCGCACTACCAGCGGCGCCAGGCCTAACGACGGTTCATCCAGCAGCAACAGACGTGGGCGGCACATCAAAGCGCGGGCAATCGCCAGCATTTGCTGCTCTCCGCCGGAGAGAGTACCACCGCGCTGGTCCGCACGGGTTTTCAGAATGGGAAACAATTCATACGCACGGGCAAGGTCTTCTTCGAAATGCTCTTCATTTCCGGTCGTGCCACCGAGTTGAAGGTTCTCAAGGACCGTCATGCGGGGGAAAATTCGTCGGCCTTCGGGTGACTGGGCCAACCCCATCCGGACGATCTCGAACGTTGGTTTGTGCGTGATATCCGTGCCATCAAGCGTGATCGATCCGGTCGCGCAGCGGGGATTGCCACAGACCGTCATCAGGAGCGTGGATTTACCCGCGCCGTTGGCCCCGATCAGGGTAACAATCTCTCCTCGCATGACTTCCAGATCGACGCCACGCAGCGCCTGGATACGGCCGTAGAAGGTCTCAACGCCCCTGATGTCGAGCATGACGTCGGCAGCGGACTCAATCATGCCGCTCACCGTCGTCGCCGATAACGGCCACGCGGTCATCCTCACCCAGATAAGCGCTGATCACACTCGGGTCGTTGCGCACGAAATCGGGGTCGCCGTCGGAAATCTTCCTGCCGTAGTCCAGCACGATGATGTGGTCAGAAATCTTCATGACGACGCTCATGTCGTGCTCGATGAGCAGAATGCCGATCCTGTGTTCGTTCTTGAGGAAAGTCAGCAGATCGTTCAGTTCCGAGCTCTCTCGCGGGTTGAGTCCCGCTGCCGGTTCATCAAGACACAGCAGGACAGGCTCGGTACACATGGCGCGCGCAATCTCCAGCCGACGCTGGTCGCCATATGGCAAGCTGTCCGCATAGTCATCGGCCCGATCGACGAGATTGATCTGCTCCAGCCAGTAGCGGGCCAGGTCGACAGCCTTCTTTTCCTCTTTGCCATAGCCCAGACCAAACAGGCCGCGTACGGTGTAACCTGACGCCTTCATCAGCTTGTTGTGCTGCGCAACCACCACGTTTTCCAGCAAGGTCATCTTGGGGAACAGTCGAATGTTCTGGAACGTTCGCGCAACCTGTGCATCCCTGGCTATCCGAAACCCTTCCATGCGCTCCAGGCAGGCAGGCGGGCGCCCTTCCCGCTCCAGTGTCAGGCGCCCGACGGATGGCTTGTAGAACCCCGTCAGGCAGTTGAAGACAGTCGTCTTGCCGGCACCGTTGGGGCCGATAATGGCCGTGATTTCCTCGTCTGAAGCCTGGAAAGACACGTCGTCAATCGCGACCAACCCACCGAACCGCATTGTGAGATGCTCGACGGTCAGCAGCGGCGCATTGTCTGTCCGGTAGGGGATGACTTGATCGGTCACCGGGCTGCCGCCTCCGCCTTCCCCGCATACTGCCCGCGGTGCAGCCGGATCGTCGGCTCCCGATGGGCCAGAAGTCCGGCCGGGCGCCAGAGCATGACCAATACCATGGAACCGCCGAAGAACAGCATGCGGTATTCCTGGAGTTCGCGAAACATCTCCGGCAGGCCGATAAGGAGAAATGACGCCACGACGACGCCGATCTGACTGCCGAAGCCGCCGAGTACGACGATTGCAAGTATGACTGCCGATTCGATAAACGTAAAACTTTCCGGGCTGACGAAAGTCTGGCGAGTGGCGAAGAACGCTCCTGCAAACCCGCCGAACATGGCACCGATGCCGAAGGCTGTCAGTTTCGTGTTCGTCGGATTGATGCCCATCGACCGGCAGGCAATTTCGTCTTCCCGCAGCGCTTCCCATGCCCGGCCAACCGGCAGCTTGCGGACACGTACCGTGAAAAAATTGGTGGCCAAGGCCATGATCAGGATGACGAAATACAGCAAGATCGTCGTATGCGACTGATCAAAGGGTATGCCGAGCGCCGTGTGAAATTCAGTGGTGTTCAGAAGTGTATCCTCATCCATCCTTGCTTCGGTGGAATAGCCGAGCAGCGAGGGTGGCGGAATCTTCGATATGCCGTCTGGGCCCTTCGTCAGACTGTAGAAGTTCAGCAGCGTCACCCGAATCATTTCGCCGAAGCCCAGGGTGACGATCGCCAGATAGTCTCCGCGAAGGCGGAGGACCGGGAAGCCCAGCGCCACTCCCGCAAGCGCAGCCATCAACCCGGCAAAAGGCATACAGACCCAGAAACTGATACCCTGCGTCCAGCCCAGTTCTTGCAACAGCGGCGAGTCCGGCGAGGCCAGCAGCGCGAAGGAATAGGCGCCGACTGCGTAGAAGGCGACATATCCGAGATCCAGCAGGCCAGCGAGGCCAACGACGATGTTCAGCCCCCAGCCGAGCATCACGTAGGTCAGAACCAAAACGCCGATGTCAAGATAACGCAGATTGACACCAGGAAGGAACGGGAAGACCGCAGCAAACAGGAAGATGATCGCGCCGATCCAGACGGAGGAACGTTGCACTTGCGCACTGACCCGATCCATAAAGGAGGTATCTTCTGAACTCGCCAATCCTTCCGTCGTCAACGGCATTGTATCCCGTTTGCGGACACCCCGGATGGTGGAGCCAACGGCAAAGCCTGCCGACACGATCGCCAGAAGCCATTGCAGCAATCCGGCCTTGAAGGGCAGATATTTCTGTACGACTGCCCCGCCGAAGATCAACGATCCGATCAGAACGGTCGCTGCGACAGTAGCCGTGACGCTCACCCACCAATAGTGACCGTGGCGCGCCATGATCAGCCATCCGCGGCCGATGGTGGCGATGATTACCGCTGATATGACGTCGATATAGCGCAATTCCAGTGACAGACCGCCAGACACATCCTTGATGTGAAAACCGACCAGCGAGATGGTCAGAGCGAAGACGACAAGCGCAGTGGCGCCAAGCTCGATCAGGATACCCCTTCGCCTGGCCAACGCCCTGTCAACGGCCATCGCGTCAGACCTTCTCGATGTCCGGTTTGCCAAGCAAGCCCGTGGGCCTGAAGATCAGCACGAGAACAAGGATGGAGAAGGTTGCGACATCCTTGTATTCCAGGTTGAAATAGCCCGCGAACAATACTTCGATCAGGCCTATAAGCAGCCCGCCCAGCATCGCTCCCGGCAGAGAGCCGATACCGCCCAGAACCGCCGCGGTGAACGCCTTTACGCCAGTCAGGAAACCAACGAAAAAGTCGGTCGCACCGTAACGCAGCATGAAAATCAGGCCGGCAACCGCCGCCAGCGACGCGCCGATGACAAAGGTGAGCGAGATTGTCCGGTCCACGTCGATGCCGAGCAACGCTGCCATCCCGCGATCCTGCTCGCACGCCCGCTGCGCTCTGCCCAGAGCTGTCCGCGTGATGAGGTAAGTGAAAACGATCATCAGGACGACGGTCAGCACGATGATCATCATTTGAAGATAGCTGAGCGAGACGACGTAGGCTTGCCCGGCTTGGTTTGTTGTCTCGATTACCTTTACGCTGCCCGTGATCTGTGGCGGCAGCGGCTTGTTCCGGGCGCCTTGCAGCAACTGGACATAGTTCTGCAGGAAGATCGACATGCCGATGGCGGTGATCAGAGCAGCCAGACGTGGCGAACCGCGCAGTTGCCGGTAGGCGACCCGCTCCAGTGTCCAGCCATACGCAGCGGTAAAGACCATCGTGGCAACAAGCACCAGGAAAATCGCAAGCGGCAGGAATATCCCGCCAGCCAGGCCCAGGATGAGGAACACGACCAGCGAAATGAATGAGCCGATCATGAAGATTTCACCATGAGCGAAGTTGATCATGCCGATGATGCCGTAAACCATCGTATAACCGATGGCTATCAGGCCATAGATGGCCCCCAAGGTGACGCCATTGATTAGTTGATCGAAAAAATAGGCAACATGATACATGCGTTAGCGGTCTCTCCCTTGCAGCCCGGCGACCGGAGAAATCACCGACCTTTCGCCTTTGCCCATCTTTCTTCTTTCACTGCCGGCCCGATTTCTCCGAAAGACCGTCTTGCTGCCGCTTGTAATCACTGCACGGAGGCGCAACGCCTTGCAAAAACTTGAAATTTTGCTATCAGGGGCGCAACCTTACATGTTGCGACGCCTGACGCAAGCTGCGTTTCTGCTGCAGCAAAATCGACCCGCCGGGCTGTCGGCGAACCACGGTACGCCATGTTCCTGCGAGCCCCGCCTCGACTGCTTTTCTGGCCTGTTGTCATCCTGCTGGGCTTTCTGACCGGAGCAGGTTCGGCTCTGTTCGTAATCCGAAAGGCCCCCTCGTCGAAAGAGCTTTGGATCACGGTACAACCTGCGAGGTCAGAAGAGGAAAACAGCCTCGCTCGGGCTCGGAAATCGCTTTGTTGCCTGCTCGCACCTGACCGCAAGGAAGTGATCTACTACCGGGCAGAAAAGGATAACCGCGGTCGGCCTCTGCGTGCCGAATGCAACTATCGGGTCGTGGGCAAGTCTCCGGATGCGCGCTGGTGGAGCCTGACAGTCTATGACAGCGATTTCTTCTTGATCGAAACAAGGTTCGGGCGACATTCGATCAACTCCGGCACTGTTGAAGTCAACAGCGACGGCACCTACAGCGTAGCCGTCGGGCCGGCGCAGATCAAGGGTGCATGGCTGCCGACCAAGGGCAAGGGCCGTATCCATCTGCTGTTGCGCGCCTACTATCCCGGCGGGACCCTCGCGGCGCAGCCGGAAGGCGCGCCTCCAACGACGATCCGCCTCGTTGGACAGTGTGCATGAGACGGTTGTTGATCGTCGCGATAATCCTTGCTGTAGTCAGCGTAACGGCGCATGTCCTGACTGTCTGGATCACACCACGTCTGGCGATGCGCATGGCTTGGGACCGGATTGCCGAACAGTACGGCGTCAACAATGTCGGGCGCCCGCCGTTGCCTACCGCGGATTCCCGCAGCGTGCCAATGCCCAACCCGGACCTTCTGCATGCCGTCTGCGCTTTCGACATTCCCGATGGCTATCTGCGCGTCAGGACGAAAGTTCCGCCGGGATACTGGTCGCTTGCTGTCCATGCCATGGACACGGATGTCCTGTGGTCCACCAACAACAGGATTGCCGGCGAGGGATCGGTCGAATTCCTGATTGCTCCAGAGAATGTGACCATACCGGTTTCCAGGAACAAGCTGCGTCTGATCAGGACACAGGAAACACGCGGGCTGGTGATCGTTCGCACTTTGGTGCGCGACCGGGCAAATATGGGCGACCAGAAAGCTGCACAGGCTTCGGTAGCGTGCAGCCCGGAACAAAATGATTGAAGGCAAGAGCGGCAGCAGAAAGCCGGCCGTCGATATTTTTCTTCGGGAAAAATCTTGCAATCCAGCACTTCCATGCTGATCGGCATCGTACCTGCAACACCGGAGAATGATGCCGACCACATGGTCATTACGGCGACTTTCAGGCTGCCATTGCTGGGCAAGACCAAGCGCGCATGGTAGCCGAATCGTATCTCTGCTTGAGGTCACGGTCGCTACTGTCGCCACTTGCGCCAAGGGCGATCCCGAAGAACGGTCAAGGTTGGTGCCGACGGCAACTTGCACCAACGCGATCAAGACTGGCCCAGCCCGCGCAGAACCTGACTTGTTCCGTAACGAGTGCCATGCGGGACCTGATCATTGGACAATATCGGCATACGGATCATCAGCGCACATGGGATCATCCGCGTTACACCACGGCCTCGAAAACCGCTTCCTGCTCGGCTTCGGAACGGACCATTCCCGGCCAGACAACGAGAATATGACAACTGGGTGGCCGGAAGGAGGACTCGGCAGGCACGGCGGAAAGCTCAGACAGCCCTGCCACGACCTTGACGACCGCCGGGCCGATGATCCATAGATAGCTCGCCTGTTCGGCACCGATGAGCCTCCGATCTCGGCGGCTGGGGGCGCGTAGCTCAGCGGAAGAGCGCTGTCTTCACACGGCAGATGTCGCTGGTTCAATTCCAGCCGCGCCCACCATTTTCCCGTATTTGTCAGCACGTTGGCAATTCTCGAAAACGCGACGCTGTTGAGCGCGCCAACATGTCGAGAAGACCCGTCAATATCCGCAAAATTCAGGAAATGCTGCGCGAGGATGCTGAGCCCTTGGTCCGCGCCGAGGTTGGTTGGGAAGTTTCGTGGCCGATGCACACGGCCGGCTGTTCGCCAGCCTCCGCCAGATGCTACCCGTCAGCCGGGCAATGGGAGCGCATCGAGAAGATCGCCAGGGAACGAGATGCTTCGGCTATGGGGACGGCAGACGTGCCGGATACGCGAGCCGTGAAACACCTGACCTTCAGGATAACGTAATGGTGCTGAAGGACATTCGCGAGCAGTCCGGGCAGATCCAGCCACTTTCAGGACATGCCCTTCGGTGCTCCGCAGTAGAGATTGAAGCCATCGACATAAAGGGAGGTGCGCATGTCTCATCACAAAAAAGCAGGGCCTCTTGCGAGGTCCCGCGCCCTGCAGTCGAAACCACAAGGTGTATTGGCAACAATCTGCACGCCCGCACCACGGACATCGACATGATCCGAACTTGGGTGAGGCAAGGCTTCATGTGTCAGGCGGGAAGGATGTACTCCCCACAAGGCGTTACCTTGTTGTTTGACTGTACCCCGGTCCTGATTTTGAAAACGCCGGTGCGGCGCTTTCTCCCTGGCTCTGAGAGGTCGCGGGAGGTCTCCGGCCAGTGTCTGTCGGCATCTCGCACAGGGGCGCGTCCGCCTCTGTCGTTCTCCGGCCCTGGTTCGGCACCAACCTGAACTCGTGCCATCGGCCCGGGATGGCTTCGGGGAGCCCGGAGGTCGTCCCCCAAGGGGGAAAGGATGCTCAAGTGCGCGATCAGCCTTTCGGTCGGCAGGGCCTTCGCGCTTCGGAAGATGCCTGCGATGCGGGGAACAGGGCGAAGGCGATCAACGCATTTCGCGAACCACAATCAGGGGGCCGTTCGGATTATCCGGATTCAACAGGATGCTCTGGTTTATGTCATGAATCACGCGGGCCGGCCCGAACCACCCCATTCGATAGGTCTTTTCGTCAGGTGATCGAGTTTGGCAAATCTGAACTGCGCCGTCAGTCCGATAACTTTCGGCAAGGGCTTCAGCCGCATTCCGGTATTTTTCTGCGATATACGGTCCAACCGTATGGTTCCTTCCGGATATGTCATCATGTCCGCAAGCGCCGAATGCCGATCGTATGGCGTCAGAAAACGTCGGCAACAGACTGCCTTCAACATTGGCAACCAGTCCGCCAAAGCCGGGGCGTGCTCCATGACAAAGACAGTTGGTCATCAAGTCTTCGACGGTCGCATCCAGGTCGTCGGCAGCCTCAAGATCGACCGTCCGGATATTCCTGAAGTGGGTATGTACCGGAATCCCGTTTCTCTTCGGCGCAAGTGACACCATCGCTGCGGTGGCTCGGCTTCCATGGAAGTCCAGCCGCTTCAGGCCAGTCTGGCGCGTGAGGGCCATCCCGGCATCTGTACCCGTTCCCTGGACGAGATTGAACACGCCGCCCGCCGCTCCGGACCGATCCAGCGCATCTGCAAAAAATACAAGTGACAGGGGGGCCTTGATCGACGGACGCACGATGACCGTGTCGCCGGCCGCCAGATCCTGACTCAGCGTTTCAACGCAAGTCTGTAGCGGATTGCTCCATGACAGGATTTGCCCAATCACCCCATTCACACAGGCGCTGGGGCCTGTCGGGATGCTTGGCAGGAAAGCGTCAAGATGACCACCATTCACACAGGCGCTGGGGCCTGTCTCGGTGGCCAGCCGCAGCCGGGCGGTATTTATGGAGGCGAGTGTGTCGTCACGTGCAAATGGCAGAGGTAGCCCAGTGTCACGCGAAACGACTATCGCGATCTCATCTATCCGGTTCGCCAGGTCTTCCAGTGCCGTGTCGACGATGTGAACCCGATCCGCGCCGGAACACTCATTCCAGATCGGAAGTGCGCGCGCCGCAGCAGCCTCCGCTTCGGCAATATCGCGATGTGTTGACAGGGGGACGGTGGCAATGACCGTGCTGTCGGCAGGGTCATAAATGTCGAAACCATAGCCCTCCCGGGTGAATTTCCATACCCCGCCGATATAGTTGCGTTCGCAGAACTCATGCCATGAATGCGCATTGCCCGTGACCTCGGTCATCGTCAATGGTGACGGCATCTCAATCGAATCGGTCATGGCAGCCTCGGTCTCCGAGAATCAGACCGACGTACACGGTCCGAAAGACGACATCTTTCACCGGTGGGCCAGCGAGGCGCATTCTTTTTCGACGGGACATCGTTTCCTCGCCATCATGACATCGCCGACAAGGCCTTGAGTGAATGGCGGCCTCCGTTGCATTCCAGCCGGTCGCGAAGGGCGACATGGATCTCGATGCCAGCGGATACCCTGGCGATTTCTGTCAACTCATCGATGCAAAACAACTCCACCAGAGTATCTGCGCCAAAGTACAGATCGGTTGGCCTGCTGCACAGGTGAACAATGTCTCGTCATGGAGCGTGACGCCGGATGTCCTGGGAAACCGAACCGGTAGCTGCCCCGGAGATGCGGCTCAGGCATTGCCGCTGAGGCCGGCCTGCCACTTCAACTCGGCCCATTTCGCGAGGACATCTTCGGCGATCGTCTGTGCTTCCAGGGCATCGACATGCTGCGCAATCATCGCAGCGCCGGATTGAACGATCGTTTCTGCAAGATCGTTCCACCCGCCGGCAAGGTTACGCAAGGTCTCGCGATGCGCAGAATCTTCACCAATGATGAAAGTGGTGGCTGCAGCCGTCCACCGGTCATGGCGTTTGCAATCCACATAGAGATTCTCGAACACCAATGCATCGAGTTCATCTCCGGCGAGGCGCGCTGCACGGGACAGTTGATTGACGAAAAGGTTGTCGCAAACCGGTCTGATCACGAGGTTGAAAGCGACAAGCGCCTCGTCCCACTTGTAGGCAATCATGAGCTTCTCGACTGCTTCTCGAACCCCTTGCCAACCTGGCGCATCTTCCCAGGTCTCCCGCTCACCGCTTCCAAATCCATGGGCCGGATGCTCAGTATCCAGCTGCCTGGTCCGGTAGGCGACTCGCTGGACTCGTCGGAGATGGTCGGCCACCTGGAACCCGGCGCAGTTGCCGATGTAGGACGACGGCGCCAACTGATGAATGTAGGCTGACAGCATCTGCTGAACATGCGCCAAATATCGGCTGGGCGTCATCACGGTACGCAACAGATCGAGACAGTTGTCTGAAAGCTGACTGTCGATACTGTCCTCAGCCGTATAGGATGCGAGCAGGTTGTCAACGTAGGCTTCCTGTTCGTCCTGCATCTTGACGTAACTGTCGTAGGTCAGCCGGTCCGGATCGCGGAAGGCGTCCCAGTTGGAGATCTTGACCGAGATCTCGTCACGATACCGTTTGAGCCAGACGTTACCGTGAACGTTGGGCCCCATTTCCAGCGGTGTCTCGCCGGTCGTGTGGTTCATGTTGTGAGTCACGATTTCGTAGTCGTTCGGCTTGCCGGTCAATTCACCGAAAGCACTCCACGTCTTTTTGCGAGTGCGTCGGCGCGCAGCTGTCTCTGTCATCATTTCCTCCCGCATTGGCGTGTTGTTCGGGTCAGGTGGCGTAGTACCAGCGCATCTGCTCTGTGGTGGACTGCATTCGGCCCTTGAAAGACGGCATCTCGGCTTCGATCATCGCAAGATCGAAGTTTCGACCGAGATGCTTCTCCATCGACGCCTTCGTCAGAATGCAATTGTGGTCGGTATGGATGCGGATGTAGTCACCCCGTTCGATCACGAAGACCTCGCGCTCCGGATTGTCATCAATGACCGCATCGATAACGGCCTCCGCCAAGGCGCCCGTCCGGATCACCGGGCCTACCAGGTTTTCATCCATTTCGGTGTGGTCTTCGGAGTTCATGATCCCTTGTTCCTTCATCGCTCTATTCCGGCTCAGTCCCGACATAGACACGGCCGTTTTCGACCTTGACCGGAAAAGTCTGCAGGCACTCGTTCGCAGGATTGACGCCCTTGCCGTTGTCGGCCCGAAACTGCCATTGATGGGCGCTACAGATGATCAGGCCGTCTTCTGTCAATTCTCCATCCACGAGGGCAACACTCTGATGTGGGCACATGCCGTCATATGCAAAGTACCGTTGACCAAAATGAACGAGCAGGATCTCATGGTCGCCGACGTCGAAGGCATCCATCTCACCGTCCCACAATTCGTCTTCGGCACAGACTTCGACATAGTCGATGTCTTTGGCATTCTCCGTGGTGACGGCTGCTACTCCTTCCATCGGACTTCGAACCATTGGAGTGGCAGCACAGGCGTCTCCGCCATCAAGTCCTCGAGGCGCTGATTGCCGGGCAATATCTCCCCGTTCAAAAGCACCTCATATCCGTCTGCGGCCGGATTCTCGGGCATCCGGCGACCAACACTGTGCACCGCCACCTTTTCAGCGATTTCATCGAAAGTGTCTTCGGTGTCGACAGCTGCCAGATGGGGTACAAAGTCGCCGGCAAAGCGGCCGATGATCGGAAAGAGAGCCATGACCCTTGCTCCTCACTGGGTGTTCGCGATTGTCTTGCCGGTGCCGCTGTTATGCCGCCACTCGCATGTCCTTGTAGTCTTCAGCCCACGCGTATCCGTAAGCGTCGTCGCCCATGACTTCAGGCGTGATGCTCATCCACTGCAATCCGCCTTCAAGGTTCATTGGCTGGATCTGACCGGCTATAAAACGATCCACGACGTTCATGTGTCCGGCATAGCGCTCCGGCTCCAGTTCGAAAATCCACTTCGAAACTTCACTGTCGAAGTGATAGACGCGGCCTTCATGAACAACCTGGTGGCATCCCAGATGGTGGCGGTCCAGCGCAGATCCGAGTGGCAGTTGAGTAATGTTGCAAAGCGCCGGCAGCGTCTCGGGATATGTCTTCTCCATCTTGCCGTCGTTGACGTTCTTGATGATTTCGTCCCAGAGAACACCCCAACTGTCATCCCAGCTCGGGTACTTTTCGTTCAGCCAGCGACGCTCTGCCTTCGACACGCCGGCGTTGGGTTTCCAGAACAAGGTTGGGCGCCAGAACCAGGTGCCTATGTGCATGGCATGATGCCCATGCTCCAGCGCTTCCTCGAATTGCGACCAGTACCAAGGCTTCTTCAAGCCGTAGTCGCGAAGGATTCGCTCGTGGTGCTTGATGATCCACTCAAGCATGAACTCCTTGAATGACATTTTCCGTTTTTCGACCGGCGTGTAATAGTCCATCGACGTGCCGGTGAGTGTCTGGAACAGGCGGAAGGCTCGCCAGAAGGAAACGTCCAGGATCTGCTGTGCTCGCTTGGGGTCGTGTTTCATCACGACGTCCAGGGTCGGAAAGCCGAGTTGCGCGTGGCGCGCCTCGTCCGTCTGGATGCTGGAAAGAAGATTGGAGAAATTGACATCGCCGGCTTCCATGGCGTCCGACGCCATCGCGACAAACTGAATGTTGGTGAAACCATGCTCCACGGTGAGCGAGGTTGCCAGCGCTGCCTCGACGCAATCGGCGTTCAGCATCACGTCGTCGAAGAAATTACGAACCGCCAGGACGCCCCATTCGTTGGTATGGAAAGCCTTCTGGCACCAATCGAAGCGCGGGTCCTCGTTCAGGAGATCGTGGCTGAAGCGCATGTCGAGTTGAGCGTGCCGTATCTCGTCGAGCATGCCGAACGCGCCCAGACTGCGCCAGCGGGCACAAGGCGCGAAGCGAGAGAAACGGGACTGCATCGTCACCGCCATCTGCTCGACCATGCAGGTGGTCCCCATGTGAAGCTGCGTTGACGCCTTGTGTCCGTCATCGAGCTGCTGATAGGCTTTGGCACGAACCATTGCTTCGCGAATGGCACTCACGCCGGCCTCCTTCTCGCGCTGCACCATCACGTATTCGCGGTAGGAGACGCGGAACGGTTCGTCCCAGTCCTCCCAGGCTTCGAGCGGGATGCCTTTCGCACCGACCCATTCTTCCGGGAAGGCTTCATCGCGGTCGACGTATTTCAGCGTCCAGTCGACGTCGCGAGCTATGTCGTACCAATCGTCACGATTCAGCAAAGTCATGATGTTTTCCTTTCCTCCGGGCGGAGCGGAAGGCGTGACCTCCCGGGCAAATGTCTGGCGGAGCGCGTCTGCCGTACACCGCCTGAGTGAGTGATCTAGATATCGAAGCGCTGTTTGATCCGTTCCAGATAGCCGGCCAGGTTCGCTTTTCCTGCCGCATAGTCCTTCGTGTCGAAGTTGAACGGCGTGTCGATGATGTGGCGCAGGATCGATGAAACAGCGGCATCGATGGACCGCGGCTCTTCGCCCATCACAAAGCCATTCCCGCCGATCCGGGCATCAAGGGCATCGATGTCCTCCCGCGCTCGCTGGTAGATCACGTCGCCAGACATGCGACCCCATCCGCCATGCATGAATTCGGTCACGATGCGGTGCCGGAAATCATCGGCGAATGCCTGGAGCGGCGGCGGCACATCGTCGGTGCCGGCAATGATGCGAAGGTAAATTTCCCAGTTGGGAGTCTCACGCCAACGCGGCTGAATGACCGAAGTCCAGTACAGGTGCTCGTCGATCAGCCGATTCCAGGCATGCATCTCCGCCTTTTCCCGGTCGGAGGCGCCAGAATCCAGAGGATCCCCGTATTTTCCCTTGAGATACTTGATGATGGCGGTCGAATCGGCAACGGTTTCATCGCCGTCGTCGATCTTCGGCAGTTTGCCGAAAGGCGTCTCTTCGTCGAGCCTGGTCAGATCCTGATCGATGATCTCGTGCTCGATCCCCACCATTTTCATGTAGTTGATGACCTTGGTAACGTATGGGGATATGCACGGTACCGTCCATGCCGGCAGGTATCGGTAGATTTTGATCATGGTTGTTCCTCCGTTCTTGTCATTATACTTGGCGAGCTATCGCACAAATGCTTCACGCGATCACCATGCCAACTCCTCCCCGTTTGCGTGCCAGAACCGGCCGGACGTTTCGAGACTGAGCATATCCATGCGCCGAAGCAGTCCTTCGGCCGCTTCATCCGGCGTGATGTAATCGAAGTCTCCCGGGAAATCCTTCGTCAGATCTGTTGCAACCATACCGGGATGCAGGGCGGCAACGGCGATGCCACGCTTCGAAAGGTCGTGGTGGAGATTGAGAGTCACCATGTTCGCGCCTGCTTTCGAAACGCGATAGGCGTACATCTGGCCGGATCCGTTGTCGGACAGCGAGCCTACTCGGCTCGTGATCACCCCGATCTTTGCATTTGGCGCCAAATGCGGCAGGGCAGCTTCGACGGCGCGCAGGGGCCCAATTGCATTGATCTCGAATTGTCGACGGACATCATCGTAGTCGATCCTGCCCAATTCATCGAGGCCGAGGACGCCGGCGACATGAATGAGGACATCCATGGTTTCGCCCCTGGAGGCCAGTGCAGCAGCCATTCCGGCAATCGCGCCATCAGAGGTCACATCAACATTCGGGACCACTTCGATCACCGTGCCTGAATAAGCATCGCCCGCACCCATGCAGACCGAGACGACCTTATCTCCGCGACCGGACAACTGACGGCAGATGGAGTAGCCGATACCGCGGTCCGCGCCGATGATCAGATAGGTTGCCATTCAGCCTGTTCTCAATCTTACTCGATCCAGCACGAGCCGTCAGATGATGACGCGACACGATCTCGGTCGGATCGTTCAAGACACACCGACGCGACAGGGACGATGATTCCCCGGCTCCATAAGAGCGGCGCACGACTTCGCAGTAACTGTCGACATTTGAATGCTGCTGACCTGCCCTCCCGGCCATTCAATGAACCAGCACCTTTCGCCAGCGTCGATGAACTCCGAATTCGACTTAGCCTATGCAGCCCGGGCAAGGGGGGCTATAGCAAGTTCCCAAATGAATTGTTCCGCAGGGCCGAACAATGGACTTGAGGTATCTCTATCGCATCAGCGTCTTCCAGAAGGTGGCGGAAACCGGCAATTTCACGCGTGCCGCGCAGGCGCTCAACCTGAGCAAATCCGTTGTCAGCCAACATGTTAGCGACCTTGAACGCGATCTCAATGTCCGCCTGCTCAATCGATCAACCCGATCGGTCTCGATCACTCAGGAGGGACATTCACTAGCCGACGCTGCGGAACAGATGATCGACATCATCGGCACGGCAATCGAGCGATTGGAAAACGAACAGCAGCTGCCATCAGGCATGATCAGGATAACGGCGTCGCAGAATCTTGCGATCGTCTACCTGGCTGGCGCAATTACACGTTTTCGAGAGGCACACCCGACTGTCGAGGTCGAACTCGACACGCAAGACAGCATCACGAACCTGATCGAAAGCGGATACGACATCGCCTTTCGTATCGGCTGGCTGAAAACAACCGAGCTTCATGCCGTCAAAATTGCCGACTTCGAGATGGTCCCGTGCGCCTCCCCGGCATTCGCAAGAAAGTTCGGACCGTTTGACTCGCCCATGGATCTGTCACGGAAACCCTGGATCGTCCTGACCATCATGTCGGATTACGACCGACTGACGCTCAGCAGGAACGACCGGGACGACATGAGCGTGAAACTCTATCCGTCGATCCGAACAAACTCCGGGATGACGGCCAAACAATTCGTTCTCAACGGAGCCGGCGCCGCACTTCTTCCGGATTATGCGGTGCATGCAGAGATTGAAACAGGCAGCCTTGTTCGGCTCCTGCCGCGCTGGCGTCATCGACCAGGCGAAATAGCGGCAACCTTCGTCCATCGACGCCGCATGCCGCCGCGTCTTCGCGCCTTCATCGATTTTCTCAAGGAAGACGCAAGGACCACGTTCAACAAGCGCTGAACGTGCTTGTCAGTCTTTCTTGACATTCACCACGACGGTATTTGTGTATTCCGACAAGCCTTGAACGCCGCATTCGACGCCAAGACCCGATTGGCGGATACCGCCATAGGGAATCTCCGGTCCCATCGACGGGTGCTGATTGACGAAGACGTTTCCAGCCTCGAGTCTGACAGCGACCGCTGTTGCAGCGTCTGTATTCCGACCCCACACGGAGCCGGCCAGGCCGTAGAGCGTATCGTTCGCCCGGGTGATTGCGTCCTGGAGATCGTCGTACTTCAAGAGGGCGAGAGCAGGCCCGAATTGCTCTTCCCGAACGATCCGTGCCTCATCTGGCACATCCCTGAAAAGGGTGATCGGATGGTAGAAGCCAGGGCTTTCCGGCACCTCTCCCTTGAAGAATGGATTTGCGCCACGACTGACCGCATCTTCGACGAGCTCGGTCACGATGTTCAACTGCTGGCGATTCTGGAGCGGTCCCAGTTCGACATCCGGTTCGTTCCACGGCCCGATCTTGACAGTGGCCGCTATCGCGGCCAGGCGGCTGCAAAGTGCGTCGTAAAGTTCGGACGGAACGTATGCTCGCTTCATGCAGGCGCACACTTGCCCGTTGTTTGCGAAACCGGCCCAAAACAGTTCTTCCGCCTGCGCATCGATGTCGAAATCGGGCATGATGATCGCCGCATCGTTGCCCCCCAACTCGAGCGTCAGGCGTTTCAGGGTCGGCGCCGCACTCGCCATGATCTCCTTCCCGGCATCCACGGATCCCGTGAAGGCAATTTTGCCGATCCGATCATGCGCAGTCATCCAGCGCCCGAGATCATCGCCGCCCGTCAACACATTGACGACTCCGGCCGGAAAGATGTCGCGAGCGATCTTCCCCAGCCGGAGGGCGGTCAGGGGCGTCGAGGGGGCGGGCTTGAGTACGAGGGTATTACCCGTCAACAAGGCCGGGCCGATCTTCCACAAGGCGAGCAACGCAGGGTAGTTCCAAGCAGTAATGGCACCGACCACGCCGATCGGGCGCTTTTCGACTCGGACATGCTGATTTCCGGATTCACGAAGCACCTCGGATTTCAGTTCCAGGTCCGCGAATCCGCGGACGAAGAAAAGTCCGCCATTTGTTTCGCCAATACCCTTGGCAAGCGGTTTGCCGGCCTCCTGAGCAACCAGGGCGCCAATGTCGTCTGCTTCGGCAGCGACAGCATCGCAGAACTCGAGAACGAGTGCACGACGGTCGGACCACGGCATTGCGGCCCAGGCAGGGAATGCAGCCTCGGCAGCAGCGACTGCATCATCCAGGTCTTGTCGGCTCGCATCTGGCGCCGAAGCAAAAGACTGGCCGGTTGCAGGATCGACAACATCGAATTTGTTATCGGTCCGCCTCAGCTTGCCACCGATCATCATGGCCAACCCGTCGTGCGCCTGCCGGCTGTTTCCTGTCATCGTTGTCTGGATATTCATGTCACTTCCTCCTTGCGCCGGTCGAGCCACGAGAGCATGCCGAACAACGCTTTTTGGCTTTGCGACGGCGCATGATCCTTATCCGCCGTCTTGCCTTTGTTTTCGTCGACAGCAGGTCTCGCCTTTTCCCTCTGCCTCCGGGGGCGCAAGGCATGTCTGCGACCGAAAATCGAACTCCGAACCCTTCGTTTCTGATGCGATGAGCTTCCACCACCTCGCAGCAGTCGCGCACCGCGTCACGGGTATCGGCTGAGGGCGGAGGGGCATTGTGATCCCATCTGTTTTGTCATGGCCGAAGAAACAGGTTTACTGCTCCATCATCGGGCCCTGGATACTCGACTGCCATGACGGTCAAGCCAGAATTTCATCTCTTTCCGAACCCGCTTGTCGCAAGAGCCGACATTGCCGGTCGGATAAACATCGTCAGACATTCAGGATCGTGCTGCTCGCAACTGGAAATATCGACTCGATGAATGATGGGGGACTCTCTCCACTCATCGATAGCGATGAATCAATCATGCAAGTTCTCCGATCCGGGCCCGGACTGGGAACCACGACTGGGCAAACCTGTTCGATGAATTCCTTCGACTTGTTACTCGGCAGCCATCGAAGCGGTTTTCAAGGCGATATCGTGCTCACCACCAATGACGCCCTGTGCATGCAATTCCCGAATACGGTCTTCCGCAAGGCCTATTTCCAGAAGGATGTCGGCGCAATGCTCGCCAAGATGCGGCGCACCCGACCGGTGAGTCGCGGGCGATCCTTCGAACCGCGCGGCATTGCGCGTTTGCCGTATGCGGCCGGCAGCGGGATGATCGCTTTCGAAAAGTATCTCACTCGCGACAACCTGGGGGTGATCGGCAACGTCCCGACGCGACAGGGCCGGGGAACAAGGAACGCCGCATTTCTCCAGGATGCCCATCCACTCGTCAGTCGTCCGATGACGCAACACCTCCTGGGTCATTTCCAGGCGCTCGTTGACGTGAACATCGCGGGCTGCCGGACTCGCAAAGCGCTCGTCTTCCAGCCACTCCTTGCGATCCAGTGCTTCGCAAAGACCGCGCCATTCCCTGTCTGACATCACGGCGACGGTCATGAAACCGTCCTTTGTTCGGTAAATCAGATCAATGAAGCTGGCAGCAGCCTGATTGGAAACCTCTGCTTCGGGGTAGGTCTGTGCGCCAAAGTCGGAAGCCCAAAGGAAAGAGAGGATCGCATCCAGCATGGACAGCCGGACGTGCTGTCCCTCACCCGTGCGCTCGCGCCGGAATAAAGCCGCTCCCATGGCTTGAGCTGCCGCCATCGCCGAAAACTTGTCTGGCAATACTGTGCGCACCAGGCGTGGACGTTCTTCGTCGGAGCCTGCCTGGATCGTCGTGAGACCGGAAATTGCCTGGATGACAGGATCATAGACCGGTTTGTGGACCCAGGGCCCCTTCTCACCAAAACCCGAAAGCGACAGATAGACAATATCCGGTTTGACTGTCTTGACGTCCTCGAAGCCGACGCCAAGCCGCTCTACAACGCCAGGACGAAAGTTCTGGATGAAAACATCAGCCGTTTTTGCGATCTCCAGAAGCAGATCACGCCCTTCCGGCTTCTTGAGATCAATGGTGATGGAACGCTTGTTTCGATTGATGTTGAGAAACATCGACGACATGCCGCCGCGGCGATTGCCGAGCGAACGAACGTGATCGCCCTTTCCAGGCACTTCCACCTTGATGACATCCGCGCCCTGATCACCCAGTATCGTCGTCGCCCATGGTCCCGAAAGCATCGTCGTAATGTCGACGACCCGAACGCCTTCAAAGGGTCCACTCATCAAGATAACTCCCGCCGAAATCCAATTAGTGGAAGTTAGGCGGTTTTGCGGTGCCAGGATACGGCGGTTTCCCGAACCGATTGTGTGCCGATTTCGAACAATCGTCATATTCGAACTCCAACGATTGCCTCCGAAACCGCAAAACGCCGATTCGGCAAGGTAACTCGGGAGTTGGTCTTGTCTCAGTTTGAAAAATCAGTACCCCCGTTCCACTCTGAAGTGCTACACCTGCTGCAGCGTCCCGTGCGGTTCGCCGACACAAGATTTTGCGAATCGGCGAGGCGGCGACAACAGTCCTTGCGTTCGAAGAAGGAGACTGCCACGCTCGAGCGCTGCCAGCCCCGGACCTGCGAAGGACGCTGCCGGACCCACGCGCTGAGGAAAGGCGGGCTTTCCGGCGCGGCGGAAGGCGGAGGCGCGTCGCGGTCTCGTCGGTCCCGCGCAAGATGACGCCGGCGCTGTGGCGCATGGCGGAGGACAGGCTGGCGGCAGCGATCTCTGGCGGCATCTCCGCCGCCGCGGCAGGAAGCCGAACCGGAAGGGCGGGGCTCACGCGGGCCGCGGTCGCATCCCCGGCCGGGTGGACATCTCCGAGCGTCTGGCGGTGGTTGAGGCGAAGGAACGGGTCGGCGACCGGGAGGCCGACACCATTGCGGGCAAGGGCCACGGCGGCGCGCTGGTGGACAGGGCGTCGAAACACACGCTTCTCGAAAGGGTCGAGAGGAAGACGGCGGATGCGGTCGGCGCGGCGTTCTTCTTCGCGCGCCCGTACCACTCCCGGGAGCGGGGTGAGGTGGTCCCGGAAATTTGGACAGTTGGTTAAGGTGTATTCCACCGTTCACGGAGGAATACGCGATGACGAGGCGACGGAAGTTCAGGCCTGAGTTCAAGGCGAAGATTGCGCTGGAGGCGCTGCGCGGCGACAGGACGATTCAGGAGATCGCGTCGCGCCACCAAGTTGACCCCAATCAGGTGAGTACATGGAAACGTCAGGCGATGGACGGCCTGGGCGAGGTGTTCTCGAACGGCGTCGACCGGGCCGCCCGGGACCATGAGGAGGAGGTTCGCGATCTTCATGCCAGGATCGGTCAACTGACGGTGGAACGGGATTTTTTGGCCAGAGGGCTCAAGCGATGAGCCGGCCGATGGTGCGCCGCGATGTTCCTGGCCTGAGCTTGAGCCGTCAATGCGAGGTTCTGTCGATCAGCCGGTCTTCGCTTTATTGCAAGCCGAAGGGGGAGAGTGCGGAGACGCTGGCGCTGATGCGGCGGCTCGACGAGCTGTTCCTGAGGTATCCGTTCCACGGCTCGCGGCAGATGGTCCGTCACCGTGTCCGCCGGCTGATGCGCCTTCAGGCGGTCTGCCGGGCGCCGAGGACCAGCCAGCCGCACCCGGAACACCGGATTTATCCGTACCATCTCAAGGGCCTCGCCATCGAGCGCCCCGACCATGTCTGGTGCGCGGACATCACCTGCATCCCGGTCAACCGCGGCTTCCTTTGTCTGGTCGCGGTCCTGGCCTGGCGGCTGTCGAACACCATGGATGCCCGGTTCTGCGTCGAGGCCTTGAATGAGGCGCGCGACACCTGCGGCAGGCCGGAGATCTTCAATACCGACCAGGGCAGCCAGTTCACCAGCTTCGACTTCACCGGCCGGCTCAAGGATGCCGAAGTGACAATCTCCATGGACGGCCGCGGCCGCTGCATGGACAACATCTTCATCGAGCGGCTGTGGCGCGCGCTCAAATACGAGGCGGTCCATCTGCACGCGCTCACCGATGGCTTCCACGCCGAGCGTGTCATCGGCGAGTGGATCGGCTTCTGCAACACCGAGCGTCCCCATTCGGCGCTCGGCGGCCGAACGCCGGCGGAAGCCTGCGGCGCGCGCCAGCCGGTGGATATGATGGACAAGGCGACCGCCTTGTCCACATCCCCACAGGCTCAACAACAGCAGGAAAATCTGACAAACAGGATTCTGGCGGCATGATCAGACAACGGAATACACCTTGGCAACGCCGTCAGACTGTCCAAAATTCCGGGACCACCTCAGGGCCTGAACGAGCAGGTGAACGGGCTGGTGCGAGAGTGGTTCCCGAAGGGCACGGACTTCCGCAAGGTGACAGACGGGGCCGCCTGGGGCGGGTCCGAGGGGAGATGCGCACCGTCTCGGACGCCCGGCTACGCCTCCCGGTGAAGGGACCGCCGCCGCTCGGGCTTCGCCCCTCGCCGGCTGATGTTGCACCTCGGAGTGGAAGCGGCAGATTATATACAATCATTGACAAAAAATGGCAATTCCCGCTTCCACCCATGCCCCAAATCATTGATTTTTATGGACGCACTTTTCGATACGGGCAACATGCCCACCTCATGCGTCCGACCTACATATTGTCGGGGCGCAACGGGTGGTGCCATCGGACCCCGGCGAACCGGTTGAAGTCGGAGTCGGCCGAAACCAGGGTACAGCCGTGCTCTACCGCGATCGCCGCGTGTTGAGCATCGGCAACCAGCTTTCCCGTCGCCCCCGCTTCACGACATAACCGCTCGAAAATCTCCAGGTGATCGGGACCGGGACCGACAATCCGGGCCGTTGGCCGTTCGACAAGGGATGAGACGAAGGCAAAAGCGTTTTCCAGGGTCGATGGCGGGTCGAATATCCGTGGATTGGTGGCGATGCGAACGAATCCAGACAGGACGAGAACGGAAAGGGCGAACGGCTCGGATCCCGTCGCCAGTCGGGTGAGCCAGCGGGCATACTCGGCCTGTTCCTCAACAATGTCCTCGAAATGCGCGTAGATCAGCACATTTACATCGGGAAGGAGCATCGCTTGTCACCACCTCACCGACCGAAACGCGCCCGGTCGTCTTCCGCATCGAGCGACCTTGGCGAATCGAGATCGACCCCCGGGCGAAGACGCGCATTACGCATCGTCACCAGACGGAACGGAGGCCGCTCCGACGGTACCCGCCTTTTCAGCGCATCGTCGAGGACCTTGGCGATGAATGCGCTCACGCTGAGGCCTTGGGCAGCTGCCCGGCGGCGAACCTGCCTCGCGAGGTGCTCGTCAAGCGATATGGTGGTTCTCATGATGCAGAGCATAAATACTAAACATCGGTGCATCAAGGCGGAATTGGTGACGGTAACGTCAAGAGTCATGTATCAGGGAGACGGGGATGCCGATTCCCCGATAGCTGTTTTCGTGCATAAAGACCGCGTGGAGGATGCGGTCCATCGATGTCCGGTCCTGGAATGTTCCCATGGGCCGTGTTCGTCTGCGGACCTCTCGGAACCGTCGTTCGATGGCATTGGTGGTCCTGACCTGCCTTCGCCCGGCAAGGGTCCTGCAGCGGAAGCAGGCGAGCGGCGCCGGCGTCGAGGGTGTAGCGCCAGACGTCGACCGCCTCGGCCATCCGGTCCTCGATGATCCCGGCCCTCGATGATCCCGGCCGGCCCTGGCGACCGAGGGGCCGGTAACCCTCGCCCCGGTCCGGTCCGCCTGCCTGCATCTCCTTCACCCCCTCGAACGCCTGTGGCAGGCTCCCGATCGTTGCAGCCTGCCGTGGCATCGGGGTGCTCCTGTCCGTGGCTGCTGCTTCACCACAGGGAGGATCCCACTCCCGACTGACACATGAATCCTTGCGTCACCCATCGCCGTTCTGGCCTTGACGGGTGTGTCCGTCCGTGTCAGGCTTCGGCACATCTCATACCGGGGCCTCATACCGGGGCCTCATACCGGGGCCTCATACCGGGGCCTCATACCGGGGCCTCATACCGGGGCCTCATACCGGGGCCTCATACCGGGGCCTCATACCGGGGCCTCATACCGGGGCCTCATACCGGGGCCTCATACCGGGGCCTCATACCGGGGCCTCATGAAGCACAGGAGGCCCTGGCCATGTCCCTTCGCATCATCCGCATGTTCCCGGTCTGCGCCGCCGCGCTGGCCGCACTCCTTGCCCTGACCGCCGCGCCCGCGAAGGCGCAGACGACCGTCACCAGCAGCGGGCGAGAAGGTCCCACGGCTTGTCTGGATCAAACTGAGGTCGATGCTGCGGATATCCCCATCACGGCCTTATCCGCAACCAGCGTGACCTACACGACTCCGACAATCACATGGAACGAATACGTCGGGCGGCTTGGCGACACACCAGCACCTGCAAGGACGCGTGTTTTTTATGAGGTTTTCAAAGCCGATATAGGGACTCGGCAAGCGGTAACATTGAATAGGCTTATCAGTGGTGGGCAGGTCAACACCCAAAGCGTAACCGCAAGTGGCTTGTCTGCGAAGACCCTTTATTATGTGGAAATTGCTGTTCAAGCACGAGATGCAGACGATAGTGTAATCCTGAGTATACCGGTCGTGACGTTTGCCCGACGCTGCTTCATGACCGGCGGCACCTACACCATACCGGCCAACCCCATCGCTTCAGGCCCAACGCAGGGGTCAACCGGCTGCTTCGCGATCAGCCCCCTCACCCAGCAGGATGTCCGCAACTGCTGGTGCGGGCGCAAGACCACCCTGCCCCTGTTCAGCTCCACACAGGACAACACCAATTTTCTGAACATGTGGGGATGCAAGTAGCGGCCCGTGCCGGACACGGGTGTGGCGGCAGCCGGACCGTCCCGGTCGTCGCGGACCGCCGCCGCCCGTCTTCCGGAGGCAGGCGCAGTCCTGGATGCACCGAAACCCCATCGACAAAAACCTGCAAGGACATTTTCAAATCGAGACACTCCCCAGGCTCCGAGGCAATCACGCTGTGACGCTTGCCGGAGGGCATTCGATGTGTCCAGTCCGCGCGTCGACCGACTGTGGTTTCCATGTGCTCCATTGGCCATCTGGCCTTCCCCCGGTCCCAGGGGCGTGTCAGCGGCAAAATCGATTTCAAGAGGCTTCCGGCGGCCTGAGCTTCAGTCAGCATGCACCTTGAAAACGCCGCCAAGACCGGCCACTTCCATGGTGTGGTCGTCTTGCGCCTTGTCGGCAGTCTCGGAGCAAGGAACTGGCGCAAACCGGGCCGTCACGCCAAGGGCCTGAATCACAAGTCCTTGCCATCATCATGTTCTTGTGAATCAAGGACTTGTCCCTCGCGCGACCCTGCGCATGAGGAAGCGGCCAGCGGCGCGCTTCACCCGGGCCAGGAAACTCTCCAGGCTCCGCTCGAAGTTCCAGGCGACGAAAATTCGTCGAGAGGTCTGCCGGGATACCTGGCGGCAACGGCTTCAGCAACGCTGTCGGGGCGTTATTGACGAGTACCTGATGGATCAATGCTGACGATAGCCTTGGCGGCTACAACTCGGACAACATGGTCGACAATTTTGACCGGCACCGTATCATCACCTTCGACAAGAGCTCGATCAGCATGCCGCCAAACCACGTGCAGCGTGCTAGAAACCGTAGATCAGCCTGAGCGATACAAAGCTGTCTCGGCGAGTCGGGTAGACGACCGTGTCATCCCTATCAACATGGAGCAAGAGCACGGCATTCGCCTCCACGGACAAAGCGTCGGTGAGGCGTCGTTCGAATTCGAACGACAAGGTACGGGTGCCATGGTCGAGATCGACCACCATGCCGAGGGTGAAGGATGCACCCTGGACGTCATTGAGCGACAGGTTCGCGCCGAGGAAAAGGTCATTCTGATACTGGCTGATCGCACGGTGCCGACGCCCGTCGACTATCCACTCGGAAAGCAGGCTGAGATCAGCATCCGATTCGAAGATACCGGAGAACGTGTATTCCCCCCCGACAACAAAAGCAGCATAGGATTCCTTCTTGTTGGCCAGATTGCTCGCACCGCTGCGGTGGATGGCTTCCAGCTTGAGCAGCCAGGATTCGATAGTGAGTTGGGCATCCAGCCCGAACTGCAGGATCTGTTCGTAGTGCGGCACCAGCACAGGTTCAATGGGGCTGACCGGCACGAGCCTCATGACCGGCTGCCGATTGGTGCCGTCGAACACACTCAGGCCGAGATCGAGCGGCCCGAGACTATGGCTGTAGCGAGCAGCGAAATCGAGATGCCATTCCTTGGCCCCGCTCTCGTAGGTCGCCAGGTCATTGTCGATCCGCAATGCGGGGCGCAGCCGACCTGCCGGACCGGGAAATGTTCGCAGCCGGTGAAAGGAGGCCACAAAAAACTCGGCCACACCCCAAGTCCCCGACAGGGTGGAATGGGCCATCAACTGGCCCAGTTTGGTCTTTTCTTCAGGATCTTCGACCAGGTCGGTCTGGTTGATGATATTGACCAGATTGTGCACTTCCGCAACGCCCCAGAACACCTGGTCGATGCCCAGACGCACTTCCCATTCGTTCTCTCCCAGCGAGCCGTTCAGCAGCAGATAGGCTTCGCGCAAGTCGACATGAGTATACTTTCGGTCTGTGGCGTCATAGCGAAAGAAGGGAGTGATCGTGACGCTAAAATTCTCCTCATCCTCGAAAAACAACCGGGGTTCGACGACGAAGCCGGCGTTATAATTGCGTTGGTCTTCGAAGCTGGCGGAGCGTGGGAACCAACGTGTCTCCAGACTGGTCTTGCCGGAGATTTCATAGTCGGCGGCCGCTGCGGCGGCCGCCAGACACACAGCGAGGATCGTCGGCACAATCCGCCGTCCGCCCTGCCATGCGCATCGCATCACCTTTCGCAGGTCCATCAGAAAACTCGTCTCGATCCGATTGGTGTGAATTCGCTCGAGATGAGCGAATTCGAAACATGCAATCCGACCCGAATACGCCTCTGCTTCAGCCATTCCGGCGACTGGCAGTTTTCATCCTGCCGATACGCCGTGAGCAGTTCGGAAACAGCTTCCGATCGCTGACACCCGAGGTCTTCAGGCACTCGTTCCCGGGATCGCAACAGGCGAGTTTCCCGGCACGCACGTTCGTTTTTCTGCACCAGCTGCAGTGGTGGCGACGAGCCAGACGAACGCTGCGCCATCGATGCAATGTTGCCGAAACCCTGATACCGGTCACGGACCTTTCTCGATGAATTGAAACCGATTTTTGCCGCGCCAGCAGGTAGTGCATGGGAAAGCGTCAGGCTGTACGCGCCGGTCGCGAATGACATTTTCGTCGAGCAGTCGTGGGGCGCACAAAGCATCTTTTCATCCTGCCAATTCGAACATGCAAGGACATGCGATTTCGGTATTCAAACCCTATTTGGCGGCCAGCACAACCATATATGGAGCTTCGCCGCCGTCATCGACCGAGCGGGTGCACGGCTTCATCCACTCGCCTGTTTTTACGACACGCAAGACTGTCGATGCGCGGCACATTTGATGCGAATTGGTCTGTTGCTTGATTTGGCGGGAATTATGGGATAAAGGGATAGTGCTGGACGGACACATGACAGAGAGTGCCTCATGAGCGTACTGGCCCACGTCGTTCTGAACGGGTCGATGCAGGCCGAGCCGGCCGCAACGCAGGCACTTGCCCATATCCTGAATTCGTCGCCCGATATCGCCCGCGCCTTCGTCTGCTTGTTGCATCCGGCGGGCGCCGATTTCAAGCCAGGGCGCATCGAGCCCGAGCTTGGTCAAGAAGACAGCCGGCCGGATCTGACGGTCCATGACAGCGATGGACGGGTGCGGGCCCTTGTCGAGAACAAGTTCCTGGGCCGGACTGACCGACGCACAGCCCGTGTCCTATCTCGCGAATCTTGCCGAGGATCCCCCGGCCTCCCTCATGTTCATCGTTCCCGGGAGCAGAGTGGGCACGGTCTGGGATGAATTGAAGCTGCGATGCAGTGAGGCTGACCTCGAATGGGAGGACGCCTCGATCGGGCGAGACCAAGTTCCCTTGTGCTCCCGCGTCGGTGGCAAGACCATGCTGATCAAGAGCTGGGCTCATGTCCTTGACACGTTGCTGGACGCTGCACACACCGGGAAACACGACACCATCCGCCACGACATCCTCCAGGTCCGGGGGCTGACGAGCCGCAGGGACGAGGAAGCCTTTCTGCCGATCCGCGGCGACGAAATCACCGATCAGGAAACAGCACGCCGCATGGTCAACTACAGCGGCCTGATCGAAGACATCACACAGAAGCTCGAAGACAGCGGTGTCGCCGACACCGAGGGCTTGAAGCCCACCTACGGGTGGTACACGGCAGGCCGTTACCTCCGTCTCCACAGGAAATTCGGGTTATGGCTCGGGATTGATCTCAAAGTTTGGCGTGACTTCGGGATCACGCCTCTATGGGCGCAATTCTCAGGTAGCGAGTTTTCCGGCACCGCCGGTCACCAACAGACCCTCCTCGGTCTCTTCGACGGTGCAGAACTCCGTAAAGATCATTTATATATTCCCATTCGCCTCAGGACCGGCGTTGAACGGGATCGGGTCATCGACGAGGCAGCCGCACAGATGACCCGACTCGCCGACACGCTGCGCGACCGGATCTAGGACCGATGATTCCCGGCTTCGCGGGTGAGACCCACAACGCCTGCGGGACAGAAAATCGTGGAGATTTTCGATAGCTGTTCCGACGAATAGCGGGCATTCGGACGCCGGCGCGACCCGGAGCCGTCGACGAGACCTGGATCAAGACCGACAAGGGTTCGCTCATTCGCAACAGCGCTGCAGCCCTAGCCGTCGATTTCTGACTCTGCACCGAGGCCGATCGTCGGGTCGGAAACATTGATCGGAGATCGTTCGCGGGGATTTTCGCTGTCCTCGTCGAGGTCCAGTTCCCGGATCTTGTCGCCGCGCCTGATGATCTTGCGGGTCGACGTCTGGATGCGTTCGATATCGCCGTTGGCCCGGGTGAAATGGGCAGTCAGATCGCCGACCCGGTCCTCGAGCCGGCCAACATCCGCCATCATCGTTTCGACTTCTTTCTGTATGACGTGAGCCTGCTCGCGCATCCGCACGTCGCGAAACACGGCACGGACAGTGTTCAGCGTCGCCCAAAGTGTCGTCGGACTGACAATGTAGACCTTCTCGCGGAAACTCTGCTCCACCACGTTGGCATGACCGGCATGAAGGTCTGCATAGACCGCCTCCGACGGCAGAAACATGAGGGCCGCATCCCCCGTCTCGCCAGGGATGATGTATTTCTCGCGGATATCCTTGACGTGTCTCAGGATATCATTGCTGAAGTTCCGGGTAGCCCCGACGCGTTCCTGGTCTGTCTCCGCATTCTGCAACCGCTGCCAGCTTTCCAACGGAAACTTGGCGTCGATCGCGATCGGACCGGGCGGGTTCGGCAGGGTGAGCAGACAGTCGACTCGTTTGCGATTGGACAGTTGCGCCTGAAACCTGAAGGCGCCGGGCGGCATGATACCTTCCACAAGATCGCGCAACTGGATCTCGCCGAACGCGCCACGGGCCTGCTTGTTGGACAGGATGTCCTGCAGACTCACCATCTGGTTCGAGAGATCGATGATGTTCTTTTGCGCTTCATCCATCACGGCGAGGCGCTCACCAATGTGCTGCAGCGAAGCCTTGGTTTTCTCGGAACCGGCATCCAGGCTGGCGCCGACCCGGTGACCTACCGCATCCAGCCGCTGGTTCATCGCCCGCTCCTGGTCCAGCAGGCGGGCATTGAAGGTTTGCCGGACGTTTTCCTGTGTTTCAGCCAGATGGCTCAAACGAGAGCTGATTTCTGTCTGGCCTCTCAGGGTTCGGAAGGTGACGAGCAGCGCGAGCAGGCCGAGGAAGGCTGCCAATCCCAGAACGATCAGCGTATTGGGGCCTATGCTTTCCATGGTAAAATCATCTTGTCATGCACTCATGATGGGGGCGTCGTCCCTTTTGTGTTCTCAAGCCATGACAGACATCGGCGTTCGGTGGAGAATGGGAGAACCTCCAGGGATGCCCGAACGGGCGCCATCGTTGACCTTTCAGACAGGCTACCTAATTGGCAAGACGTTGGGAAACCCAAAGAATCTGACATTTCCATGGGAACTGCGCCATGGCGCTCATGCCCATCCTGACAGCGCCCGATCCGCGGCTGAAGAAAAAAGCCCGGCCTGTCGAAGCTGTGGACAGCAAGGTGCGCCAGCTGATGGACGACATGCTGGAAACGATGTACGACGCACCGGGCATCGGTCTTGCGGCGCCGCAGGTCGGCGTGTTGAAACGGGTAATCGTGGTCGATGTGGCAGAGAAAGAGGCGGCGCCGGAGCCGTTGCAGTTGGCCAATCCCGAACTTGTCTGGGTTTCGGATCACGACAATACGCACGAGGAAGGCTGCCTCAGCGTCCCCGAGCATTATGCCGATGTCATTCGACCAGCTGAAATCCGCCTCCGCTATCTGGATCGGGAAAACAGGAGCGGCACGTTGGAGGCCGACGGTATCCTGGCAACCTGCATCCAGCATGAGATCGACCATCTGAACGGAATCCTGTTCATTGACCATATCAGCGCCTTGAAGCGAAACATGGTTCTCCGCAAGCTGCTGAAAGAAAAGAAGTTGGCGCAAAAGGAGGCGGCAACGGCATGATCGTTTGGCCGAACGGGCCGACGACCAACCATGAGAAAGCCGCATGCGCCTGATCTTCATGGGCACGCCGGACTTTGCGCTGGCGTCCCTGAAGGCTCTGGCCGCAGCGGGTCACGACATCGTCGCCGTCTACAGCAAGCCGCCACGGCAAGCGGGCCGCGGCAAGGCGCTGCGTCCATCGCCAGTCCATGCCTGGGCCGAGGCCGGCAACCTGACGGTCCGGACGCCTGTTTCATTCGAGAACCCGACAGAAGCAGACGATTTTTCAAACCTTGCTGCGGATATTGCGGTTGTCGCTGCCTATGGCTCGATCCTGCCCCGGGAGGTGCTGGATGCGCCTGCGAACGGGTGCCTGAATATCCACGCCTCGCTCTTGCCGCGCTGGCGCGGCGCTGCACCGATCCAGCGGGCGATCCAGGCAGGCGATACGGAAACCGGTGTCACCATCATGCAGATGGACGCCGGGCTGGACACTGGCCCCATGTTGCTGAAGCGGGCCATTTCGATCACGTCTGACACCACGGGTGGCAGCCTGCACGACGAACTCGCCAAGCTGGGGGGCGCGATGATTGTTGAAGCGGTGGAGCAGCATGCCACACTCTCACCAATGGTTCAGCGGGCGGAAGGTGCTACCTACGCCCACAAGATCGGCAAGGCCGAGGCCCGGATCGACTGGTCGCTTCCGGCCGCGGAAATCGAACGGATGGTGCGGGCCTTCAATCCTGTCCCCGGCGCGTACTTCGAAACCGGAGGGCAGCGTATCACGATCTTCCGAGCCAACGTTGTCGCAGGAAACGGCGTTGCCGGCACCGTGCTGGATGACAGCGCGACGATCGCCTGCGGTCGCGGAGCCCTTCAGCCGACAGTCGTCCAGAGGCAAGGCAGGACAACGATGACTGTCGAGAACTTGCTGCGCGGATTTTCCATTCCAGCTGGAACGGTCGTGGCGTGACACGGTTCAAGCTCACTCTGGAATATGACGGCCGACCCTTCGTCGGCTGGCAACGTCAGAAAAATGGCCTGTCGGTACAGCAATGCGTCGAAGAGGCCATCAGGAAGTTCTGCGGTGAAACCGTGGTGGTCCATGCCGCGGGCCGGACCGATTCCGGCGTTCATGCCCTGGCCCAGGTGGCGCATGTCGATATCGCTCAAGCGGCTGATGCCTTTCGGGTGAAGGAAGCTCTGAACCATCACCTGAAGCCCGAGCCGGTCGCCGTCATCGCGTCGGAAGAGGCTCCTGACACCTTCCACGCCCGGTTTTCGGCAACCGAGCGCCGGTATCGCTATCGCATCATCAATCGACGGGCGCCGCTGACGCTGGATTCCGGTCAGGCTTGGCGAATCGGCAGGACTCTGGATGCCGACATCATGCACGAAGCCGCACAGAGACTGGTCGGCTTCCACGACTTCACCAGTTTCCGCGCCGCGGAATGTCAGGCGAATTCGCCTGAAAAGACGCTGACAGACATCCGGGTATCCCGGTACGGCGAGGAGATCGACATTGCCGTTCGCGCGCCATCATATCTGCATCACCAGGTGCGCAATATCGTCGGCACCCTCGTGCCGGTTGGCGAGGGCAGGAAGCCGGTATCGTGGCTGGCGACCGTCCTGCGTGCGAGAAGTAGGGCGAAGGCCGGTGCAACGGCACCAGCCTGCGGTCTGTACCTCGAAAAGGTGATCTATTGATTGCCAGAGCAGACCCACAGAAGAGATTTTCGGCAACGGCCTGATTTCGGTGCAGTGGCGGAAACGCCTAGGAAGACAGGCCACCCGTAACGCTCGGGACATCCAGAGGCATGAAGCCGTAGTGCTTCATCCAACGCACATCCGTTTCGAAAAAGCTGCGCCCGTCCGGAATGCCGTACTTGAGCATCGCTATCCGTTCGCATCCCATGCCGAATGCAAACCCCTGATATTTCGATGAATCCAGTCCGCAATTGGACAATACGTTCGGGTGCACCATCCCACAGCCGAGAATTTCCAGCCAGTCGTCATGCTCATCGTCGAAGTGTCCGAAGCGGAGATGGCCGTCCTTCCTGTTGCACGCAATGTCGACTTCCGCCGAAGGCTCCGTGAACGGGAAGAAGGAAGGACGGAAATTCAGCTTGATGGTGTCGATTTCGAAATATGCCTTGCAGAAATCGATCAGACATCCCTTGAGATGACCCATGTGCATCGACCCGTCGATGACCAGGCCCTCGAACTGGTGAAACATCGGCGTGTGGGTCTGGTCCCAATCACTGCGATACGTTCTGCCCGGAACCAGAATCCTGATCGGCGGCTCCTGCTCCATCATGGTACGCACCTGCACCGGCGAGGTATGCGTGCGCAGAACCATCCTTGTTCCGTCGTCCTTCGGCGGCAGATAGAACGTATCCTGCATTTCCCGCGCCGGATGGCCTTCCGGAAAGTTCAGTGCCGTGAAGTTGTGCCAGTCGGTCTCGATGTCCGGGCCCTCCGCAATCACGAAGCCCATGTCACCGAAGATCGCGCTGACTTCCTCCATCGTCTGGCTGATGGGATGAATCCGGCCCATCGGGGTCGACCGGGCCGGCAGCGAGACATCCACCCATTCTTCGGCCAGACGAGTGTCAAGTTCGGCATCCTCCAGGGCTGCTCTTCGGGCATCGATCGCCGCAACGACCTCGTCCTTCAGAACGTTCAGCGCCTTGCCCAAGGCCTTGCGCGCCCCAGGCTCCATGGCGCCCAGGCCCTGCATCTGTCCGGTGATTCGACCTTTCCGGCCCATGGCCTCGACCCGAATGGCGTCCAGGGCTTTCAGGTCCGCAGCAGCATCCACTGCAGAAATCAGGTCTTTTCGGAGGGTGTCAAGTTCGCTCATCAGGCTCGTCCGGCAAGGAAGAGCGGAACAGCATCAGTAGTGCAGTCCCCAGGGATCAGGCTAGTCGAGCGCCTTCTGCGCTGCGTCGACAACCGCCTTGAATGCATCCGCGTCCCGGGCCGCCATGTCGGCCAGCACCTTCCGGTCCAGTTCGATGCCGGCCAAGTCGAGGCCATTGATGAAACGACTGTAGGTCAGGCCGTATTCTCGAACTCCCGCATTGATGCGCTGGATCCACAGACGCCGGAAGTTGCGCTTGCGAACCTTGCGGTCGCGGTACGCGTATTGCAGATTTCTCTCGACCCTCTGGTTGGCGGCCCGGAACGTGTTCTTCTGCCGGCCACGCGCCCCCTTGGCCTGTTTGATGATCTTGCGGTGCCGCGCGTGTTTCGTGACACTCCGTTTGACTCGCGCCATGTCTGCTTCTCCGTCACTGGAGGGGAATCGATGTCGGAAACCGGCGTCTATTTCTTTGCATAAGGCATCATCGGCCGAATTATCTTCTCATCGCTCTTGTCCAGAATGGTCGTTCCCCGATTGGTCCGTTTCATGGTGGTGGTTCGAGATGTCAGATTGTGCCGGCGGAAGGCAAAGTTGCGTTTGATCCTGCCGCCACCCGTCACCCCGAACCGCTTCTTGACGGAGCTTTTTGTCTTCAGTTTGGGCATTTCGATCCTCGTTTCCGGGACACCCGTCAAAGTCGCGCCGGATCGTGGGGACTGGCGGTGCAATGCATGAGCTTGACTGGCCTAGGCATCACAACAAGACATCGCCAGCCTCAAGGCTGCAGCACCCACGTCTGCGATGCATTGCAGACTGCTGAACGTAATCAGGCGAACCGCCGACAGCAAGCATGGGAATTGCGACATTTTCTGTGCTGTTTCGGGGATTGGCGGCATCAGCAGTTTTTTCGTCCCGCGCCTTTACCCGGTGACGGGGAGTCGCCATTTCTGGCTCAAGCCACTAGCCAACCGGTGCGCGTGACGAATCTGTATGCCTGTCCGTCAGCGCATGAACGCCCTGCAGGGCGCATGGAGACAGGCCCGGGACCTTGAACGCAAATGAGCGATACAGCCACCGCTGACACCCTGTTTTTCGATCGTACCGGCCTGAACCGCAAGCAGGTGGAGGGACTGGTTGCAAACGCCCTCCACGGAGCCGACGACGGGGAGTTGTATCTGGAATACACTCAATCGGAAAGCCTGGTATTCGACGACAGCCAGCTCAAGAGCGCGACTTTCGACGAAAGTCAGGGCTTCGGCCTGCGCTCGCTGGCGGGCGAAGCAACGGGATACGCCCATGCCTCCGATCTGTCGGAGGAGGCCATCAAGCGCGCCGCGATGACAGTACGGGCAGTGCATGTCGGTCACGGCGGCTCGCTCGACGTGGGACCGCGCAGCACCAGCCAGGCGCGTTATGCGGAAATCAATCCCTTGCGGGAGATGCCTTTCGAAAAGAAGGTCAGGCTGCTTGAAGACATCAACGAGTACGCCCGGTCGAAGGATGATCGAATCCGCCAGGTTTCGGCATCGATATTCGGCAAATGGCAGGCGGTGCTGATTGTCCGCGGCGACGGGCAACGCTCGTCGGACATACGCCCGCTGGTTCGCCTCAACGTTTCCATCGTCGTCGAGAAGGACGGTCGCATGGAATCCGGATCTGCCGGTGCCGGCGGTCGCGCGGCCTACGACGGATGGGTCGCTCCTTCCGTCTGGCAAGGGCAGGTCGACGAAGCACTGCGGCAAGCGCTGACGAACCTGGAATCCGTGCCGGCTCCTGCCGGTGAGATGCCTGTGGTCCTGGGCCCGGGCTGGACGGGCGTACTTCTGCATGAAGCGGTCGGACATGGCCTCGAGGGCGATTTCAATCGCAAGGAAACGTCAACTTTCTCCGGCCGCATCGGCGAACAGGTCGCAGCAAGAAACGTCACGGTTGTTGACGATGGCACCGTTCCAGATCGCCGCGGCTCGCTGACGATCGACGATGAAGGGACGCCGACGAGCCGAACTGTCCTGATAGAAGACGGCATCCTGAAGGGCTACATGCAGGATCGACTGAATGCCCGGTTGATGGGTGTGACGCCTACCGGCAACGGCAGACGCGAAAGCTATGCCCACCATCCCATGCCGCGGATGACCAACACGTTCATGCTGGCCGGAAAGGACGCTCCGGAAGATATCCTGAAATCTGTCGACAAGGGTCTTTATTGCGTCAATTTCGGCGGCGGCCAGGTGGATATCACCAGCGGGAAATTCACCTTCAGCTGCACCGAAGCGTACAAGATCGAAAAAGGCAAGGTCGGACCGCCCGTGAAGGGTGCTACCCTGATCGGCAACGGCCCCGAGGTCATGAACCGGATCAGCATGGTTGGCGATGACCTGAAACTCGATACCGGAATAGGCACGTGCGGCAAGAACGGTCAAGGTGTGCCGGTCGGTGTCGGCCAGCCGTCGGTCCGGGTCGACGGTATCACCGTTGGTGGAACCGAAGCGGCCTAGGACAAGCACGTCACGAGGAACAACATGAGCGGTGCAGAACCAGCCCCTGCCGCCTGCAGCGGCCCTGGCCACGTGATTGCCGTACCGTTGGCGACATGCAGCGGGACGGTCTCGGACCGCGTTGACGACTTCGAATCACAGAAAACCGCTGACCTGCGCTGGAATCGCGATCGCTTGCTTCCTTTCAATGTTCGCTTTCCGGAGGGGCGGCATGTTGCTGGCGGACAGCGGGGCTTCCCCGACGACCGTGAAAGATCAGGAGGTTCGCAAGATCAGTTCGACATGCAACACGCGGCACTCGACGTCCCGATGCAAACCGGCAACGATACCGCTGCTTCGGCGCTCGGCCAACTCGGGGAGCAAGAAACCAGGCGGTTTTCGAGCCGCCTCGCAATACCTCATGAGCTGTCCTTCCCTCTTTTGAACATGACGGTGCCGCCACGGCTCAAGGGGGGTTCATGCGGCAGGCGACCGCGTGAATCTGAAATAGCAACTGCGCCGTGACCGACCCCTGGCGCCGGCAGAATGAAGGCAACGGTGCTCGAGAGAGTCCGGAGGGCGACACCTTTCGGGATCTGATCCCCGGTTTTGCGATTGCCGCGACCGTCATCGGGGCGCTGGCCTTGGCGGGCTGGTTGACAGGCGATGTCCTTGGCGTCTTCCCAAGCGCTGAAGACGGGCTTCATGTCGGCTTCCTCGTCGCGATTCTGGTGTTCCTGTGCAGCGGCCTGATCACCGGCCTGCGTGCCAACATCGCCGGTGCGATCAAGTCGATTCTTGCCTGGATGGCGATCGGTCTGATCGCCATCACGGGATATGCCTATCGCGACGAGTTGACTGTCATCTGGAACCGCATTGCAGGCGAACTGTCGTCGGGATCGGCCGTCCGTGCCGATCGCAGCCTGACGATGCGCGCGGCGGCTAACGGCTCATTTTTCATGGAAGTCTTCCTGAACGGGCAACGGACACGCATGCTCGTCGACACGGGCGCTAGCGCGTTGGCCCTGTCGCCCGGAGATGCACGGACCGCCGGTCTTGATCCCGCGCGCCTCCGCTATGACGTGCCAATCCGGACAGCCGACGGTGCAACGCGAGCAGCAAGGGTCGTCCTGGAAACCGTCCAGGTCGGCGGCCTGACCTTCCGAAACCGTCCCGGCCTTGTGCTCCGGCAGGGAACAATGTCCCTGCTTGGTGTCGACATCCTGCGGCGCTTTCGATCATTCGAGATCAGGGGCGACCGACTGATCTTGCGGTGGTAGGCGCATCGAACACCTCGACCGGTTTCTCCCGCCCGGGGTAACTGACGGATCCAGGGAATTTCAGCGCAGAGGCCTTGAGCATGCCGTCCGGAAGCAGGTCAGACTCGATCACGCGGGACCACCACCCAGCATCACGAATTGTTTTACCAAACCAAGCAACAACGCGATCACGAAAGCCAGGCTTTCGATCAGCAATGCCTGAGGCCAGGAGACATCCAGAGTAAGACGAATGATCAGCGCTTCCGCCGCCAGCACGACGACAAGGCTCAGCACTATGAGATTGCTGGTCACCGCCAGCGGAAACAGCGCGAACGCGACGATGATCAGGGCCATCCGAAGGCCGGAAAGGATGATCTGCGCCCAGTTATAGACTGTGATGTAGGTGGTATACCTGTCCACCAGGCCCGCACCGCGGCAGATATAGTAAGAAATCAGCGGCCACAACGCCCAGTTCAATGGGTAGTTGATGATCTCGATCAGCCAGAAGCGCCCGATGCTGACATCCTGCGGTACAGGGACGCTCAGCAGAAACAGGATATAGATCGGGGCCAGATAGACGGCGGCGTAGAAAGATCGCCAGTACCCGTCGATCGTCAGGTTGAAGTCCTGCAGAGCGTTCGGATCCATGCGCATGACGCGGACCGCTCCCCCGACCGACTGCTTCGCCTCCTGCCAAACGCTCATGGCCCGGATGTAGGCGGTTCTGCCTTCCCTGTCGATTCCGATCAGCAGAATTTACGGTCTGGCCGACCGTGCGAGGGGATAAAACAGCACCTTGCCATCGATTCGGAACGATCCGATGGCGCGCTGGCCTGCGGGCGATACCAGCCACCGGACGAAGGATTGCGCCGCGCGCACATTGACGTGCGGATGTTTCTGCGGGTTGACCACGATAACGCCGTAGGGATTCCGCAACCGGTAATCGCCTTCGAACAACAGGACCAGTGATCGCCGGTTCGCGAACGACAGCCATGTACCGCGATCGACCAGCGTGTAGGCCGGCATGGTTGCGGCAATGTTCAGTGTTCGCCCCATGCCTGCGCCGATTTCCCTGTACCAGCCTTGCTGAACGGACGGGTTGACGCCAGCCGTGCGCCACAAACGGCGTTCCCGTTTGTGGGTTCCGCTGTCATCGCCGCGGGAAAGAAACGTGGCCATGGCATCGCGAATGCGCATCAGCGCCTGAGTGACGTCCACGGCCTCTTTTACCTTTGCCGGATCCCGTTCCGGACCGACGATGACAAAATCGTTGAACATGAGGGGATGGCGGCGAAGGCCATAGCCCTCCCGCAGGAATTTCTCTTCGGACGGCTTGTGGTGAACCAGAAGCACGTCGACATCTCCGCGGCGCGCCAGCCGAATGGCCTGCCCCGTGCCGACGGCGACGACCCGTACGGCAATGCCGGTCTTCCTGGTGAATTGTGGAAGAATGTAGCCGAACAAGCCCGAGGCTTCTGTCGAGGTTGTCGATGCAACGCGGATGGTTTCGGCCTTGGCGAGAACAGGCCCGGCGGGGAAACAGACCAGAGACAGGACAGCCGCACCCAGCGTCAGATACGCCCCCTCCCTTACCACCGCAACTCACCCTTGAGGAAAGCTTCGAGTTCCGCCGTCCGCGGCGCGGTCAGCAAAGTCGTTGCGGCGCCGGCCTCCAGCGCCCTGCCACGATGAAGAAATACAAGATCGTCGGCCAACCGGCGTGCCATGGCGAGGTCGTGAGTCGACAGGATCACAGTCCGGCCTTCGCGGCGCAACTCGACAATGATCTCCTCGATTCCCCAGCCGGCAGCGGGATCAAGGCTCGCAGTCGGTTCGTCCAGAAACAGAACCTCTGGATCGCGCGCCCAGGCCCGGGCAAACGTCAGACGCTGCTGCTCGCCGCCGGACAGGCTGCGCGCCCGTCGTCTGGCCAAATTCCCCAATCCAACTCTTTCCAGCGCCATGTGCGCTCGGTGAACCGCCGCTGACCTGTCGATCCCTTGCAGGCGTACGGCATGAACAATGTTCGACAAGACAGAGCGATTCAACAGAACCGGTTTCTGGAAAACCATGGCCTGGCGAGTTTGCGCCTTCGCCCCCGAAAGGTTGGACCATCGAACATGGCCGGCGTCCGGGGGAATCAAGCCGTGAGCGACCTTCAGCAGCATGCTCTTGCCGGCGCCGTTGGGGCCCAGCACGACCGTTGTCCGTTGTCGAGCCACCAGCATGTTGATCCGGTCCAGGATCGGCAGGCCCTCGTGTTGGAGCGAGATATTCTCGAGGGCCAGAGGAAGGATGCCGGGGCCTTGCATCGTCCGGCCCTTAACGATCCACGCCCAGCAGCGCCGCTTCCGGCATGCTGCGCTCTCGCACCATCCACGCGGCGGTGTTCAGGACTATGGCCAGCGTGACCAGCACAATGCCCAAACCCAGTGCCAAGGCCAGATTCCCGCGGCCGGTCTCAAGCGCAATCGCAGTCGTCATGGTGCGGGTATGGTGGGCGATATTGCCGCCAACGATGATGACGGCGCCGACTTCGGCTGCAGCGCGACCGAAGCCGGCGAGAACGGCGGTAAACAGTGCAGCGCGGCCGTCCCACAGCAGGGTTGGAATGGCTCGCATCCGGCTGCTGCCCAGGGACGTCAGCTGTTCTCGATAGTCCAGCCAAAGCGCCTCGGTGATCTGCCGAGTCAGGGCGGTCACGATCGGCGTTACCAGGATTGCCTGGGCGATGATCATCGCGCCCGGGGTAAAAAGAATGTTCAGGCTGCCGAGCGGCCCGCTGCGCGACAGCATCAGATAGATCATCAGGCCGACCACGACCGGCGGCAATCCCATCAAGGCGTTGATCAGGATAATGAGCGCCTTGCGGCCCCGAAACCGGCAAACCGCCAAAGCGCCGCCCAGGGGCAGGCCAATCAGACAGGACAGGAATACCGCCGCCAGATTGACTTCCAGAGACAGGGCAATGATCTCCCACAGCCGGGCGTCGAAGCTCAGCAGCAACTGGAAGGCGGCGGCAAATCCGGCAGCAATATCCGTCATCGAACCGATTTATGGGAAGGAAGCCCGTGCGGGAAAGAGGCCAATTCGCGCCGCCGACCCATCAAGGCATCGTATCCAGGCCGGACTTGAGGACGCGCCTCGATGCGCCCTGTGAATCGGCAGCCGGCAGTTCCCGGCCACAACGGCAGACTGGCTCGGAAAGGCGGGCATCCATGGCAGGCTTTCGCACAAGTCGCTCGCGCGAGGGTCGTGCGATCGCATGCAGGGGCACGACCTTGAGGGCGGGCGGGCCTTCGATCCGGGCGCAAGGTTCCTGGCAATCAGGACAAGGCATGCATGATGAATGAAAAAACAGAAAGCCCACAAACACGAATCAAGCGTGATGGGACAGACAGGCCTGCTGCCCCTCATGCCGGAAAGAGCTTGTCGAGAACCCGGACGTAAATTCGCGACAGGGCTTCCAGGTCAGCTACCGGCATCTGCTCATCCACCTTGTGCATGGACTTGCCGATCGCGCCGAACTCGGCAATCGGACAGTACTTGTGCAGAAACCGGGCATCGGAGGTGCCACCGGTAGTGCCGAGTTCCGGTCGTCTGCCGAGTTCTGCTTCCACAGCGTCGGCAATGGCGTCCGAGAGCGGACCCGGAGGGCAGAGGAAAGACTCGCCGGATACGCGGACTGACAGGTCGTATCGCTCCCCGGCGCCGAGAGCGGCATCGAACCGTTCGCGGATCCAGGCTTCCAGCGTCTCTCCGGACCACAGGTCGTTGAAGCGCGAGTTGAACGTCGCGCTGGCCCGAGCCGGAATGATGTTGGAGGCAGGGTTACCGACGTCCACCGTCGATACCTGCAGCGTGGTTGCCTGGAAATGCTCCGTCCCGTCGTCTATTTCGACGTTGGTGATCGCAGCCAGCATCCGGACGAGTCGATGGATCGGGTTGTCGGCCAGATGCGGATAAGCGGTGTGCCCCTGAATACCTTGGACGATGACCTTTCCGGTCAGGCTGCCCCGCCGGCCGATCTTGATCATGTCGCCCAGCGCCTCGGGATTGGTCGGTTCCCCGACCAGGCACATATCCGGCTTCTCGTCCCGTTCATCGAGCCACTCCAGTACCTTCGCGGTGCCGTTGATGGCGTCGCCCTCTTCATCTCCAGTGATCAGAAGGCTGATCGAGCCGCCGAAGTCCTTGCCGCGGCGGTCGAGAAAGGTCGACGCCGCCGAGACGAAGGCGGCAATTGCCCCTTTCATGTCTGCGGCGCCGCGTCCGTACAGAACCCCATCCCTCACCTCGCCGCCAAACGGATCGTGAGTCCAATCCGACGGATCGCCTTCCGGGACAACGTCGGTATGCCCGGCAAAGCAGAAATTGGGCGCAGCGGCGCCCAAACGGGCATGGAGGTTGTCGACCCGCGCCGCGCCGGCGCCAAAGGACAAGCGATGGCAGCTGAATCCCAGGCTCTCCAGGGCCGCTTGCAGGACATCCAGGGCGCCTTCGTCCCGCGGCGTGACAGAAGGCTTTCGGATCAATTCCTGGGCGAGAGGAAGTGTTTCGATCATGTATCACCTGCGCATCGATGGCGAGAACGCGTCGGTGGATGCCGCCGCGAGGGTCCCAGCCGAAAAAGCCCGGATTCCGTCCGGCATGACGCAGGTGGATTTCGCAACCGATCAGTCACGCAGCAGTTCGTTGACGGACGTCTTGGACCGTGTCTGGGCATCCACCTGCTTCACGATCACTGCGCAATACAGGCTCGGCCCGCCGTCGGGATCCGGCAGAGAGCCCGGGACGACCACCGAATAGGCCGGCACTTCGCCGCGATGCACCTCGCCCGTGGTTCGGTTCACGATCCTTGTCGAGGCACCGATGTAAACGCCCATCGAGAGAACCGCGCCTTCGCGCACGATCACGCCCTCGGCGATCTCCGAGCGCGCGCCGATGAAGCAATTGTCCTCGATGATGACCGGATCGGCCTGCAATGGCTCCAGGACACCCCCGATGCCGGCGCCACCGGAAATATGGCATTTCCTGCCAATCTGTGCACAGGATCCTACGGTCGCCCAGGTATCCACCATCGTCCCTTCGTCCACATAGGCGCCCAGGTTGACGAAAGACGGCATCAGGACGACGCCCTTGGCGACAAAGGCCGACCGGCGAACGATGCAGTTAGGGACAGCACGAAACCCGGCCTCGCGGAATCGGCTGTCGTCCCACCCCTCGAACTTGGACGGCACCTTGTCCCACCAACTGGTCTTCTGGCCCGGACCGCCGCCGATCGGTTCCATGTCGTTGAGACGAAATGACAGCAGAACCGCCTTCTTGACCCACTGGTTGACTGTCCAGTTGCCGTCGCCGCCCTTCTCGGCCACGCGAACCTGACCGGAGTCGAGGGCGTCCAGCGTATTGTCCACGGCGTCACGGATCGCGCCGGTGTCGATTGCACCGACCGAGTCGCGGTCTTGCCACGCGGCGTCGATCGTGGCGGCGAGGGTATCGTGGCTCATGGCGGCTGGCATATCGGTCATCCCAGGGTCGGCAAACCTTAGCTGCACCTTGTCCCCTGTCAACGCGCTGCTGCGCGCATGTCATCAGGGAGAGTCTGTCGATCCAGATCGCAGCGATCACCGCCGCGTGGGCGTGACAACTCCTTTCACGAAAGCCAGTGCTCGTCCCGGGGCGTGCGCAGGACGAGTTCCCGCGCGACGATCGACAGTCAGTGAATGGATACCGCGAAGTGGCAGCGGGTCGAATTCGCGTCGGCCGGTATTCGGCAACTGCGAGACGGACATGGCCGCATCGGGCGATACCGGATCTGCGCGGATTTCGGTCTTGTCTGGTCGCAGGGGCATGTCACATGCGCGGCCAGTCTTTCCCGGAGCAAGGCGTCGCCGTGCCGGCGTCGGACGCGCCCTGCCGACGCTTCTGTCCGGCTCGACGACGGATAACGGGTGATCGACACGCCGGGACCCTGCCGGACGCATTCGAGCCTCCGGTCAGAACGCGCCTCGGCCGCAGAGGAGAATCATGCAGCCTTGCTGGAGGTTGTATCCGTCAACAGCGCATACAAGGCGTCCCGGCTTTCCGAACCGCGGAGCTTGTCGCACATCGCCCCATCGCGCAGGAGGCGCGAAACCCGGGCCAATGCCTTCAGGTGATCTGCGCCGACGTCTTCCGGTGCGAGGAGGAGAAACATCAGATCAACGGGCTCGTCATCGACTGCCTCGAAATCGATCGGCTCCTCCAGGCGAGCAAACACGCCGCGTACATCGCCGAGTTCCGCCAGTTTCCCGTGCGGAATTGCGACGCCGCGCCCGACTCCCGTCGTGCCGAGTCTTTCGCGTTCCCGAAGTACCTCGAAAATGCGCCGGTCGTCTATCCCGGTCGCATCGGCACCGCGTTGCGACAGCTCCTGCAGCGCCTGCTTCTTGCATGTGGCCTTCAAGGACGGCACGATACTGTCAGGCGTCAAAAGATCACCAATCTCCATCAAACTCCTACCCCGAATGCGTTCTCGAGCGCCAGTTCGTTTACGAAACTCGTTGCGGGTCCACCCGGCCGACGCGACGGGCGTCGCGGCGGCATGTCATGTTCAGCCCGCCACGGGCGGCATTGTGGAACATCACGGCTGGCAGATTTGCCAAGTCCATGCGCATCACAGCTTCACCGACTGTCAGCGAGGCTGTTTTTCGTCGTCATTTCAGCGACCGCCACCGGTTTTTTCCGACCGTCATGGGCAGCGTTCGCGTCGGGCTGGCAGGATCCAGAATCCTTCTCATTCATCAGAATGTAGTGTGGCGCGCTCGGCGTCGCAAGATCCGTCGGTGGGCTGGAGCGATGATCGTCGAGGCGACGCCTGTGCCCCCTCGGACGCTTCGCAACATGCTCCGACGCCGTGTTGAAGGCGACGTGGGGATCGTTCGCCTGCCCCTCACCCCCGACATGAAGACCCCGGCCAGCCTGAACCTTGATATCCACGGAAAACGCATGGCCGTTCCTGTCGAACGTCATGTGAGCGTCCATGGCATGATCAAAGAACTTGCCGACACTCTCTTCCGGCACATTTCGAACATGCTTGTGCAAGGATTGGCCGACACCCAGATGCCGACCCGTGACCGTGATATTCATTCCGACATTCCGACGAGAGTTGGCTTCCCTGTCAAGGGATAGCCGATCACAATTTGGTTCGGGACGGCGGGCGAGCGCAGCACGGGCAGCACAAGAGACCGGATCGCCTCTGAAATGTCGCCCTGATCGGCCTCACCGCGGCTAGGAACCTGTCCCCTTCGCAAAGCCGACCGATCGGGTGCATTTGCGAAGGACGGAAGATGGAATTCTCAGCATTCCACGATATTTCGCAACGGTGCGACGCGCGACGTCATATCCCTCGGAACGAAGCTGACGCGTCAACACCTCGTCGGAGGTCGGCGCCGCCTCGACGCTGATCAACGCCTTCAGACGTTGTCGAACAACTTTCGAGGCATGATCGCGCCCGCCGTTCAAGTCGCAAACCGGATTGCAGAACAGGAATTTCAGCGGCACCACCCCCTGAGGCGTGGCAGCAAATTTCCGGTTCACGGCGCGGCTGATCGTACTCTCGTGGACTTCGGTGACGCGCGCAATTTCTTTTTGTGTCAAGGGCTTGAGGCCCAGGGGACCAGCCTCAAGGAAGCCTTCCTGGCGACGAAAGATCTCGACACCTATCCGCAAAAGGGTCGCCGTGCGCTGTTCAATGGCCCGAATCAGCCATGTCGCGTCCCGGGACGAAGTCCTGAGATAAGCCCGTTCTTCCTCGCGGCGTGCGCGTGCGCGCAGGGTCTCCAGCCCAGTGCAGTCCAGTGACAGTTTCGGAACCAGATACTGGTTGAGCCCGATCGTCCAGCGACCGACGGCCTGAACATGCTCGCTGTTGTGTGACGAGTGGGTGCCAACGGGCAAGACGATGATGTCCGGAACAATGACTGGCGCGGTCTGTTCCGCCAACGCCGTACCGGGACGAGGGTCGAGTTGGCGCAGCCTGTCAAGGCGCAGGGACACTTCATCGACATCAAGGCCCACCGCCGCCGCCAACGCAGCCGGGTCCTGCTCTGCCAGGATTTCCAGGTGATCCAGAATCCGGACCATCACCTCATCCAGGGCGCCGCGATCCTTCAGCTGGAGCCGCAGGCATTCCTTCAGATCGTGGGCGAACAGCCCCGCTGGCACCGCCTCCTGCAGCCGGGCAAGAACATGTTCGACATGGACAGCCGGCACTTTTCGATATTCCGCAACCTCTTCCAGATCGCCGGCCAGATAACCGGAATCATCGAGGAGACCGGAGAGATCCAGGGCAATCTGTCGTTCAAGCGGATCGTCAAACGTGAAGGCGATATCTTCCAGCAAGGCGTCCTGCAAGGAGTTGCCGTCCTGCATGCCAGGATGATCCGGGTCCGCATGGCCGCCGGGCGTCATGTCTGCGCCGCCGGGCGTCTGTCGGGTAACCTGCGCCGCCGAGCCGAACAGACGGAGCGCCTGAGGAGAAAGGCGATACCCGGCACCAGATCGGCGCTGGACCGGTGACGGGATCGTCGGCGCAAGATCGGTTGACGCAGCATCGGCAACCAGCAGCGGGTTGGTTTCCAACGCTTCGCGCACCAAGGCATCCAGTTCAAGCCCGGAAAGCTGCAGCAGCTTCAGCGCCTGTTGCAACGCCGGCGTCAGCGCCGGCGACTGAATCTGGCGTTGATCGATTTTGAGGGATAATACCGAAACGACCATGTCGGCCTGCGTCAGGAAAAGGTGATCGACTGATACAGTCACAGACGGAAGGTGTCACCCAAGTAGACCTGACGCACTTCCTTGTGCTGAACGATGGCCTCAGGGGGGCCTTCCGTCAGAACGAGACCGTCATGAATGATATAGGCGCGATCGACGATATCCAGCGTTTCACGAACATTGTGATCGGTAATGAGGACGCCAATTCCCCTGTCCTTCAGGTGCGAAACCAGATCACGGATGTCGCCTACGGCGATGGGATCAATGCCGGCCAACGGCTCGTCGAGCAGAATGAAATCAGGCCTTGACGCCAGCGCCCGTGCAATTTCAACGCGCCGGCGTTCGCCACCTGACAGCGCCATGGCCGGCGTATACCGAAGATGAGTGGCCGAAAACTCTGCCAACAGGTCATCCAGCATTGTTTCACGAATTTCTCGATCACCCTCCACTATCTCCAAGGCTGCACGGATATTGTTCTCGACCGTCATGCCGCGAAAGATGGAAGGTTCCTGGGGCAGGTAGCCGATGCCCAAGCGTGCGCGTCGATACATGGGCAGGTCGGTGATGTCTCGACGGTCCAGCCTGATCGACCCTTCGTCCAACCGGATCAGTCCAGTAATGACGTAGAAGCAGGTTGTCTTGCCTGCGCCGTTGGGACCCAGAAGGCCAACAGCCTCGCCACGCTGTACATTCAGGGAAATATTGCGCAGAATCGGCCGCTTCTTGAAACGTTTTCCCAGATTTTCTGCAACAAGGCCGGAATTCTCGGTAACGAGATGCGGACCTGACGGCACATCACCGGATAATTCTGCGTCCGCTTCTTCGACCGCGTCCGTCGCCATGAGCCGGCCAGCAGCGTTGTTGAAGGTCCTTATGTCCTGTCGGTGCATCGATCACCACTGCACCTGTGGACATAAAGCACCTTTTTGCGTCCCGAAGACGCTGCTGCGCAACCGCCGGAGATATCCGGCCTTGCGTGATTCTCCAGGCGATTGAATGGTATCTCCGGCGCAGCGGCGTGGCGCATGGTGCTTTCCGTCCGCGGCGGCGTCGGTCTTCCCGCTCTCGCAGCCTCCGGCAGCGAGAGCCGCATCGACGTTCTACTTGCGACCGGCATCCTGCCCCGACTTCACATTGTCCCGTGCCGATAAACCGGGCGCACCGACGTTCCCTTTTTGCGCGTCCGAAGAACCATCGCCTGGAACCATCAGAACCTTGACACGCCCAACCATCCGGCTCACGCCGGTGTGCAGATTCACGATCGCCTTTTCACCGTTCAATTGGCTGTCGCCGCGCGTCAATTTCACGTTTCCGGTCAGAGTCGCCAGCTTGGTGTCGCCGTTATAGTCACCCATATCCGCACGGATCACGTCGTTCTGTGTGGTGATGAGCACCTCCCCGCGGGCTTCAACCCGGCGCATCAGCATCTTGCCGTTCTCGCCGTCTTTCAGGAAAGCGACGAGGCGACTTGCTCGTATGACCTTGTCGTCCTCGACCACTTTCGCATTGCCGATCACGTCGGCTCGCTTGTCCGCACTGCGGTATTCGATCCGGTCGCTGGCCGTGATGGTTTGTGTCGTGGTGGCAAGCTTCAGGTTCCGCCCCCGCAGAATGAAGATGCCGCTTCCGACCAGATAGGTCGCCACATCGCCAGTCGCCTTTTCCTTATCGGTCCTGATGTCGACTTCGCCTGTTGCGATGACTTTCCAGACCTGGGTCTTGCCGGCAGCGCCAAGACGGTAGTGCGCCTTCAATTCATCTGCCCGGATACGCGTCTGGCCCTGTCTGGCGGTCGCATTCCCGCGCGCGACATAGATTTTTTCCTTGCGGCGCCACTCCACGCCCTGTTCTGCCTTGATCACGACGGGCGTCCTGGACCTGTCGAGAAAGCCTGTTCCCTGGGCTGCGGCCCCGCCCCCGCATGTTGACGCGATGACGACCGCCATCGGAACGGCAGCGATGCGAGCCCCGGTGCCGCAGGATCTCCAGGTCACTGGCCATCGCCTTGCGCAGCCCCGGGGTCCTGTTCAGGAGCAGAAAGTTCCCTCAAATCCTGACTGTCGGGTTGAAGGAGAACTCTTGACCTGCCGATGAAGATTACCCTGGCCCCCCTGTCGACGATGCGGAACCCCTCGGCCGAAATCGTGGTATCGGGGCCGCTGGCATGCACCGTTCGGTCGCCCCAGGCGGCATTCGTTCTCATGTCGATGGTCGCCTGGTCTGTCCGAAAGCTGTAGTTCGGGCCCTGATGGACACTGACCTTTCCGGTCAGGTTCAAACGATTCTTCTTGCGATCGAAATGCCCACGCCGAGCACTGATGCGCACGTGATCGCCATCTGAAAGCCTGACGGTCGCCCTGGGATATTCCAGCGCCACCGTGGTCGACCTTTGGCTCTTCAACCATGCCTTGGTCGCTGTCAGGCGGTAGGGTCTGTTTCGGTCGTCGGTAGCCTCGTATACAAGCGATTCCATTTCGAAATTGCCCAGATTTGCCGGCGCGAGGTCATCGCGTGCAATTTCTGATGCCTGCTTTCCGGTACTGGCAAAATTCGGCCACAACAGAACAACGACAGTGATTGCGAACGCCAGACCGGGCAACGTAAACTTCATCATGGTGACGATGCGGGTGTAGCGATCCTGCGGGCGCGGCAAGTCATCAGGCTTGTCGCGTTTCGCAATCAGTCTCTTCATGCCACACCTTCGCGGAGGCAGTCATGCAGGTGGATAAAGCCGACCGGTTGCATGTCTCGTACGGCAAACAGGCCAGTGACCTGTCGCGCGTTCATCAGTCCCAGAGCCTCAGCCGCCAGCGCCTCAGGCCTTATCGTCAGCGGATTCCGGGTCATCACGTCCGAAGCAGACTTTGAAATCAGTTCGCTGTCCATGTGGCGCCGCAAGTCTCCGTCCGTGATGACGCCAGCGAGCGTTCCGGCAGGGATTGCGACACCGGCACACCCCATCCGGTGAGAAGTCATGACCAGCAAGACGTCCGCCATGGACGTTTCAGGCGCAACCAGAGGAATGTCCTCTCCGGTGTGCATGATATCGGAGACACGCATCAGTCGTCGACCCAGCTTGCCACCGGGATGCAGAATCTGAAAGTCGTCGGCAGAGAAACCACGGCGCTCCAGAAGGGTAACCGCCAAGGCATCTCCCAAGGCCAGCATCATGGTCGTGGATGTCGTCGGCGCAAGGCCCAGGGGGCAGGCTTCCGCAGCGCGCGGCAGGATCAAGATCACCGTCGCGCCTTCCGCCAAGGCGCTCTCCGCGCCACTGGTGATGCCGATCAGATGGATTCCAAAGCGGCTGCAGTAGCCAATGATATCGCCCAGTTCAGCTGTCTCGCCCGAGTTGGACAGAGCAATCACCACATCCTCGGCGTCAATCATGCCCATGTCTCCGTGGCTGGCTTCGCCCGGATGAACGAACAAGGCAGGCGTCCCGACGGACGCCATCGTCGCCGCAATCTTGCGAGCTACATGGCCGCTCTTGCCCATGCCGGTCACGACAACCCTGCCGGCGGAAGCAGCGATCAGATCGACAGCAGCGGCAAACGCCTGCCCCAGTACTCCGTCCATTGCATGAGAGACAGCGCCGATCCCGGCGGCTTCAAGCGAAAGGACACGCCGAGCCGATACCAGATCGCCAACGGAATTGTCAGCGACGGAAGCAGCGTCAGGCAATCCGTCCTCCGAGCCGGCAGCGTGATCAGAACCGTATTTCAGGCCTTCAACGTGGGTTGGCGGTTCCGCCTGTCTCATAGCTCTCTTGCCACCGCGTCCTGCCCGATTCGCAAGCGCGGAGCCTGATGCCGATGTCATGTTATTCGGCTTTCGGTCTGCGGACATGGGCAGATGTCATATCCACGCCACCCCCTTCCTTCGGCGATCACGGAAAGAATAGAGTCAGCCGTTATTCCATCAGTGTTCTACAGGAATTGTGCATCCTGTCAAAGATGATCGGGAAACCGGGATCACGAATGAGAAAATATGTCGCTTTCAGGCCATCCCGCTACATCCAGCCGCGCGCGGTGCGGCAAAAAATCGAAACAGCGCTGTGCCAATTCCGTCCGGTTTTCGCGCTTCAGAAGACCATCCAGTTTTTCCTTTAGCCGATGCAGGTGAAGAACGTCGCTCGCTGCATACAACATCTGGTCTTCACTGAGCGTCTCGGCGCCCCAATCCGAACTCTGCTGCTGCTTGGAAATATCAATGCCCAGAAGTTCCCGGCACAAGTCCTTGAGACCGTGTCGATCGGTCATGGTGCGGACGAGTCTTGAGGCGATCTTGGTGCAGTAGACCGGCGTGGTCAGGACACCAAGGCGCTGCAGAAAGACTGCAATATCGAAGCGACCAAAGTGAAACAGTTTCAGCGTCGATGGGTCTGCCAGCAACGCCTCAAGATTGGGAGCCCGGGTCTGACCACGGGCGATCTGGACGAGATGGCATACCCCGTCGCCGACCGACAACTGGACGAGGCACAAGCGATCCCGTTGCGGGCTCAGACCCATGGTCTCCGAATCGACCGCAACCGACGGTCCGGACCTGAACGTGTCCGGCAAATCGCCTTGATGCACCAGGATGTCCCGAACAGTCGTCATGATGGCAGCGTTTTTCCTGTCGCCCAGAGGCAGGGTTCCACCTTGACTCTTACGCGTTCCACTCAGTTTCTGTAAAAAATGGTGCCCAGGAGAAGACTCGAACTTCCACGGCCTTGCGGCCACAGGTACCTGAAACCTGCGCGTCTACCAATTCCGCCACCTGGGCACTGCTTGAGGGCGCTGGTGGTTCGGGCGCCACATGAGACGCGCGACAACCGCGTCCGAACTGAATGAGGGCCTTTGCGTAACCCTGGCACTCAGCGCTGTCAATCGTGCCGACGATGTTCGGTTCCGAGAGCAATGTCGCGGTCCATGGCGCAAGGGACTGATAGTCGGCACACACGCAACGCGAAGGATGAGGAACCGGCCTGGCTGGCGGGTCAGTCTTGACTTTCGGCGCCGGGGAGCTTCGCAACCCTTTCGTGTGTCGCCCAAGCCGCCCCGACGATCCTGTCCCTGCAGCACCGGACCCCGGATCAGGTCACACAAGCGCCAGGTTATCGGGGTTGAACCCATCCATCGCTTCGTCCATGGTTTTCATCGTCTTGGCGGTCAGATGAGGGCGTGAGCGATGGTGTTCGATTCCTCGAGGGACTGGTTCAGACCGCGAGGCGTTTCGATGGCTCGACCGATCTCGTTGAGCACGAAGGGGGCTGTCTGCCCCCTGATCATCTCACGTCGGCCTTGACGACATCCATGATCACAGTGTCGAGAAACTCGACGCGGATGGGCGTCCCTTCGCAGAACCGGATACCAAACGTCCAGCCTTCCTGAAGAAAATCTTCGGCAAGGAGAAACTGCTGCTGCACCTGTCCAGCCGCACCTTTTCGATGCTCTCTGCGGCGCGGAACCGCTCGTTGAGCCTGGTCCCGTCGCGAATGTCCTTCATCTCTGCCTGGAGACAGGCGCCGCCCTTGCCGGGCTGCGTGTGCTGGATCTTGGTGACGCGCCACAGGCGACCGTCATGCTCGACAATGTTGCCAGGGCGGATCGCATTGCCGTTGATGCGCATACTGGACAGCAGGTTTGCCGGGGGCGGATACGGGGCGGAAAGCCGGCGTCGGCGACGGCTGGGTTGAATTCCAGTCAACCAACCGCTGAACAAGCGTTCTCAGCCGTTCAACGCCTCGGCATGGTAGGCAACATGGTCGCCCACGAAGGTCTGTACGAAAAAATAGCCATGATCGTAACCCTTCTGCATGCGTACGGTAATCTCCTGGCCGGCGTCCTTGCACGCCGTCCGGAAGGCATTGATCTTCATGGCACCCGCTTTGAAAAACTCGTCCTCGTCGCCCTGATCGATCAGGATCGGCGCGCAGGTGTGGCCGTCCTTTACAAGTTCGGTCGCGTCATACGCGCGCCAATCCGCGCGGTCTGCACCCAGATAGGCACCGAAAATCCTTTCGCCCAAGCCGGTCTGCATCGGCGCGCAGATCGGCGCGAGGACCGAGACCGAGCGGTAGCGATCCGAGTTGCGCAGCGCGATAACCAGCGTGCCGTGGCCGCCCATCGAATGGCCGAACAGACCGGATCGGGACATGTCGGCCGGCAGGCCGGCACCGACGACTGCCGGCAACTCGCCGACAACATACTCGTACATCCTGTAATGCGACGACCAAGGTGCCTGCGTGGCGTTGACATAGAAGCCTGCCCCGGCACCAATATCCCAAGCTTCGTCGTCCGCCACGTTGGCACCGCGCGGACTGGTGTCGGGCGCGACAACCAGCAGACCGTGTTCGGCAGCATGACGCTGCACTGCCGCCTTCACTGTGAAATTTTCCTCTGTACAGGTGATACCCGACAACCAGGTCAGCACTGGAACCGGCCGGTCCGTGGCCTGCGGCGGCACATAGGCGGAAAACTGCATCCGGCACCGTGTCGCCACCGATTCGTGTGCGCAGACATATTGCGTACCACCGAAACATTTGCTGGCGCTGACGATCTCAAGAGGCATGGACGGGGTTTCCGTTGACAAGACGCAATCTCCACCGTGACACAGACACGCCCTTCGACGCCTGCGGCTCCGAGCCGCAGGCCGCGACGACGAGCGTCAGGCCAGCCAGATGGTGGAGGGCGATCTCCACGGACGGGATCGTCACTGCAAAGATGGCGCCGAACATCGGGACTGGATCAGAGAAACAAGTTGACGCTGCAATGGCAACAAGCTCGGCGGGCGATGACAGGACACCAAGCCTGCACCGAATACCTGTGGTTTTCAGGGATCCGATAAAAGCATGGTGTCGGCGGTCCGATTCCTCTCCGTTCTCGTCGAGCACGAACTGGCGGAGCGCGGCAGGCGTCGGATCCAGCGCCATCCGGGCGCGGCGCGGCTGCTGCCCGGCAAGAGCCTCGCCAACTTCGACTTCGGCGCGGTGCCGACGATCTCGAAGGCCCGGGTCATGACGCTCGCCGCCGGCGACGCGTCGCGCGACCAGGGTACCTGCGGCCTGATCTTCGGCCCGCCCGGGACGGGGAAGTCACACATCGCCCCGGCGATCGGGCCGGCGCTGGCGGAGAACGGCTGCCGGGTGCCGTTCTCCGGAACCACCGACCTGGTGCAGCGCCTCCAGGTGGCAGGCCGCGAACTGACGCCGGAAAACCTGATGGCGCGGCGCGACCGGTTCCACCTCGTGATCCTCGACGACTTCGCCTGCATCCGGAAGGACCAGACCGAAACAGGCGTGCTGTTCGAACTCGTCTCGGCCAGGCACGAGCGCCGCGTGCTCCCGATCACCGCAAACCGGCCGTTCTCCGAGTGGAACCGCATCTTCCCGGACGAAACCACCGCCGTCGAACGCCTGGTGCACCGTGCCACGATCCTGGAAATGAATGTCGAGAGCTGCCGGCGGCGCGAAGCCCTCGATGCCAAACCGCACAAGCGGGGCCGGCCCACCAGGAAGGCCACGGAAAGCAACACGCCCACCGGCCGAACCGACATCACCGCACCAACCCCGCGGCTGTTCCCGCAAGCGGGCAGATCCGCCAAAGGCAGAACCGGCGGAAAAACACTTGCAACTGGTCCGACGTCCCGAAACACTTCACATTGCCGCAACGTCAATACTGAAATCCTGATTGTCGCTCTACATCCAATCCGGAAAAACACGCCTGGCCGAAGCCGGGCTCGGTGTCGTGGATCGTTCAACCACCGGCCCGTCCGCGGCCTTCGGGACGCGGTGCCGACGCCCTCGTTCCTGGCAAGGGCGCGACGGCAGGCTAGCGTCCGGCTATTGGTTGCCGCCGAGCAATCCGCCCCCCGGACCGACCCGCGCGCAGCCCTTGCCGCCCATGAACAGGAAGTGGGCGGTGCCGGCGGAACTGTATCCCGCTCCGTCATTCGGCCGAAAGACCTGCACCACCAGCTCGCCGGGGCCTTGGTTGGGGTTGCGGGCCTCGCGATTGCTCCAGACATGGGCGCCGGCCTTGGGGCGCACCTCGATGATGTTCTCGCCCAGCTCGCCGCCGGCCCAGCCGACTCGATTGGCAGCGGGGTCAGACCACCGGTTGTTGTTGAGGCGCGTAGACCGCCACTCCCAGTCGGTGAATGCAGGCCCGCTCCGGTTTGTATTGCTTCCCTGGATGAAATAACCACCGATTGGAAAGCTGGCCCGCGTCACGCTGCTGTCGGTGCTCGAGTAGATGATCTTCATGCGGCCGGGCGTGGCGTGCTCGCCGCAGCCGTCCACGAGGGTTCTGCCGGGGACCGGTGCAACCCGCACGGTGCAGATGCCAGGGGTACAGGCGGTTTGTGCCTGCACCTCGAGGGGTGCCACGCTCGCCAGCGCGGCCAGCATCGCGACCGGGAACATGCGGATGATGTGACGGGACATGGCCAGGGCCTCCTTTTGCTTCATTGAGAGGCCCCGTTGAGAGGCCCCGTTGAGAGGCCCCGTTGAGAGGCCCCGGTGAGAGGCCCCGGTGAGAGATGCGCCAAAGCCTGACACGGACGGAGACACCCGTCAAGGCCAAGACGGCGATGGTGGCTCGGCTTGACTTTCCGGGCCGGGTCGCTGCGGAGCCGGAGCGCGCGCGTCGACCGGGCCAACGATCCATTCCATGTCACGCAAGGTGTCGCTGACGCCGGACGAGATTGCAGTGCACGAAATGCAGCGACGGCGTTCCCGTGCGCATGGTCGGGTCCTGCCTCTCGACACGGGATGTGCCGACATCGGAGCGGGCAGGATTGCCGGTCACGCGGCGCTTGCGAATGCCGACGCACCCGGCGGTGCTGCAGCGACGCTTCCCTTCCGGAGCGTTGCCGTGCAGCCTGACCGGTCCACGTCGCCCCCGAACGCGCCTTCAACGGCTTCGGGACAAGCCTTGTGGCCATCGGTGGCAGGCTGTACCCGGCTTGCCGGCCGTGACCGCAGATCGTCCATGAACTCGAGAGCGGTTGCACCGGAGCGGTCGCCGGCTTCCCGGGACAGGATCAGCTTGCTGTCCGCGTCCGGCGCCGGCGGTCCGCTGCCTGCATCTCCTTCACCCCCTCGAACGCCCGTGGCAGGCTCCCGATCGTTGCAGCCTGCCGTGGCATCGGGGTGCTCCCGTCTGTGGCTGTTGTGCCTCACCACAGGGAGGGCCCCACTCCCGCCCGACACATGAATCCTTGCGTCACCTCGGTGAAGTCCATCTCGACTTTGGGAGAACGGGGAAATATCTTGTTTATAGCGCACCTTCGAGGTGATTGCATGTCCAGCGGAAATATCGCCGATTCCGCCCGCAGCGTGCCCACTTTCTCCGGGAAGGCCGAAGCCTTGCAAGGAAATCGAGGATTCAAAGGCCAGATGACTGATCAATTGTTCTTGCGTTCGTCCTGCACATCGCGAAGCTTCGGGTTCCCATGAAACGAGTCACGGTTTTTGGCGGATCCGGATTTGTCGGCCGCTACATCGTCAAGCGTCTGGCTGCGCAGGGATCCGTCGTTCGGGTCGCGGTCCGTGACCCGGAACGCGCCTTGTTTCTGAAACCGATGGGCGCCGTCGGTCAGATTGCGCCCGTCCACGGCGATGTCCGCAACGAAGCTTCGGTGCGCGCAACCGTCAGCGGTTGCGATGCCGTGATCAACGCCGTCGGTTTCTGGGACTCGTCTCGCAAGGGCTTCGACGCTGTTCATCATCACGGGGCCGGGCGGGTTGCCCGCATCAGCCGGGAACTGGGCGTCGACCGGTTTGTCCATTTGTCCGGCATCGGCGCGAAGGTTTCGTCGGCATCGGGCTATATCATCGCCCGAGCGAAGGGCGAGGCGGCAGTGCGATCGGCGTTTCCCGGCGCTATCCTGCTCCAGCCGTCCGCGATCTTCGGACAGGAAGACAGACTCTTGAATCTCATGGGACGCATTTGCAGGGATGCACCCATATTCCCGGTCATAGCCGGTGACACGAAATTGCAGCCTGTCTATGTTGGCGACGTTGCAGAGGCGGCCGTTTCCGCACTCCGGAAGCAGGGTCACATCTACCAATTGGGCGGGCCTCGCGTCTATCGGCATTCAGAACTGATCGACCTGGTGATGCAGATGTGCGGGCGGCCTCGACGTCGTATCAATCTGCCCATGGGGCTGGCGTCATTCATGGCCGGAATTTTCGCCCTCTTGCCGGGACCAACTCCCCTTTCAAAGGATACGCTGGCCTTGCTTCGGGACGATAACGTCGTCGAGGAAGAAGCTGCCGGACTTGAAGCACTGGGCATCACGCCGATGGCGATCGACGCGATCGCGCCCTCCTATCTCGATCAATACCGGCCAGGGGGACGCTTCCGTCCCGCCAGAATGGCTTGAAGCGCGACATCGGGGTTGCCAGCACCTCGATCGTCACCCTGTCAAGCCATCTCACTGAAGGCTCAGGGCAACGCCTTCGACGTGGATCAGGTACAGCAGGAAGCCGCCCAAAAGGATGCGGTAGATCACGAAAGGCGCGAAAGTGGCGCGGCGCAACCAGGCCATCATGATGGCGATCGCGATGAGCGCTGACACAAAGGCCAAGGCAGCCGCCACGATGGCATCGATCTGAAGCGAGACATTGCCGGAGTTGTACAGGTCGTACCCGAAGAGGGTCGACGCGCCCAGGATTGCCGGGATGGCGAGAAGCATGGAAAAACGGGCTGCATCCGATCGCTCGAAGCCCAGCGCCCTCGCCGCTGTCATCGTGATCCCGGATCGACTCGCGCCGGGGATCAGCGCGAGGATCTGAGCAAGTCCAATGATGACGGCCTGTCTCCAGGTCGTCTTCTCCACCTTGTTGATCGTCATCGTGGACCTGTCGGCTATCCAGAGAAGGACGCCGAAGCCGATACTCGCCCAAGCCACGACCTCAACACTGCGCCAGGAAACTCCGAGAGCATTCTTGACCAGGAAGCCGGCGACGACCAGCGGGATGCTCGCGGCCACAATCTGCAGGAACAACCGTCCGCTCACCGTCATTCTTCCGGTCAGAAGTCGGAGGGCACCGCTGGCGAGCTGGCCGACATCGCGCCAGAAATACGTCATCGCGGCACCGAGGGAACCAAGATGCACAGCAGCGTCCAGCACCAGCCTCTCATCGGCATTGGCCGAGGGCAACGGCATGTCGGCCTGTGCGAAAGCCTCCCAGGCCAACACGAGATGCCCGGACGAACTGATCGGCAGGAATTCGGTGATGCCCTGAACGACGGCCAGGATGATCATTGGCAACAGCGCGGCCAAACTTCCCTCCGATGCGACTGCGTCAACATCATGCAACCTATCATGTCCGTCTCTGGAGCAGCCACAGCCATTTGGTTCCGTTCTGGTATCATATGATGAAAAAAGAACCGGGACTGGAAATCAAATGTGCGAACAGCGACGAATCATGATAAAAAAAGACAGTATTACTGTCTTGAATGTCGCTTTTGGTCTCGCTTTTTCGATTCAGGTGGCCTAATATTTCTCTCAGGTGGTCGGGGAGACCGCCGAGCGACTTCATCATGTCGGGAACAAGTCGAAGGCACGTTGGGCTCGATCGCCGTGCGGATGCGGCCTGCAACGCTTCCATGCGGTGTTTTGAGGACCTGGGAGGACGGCGACCGCCAGAGCCATGTCAAGCAACATGCTCAAGTTTGTAGATGTCAGTCAGGAGATGCCGGACAAACGCGATGCCGCGGTCCGGCGCGGCGATTTCGACGAGATCTACGGCGACTACATCCAGGAAGGCGCTGCCCGGCAGGCCAGCCGATGTTCGCAGTGCGGCGTGCCGTTCTGCCAGATCCACTGTCCGTTGCACAACAACATCCCGGACTGGCTGATGCTGACGGCCGAAGGACGGCTGCGCGAAGCCTATGAGATATCGTCGGCCACGAACAACATGCCGGAGATCTGTGGCCGGATATGTCCCCAGGATCGGCTGTGCGAGGGCAACTGCGTGATTGAACGGGCGGGCCACGGAACGGTGACAATCGGTTCCGTGGAACGGTACATCACCGACGCGGCCTGGAAAAACGGCTGGATCAAGCACGTCGTGCCGGTGCGCGAACTGGACAGCAGTGTCGGAATCATCGGCGCTGGTCCGGCCGGCATGGCCGCGGCCGAACAACTGCGCAAGATGGGCCACCGGGTCCATGTCTACGACCGCCATGACCGGGTTGGCGGGCTGCTCATTTACGGCATTCCCAACTTCAAGCTCGAGAAGCAGATTGTCGAAAGGCGAGCGCAGCATTTGATCGACAGCGGCGTGAAGTTCCATCTGCAGGTCGATGTGGGAGATACCGTGATGCTTGACGACTTGCGGGAGCGCCACAACGCCGTGTTGATCGCCACGGGCGTCTACAAGGCTCGGGACATCAAGGCACCCGGTGTCGGCCTCGACAATATCGTGCCCGCCATGACGTATCTCACAGCGTCCAATCGCAAGGGGCTGGGCGATGCGGTACCTGCCTACGATTCCGGCGCACTGAGTGCCCGGGACAAGCATGTCGTGGTGATCGGCGGCGGCGACACGGCCATGGATTGTGTCCGGACCGCTGTCCGGCAGGGTGCCATATCCGTCAAGTGCCTGTACCGCCGCGACCGGAACAACATGCCCGGCTCCATGCGGGAAGTTTCGAACGCCGAAGAGGAAGGGGTGGATTTTGTCTGGCTTTCCGCGCCCAATGCATTCGATGGCGACAAGGCGGTATCGACGGTGCGGGCGCACCGCATGCGCCTCGGCGCCCGGGACACCACCGGCCGAAGTGCGCCTGTACCCTTGGAAAGGAGTCAGTTCGCCCTGGATGCGGATCTGGTCGTGAAGGCCCTGGGGTTTGATCCGGAACCGCTGCCGGACATCTTCAGCTGCCCCGATCTCCAGGTCACGAACTGGGGCACCGTGAAAGTCAACCATCGCACCCTGATGTCAAATTTGGATGGTGTATTCGCCGCCGGCGATATCGTGCGCGGCGCATCCCTTGTCGTTTGGGCAGTTCGGGACGGTCGCGACGCGGCCGATGCCATCAACGCCTACATAGGAGCGCAGAAAGCCGGTGTGCCGAAGTCGGCGCTCGCAGCCTGACAGGGACGGTGGACCGAACGATGAATCTGACGCGATGGACGGCGGGTAATTGCGCCGGTCGGCCCGGTGACTGCCGGGCTTGAAAAGGCGCAGGGGAAAAAACATGGGGAATTACCCCTAAAGGTTGACAAGGACATGTCATGAGTGCTTGATATAATAAGGGAGCAGAAACCATGAAAGATACATGAACATGTCCAAAGACCATGATAAACTGAAGAGGGTCAGTCCAGTCCAGTCCAGTCCAGTCCAGTCCAGTCCAGTCCAGTCCAGTCCAGTCCAGTCCAGTCCAGTCCAGTCCAGTCCAGTCCAGTCCAGTTAAGCCGAACTGGCAGAACCGGACGCTCTTTCACGGTGACAACCTGCCGTTTCTCCGCGCCATGAACTCGGAATCGGTGGACCTGATTGCCACGGATCCTCCCTTCAACAAGGGCCGTGACTTTCACGCCACCCCGGACAGCCTGGCAGCGGGCGCGAAGTTCCAGGACAGATGGACTTGGGAAAACGATGTGCATGACGAGTGGGCCGAACAACTTCAGGATGACCACCCCGCGACATGGGCCGTCATTGATTGGTCAAGGTTGAGTTATGGAGATGACATGGGGGCCTTTTTATGTTTCATGGCCGTTCGCCTTCTGGAAATGAACCGTATCTTGAAGCCCACGGGCAGTATCTATCTCCACTGCGACCCGACGGCTTCCCACTATCTCAAGGCACTGATGGACGCGATATTCGAGGCGAAACATTTCCTGAATGAAATAGTCTGGAGACGGTCAGCGGCACACAATTCCGCAGGAAAATTTGGACCGATACACGACATTATTCTTTTCTACCGGAAACCTGAATACAGCCATAACGTTCTATTTTCTCCATATTCAAAGGGATACGTGAAGGAATATTTCACAAAGTCTGATGAAAAAGGAATCTACAGAGAGCAACAAATTCACGGGTCTGGAACGAGAAACGGCATGAGCGGAAAACCCTGGCGGGGCTTTGATCCAACATCAATAGGACGCCATTGGGCTGTCCCTTCTGAACTCGTCCGTTCCGCGGGCATTGACCCGGATCTTCCGCAGCATGAAAAGCTCGATACTCTGTACGAAATGGGTTTCATTAACATCGATAGCAACTTCATGCCAACGTACCGTCAATACCTGGATGACAGTCCTGGAGTGCCAATTCAGGACATATGGTCGTATCACCCTTACACAAAAGGCATTCTGAAAGGGACCGATGACGATATTGACGCTGAAGTGAGATGGCTCCCGGACAGAGACAAGGTGGAACGAGTCGGATATCCGACACAAAAGCCACTTGGTCTGTACTCACGGATAATCAGATCGTCCACCAAAGAAAACGGCATGGTGCTCGATCCCTTCTGCGGTTGCGCCACAACATGCGTCGCGGCTGAAAACCTTAAAAGACAATGGGTCGGAATAGACATTTGGGATAAGGCAAAGGATACCGTTGTGGCCCGACTTCAGAAAAGAGGGTTTTCAGTAGGCAATCGAAAAGACCCTTTGATGGCGTTTGGAAAGATCCACTACGAAACAGAATTGCCTTGCCGGACGGATTCAGGAGATACGAGCGCCCCCTTCCTTCGCGTCAAGGAGCGCGTGAAAGAGCCGGACGGACCCAAAATGACGAGGAAGCAAATGTACAATCATTTGCTTGGTCAGAAAGGTTGCCGCTGCATGGGGTGCGACAGGGAGTTTGACGATCCCCGCTACCTGGAACTGGATCACAACACGCCGCGAGCTGACGGCGGCATAAATCACATTTCAAACCGTGTTCTTTTGTGCGGCCCGTGCAACCGGCTCAAGAGCAACACCTTCACGCTCTCGGGTTTACGAAAGGAAAACAGGAAAAGGGGGTTTATGCGATGACCCGAGGCGTGCCGATGATAGATCCGAAGGTTCACCTGAAGGGCGCAACGCCCGAGAAGCTGGCGAAGGCGCTGTTACGGCCTTTGAGACAACCCGTTGGAAAGCCCGTTGTCGGCGATCAGGTCCCTGTAAAGAAGCCGCTCGCCGACAAGCCGGGCGACAGTGCCCCGCATCTGGACAAGGGTTCCTGATTCACGGATGTTGTGCTTGCCCTCGAACTCGTTGACGTAGCGTTGCAGATGCTTGGGGCTGATCTTGTGGAAGGTTCCGTCATGGGCGCGCTTGAGCATGGCCCAGAGGGATTCGATGCCGTTGGTGTGCGCCATCCCCTTCACGTACTCGCCAACGCTGTGCCGGACGCTTTCATGCAAGCGGTCCATGCCCTTGTAGGCTCGTGCATCGTCGGTATAGACCGTTGCATTTGCATCGGTGTTGCATTCCACGAAGTCCTGAAGCGTCTCCGAGTCGGTTTCCGTCACCACTTCGGCACGAACCATGTTTGTCTCCCGGTCCTTCATGCCGACCACCGCGGTCTTGCCGACAGCACCCCGGCCCGTCAGTTCCTTGCGCTTCGCATTCGACATGTTCTTCCGCTTGCCGCCGAAGTACGTCTCGTCGACTTCTACAGGACCGCCGAAAGGAATGTCGTCGCCCGTGGTCCAGGCTTCTCGGATGCGATGCAGCATGAACCACGCGGTCTGTTGCTTCACGCCAAGATCGCGCGACAGTTTCATGGACGAAACCGACTTGAGACTGGTCAGGCACAGGTAGATGGCAATCGCCCATTTCCGCAGCGGAATCTTCGAAGACTGCATGGCGGTTCCGGTCTTGACCGAAAAGTAGGAACGGCAATCGGAGCACCAGTAGGGCATTTTCTTGTGGCTTGCCTCACGGGTGCGCAGAGAGCCGCACTTCGGGCAATATCGACCGTTCGGCCAGATGATGGACTCGAACCACTCCCGAGCCGCGTCTTCGGTCGGAAACATGTCCATCATCTCGACGATGGTCAGGCCGTCTCGGTAGGTTTTTCCGGGCATTTCGGTCTCTCCCTCTGTTATTACATGAATATAGGGAGTTCCGATAGTGTTGTCAACCTTTAAGGGTAATTCCCAAAACATGAGTACAAGAACCAATCCGGGCTGGATCGACCGGCGGGAACGATTGGCCGCCGAAGGGCTTTACGACCCGGCGCAGGAGCGCGACGGCTGCGGCGTCGGTATGGTCGTATCCATCGACGGTACTCCCAGCCGGGCTGTCGTCGAAGGCGGAATCAATGCGCTGAAGGTGCTGTGGCATCGCGGTGCGGTAGACGCCGATGGCAAGACGGGCGACGGCGCAGGCATTCATGTTCAGATTCCCCAGGATTTCTTTGCAGAACACATCGCCCGTACAGGACACAAGCTGCTGCCCGGGCAGATTGCGGTGGGCCAGGTCTTCTTGCCGCGTACCGACTATGGCGCCCAGGAGACCTGCCGCACCATTGTGGAATCCGAGATCCTGCGGTTCGGCTACGTGATCTACGGTTGGCGTCAAACGCCCGTGGAGGTCGCGGTCATCGGCGAGAAGGCAAACGCCACTCGGCCCGAGATCGAGCAGATCATGATTGCCAACACGCGCGGCGTCGAGGAAGCACAGTTCGAACTGGACCTCTATGTCATTCGCCGCCGCATCGAAAAGGCGGTCATCGCTGCGCAGGTCAAGGACTTCTACATCTGTTCGCTCAGTTGTCGGTCCATCATCTACAAGGGCATGTTCCTGGCGGAGCAGTTGACGGCCTTCTATCCGGATCTTCTGGACCATCGATTCGTCTCGAACTTCGCCATCTATCACCAGCGCTATTCGACCAATACGTTTGCCACCTGGAGTCTGGCGCAGCCGTTTCGGGTACTGGCCCACAATGGCGAGATCAACACGCTACGGGGCAACGTGAACTGGATGCGCAGCCATGAGGCACGTCTGGAACATGACCGGTTCGGCAGCAATATCGAAGACGTGAAGCCAGTGATCCAGTCCGGCAATTCGGATAGCGCTGCCCTGGACACCGTAGCCGAACTGATGGTTCGCGCCGGAAGGTCCTTGCCCATGGTCAAGACGATGCTGATCCCGGACAGCTGGACCTATCGAAAGACCGTGCCGGAAAACCATCAGGCCTTGTATGCATACGCCAACGGCGTGATGGAGCCCTGGGACGGTCCGGCAGCGATTTGTGCCTTCGGCGGGCGATGGGCAGTGGCCGGCATGGACCGAAACGGTCTTCGGCCCCTGCGCTACACGCTGACCAGCGACGGCCTGCTGGTCGTCGGGTCGGAGACCGGCATGATCCCGGTAGAAGAGCAGCGCGTTCTCGAAAAGGGCCGCGTTGGTCCCGGCGAAATGATCGGCGTGGACCTGGTCGAAGGCAGGTTCATGCGAGACCTGGAAATGAAGGACTGGCTGGCGGGCCGGCAGGACTATGCCAGTTGGAACAGACGGGCGACTCATCTTGATGCGCTCATCAACGACGGCGCGCCGGCAGCGCCGCAATTCGACCGCGAATCACTTCGTCGACGACAGATTGCGGTCGGCTGGACGATGGAAGAACTGGAACTGATCCTCCATCCGATGGCAGAAGAAGGCAAGGAAGCGACCGGCTCCATGGGCGATGACACCCCGCCCGCAGTCCTTTCAGACCACTATCGGGGCCTGCACCATTTCTTCCGGCAGAGTTTCAGCCAGGTCACCAACCCGCCGATCGACTCGCTGCGCGAACGGCGGATCATGTCTCTCAAGACCCGCCTCGGAAACCTGGGCAATATCCTGGCCGAAGAAGCCAGCCAATGCGACATGCTCCAACTGGAGACTCCCGTTCTTCTGAACGCAGAGTTCGATGCGCTGGCACACTATGTCAGGGACGAAGCCGTCGAGATCGACTGCACATTCGACCCGACGCAGAACGGCGCCCTGCGCGAAGCCTTGAACCGGATCTGCCTGGAGGCGGAGCATGGCACTCGCGGCGGTCGGAAGCACATCATTCTGAGCGACCGGAACGTCGGCAACGAGCGTGCACCTGTTCCAATGATCCTGGCAACCGGAGCGGTTCACACCCATCTTGTTCGACAAGAACTGCGGACGTATACGTCACTGAACATCCGGTCCGCGGAATGCTTTGACGTCCATTATTTTGCTGTCTTGATCGGTTGCGGCGCCACCACGATCAACGCCTATCTGGCGGAAGAATCGATTGCCACTCGGCATGCGCAAGGTCTGTTCGGCGACCTCGACTTCGCCGGGACGTTGCAGAACTACAAGACAGCTGTCAGCAATGGTCTGCTCAAAATCATGTCCAAGATGGGAATTGCGGTCATCAGTTCCTACCGCGGCGGCCTCAATTTCGAGGCGGTCGGCCTTTCTCGCAATCTCGTGGCGGAGTTCTTCCCGGGCATGCCGTCCCGCATTTCGGGGATCGGCCTGCCGGGCATTCAGCACAAAGTTGCATCGGCACACAAGCGCGCCTGGAGCGATCATGTCGAGACGCTGCCGGTCGGCGGATTTTATCGGTACCGCCGATCCGGCGAACAGCACGGCTTTGACGGCACGCAGATTCACATGCTGCAGAATGCAGTGGCCATTGACTCCTATTCGTCCTACAGGAAGTACTCTCAGGCAGTACACGCCATGCCACCGGTCCATTTGCGGGACCTGATGGATTTCGACTTGCCCGAGGTCGGCGTGCCGCCGGAAGCGGTCGAATCGATCACCAGGATCCGCAAGCGTCTGGTAGCACCGGGAATTTCTCTGGGTGCCCTTTCACCGGAAGCGCACGAAACGCTGTCGATCGCCATGAACCGTATCGGCGCGAAGTCCGATTCCGGTGAAGGCGGCGAAGACCCGGCGCGTTACCAACCGCGAGCAAACGGCGACAATGCATCCTCGGCGATCAAGCAGGTCGCGTCCGGACGCTTCGGTGTGACGGCGGAGTACCTCAACAACTGTCGGGAAATCGAGATCAAGATCGCCCAAGGCGCAAAACCGGGCGAAGGTGGACAGCTGCCCGGCTTCAAGGTCTCGAACCTGATCGCGAAGCTTCGGCATTCGACGCCGGGCGTCACCCTCATCAGCCCGCCGCCACATCATGACATCTATTCCATCGAGGATCTGGCGCAACTGGTCTACGATCTGAAGCAGATCAACCCGGATGCCAGCGTCTGCGTCAAGCTGGTGGCGCAGAACGGCATCGGCACGGTCGCTGCCGGCGTCGCAAAGGCCATGGCCGATGTGATCCTGATTTCCGGGCACAATGGAGGTACGGGCGCCAGCCCGCAGTCGTCGATCAAGTATGCCGGCATTCCATGGGAAATGGGCCTGTCGGAAGTGCATCAGGTCCTGTCACTGAACCGCCTCCGCCATCGTGTGCGCCTGCGGACGGACGGCGGCCTGAAGACCGGCCGCGACGTTGTCATCGCTGCCATGCTGGGAGCCGAGGAATTCGGGATCGGCACAACGGCGCTCGTGGCGATGGGCTGCATCATGGTACGCCAGTGTCACATGAATACCTGCCCTGTCGGCGTGTGCACGCAGGATGACAGCCTGCGCGAGAAATTTGCCGGGACGCCGGAGAAAGTCATCAACCTGTTCACATTCATCGCGGAGGAAGTGCGCGAGATCCTGGCAAAGCTCGGCATGCGATCCCTGGAAGAGGTGATCGGACGAACCGACCTGCTGTCCCAGGTCAGCCGTGGTGCGGCACATCTCGACGATCTTGATCTCAACCCGTTGCTGGTTCATGCCGATACTGACGGCTTGCCTGCCTTCTGCACGCTGGAAGAACGCAATCCGGTGCCCGAGACCCTGGAAGCCCAGATGATGAAGGACGCCAAGCGGGCGCTGGAGGCGGGCGAGAAAGTGCAGTTGGCCTACAACATCAGCAACACGCAACGGTCGATCGGCACACGTCTGTCCTCATTCATCACGCGCAAATACGGGATGACAGGATTACCTGACGGCCACATCACCCTGCGGCTGCGCGGCTCGGCAGGCCAGTCGCTTGGCGCATTTGCCGTTCAGGGCGTTCGAATCGAAGTTCTGGGCGACGCCAACGACTACGTCGGCAAGGGCCTCTCGGGCGGCACGATCATTGTCCGACCGCCAGCTTCATCACTGTTGCAGTCCCATCACAATGTCATCATCGGCAACACCGTGATGTACGGTGCGACATCCGGTACGCTCATGGCCGCCGGTCAGGCCGGTGAACGGTTTTGTGTGCGTAATTCCGGCGCAACGGCGGTGGTCGAGGGTGTAGGGTCAAACGGCTGTGAATACATGACCGGCGGGCTGGTCGCCATTCTTGGACCGGTCGGCGACAACTTCGCGGCAGGCATGACCGGCGGAATGGCCTTCGCCTATGATCCAGACAATCGGCTGGAAAACCTGATTAACGACGAAACGGTCATCATGCAGCGGGTCGAGACGCTGCATTGGGACAGAGTGCTGCGCGGCCTCGTGGAACGGCATGCCCAACTGAGCCATTCAGCCCACGCTGAAGGGCTGCTTCGGGAATGGGACCTGCAAGTCGGCAAGTTCTGGCAGGTTGTACCGAAGGATCTTATAGCCATCGGCGCTCTCGATGCACCGCTGAAGGATGAAAGCATGGATCAGAAATCGGCCTAGCCTGGAGCTTTCACGAAAAGGCCCCGCCATGCTCCGTTCTGTATGATGATTCAATGCGTTGACAGGAATCTGGCACAGGAGACCGGCGGTGACGGACTGTACTTCGGATCCTGTTTCATTTCCGGCCTGTCGTGGTCGCCGTGTCGATGCAGGTTTCGACGGCGGTCTTGTTGATATGCGTACCGGCATGCGGCACAGACAGCCATGTTCCGGAGCTTTCGTCATCGAGGCCTCAAGCGGATGCATGAGCACGGAGATGCGAGCAGGGTGGAATCCGATCTCTCGGACCGTGTCGCGCCGGCGCTGGCTGACCTCGACGACGCGGCCAAACCCTCCGACCTCAATCTGCCTGGCTAACGGATTCATCTGCTGAAGGGCAGTCTCAAGGGGCACTGGAGCATCTCGATTTCCGGAAATTGGCGGGTGACCTTTCGTCTTGAAGACGGAGACACATACGATGTCGACTTGGTCGACTGTCACTGACGGGAGCCAGGAGCATGCCGATGATCGATCCTCCCCATCCTGGACGAAGTGTCCGCGAAAACTGTCTCGAACCGCCAGGCTTGAGCGTGACCGAGGCGGCGCGTGTGCTCGGCGTTGCCCGTCACACACTGTCCCGGGTTCTCAACGGCCACGCGGGGATTTCTCCCGAAATGGCGATCCGCCTCGAAAAGGCGGGCTGGTCCAATGCTGAATTCTGGCTACGACGCCAGACCACCTGCAATCTCGTGCAAGCGCGCAGACACGAGGACCGAATCGCGGTACGGCGTCATGAGGACTGATCTCCGCGCCATGCAACGACACAGTGGCGTTGCCGGCGACGGCCGGCCGACGCATGAAACCGCGCCGGAAGCCGCAGTTCCCAAGCGCGAATCCACGAATATCCGGCCGTCACTCCGTGCCAATCAGCCCGGACGCGCCCTTCCTGCGGTTCCGCAGCGTTTCTGATCGCGTTGGCAAGGCCGGTGACCGGCCTTTGGCTGGCCGTCTCGCGCGCCAAATTCCGTGAGGGTCGCCAGTTTCATCCGGTTCGGGAAGAACGGAACCTGCGGCGGGGATTGTAGCTCCAGACGGCAGCGATGAAAAACACCATGGTGCACGCCAGACAAATGCCCAGAGACATGACGTTGAGTTTTCCATACAAGGCAAACCGCAACAGTTCCACAGCATGCGAGAAGGGATTGATGGCGCATATCCTTTCCAGAAGCGGACTGGACTCGGCCATCTTCCAAAGCGGATAGAGCGCTGTCGAGAGGAAGAACATCGGAAAGATCACGAAGTTCATCACGCCGGCAAAATTTTCTATCTGGGTGATGAGCGACGACAACAGCAGACCCAACGCGCCCAACATCAGGCCGCACAGGATCAGCGCAGGCAAGACGCCGACAAATCCTTCCAGCGGTATATGTACGCCATATGCCCTCGAAATCAGCAGAAAGGCATAGACCTGAAGCAGCGAAACCGCGACGCCGGCACAGAGTTTCGCCAGCAGCAGGAACCAGCGCGGCAGCGGTGCCGTGAGCAGCAGGCGCATCGATCCCATTTCCCGGTCATAGACCATGGAAAGGGATGACTGCATGCCGTTGAACAGCTGGACCATGCCGATGAGACCCGGCACGATGTAAACCTCGTATGTCGTGTATGTCTCATAAGGTTCTTCTATCGACAGCCCAAGCGCCGCGCGAAAGCCCGCCGCGAAGATGACGAGCCAGACCAGCGGCCGCACCAGCGCAGCAAGGAATCGCCCCCGTTGCCGGAAAAATCGCAGGACTTCGCGCAGGGCAACGCCGCGAAAGGCGCGCCAGACCATGGCCGCGTTCATCGTTCCGGCGCGGTCAAGCCTTTGCCGCGCGATAGTATGCAAAGGCTTCAGCCAGATCGGCCTTTCCCGACTGCTTGACCAGTTCGCCAGCGGCACCGGCAGCCAGAAGACGCCCTTTGTCCAGAATGAGCAACGCGTCGTCTTCCCGGACCTCGTCAATCAGATGGGTCGCCCACAACAAGGCGATGTCATCCCGACGTGCCAGGTCATGCAATTGTGCAACGAGCGAGCTGCGAGCGTCGATATCCAGCCCGACGGTCGGCTCGTCCAGCAGCAAGAGCGAAGGCCGGTGCATCAGTGCACGGGCAATTTCCAGGCGTCGGCGATGCCCGCCGTTCAGAGTGCGGACCTTGTGGTCCGTTCGATCGGCAAGATTCAGGGCCTCCAGTTCTTCGGTCATTCGCAAGACGGCTTCCTTTCGACTCATCCCCTGGAGCGCCGAAAAATACAGCAGGTTCTGTGCAACCGAGAGATCAAGATCCAGCGTCGTCTGCTGAAAAACGATACCGACGTGGCGCAAGGCGCTGCTTCCCGTCCGGTGAAGATCCATGCCGAGAATGTCAATCCGCCCGCTGTCGGGCGCAAACAACCGTGTCAGCAGCGAGAATAGCGTCGTCTTGCCCGATCCGTTCAGACCCAAGAGAATCGTCACGGATCCAGAATGGACCTCGAAACTGAGAGAATCGAGCGTCGGTGTTGTCCCGTAACGAAACGACAAGCAGTGAACCGCCAGGGCTGGCGATGGCCTTGTCACTTTGTTGGCCGAATTCTCACGCCCCAGGGAAATCGCCCGACCTTGATTGTCCTGACGGATCTCAACGCCTTGACGTCAATCACCGTGACGTCCCCGGAAATACCGTTGGTTGTGAATACCTTGTCTCCTTCAGGCGTGACAGCGAGGTGCCAGACGCGCCGTCCGACCAGAATGTATTTCAAGACCGTCAGCGTCTTCACGTCCACGACGGCAACATGATTGGCCGGCCCCAGCGCGACAAAGGCCAGATTTTCGTCTGGCGTGAGAACAATCCCCACAGGCTGGATGCGGTCCTTCGCAATTCCGGGAATGGTGAAGGAAATCCTGTGCCTGATCTGGCGAGTCGGCACATCAATGATCGCAACCGTACCGCCGATTTCTGACGACACGAAGAGCCGCTTTCCATCTCTCGTGAACTCGGCATGGCGCGGTCGCGAATCGACCAGGGTGTTGGCCGTCAACTTGAACGTGCCGGCGTCGATCCAATGCACCATGTTGGTCGTTTCGGAAGTGGTAACTGCCAGTTTTCCATCAGGGCTGATGGCCATGCCTTCAGGCTCCACGCCGACATCGATTTCGGCGACCACCTTCCCGGTCACGGTATCGATCACGGTTGTGATCGAATCATCTTCGTTGGCGACATAGAGGTGCCGATCATTCGGGTGCAGCGCGAATTGCTCCGGATCATCGCCGGAGGGCAATGTCGAAATGATCTTGCCGGAACCGACCTCCAGAACCTGCACCGTGTCCGAATCCGATGCGCAAATGTAAAGCTTCGTGAAGTTCCTGTTGAAGATGATGCCGCGCGGCCGCAGCCCGACCCGGATCGTCTGGACAACCTTGTACGTGTTCGTGTCGATCACGGAGATCGTGTTGTCTTTTTCGTTTGAGACATAGGCGAGGTGGGCATGCGCGGTCGACGTCAGAAAAACCGCAACAAGAACCACCACAAGACTTTTTCCGAATCCCGACACGATCAGCTCCTGCAATCCGTTTCGGCCTTGTCGAACCCCAGGGTATCCAGTTCAGTACGGCGGTGCAAGAATCCCTCCAGCGGCGCCAGGGAAACAAGCGCTCTTGCATGGACGAGAGGAATCGGTTGTCGCAACTGCCCGTTCCACGAGCGGAAACTCAATTTCCGTCCCTTGAAGCCGGCCAGGGAGAAATCCCGGGAACGCATGTGGGCGGCTATTTCGGCGGGGTTGTCGGTCTTCAGACGGGTCACCGCCGCGCTGACCGAACGAACGGCAGCCCACCCCGCGTAATCAAGGCTTGTCATCTGACGTTTCGCAAGACGGCGAAAGCGGCGTTGAAGCTGCGCAGCGCCCCATTGCTCGACGACCGAAGACCAACCGACCGGCATCAGGCCATGGCTCAGCGCCACCGGTCGGGGCAACCATGTATTGTAGAGGAAGTACTGGCCGAAATCGCGATCCTCATCGGCGACAACGACGGCGTGATAGTCGGCGCCTTGCGTGAAAAGCGGAACTTCCTGTCCGGCGTTGCGGCGGATGTCCGCGTCTGCCAGCCATTTCCTGTCGGAGACAAGTCTGACGCGAAACTTGCCGGCCGATCGGCGAAAACTGTCTGCCAGCTTCTTGTCTCCGGCACGCCCCCCTTCGACCAGCATCAGTCGTGTCCATTGCCTCTTGACCAGATACTGCACCAGTGCATCAGTCAACATGGCTCGGCTGGGCGCGGTATGAAAGACGTTCGGTTGGCACCACCACCGCCGCAGCCCGTCATCCAGGCTTCCTGCGTTGATCAGGACGGCCGTGCCGTCTTCCACCATCGAGCCCAAGCGCTGCGCGAGTTGTCCGAACATGACAGCAGGCGTGTTGAAGACAATGAATCTTCGTCCGGCTGCCAATACGGCGTCAGCCACTTCCCGAAACCCGGTTTCCGGCGAAAAGATCAGTGACTTCAGCGTATAGCGGTGGTTGAGAAAACGGCCGGTCGACTGGCTGTCACGAATCCCCAGCCTGACGCCTTGAAGCCCGGCGTCCGAGGGTGGTTTGAAAAGGTTGGACAGTGTTGGTCGATCAAGACGCTTGACTTCAAGATACAGCATGTCGACCGACAGCGGCCGAGCGTTGGCCGGTTCGAAACGCGAAGCGGTCAGGAGAAGCATTAAGAAGGCGGAGAGCAGAAATCTGGGCATGGCCTTGTATCGCATCATTCTCCTGATACGTACACCATGCTCGCCAGACAGCCCGCGATGCAGGGCTGCAAATCCGATCCTGACATCCGGCATTGGCAAGAGGCTCAGCTCAAAATTGTCGGCGGCATCAAGAGAGTATATGCTAAAAACGGAAATTGCATACCTGACTGGCCATCGTCACTTTTTCCTGGATTTGTTGACCTTATTTCGCGCCGTATTCCCTCAGAGGCTTGCAGGGCTTCTTGAACAATGCCTGTGCTATTTTCTCTGCTCTTTCCTGTACGTACTTCGAAATGTCAGTTTTCTTGTCAGCCATAACGGAGTTCCTTTTTGGAAGTCTTGGTCTAGTGGTCAGCAGGAAACAGGAGGTTCCCTTGTTTCCCGGATCGCGGCATTCTCCTGCCGCCGCCGTCACGCGGCGCATGACAGGAGGGGGACAGGCACATGGGCAGGAAATCGATACGGCAGGCGATCGTGCTTTCGGACGCGGATCGCGCGCAACCCGCGGAGCCTCCGGAAGCACGCCTGGCGGGCCCGCGTCGTCCCGGAACCGGGTTCGGGCTGCGGGCCGGCCGGCACCATGCGGCGGACGGGCCTGTCGAAGCCGACGGTCCGGCGCTGGCGGGACCGCTTCCTCGCCCCGGGCGTCGACGGGCTTCTCCGGGACGCCACGCGTCCTCCGGGGAAGAAGCCGCACCCCGATCGCCCCGGCGATGTCGCCGCCCCCGCCGCATGCCCGGCACCGGACGGTGCGGGCGCCGGCCGGGAGGCCGGGGATGGTCTGCACGGCATCCTGAAGGAGAACGGCCTCGGGCCGCACCGGGTCGGGACCTTCAGGGTGTCCCGCGATGTCGTCGGCCTCTGCATCGACCCGCCCGACCATGCCGTCGGCCTCCCGGTGGACGAGAGCGAGGACGCGAACGCCACCGGTTTGGGTGAGCGTGCGAACCGGATACAGGCGCTCTGGCGGACGCAAGAGGCCCCTGCCCGTGAAGCCGGGCCATGCCTGGACGCGGACGCACGACTGCAGGCGGCACGGCACGACCTGCCTGCTCGCGGCCCGCGACGTCGCCACCGGCAAGGTCGGGTCGACCGGCATCGCTCGCAGGAGTTCCTCGCCTTCCCCGACCCTGTCGCCGAGGGGATCGCACCCGGAAACCCGGTGCACGTCATCCTCGACAACGTCTCGTCGCACGGGTCGGCCGAGGTCCACGCGTGGCAGAAGGGCCGCCCCGACCGGACGTTCCGCTTCACCCCGACCTCGGCGTCCCCCACGAACGCCGTCGAGGGGTTCTTCCCGAGGCTGTCGAGGCAGAGGCCGAAGGATGCGGTCTTCGACTCGCTCGACGAATGCATCACGGCGATCGAGGGCTGCATCGCGCACCACGATGCCCACCACGCCCGTCCGTTCCGATGGAGCCGGAAGCCGGAGGACCTCGTCGAGGCGTGCAAGGGAGGACACCGGAGGCTTCGGGAAATGGCACCGGATGCATGAATCAAAGCACTAGGAAAACAGATCGCCTGTTTTTTCAGTAGCAGGCCATTTTCGTTGATACCGAACTTCCCTGTATCGTTGTTCAGCAAGGTTGCGGGCACGTTCTGCCAGTCCATCATCTTTCATCCATCCCTCTTTCCTGTTGGCGGCCAGCAAGCCTTTCATCGTCAATCTGGCACCTTTCCGTCCATTGCACGGACGACACAACAGGATACGGTTGGATATGTCATTGACGCCTCGATCCGAGCGCGGCGTGATGTGGTCAAGTTCCATGAACGGTTCTTCGAGTTTCCGACCACATCCGGCACAGATGACAAGACCATCACCGATGCCTTGAGCTTCAGTCAGTTCCCTGACGATATCCTTGTTTCTCAACTTCTGCCAAGGTTCTTCCGGTATGTGATAGCGGATGATGTTGTCCAGATGAGGGGCTGTTTCCTCGTCACCATCCGTGCGTTCCGGTGGCTTGTCAGTGAACGTCACATCGCCAAAGAAACCTGTTGCGTCTTCAAGACGTTGTCTGACCAGTTCATGTGCGCCTTCCCAGATGTCCATGCCGACCCATTGCCGATCCAGCGTCTCGGCAGCGACTAGCGTTGTAGCGCAGCCAGCAAAGGGGTCGAGCACGATATCGCCCTCGTTCGAGGAGGCTTTCAGGATGCGTTCGTAAAGGGCGAGAGGCTTCTGGGTGGGCCAGCCAGTACGCTCAGGATCCTTTTGTTGAAGGTGACTGAATTCGCACCACACATTCGGCGGCAAAACCGGATCATCATCGTAGTATCTATATATTTTCCCGGCGGACTTTATGGTGCGGAAAACGCGACCGTCATCATCAATCTGCTTTTTCAGATTATTCCACTTTTCAAGCGTTCCGCCGCATGACGGACACAGATTCCTCGGAACCTTGATGGCTTGAGAATTGAAAATGACCTTCTGGCTTTTGCCATAGAATAGCAGACTGTCATGTTTGCGCGGGAAATGGCGTTCAGACCTTCCACCACTGGAATAGTGCCAAACGATTTCATTCCTGAAATTCTTCCACCCGAAGATGGCGTCCATGACGGCCTTGAGGTAGTGTGAGGCAGTAGGGTCGCAGTGCAGGTAGATGCTTCCAGTCGGTTTCAGAATGCGCTGCATTTCGAGGAGGCGCACTGCCATGAAGCACATGTACGCGCCCATGCCCTCGGAGTGAGCGTAACGGGCGCTCTCGATGGCCTCCATCAGGCGCGGATGGTCGTCGGTCAGCTGATCGACCCAATCCTGATGAACGTCGATTTCCCAGGACCAGCGATCCTGGAACTTCGCGCCCGCCGCAAGACTGTCCGGGGTGGCGTGAAAGTCACGGCCCTTGTTGAAGGGAGGATCCGTGGCAATCAGGTCCACCGATTCCGAGTTCATCCCCCGAAGAAACGGCAGGTTGTCACCGTGAAAAAGCGTCCGGTTCTGCCAGTTCGCTTCCTGTCGGACTGTCGGACTGTCGGACTGTCGGACTGTCGGACTGTCCCTCTTTCAGTCTAGACGATCCACGCCCGGTCGTCACCTCGCCAGGTCCACCCATCACCCACGCCTCCCGACGGCAAAGGGCCATCTTCCCTGTCCGTTCGATCCCCTGTCAAGAAGTTCCAGCCACGACAGCGGGGCGGGCCGGTGGTGACGTGGCGTTGCAGGTGCCCGGCTGAAACGTTTGACGGCTCCATGGTCGGAAAGCCCCTTCAGGCCAGGGCTTCGTCGGCGCGCCTTCGACCGGGCCAGGGAACGGCGAACTCGGATTCCACGGCTTCACGAATGCGACGGATCATGAACCATGCAGATTTTCGAGTGATCTTCAGATCGCAATGCAGCTTCGTGGATGAAATGCTCTTGAGATCGACGGCATGCAGGAACATCGCAATGACCTACCTCCTCAGGGGAATCCTGGATTCAGCCATGACACTGCCGGTACGAACCGAGAAGCGTTTACGGCATGACCGGCAAGCGTTTCTCCATAGTCCATCGCGTAAATATGATCGCCCGGAAGGATCAGCACATGCCGGGGCCGATAGGCGTCAATGATGTCAAGGCACTGGAACACCGCGTTGGCCGTCCCCTCATACCACGTCTCGTCATCAAGCCACTGCTGGGCCGGGATAATGTCGATGAATTCCCCACGTTCCGCACTCAGACCGCTCCAGCCTTGCGTCAGATGCTGGATCAGAGAGTGCGACTTGTACTGCGTCAGAACACAATCACCGCGAAAAGCTGCGATACAGGAACTCGGTTGACGCAGTCGACTCCCTCCGGGCGATGGAAAGCAGTTCATCATGCCATGGAGATTTTTCGCAGGCAGGATCGGTTTCGCCGACATTGCCCGTGATCGCGAGTGCCTGACAACGGCAACCGCCCCAGTCGATTTCGCGCCTGTCGCATCCTCTGCAACGATCCGGCATCCAGTCGATGCCACGGAACATCTGGAACAATGGCGCTCCGTACCAGATCGATTTGAGGTCTTCCCTGCGAACGCTTGGAAAATCAACTCCTGGTATCGTTTCGGCTGCATGGCAAGGCAAGGCGCGACCAGACGGCGTGATGTTGAGGCTGTTACGAGCCCATCCACCCATGCAAGGCTTCGGGTAGCGCGCGTAATAGTCCGGCACGACCGAATCGATCACAATGCGTCCGCGATACGCCTCTCGGGCGCGATCGACAATGTCCACCGCAGCCATCACCTGGTCGCGGGTCGGCATCAGCGCCTGCCGGTTTTCCAGTGCCCAGCCATAATACTGTGCATGCGCAACTTCCAGCCGCCGAGCACCCAGGTCCACTGCCAATTCGATCATCCGGGGCAATCGCTCGATCGTCAGGCGGTGCACGACGAAATTGATCGTCAGAGGCAGGTCAAGATCACGCACGGCTTGCGCCGTCGACAACTTTTCACCGAGCGATCCCGGCCGACCGGTAACAAGATCGTTCAATGCCGGTTCCGGAGCCTGCACGGATAGCTGGACATGGTCCAGCCCGGCTTCGGCCAGCCGTTCAAGCAACCCAGCCGCGAGCGCGACGCCGGCGGTGACAAGATTGCTGTAAAAACCAACCGCGCGGCAGTGCTCGACAAGGCTCTCCAGATCAGGCCGCCGGGTCGGCTCACCACCGGACAGGTGAACCTGAAGGACACCCAAGCCGGCAGCCTCGCTTAACACACGCTTCCACTCGTCCGTCGATAGTTCGGTGTCTCGCTTTTCCAGCTCGAGCGGATTCGAACAATAGGGACATCGGAGAGGACATCGGTGCGTCAGTTCCGCAAGCAAACCGAGCGGTGGTCCAACATCGGGCTTGCCGCTTTCGGACGGATCACCGGATTTTGCGGCGCTCACAGTTGTACCATTCCTTTTTCAGCCATGCCGACCAGGAACTCTCGAACATCGTCAGACACATCCGCAACATTGACATCGAACGCCTCCGCGAGGTCTGCTTCAATGGCCTCCAGCGTCCTGACACCATCACACCGGGACAGGATTTCGACCGCAACGTCGTCGAGCTGGAAAACCCGTTCCGGACCGAGCAAGCTCCAGCTGCCGCGAACCTTGTCGTCTTTCAGGCGCACTCCACTCGGCAATTTCGGGGCAGAACTCGGGGAAATTTCGCTCACGCCGATCCTGCCCGGTTTTCAGGATCGAAGGCGCCAGGGGGAATGTTGCCGGGTACTACGTAAGCATGGTGCAGGGCGTCGAGCTGCGCCCACAGCACCGAGCATTTGAACTTCAGCGCATTTAGGACCGCTTGCTGTGCCTCAACCGAGCGCGCATTTTCCTTGACATAGGCAAGGGCAAATTCCGAGTCGCGCTGAGCCTGTGGCGGGCGCTTGTCGAAATAAGTCAGTATTTCAGAGGTCACAAAATCATAGTTTTTCAGCATCCCCCTCACGCGGGCGCCGATTGCCATGGACGAAAACAGTTCGGTAAGCGAGGAAGCGATCGCCTCCAGAACCGAGCGCTCGCCAACGAAACCGATATAGGCGTCCACGGCAAACCGAGTGCCGGGCAACACGCCTTTGGTACTTTCGACATAGGCGCGATCCAGGCCCAAGCCGTCTGTCAGGACGGTCCAGCGGTACAGGCCGCCATCCGCATCAGAGTCGCCATCATGGTCAACGATGCGACGTCGCCACTCCCGGCGCAAGCATGGATCTTCCAGTCGCGCCAGCAGAGTTGCATCCTTGATCGGAATCCGGGACTGATAAAAGAAACGGTTTAGTGCCCAGGCTTGCACCTGAAACCTCGTCAGTTCCCCAGCGTTCAGCATCAACTGGAAGGGGTGAAGATGGTGGTAATGCTCGGTACCGATCTGGCGCAGCGCCTTCTCGAGTTCATCGGGAGAGAGCAGGCCGTTCAAAGCCGAACCTCCATGCCATCCTCGGCGATCTCCCATCCCGCCGTGACGGCTTGCCGTCGTTCGTCAGAATTTTCGATGAGGACCGGATTCGTGTTGTTGATATGCACGAAAATTTTACGGCGCACGTTGAGGTCTCTGAAGGCGGCGATGGACCCATCCGGGCCAACCATGGAAATGTGACCCATTCTCTGGCCGGTCTTTTGCCCGACGCCGGCCGTCAGCATTTCGTCATCGGCCCACAACGTACCATCGAACAGGACGACTTCCGCGTTGGCCAGCCTGTTGCGCAAGGCAGGCGGCAGACGGGCGCAGCCCGGAACGTAGAAGGCAGTCTCGCCGGAAGGCCCGAAAAGCCTAACACCAACCGTCGTGTCTGTCTCAGCACCGATTTCCGGTTCGCCATCTTCCATGAACAACGGAACCTTGCCGGGCACAGAAAAAATCTCGAAACCAACACCAAACCCTGTTTCGAAGACACCTTCGAGCGTCAGTGTCCGCCTGTCCACCGTTGACCGGTCCAGAGCATCAAAGATCACATTCTGCGCCAGAACGTCATGAACTGCCGACGTTGCATAGAGCGTAAACGGCTGCCGCTCGCGAAGCGTAAGCAGGCCGGCGATGTGATCGATATCGCCGTTGGTCAGAAGGACAGCCTTGATCGGCGAGTGCCGTTCGCCTTGACGGGGATGCAAGACCGGCGTGGACACGATCTGATGGCGAATGTCCGGCGACGCATTCAACAGCAGCCACCGCTCACCATCAACCGATGCGATGATGGAAGACTGGGTTCGCGCAGTGACGTTTTCGTCTCCACGCCAGAAACGCATGGAGACACCCTTGCCACAGTTCCATTGCGGGAAGCCACCGCCTGCAGCGGCCCCGATCACGATTATGCGCAGGCGGTCCATTCAATGCTGTCCGCCTGCGCCGTCAAGGAATGGAAAGTCTGCCTAGAACTCGGCCGGGTAGTAGGCGTTGATTTCCATGCCAACGCAGATTTCGACAGCCTTTGGCTTGGACCACTTTTTCATTGCTGTTTCCTCCTGATCTACAATTCTGCAACATAAACACAAAGACCACACGCATTCAATACCGTTTTGTGCGGCCGGGGCGGCGTCAATCGGTAGCCAGTTCCCGGAAACTCAGTTGGCCGCGGATTGCCGTTTCCGTAGGGGGCCGATACGTAACACCCGCCCTTTCGGCAAAGGCGGCGACGCGGCCATCAGCGACCAAAACTCGAAGCAAGGCGCTTGCATGCGCAGCAAGCTGGGCATGCCGGTCAATGGTCACGAGTCCGATATCGTAGCGGATGCGGTGCTCGTAGCCGGAAAGCCTCAGCTTTGTGATTCCGTTCTGCTTGCGATGGCCATCGAACTTGTCGAGTTCGATGATGGCGGCGGCGTGCTTGCCACCCTCGAGCCGCCACAGAGTTCCAGGCCCAGGCGGGACCAGATCCAACTTCTGGCGCAGCATCCCTCCCCGGTACATCATCGCGATGGCGCCGGCGACTGTCCCCTGTTCCGCCAGAATTCTCTTTCCCGAAAGGTCCGTGAGCGTCCTGACGGTCAGGTTTGAACCTCCAGGCAGAACAACAACGAAGCGCGTGGACCGGTAGGGCGCCGTCAAGACGAGTTTGTCGAGGGTGACGACTTTTCCGACCGCACTGGGAGGCATGTCCCGATATCTGGGCAACGGGACAGAAGATCCGAATCCGCGGTTCATCACGTTTCGATGAAGTGGAACGCCACCCGCCATCTGACACAACCCGTACGACATGAACGCGTTTACTTCATCGATCGGATTGCTCTCCTCCTCATCTTCGCTTTCATACCAGACGACCTTGAACTTGACTGACAAGGAAGCAGCAATGGCTTTCAGCACCTCGTAATCCACGCCCCCGCCACCACTGTGCCGGCGATACGAAAGGACACCGCCATTCTGCGGCAGACATACCGACAGCGTCCCCCCCAGCGACTTCCCGAGCCTGTTCAGTTGCGCTGCTTCCCGATCCCTCCTGAAGACTTTTTTTTTGCGGGTTCCACCTTGCCGCCGCGCGAAGAGACATAGGCCCACAACTGATCGATCTCGAAAGGTTTCAGCAAATCGCCCATTGCCGGCATGCTGCGCCTGCCCTTCCGGACTGATCGCCTAAAGCGGTCGAATTGATCACGGGGAAACTTGCTCAGGTCGAACGATGACGTTCCTGGATTGGCCATTCCGGGACCATGGCAATGTTTGCACATCTGCCGGTACAGGGCAGCCCCTTTGCTGACGTCATCGGCAGTGGCCGGCGCTGCAAAATGCAACGCCGAGCCGGCCGCCAATACGCGGAGCAGGAGCCGTGCGATCACTTCGGCATCAGTGCAAAAGTCCAGACCGAGCCGCCGGCGGGAACGCTGGCAAGGCGCTTGTCACCGGAGAACAGTGAGTAAACACCGCCAACACCGTTCACAACGGTGATATATTGCCGCCCGTTTGCAGTCCAGGTCACGGGCTGTCCGATGGTTCCGGAGCCCGTCTGGAAGGACCAGAGTTTCTGGCCGTTGTCAGCGTCAAAGGCTTCGAATTCGCCCGTCATTCGCCCGGTAAACACCAGACCGCCGCCGGTCGCCAGCACGCCGGCCATCCGGGGAATGCCTGAACCAACCTGCCATTTCGAGTTGCCTGTAAGCGGATCGATCGCCTTGAGATAGCCGCGGTTTTCCTGTGGCCATACCCAAGCAAACTCGACGCCGAAATAGAAGGTGCCAACCCGGAGCTTGGGCTCGACCGTCTTGTATGTCCAGCCGATATTCAGCGTATTCACGAATGCGAGGCGGCGTATCGGATCGAAAGCCATCGGCGACCAGTTCTTGCCGCCAAGGGCGGAAGGCCAGACCTCTTCCTTGTTGCCTTTTCGGACACTCGCAGTGACCGCCGCTTCAACGGGGCGGCCAGACTTCATGTCGATCTTGTCGGCCCACGTGACCTTGACAAACTTGCTGGCTCTCAAGAGCTTGCCGGTCTTGCGATCCAGTACGTAGAAAAACCCGTTCCGATTTGCCTGCATGATGACATCACGGTCCTGTCCGTCGACCTTCAGCGTCGCCATCACGAGTTCGTTGACCCCGTCATAGTCGTAGGGATCGTTGGGTGAGAACTGATAGTGCCAGACGATCTCGCCGGTCTTTGGCCGGATCGCCAGCACGGTATTGGTATAGAGATTGTCGCCCTTTCGAACGGTTGGATTCCAGGGGCCGGCGTTGCCGGTACCCCAGTAGACGAGATCCAGCTTCGCATCGTAGGTACCCGTCAACCAGGTCGGCGCGCCGCCATGCTTCCAGGTGTCACCTGGCCATGTCTCGTTGCCCTTCTCGCCTTTCGCCGGGATCGTATAGCGCCTCCAAAGGCGTTTGCCGGTCTCGGGATCCCAACCATCAAGGAAACCACGAATGCCGTATTCACCGCCCGAAATACCGGTTATGACCACGCCATTCGCGATCAGCGGCGCCACCGTCTGCGAATAGCCGGCTCTGAAGTCGATGGCTTTCTGTCTCCAGATGACCTTGCCGGTCTTCGCATCCAACGCAACGACATGCGCGTCCAGCGTGGTCCGGTATAATTTGCCCTGATAGATGGCAACGCCCCGATTGACGATACCGCAACAGGCGACGCGCGGCGTTTCGGCAGGATAATCGACCTTGGTTTTCCAGATCTGCTTCCCGGTCAGAGGATCCAACGCAATCGTCGATTTGTGTGTCGTGAGGTACATGACCCCGTTGTGAATGATCGGGTGACTCTCTTGACCTCGATTGCTGGCAAGGCTGTAATTCCATACAGGTACGAGATTCTGGACCGTTGACTTGTCGATCTGCTTCAAAGGGCTGTATCGCTGTTGCCCGTAACCCATGCCGTAGGTCAGAATCGAATTTGTGTTTTTCTGGTCGTTTTCGAGATCTTTTGCAGATTGAGCCGCTGCCGGCGACGCTGCAGTGCCGAGTGCGATTGCAGCAACTATCAGACGCTTCATGTCAAGGATCTCCCAATCTTCATTTATGGTTCGTTTCGCGATTCACGCGATCCAATTGTCCTCGAAATGTTAACGGACGACCCGGGCAGATGCAATCATTAAGTCGGCCCGTCGGAAAACTGGAAAGGGTTGAACGTTCACGTGAGTGCGGTGTCAGGCGGCAAAGTGAGGAAATGACACCTGGTCCCGTCCCGTTATCCGCTGTTTTCGGCGGTTCGGAACCCTTTCGGTGCGTGATGATTTTGCACGGGTGTTCTGGAGCGGATGTCTGATGTGTTGCCGGAGACGGCGCGACGCCCTGGCTCTGGGTTTAGAGGGTAGCACGTCCGGTTTTCTGTCGTCATGCCTTGTTTTTGAGTGTTTCCGGTTTGTGGTGCTGTTCTGGAAAGCGTGTTTGCGCTGTGGTCTTTGGCGTTGTATGGTGTTGTTTGGTCTTGCCGGTTGTGGTTGTCCGGCGCGTCTGGGGGAGGGCTGCATGATTTCATTCACGCTGAACGGTGAGCGTGCGGAGGTTTCCGCGTCGGAGGAGACGCCCTTGCTGTGGGTGGTCCGTGAGGACCTCCGGCTGTCGGGGACGAAGTTCGGCTGCGGTGTCGGCCAGTGCGGTGCGTGCACGGTTCATGTCGACGGTTCTGCGGTGCTTTCGTGCCAGACGTCGGTGGGCGACGTTGCGGGGCGTCGGGTGACGACGATCGAGGGCCTGTCTCCGGATTCGAGCCATCCTCTCCAGAAGGCGTGGATTGCGGAGCAGGTTCCGCAGTGCGGCTACTGCCAGTCGGGCCAGATCATGCGTGCGGCGGCGCTGCTGGCGCGGAACGGGAAGCCGAGCCGCCGGGAGATCGTCTCGCACATGAAGGGGAACATCTGCCGCTGCGGCACGTACATCCGGATCGTGGCGGCGATCGAGCGCGCTGCGCGGGAGGGCTGACCATGGTGCATCAGGCGACGTCGGGGGTGACGGGGCGGTCGGTTTCCCGTCGCGGTTTTCTGGCCGGTTCGGGGCTCCTGTTCGGTGTTGCGGTCGGCGGGGGTTCGGTTGCGGTTTTCGATGCGCGTGCGGCGACGGGCTTCGTGCCGAGCGCGTGGGTGCGGATCGGGACCGACGACACGGTGACGATCGTGGCGCCGGCGGGCGAGATGGGTCAGGGCGTGTACACGGCGATGCCGATGCTGTTTGCCGAGGAGATGGGTGCGGACTGGTCGAAGGTCCGTGTCGTGGACGCGTTTCACGACCCGAAGGTTTTCGGGAACCCGATGTTCGGGAACCTGATGCTGACCGGGGGGAGCCGGACGACCCGTGGCTACTGGGACAAGCTCCGGATTGCGGGGGCCCAGGTCCGTGCGGTGCTGATCGGGGCGGTTTCGGAGAAGGCGGGTGTTCCTGCGGGCGCGTTGCGGGCGCTGGAGGGCCGTGTGGTGCATGCGGCTTCGGGGCGGTCGTGGCGCTTTGGCGAGATTGCGGGCTTTGCGGCGGTTCCCTCGCGGATGCCTGCGGTGAGCGTGCGCGACCTGAAGCGTCCGGAGGCGTGGACGATCATCGGCAGCGAGACGATCGGGCGTGTCGACATTCCGGACAAGGTGACGGGCGCGGCGCGGTTCGGCATCGACCACCATGTCGAGGGGATGCTGTACGCCGCGATCCTGCGGGCGCCGGTCCAGGGCGAGAAGCCGGTGACGTTCGACAGGGAGGCGGCGCTGAAGGTGAAGGGTGTGGTTTCGGTCGTCGGACTTCCCTTCGGGGTCGGCGTCCTGGCGACGGACATCCGGGCGTCGCAGGCAGGCAAGGAACTGCTGGAGGTGACGTGGTCCCGGACGGCGAAGGCCCGGGGCTACACGACGGCGCAGGTCCGTCGGGACTACATGGCGGCGGCCGGGGACTGGAGCCGCAAGGGTGCGGTGGCGTTCCGGCAGGGCGATGCGGACGCGGCCCTGAAGGGCGGTGTCCGGCGGCACGGTGCGAGCTACTGGGCGGACCACGTGTATCACGCGACGATGGAGCCGATGAACACGGTTGCCCATGTCCGGGGCGACACGGTGGAGGTGTGGACGCCGACGCAGGCGCCGAGCATCGTGGCGCTGGTTGCGGCGAAGGTGGCCGGGACGAGGCCGAACAGGGTGACGGTGCACCCGACCTACATGGGCGGGGGTTTCGGTCGTCGCGTCGAGCAGGACATCACGGTGGACGCGGTTCTCCTGTCGAAGCTGAGCGGCAAGCCGGTGAAGGTGGTGTGGAGCCGGGAGGACGACACGCGTCACGGCCTGTACCGCCCGGCGGTCGGCCAGCGTCTGGAGGCGTCGCTGGACGCGTCGGGCCGGATCGTTGCGTGGAAGCACCGCGTGGTGAGCGAGTCGGTGTTCGGACGGTTTCAGCCGTCGGCGCTGAAGGCGGCGAAGGGCGTGGACCACGCGGTCGTCGACGGTCACCAGCTGATGTACGCCATTCCGCACCAGTTTCACGACTACGTGCGCGAGGAGCGTGGCGTTGCGGTCGGCTTCTGGCGGTCCGTGGGTCCGGGGTACACCAAGTTTGCGGTGGAGACCTTCGTCGACGAACTGGCGCGGTCTGCGGGGCAGGACCCGGTTTCCTACCGTCTGTCGATGCTGAAGGACGCGCGGGCGCGGAAGGTGCTCGGGGCGGCGGCGGAGATGGCGGGATGGGGGTCGCGGGCGTTGCCTGCGGGCCACGCGCTGGGGGTGTGCTATTGCGGCTATCCGACGTTCTGGCAGACGCACATTGCGCTGGTCGCCGAGGTCTCGGTGGACGCGTCGCGCGGGCAGGTCTCGGTTCACAGGGTCTTCACGGCGCTGGATCCGGGGGTCTCGGTGCATCCGGACAACGTCGTCGCGCAGGTTCAGGGCGGCATTCTTCACGGCATCGGTCATGCGCTGCACGAACGGATCACGTTCGAGGACGGCGTGGTGCAGCAGTCGAACTTCCACGACTACCGGGTCCTTCGGATGGACGAGGTGCCGGAGGTGGCGGTCCGGGTGATGCCGTCGATGAAGGACCCGCCCGGCGGGATGGGCGAAGTGGCGCTTCCGCCGGTCGCCCCGGCGATCGCCAACGCGATCTTTGCCGCCACCGGCACGATGCTGCGCGAACTGCCGATGAACCCGGAGCGGGTCAGGGCGGCGCTCCGGGGCTAGGCGCACCACGCCCGCAAGACCGAGGCCCCGGAACCGGCCCCTCTCCACAGACCCGAGACCCGGCCCGAAGCAGCCGAAGAACCGTCTCGGTGTCGACGCCGCAGGACCGTCTCGTCCGGCACGATTCGGCAGTCCGCTCGGCCATTCCTCAAAGGCGCGGCCCGCAGGGCGAGCGGGTCAATCCGGAAATCCCGCCGCCCCTAGTGGTTTGATTCATGCATCACGGCGATCAAGGGATACATCGCGCACCACAATGCCCACCACGCCCGTCCGTTCCGCTGGAGCCGGAAGCCGGAGGACCTCGTCGAGGCGTGCAAGGGAGGACACCGGAGGCTTCAGGAAATGGCATCATATGCATGAATCAAACCACTAGCCATGCGTTAGATCCTGTCAGGGAACTGTAATAGGGGATCAGAATCTTGGAAATTGCAGTATCGGATAGCAGTGGTAGAGCGGCTACGGCTCGTGTTGTCAGCCTACAATGATCCTGTTGGAAAACGCGCCGTCCTGCATCAAGATTGAGATGGAGATGTAATGCCATAGTTCACACTATCGGGTGATGAGGATATCCAGTGCCCGGATCCGGTTGAGCTGGGCATGTGCGAATTGATTTCGGTAACTGCGGAGGCAGCCGTAGCAACTCGAGTCGCAGCCGCAATTGCCCTGCACGCGTTCAGTGGCGGCGCCAAGTACGTCGCCGAAGGTCTGTTCGTTTTCCAGCTGCGCCACCAGCCCGGCGCCGCCTGGCACGTTGTCATACAGCACAACCGCGGACTCGCCGGGGCGGTCTCCCCCGGTAATGGTGACGTTGAGGTCGGTGTCCGGGACTTCGAGCGTGTCCGCTGCGCCAAGCAGGACCGCGTAGGCGACCGAATACGCATCCCACTCGTCATGGACCATCGCAAACTGTAGGCGCACGACATCAGTAGCCAGTTCGTGGCCGAGGGAGAACCGCTCCAGCGTACCCAAGCACTCCGAGTTTGAGGGCGATTTGTGGCTGGCCTGCGGTCCCACCATGTGAGTGCCGCAGGAACGACAGATGTAGAAGCCCTCCTTGTTTCGGCCTTCGCACAGGACAACCAGGACTCCGGGAACCGCCCTCGTCACCTGGACGCCCAACAGGTTCGTACTTTCGGGCTCCGTGTCGAAACCGCGGAAGAACGGCCGCGTCGTGTAGAGGCGTCGGGCGCGTCCCTGCGGCTCGGAGGGTTTCTTGAACAGGGGAGTCACAAAGCCGAATTCGGGAATGAGGTACTTCCGTTCGCCCGCGGGTGCGTCGGGGTCGCCCTCGTTCCATTGTCTGAAGTTGCGCGCATCGTCATACCGGTAATGGCGCACGGGCCATGCCTTCCCGGTGATCGCCTTGACGCCGCAGGATTCCCATTCGAGCTTGTTGGCGACCACCTTGCCGCCCGGAGCGTACTCGGCGATCGCCTGGGACAGGTCCCGCTGAAGCGCGACACCGGTCGCTCGGCCGTCCGTGGACCGGACATCGAGCTCGACGACATCCACCGGAAACCCGTACTTCGGAATGACGGCCTTTCGGGAAAGAAAGTTGAGCGACCTTTCCTCTGCGATGGTCTTCATACGCCTGCCGATGCGCCCGACCCAGCTGCCCTTGCCTTGCTCGAAATACCCCCTTTGAAGGTGCTCCATCGCGGTGAAATCCCCGCTCACTTCGGCCTCCGCGAGAGCAAGGCGGCTGTCCTCGCCGGCTATGTTCACAACCCAGGCATCATCGTCGAGACCGACCCGCCCATGCATGTTCTCCGGAACGATGCGGCGCATCGTTTCCTTCAGTTCCCCGTTATCTTCGCAGAAGCCGAACAGGTCGCTGGTCGCGCGAGGCGCATGCCAGCCGCCTACAAACGTTTCCACGTTCTGGAACCTGAGCGGGTCCTGCTTGAAGAACTCGGACAGGGCGACGGCAACCATATGGCGCAGAACGATCTTCTCGTTCGTCATGTGCAGACGTGGCGGATGGATAGCGCCGGCGATCACCCGGTCGACGGGCTCTTCGTAGTGATAGAGGTCGTGCGGATTGCGGCGGCAGTAGGTCAGCACCAGGCCGGGAGTGTCCCGGCGGCCCGCGCGTCCGGCGCGTTGAGCATAGTTGAACGATTCCGGCGGGACGTTGCGGAGAAATACCGAGTCCAGGTCGCCCAGATCGACGCCGACCTCGAACGTGGTGGACGAGCTGAGAAGGTGGATCTTGCCGTTCTTGAACGCATCCTGCCTTCGGCGCGCTTCCTCCGCGTCGATCTGGGCGGTGTGTTCCTCCGCACGCAGTTCCGCCGGCAAGACGGTACTCTTGTAGAGTATTCGGTAGTGATTCTCTTCAAGGCGTTCCGGCAGGGCGGGAGAGAGAGTACCGGGGCAGCGGTTCCGCGGGCAGACGCCTCGAACATTGTGGCTGCTCACTGTAGCGCAGGTGCCGCATTCCCAGATTTCGGCGGGATTGGCCGGCTTGATCCGAAGCCAACGTGAGTCGAGCCGGAAAGTGCCATTGTCCTTCGCGGGCAGCAGCACAGGATCGCGGCCAAGCTCCCGGAGGGCGCGCCAGATACCGTTCATGAGTTTGCCTGATGCCGACCGCTTGTCGTCCCCGGACAGGCCGCTGTCCGCGAGTAATCGGCCAAGAAAATGACTCACGATGGCCGATTGCGGACCGCCCCATTGCTGGACATTGCGCCGCCGGCCCGGTGGCGCGCTGCTGAATGCCTGCTGCGGCCAGGAGGAGAGATCGTTCCATACCGGCGTTCCGGCGCCTTCGGGAAGGTCGATGGCGCGCCGCGGGCGCATCGCGTCCAGCAGATAGCCGGTCAAGACGCGCGCCTCGATTTCGGTGAGGTTCCATGGCGGTCGCAACATCGCGTCCGGCAAACGCAAGTCCCGGGGCAGAGCGACGAACCACCTGATCAGCCCGACGCCGGCTAGGGACAACCTATTCTCATCGGTTATCGCCTCGCGCAGGATGGAGGTGAGCACCTGCCGGGTTCGCTGCTCCCGCGTGTACGCTTCGCTGAACAGCCCGGCTGCTTCCCACTCCCGGAGCAAACGGTTACGGAGGTCGTCGATCGACAAGCCCTCGTCGGCTACCGGCTCGGACATGATGGCTCTGAGAATGAGATTCCGGTCGCGCAGCTTCCCGTAGGAATCCTCGGCGTACCAGGCGAAGAAGGCGGCCTCCTGCCGGCTGTCGGCAAAGGCGAGAACCTTGCGCCGACTCTCCGGAAGCAGTTCGTGGAGGGCAGTGGCAATCACGGTGTTGGGTCCATCGGACCCGTGCACGATTTCCTGGACGGGATCACCGACTCCGCCGCGTCCATAGCCGCAGACTGCGCACTGTTTCAGTTGATCGGGGTACTGATCGTGCGATTCGCATTTTCTCACGCGTATTGCCGCGCCGCAGTCGCAGCCAGGCGTGGACCGCGATAACGCACCGCAGCGCCTGCACAGCAATTCGACCCCGTCTTCCGTCGGCAGGTAATAGTCGACGCCGAAGCCAGGATGGCTCGGCTCGCGATCGGCTTCCCTTAGCCGCCCTGTGTGCTCGCGGCCCACATAATAGTGCTGGCCGCACTCGCGACAGAGGGCGATCTCGAGCGGTTTGCCGGACGGGCCTTCGCCGCTCTCGCTCTTTCGATTGAGCACCACGGCATCGGTACCTTCCCGATGCACGAGGAAGGCACCTTCGAGCGCGCGAAGAAAGGCGTGGTAGCGCCGGGGAGATCCGTCGCGCTCGGTTTGAAGCGATTCTCCGAACACTATGGAGGCGTCGAGAAGGGTTCTCCGAACAGTTCCGTCGCGAACTCGGCAACCGCTCGCTTGTCTTCGCCGCCTTGGCCGGAGGTAATGGTCGCGCTGGTGGCGATGCATCGGAACGGACCGCGCCGTCCTCCGTCACGCAGGCGTTGCTTGAGGCGCCGGATCAGCATCCCCATTTCCATGCCCTTGGCGCCGCGATATTGATGCGCCTCATCAAGGACGACGAACTGCCAATGCACACCTCGTCCGGCGTCGAATAGTGGACTGTCGTCGGGGTGGATCAGCAGATACTCAAGCATGGAGTAGTTGGTCAGCAGAATGTGCGGTGGCGAACGTCGCATCTCGTCGCGAAAAACGAGTTCGCCGGGCAAGCGATCCTCCGCGCGCGCGGCGGCGTTTCTCCATCGATCCTCGGCGTTTTCCGGCGTCTGTCCGATATATTGCCCAAAGGTCGGCTCGAAATCGGACCCTGCGGCCTGCAAGGTGTCGCAGATTGCCCCGAGCCGCTCGCGCTGGTCGTTCGCCAGCGCGTTCATGGGGTACAGGATCATCGCCCGCGCACCCGGCTGTTCGAGCTCTCCGGCGAGATGCTGACGATAAAGCTCGAACAGGATCGGGTAGAGGAAGCTCTCGGTCTTGCCGCTCGCGGTGCCGGTCGCAACGACGACGTTCACGCCGTCGACATGCGTGGCGCGAACGGCGCGTTCCTGATGCGTATACAGGCGGCCATCAATCAGCGCGGGCAACAAGCTCTCAGCTCCGCCGGGGAAACACTCGGCGGCCAGATTGTGTGCATGGATTCCATCCGCGAACCTGCGGTGGGGTTCCTGGAAGGGTCCCTTCAGTAGGCTTCCCTCTTCGCGTAGGGCTTTCTGAAAGGACGTCCGAAGGTGGGGTTCCTTGAAGAAGAACGACGTCTTCAGGTAGTTCTCATAGCGTTGCCGAATTCGCTCCGGCCAATCCCGAATATCTGTTGCACCGGACATCGACGGCGTCACGGCATGCGATTGATTTGGAGAACACGGGCATTCTCAATGCAATTCTGTGTAATCGCATTGGATGTACGGACTGCGAAATATGCGAAGTTTCCGGATTTTATTCGTCCTTGTACCAATGCAATGATTCCTTTCTCTTGCCAATACTGTGCCGACCGGCGCAATCGGTTGGCCTCTTGGCTGGTATCTGTGCCGAGATAGCCCCGATAGTACTCGAGAAAGGCACCATGCTGCATCTCGACTACCTTCTCCATCAGTTGCATCGGAGTCATCAGGTGCCAGCTATCCGAATCCTTGAGAACGGTAACCGCAACGTCTTTCTTCAGATCGTCGATGCCGGAGGCCGTCAAGCAGAGCGTGAAATGCGTGGAAGCGGCGGGTTCGACGCGAACGCTGCCCGTCGACTCCACGTATCCGATTGCGGGATCGATGCGTGCGCGAACGCCTTGCACATTGCGAGTAGCCCACCTCAGGACGGCTTCCTGTCCGGGGACAATCGTAGGCGGGTCTGACGTGAATGTAAGAATTTCCGGCACAGGATCGGCGGAAACCCGGATGAGGGGCAGTTTCTCTCCGGCCCATTCAACGCAGAAATGCGCTTCTTCTGTCAGTCTACGATCGATCTGGGCGTGGTCGACGAAGTGAGCCAGGGGGATTACAATAAGATTGTCCTCGATCGTCCGGCTGTATGGTTGCTCCACTCGATCGTCGAAACCTGCCCGAACCGATGATTGCCGTTTTGACAAGACCGACAGAGTAGCGTCGGCGTGGGCGTGATTCCTGAATTCCTCGCGTGTCATGACGAACGGGGTGTCGTGCCACGCACCAGGGTCGGAGCAGCCGTCCTCCAGCCGCCACCAGATTCGGGGAAGGTCGAGGACGATATGCACGCCACGCGCATCGGGTCCGAGGCTGCATGTTATGCTATCCGCGTCCGGGAGCGGCGGGACCTCGACCGCACCCGATGGCGCTATCGCCTGCTGTGCTTGGGGCGGCAGCACCGGCGTGAGCGTCGAGCCGTCGGCTCCGACCAGGGATATCTCGGTGCGCGGGTATCCCGTTTCCCCGGGCATGAGCATCGTGCCTTGTGCATATTCGGTTCCGTTGACCTTGATCCGGATCAAGTCGCGGACGTACCGGAACGCCACGCTGTCGAGCAGGCGCACTTCCGGGTCGTACACCCGGAGAAAAAAGCGACCTTCCCTGCTGTCCAGAACTTCCGGGAGCGATTGCAGGCCGGGCTGGAAGTTCTGTCCCCAGCCCTGTTCGATCTCCTCACCGACCCGCGCCCACTCAATTCCGGGTGAGGGTTTGAGATCGGGCGGATCCCCTACGAACAGCACTCCGTGGTCCGAATCGTCGTAGATGTTCCGCCCGATGAGCTCGATTCCGGTGGCGACTGGCGACCCGGGCCACTCGTGGAAGCCGCCGGCAGTCTCATCCGGTACGCTAGCGTCGCGGTGGAAATAGTGCGCCCGGAACGCCGGATCAGTGCAATTGTCGGCTTCGACTGGCGCGTGACCCGTCCGTTGCCATTTGAATGGCGCGATGACGATGAAGTGTCCGCTTGTGATCCCGGAGGTTCTGCGCCCCTCGCCGGCCCAGTTCTTCGGCAGCTTGAAGATGAGAGGTTCGCCTTCGAACAACGGAAGGATGTGTTCCTGCCCGTCTCGCGAGAAAACGATCAGGCGGCCGGTCAACGACGGGATGCTGCATCGTCCGTCGGTGAAGTCCAGAGGTGCACCTTCGAGATGTGCGGACGCGAACTGCGCTTCCTCGTCTGCGGTCAGGATGACCTCCCAGCACGCAGTTGCGGGAACTCTCCGGCAAACCAGTTCCGGGCGGGACGATGGAGAATGCTGCCGTTCCGGCTCCGGATAACCAGACTGTCGGCCTCGCCGGCCTCCAAATTGGCGCGGTCCGCCCTCCGGCTCCCGTTCAATTGCTGCGCTCGTGTTGCCCTCGGCAATGCCGTCGGATTTACCGATTTCCGGTTCCTCGATGGTCTCGGGATGATCATGTTGCTCATCTTCTGTCGTCGGTGAGGCGGCCGTAGGCGAACCGACGGGCTCAGATTCTGCTGAAGGAGGAAGAAGCTGGTTTTCGCCGTCTGAAATCGAAAGTGCGGGTTCGTGTCCGGGTGGAGCGCTCGGGGCCTCGGCAGAAGCGGTGTTCGGCTCGATAGGCGGAGAGTCATCGTCGGGCAGCCCGCCCTCTGGTTGATTGCCGGATGGCCCATATTGTTCGCCCGAGGCATCAGGAGGAGTATCTCCCGCCTGTGGCAGTCTTGGGCCCAAGCCTCCATCGCCCGGTGTCGCCGGCAGAGGTCCGGACATTGCATGCGGAGTATTCGTCCTTCCATGGCTGGAAGGCGATGCGGGAGTCCTCGCGAAAGGCCAGAGAGATTGCACCAACGACCGCAGCGCCGCGATTACTGTCATCATCCGCATTGATTATTCCAAAATCATGTCAGGCACCCTAGTGGTCTGTCAGAAACGAGAGGTTCCCTTCCTTTCCGGATCGCGGCATGATCCTGCCGCCGCCGTCACGCGGCGCATGACAGGAGGGGGACAGACAGACGGGCCGGAAATCGACACGGCAGGAGATCGTGCTTCCGGACGCGGACCCCGCGCGCCTCGAACGCATCGCGCGCAACCCGCGGAGCCTCCGGAAGCACGTCTGGCGGGCCCGCATCGTCCCGGAGCCGGGTTCGGGCTGCGGGCCGACCGAGACCATTCGACGGACCGGCGTGTCGAAGCCGACGGTCCGGCGCCGGTGGGGAGGCCGGGGATGGTCTGCACGGCATCCTGAAGGAGAACGGCCTCGGGCCGCACCGGGTCGGGACCTTCAGGGTGTCCCGCGATGTCGTCGGCCTCCGTGTCGATCCGCCCGACCATGCCGTCGTCCTCCCGGTGGACGCGGAAACCCCTGCCCGTGAAGCCGGGCCATGCCTGCTCGCGGCCCGCGACGTCGCCACCGGCAAGGTCGTCGGCCGGACGGTCGACCGGCACCGCTCGCTGGAGTTCCTCGCCTTCCTCGACCCTGTCGCCGAGGGGATCGCATCCGGAACTCCGGTGCATGTCATCCTCGACAACGTCTCGTCGCACAGGTCCGCACGTGGCTGAAGGGCCGGCCCGACCGGGCATTCCGCTCACCCCGACCCCGGCGTCCCGGACGAACGCCGTCGAGGGGTTCTTCCCGAGGCTGTCCAGGCAGGGGCCGAAGGATGCGGTCTTCGACTCGCTCGATGAATGCATCACGGCGACCGAGGGATGCATCGCGCACCACGATGCCCACCACGCCCGACCGTTCCGCTGGAGCCGGAAGCCGGAGGACCTCGTCGAGGCGTGCAAGGGAGGACACCGGAAGCATGAATCAAACCACTAGACAGCGTAAGAGTCGAGATTCGCGCCGCCGTTCAGTGCGTCCACAAGCCATTTGGGCTTCCGGCCCCACCCCGCCCAGGTGAGCGTCGGGTCTTCGGGATGGCGATACTTCACCTTCGCGGGGGCCGTGCGTCCCCTGGCGGGTTTTGACGCTTGTCGCGGAAAGATCTCGTCGAAAGTGAAACCGGCCTTCTGAATCTGTGCCATGATGTCTGCGGCGATATCCTGCTTCTTCTTCTCCTTCTTCTTCTCGGCCAGACGGAGCGCGTCGGCAGACAGCTTCTCCAAGTCCGTGACGCTCATCTTCTTCAGATCCATGGTCTTGCCTTTCCCTTATCCCTGATTCCACGACAGACAACTGTTGCGATATAGGTATTTTCCAAGCACTTCGCAACCCTGATTGTCTGCCAGGTGAAGATTTCAAGCGCCCGAAACAATTCGGTATCTGTCACTGGGACTGTTTCCAATCTTTACATGGGTTTTGCCTTATTCTTTCAGAGGCCTATTCATAGGATACTTGCAATTTACAAGACTCGACTTGAGCACGGACTCATTATTGATTCCTGTAATGATAAGCCGGCATTCGGTTATACTTGAGTGCTGGCCTGCCACCTTCGAGCTAAAGTGATCGATCATCAGTAATGTCTACCTCAGGTTTTCTGTTTTCATGACCACTTGTGCCTGGAAAATCAGCTCTCCAGCAAGGACCAAAGATGAATATTCCTTCATCCGTGGTGCTCATATCGTAGCTGCTCATATACAGAGATTCCTGATGCTTTTCCGGCTCTGACATGAATGGGCAATCTTGGCCCTTATGTTCTGGAGTGCGATGTCGCAGGCTGGCCTGCTTCTCCCTGACCAGTACACCGGTATCGTGATTGATCCCGGTTTTTCCAGAATTCCGGGGCATGTCGTCCGAGCTTTCCTGGTGGCTTCGACTTCAAACATTGCCACGTTATCATGATCAGGAAAACCGGGATCGCACTTCCCGTACCCCCACATTCGCGAAGTCCCTCATAGCCGCTACGCTACCGCATCTTGTCGTTGACCGTGGCATGCAGGCCTTGCAGGGCTGCATCAATTCGCGGCAGTGTCCCAGTTTGAAAACAGACCCTTGTCATTCAGACCGTACGTCTGTATAAAATATGAGCACCATCACACAATCGCAAGGCCCCTTCATGAGATCCCTTACCCCCATGGCATTAACTTCAAGTGTCGACAACCGAGTAGGCATATCTGCCGAAACTCAACCAAACTTGTTAGAAAAACGGCAAATGAAAAGAATTGCAAAGACAATTGCTGCACTGCTGGCAATGATGATCATCACGCAGCCAGCCAAGGCGCTCGTTGGACCGGGAGCTTGTATATCTCATCATCCAGGAGTGATCACGTATTACACGAAAAAAAAGGCAAAAGATGCTATCCAGATTGCGGTACCTACATAGCCCCGAAACACAATTTTGCACGGCTCGCTGTACTTGACTTCCACTGGCCTGAGGTGCCTGCGGTGGCTGCGACGTCTACGACTCCTGGGAAGCCCGGACAACCCGCTTACTTTGGACCGGTAGAGGTGGGGGTGGTGTCGAATGATTCTCGATTGGGCCCAGGGCTCATAAGTAGTCAGAGACTTGGCACACTCGTAGAAGATGAGGATGGGAATTCCAACACACTTTCCAATTGGTACCTTCCGTTCACTGGCCTCAAGCCGAGCCATTACTATGCAATGGTAATTTACGATCCTCGGGTTGGCCCTTCCCAACCTTTTTCCCGCAAATGCTTCCTGACAGGCCGCAATCCAGACTCGTGAGTCAAGACATCGGACGGGCGGTGCATGCGCTGACCGGCAACCGGTCCGACACTCACGCGGAGCAGCCGGTGGGTGGTGTCTGACGCCGGTCAGTTCGTCGTGCAGCCCATGCTCTGTCTCCAGGCGGCGTCCATGATGTATTCGTAGCCGTTGCCCGCGTCCGTCCGCGCCCCGCAGAGGCATGCCTGGATATTTGCCCGGTTCCTGCTGAAGGCAAAGCAGCCGCTTACTTGTCCCGGGTGGCCAATGTCATCATGGCGGGCGATGGATCGGTCCAGATCGGCCGCCGTCCGGGAGCATCGTCGGTGTACCATCTGTTGGCAGTCCGCCTCGTGTTCGAGCGAGCGCCACAACCGCGCGGTGAAGATGGTGTCCATGCACCGGCAGAAGCCGTCCATCGAGATGCGGATGCCGGTATCGTGCTGGCGCCCAGCTGGTGCCCGGTCGGTGTTGAAGATCTCCGGCGCGCCAAAGCCTCCTCCGGCGCCTCCGCGCAGAACCCCGCGTCCAGCGTGTTCGATAGCCGCCAGGCCGGAACATGGCGGCGCGGCCGGTCCGTGATCGCCACCAGGGACAGGAACCCTCGCCGTACCGGGATGCAGGTGGTGTCGGCGCACCACAGATGGTTCGGCCGCGCGATCGCCAGACCCCGCAGCAGAGACGGACCGACAGGCCGCCTGAAGACCAGGCAGGCGCATCAGCGCCGGCGTCTCCGCGAAATCGGACTCGACGACGGGCGATGCGATTCGGGAAATCCGTTTCGGTCGAAAGGCGGTTCTCGACAGCCTGCGCCGCCTGATCGGGAAGGAAGCCCCGAAACGACAGGGAAAGGGCCGGAAGGACGATCCCTGTCTCCATTCGGCTCCCGGTTCCCTTCAGGGGCCGGAACCGCAAGACCGAATCGTCGAACGTTCGGAACGATCGCCATCCGTGAGGGGTGCCCCGGCGGAAACTGCAGCGCCGCCCGTTCCGGCGCCGGTTCCTTCGGGCTGGCATGCCGCCACGACGATCCGACCCGAATTCAGGTCCGAGACTGCCTCTTCTACTGTCATGTCTGCCGACACGAAGGCGGCGACCGCTTCCTCGCATTCTTGCAGGAAGCGACCCGGTTTCTCCTCTTGTTGACGACCGCATGACGCCTGTGACAGCCAGTTGGCACGGCATGGCTAGGGCACGGCGTGGCGTGGTCAGGCCTAGCATGGACCGGGGCGGACCCGCGCCGGATCGTTGCGGCTTGCTGCATGGTGCAGCGCGCCACATACATGTGGGGAAAACAGGGGCATGTTTCCTGAATGTGCTGAAAATCCCTTCGATACGACATCTTGTCGAAATTCAATGGCGGAGAGGGTGGGATTCGAACCCACGGTACGCAAAGCGCACAACGGTTTTCGAGACCGCCCCGTTCGACCACTCCGGCACCTCTCCGCGGCAGGCGCTCCACGCGAGCCGACCAGTCTGTGCAAGCAAGCGCGGAAGCCGGCGGAACGTAGGGCGATGCTGCCTGGAGTTCAACCCGCCACAGGCCGACATAACCGAGGCCAGGCAGGTCGCTGCACCCCCGATTGGACGGCAGTATGGATATTAGCATGCCCGGAGGAATGGCCAGCCAGACTTCCGCACCTCTGGTTTTGATCAGCCGACATGCATGCTCCTCCATCCGTGAGGACCCACTGATTTCGCTCTATCTATCGTCTATGCGATCGCGTTTCTGCCTGTGTTGTGTGTTTTCCTGATACGATTCTGCTTATCCTGTCGGAAAACCTGATTGTGGTAATTCGCCCCTTGAGCCAACGGCTCAGACGGCACGGTGGTTCATACCGACCCTGTGGGCTGGCCAATGCGGCATTTTCTTGGGACGGTGCCGTCTTTCTTGACTCATGCAAGGGTCATCTTTACTTTTTTCGCTGACAGTTGACTGGCGCTTCTTGGCTGGCCAGATTTTGCTCTGCGACACGGCCGCTTGAATATAGCGCGATTACGCGCCGCCCAAGGGAACGATTTCGAACCATGCTTGCAGTAATCCGCACAGGCGGAAAACAATACCGCGTGGCCGCGCAGGACGTGATCCGCATAGAGAAAGTGGTCGGCGATGAAGGCGACATTGTCGTCTTCGACGAAGTCCTGGCCATCGACGGCGATCTTGGCGTGCCGCTTGTAAGCGGCGCCAGCGTCACTGGCCGGGTCCTGGCTCAGGTCCGTGCTGAAAAGATCATCGTCTTCAAGAAGAAGCGCCGGAAAAACTATCGCCGGAAAAAGGGCCATCGCCAGAATCGGACGATCATCCGTATCGAGGAAATCCTGACTGGCAGCACGAAGGCGTCAACCGCCAAGGAAGTTGAAACCGAGGTCGAAACCAGGTCAGACGCGCCAGAGAAGAACGCCAGACTCGATCAACTGGCCGAAAAGTCGACGACAAGAAAAGAAAATGCCAAAAAACCCGATTCCCAGAAAGCCGATTCCGACCGGCAGTTGTTCAAGCGCCCGTCTGGCGATCCGGATGACTTGAAGAAGCTTTCCGGCGTCGGCCCAGCCATGGAAAAGAAACTCAATGATTTAGGTATCACCAAATTCGCGCAGATTGCCAACTTTTCGAAAGACGACTTAGTCAAAGTGGATGAAACCCTTAAACTCAAGGGCCTCATCGAACGTAACGACTGGCTGGCCCAAGCCGCGAAACTGGACGCAGGAAGCTAGGTTTGGCAATGACAGCAGGAGAAGAACAGCATGGCCCATAAAAAAGCAGGCGGGAGTTCCCGGAACGGTCGCGATTCGGCCGGCCGGCGTCTCGGCGTCAAGAAATTCGGCGGCGAGAAAGTCATTCCCGGTAACATCATAGTCCGCCAGCGCGGCACAAAATTCCATCCCGGCGAGAATGTGGGCATTGGCAAGGATCATACGCTGTTTGCCCTGACCGACGGTCACGTGAAGTTTGTTCGCAAGGCCAACAAGCGCACCTTCGTTGTGGTTGATAAAGGAAATCCCTAGTCCCAACTCCATTCAGGTGTATGAAGACGCGGCCAATCAACTCCCTTTCTTCTGTGTGTCCGTCTCCACTGGACATCCGCATCACGAGCAAGGCTTGCGCAAACTGCGCACTGCTCTCCCCGACTGTCGTCGGTCGATACAATTGCCGTCCAGGAAACCCTAGTGGATATCGAAGTCATTCACATCCCCAAGCGATGGTAACGCCTGAAATACTGATCAGAAAGTCTCGGATAGCCCCGAAGCGGACAGCTTGGAAACCTCGAAAGCGGGCAAGCAAGACACATCGATCAGCAACGTCAGACTTGGACACTCTTATGTTGGCACTCGGTCTTGCAGCTAGCAGTTCGAGGAGCCCCGGCGAGGCGATGGCCATGCCAACGAGGCATGTGGAGCCCTTATCCATCACACGGCAAACCGGCGTTGAATGCGCCTCATTTTGCTGAGTGCACAAACAACAGAACCGCAGCCCGAAACCACAGACAGAGCGGTCATGTCGAAAGCCGACGTGGCACTTCGACATCAAGCACCCAGACCAGAGGGCGGGCCGCCATCAAGCTTCGCTACGAGACGCTGGCCGCGCGCGACCAACACAATCCTCAGCAACTGCCAAATCAGCAGCGTCAATTCCCCATCAACGAAAAACCAGCAGCCATATAGCATTTGGTACAGCCCAACTCTCGGCTTGACACTCGCTCCGTCCTGCGATTGCGTCGGGAACATGAGTTTGCATTTCAATCTGACGATCCTCGACCACCCGGTCATTGCCGCCCACATCACTCGTCTGCGCGACAAGACAACACCGACAGCCGAATTTCGCGGCGGCGTCCGGGCGCTTGGGCGCCTGATGGCTTACGAACTGCTGCGTGACGCCAAGACCAGGAGGGTTGCCGTCCAGACACCGCTTGAGATGGCGCACGGTATCCGCCTGAAAACGCAGCCGGCGTTCATCTCCATCATGCGCGCGGGAAACGGTATGATTGACGGCATGCTGGACCTTTGGCCGGAAGCCGTAGCGGGCAATATCGGCCTGTACCGAAACGAAGAAACCCTGCAGCCTGTCGAATATTATCGCAGCCTGCCGCCGGAGTTGCCCGATCGCAGGGTAATCCTGGCCGACCCGATGCTGGCAACCGGCGGCACGGCCGTGGCGGCTGCCACCATGCTCAGGGATGCAGGAGCGACCAGCCTGCATTTCGCCTGTCTGTTTGCAGCGCCGGAAGGAACGCAGGCATTTGCTGATGCCCATCCAGATATTCCTGTCACGACCTGCGCATTGGACCGGGAGTTGAACAACAAGGGCTATATCCTGCCCGGTCTTGGCGATGCAGGCGACCGACAGTACGGCACCATTTGATCCCTTGGCGTAACATGCCATCGATTACGATGAATCAATTTGCAGGATCACGTGAGAGTGATTGGCCAACGTCGTGAATCACGCGAGGCCAAAGTGGCCTGTATCACCATCGGCTTCGTTTGCCTGGATTATTACCGCATCCCTGTTCTGGTAATTGTCGATGCCCGTGACGTGGCGGTACTCTTCGTCGTCAGCAATCGTATGATATTCCAGTCGGACCCAGACCTCTGCCATCGTTGCACCGACGAGCAGTCCCGCGCGGCGATGTTCCAGCTTGCCGCCTGGCAGGCAGCGCCGTACCTCGACAGCCATGAAATTTCTTGATCAGGCGAAGATATACGTGAAGTCCGGTGACGGAGGTGACGGGTGCGTCGCTTTCCGCCGCGAAAAATATGTCGAATTCGGTGGCCCGGATGGCGGCGATGGCGGCCGGGGCGGCCACGTGCGCGCCGAAAGCGTCGGCGGCCTCAACACCCTGATCGACTTTCGCTACCATCAGCATTTCAAAGCGCGCCGTGGCCATCACGGCATGGGCAAGGCCCGCACCGGAGGCGCCGGCCGGGATATCACCATCAAGATCCCCGCCGGCACGCAGATCTTCGAGGACGATCGGGAAACCCTCATCGCCGACCTGGTCTCTGTAGGCGACACAGCGCTCCTGGCCAAAGGCGGTGACGGTGGTCGTGGCAATTTCCACTTCAAGACCTCGACCAACCGGGCGCCCCGACGCTGCGAATCCGGCTGGCCGGGCGAGGAACGATGGCTCTGGTTGCGCTTGAAGCTGATCGCCGATGCCGGATTGGTTGGGCTGCCCAATGCTGGAAAATCGACATTCCTGGCGCGGGTATCGCGTGCTCGACCAAAGATCGCAGAATACCCGTTCACTACCATCCATCCGCATCTGGGTGTCGTGACTGTCGACAGCCGCAGTTTCGTATTGGCCGATATTCCCGGCCTGATCGAAGGCGCGCATGCGGGCAGGGGAATCGGGGACCGATTTCTCGGCCACATTGAACGGTCCGGGGTGTTGCTGCATCTGATCGATGGCACTCAGGATGATGTTGCGAATGCCTATCGGACGGTCCGACGCGAACTCGCTGCTTACGGGGAGGGGCTGGATGCCAAGACGGAGATCGTTGGCCTCAGCAAGGTTGACGCACTTGGAAGGAATGAAATCGAGGCTGGACTTGCCGCACTACGATCCGCCGGTGCAGAGAATCCGCTGGCCGTTTCCGGCGTTTCCGGTGACGGGATCCATCAGATACTGCGCCGTGTCGCCGACGACATCGGTACCCGTCGCAAGCAGAAAACCGATCGTGAATCGGCTGAACTTCATTGGTCGCCGGTATGAAGGGCAACCGGCTGCAAGCCGCGCGCCGCATTGTTCTGAAAATCGGGTCAGCACTGTTGGTCGACGACGCCACAGGAGCGGTCCGGCGGAAGTGGTTGCGCACTTTCGCCAGTGAAATCGCCTATTTGCGACAGCGTGGCCAGGACATAACAGTCGTTTCTTCGGGTGCAATTGCCTTTGGCAGGCAGGAACTGGGCCTCACAGGGTCAGTCTTGGCGTTGGAGGAAAAGCAGGCTGCTGCCGCCGTCGGGCAAATCCGAATGGCTCACGCATGGCAGGAGGCGCTGACCATCCATGACCTGCGCCTTGCCCAGATTCTTCTGTCCTTGGCGGATACAGAAGAGCGCCGGCGGCATCTGAACGCTCGGGAAACCCTGACGACGCTGTACCGCTTCGGCATCGTGCCGCTGATCAACGAGAACGACACCGTCGCCACCGAGGAAATCCGTTTCGGCGATAATGACCGGTTGGCCGCGCGGGTAGCCCAGATGGTCAGCGCAGACTTGTTGATCCTGTTGTCGGATATCGATGGGCTGTACGAAAAGGATCCGGTACTGCATCCGGACGCCCGACACATTTCCCAGGTCGAAGCACTGACCGACGACGTTCGCGCCATGGCCGGCAAGCCCCGGCGCGACTACAGTTCCGGCGGCATGGTAACGAAAATCGAGGCAGCGCGCATCGCTGTGGGCGCCGGCTGCGCCATGATCATTTCTGACGGACGCGCCGAGAGTCCGATCCGCCGTCTTGAAGGCGGCGAGCGTTGTACATGGTTCGAGCCGGCTGCCAGTCCCGGCACAGCCCGCAAGCGATGGATCGCGAGCGCACTGGATCGAGACGCCGTTGTGATGGTTGATGCCGGTGCCGCGCGCGCTCTGTTGCGCGGCAAGAGCTTGTTGCCCGCCGGCGTGACGGCGGTGCGCGGGCAATTCAAACGGGGAGACGCCGTGCGCATTTACGATTCGTGCGAAACCCAACTCGCCATCGGCTTGATTGCCTACGATGCTGACGCTGCTCGCGTCATAGCTGGCCGGCAGAGCCGGGAAATCGCAAAACTGCTGGGCTACAAGGGCCGCGACGTGTTAATTCACCGAGATGACATGGTCGTGGGGGACTAGGCTTGGAGTGTTCCCCTGGAAGCGCGCCAGTCTTGTTGGAAGGGTTTGGCGCATTCTGACGTCCAGGAGGACGATGGAACGAGTTACAGGCGTGACATCCCGAAGCGGATCGTCGGCATGCTCCGCGCAGCCGAGGTTTTCCTGACCCGAAATCGATCTGTAGGCTCGGTATACCGCATGCCTGACGTATCCGAGCAGCGTTACGTCCGTTGGTGCAAGGGGTACGGTGGTTTGCGGAAGGCCAAACGCTTCATGGAGATGGAGAAGGACCGCGACGCAAATCTCCATGCGAACTGATCCTGGAAGAGGCATTTGAGGGAAACGGCCGAGCCCCGCTCGCCGCCGTCGGTGTGTCGATCATCTCCCGGCAAGGATGGGTATCTCTGGGCGGTGCGGCTGCATCAGTGTCGTTCGACCTATTGCCGGAGATGCTGATAAAGGGGCACCGATGGCCGCGATGACCCGTCTGGCCGGGGTCAATTCGGTCATCGGCGTATCCTCGCCTTGCTCAGGACTGAAGGCCGGATTGTGAATGCCGCGCGAGGCCAGATCATCTGGTGGCGGAAGGGGATTGAATTTTCATCGAAGCGACCGAAGCGGGACCGGTTGTGACTCGACGTTTCGTATGCTGACGCTGCGATCTACGAAGACACGCGTTGCCATTTGGCCATCCGGGAAGATCGGAAGGACAACGCGGACAACGGTTCCGAGTTCACCACTCAGGCCCTGGGACGCAAGAATCAGCGTGAAGCCCTCTACATTGATCCGGAATCACCCAGGGAGAACAGATACGGTGAGAGCTTCGATGGGAAACTCAAGGACGAAGTCCCGAACACGAATATCTTCTACACGCTGACGGAGGCAAACGTGCTCATCGAACGATGGCGGCATCGCTGCAACACCGTCCGGCCACACGGTTTGCCGGAAAACCGATCGAACAATTACGGATCGTCGTTCCATTGGCTGCGGGCAAATCCTCGAGCTTGCCCAAACCAGCATCACTTCGTGGATGCGGATCACAAAAACGTCTTTCGTGTCTTGTTCGACGATTGGTCTATTGTTCGAGTTCGGGGCCAGCCAAGCTCAGACTGGCGCATCTTGTGCCTCCGCCCGTTGCCAGATATCCCGCAGACCTTGCGCCATGTCGCTGGAAAAGTTATATTTATATATAACAATGGGAGAAAGACATGCATACCACTAACTTGCGCAAGGTGGGGGGATCCGTCATGCTCACTGTACCCCCGGCCCTTCTCGAACTCCTGAAACTCGGGGTCGGCGCGGCAGTGGATATCGGCGTTGAGAACGGTCGCCTCATCGTCCAACCGAGAGTGCGCCCTGTCTACACCCTTGACCAGCTCTTGGCGCAGTGTGACCAGGTCGACACTCCCTCCGATGAAGATCGTGCCTGGATCAATGCCAAGCCGGTCGGTGAAGAGTTCCTGTAGTGAAGCGCGGAGATATATGGCTCGTCACCCTTGATCCTGCGGCAGGCCACGAACAGCAAGGCAGACGGCCGGTACTGATCGTCTCCCCGACCGCATTCAACGAAGTCACGAAGACGCCCGTCGTTCTGCCCATCACCAGGGGTGGGAGTCTTGCGCGCCGGCGGGGCTTCGCCGTTCCTCTGGAGGAGGCAGGCATGCGGACTACCGGCGTGATCCGCTGCGACCAGCCCCGCACCCTCGACCTCGAAGCCCGGAACGGCAAGCATGTCGAAACAGTCCCCGACCCCATCATGGCCGACGCACTCGCTCGGCTCGCAACCATTCTGGCATAGACAACATGGTCGGCTGGAAACACCTTCTCGCTTGACATCGGTCCACGCGCAACGTGCACCGCTCTCTTCGCCGAAGCCCCGGCGCACCCCGGAACACAGTTCCACCCTGCTCTCCGACATTGGGAACGAAACGGAATTCAGAGGACAGGATGACTCAAGAGCTGCTTGTTGACACCTTCGCTTGGCTCGGTCTTGCCAGAGACTGGCGGCGAGAGCAGGTCATCAAGAGGCTCAAAGACCTGATCCGGGCACACCATGCAGATGTTGTACTGTTGCAGATTGTCATTGACGAATTTGATCGCGACAGGAAACGCGTGACAGACGAAACACGCTGCAGTCTTTGACCACATCTCCGCGTTGTACGGGAAGCTCTCAACTGGTTCGGCGACGACGCCTCCAAACCTGAGATGCTGAAGGAGCCAAGCGAGGTTGATCACAAGATGGCTATCTTGTCAGACGCCGCAACCGATTCCACGGATCGCACAGCCGCGCTTCTCAATTCGGCAACCACGACAAATGGGGTCGAGGTCACCGCTCAGGCCGTCAGGACCTGGCTCGCAAGGCCCGGTGTTCTGTCCAGGACATCTAGAACATGCAGTTCGTTCTTCATCGCTCATTTGACGTTGCACTGCCGTCGCACGATGCGCGAATCATTGTCGAGTACATGACGCAGGCGGGTCGCCCGCCCTCACCATCGGGGATCGGAATGGCGAGCGATGCTCCTCAATCATCCACAATCACTCCAAGGATGAGAGGAACTCAGCATGAGCGGTGCGCGCTGAAGACTTGCCCAAAGTTCTGGAAACAAGCAGCGCTTCAAGCCAGCTTGGCCGGATGGCGGATTCGCGCGCTCTGCATGGGTGAATTCTGCTAGAATACTCGCTATATCAGGTGTCTTGACAGGCAAGACGAAAGCGATACTGGAAACAAGCGATGACCGGTGCCGAAACCGCTGAAACAGGCACACAGGACATTGACGCCGCCATGCTCGAGATAGGCGGTCGTGCGCGAGCGGCGGCGGCGGTCATGGCCGACGCGCCCGAGGCAGCGAAGAACGCTGCATTGCAAGCCGCCGCGGCGGCGATGCGCTCCAACGAGGCCGCTCTGCTGGGCGCCAATGCCCGGGACCTTGCAGCCTTAGCAGACAGGGCTTTCAACAGCGCCTTTGTCGATCGCCTGACCCTTGATGCAGGCCGGATCAAGGCAATGGTCAGAAGTCTGGAAGATGTTGCCTCCTTTCCTGACCCCATTGGCAGTGTCACGGCCGAATGGCTTCGCCCGAATGGCCTGAAGATCAGCCGCATACGAACGCCCTTGGGCGTGATCGGAATCATCTATGAATCCCGACCCAATGTCACCGCAGACGCGGGCGCCCTTTGCCTGAAATCAGGCAATGCAGCAATCCTGCGCGGTGGGTCCGAAAGTTTCCACACGTCCCGCATGATCGGCGAGAGCTTGCGCGACGGTCTCAAGGCTGCCGGGCTTCCCCAAGATGCGTTGCAACTTGTCCCGATGACAGACCGCGCAGCTGTCGGCGCCATGCTGCGCATGAACCAGCATATCGACATCATTGTGCCGCGCGGCGGCAAGGACCTGATCGCCCGGGTCCAGGAGGAAAGCCGCGTTCCCGTGATCGCCCATCTGGACGGCAATTGCCACGTCTACGTCGACGCCGCGGCGAACCTCGACATGGCGCGCGCCGTCACTCTCAACGCCAAGACACGCCGGCCGGGGATTTGCAGCGCAGCCGAAACGCTGTTGATCGACAAGCGCGCCCATGACAGTCATCTGGCACCAATCGTGAACGACCTGATTGCTGCCGGCGTCGAAATCCGCGGCGATGAAGCGGCACAAGCCGTGGACAACCGGGTAGTTGCCGCCACCGATCCCGACTGGGATACCGAGTATCTTGACTGGATCATGTCGGTAAAGCTGGTCAACGGCGTGGACGGAGCGATCGACCATATCGAAAAGCACGGTTCCCGCCACACTGACAGCATCATCACCGAGGACCCCGCCGTCGCCGAGAGGTTCCTGGGCGCCGTGGACAGCGCCGTCGTGCTGTGGAACGCGTCGACCCAGTTTGCCGACGGCGGCGAGTTCGGGATGGGGGCAGAAATCGGCATATCGACCGGCAAGCTTCATGCCCGAGGACCTGTCGGTCTTGAGCAACTTACCAGCTTCAAATATGTCGTCCGCGGCGACGGGCAGGTTCGACCCTGACCGTCTGGTCGCCGCGAGTTCCCTCCGCCTTCTCAGGAGGGGCTGTCGGCCTGTTCGGCGGATCGTTCAATCCAGCCCATGGCGGACACCGCCATATCGCGTTGACAGCACTGGCGCGTCTGGGCCTGGACGAGATCTGGTGGCTTGTGTCTCCGCAAAACCCGCTCAAGGACTCCGATCAAATGATGCCGCTGTCAGACCGATTGCGTTCTGCACAGGAAACAGCCAGACACCCGGCCATGCGCGTGACGGATCTGGAAACAGAACTGGGCACTGTCTACACCGCAGAAACTCTGAGGCTGATCGCCCGCAGGTACCGGCGTCATCAATTTGTATGGTTGATGGGCGCGGACAACCTGATCGAAATACCCAAGTGGAAGGATTGGTCCAAAATATTTGATACTGTTCCCATTGCCGTTTTCGCTCGCCCATCTTATTCTGCATCCGCGTTGGCTGGCGTAGCCGCCGAAAGATTCGCCCGACGCAGGCTGTCCGAGTCGCGTGCTCGACTGGTCCCTCGGCGCCGGGCTCCGGCATGGGCTTTTATTCATTGCCCTCTGCACGCCGCGTCGGCCACTGCAATTCGCGCCGGGCTCGCCGCCTCCACAAAAACAGCGACTCCGGCAGATCAATGACACGGCCGCTGGCGCCTTTGACCGCCGGAAGCCATTGAACGGGAGACCATACAATCCGTCACTTCAAGCGTGACCTCCCCTCAGCTGCAGACCTGAAGGCTGTGGCTGAAACCTCACTCGATGAAGACAAGGCCGAAGATATCGTCGCGATCGACCTGGCCGGACGCGCCAGTTTCGCAGATTACATGATCATCGCAAGTGGCCGCTCTGACCGCCATGTCGGCGCCATGGCCGACCGCCTGATCCGGAAGCTCAAGAAAGCCGGACTGCCTTCGGCTCCTGCCGAGGGGATGGAACGATGCGACTGGGTTCTGATCGACGGCGGCGATGTGATCGTTCACCTGTTCCGCCCTGAAGTCCGCAGCTTCTACAATCTGGAGAAGCTCTGGAACAGCGATACCGGTCCGACAGAACACGATCTGACGTTCGAGATGGCCGGCTAGAAGCGTTTGCGGACCGGATTCGCGCCGACCTGATGCGACGTATGCCAGGGCGCGCCGCAACGGGTTCATTGAGGAGGACATACAGCGTAACGCTGGCAGCCTTGCGACAACGCGATCTTGCGGCAGTCAACAAGGCGCTGTCTCAAGATGCTGGCGAGCCCTGCGTCGGCGTGCCGAATGGCAGGCGGGTTTCCGGGACTTGTCGCACCGGCATCGGCGGGCCTTCCGGGCTCCTTTGCCTTGATCAAGGAATTTCACCCCCGTGCCATGGCGCGAGGTCATGGACCGCAATCCCGGAAAATCCACACACGTCACGGACCCGGTCCGCGCATCTCCATGGTGTCCGCGGCGCGTGACCTGCCGCATCAAGAGGTCGGACACACGACAGCACCTGACCGCGTGAGGCCGAGCCAGCCGAACAAAAGACCTGCGTCAACAGAGGCGACCATGCACGAAGCGTATCGTGATCGGACAGGCGACTGGTCCAAGCGTCTCAAGATCTGCCTTGTCTTGTCAGCCGCAAGACCAGCCCAGCCCGTTCCGTGAGTATTTCGTCGACGCAACGCATGAGACCGATATCGACCGCATCGTCTGCAAAGCTGTCCAGGACTTGAGGCGTCTCCGTCCCTGCAGCTTCCGCCAGAACCTTCGTCCGCCGCCGAATACAGGGCGCGGTGAGTCCTGTCTGCTCTGCCAACGTCTGATTGTCCTCGGGTTTCATCTCCTCAAGCGTTCAGCGGTTTGCGACCTTCATGGCAGATTTCGGACTCAGTTCGGGACAGGCGATGGTGGAAAGAAGGTCATGGAGCGGGGCAAGAATGGCACTGCCCTCAGTGCAGAGCAGACCGAAATTCTTGCCATGCGCATCGGCATTGCCGATGACGATGTCGAAGATCACTGCATCCAGCAGTTTCAGGGTTTCTCGTGCAGGCCGCGTTGTGGCATGGCGTACGAGATCGAAGCAATCCTTCAGTCGCGGACCGCCATCGGCGGTATATTTCCGATCTGACGTGAAACCCAGCGCCCGACAGAAATCCTCCTGATGCAGGCGGCGTATGGCCCCGTTCCGGTCCTGGTGACGGTCAAAGCGCTCGACCAGCAGGCAAGCCGTGTCACGAATCTTCTGAATATTCACGGGCGCAACGGACAGCCGCATGCAGAACGTCTCATTCTCTGTCGTGCCCTCAAAGCGGGACAGGGGTGGCTTGATGATATGCGTGGTGGGTTCTCCCTGAGCAGGCAGGGATACGCGGCCCCTGTGCAGACGACCGGCAGCTTTGACTGCGCCCCGGCCAGCGACAGGCGCTGACCTTCTGTACCCGCAAGCATGGGGCGTAGCGGCAACGACTTGATCGACTCAATCAGCGCGACGTCAGAGAGCGGCACGTTTGAACCGGTCGCGGCAGCGGGCGACGGGGTTCCTTCAGGCCACAGTGACAAGGCTCCGACCATTTCACCGCCGAGTTCGACAAGCAGCTTGAAGGCATTCTGATGGGAGATACCCAGTATCTGCGCGATCTGAAGCCTCTCGCTTTCCTCCGGCGGGAGCCCCTCGAAAAAGGGAATGCTCTCACGTCGGGTGAAGGCTTCTTCCTGCAAGGGAAGCGAGACCGAAATCGGCAGGGCGTCTTCGCGGACCAGCCAGTCGGAATGATGGTGGACTTGCGGCTCCCCAAACTCATCGAGCGTGAGATGACCGACCAGGCGGGCGGAACACCAGACGGTGAGGGCACGAGTCATGACTGCCCATTCGGTTGCGTCACGCTGACCCGGCAGCCCAGCACATCGAGAACGGCGAGTACCTTGCCAATCTGTGCGGTAGTCTTTCCACCTTCGAGTTCGACAAGGAATCGCACGCCCACGCCCGATGCCGCGGCAAGTTCATCTTGCCGCAAGCCCTGCCGCTTGCGTTACTCTCGAATGATTTTTCCGATCTGGTCTGCGGTCACAATAATTTTTCCGAGCGGGAACACATGCAAGATTTCACTGAATTCGATAAGATATTTCCTGTTCGGGAGGAAAATCTGGCGTTGCTCCCGAATTGGCGTCAATCTTCCCGATCGGGACAAAACGTGGCCTCACGAACACCATGCGCACCAGCGACGTTGGAAATTCGGAAGTCAGCGCAAGCGGTATCTGCTATCGAAGACGAAAAGGCATGTTGTGAGCGCGCAGACCATCAACGCTTCGCACATTCCCTCATCATCATACCCCGATTTCTTCGGCTGACAGGTTGCTTCAGCCTTGGACCGCTCGATTCTTCACCAGGACCTTTACTGAGTGGTGAGGCGACCGCGAAGGTAATGGTCAAGATGCGGAAGCGCCGGCCTGGTTGCCTCCCTGAAGATGGTGAGAGGCTGGAGGCGGTCTGCCGTCTCGATCGTCAGGCAGACGGCATGAGCCTCAAGGCAATGCTTGATGACCTCTTGAAGGTCTGCGACCGGAGCATGAAGGAAGTCGGGCGTTCACATTTTCATTCTCTGCTCTTCTGAAAAAGCCGGTTGGGCAGCTATTGACCGGTCAGCGTGCTCGCGGCGGAACAGTTCTGCCAGGCACCCACGATTCTGACCGACCACTCGACACGACTACATCTGACGAGCAGCCTTGTTGACGTCCAGGGCCGCTTCACGCAATGCCTCGTTGTATGTCGGATGAGCGTGGAAGCAGCGCGCCAGATCCTCGGCGCAGCCGCCGAACTCCATCACGTTCACCACTTCGTGAATCATGTTGCCGGCTTCCGGGCCAATGATGTGAGCACCCAGAATCCTCTCTGTCCCGGCATCGGCGACAATCTTCGCCAAGCCATCGGTTTCACCAGTGCAGATTGCCCGGCTGTTGGCGCTGAACGGAAATTTACCGACCCTGTATTCCGTTCCGGCCTCCTTCAACTGATCCTCTGTCTGGCCCACGGAGGCTACTTCGGGCCAGGTGTAGATGATGCCTGGCACGGTCTCGTAGTTCACATGGCCGGCCTGTCCGGCCAGCATCTCGGCGAGGGCCACGCCTTCTTCCTCCGCCTTGTGAGCCAGCATCGGACCGGGAATGACATCGCCGATGGCATGGATTCCATCGGCGGAGGTCTTGTACCCGCCATCGACGTCGATGAAACCGCGTGCATCTGTTCCGATACCGACGCTTTCAAGGCCGAGGGCGTCGGTGAAGGGTCGTCGGCCGATAGCTACCAATACGATCTCTGCCTTGATCCGCTCCGCATCGCCGCCCGTCGCCGGTTCAATGGTCAGTGTGACGGCTGTGCTCGTCTTCCTAGCCCCGGTCACCTTCCGGCCCAGGCGAAAGTTCAGCCCCTGTCCCTTCAGGACGCGCTCAAATTGCCCGGCGATTTCACCGTCCATGCCAGGCGCGATCCGGTCGAGATACTCGACCACCGTCACCTGGGTGCCGAGCCGCGCCCAGACCGAGCCCATCTCGAGCCCGATATAGCCGGCACCGACAACGATCATGCTCTTCGGCAACTTGTCGATTTCCAGCGCCCCGGTCGACGATACGATGCGTTTCTCGTCGATCTCTACCCCGGGCAACGGCATGACCTCCGAACCGGTCGCGATGACGATGCTCTTCGCGCCGTAGACCACGCCGCCGACCTCGACCTTGCCCGGCCCCGCGATTCGGCCGTGGCCGCTCAGGAGGACAATTCCGTTCTTCTTGAACAGGAAGGCGACGCCCTTGGTCAGTTTGTCGACGACATCGTCCTTGCGTTTCATCATCGCGCCCAGGTTCAACTTCACCGAAGCGTCAATTCCGTGATTCTTGAAATCGCGCTGTGCCTCGACGAATTTTTCGGAACTGTGCAAGAGCGCCTTCGAAGGGATGCAGCCGACATTCAGGCAGGTGCCGCCGGGAGATGCCCGCTTCTCGACCACAGCCACGCTCATCCCCAATTGCGCGCAGCGGATGGCGCAGACGTAGCCGCCCGGTCCGGTGCCAATGACGATGACATCGTATCTGCTGCTTTCGGTCATGGAAGCCTTCCGGATGTTCTTGGGCGCAAATCAGGCGGCCGCCGCCGTGGTACGATCATGGACCAATCAATGATAAAGATACGATGGCAGCAACAAAGACAAGCCAGGAGGCTCCAACACCACCGCATAGACGCTCCCGCGGGCAATCCCCATCGCCCGGGCGATCTGCGTCGGCGACTGGCCGGCCGCCAGCCGGGCCCGGACGACGTCCCGGTCGATGGTCGGGCGGCGGCCGCGATACTCAAGCCTGAAAAAGGTACAGAAAATCCCTTAACGTAGGATCCTGCCCCTTTCCTGAACCAACCCCAGACACGGGGCCGGCAGGCCAATCCCCGGCGCGCTGCCATCTGACACGATTCCCAGCACAACCCCGTCATGGGGGGTCGCCCTGCGGTGGCGGGGTGTCAAGCGGGGCGGGGCGATCCGAGGGTTGGGTTGGGTGCGCGCGGCAAGAGACAGGCCCTGCCCGGGTCAGGGTAGGCCCTTGTAGGGCGAGTCCGCACAATAGAGATAAGACGGATCGTGGAACTGCGCGGCCAGGCGGCTCAGGAATCTCGCGGGCTTTTCGGGCCCGAGGGTGGTCCCGTCATCATCGGTGCCGAGGAGGCTGTCGAGCGAAGTCCGCCGGTGGCGGCGCCGGTTCCAGCGGAAGACGAACTCGTCCAGGTAGCGCTGGACGTGCTTGCGTCTCAGCCCGTGATGCACCCCCAGGGCCCAGCGCTTCAGGTTCGAGAAGACCCGGGACCCAGGTCAGGATCTCGTGCGCCTTGCGGTCGCCGACCACCCTTTCCTCCCACGGGTTGTCGGGCAGGCCGCTGTACCCGAGCCAGCCGTCGGTGACGACCCGCGCGCCGGGCGCGACCGCTTCCGACACGAATCCGTGCAGCGCCGCGGAGGCGTAGTTTTCCACGGCCTTCAGCCGGATGCGGCGCGGCTTCCCGCATTCCGAGAGCTCGACCGCCCCGGCCAGGAGGATCCTGCCGTCGGCGCTGCGCCCCCGGCCTGACACGCCCTTCGCCCCTGCCGCACCGCTTCCGTCGCGGCAGGGCACGGACGCCTCGTCAACCTCCGCGATCCCCTGCAGCAGGCTCCGGTCCGGGTCGACCATGGCACGGCGCAGCTTGTGCAGCAGAAGCCAGGCCGTCTTGTAGCTGCCGATCCCCAGCTGCGCCTGGAGCTGGAGCGCGGAAATCCCGTTGGAATGCGTGGCCAAGAGATGCGCGGCGAGAAACCATGTCTTCAGAGGCAGGTGGCTGCGGTGCATCACCGTTCCCGCCGTCACGGAGGTCTGGCGCCCGCAGTCCGCGCACTCGCGGACGAAGCGCTCGCCCTTCAACTCCCAGCCCTTCGTGCTGCCGCAGGCCGGGCACGCGAAGCCGTCACCCCAGCGCAGCTCCGCCAAGTGGCGGGCGCAGGCCCCGTCGTCCGGGAAGAGCTCCTCGAACTGTTGGCGGGACATCGGGCGGTCGTCTTTCAATCGGCCGGGCATGACTGGAACGTAAAGCGAACATAGCGTGACGTCAACCCCTTCAGGCACAAAATGTGGGACCACCTGTGCTAAGGGGATAAGCCTTTTTCGGAGACCTTTCGTTTTCCGCCTGAAGGAGAATTAGAACCACCCAGCGAGCCGGATGGTGAGGCGATAGAGCGGTTTCGCCAAACTGTCGACGACGCAATTGCGCGCATTCACGCAGAGTGTGATAAAGCAATTTCTTCATTTGAGAGCGGTGACGCCGCAGCAGATCAAGCGTAATGATGGCACGCCGCGGGTCAAGTCATAGGAGAAAACGGAGAACCAAGCGGCTGGAAAATTTCTGGTGGTACTTGCTGATCGCTTCGGTGTTTTTAGTTTTGTTGTTGTTGGTTTACTTCATATCTCAGAACAGGCCGGAAGACAAAGGCGAAAATCTCTGTCCCGCCAAGAGCGGTCCGGTAGCTGGACTGGCGGTGCTACTCGACCTGACCGATCCGCTCAAGAATGTGCAGATTGAACGACTGCGGGGAATTCTCGGCCGCCGTATTGCCGAGGCGGTCCCGAACACGCTGATCGCGGTCGGAGCCGTGCACGCGGATGCTGGCGCACGCGGTGCCGATTTCGCGCTATGCAAGCCAGAAAGCGGAGAACGCGCCAACGAAATCTATGAAAACCCGCGCATGATCGCAGAGCGGTATCGGAAGAACTTCGAGCGCCCATTCGACAAGATTCTGGAGAGAATGCTCCGCAGTTCGGAGGCTGACAGTTCTCCGATCATGGAGTCCCTGCAAGCGTTGCTTGTCGGCACGTCCGGTTTTGTTGATGCGAAATATCCTCGCCGTGTGATTGTCGTTTCAGACCTGCTTCAACACAGCGCAGCATTCAGTTTCTATCGGGGAGATAGATGGGCCGCCTTTCTTCGCTCCCCGAACGCACAACGCCTTGCGGGCCGTCTGAACGGCGTCGTAGTCGAGATTTGCCGTGTGCCGCGGCCGAATGCACGGATAAACAAGGCAGTAGTCGACGACTTCTGGGTCAACTACTTCGAGCGAGCCGGCGCGAGCCGTATCCTCGCATCTACCTGCCCTCTCGGCGATCTTTGACGCCAGATATATCGCGCCGAAAGACTCGTTGCCATGAGCCCGATCAGTAATGAATCACTGAACAAGTGGTCGCTTTTTGCTGCTGGCGTTATCGGAATTGCCGGTATCATGCTTTTTAAGTTAGAGCTTCCTGAAATAGATGGTTAGAGTGCGATTTGGCCGCTTGTCGTCCTGGTTATTTATTGCGTCGCAATGTGGGATATGAATGAAAGTGCAGTTTACGACATCATCGGTGATAATTGTTACTATCTTGGTTTTATCTTTACGCTCTCCAGTTTGGCCGTAACACTTTCTTTGCTTCGTGTGAACGACGCTTCGGACGAGTTGCCGATCCAGAACGTGATTTCGGGCTTCGGCATCGCACTTTCCTCGACAATCGTTGGTATTGTGCTGCGGATCCTGATGCTGCGCATGACGCCGGATATCGCACAAATGGACAGCGAAGCCCGCCGCGAACTGGATAGGGCGGTGCACAATTTCCGTACTCATCTCAGAATGAGCGTCGACGAATTGAAGCGCTATTCTGTCGAAACGGCACAGGTTCTGGCGGAGCAGCGCAACGCCGCGCTGAATGCGGTCACCGAAGGCGCGGAAGAACACAGGCTGGCGTTACAATCGAGCACTGCCGCGTTGTCCGGCCTTTCCGAAACGATGGACAAGCAGTTTTCAGAGCATCGGGCCGTCCTGCGCAAGGCCCTGGACGGAATCGCGGAAACTCTCTCTGATCGAGATCGGGCAGCCCAACGCGATTTCCGGGCACATCTCAGCGCGAGCGTCGACGAGTTGAAGCACTATTCCGTCGAAACGGCACAGGTTCTGGCGGAACAGCGCAACGCCTCGCTGAATGCAGTCACCGAAGGCGCGGAAGAACACAGGCTGGCGTTGCAATCGAGCACTGCCGCGTTGTTCGGCCTTTCCGAAACGATGGACAAGGAACTGGGGGAAGCGAAGCTGCTGGTCGAGAGTGTGGGCAAACTCAATCAGGAAAATCGCAATCTTGGCACCGCATTTGCAAGCCTGATCGAGCAGTTGGAAAAAATCGACGGTGGCATTGCGCAGAAACTCGACCCGGCCGTAGCGAAGGTAAGCGAAGGCGCAGCCGCCATCGCCGCTACGCTCCATCAGAGTTCCGAAAAGCTCCAAGCGGCGGCGTCACAATTCGAGAGCGCCGCAAAACGTACGACGGCGGCTGATACCCAGACCGGCATCGCCAGCGCGGTAGAACAACTGGAAGCAGCGAACAAGACGCTGTCGGAAACCATGACGAAACTCGACGATCTGGCGAGCAAACAGGCGAATGCTTCCTCCGGGTGGCGCTTGTTTGGCGGCCTTGGGAGAGGGGATCGATAGGAGCAACGGAAGGTTGGCCGTGCGCAGACATTTATTCTCCGCTTCCGAAGGCAAGCACTATCGTCGTGGCGCAGTCATGGGGCTCACTGTCGCCGAAGTCTTGATGCTCGTCGCCTTTGTCCTGCTGCTTCTGCTGTTGTTCTGGCGTCAACAGGTGCAAGACGCTGTCGATCTTGCAGCGAAACTTCCGCCTGAAAGCCGACATGCCTTGCTGAAGGGCGCGGTGCCGATCCGGCCGGAACGACTGGCGGAACTGGAAGCAAAGGAACAACAATTGGCGGATACCGAGCAGTTGTTGGAGAAACCGCTGCAGCGCGCCCTGGCAGAACTCGCTGCAGAATTGCCGCCGGAAACCTTGCGAAAACTCACCGATCTCGCGCGCGAACCCGATACTGTTGCTGCCGCCGATGCCTTGCTGAAGGGCGCGGTGCCGATCCGGCCGGAACGACTGGCGGAACTGGAAGCAAAGGAACAACAATTGGCGGATACCGAGCAGTTGTTGGAGAAACCGCTGCAGCGCGCCCTGGCAGAACTCGCTGCAGAATTGCCGCCGGAAACCTTGCGAAAACTCACCGATCTCGCGCGCGAACCCGATACTGTTGCTGCCGCCGATGCCCTGCTGAAGGGCGCGGTGCCCATCCGGCCGGAACGACTGGCGGAACTGGAAAGAAAGGAGCGGCTGACGGCGGAGCACAACGCGGCCGAGATTGCCGATGCGCTCGAGTTGCGCAATGCGCTTGATCCGTATCGAGAAGACAGCAACAGGACGCTCCTCGATCGGGTCGGCAATCTGCAGGCAAGGGAAAACGCCATCGACAGCCGGCTGGCCGAAGAGGCGCAGGCTGCCCATTACCCACAAGTGACGTTTCGCTTGAATGTTGCGCCGAGGTCGCTTTGATCGCCGAGGCCTTGGCTCAGACCGACAATCCACGCAGAGAACGACAGGGCGCTGTGACCATGCCACAGGATCTCGTTGCCCGGCGGTGGGTCATTGCTGCGGTTCAGGTACCCACCCAGCGTGGTGACAAGGTTGAACGCGTTGCCGAGGTTGTCGGGTGGTGGACGCCCTCTCGTGCGTGCGAAGTCGCCGAGGATGGCGCGTTCCACCCTGGAGAAGGCGACCTCGGCCGGGAGGTCGGGGTTCATGCGCCCGAGGTGCGTCAGCGCCATGATCCGCCAGGCGATGACGGCGTTGAGTGCCAGGGCCCGCTCGACACGCTCGCGCGTGCGGTGAGCGATCTCCTCGATCTTGCAGCCGGACTTGAGAACCCGGTGCCAGTCCTCGATCCGCCACCTCAGGCGATACAGATCGATGACCTTCTGCGCGTCACCGGATGTCCTGACCGCAAGCGTGGTCAGAAGTCGCCACAGGAGCGGCGGACTGTCGTCCGGCGGACGTGCTGTCTCCCGCACCTCGATCATGGTGAGCGAGACAGGCGGCGCAGGCGATGCCGATCCTCGGGTCTCAGGCAACGACACGCTGCACCAGCGCAGGTCAACGGCCGCCTTGCGTCCGCTTCGTGCCGGACGCGCCTCCTGGGTGCGCGTCGCGTTCCGTGCCGATTGCCGCTCGACCACGACGGACATCCTTGCACGCACCGGCTGCGCCGCCAGATGCGCGAAAAGCCTGCCGCGGCCAGCCCCGAGGTCACGGTCGTGCCTGGCGCGCACCAGAAGGGCGATGCCCTTGCGAGGCGCGGCGAGAACCGCGAAGGCATCACCCTCCCGGTCCATGACCGCCACCGTGCGGATGCCGTGGAGACGCGACGCCAGCGCGACGCTGTCTTCCAGCCCGCGCAGCCAGCGCCCCGTCTTGCGCTCCATGAGGGGCTTGCCCTTCTCGGCAGCGCCATCAGGTGCGTCAAACTCGATGCGCACCACGCCCAGCGGCACGCCATCGCCATTGACCGCCAGTGTCGCATGCATGTGCAGTCCCAGCGTGCCGGACTGCCCCTTGCCGTTGCGGCCGATGATCCCCAGCCCCCCACAGCCATGACGGGTCGCAAGGTTGATGTCGCATCCGTCCTGGATCAGCAACACTGTCTCCTGCTCCGACATCCGGCGCAGCGTCTGCTTGCGATGGCCCGCCATGATCCCTTCCGGTGTCACCGCGTTGCGGTCCGGGTGATCGATCAACCGGTAGTAGCCCTTCACCATCTTGCTGTCCCCCGCCGCCGCCATGAAGAAGGAGCACGATGGAAGCCGCGCCTGAACCGCGGCGCAAGCGACGAGACGTTGCGCAAGACGCGCGTCGCCGAGAGCAGCGTCGCCGAACTCCTGCGCCACCCAGCCGACGCTGTCAAGGAAGCCGGGAAAGGCCGACCGTGCCCCGAGCTGACAGCGCCAGTCGCGCACCAGGGGAAGGAAGTAAATCTGCTTCGCCTCCTCGGCAACAGCGCGCCTGACACGGCCTGCCGTCTCGCCAAGACAGCGCCAGCCCGAGGCCCTGAAGCAGGTCCCGTCAAGAGACGCATCGACGAAGGTCTCGGCAGCGGCAGGCCGCTCGCCGTAGTGCGCCTCGTGGTCGTCGCCAAGGCGGCGCAAGGCCAGTGACAGGACCCGCGTCGCAAGATTGCGGCAGCCCGCTGGACGGATCAGGAAGCGACTGATGCAGACAATCCGGTCGAGGCGCGCACGCTCCCCCTCCCTGTCGTCCCAGCCAATCCAGTCGTCGCGCTGGCGCAGGCGACGCGTGCCCGGCGAGAAGACAAGACAACCCAGCCAGCCATGCTCCGATGACACCAGGTACTTCACCTGCCGACCGACATGCAGGACCGCACCACGCGGATGCTCGGCCGCCAGCATGGTGTTCAGCAGGCAGCGGTGATGGCGGTCGTCAACAAGGACGATGCGCAGTTCCCTGATGAAGTCGGCGCGCTCCGGAACGCCTTGCGGAAACGCAACCGGCTCGTCACCCGTCCGCACGCAACCCGTGCCGCCGCCGCGTTGCGCCGCCGGAAGGACAACATGCCCCCTGCGCTCCAGAGACCGCAACGCGGCAAGACAACCCGTGACCTGCAGGTTGCCACGGCCATCGACAAGCTCGAAGCTGCGGCAGACCCGCCGCGCAAGCTCACTGCGCCCGGCGTTCGGATCCGACAGAATGGCTGCAAGTCGACCTTGCCGCAGAGCCTCGGTCAGTGTACGGAGAATCGGTCTTCCAGCGCCCATGTGCCGAACATGGCACGGAACAAGCACCGAGTCGAGTCCCAAAATATGGGGTATGGGCAGGGCGCAGGCGCGCCAGAAGTTCATGGGCAGGTTGAGACGCGAGCTTTCCGACGTTGTGCGCCGCGCCGGAGGGAAGATCGGGCCGCGCGGCCGGATTACTTTTCCCGACAAGGCGTTCTTCGAAAAGGGCAGCGCGGAAATCACCGGGCGTTCCAGAGAATTTCTGGACGAAATCTGCTCCCGATGGCTCGCGACACTCAAATCTTCATCCGACCGGTTCGATATCGACGAGATTCGCATCGAAGGCCACTCCTCGTCCGAATGGGCACGAGCGCGAACGGAACGGCAGAAATGGATCGGAAATCTCGGACTTTCGCAACAGCGGGCACAGTCGGTGCTCGTCCACTGCCTGGACCGTGTGCCGAGGGCGCTTGGCGACTGGGCCCGCGCCAAGCTCACAGCAATCGGATACTCATCATCCAGGCGCATTACGGCCGACGACGGAATCGAGGACAAGGAAGCGTCACGCCGGATCGAACTCGGTTACGAGGTCAGCCGCGAAAGGCTGATTTCGGATCTCGGCGGCGCGACGGCGACAGAAGGAGGTGAAATACGGCCTGTCAGCGGCAGTGCTCTGGTGACAGACGCAGACACGATCACGATCGGGAAGGCCGTCATCCGCCTGGATGGGATCGACGCGCCGGAGCGAAGTCAGACCTGTATTGGCGACGACGAGTCCGAATGGCCCTGCGGCCGCGAGGCGGGATCGGCGCTGGAACGGCGTATCGGCGGTCGCCCCGTGATCTGCGAGCGTCTGGTCTCCGGTCTGGCGCGCTTTCGCGGCCGGTGCCGGGTAGTCGGTGAAAGCGAAGAGCTGAATCGATGGGTCGTGCAGCAAGGTTGGGCGTTCGCCTATGCAAGGTTTTCCAAAGACTACGCCCGCGACGAAGCCGCTGCCCGAAAGGCGCGCCGAGGTATCTGGTCCGGCCGTGCGCCCATGCCGCCTTGGGAATGGCGGCGGAAACGCCCTGTTGCCGCAATCCGCTGAGGTCCGCGCTGGCGTCCCAAGCGCGCGTCCGCTATGTTGGCGCGGCGTCAAACGAACGGATGGTGGAGAACCCATGGAAGCGGTCTTTCAAAGCATCTTGAGCGGCGCGCCATTCCTCCTGCTCCATGCCGGCGTCACCATCGCCATGCTGGTTCTGGGCACCATGTTGTACATGTGGATGACGCCCTACGAGGACCTCGGCCAGATCCGGGAAGGCAACAGCGCGGCCGGCATTGCGCTGGGCGGCGCAACCCTGGGCATGGCAATTCCCCTGGCGATCACCCTGCGCGGGAGCGTGAGTATCTGGGACATTGTCTTGTGGGGAATCCTGATCATCCTTCTGCAGATGGCAGTCTTCAGGGTAATGGACATCATCCTGAAGGACCTGCCCAAACGAATAGAAAACAGGGAAGTCGGCGCTGCCGTCCTTCTGGCCAGCGCGAAGATTTCGGTCGGAGCCATCAACGCCGCCGCCATCGCTGTATAGCCTGCGCCGCGTCGCCCTATGACCCGGACGCCCATCCTCATCATCCTGATCATCGCGGTCGCAGGCATCTTTGATCTTCTGCTCTCGCCGCCAGATGGCGGTCCGTCGCGCGACGGCAGCCAGATTCGGCGACCCGATCCGCAGAGCTTCGAACGGCGATCATCGAGGAACGATCAGGGTCGGTGGACGGCACCGGATCGTTCTTCCGGACGTGGCAGCCTCGCAGCGCCGTCCGTCCGCGATCCTGGATTCACTGTCGCCGTGGCGGCCGCGAAAGGCAACTCGATCGGCACAGCCTTCTCCCTGGACCGGCGCGGCGTCTGGATGACAGCCCGGCACGTTGTCGACGGCTGCAGCCGTGTGCTGATCGTGACCAAGCCGGGTCGCGGCGTACGTGTGAACCGGACCTATATCTCCCAGGATGCCGACCTGGCGATCCTGGAAACCCGAGGCGGCGCATCGTCGGTAACATTCACCCAGAACAGCCTGCAGATCGGCCAGACAGGCTATCATTTCGGCTACCCAAATGGAAAACCGGCAGCCGTGAAATCGACGCTGATCGGTCGCCGCCGCATGCGTTCCAGCGGCCGCTATTCCGTCGTCGAACCGGTGGTTGCCTGGACAGAGCAGGTACGCGTGCCGGACACCTACGGCGGCCTGGGAGGAATCAGCGGCGGGCCGGCCTTCGATTCAAACGGCAACATCATCGGCGTGACTGTCGCCGGCACGAAGCGCCGGGGTCGGATTTACACGACAGCGCTGACGTCCATCGCCCAGGCACTCAACGAGGCCGGCGTTTCGGTTGACCGCGGCTCTGGACAAGGCGGCAGGATCACCAACCGGAACTTCTCGGAAGTCGGCGCCGACATGCGCCGCAAGCTGACAGTGGCCATGGTCTATTGCGCAGCGCCGGGCGGACCGCGCCGCGGTCGTGGTATCACTCCGCGCCGACCCGGCCTGCCACCGGCGTAGCGATCGCCATGAAGGTCGAGAATGCGCCGAACCGGCCCTTGATCGGCGTGGGCGTCGTCGTCTGGAAAGGCGAGAAGATCCTGCTGATCCGGCGCGGAAAATTGCCCATGCGCGGACGCTGGAGTCTGCCCGGTGGGAGGCAGGAACTGGGGGAAACCGTTCGCGAGACGGCGGTACGTGAAGTCAGGGAAGAAACGGCAGTCGATATTCGTGTGGGTGGCCTGATCGAGGTACTGGACGCCATCCACAGGGAGAAGGACGGCACCGTCTCAATGCAATACACCCTGGTAGACTTCGATGCCGAATGGTTATCCGGCGACCTGGAAGCAGGCGACGACGCCGATCGTGCCGAATGGGTGAATGTCGACGACCTCTCCGGATACGACCTGTGGGAGGAGACGCTGCGGGTTATCGCGCTTTCACGGGCGCAACGTGCCTTGGATCAGTCATGACAACAGCCTCGGGCCGGATACATATCTTGCTGGCAAACAGGTCTCCAGTGATCGTCTGACGGCAAAGCGCTGGAGCGGATTCTTTCGGCTCTGGCGTAATGTGACGAGCCGGTTCCGGGCAGGGCTTTTCAAGCATGCCATTCTCCACCGTGCATCGGATGCAACAAAGCAGCGCGTCATGCCTGCACAAAGCAACCTTCATCGGAGGCGATTTTCGTTTCACCTGAAAACAGCAGGTCGACCACCGACCGCTCCATACCGGATTCGACCAGTTTTCCAAGCGCCGTCGCACGCGCCTGAAGGTCAGGACGAGGAAGCAGATCTTGGCCGTATCGGACCGTTCAGGTTATCGGGAATTGCCCTGCAACCGAGCGGAGGCTGGCGCATCTTGAAAAACCCAACAGACTGGTTAGTGTTTCAGCATGGTCGTCATCCACCGCGCCCACGGTTTTCGATTCGTGATTTATACCCAGGATCACGAGCCGGCACATGTACATGTCGTAGGTGAAGGATTTGCAAAAATCCATCTGCTGGGACCAAACGACCAGCCGGAGATAGTTCATGTCGTCGACATCAAGATGTCCGACATGCGACGACTGTTCGCCGAAGTGGCAAGGCATCGTGACGAATTCATCAAGGAATGGGAGCGAATTCATGGTCGGGACAACTGACGCTGAGCTTGAAGCCGCCGCCGTAAGGGGCGCTGAAATGATGAAAACCGAACCGCGAGCAAAGACTGCAAGTTACGATCCTGAAACAGGCCGGGTGATTATCGAGATGGTGAACGGTTGCACCTACATGTTCCCTGTCGCATTGGCTGAAGAGCTAAGGGACGCAGATGACAGGGCGCTGACGGACGTGATTGTGGACGGAGCGGGCTTCAACTTGCACTGGCCCCTGATCGACGCAGACCTTTACGTCCCGGCTCTTGTGGCTGGGGTGTTCGGCACGCACGACTGGATGAGCAAGGCGTTGGCTCGCCAGGCAGGCCGCGCCAAGTCCCCTGCCAAGGCTGCGGCCTCACGTGCGAACGGCAAAAAGGGTGGCAGGCCCCGCAAGCGTAGCGTTTCTTGATGTTAGGTGATCTCTTTTCCCTTGGAAGAGGGTTTTTGGCGCGCCGAGACGCCTTGCTGTTTTCTGGTGTATGTCACAAGAGTCGCAAACTTTCCTTGCCCGGAAGCAAGTCAGGACTGTCTCACGCCACCCGTGGTGTGGCGAAAATCGGCAGCCGTGCGAAACGCAAAATGCGGCTGTTCACTGCAATTCGCCAGGTTTTCAGGCACTCGGCACCGTAGCCTGCATGGCCGGGCGCCGGGAATAGGCTTCGTACCAAGCGGCCAGGGCGCTGCGGCCAGGACGCCAGTCACGGTCGCCAAAGCGGAAATCCAGGTAACCCAGGGCACAGGCGAAGCCGATTGCGCCAAGATCGGTGGCTCCGGCGGGATCGCCCAGGTCACCGGCTTCCGTATCCATATAGTCAAGCGCGGCGTCGATCTTGCCCAACTGCGCGGCCAGCCAGTCGTCCCAGCGCTTTTCTGCCGGCCGCAGCGCCTGTTCGTAATGGTATGTCACTGCCGCATCCAGCAGCCCGTCAGCCAGGGCTTCGCGCCGTTTGGCGGTCCAGCGTTCCGCGCCATCCGCTGCCATCAGGACATGGCCGCTCAGGGCATTCAGGTAATCGGTGATGACACCGGAATCATACAAGGCGCTGCCGTCATCCATGATCAGCGTCGGGATTTTCTTGACGGGGTTCGCAGCAGCAACGCCAGCATCCGGCTGATGCGGGGCGGTCGCGACGTTCACGATTTCGATCCGGCCGTCCAATCCGCATTCCATGGCGGCGACCCGAACCTTGCGGACAAAAGGCGATGCAATGGCTGCGAGAAGTTTCATCGGCTGGTTCTCTCTATTGGTCAAATTGAGGTTGCTAGCCCCGGAACATGTCCTTGCGGTGACGCACTTCCGCGAATACCTCGACCGGCGACTCGCCCGCCAGACCCACCGTCGCCGCAATGACAGCATCGTCCGCGCGCAGGAAGGGATTGGTCCGCTTCTCGACGCCCAGCTTGCCGGGAACGGTGGGCTCGCCGGCGGCGCGCATGCGGTCTATTTCGGCGACGCGGGTCGTCAGATCTGCATTGTCGGGATCAACCGTCAGCGCGAACCGCGCATTGGCCTGGGTATATTCGTGCGCACAGTAAATGTTGGCACTGTCCGGAAGGGCGCGCAGCTTGCCCAGGCTCGTCCACATCTGGTCCGCCGTCCCTTCGAACATGCGGCCGCAACCCAGTATGAACAGGGTGTCGCCGCAGAACAGGGCGTCTGAATCGGCAAACCAGTAGGCAATATGGCCCCGGGTGTGTCCCGGCACATCAAAGACTTCCGCCGTTGCCGCGCCGAGGTCGCAGGTATCGCCGTCGCCCACTTCGATATCGATACCAGGTATGCGGTTGCGATCCGCGCGTGGGCCAACGATGGTGCAGCCGGTCCTGGCCTTGATCTCCTGATTCCCGCCCACATGGTCGCCGTGGTGATGGGTATTCAGGATATGGGTAATGGTCCAGCCGCGTTTCGCCGATTCGGACAGCGGGGCATCGGACACGGCGGGATCGATCACGGCTGTCAGGTTCCGCGTCGGCTCGTGCGCCAGCCAGACATAGTTGTCGCTCAGAACCGGGATACGGATGACTTCAAGCTGGGACATAGCAACTGCACAGCGTGATGATAGGAATATTGCGCATTATCTAGCATCACACTTCGCCTCTGCAAACGGCAAGGCGTGCAACGGTGGCAGACGCACGTCCGGGACACGATGACGACATCGATCCACGATGCCTTTGCCAGCGGAGCGGAACAGGCGGGACGCGCCATTCTGCCGATCAGACATCCGCCGAAAACCATGGCGGCAGCATGGAGAATCAGGACCGGACGAGCAAGCCATGACCGCGACAGAAAACATCATGTCCGGCTGACGCAGCATCATGAAGCGGGTGGCGCGCCCTTGCCGCACCAACCTGCCTGTTCCCTCGGCTGGATTGAGGTATCTTCCGCGGCATGTGGACCGACGTAGCCGACCTGCATGCCTTCTATGAATCGCCCACCGGGGCGATGGCTCGGCGGCTGATCAGGCGCAAGCTCCGCCTGATGTGGCCCAACGTGGCCGGCGCGACCGTTCTGGGCTTTGGCTATGCCACGCCCTACCTGCTCCTGTTCTGTGGCGAAGCGGTGCGGGTTTGCGCTCTGATGCCGCCACAACAGGGCGTCATGCAATGGACCGTGAACGGAAGAGTGGCAGTCGGGCTGTCAGACGAAGCCGTTTTTCCGATGCCTGATCGCTGCGTCGATCGCCTGCTGTTGATCCACGCGGTGGAGGCCAGCGAAGCGACGCGGGCGATGCTCGGAGAATGCTGGCGAGTCCTGGCGGAGGGCGGTCGAATGATTATCGTGACGCCGAATCGTCGAGGCATCTGGGCGCGTCTGGAGCGCACCCCGTTCGGACAGGGCAGACCGTTTTCCGACGGCCAGATCCGCCGTCTGCTGCGCGAAACGCGGTTCACGCCGGTGCGCAGCGAACACGCCCTTTTTGCCCCGCCTGTCCGTCGACGGGTAATCTTGTCAACCGCCAACGCCTGGGAGCGTCTGGGTGAGAAATGGCTGGGCCTGATCGGCGGCGTGACGCTGACAGAGGCAACCAAGCAGGTTTACTCAGCCACGCTCCTGCCTGTTCGCAGTCGTTTGCGCATGCTGCCGGTTCCGGCCCGGCCCGCCACAGCCCGGACGATCAGGGGGTAACGACACCCGCCAAGGGGTTGGGCGCGCGCAAACAAGTCGCTCACCGGCTCCCGATGCCCTCAAGGTCGTAAGGCGTCGTCTGGTAGGTCATGTTGATCCAGTTGCCGACCAGAAGGTGCCCGTGCGCCTTCCACGTGTTCTGCGGCGTCTTCGACGGATCGTCGTTCGGGAAATAGTTCTCCGGTACCCGAACCGTATCCGACCGGGCCTTCGTGTCGCGAATGTATTCGTTGTAGAGAGTTCGCGATTCGTACTCGAGATGATTGAACATGTAGACCGCGTTCAGGGCCTTGTCCGTCACCATGCAGGTGCCGGCTTCGTCGGACTCCAGAACGATCCGGAGCGACCCGTGCTTCTCGATATCCCTAGCCCGGCATTCCGTATAGCGCGAGACAGGTACCGGCAGCATGTGGTTGAAGCCCCGCACTATCGGATCGGTTCGGCTGATGACCCGATGGTCGTAGATCCCGGACAGCTTCCGCGGAAGCAGGTATTTCGGCACCTTGTAATGATGGTACAGCGCCGCCTGCGCGCCCCAGCAGATGTTCAGCGAGCCATGGACGTTTGTCCTGGTCCAATCCATGATTTGCCGCAGTTCGTCCCAGTACAACACTTCCTCGAAGTCGATCTCTTCCACCGGCGCACCGGTAATGATCAGACCATCGAATTTCTGGTGCCTGATCTCCTCCCAGGGCTTGTAGAAGGCGAGCATGTGCTCCTGCGGCGTATTCGACGGCGTGTAGTGGGACGGCGAGATCAGCGTCATCTCGACCTGAAGCGGGCTGGCGCCGATCAGCCGCGACAACTGTGTCTCGGTCTCGATTTTCTTCGGCATCAGGTTGAGGAGCGCAATGCGCAGCGGACGAATATCCTGTCGTACCGCGTCTTGCTCTCGCATCACGTCCACACCCTCCTTCTGCAGGATTTCGGCAGCGGGCAGATCATCCGGAATCTTGATCGGCATGGGCGAGTTCTTCGGAGTCAGGGCCAGACTGGCATGCTGATATGGGATATGCGAAACGGATGTCGATGTGGCGGGTTCGTATGGACTACCTGGTTCAAACTCTGTAGGGAAGCTTCATCCTCATCCTGTCATTGCCCGCAGACCCCGCCCATGACCTCCGACGCTGCCGCCGCAGAAACCCTCGCCGCCCTGCGCCAGCAGATTGACGATGTCGATTCTCGCTTGCTGGCCGCCATTTCGGAGCGGGCGCAATTCGCACAACTGGTCGGTGAAACCAAGTTGGCTGCGAACCCGGAGGCTGGCGGCGATCCGGTGCACCGGCCGGGGCGCGAAGCGACGCTGATCCGATCGCTGCTTGACCGCCACCGGGGCCCGATGGACAGGCGCGCCCTGCATGCCGTGTGGCGAGAGTTGATCGGTGCCTCGATCGCGCTTCAGAAACCGCTGACCGTCGCGACGTCGAACACCACCATGGAGATGACCGCACGACTGCATTTCGGGACAAGCCAGACCTATGAATGGGCCGCAACGCCGATTGCCGCCGTTGCGGCCGGGCAGGCCGATATCGGCCTGTTCGAAGTCTCGGATATCTCGGCATGGCAGGCGGCAGTCGACCTGATGAACGCACGAGATGACTGCATCTTGCTGTGGCGCCTGCCCTTCACCATCCCGGCCGGCGGATGGGTGGCGGTCGGACGCGGTATCGCCGAGAACAGCAGTCTGGACCAGACGCTGTTCTATGCCGACGACGCCAGTGTGGCCGAAAACCCGGTGGTGGAAACGGTCTGCGCATCACCGGAAGGCGGCGCCGTTCTGTCCATTTCGGGTGAGTACAACGACGCGTCTCTGCCTGCTGTGCTGGAAACGGCCTCCGCCGTGCAGCGATTAGGCCAGTGGCCAATGCCACTCGAAATCTGATCTACCCATCGACATGCCTCTGCTTCCAAGGAGATCGCGCCATGAGTGCGCCTGAACCCCGCCCCGGCATCCTGGACATCGCACCCTACAAGGGCGGTGACTCCAGCATTCCGGGCTTCGATCGACCAATCCGCCTGGCGAGCAACGAAAACCCGATGGGTCCCAGCCCGAAAGCGGTCGAGGCTTACGAAGGCATGTCGCGATGCCTGTATCGCTATCCGGAAAGCGGCGCGGACCTGACTGTCGCCCTGGCCAGGCTGCACGGTCTGGACCCTGCCCGGATTGTCCTAGGCAACGGCAGTGACGAACTCATCGGCCTGTTGACCAGGGCCTATGCCGGGCCGGGCGACGAGGTCCTGTTCAGCCGCCACGGCTTCGCCATGTATCCGCTGGCCGCCATGGCGGTGGGCGCGACACCCGTGGCGGCGCCCGAGCAGGATTACCGCACCGACGTGGACGCCATGCTGGCGGCGGTGACGGAACGCACCAGGATCGTTTTCCTGGCCAACCCCAACAATCCGACCGGCAGCTATCTCACGACCGAGGAAACCAGGCGCCTGCATGCCGGATTGCCGGAACACGTGCTGTTCGTCGTCGACGCGGCCTACGCCGAGTATGTCAGCCGGAACGACTACGCGTCCGGGATGGAACTGGCGCGAGAGCATCCGAATACGGCAATGATGCGCACCTTTTCCAAGATCTACGGGCTGGCCGGACTCCGGATCGGCTGGTGCTATGCCTCGGAAGCGATCGTGGATGTGCTGCACCGGACACGCGGACCGTTCAACGTCAACGCCGCCGCCCACGCCGCGGCCGCCGCGGCCCTCGAAGATGTCGCCCATGTAGACCGCGCCCGCACCCATAACGATATCTGGCTGCCCTGGTTTACCGAGCAGGTGCAGTTGCTGGGGCTGAAGGTCCTGCCCAGCGTCGGAAACTTCGTTCTGGTCGGCTTCCCGGAAGAAACCGGAAAGGATGCCATGGCAGCGGAAGAATATCTGAAGAAAGACGGGATCATCCCTCGTGGCGTCGCCGGATATGGCCTGCCGACATACATTCGCATCACCATCGGCCTGGAAGAGGAGATGCATGCCGTGATCGACTCGCTGAGGGCGTTCGTCGCCACATGAGCGATCAAGGACCTCATTTTGGCCGGGTCGCAGTCATCGGCACCGGCCTCGTCGGGTCGTCGCTGTTGCGAGTCTTTCGCCGGGAAGGAATGGTCGACGATCTGGTCGGTTGTGCCCGCCGCGCCGAAACCCGCGAGCGAATTCTGGAACTCGGCATCGTCGACAGGGCGCTTGAGGATCCGACCGAAGCGGTCGACGGCGCAGACCTGGTCATCATCGCGATCCATCTCGGAGGCTATGCTGCCCTGGCCGACGCCATCGCGCCGAATCTCAAGACCGGCGCCATCGTGACGGACGTCGGGTCCGCAAAGGCGACAGTTCTCGAAACCCTGGGGCCGCGCCTGCCGCAAGAGGTTCATCTGGTGCCCGGCCATCCGATTGCAGGTACCGAGTTTTCCGGACCCGACGCCGGCTTTGCCGAACTGTTTCGGGATCGCTGGTGCATCATCACGCCGCCTGCAGATGCCGATCCGTCTGCCGTAGAAACCGTCGCCGCAATGTGGCGTGCCGCCGGTTCGGCTGTCCAAACCATGGATGCCGAGCACCACGATCTGGTGCTTGCGATCACGTCTCATCTGCCCCACGTCATCGCCTACACGATCGTCGGCACGGCAACGGAACTGGAGGAAGATGTTCAGGCCGAAGTGGTGAAGTTCTCTGCCGGCGGTTTTCGCGACTTTACCCGGATCGCCGCCACCAAACCGGATTTCTGGCGAGATGTATTCCTCACCAATCGCGACGCGGTTCTGGAGGTCCTCGACCGGTTCACCGAGGATCTGTCAGCCCTGCGCCGGGCCATCCGCCGCAGTGACGGCGCCGAAATCTTCGAGCGCCTGTCTCGAACCCAGGAAGTGCGTAAGAACGTCATCGACCTGGGCCAGGATTCCGAATGGCGGCGGTAGGCCGGGACGCGCTGCCGCCCGGGCAGGCCCCGTCTGCACTTTCGGACCTGTTCATCCCGCTCGCCTTTGTTCTCTTCTGGTCAACCGGATTCATCTTTACAAAGCTTGGCATGCCATACACCGAGCCGCTGACGTTTCTGAGCGTCCGGTTCGCGATCGTCCTGATTCTGTTCCTGGGGCTGACCCTGATGATGCGTGCCACCTGGCCGAGCCGGGCGGAAGGGGGGCACAGCCTGATTGTCGGCCTGCTGCTCCAGGGCGGGTATCTGGGCGGAGTGTTCATCGCCATCGCCCAGGGCGTGCCGACCGGCGTCGCCGCTCTGATCGTCTGCCTGCAGCCGGTTCTGACCGCCACCCTGGTTGGCCGCGCCTTGGGCGAACATGTCCGCCCCATCCAATGGGTCGGCCTGATCCTGGGACTGACCGGCGCGGCCATGGTGTTATGGCGCAAGCTGGGCCTTGAAGGAGGTGCTCCCGAAGGCAGCCTGAAAGGCTATGGCTTCGCCATTGCCGGGTTGTTGTGCATCACCGCGGGCACGATCTACCAGAAGCGTTTCTGTACCGGCGTTCATCCCGCCTCCGCCGGCGTGTTTCAGTATCTTGCCGCCTTGATCCTGGTTGCCACTGCTGCGCAACTGACGGAGGAGTGGCGAGTCGATTTCCTTGCAGGGGAATTTCTCATCTCGATCGTCTGGCTGGCTGTCGTGTTGTCGATCGTCAGTTTCTGGCTGCTGATGATCATGATCCGCCGTGGCGCAGCCAATCGAGTCGCCAGCTGGTTTTATCTTGTCCCGCCGTTCACGGCGCTGTTCGCCTATTTCCTTTTCGGTGAAACCCTGGGCCCGCTGACGCTGGCTGGCATGGCTGTCTCGATGGCAGGCGTCGCCTTGGTGAATCGGGCATAATGCCCAACCATGCGACCCATCTTGTGGTCTATCAGAAACAAGAGATTCCTTGCCTTTCCGGATCGCGGCATTCTCCTGCCGCCATCACGCGGCACATGACATGAGGGGGACAGGCCCATGGGCAGGAGATCGACACGGCAGGAGATCAGGCTTTCGGACGCGGACCGCGCACGCCTCGAACGGATCACGCGCAACCCGCGGAGCCTCCGGAAGCACGTCTGGCGGGCCCGCGTCGTCCCGGAACCGGGTTCGGGCTGCGGGCCGGCCGGGACCATTCGGCGGACGGGCGTGTCGAAGCCGACGGTCCGGCGCCGGCGGGACCGCTTCCTCGCCCTGGGTGTCGACGGGCTTCTCCGGGACGCCACGCGTCCTCCGGGGAAGAAGCCGACCCCCGAGGCCCGGGTGAAGGCCCCGATGGCCCCGGCGATGTCGTCGCCCCCGCCGCATGCCCGGCACCGGACGGTGCGGGCACCGGCCGGAAAGCTGGGGATGGTGTACTCCACGGTCCACGCCATCCTGAAGGAGAACGGCCTCGGGCCGCACCGGGTCGGGACCTTCAGGGTGTCCCGCGATGTCGTCGGCCTCCGTGTCGATCCGCCCGACCATGCCGTCGTCCTCCCGGTGGACGCGGAAACCCCTGCCCGTGAAGCCGGGCCATGCCTGCTCGCGGCCCGCGACGTCGCCACCGGCAAGGTCGTCGGCCGGACGGTCGACCGGCACCGCTCGCTGGAGTTCCTCGCCTTCCTCGACCCTGTCGCCGAGGGGATCGCATCCGGAACTCCGGTGCATGTCATCCTCGACAACGTCTCGTCGCACAGGTCCGCACGTGGCTGAAGGGCCGGCCCGACCGGGCATTCCGCTCACCCCGACCCCGGCGTCCCGGACGAACGCCGTCGAGGGGTTCTTCCCGAGGCTGTCCAGGCAGGGGCCGAAGGATGCGGTCTTCGACTCGCTCGATGAATGCATCACGGCGACCGAGGGATGCATCGCGCACCACGATGCCCACCACGCCCGACCGTTCCGCTGGAGCCGGAAGCCGGAGGACCTCGTCGAGGCGTGCAAGGGAGGACACCGGAAGCTTCGGGAAATGGCACCGGATGCATGAATCAAACCACTAGAGAGGGATGAGCAGAAACTCCTGTATTCCTACAGGCTAGCTTTAGGGAACGAGTCAACTGAATTACCGCAGAAATTTTCTGGCTGTCAAGGAAGCGACAGCGGTGATTGATGGGGTGTTCAAGTCGTGCACAAGCCTTCGTCTGCCATCTTGGCCGATGGAGGCACCCCGCAAGGCGATTCCGTTGATTATGGTGTATTGACAAATGAGCAGGACGCGACCTGTCTGGCCATGCTTTGGCTATTGACGTCGCCTACGTCAGATCTTCAGCCAAGAATCGAAAACGAGATAACGTTTAGTAAGGGCAATCCCCTCACATTCCCGCCGCTCCGGATCGCGGTATGAAGTCTTCAACAAAAACCCTTGGAAACGCTTGCCCTCATGAATATCGCCACCACGCCCCGGTCTGCCGCGGCAATCGATCAGATCCATGCCAAGGGCGCCTCCGGCACGCCGCTGGCACCCGACTGTCACGGCCTGAACTTCTTCGACATCGACCACAGTCTTCAGGCTCTGCTGCCGCTCTACCTTCCGGACGATCTGCGGAAGCACATGACGCCACATTACCGTCGGCTGGGCGAGATCGCGGGCGGACGGCTGGATGAACTCGCGCGTTTGTCGGACCGGCATGGCCCCGTACTGCATGCTCGTGATGCCTTCGGTCGCGACGAGGAATGGATCGAGTTTCACCCGGCTTACAGGGAAATGGAGCAGATCGCCTTCGGCGACTTCGGCATCCATGCCCTGTCCCGCCGCCCCGGTGTCCTGGGCTGGGACGGCACCCCGACGACTGCAAAATACGTCCTGCAATATCTCTTCGTGCAATCCGAATTCGCCCTGATGTGTCCGATTTCGGTGACAGACACCTCGGTCGTCCTGATCGAGAAATATGGCAGCGAGAGCGTCAGGGAGCGGTTCATCCCGCGGATGCTGAGCCAGAATATGGGCGAGCTTTTCAAGGCTGCCCAGTTCATGACGGAGAAGAAGGGCGGCTCTGACGTCGGTCAGGTCGAACTCGCGGCAAAATTCGAGCAAGGCGAATGGCGACTCCATGGCGACAAGTGGTTCTGCAGCTGTGCCGATGCGGACGTCGCCCTGTTGCTGGCCCGCCCGGAAGGTGCGGTGCAGGGAACGGCGGGCCTCGGCCTCTTCGCCCTGCCGAAGCATCTGGATGACGGCAGCCGCAACAGCTACCGGATCGTCCGGCTGAAAGACAAATTGGGCAGCAAATCAATGGCCTCCGGCGAAATCGTTTTCGAAGGCGCGGTTGCCTATCCGCTGGGCGAGGTCGGACCGGGCCGAAATCGCGGCCTGAAACAGATGATGGACCAGGTGAACCTCAGCCGCTTATCCCACGGCGTACGTGCCGCTGCCATGATGCGCCGCTGCCTGAACGAAGCGCTTGTCGCGTCACGGGGCCGAAAGGCTTTCGGCGGCAAGTTGATCGACAAACCGCTCATGCGACGGCAATTGCTGAAACTGCTGGTCCCGACCGAACAGGCCCTTTCTATGGCGCTTTACACAGCCCGGACCCTGGAAAAAGCGGGTACCGACGACGAAAAGGCGGAAGCGGAACTGCGCATCCTGACCCCGTTGCTGAAATTTCGGGCTTGCCGGGACAACATCGCTGTCGCAACCGGTGCCATGGAGGCACGCGGCGGCAACGGCTATATCGAGAACTTCGTCAATGCCCGGCTTGTACGGGACGCCCACCTGGGCGTCCTCTGGGAAGGAACTTCCAACATCAACGCCCTGGATGTCATCACGCGGGCTGTCGCAAAGATTGGGGCGCAATCGGTTCTGAACGATGCCCTGGCGGCGCTTCTGGACGAAACCGACGGTATTCCCGGGCAGTTGAAGGGCGCTCTCGGCCATGCTGCCGGACGGGCGATTGCCCTCGCCGAGGAGGTCGCGACGGTTGGGGATGAACCACGAATGCGTCAGGCGTCTGACGCGCTGTATCACGCGAGCAGCGCCGTTATCCTGGCTCACGAAGGTGCCAGAATTGGGCGCGACACACCGCAAGGCCGCAAGCGCCTTCTGCTGTCGCAAATGGTGCTGGACCACCGGTTGAGCCCGCAGGATCCGTTGTCGCCTCGCGGCGACGACCCGGCGATGGTGGATGCCATTCTGGAAGCTGCGTGACGAGCGACTGCAGTGCGTAGCAGACGTCCCGTGTGTTGCGAAAACCGGGTCGGCGGCGCTCGAGTCGTGCGAGGAAAACAGAAAATTCCTGCTGTCTCAACCGGTGGCCAGCATGAAGTTGGCGTTGGCGCCGGCAACGGGTTTGTCAGGATTGTCCTGCCAGGCGAAAATCTTGACGTTGGCGACCCGTGCGCCGAGCTTGGTCACACTGCACCGCGCATGGGTATTCTTCGGCCCGGCAGAACGCAGGTAGTCGACCGTGATCGTGATCGTCTTCGGAATGCGCACGGTTTCCTGCAACCACAGCAGTTTCAGGATTGCAGTCGTTTCCAACAGACCACCGATGGTGCCACCATGGATCGCGGGCAGTGCGGGGTTCCCGATGATTCTCGGGTTGAAATTCATCGTGGCGACAAGGTCGTCACCGTCCAGCACTGCCGTGATGTCCAGGAATTGGGCATAGGGAATGGCTCTGGCAACCGCATGGGGATCGCCGGCGGCGCGAGCCGCCGCTATCCTTTCCGTCAACAGAGCGCTCAACCCTTGTCCCCTTCGGCGTCTTTTTTCCTGCGTCGGCCGACAAACATGAAAGTCCCGGTTGCCAGGGCCACCATATCTTTCGGATCGTCCTGGTACGCCACGGCACTCAGAAAGGCGATGGTGCGTGTCTGTCTGGTCACCTCTGCCTTGGCGAACAAATCGACATGGGGCGTTGCCGGGCGTTGGTAATCGATCCGCAAGTCCAGCGTGACGATCCGCTCCGGCGGTTGCCGGGCCGACATGGTGGCCATGCCGCACACGCTGTCCAGCAGCGTCGTCACGACCCCTCCATGAAGGACCAGTTCGTCGGGATTGCCAACCAACCGCTCTTGCCAGGGCAGGCGCATGATGGCCATGCCTTTGGCGGAATGGATCACCTGCAATCCCAATTCCCGGCTGTGTGGTGTTGCACCGCTGATCAGCTTGATCATTTCCTCGGTGGTTGGCGCCCTGTCGCCCTCCGGATGCTTCGACAGGGCGGGATACGGCGAAGTCATTGCTTTATCTGTCATCGGCTTGTCTTGTCAGCAGCCTTGCGGAGGGTCAAATTGGCTTCATGACGCAGAAACCGCCTGGCACACACCCGCTTTCCGTCGGCCGCGCCGGTACCGGCCAGAACGTCGGTCCGGACACGTGGAAGATCCCCAACGGCGACGAGCGCGAACGTCTGGTCTGCTCCGATTGCGGCTTCATCCACTACGACAACCCCAGGATTGTCGTGGGATCCGTCGCGGTTTGGGAAGATCAGGTTCTGCTGTGCCGCCGGGCAATCCCGCCACGCCTCGGTTATTGGACATTGCCGGCGGGATATATGGAACTGCACGAGCGTACGGACGCGGGAGCGGCGAGAGAAGCCTGGGAAGAAGCCCGCGCCCGCATCGAAGTCCACGATCTTTTCGCGCTCTACAACATTCCAAGGATCAACCAGGTCCACCTGTTCTACCGCGCGACCCTGAAGTCGCCCGACATCGAGCCCGGACCGGAAAGCGCCGAAGTCCGGTTGTTCGGGTGGGATTCGCTTCCGGAAACCGAGTTCGCCTTTCCCTCCGTGCAGTGGGCGCTGCAACACTACCGGGAAATCGTCGGGGAAACGGCATTTCAAATCCGCACCAATCCGCCCGGCGCCATCGCAGATGATACCGGGTTCGAACCCGAGGGGGACATGCCGAGTGCCTGACTTTGTACAATACGAAAACGACAACGGGGTCGGAATCATCACGCTCGACCGGCCCGAGGCCAACAACGCGCTTCACGCCGAGGCGGCCCGGGAATTGTGGGAGGCGACGACGGAACTGGGCGAAGACTCCGATGTTCGGGCGATTGTCCTGCGCGCCAACGGCAAGATGTTCTGCTCCGGCGGCGATCTGAAATACATGGTGGCGAAGGAAAACCGTGCCGCGCTCGCCAAGGCGCTGAAAGTGACGACGACCTATTTTCATGCCGCGATCTCGCGCCTGACTCGCGGGAATGCGCCCGTCGTCATGGCCGTGCAGGGGGCTGCGGCGGGCGGCGGGTTCAGCCTCGCACTCGCCGGTGACATCGTCATCGCAGCGGAAAGTGCGAAATTCAAGATGGCCTATACCACCAGCGGCATCAGCCCTGACGGCGGATCGACCTGGTTCCTGCCGCGACTGGTCGGAATGCGGGTGGCTCAGAAGCTTGCGCTGGAAAACCCGACTCTCACGGCCCGGGAAGCCGCCGAGATCAATTTGATTTCCGAGGTCGTGCCAGACGACCAACTGGAGAAAACAGTCATGACCAAGGCTCGGCGGTTCGCCGACGGGCCAACCCGCGCCTTCGGCTGCGTAAAATCCCTGTTTGCTGAAACATGGGCCAATGGCCTGGAACAGCAGATGGAACTGGAAACCCTCAACCTCGCGGCCAGCGCCCGTACAGCCGACATGAATGAAGGTCTCACCGCATTCTCGGCCAAGCGGACTCCGGTGTTCAGGGGCGAATAGGGCAACGGGTAAATGCACCCCATCGAACGCCTGATGACGCAAAACGTCACAAATTTCGCCCAGCTGCCGGAACGGCGCGCAAGACATGTCCGGAAGGGAACTGGCAACGTCTATGGCCCTATCGTGGCGCAGGAAAATCTGATGCCCCGTCGTCGGTTACGATTGCACGCGCAGAACAGGTCGATGGCCGCCACCCCTTCCGGCTCGACGGTTTGCGTACGACACATCCTCCGTGTCGCGGGCGATCGAAGCGCCGACCCGGTCCAGCAGCCGACGCTTTTCTTCTATGGCAGTCGCTTGCCGCGACGCCATTCCCAAGGCAGGACAAACTCGCCCTGCCACAGCCCGACTTTCGCCTTTCTGGCCGCCTGTTCATCTGCGACATACCGCTTCGAATACTTGCGGTAGGCCAAGGCAAAGCCTTGCCGCACCATCCAGCGGTTGATGTCGGTACCGTCTGCGGCAGTACAGGTTCCGATCCTGCGGCCGTAGCGATCGGGATCCGGCTCCAGGTCACACCGGACATTGCCGCTGGCCAGCATCAGCTTCAACGCCGCCGTGGCGACCGCTCCGCAGCGGTACGGGCGCGCTTTCGCGTTCCGGCAAGACTGGCTGGCCTCCGGGGTATCAATGCCCTGCAGGCGCACCGTGACGCCCTCAAGGACCAGAGTATCGCCGTCAACGGCGCGAGTGCCCGTGTCGCCTGTCTGCTTCTCCGGCGCGGTGGCGGGGCTGGCCTTGTCGCAGTCACCCTGGCCGCGCTTCGGATGACGCCCACCGCTATCGAGGCAAGCCTCAATGGTCGGATAGGCGGTAAAGTTCCTGGTCCGGCTGTAGTGGTGCCCGCCGGGACAATGGCAGATACCCGATCCCGACTTCTTGACCGGGCCGCTTTCGGCCGTTGCGTAAGCGGCCGCAGAGACGATGAGCACCAGGGCCATCAGAATTGTCTCCGGTTTCATCGGTTCGTTCCTCCGTTCTGTCGGTCAGGAATCCGTGACGACAGTTCTTGCAGTTTGTCGGCAGGACTTTGCCGCGGTCTCGCTGCCGAGACGATCGTTCATGGCGCCGAGTACGGCGGTTGCCGTGGGGATGAAGCGTTGTCGTTCGATGCGCTCGCTGCTCAACCACCGCAGCGGGCCGAGCGTCTTCGTCGACGGACCCGAGGTCTCCATGGACAATGACGCCGCAGAAAGGTCGCCCAAGGGCCCGATCATCGGATGGACCTCGCGAAGAACCTTCCGTTTGCAGTCGACAACTTGCGGTTGCCGATCCTTCCCCGGATCGCCATTCCGAATCTGGGCTCGCACATCCTCTTGCTCGTACGCCGACAACTGCCCGATGACCGGACCGGGTTCTACAACGTCGCACCTGTGCTCATCAAGACATTCGTCGAGACCCTGCCCCCTTGCCGGCACACTCTGCAAGGCGTTCGCCTGGACACACATCGAAACCACCCGCGGACGGGGCCGATATGACTGCCACACCACACGCGGTCAGCCGAAGAAGGACATCCGGGTCCGACCCGTCCGGAAAGACTGGTGGCGAACCCTGAACCGATGGCATGATCCGCTTGGGTCAACGCGTGACCGAATGAAAAATCGCCAGCGCCACTGCGTGGCCGAACGAAAACACATTGAGCGGGTGCATGGCCGATGAAGGAAGCGGTTTTCCCGTGGCAAAAAACCTGATAACGAGGCGACGGAGCCGGCGATGACTGACAGTCACCGGTATCGCCGGATGCTCGCTTCGGAGCACGGCTTGCCCGATCACGAGTCCGACCCGGTCTTTTCCTTCAGCCCTTCGCCGGGGCTTCCCCGTGCCCCTTCGGGCCACAGCGCGTCCAGCGGGAAGGTGATGGCGTCGAAGGGCGGCTGCGATACCGGCGCGTCGTCCGCCAGCGTCGCCAGAAGCACCCATCGGCCCTCGCGCAGCGCGAACGCCTCCAGCGTCTTCGCGTCGGGGTCGACGAACCACAGGTGCGAGACCCCCTCGCGGGCGTAGAGGGAACGCTTCTCGTTCCGGTCCAGCCGCCGGGTCGAGGGCGAGAGCACCTCGCACACCCAGTCCGGCGCGATCTCGAAATACGCCGCATCGGGATACTCCGGCATCGTCTCCCGCCGCCAGCCCGCCAGGTCCGGCACCACGATGTCGTCGCCCAGATGCAACTCCGGCTCGAACACGATCCACCAGCCCCCGGGACCGCCCCGCCCTCGGCCAAAGGGGTCATCCAGGCGTCCGCCAAGACGTGAACTCGCCCAAGCATGGCGCGGGGCCGGCCTCGGATGGGTGTGCAGCGCGCCGGACAGCACCTCCGCCACCACATGGGGCGGGGCGTCCAGCACGTCCCGGTAGGTCGCCCGTCTCTCCGTCCTCGCCAGTGCCGTCATCGGCCGCCACCTCCGTCTTCTCCTCGAACATAGCTTCAGGGCGCAAGGGCGGCAATCGCAATTACGCGCGGCTGCGCCGACACCGAACCGGCAGGTAATGTCAGAGCCTGTTCCTGAAGTCGCGGGCGGCCTCGTGCTGTGGTACCCTGCCGGGAGGTTCGACACCGACGATGGAGGATACCATGGCGTGGAGCGAGGCCGCCCGGGCGCAGCATGGCCGTCCGCATGACGATGGGCAAGACGATCCGACGGACGCGGAACGGGCGCTGATTGCCCCGCCGGTCCCGACACGGGGCCGGATGGGCCGACCCCGGGCGACGGACCCTCGGACGGGTGTTCGATGCGATCCGGTCCATGCTGTCGTCGGGATGTCGGTGGCGGCTCGTTCCGCCCTGTCATCCGCCGTCTTCCACGGTCCGGAACTGTTTTGACGTCTGGCGGAATGACGGGATCCCGGAACGGAGGCCGGACGCGCTTCGCGCCCTGGCGCGGGCGCAGGCTGGCCGTGGTGTGGCGCCGACGGGGGCGATCATCGACAGTCGATCGGTGAAGACGACGGAAGGCGACGGGCCTTCGGGACACGATGCCGGCAGGAAGATCAGGGGACGGAAACGACACATCGCGGTGGACATGGAAGGCAACCCGATCGTGGTGCATGTGCACCCGGCCGACGTGCAGGATCGGGATGGTGCGCCGGACGTGATCGTGGACCTCCCGAGCAGGCCCCGGGGGGTCTCGAAGGTGTTTGCCGACGGCGGGTACAGGGGCAGCAGGCTGCGCGACCGACTGAAGGATCTCACGCTTCCCGACATCCTGGAGATCGTGGGAAAGCCGAAGGAAACCGGGGGTTTCACGGTCATCCCCCGCCGCCGGGTGGTGGCGCGGACCTTCGCCCGGAGGGGACGATGTCGCCGGCTCGCCGGGGACTTCGAGCGGAGCCTGAAGAATTCCCTGGCCCGGGTACAGCGCGCCGCCTGCCGCTTCCTGATGCGAAGGGTCGCGCGAGGGACAAGTCATTGATTCACAAAAACATGATGATATCAATGACTTGTGATTCAGGCTCTCAGGAAAGACCTCTGCATGATCGGGTGATTCCAGTTGCCTTCTGACCCGGTACCGTTCACGCTCCGTGTCGATACGCGACGCGAGGGCGAGGTGGTCGTAGTACCAGGTGAAGACCGCCATCGGGCGACAGGCATGGACATTGACGAAATTCCGAACAAGGGATCGTGCTGTTGTCCCGGCTGGTGCGGTCTGTCCCTGGGACCGCCGCGGACCGGATGCGCCGTTGCGGATGGGCGCCGCCACGGCAGGTGGTATTGGTGCGGTGGACGCCCGGGACGGTTACAGGCCCCTTCGCCGAAGGCGGCCGTTGCTGCCGCCCCGGACTTGCTGCTGGTCATCCAGCGTTCGCTTCGCATGCCAGGCAGTTCGGGAGGATCGAAACTTTTGAAGTCAGGACATCAGTACATATGCTGGCCGCCATTGATGCTCAGCGTCGATCCCGTGATGAAATCCGCATCATCCCCGGTCAGGAACACCACGCCGCGGGCGATATCCTGGGCATTGCCCAGTCGGCCGACCGGAATACGCTGGATGATTCGCTCCAGAACCTTCTGGGGCACAGCGCGAACCATATCGGTATCGACATAGCCGGGCGCAATCGCATTCACGGTAATGCCTTGCGCGGCGCCTTCCTGCGCCAGCGCCTTGGTGAAGCCATGGATGCCTGACTTGGCGGCAGCATAGTTCACCTGCCCGTATTGACCGCCCTGGCCATTGATCGACCCTATATTGACGATGCGGCCGAATTTGCGGGCACGCATACCCTCGATAACGGCGCGGCAGCAATTGAAACAGGACGACAGGTTGGTCCGGATCACGTCGTCCCAGTTCTCGCAGGACATGCGATGCATGGTACCGTCGCGAGTGATGCCGGCATTGTTGACCAAAATGTCGACGGGGCCGAGATCGGCCTCGATCTGCAAGACGCCCTTCTGAACAGCCTCGAAATCGCCAACATCGAACTTGTAGGCCTCGATGCCTGTTCGGTCAGAGAATTCCCGGGCTCGCTCGTCATTGCCGCCATAATTCGCCGCCACCTGACAGCCTGCGTCCCTGAGGGCTATGGAAATCGCTTCGCCGATACCACGGGTGCCGCCCGTGACCAGTGCTACGCGCGCCATGTCGTCATACTCCTGCTTGGCACGAGACAGCGGCATCGTGTGCAGCTGCACTCGAGAGGGTTGGGAGAACCGTTGAACTGAACGCGCCGCTTGCCAGTGCGGCAAACGCCCGCTCTCGGTCCAAGGGTGATTTCAGTCGCGAGCGACGCACATGGCGATACCCATGCCGCCGCCGATACACAGCGTCGCCAGGCCCTTCCTCGCATCCCGGCGCCTCATTTCGTATAGCAGCGTGGTCAGGATCCGGGCACCGGAAGCACCGATCGGATGGCCCAGGGCGATCGCCCCTCCGTTGACATTCACCTTGTCCATGTCAAAGCCGAGGTCCTTGGCGACGGCGCAGGACTGGGCAGCAAACGCCTCGTTGGATTCGACCAGATCGACGTCATCAATGTCCCATCCGGCCTTTTCGAGCGCCTTGCGGCCAGCCGGTATGGGACCCGATCCCATCAGCGCCGGATCGACGCCGATCGTTGCCCAGGACACGATGCGCCCCAGCAAGTCGACGCCCCGTCTTGCGGCTTCATCCGAGGACATGAGGACCAGGGCTGCGGCACCATCATTGATGCCGGAAGCGTTGCCTGCCGTCACCGTACCGTCCTTGACGAAGGCTGGCCGCAACTTGCCGAGAGTCTCCGCCGTGGTGCCGGGACGCGGATATTCATCGGTATCGACCGTGATGTCGCCTTTTCGGTTCGGCACAGTGACGGGAGCGATTTCTTCGACAAACCTCCGTGATTTGCGCGCCTCTTCGGCCTTTGCCTGGCTCGCGGCAGCGAAGGCGTCCTGGTCGTCGCGGGTAATCTGCCACTTTTCGGCCACATTCTCGGCCGTCTTGCCCATGTGATACCCGTGGAAGGCGTCCCACAGACCGTCCTTGATCATGGTATCGGTAAAGCTGACATCGCCCATCTTCTGGCCGGTCCGAAGCTGGGCGGCATGGGGCGACAGGCTCATGCTCTCCTGACCGCCGGCGATCACGATGGCGGCGTCACCCGCCTGGATTGCCTGACCCGCCATGGCGACGGCCCGCAAGCCGGAGCCGCACACCTGGTTGATGGTAAGCGCGGTCTTCTCCTGGGGAACGCCGGCTGCCATTGCTGCCTGGCGAGCTGGATTCTGGCCCGTGTCGGCCGTCAGGACCTGCCCCATGATCACGTCGTCGACGTCCTTGCCGGAAATGTCCGAGCGCTGCAATGCCGCTTCGATGGCAACCTTGCCAAGATTAGAAGCCGGAACCGCGGCAAAAGCGCCGCCGAACGCCCCGATCGGGGTACGAGCGGCACTGGCGATGACGACGTCGGTCATGTCGGGTCTTTCCTGGCATCGATGCGGCAGCGGGCCCCTGTGACAAACCCGCATCAGGTCTCGAGTCGTCGCATCGACCGACCGGGGCGCATCCGCTGAGGCACGATCCTACAGTAATGTTGCATTGCAGCATTTTCAAGTTCGGTTGCCAAACCCGGCGATATCGTCGCGGCGGCGCATGTTCCCGATGATGGATGGCGGCACCGTCAGTCTTCCAGACTGTCCCGCCAGGTCAACAGGGGCCGCCAGGTTTCCCGTTCTGCACGGCGGCCGGCCATCATGCCGACATGACCGGTGCGTGCCACGCGAATCTCCGCCTCCGGCAAATGCCGGGCCAGCGCCATGGCCGATCCCTGGGGCACAATACGATCCTGGTCGGGGATGATGGCCAGCGCCGGCGCCGTCACCATGCCGGGATCAATTCGGCGGCCGCCGACACTCCACTCTCCGCGACCGGTAAGGTTTTCGCCGTACCAGTCTTCCATTGTCTGGCGCGCAATCGGCAACGGCAAGGCGATGCCGTCATTCAGCCAGTCCTCCAGGGCCACGAACCGGCGTGCGGCGGCACTGTCGGGATCAATCTGCGTGAACGCCTGGAATTTCCGGAAGGCCGCAAGCGGATCGTTGATTGCGAACAGGGCCTGCAACGCGTCCACCGGCAGACATCCCGGGGTTTCGAAGGCGGGGAACCAGGTCCGGGTCAAGGCCGCGAGGGCCCGGGCCTGTTCGGGCCTTTCGGCGTGAAAATCCCAAGGCGTCGCCAAGACGGCCAGACCAGCCACGGCCCGTGGCAGATGGACGGTCAAGGCCAGCGCCAGCAATCCTCCCATGCAGTATCCGGCGACCGCGGGCCGACCCCACTGCACCGCCACGGCTTCAATGGCGGGTTTCAATCGGGCCTCCAGCAGATCGGCGATTGTCAGATCGGTTTCCGCACCTTCCGGATGCGCCCATTCGATCAGAAACGTTTCCACACCGGCGCGCGCCAGGTATCGAGCCAGCGACACGTCCGGCAACAGGTCCAGAACGTAGGCCCGGTTGACGAGCGACGGAACCAGTAATACCGGCGGTCCCGGACGCGCCTCGCTGCCCTCGGCGGGGAACCGTCGCAATCTCGTGGTTCCGTAGCGGGCGATGCCCTCGGCTTGTGCCGTTTCACGGCGATACGGATGAGCGCGGTAGGCCGTGACGCCTTGAAGAAACTTCGTGAAATCGAGAGACGATTGGCGCCGGACCGCAGCAGCAAGTTCGCCGAAGTCGACGGTTTCGATGTCTGCCCGCAGCGCTCGCGCGTCAGCGGCCTTCCAGCCGGGCCAGCCGTTCCTCAAGGCTGTCAAGCCGCTCGGAGAGCTCGCGGTAACGGTCGCCGCCAGCCACAGGTGAATGCCTATCGGACGCGGCGAGATCTGGCGATTGAATGTCACTCGCCCCGGCGTCATGCTTGCCCTCCCCACCAGATCCCTGGCGTGATTCCGCGGCTGGCGCGAGAGGCCACCCGGCGAGAAGATCCGCCATGGCTTCGGAGATCGCCGGGTTGGCTGACAGCGCGGTAACCTGTTCCTGCCACAACGTCAGATATCGTCGCGCCATTGTATCCAGCGTCCGGGCTGCCGCCTCGGCGCTGCCTGTTCCGTCGGGCGCATCCTTTTCCTCGACCATGTCGAACCATACGCCTGCAAACCCGCCACGCCAATCATTTCCATATCATGATGTCTTTTCGAGAAGCCGCGTCTTGATCGGACGTGCGTGCGCATCCATGGAATTGCGCGGGTGCGAAATGATTCTTGCGCACTGCGGCAAATTCCTGTCATTGTCGAGGAAACAGACCTATCGACGCTGACCCCTGGATCGTTCGGCCTGATCGCGGACGATGACATTTCGGAACTGAAGGAGGGCTGAATCGTCATGCCCAGCAAGAACCAGCCGGGCGGCGCCTCGCAGGTCGTCATCAAGAAATACGCCAACCGCCGCCTCTACAACACGGCGACCAGCAACTATATCACGCTCGACGATCTGAGCCGGATGGTGCGCGACGATGTGGATTTCGTCGTCTTCGATGCCAAGACCGGCGAAGACATCACCCGGTCTGTTCTGACACAGATCATCGTCGAAGAAGAAGCCAAAGGACAGAACCTTCTGCCTGTCGGTTTCCTGCGCCAGCTGATCGGCATGTATGGCGATTCGCTCCAGGAGCTGGTACCCAGATATCTCGAGCACAGCATGGAGAGCTTCATCGAGAATCAGGAACAGATGCGAGAGTATCTGAGCAACGCCTTCGACGACATGTTCCCCTTCGGCTCGTTGGAAGACATCAGCCGGCAGAACATGACGATGATGCAGCAGGCGCTGGCCATGTTCAACCCGACCCAGCAAGTCCGGGATGGCGCCGACGACGACGCAAAGACGGGCGCGCCGTCCGCGGGCGACCCGTTTGCCATCATGCAGGCCCAGATCAATGCCTTGCAGCAGCAGATGCACTTCCTGGCGGGACTTGACAAGAAGAAGTAGGCAGCGTTCCGCCGCCTGACGCGACCGTCAGCCACCGCTTCTCGTCGACACCCTCCTTCTGGACAGTTGCAGAACCGGTTCCGCACGGTATCGCCGCCGTTGGCGCACCAGGTTTCTAGCCGGAACTTCATTCCGGCTTTTTCCGCCTGCCCCCTGGCATGAAACGGGAATTCGCCGTTCCGGGGTACCCGTGGCTGGGTTCCCGTTGCCATAACGGGCCCCGTGGCGGTTTCCGGCGCGCCTGAGGGCCCGTCCAGGCGGCGCTGGACCGTGGCCCTTCATTCTCCTGCCGGATTTCGCCTGACACCACAGGCGAACCAGTCTTCCATGGGCGCGAACCGTTCCCATGACGGGGTGTCCGCCATGGCCCTCGACACCAGACCAGGCCGGGAAGCCGGCCATCCTGCTGCGCGAGGCCTGGCGCGAGGGAAAGCGGATCCGCAAGCGCACCGTCGCCAACCTCTCGAGGCTCCCGCGCCGTGCTCAGGGCCGTCGTCGCCGGAGACCGCGACCAGCAGCCTCGGCGCCCTGCTCGGGCTCGGGGAGGTGACCGGCAACGAGGTGCTCTCCATGCTCGACTGGCTGCTGAAACGCCAGCCCTGGATCGAGAAAGGCCTGGCCAACAGGCACCTGAAGGGCGGGAACACGCCGATCCTGTACGACGTCTCCTCGCGCTGCCCGGAGGGCACGCACTGCCCGCTCGCGGCCTTCGGCCACAACCGCGACGGCAAGATAGGGCAAGCGCCAGATCACCTGCGGCCTGCTCTGCGCGGCGGACGGCTGCCCGGTGGCCGTGGAGGTGTTCCCCGGCAACACGGCGGACCCCACCACGGTGGCCTCCCGGGTGGACAGGATCCGACGGCGCTTCGGCGTCGGGCACGTGGCGCTGGTCGGCGACCGGGGCATGATCACCACGGCCCGCATCCGCGGCGACCTCGAGCCTGCGGGGCGCGACTGGATGTCGGCGCTGAAGACAGGCGACATCCGCAGGCTGCCGAGGGAGGGCCCGGAAGCGGGAGGACCTGCTGCGCGCCACGGAGGAGGCGCTGCACCGGACCGCGGCATCGGTGCGCTCGGGCCAGCTGAAGGGGCGGGAGGCGATCGACCGCCGCAGGGTGGGCAAGCCCCTCGAGGTCGAGGTGACCGACGGGGGCGTCTCCTGGCACCGGCGGAAGGACCGGATCCCGGCCGAGGCCAGGCTCGACGGGATCCACGTCATCCGCACCAGCCTGCGCACCCTGCTCGACGACCTCGGCACGCTGACGCTCAACCGGCTGCGCCTGCCCACCCCGGTCCAGGAACGGGCCTTCGGACTTCTCGGAGTGAGGCCGGACCGGAACGTTCCCACAAGGATGACAGGTCCGATGTTAAGTCACCGCGCCGGAAAGCCGTTCAAAAACAGGGGGAATGGCCCCGGAAAACGCTTGCGCTCCACCATGAAGTTCCGTCTAATAGTTTGATTCATACATCTGATGCCATTTCCCGAAGCCTCTGGTGTCCTTATCTTCCACGCCTCGACGAGGTCCTCCGGCTTCCGGCTCCATCGGAACCGAGGATGACGTGCACCGGGGTTCCGGGTGCCATCCCTTCGGCGACACGGTCGAGGAAGGCGCGGCACTCATGCGAGCGGTGCCGGTGGCGACGTCGCGGACCCTGATCCCGAACCCGGGGTCGCGGGACACCCTGAAGGTCCTGATCCGGTGCGGCCCGAGGCCGTTCTCCTTCAGGATGCCGTACAGACCATCCCCGGCTTCCCCGCCGGCGCCAGACCGTCGGCTTCGACATGCCCGTCCGCCGCATGGTCCCGGCCGACCCGCAGCCCGAACCCGGTTCCGGGACGATGCGGGCACGCCAGACGTGCTTCCGGAGGCTCCGCGGGTTGCGCGCGATCCGTTCGAGGCGTGCGCGGTCCGCGTCCGAAAGCCTGATCTCCTGCCGTGTCGATTTCCTGCCCATGTGCCTGTCCCCTGCGTGTCATGCGCCACGCTCGTTTGCCCATCGAATGACATCGGCTGGCGGCGGCAACTCGCCTCAACGAAGCCTTGCCCAAGATATTTTCCAGAACCGGTCGTTTCGGCCGATAGGGCAGGACCGTAACCGCACTTCAAGACCTACATGGGGTAACAACGCCCTGTTATCGAATGACAAAAGGAGACTGATATGACCTTTGAAGACGTCCCATTTGAATTTAATAAGCAACGGCGCCATGAAGTCGCCGGTAAAACTTGGTACAAACCTGAACATCCCAGTGATCCTGGATGGGATGATCCCGAATCCGATCCTTCATGGACACCAGATGGATATTCGGTACGCTACAACTCCGAAGAAAACATATACGGAAGTCCCACGGATGACCTTGAGGAGTTTTTAAGGGAAGATATTCTTAAATGGGATACCGAACAACATATAGAATTATTGACGTTGTTAGGGAGGAATGTGGAGCAAGAAGACCGTAAAGAACTAGAAGAAAACATCGCGACCGTAGATCAAAAAATCCAAGCTGCCTCAGCTGTATTGCTGTCTCGGAAACTTGAGGAGCTGCACTTCCATCATCAAACATTCATGGTGAATTTATTGGAAAAGTTTAACCATGATCTTGCTAAAACATTAGCACAAACCAATCAATCTATAACATTGAATGAGCACGCCCAATCTTTTCTTCAATCTCTCTTAATCGAATGTTCGAAACTTCAACCTAGCATTTCTTATTTTCCATGTTTTCTTATCAGTGTTGCTGTGACGGCCGTTGGTTTATTTCTGGGTCTGAACTTGTGAATTTGCAATCGTTCGGTTGGCCGGTGATGAATGCCGATTTTTGGGGGGTTAATAACGGTAACGTCAAGGGTCATGTGTCAGGGAGAGTGGGGTACTGATTCCCTGCGACCTGTCTTCGTGGATGAAGACCGCGTTGGGGATGCGGTCCATTGATGTCCGGTCCCGGAAGGTTCCCGCGGGCCGTGTTCGTCTGCGGACCTCTCGGAACCGTCGTTCGATGGCATTGGTGGTCCTGACCTGCCTTCGCCCGGCAAGGGTCCTGTAGCGGAAGCAGGCGAGCAGATCGTCGGGATCGTTGCGCAGGGAAGCGACGGCCCCGGGGCAGATGCCCTGCCAGTGGTCGGCGAAGCGGCGGGCGGCGGCGAGCGCCTCTGGCCGGGTGCCTGCGTTCATGACGGCCTGCTGGTCGGCAACGCGGACCCTGTCGAGGATGTTGCGGATCCTGTGCGCCCGACACCGCCGGACGGGGATGCCGTGCCGGACGACCGGCAAGGCGGCGAGCAGGCCCTCGCCGACCTTGCGGGTCGAGAGCCCCGGCACGGCGCCGGCCGGGATCGCACGGTCGATCTCCGGCGCGCGTCTTGCGGAGCCCTTCGGAACCCCGGTCGGGCAGAAGTGCCGGGTACGCGGCACGTCGCGTTCGATGTCGCCGGGCTCGCCGAGCAGGCAGCGCCGGCAGGTGCCGTTGCGCCGGTCGCGCATGGCGCCGGCGTCGAGGGTGTCGCGCCGGCGGTCCACCGCCTCGGCCATCCGGCACTCGTTGATCCCCGCCGGCGCCTGGCGACCGAGGGGCGACAGCCCTCGCCCCGCTCCGCTCCGTCTGCCTGCATCTCCTTCACCCCCTCGAACGCCTGTGGCAGGCTCCCGGTCGTTGCAGCCTGCCGTGGCATCGGGGGGCTCCTGTCCGTGGCTGCTGCTTCACCACAGGGAGGACACCACTCCCACCTGATACGTGAATCCCTGCGTCACCTAATAAGGGTGGGCACTTGACTTACCATACACAAACGATTAAGAGACGAGTGTGATCAAAACATATGCATGCACAGAAGCCGAGAAAGTTTGATGGACCAGCAATACCCGGATGATGCGCCTGTACGAGGAACTTTTTTTGACGTTCTTTTCGCTTTGATAGTCTTGTTGGCTTCCGGGTTCAGCGGATTTACGAGTTATCTCGGTTTTTCGAAAGATTTGCCGCAGTACATGAGCATAAGCATTTCTATTATTGTTTTTCTCGCTCTTCTGGCGATCAATTTCAAAATAAGAGCAGCTCGGAGAAATGAAGGATCTCTTGTTGCTCCCATAAGTTTATTTTTTCTTGTTTTTGTATTTAGCTTTGTCAGCAACACGAATGCTTTTTATTCACGCTTGATAGAAGATGATATTGTACGCGAAACTCAAGAAAAGGCATGGTCAACTTTCGATAAACAAAGCACACAGGCTCTTACAAAAATTGAGAACAGTCCAGCCTATCAACGTAATCTTGAGCGGATCTCAAAAATCGAAAACGAGATTCAAAAATTTAAGGTACAAATCACTGATCCACAAAATCCTGGCATGGGAAGTAAAGCTAGAGAACATCTAGATCAAGTCGTAGAATTACTGGGAACAGGAACCACAGAGCTGAAACCACCCCCAGCAGGATCACGGATAGATGATTTTAGGGACTATGCCAACAGAGTTGAAAAACATATTCGGCGACTTATTGACGAGGATGAAAAACTAGGAGTCGTCAACCGTCTGTCGGGATTGCATGCAGAGATCGAAGCGGTTAGATCGAAACACAAGCGGCGCGTTACACATCAAAATTATGATCGCAAGCACACGGAAGAAATGCGCCGTGATCTCGAAGCTATAGAAAATAAAACTAATAGCTACTTAAGGCAAAAACCTGAACTTAAGCTGGAATCAATCGACGATAAGGCTGATGAGGTTGGAAAATTTCAATATACCATGAGAAACTTTGTGGCTCAGGTCAATCCAGTCGCGATTATTCTTGCTGTCATGCTGGGGCTTATTCTCGACATACTTGCCCCGGTCATGTCCATAGGGTTTTATCGTCCAACCGACGAGTAGGATAAACCGTTATGTCCGAAAAAGGGGAATCTGAATCGATTATAGTTGGATCGATAGGCGTTAGTCAGGAAGACCAGAAGTCAGGCGCTCAGCGAAAGCCTCTTCCAACAGCTTCATTGTCGCCTAGCAGTCGAGAAGATCAACAGATCGCCAGCAAAAAAATAAAGCAAAGGAGATCCTTGCCATCTGGCAGTAATTGCCTGATTACTGTCGGAGCAGCTACTGCTGGTAAATCCGTTTTACAGCACGCCCTGATTCATCGTCTTTGGAAAGATGATCGTATAACACTTGATTTTTGGAACATTGATGCTGGCTTGTCTCAAGATCAGGAGAAAGATAGCATCCTTATGGAATGGGTGAAAAGATTTGATGACGGAGAGCTTCCACCGCGCACTCCGAAAGGTAATTTCGATACATTTTCCATAGAATTTGGCGAAATTAAAAAGAAGCCAGTGAAAATCAGTTTTGTGGAAATATCAGGTGAACATTTTACAGATGTCTTGCCAAAACCTGATAACACTAACCATGAACCGAGCCTGGCGCCCGAACTGATCAGATTGCTTACAGATCGAAAAACTAAGAAGTACTTTATTTTTGTTGCTGATACCGCTCGCCAATTAGGTAACGCGGAAAATACAGATCAAGATATATTGTTTGATCGACTTCTTAAAGAGTTCAAAAAATTAAAATTGAAGAGAATCAGAGTACTTTTCGTAGCCTCAAAATGGGATCTTATGAATAATAATAATATTTCACCAAAGCAATTTTTTGGAAAAAATTTTCCTAATTCCAAGGCGACGCTTGCCAACTATCCAGGAGCAAAAATTCAATATATCCGCTTTACTATCGGCCAGGTCGAGACAACGGATGGCGATGCAGGCACTGCTAAAATTCTTGTACGCGATCTCGATCCCATTAGCCGGGTTGTTCAGTGGATATATAATAATGCGACTGGAAGGAGATTGCGACACTATCCGCCAATTAGAGAGACTTTATGGGAGAAGATTAAAAGACTGGCGGCCGGATAATGCCAGCCGAGCCTTTGTTTTTTATTTGCGGAACCCCTAAGGATCGAGTAGGATTCGTATACAACACCCTTGACGGAGGTCGACTTCCTGAAGCTATTGCTAACGAAATCGATAGATTATCGCAGCATCAGGATATGGCTTTCGGACCAGAAATGCCGGTGGGTATTTGTTGTCGAGTAAAAACAGGTGATGCCGATGGGCTTTCGGCATTTTATGCGGAGTATCAATCTATCCAGCCAAGTGATGCAGATCACAATCGGGGGGCCTATATTGCAGTGGGCTACTGGACAGATGCACCTATTAACGATTTGCAGGCGGAGGCCGCTTTCTGGCGCATCAAAGCCATTCATAGTAGTCTTGCAGCTAAGCGCGATGGCGGGCATGCATTTCCACCGGACTTTGACTTAAGTCACTACGCATTATCGGCCTCGGAACGGTCTTGGGGCCAATCAGACGAACTGTCCCAGAGCCTCAGAAACTGTGGTATACTGTCCACTGATTCTGAGCGAAGCCAGCCGGGTACCGACGACTTGAAACCTGAGGAGTCTCAGAAATCGGGAGACTCCACCGGAGAAAAGGCACCGAGTCCAGGAACACCGCAAAACTCTCTACCACAGAAATCGTACTTATCTCAAATTTTTCAGTCCTTATATCAAATTTTTCAGAAGCCACGTGAAAGTCTGGAGATGGTCATCATGGCAATTTTATCGGTATTATGGGGGGGCTTGTCCATCGCGTTTTTTTTGGCAGTACGGGCCCTAGTCGGTTAGATGCAAAATACCCTGCGCTCTATATCTCCTCACGCTGCGCTCTTTCGCATCCAGCTTCCTTGTTTGTGTTTCAGACGTTTTTTCTGCCAGTTGTTGGATAGTATTGCAGATAGGATTCATCGAATATTCCGGAGTGGCTCGTAGTCATCTTCTTGCTCAATGCATTCGTTGTCGTTCCACACTGTACGCAGCGGTGATTCAAGCTAAAAGGCATTTTGAGTTCGCTGGTTTTCAGAATGTTGTCAGTGGCATGTCGGTTTTTATCTTACTGAAGCGATTTGGTGTTCACCGCGGCGTGGGAAGATTAGCTGGAGCCAGTCGTCTCGGCAAGAAGCCGATGATGATCCCCGGGTCCTGCAGGCGATCCCGGGGATGCGAGTTGTTTGGTGCCGTATCTGGCTTCGGAGGAGTCCCGGTTCATGATGGGCGCGTCGCCTGTTCCGGACGGCGGGGTCAGTGCGATGCAGCCGGGGGGCTGGGTCGCCGCGCCGTTTGTAGAAGATGGTGGTATGGACGCGTGTCTTGACCTGTCCTTTCTGGCTGACGAGTTCGTGCTGCATGCGGACGATGCCGAGTGTGGTCGCCTCGAACGATACTAACGCAGTCATGGTCATGCCGACATCGCTGACCTTCATGCCACAGAACTGGGCTACAGCGCAGACGGTGACAGGTATGGATGACATGATCGACCAAAGCGCTGACAGGACAGCCACTATCCGGCACACGGCAACATCAAGCGACGCCGTGTATAACGGAATTGCTATCGAGGATGTCATCGTGCGGCTCATCGACGATGACGGCGCGCCACCGCGTCCAGTTTGGCAATTGTTGTCGCCTGGCCCGCCATGGTGTTGCCTATCTCGGATTGGCGCTTTGCCGCTCAAAGGGAAGGTATCACGTGCCCACCAATGATCTTGGAAGGGCTTCGCTGTCCAGCCCCTGTGGTGGGCCTCAGAGCCTGAATCACAAGTCCTTGCCATCATCATGTTTTCATGAATCAGACACTTGTCCCTCGCGCGACCCTTCGCATCAGGAAGCGGCAGGCGGCGCGCCGTACCCGGGCCAGGGAGCTCTCCAGGCTCCGCTCGAAGTCCCCGGCGAGCCGGCGACATCGTCCCATCCAGGCGAAGCTCCGCGCCACGACCCGGCGGCGGGAAATGACGATGAAACCCTTGGTTTCCTTCGGCTTTCCCACGATCTCCAGGATGTCGGGAAGCGTGAGGTCCTTCAGTCGGTCGCGCAGCTTGCTGCCCCTGTACCCGCCATCGGCAAACACCTTCGAGACCCCCCGGCCTTGTTCAGGAGGTCCACGATCACGTCCGGCGCACCATCCCGATCCTGCACGTCGGCCGGGTGCACATGCACCACGATCGGGCTGCCCTCCGCGTCCACCGCGATGTGCCGCTTCCGTCCCCTGATCTTCCTGCCGGCATCGTGTCCCGAAGGCCCGCCGCCTTCCGTCGTCTTCACCGATCGACTGTCGACGATGGCCGCCGTTGGCGCCACGCCACGGCCTGCCCGCGCCAGAGCGCGAAGCGCGTCCAGCATCCGCTCCAGGGTCCCGTCATTCCGCCAGACGTCAAAACAGTTCCGGACCGTGGAAGACGGCGGATGACAGGGCGGAACGAGCCGCCACCGACATCCCGACGACAGCATGGACCGGATCGCATCGAACACCCGTCGAGGGTCCGTCGCCCGGGGGCGACCCGGCCGGCCCCGTATCGGGATCAGCGGGGCAATCAGCGCCCGTTCCGCGTCCGTCGGATCGTCTTGCCCATCGTCATGCGGACGGCCATGCTGCGCTCGGGCGGCCTCGCTCCACGCCATGGCATCCTCCTTCGTCGGTGGTCAAACTCCCGACAGGATACCACAGCACGAGGCCGCCCGCGACTTCAGGAACAGGCTCTCAGGTATCCACGCGATCCGGTCCACCGGAACCCGGCGCGCCGACATTCCCAACGGCGCTGCGGCGTTTCTCGCTGAAAGACGCTTCGTCTCAAAACGTCCGGCACATCCGCAAGCGCATTCATCCGACACTCCTAGTGGTCAGTCAGAAACAAGATGTTCCCTTCTTTTCCGGATCGTGGCATTCTCCTGCCACCACCATCACGCGACGCATGACAGGAGGGGGACAGGCACATGGGCAGGAGATCGACACGGCAGGCGATCGTGCTTTCGGACGAAGATCGCGTGCGCCTCGAACGGATCGCGCGCAACCCGCGGAGCCTCCGGAAGCACGTCTGGCGTGCCCGCATCGTCCCGGCACTCGGCGCGGGCTGCGGGCCGGCCGGGACCATGCGTCGTACGGGCATGTCGAAGCCGACGGTCTGGCGCTTGGTGGGACCGCTTCCTTGCCCTGGGCGCCGACGGACTTCTCCGGGACGCCACGCGCCCTCCGGGGAAGAAGCCGACCCCGCGCACCACAATGCCAACGACGCCCGTCCGTTCCGATGGAGCCGGAAGCCGGAGGACCTCGTCGAGGCGTGCAAGGGAGGACATCGGAAACTTCAGGAAATGGTATCAGATGAATGAACCAAGCCACTAGGAAGCTGAGAAGGACTCAGGCGCAAGGGATGCCCCGCGAAGCCCCTCCGGGACACGGGCGTCGTCGGCAACGCTGACCGGCGGGAAGCGCGAAAACCGGATTGATCGGGCGGTCAATTTGGATGCTTGGACATCCCCTGCAAGGTGCTAGTTTCTTGCCGTTGGCGGTTGGAATGGCGATTGTTCTGCCGACGAGCGACAAAGCTGCGAACTCCTGCAAGATATCGGGTCTGACGCAAGCGGATGGTCGCTCTTGTCAGATGCGATCTCCGACGCGCTAATCCCGGCATCTCGGAAACGGGCGATTCTTCATGATACTACCGGAAACGGTTCCGGATTTGCTGAACGCCGGAAACAGGACCGATATCGCGCTGGCAGGCGAAAACAGGAGCCCCATGCGCTATGCAGCGCTGCGCAGTCTTTGCCGGACAACGGCGGCGGACCTGGCAATGCATGGCGTCGGGCGCAACGACCGGGTCGCGATTGTCCTGAACAATGGTCCGGTCATGGCGGCCGCCTTTCTTGCCCTTGCCGCCAGCGCCGTCACGGCGCCGCTGAACCCGGCCTATCGCGCTGACGAATTCCGTTTCTATCTTGATGACGTGCGCGCCAAGATCCTTATCCTGGAAAAGGGCGACGATAGCCCAGCCCGCGCGGTCGCCGCCGAATTGGGGATACCGGTCGTCGACCTGAGCGCCGTGGCGGAAGGACCCGCAGGGGCCTTTGCCCTGTCCCCGGGCACCGGGCCGGCAAAGTCGGGGGAAATGCCCGCACCGGACGATGTCGCGCTGATTCTTCATACCTCCGGCACCACATCGCGACCGAAGATCGTGCCGTTGACCCAGCGCAACATCTGCATTTCTGCGCACAATATCGCCAACGTCCTTGGCCTGACGCCACAGGATCGCTGTCTCAACATCATGCCGCTGTTCCACATCCACGGCCTGATCGGTGCGATACTCTCCAGCCTGTCGGCTGGTGCATCGATCTGGTGTGCGCCGGGCTTCAATGCGCTGCGTTTCTTCGCCTGGATGGCCGATGCCCAACCCAGCTGGTACACCGCCGTGCCCACGATGCACCAGGCTATCCTGACCCGTGCCGCCCGCAATCGGGAAATCATCGATCAGGCCGGATTGCGTCTGATCAGGTCATCCTCGTCCTCATTGCCAGCGCAGGTAATGGCGACGCTGGAGGAAACGTTCGACTGCCCCGTCATAGAAAGCTACGGGATGACCGAAGCGGCCCATCAGATGGCGTCGAACCTGCTGCCGCCGGGCGCGCGCAAGCCGGGCACGGTCGGGATCGCTGCCGGGCCGGAAGTTGCAGTGCTGGACGGCGGCAACGAACCCGTTCCCGTCGGCGACGTCGGCGAAGTCTGCATCCGGGGCGCCAATGTGACGCCCGGATACGAGGCGAACCCGGCAGCCAATGCCGAGGCGTTTGCCGGCGGCTGGTTCCACACGGGCGATCAGGGGCGCATGGATTCCGAAGGCTACCTGACCATCACAGGACGTCTGAAAGAGATCATCAATCGCGGCGGCGAAAAGATTTCTCCTCGCGAAGTGGACGATGTCTTGCTCGATCACCCGGCCGTCGCACAGGCCGTGACGTTTGCCCTGCCGCACGACAAACTGGGTGAGGAGGTCGCAGCCGCTGTCATTCCAGTCGACGGCGAAACCGTCGATGAGGGCGACCTGCGCGATTTCGTCTCGGAAAGGCTGGCGCATTTCAAAGTCCCGCGCAAGGTGATTGTCCTGGAAGAGATCCCCAAGGGCGCGACAGGCAAGATCCAGCGGATCGGCCTGCACGACAAACTGGCGGATCATCTATGAAGATCGCCATCTACGGCGCCGGTGCGATCGGCGGATATCTGGGTTGTGAACTGGTCCGGGCAGGCGTTGATGTGACGATGATTGCCCGCGATCGGACACTGGCGGCAATCAGGGAGCGCGGCATCACTCTCCACATCGGCGGAGAAACCAGGGCCGGGCGGCCCGCGGCGACGGACGATCCTGCCGAAGCGGGATCTCAGGATGCAGTGATCGTCGCGGTCAAGGCCCATGCCGCGCCCGCGATCGCCCGGTCGATCGCGCCGCTTCTGGGACCGGACACCATCGTGGTGAGTGCCGTCAACGGCATTCCCTGGTGGTATTTCCACGACCATGGCGGAGATCTTGCCGGCACACGGCTCGATACCGTGGACCCCGGCAGCGTCCAATGGGACGCCATCGGGCCGGAACGGGCAATTGGTTGCGTGGTTTATCCTGCTGCGGAGGCGATTGCGCCGGCAGTCATCCAGCACCACTCCTTCAATCGGTTTTCCCTCGGCGAACCGAGCGGCGAAAGGAGCGAGCGCGTCACGCGACTGGCCGACACGCTGAAGGCAGCCGGGTTTTCCGCACCCGTGCGCCCGAACATCCGCGACGAAATATGGCTCAAGCTGTGGGGCAATCTGAGCTTCAACCCGGTGAGCGCCATCACCGGTGCAACTCTGGAGCAGATGGCGCATGATCCGCTGATCCGCCCGGTGATTGCCGAAATGATGGCGGAAGCCCGGGACGTCGCCGAAAGACTGGGCGTGTCCTTCGGCATCGGCATCGACAAGCGGATTGACGGGGCCGGCAAGGTTGGCGCCCACCGCACCTCGATGCTGCAGGATCTGGCTGCGGGCCGGTCGATGGAGATTGACGCCCTGGTTTCCGTCGTGCAAGAGATCGCCAGTCTGACCGGTATTCCGACTCCGACGATCGACGTCGTCGCTGCCCTCGTGAAACAGTTGGCGCGGGTCAACGGCCTCTATCCGCAAGAGATGGCATGCCCGACCGGATCGCCCTGACCGACGGCCGTTCCCTCGAGCGGCTGCGCGCAGGGTCGGCTTCACTCCTTTCCGGAACCATTGCATGACGACGATCAAATCGCCCTGTATCCAGGTGTGCCAGATCGACCGAACGCGCGGATTGTGTCTCGGCTGCGGTCGCAGTGGCGACGAAATACAGAACTGGCTGCAGTACAGCGAAGCACGGCGCGACGCGGTGATGGCGTCGCTGCCGGAGCGCCTCGGCGCCCTTGGCCTTCCGGCCGGCGGAGACCGGAAGCTGGCCGAGGACATGGCCCGCGCCCAGCGGAGCGGTGCCCGTCGGCGAAACAAGCGGCGGCGGACCCGAGCAACAGGCTAGGGCCTGTCAACACTATCGAAGTGCCTCGACGATGAGCGCGAAGACGATGAAGCCGAGGAACATGACGTCCAGCTTCTCGAAGCGGGAGAAGAGGCGCCGGAAGCCCTTGAGGCGCCGGAACAGGCGCTCGACCTCGTTGCGCCGCTTGTACATCTCCTGGTTGTACTGCCAGGGATCGACGCGGTTGCTCCTGGGCGGCACCACGGGGTCGACGCCAGGGTCGCGGGCCCACTGGCGGGTGGCGTTGTCCTCATGTGCCCTGTCCATGACGAGCGCCGTGGCGTCGACGGGCCGCTGCAGCCGGCTCATGAGCTTGCGGCCCTGCGGGGCGTCGTGCGCGTTGCCGGGAGAGAGGGTGAAGGCGACCGCCGTTCGAGCATCCGCGGCAACCATGTGAATCTTGGTGTTCCATCCGCCGCGGGACCTGCCGATGGACTGCGGACCGTTTCTTTTCGAGCCCCCGTGCCGTCCGGGTGCACCTTGACGCTGGTGCTGCTCGAACACCCGGTCGAGCACGCCGCTCCTGGCCCGGCGGCTCATTCGCGTACAGATCGTGTGCCGGTTGCCAGACCGCTTCGGCAGGCCACGCCACTTGCAGCCCTGCTCGGCCACGTGGAGGATCGCGTCGAGCACCTGCAGGTTCGGCACGCTGACGTTCCCGCGCTGCCTGGGAAGCAGCGGGGCAATCCGCTTGAACTGCGCCTCGGTGATTTCCATGCTTCTGATAACCCTCCACTTCTGTGGCTGAAGACAGCGTGAAGGAGGATAGCATGAAATCCCTGTTTAGTGTTAACAGACCCTAGTTCTCTACCGTATCGAAGCGCCAGACATAACCCCGGTTCAGCGTGTCATACTGCTTTGGCCACTCGACCTTGCCGTAGCCGATCTGGTCCAGTTCGTAGGCCGCATGCCGCGTCCAGTACGGATCGAACAGGTGTGCCCGGGCAATGACACACAGATCGGCGCGCCCGCCGGCGATGATCGAATTGACATCCTCGTAGGAACTGATGGCGCCAACCGCCATGGTCGGCTTGTGCAATTCCAGACGGATTCGCTCGGCGAACGGCGTCTGGAACAAGCGACCGTATTGCGGTTCCTCATCCGAGACCACCTGACCGGATGACACGTCGATAATGTCTGCGCCCGCTGCATACAGCAGGTTCGCGACCGCGACGGCATCGGGCGGCGTCATGCCGCCGTCTTTCCAGTCGTGGGCCGAGATCCGCACCGAAACAGGCTTCTCATCCGGCCATTCCTCGCGGACAGCCCTGAAGACCTCCAGAGGAAACATCATCCGATTTTCCAGGCTGCCGCCGTATTTGTCCGTACGGATATTGGTCAGGGGCGAAATGAAGGTGTTCAGCAGATAGCCGTGAGCCATGTGGACTTCGAGCATGTCGAAGCCGGCGGCCTCGGCGCGCCGGGCGGCGGCGCGGTAGTCGGCCACCACGGCATCCATGTCTGCCCGGTCCATCTCCTTCGGCATCTGGCTGTGCGGCTTGTAGGGCAAGGGCGATGCGGCCATGATCGGCCAGTTGCCGTCCGGTAGCGGCTCGTCGAAACCCTCCCAGAGAACGGTTGTCGAACCCTTGCGTCCCGCATGCCCCAGTTGAAGCGCGATCTTCGAACGGGTGTGCCTATGGACAAAATCCGTGACTCGTTTCCAGCCGGCGACGTGAGCATCGCGATAGAGGCCGGTGCAGCCCGGACTGATCCGGCCTTCGGCGCTGACGTTGGTCATTTCCGCGATGACCAGTCCGGCACCGCCCATGGCCCGGCTGCCGAGATGGACGAGATGCCAGTCGTCCGGCATCCCGTCTTCCGCGGAATACTGGCACATCGGTGACACGACGATACGATTCTCGAGAACCATGTCGCGCAGCTTGTAGGGCGTGAACATCGGCGGCAGCGCGGGCTCCGTCGGCAGGTCGATGCCAGACTGGATGGTGGCCCCGGCCGAGAACCATGCATCAACGCTGTCGACATAATCCGCATCGCGCAATCGCAAATTTCCATGGCTGATCCGCAGGCTCCGGGTCAGCAGGGAGAAGCCGAACTGGATTGGCTCGAGATTGTCATAATAGCGTTCCGCCTCCTCGAACCACCTCTGAGAAACCCTGGCCGAGCGCTGAAGGCTTTCCACTTGCGGCTTGTAGGCCTCCTCGTATTGCGCCAGACCTCTGGCGACCTCGCCAGCATCAAGGATCGCATCATGCAGGGCGATCGCATCTTCCATCGCCAGCTTGGTGCCCGATCCGATGGAGAAATGCGCCGTATGCACCGCGTCGCCGGCCAGGACGACGTTGTCGAACGTCCAGTTCTCGCAGGTGATGTTAGGGAACTGACGCCAATGGGAGCGATTCTTGATGATCCCGGCATCGCCGATATGGGGCCGCATGAAGTCGGCAACATAGGCGGCGGTAGCGTCCTCGTCGGTCACTTCGAGACCGGTATTCCGGAAGGTTTCATCGGTACATTCGATAATGACCGTCGACATGTCCTGGGCGTAGCGATAGCAATGGGTTCGCCAGAGGCCGTGCTCGTTTTCGATGAAGTGAAAGGTGAAGGCCGGGAAGTTGAAATCGGACCCCAGCCAGACAAAGCGGTTGGGCCGAAAATCGACCTTCGGTCGGAACTTGTCGGACCAGGCGTCCCGCGCCACGGAGTTCACCCCGTCGGCGGCATACAGCAGGTCGCAGTCCAGGAGGCTTTCCGGGCGCCGAATCCGCTGCTCGAACTTCATGCGGATGCCCAGTTCGCGGCATCGTTCCTGCATCAGGTTCAGCATCTTGACCCGGGACATGCCGGCAAATCCGTGGCCGGTGGACTTCAGCACATGGCCCTTGGCGTGAATGTCAATGTCGTCCCAGTGCTCGAAGCACTGCTCGATTGCCCTGGAGGTCGGTTCGTCGGCTTCGCGGAAGCCCTCCATCGTCTTGTCGGAAAATACCACGCCGAAGCCAAAGGTGTCGTCGTGCCTGTTCTGTTCGTAGATCGTGACCCGGGCGTCCGGACAGGACTTCTTCATCAGGATCGCAAAATACATGCTGCCGGGTCCGCCCCCGAGGCAATTGATCTTCATGGTTTTTCCCATCGTGTCTCGCCGCACGGACATGCCCGGCTGTCGCCGGTCGCGGTCCCGCCATCAGTCGAGATCATCGAATGCGCAAGCCCTGCGCCCTGGCTCTTTCATCTTCCTTCTGACGCAACTTGAAGCGCTGGACCTTTCCGGTTTCCGTCCGGGGCAGGTCTTCGACGAATTCGACTGCGCGCGGATACTTGTATGGCGCGATCTCCGCCTTCACGAAATCCTGCAATTCCTCGACCGTCTCGTCTGACGCGTCCGTTGCGTCACGGAGAACCACGAAGGCCTTCACGATCCGGCCACGCCGTTCGTCCGGTGCGCCAACGACCGCACAATCCTTGACCTTCGGATGATCCAGCAAGGCATCCTCAACCTCCGGGCCGCCGATATTGTAACCGGCCGAGACGATCATGTCGTCCGCCCGAGCCACATACCAGAAATAGCCGTCCTCATCCTGGCGATATCGATCGCCCGGCAAGTTCCAGCCGTTCTTCACGTAACCGCGCTGGCGTTCCTCGTTGTCGAGGTAACGACAGCCGGTCGGGCCCTTGGTGGCCAGCAGCCCTTCGCAAGGCGGCGACAGGATGTTGCCCTCTTCATCCATGATGCAGGCGTCGTAGCCGGGGACCGCCCTGCCGGTAGCGCCCGGCCGGATGGCGTCTCCTTCGGCCGAAACGAAGATGTGAATCATCTCGGTCGATCCCAACCCGTCGATGATCCTGATGCCCGTTGCGGATTCGAATGCCTCGAAGGTCGGCAGGGGCAGGGTTTCGCCTGCCGAGACACACTGTTTCAGGGTGTCGAGGCTCAAACCGCTCTCCATGATCCTGTCCGCCAGGACTCGAAACATGGTGGGGGCTGTGTACAGCGTCGTGCAGCAGTGCTCCCGGATCAAGTCGATCAGGCGATCCGGATCTGGCGCTCCCGGATAGAAGACCGTCGACGCCCCGGTACGCATCGGGAACAGCAACTGTGCCCCGAGCCCGAACGTGAAGGCGAGCGGCGGCGTGCCAACATAGATATCGTCTGGCGACGGTCGATATACGTGCTTCGGGAAGCAATCGCACATCGCGAGGATGTCACGGTGGAAATGCATCGTGCCCTTGGGCTGGCCGGTGGTGCCGGACGTGAATGCGATCAGCGCCATGTCATCCGCGGCCGTCTCGACATTGTCGAAGCCCGCGGATTTGCCGGCCATCGCCACGTCCAGGTCCGCGGCCGGGTCGGCGCGGTCGCCAAGCGGCGTGAAGAACATGGCCTTCTGCAGGATCGGCGCGCGCGCCATCGCGCTATCGCCATCTTCCCGAAGATTGATGTCGCACAGGAAATGGCGGATCCGCGCCTTGTCGGCCATGTAGGCGAGTTCCCGGGCGCGCAGCATGGGCATCGTCGCCACAACGATGCCCCCCGCTTTCAGAATCGCCATCCAGCAAGCAGCCATCATGGGATTGTTCGGCCCGCGCAGCAGGACGCGATTGCCGGTTTCCAGCCCCATGTCTTCGACCAGGACCCGAGCGATCGAATCGGCCCGGGCCTTGACCTCCCTGTAGGTCCAGACGTCGTCTCCGTAATGGATGCAAGGTCGATCTGCCCAGCCATGGTCGGACACGGCCTTGTCGAGCAGCTCCACCGCAGCATTCATGCGGTCCGGATAGGCTGCGAGTTCCGGTAATGCCGAAAAATCGAATTCGGGCCACAGCTCCTGCGGCGGCAGGTTGTCGCGCGCGAAAGTATCCTTGTGCGCCGTCACGCCATCGCCGGGAATTCTAGCCACGAGCAGCCTCGTAAGCAGCCACCGTCTGGCCGGCAATCACCAGTTTCTGCACCTCGCTGGTCCCCTCGTAGATGCGCAGCGCGCGGATTTCGCGGTAGAGCTCCTCTACCTTTTGTCCGACCATGACGCCCAGGCCGCCAAAGATCTGGACGGCATCGTCGATTACTTCCTGTGCCGCCTCGGTGGCATAGAGCTTGGCCATGGAGCTTTCCCGGGTGACCCGGATCTTTTTCACGTCCCTGGTCCAGCCCGACCGGTAAACCAGCAGCGCCATGGCATCGATCCGGACTGCCATCTCGGCCAGTTTGGCCTGAATGAGCTGAAAATCACCGATGACCTGTCCGAAAGCCCTCCGCGTCCTGGAATAATCCAGAGCCTCGTCCAGGGCTCGGCGCGCCATGCCCAGCGCTGCAGCGCCGACCGTCGTCCGGAAGATGTCGAGGTTGGCCATGGCGATCCTGAAGCCATCGCCCGGGTTGCCCAGCAGGTGGCTGGCCGGCACCCTGCAATTGTCAAACGACAGCCTGCCCAGAGGATGGGGCGCCATCACGTCGATCCGCTCCGGGACGCTGAAGCCAGGATTGTCGGAGTCGACCACGAAGGCTGACATGCCCTTCGCCCCCGGCGCCTCGCCGGTTCGGGCGATCACGACATAGTGATCAGCAATGCCGCCATTACTGATCCAGGTCTTGGTTCCGCTGATCACGAAGTGGTTGCCCTCGCGGGCGGCGGTCGTTTCCAGCGCGGCAGCATCCGACCCGCCCTGGGGCTCCGACATCGCGAATGCCGCGATACGTTCGCCGGTGGCGACGCGGGGAAGATAGTTCCGCTTGAGGTCCTCGGATCCGAAAAGGGAAATCGCGCCTGTGCCGAGTCCCTGCATCACAAAGGAAAAATCCGCCAGACCGAGATGGTAACCCAGGATTTCCCGCGCCAGGGCGATCGAGCGAACGTCGAGGTCGTCATGCGCTCCACCATAGGCAGCGGGAACGGTCAGTTTCAGCCAGCCCGCCTCGCCCAGCATCTTCACCAGGCGCAGACAGATGTCGTCGACATCAGTCTTGCCGTGAACGTCGTGCTCCATCGGGCGCAGGTTCGTCTCGGCCCACCTGCGCAGATCCTCTGCAAGCCCACGGTGGTGATCTTCGAGAAACGGCCATTCGAGATAGGTGGCGTCCGGCATCAGTCCCTCCTCGGATCCGTTGCTCCGGGCGACGTGATCGGCAGGATCTCGGTACCGAGGGAGACGGGTTCATGAACCGGAGACGGGAGATCCTTGCCCGCATCCCCGCAACGCTGGCCGCCGGGCGTTTCCAGGATCGGCATGAGGGCGGCTTCGTGGACCGACGGCATCAGTTTCCCTCAAACACCGGTTTTTCCCTCGCGACAAAGGCGTGGTAGGCGCGATGGTAATCCTGCGTCTGCATGCAGATGGCCTGAGCCTGGGCTTCGGCCTCGATATATTGTTCCAGACTCATCGTCCATTCCATATCGAGCATTTTCTTGGTCATGGCGTTGCCGAATGTCGGTCCATCGGCCAGCCGGACAGCAAATTTCCGCGCTTCCGCCAGTAGTTCGTCGCTGTCGACCAGTCGGTTGAAAAAGCCCCAGCGTTCGCCTTCGTCCGCCGTCATGGCGCGTCCCGTGTAAAGCAGTTCGGTGGCGCGGCCATGACCGATGATCCTTGGAAGGATCGCGCAAGCGCCCATGTCGCAGCCTGCCAGACCAACCCGATTGAACAGGTAGAGGACCTTTGCGTCCGGCGTACCATAGCGGATATCGCAGGCCATCGCGATGGCACCGCCCGCTCCGGCGCAGACACCATCGATCGCGCCGATCACCGGTTGCGGGCAATACCTGATTGCCTTGACCAGATCGCCCGTCATTCGCGTGAAATTGAGCAGGCCGGCCATGTCAAGGTCCAGCAAGGGACCGATGATATCGTGGATACTGCCACCGCTGCAGAAGTTGCCGCCTGCGCCGGCAATCACCACCGCTTTCACGTCTTCGGCATGGGCCAGCGCGCGAAACGTGTCGCGCAGTTCGGCATAGCTTTCGAAAGTGAGCGGGTTCTTCCGGGCCGGCTGGTTCAGCGTGATCGTCGCCACCTTGCCGTCCACGTCCCAGAGAAAGTGTTCAGGCTTGTAGTCCGCCGCCGTTACCGGCGAGGCGTCTTTCAGTATTGGTCCGAAGGTTCTGCCGTGGCGCTTCAGCATGTCGGTTTCGGGCATGGATTCCTGTGCTCCAAAATCGGATGTTCGTCAGTCGGATCGGATATCACTGGTCGCCGTCTTCCAGATTGCGTTTCAGGCAGCCCAGAAGGATCAGCAGCTGTTTCAGGTCCGCACGGCGCATCTGCCCGAATTTCTCGACAACGACTTCTTCGTGCCTGGGCAGCATCTCGCGAAATGCGACAAGGCCAGCTTCTGTGAGCCGTACGAGGTTCGCCCGACGATCGTTCGGAATGGGGGAGCGCTGCACGAGACCTTCGGCGACCAGCCGGTCTATCAGGCCGGTGACGTTGCCGCCGGTCACCATCAGACGACGAGAAAGTTCCCCCATCGTCAGGCCCGCCGGCGCCCGCTCGAGTTGGGACATCAGATCAAAGCGCGGCAATGTTACGTCAAACGAGTCACGCAATTCCTGCCGCACGCTCCGTTCGATTCGGTTCGTGCAGGACAGCAGGCGGAGCCAGACCCGAAGCTCGATATTGTCGTCTTCGGCGATCGCCGTTTCCCGGTCGCCGGCCGGACGCGCGACGCCTGCCGCCAGCGTGATCTCGCCGTCCATCACATTACCTCACCGCCAGCGATCGGTATCGACTGACCGGTGACGGATCCGCTGTCCGGCAGGGCCAGCCAGATCACAACGCTGGCGATTTCCGTTGGCCTGATCAACCGTCCCTGAGGGTTGCCCTGCACCAGTTGTGCACGCGCCGCACCAGCGTCCACGCCGGTCTTTTCCACGATGTTGGCGATGGCGTCCGCTGTCATGTCGGTTTCAACATAACCGGGGCATACGGCGTTTACCGTGATGCCGGTCTTCGCCGTTTCCAGCGCCAGCGAGCGGGTGAGACCCACAACGGCGTGTTTGGCAGCAGCGTAGGCACTGACATAGCGATAACCGACCAGGCCGGCCGTTGACGCAACGTTGATGATCCGACCGTAGCCTGCTTCCGTCATGGCAGGCATCACTTGGCGAATGCACAAGAAGGTGCTCAGCAGATTCACGTCGACCATGCGCTGGAAGAATTCCGTCGTCGTGCGCTTGAACGGAGCGCTATCACCCCGGCCTGCATTGTTGACCAGAAGGGAAATCGGTCCGCGTTCCTCAGCCGCCCTGGCGAACGCCGCCTCCACTTCGTCTTCTCTGGTGACGTCGGCGGCGGCGATGCCGGCGTCAACGCCAAAGGTCTTCCGGACATGCTCCTTCCTGGCAACCAGTGTATCGACCGTCCGGCCCACAACGGTGATGACGGCCCCGTGCGCCGCCAAGGCATCGGAAATGGCGGCACCAATGCCCCGCCCGCCGCCGGTGACAAGCGCGTGCTGGCCCTTCAGGAAGTCTGATGGAACGGTGGATGTTTCAGGCTCGGTCATCGGTTGCTCTGTGTGCAGACCGGCAATCTGATCGCGCAGGGCAGACTGGACAGGGAGAATTTAGTTTAGATATGAAATATTGAGGCCTGAAATTTCTGTCCAGCCCTTTATCGAAAGGAGCGACCAAGATGCAGTTCTTGCACCCCCCCGACTGGCCCCGTGCCAGAGGCTACTCCAACGGCATCGCGGCAAGGGGCACGATGGTTTTTGTCGCTGGGGAAATCGGTTGGGACCCGGTAGCCGAGAAAATCCTGTCGGACGACTTCACTGCACAGTTCCGGAAGGCGCTGGAAAATACCGTGGCCATCCTGAAGGAAGCGGACGCAAGACCAGAGCATATCGTCCGCATGACCTGGTTCATAACCGACAAGAAAGCCTATCTGGACGATGCCAAAGCCGTCGGCAAGGCCTATCGCGAGGTAATCGGCCGGCATTTCCCGGTCATGGCGGTCATCGAAGTTAAAGGCCTGATGGAACCAGGCGCCATGGTGGAGATCGAAACGACGGCCGTCATCCCGGACTGACGGGTAACGTCAGGAGTCATGTGTCAGGGAGAGTGGGGTACTGATTCCCCGAGACCTGTCTTCGTAGATGAAGACCGCGTGGAGGATGCGATCCATTGATGTCCGGTCCTGGAAGGTTCCCATGGGCCGGTTTCGTCTGCGAACCTCGCGGAACCTCCATTCAATGGCGTTGGTGGTCCTGACCTGCCTTCGCCCGGCAAGGGTCCTGCAGCGGAAGCAGGCGAGCAGATCGTCGGGATCGTTGCGCAGGGAAGCGACGGCCCCGGGCGGCCCCTGGCCGGGTGTCTGCGTTCATGACGGCGTGGACGTCGGCCCTGACGGCCTCCCGGTCGGCGACGCGGACCCTGTCGAGGATGTTGCGGATCCTGTGCGCCCGACACCGTTGGACGGGGATGCCGTGCCGGACGCTCGGCAAGGCGGCGAGCAGGCCCTTGCCGCCATCGACGCAAGATCATCCCGAGGCCCTCGCCGGTGAGGCCGCGGTGGTACGGCCGGTCGAGGAAGCGCTCCCGTTCCGCGGCGCTCTCGCTGCCGGCGAGTTGGAAGTCGATGATCTCCTTACCTGCCGTCGTGGCGGATCCCCGGCGCCACCAGGACCGAGCGCCCGGGCAGGGCGAGCAGGACCTCGCCGACCTTGCGGGTCGAGAGCCCCGGCACGACGCCGGCCGGGATCGCACGGTCGATCTCCGGGGCACGCCTTGCGGAGCCCTTCGGAACTCCGGTCGGGCAGAAGTGACGGGTACGCGGCACGTCGGGCGCGATGTCACCGGCGTCGAGGGTATCGGGCCAGCGGTCCACTGCCTCGGCCATCCGGCTCTCGATGATCTCCGCTGGCGCCTGGCGACCGGGCGGGCGACAGCCCTCGCCGACCTTGCGGGTCGAGAGCCCCGGAACGACGCCGGCCAGGATCGCACGGTCGATCTCCGGGGCACGCCTTGCGGAGCCCTTCGGAACCCCGGTCGGGCAGAAGTGACGGGTACGCGGCACGTCGAGGGTGTCGCGCCGGCGGTCCGCCTGCCTGCATCTCCTTCACCACCTTGAAGGCCTGCGGCAGGCTCCCGGTCGTTGCAGCCTGCCGTGGCATCGGGGGGCTTCTGTCCGTGGCTGCTGCTTCACCACAGGGAGTATACCACTCCCGACCGACACATGACTCCTTGCGTCACCGACTAACGATCCGGATTGATCCGGGACGACGAATGAGACACAATTCGTCACAAGCCGTCCGCACTTCAAACCGTACCGACACCCTGATGCGCGACATTATCCGAGCGGTCCTGGCCGCCAACGAAGAGTTTTATCGAGCGTTCCGTGAACGTGACATGGGTGCACTGGAAGACCTGTGGGCCAGTCGCTCGCCGGTCGCGTGCATTCATCCGGGCTGGGACATCATGACGGATCGAGAAGAGGTTCTGAATAGCTGGCGGCGAATCCTGTCCAGTCAGGACGATGTCAGGATCGAATGCCGCAATGCGATACCCTATGTCCTGAATGACATCGCCATCGTTCTCGCTCACGAACTGCTGGGCGGACATGCGCTGACCGTGACGAACATGTTCAGGCTGGAGGAGGAAGAGTGGCGCATGATCCACCATCACTCCAGCCCCATGGCCGTCTCTGGCGAGGAGGCTGACGAGCAAGATCCACCGAGTTCGACACGCCGGTTGCATTGATCGGCGATGAATCCCCGTGCCACGCGAGCCGTGGATGCTGCTGACTCGCTTCGGACGCGCCATGGTCAGAGTACGGGCGGGGCCAATATTTTTGCGGTCAGGAGATATCCCGAATGCGCTGGAGCAACAGGGTGAGCGGAACGATCCAAGCGGACCACAACGCATTGTCGGAAAGACCGATCGTGCCTGTATCGAGATCAGGCCTGTATTGAATGGTTGTCTGCCGGTGAAGGAAAATCGATAGTGCAGACTTTCTGCAACTTGCCGTCTTCGTGATCTTTCTCTTCACTCTTCTGGGTGTGGTGTCGCAATTTCATGATTGAAGCAGCAATCATCCTCTTGGCACTGGTCTCGATTCCGTTCCTGATCCTTGCGAGAACGTTCAAATGACAAGATTTAAAGTGATTTGATCACCGGCGGCATCGTCCTTACTTCGAGATGCCAGTGCAAGGTCAGTCAACCCTGATCGGAGGGTGGATCTGGTCGTGTGAAGATGAAGATGCTGACGCCACACAGCACCAGCGCCTGAACGATCAGTATCCACGACGCCAAGCCAAGCGCCAAGCTCACCACGAACGCCGCCAGAATGGCGATCGCAGCCAGAAACTTCGCCCGGCGCGAAATCGCGCCATGCGCCCGCCAATGCGCAATCGGCGGCCCGAAGACAGGATGATTTAACAACCAACCATGAACACGGCGCGACCCACGCGCATAGCAAAAGGCGGAGAGCAACAGGAAGGGCGTCGTCGGCAGCAAGGGAAAGAAGATGCCGATGATCCCAAGCCCCAGAGCCATGCTGCCTGCGGTGAACCAGATGAACCGTGCGATTGATCGGGTGATGATGTCCTCTGATTGATTATTGTGAAATCACTCCCGACATCGAAGGCCTACCGCTCTGCCCTGGCGATGTCGACCTCCAGAGCGAGTCCAGATCGCAACTCGTTTGGGCCGGTCTTTTTCGGTTTGGGAAATTTGTCAAGACGGATATCGGACTGATCTTGAAGCGGGACAACGGCGCAAGAGGCAGCAGGATATCGCGTTGAGCGAAGTCCGATATCGCAGAGAGGCCTCGTGAAGGCGCTGCACGAGATCATCGCAATCTTCACGCCTGTCGCCGGACCGGACCTCCTCGCGCACCCGGTCAACATCGGAGGCTGGCGTATACTGCCTGTTCGCAAGCAGCGCAGGTCGCCATGAAACGTTCTTCGACGAAGGGCAGCGATTGGGTCACGATGACCGCGGCAATGCCCTCGGTCGGGTCGAGCCAGCTGCGGGTGTTGCACACGCCGGCCCGAACGAACGAACCAGCCCTGCGCAAGCCGGAGATTGCCTCCTCGTCACGGCATGAAGGCGAAGCTGTGGGCGACCGGCTTTCCAGGGAATGGATCAAAATCCGCCTTTGCCGCCGGCGCGACAGTCGCCGTCTTCACAAACTTGAGCCCCCGCATGTCAGCGGTCGCCGTCCAGTTCGCCACCATGTAGCACCATGCGCATGTCTCCGCGCGGCAGGCCTCGGCGGCACTGCGGAGGGGCTGGCAATGATCTGCGTCGATGGCGTCCAGGGCTTCGAGACCGATCTTCCCGACGCGCCTCGTGCCGGGCGCCCCGTGAGCGCCGTCGGGGTTTCTGACGGGGCTTCTGTCGCGCGCTCACGCTCGGCTGCCTGCTGGTCATTGTGGCAGCGTTCCGTAAGCACAAGTGCCCTGAGCGTTGCGCCGGCCCGTCAGACCAAGGCGCACAGGACGCGGGCCTAGTGTTTGCCGAATGACTGGCCGTACCCGATCGTTGTCCTGGATCACGCAAGCCAGGCGGCCGGTCGCATCGTTGCCATGCGTTACCCGCCACCAACGTCACGGCCCTTGGGTCGTCGGTCCGGCTGTTGCCGACCGCGACGATGGTATACGACACCGAGGGCGTGAGGACACTTGGGTATCACTCCGAAACAGTCGATGGAAGCTTCCGTTGTCCTCCAACTGACAGAGCATGCCTGACCTGACGTGTAGATGGTCTTGCTTCTGTCGTTATAAAACTCCGTGCAATTCCGAAACGGAGATTTCGTCTTCGAACCGCTGTCGAATGTCTCTGTTTGTTCCTCATCCCAGGCCTTGCAGTCTTGCCGCTCAGGGGTAGCACTCTGTCGCCCCTGAGCGCGAAATCTCACAGGCCGGACTGCGCTCGTGTCGCCGGCAATCAGATCTGTCCGCCTCCGTTGCGGTTGTTGACCACTTGTCCACAGGGGATATCCGTCCGGTCGCGTCGAAGCGAATCACGCGGCCTTCCCGGTGGGCGTTGCGATCGGTTCGCCATCGGGGCACTCGTGGATCAGGGCGCTGACACATGATTCTTGACACGACCCGAGGGCATGATTACTTTCAACTAAACTGGTTCGGCAGTACAACATGGATGCAAGAGTCCATGAATCTGTTGATGTATGCTCGTTTTCGGGCGCGACACGAGGGGTGACGGGTCACAGGGCTTCTCGGCGGCAGGAACAATCCGGCAGCACGAAAATCCGAAGGAAGAAAACATGAATGTCAAACTCTTGTCTTTGCTTGCCGGATTCATTCTGGTTTTCGGCGGGACAGCGCAGGCAAGCTGTTTCAAGTCGATTTCTCTCGGTGAATATCCACTGGGCGAATGGTCGGATGCCGGTCGAACGTGGGTCGTATCCGATACTGTCGGGTCCTTTTCAGATGCCTTCACGACACTCTCTGCCGTGCAGACACAGAAAGACACCCTGATCGACCAGTGTTCCAAAAAGGGAAAGGCAGTCATTGCCGAGGTTGAAAGGCGTCTGAATGAACGGAAGACCGGCCTTGGTGCCGAATTCGACAGGACGTGTACCGATGCGGTAATCTGCCCGATGATTCGAGACATATCGATTCAGTCGCGCGAACACGAGATCGATAGCGAAATCGGCAGAATGCAGTCTTGGTATCGGGCACGTATCGACCAATGCGAGAAACATTTCAATTACATGTTCAATACGCTCTCGCCGCGACTGTGCTCACAGTAAGCCTGCGGACATGGGGGCAGCGGACAAGTAGCGAGCAAGAGCCTGGGCAGGCTCTCCGAGGGCGGTTCCAGACTCATCAACTGGTATATTCTTTTCACGGGCCTGCTGCCGGACCATCATTACGCACTGGTAATTTACGGCACTGAAGAGGGCTACGGACCTGACAAGCCCTTTTCCCGCACTTGCTTCCTGACCTCAAAGGCCCCCTGACTGCTGCCGCATTTCATTGGAAATGGTCGTGCGACACATCCTCGGACACACCGGAACGGCTTGATGAGCCGGTCCCGGTTCCTGAGTGCACCGATAGCGGGAACGACGGTCCGGCCAGCGTGCCATCAAGCACGAAGAGGTGCCGACATGGCTTTCACCCGTACGTTTGCTCGCGGCGGGCATGTCGGTCATCGGAACGGCTTGGGCGGAAGGTGTGAACTGCAACGCCCAGTACATCCGGATGAAAGCTGTCAACTCAGCGACGATGGACAAACAACTTCCGGAAGGTGGAATGCTGGGCCTCCAGTGGTGGTTTGAATTCAGCCTGCCGAATGGTGCGTGCAGGGTTCTTCCGGAGTTGTTTGACAAAACGGGAATGCTCCAGCCCATCGATATTGAATTCTGTTTCCAGATCTACGAGACCACGCCGTGCACGAGGGTGGCAAAGGGTGCACAAGTGGTCGGGTCGGACATGCTGTCGAGTTCCACGGATCTGGCACACGTCGGAACGGCAATGAGATATGCAGCGTCATTCGAACAAGCTCTGGAAGGACGAGGAACCTTGTCCTAGTCGCGGCCGAGAACAACAACATGCAAGATACTGCGGTTCCGAGTCAGATCATCGCCACGATGTCCAACCCCTTCCGCATCGCCTATTTTGAAGTCGTTGACGACGGCTAGGGACTGGAGACTGTGATCTGTTTCGTGACCGGGCGGACAGGGTCGGGTCGCTTCATCTCGGCGAGGCGGACACTGTCAGTGCGGTGTTCTGCCTGCGTGGTCTTGCGGAGCAATGTACGTTCCCTCGCGGGAAGAAGTGGTTGATGAGACGGCTGGCAATGACACTTTCCGCCGCCATGCTCGCGCTCGCGAGCGGGGAGGCGGCTGCCCGGTGCCAGGAAGGGGAACATCGCTCGCCCCATCCGAATGGTGGCGGACCGGTAGCCGGCACGGCCCAGGTTGTCGGCGACGCATACGTTGGCGAGGACGCCAGGATTTGCGGAACTGCCGAAGTCTCCGGCAACGCCGTTGTCCGAAAGGCCTCCGTCAGTGACGCCGCGCGTGTCTCCGGCAATACCAGGATACTTGGCGGATCGACCGACCTCACGCGAGTGGAAGGCGAGGCCTCCGTTTCCGGCAATGTCGTCATTCGGGGGGCGGATGTCTATATCGGTGGGAACGCGCAGGTGTCTGGAAACGCGCGCATCGTCGGAAGTGGCGCAGCCGTCGGGACGATCTACATTACCGACGATGCAAGGGTGTTCGGGAACGCGAAAATCCGTCGGGGTGCCCAGATCAGGGGTGCTGCGAAAGTTTATGGAAACGCCGTTGTCGGCAACGACAAGGTGAACTGCGGCCGCTGGATCGGCACCGTCGTCACCCCCGACCGGACGGGCCAGTGCGGGAAGAACGGCAGCGATTCGACGGGTGGCGGGCCGAACCGCGGCGGTATGCTCAGCGACCCGATCGACCCGGACAACACCGAGTCGAACTGATCCACCACGCCCACAGAGCCCAGGAAGCCGCCGGCAAAGTCAGGATTCACGCGTCAGCAAGACAGGGGAACAGAGTGCCTGCGACTTGTTTTCGTGAATGAGGATCGCGTGGAGGATGCCATCCCTTGAGACCCGATCTGGAATTTTTTCGCGGGCCGGGCTCGTCTGCAGACATCCCGGAACCTCCGTTCGATGGCGTTGGTGGGCTGACCTGCTTTCGCTCGGCAAGGTCCTTGTCGCGTAAACAGGTGAGCCGATCGTCGAGATCGTTGCGCAGGCAGTCGACGGCCTTGGGGCAGGCGGGCGCGGTCGGCGAAGCGGCGCTCTGGGCCTTGCAGCGGCAATGCCGGCGCTTATCCTCCGTCCAAAACCGGGGCGATGACGCACCCGGCTCGACATCGCCTGCCGAGCGTGCATCGCGCCGTGAGCGGTCCCGCGACATCAAGGGTCAGCGGTTGCACCAGGGGAGCATGAGGAAATATTCCGGGTGCAGGCAGAGCAAGTTGACCCAATCGTGGACCGCGTCCTGATGAGGCCAACTGGGGCAACTGTAGCCCCCGCCGTAGGCCAAGACCGTGGCGCTGATGGGGTGGTTCGTTTCGACGTCGTCGTGAGTGGAGGATATCCTTACGTCCAGCGGTTGCAGGGTATCCTAGGGGCCGTTGAAGTCCTTGAGCCGCAAGGGAATTGAGACGCTCGATCCATGACTGGGGTTGGCCGGCAACGTGACATCAACGCTTTCAGGGGTTCACTGAAAACTTGCCCAGTCGGTCCCGTTACGGACCTCCCACCGTGCCTTGTCGACGGGAGGGGTGAACGTCAGGGTCACGGTGAGAGCTTTGTCCTTGAAGTATGGCCCGGAGCCGCGCACCATGCACCATGACTTGGCCCTCGTTGTTGCAACTGTAATGGATACGACTGCCGGATTCCGTCCACACATGGGACTGCTGCGCCATGGCCTGCGCGGCAAGGCCAAAAGCCACCAGCGCTGTGGTAAACAGCTTGCAAGAAATATTGAGGGGGCCAAAGCGTGTCATGGACGTTCTACGCTAGACATAACGTCTCTCAGGATATGGGTTTTCCTTTGCAGGACAAAGGGGTCGATTCAAGTTTCCAGGATATTCCGACGCTAGATTCGGGAATAATCATGAGACGGTCCGGGAAAATCGTACAGGTTGTCAAGGTGTATTCCGGTTTGTCACAAAGGGATGCAGATGAGCAAGCGTCGCAGGTTTTCAGGGAATTGAAGGCGAAGATCGCCCTAGAGGCGCTCCGGGGCGATCGAGAGTCTGTCGTCAATCTTCTCCGGTGGAGGGGCGCGCCGGGCGCGGGATCGCGAGAGCACGGTCCGCGACTTCACACCAGGATCGGGGCACTGAGGCGGGCGATGGTGGTGCGCGGCCACCCGTCGTCGAGACTGCCCCGGCAATGCCGGGTATTGTCGATCGGACACTCGTCGCTCCATTGCACGCCGAAGGGCGAGAGTGCGGAGACGCTGGCGCCGATGCGCCGGATCGACGAGATATTCCTGAAGCATCCGTTCTACGGTGCTCGCCAGATGGTTCGTCATCTGCGCCGCGAGGGGTACGGGTCGGGCGGCAAGGTTGCGCGCATGACCACGCATTCCGGGAAATCGAACAAGAAAAAGACAGGGCTTGAACGAATCTGATGACAGAATCGCCAACCGTTCTGGTGAAAACCCAGGGCCGAACTTGCATCGTCACGATCGACCGGCCGGAAGTTCGCAATGCAGTCAACCCCGCCACAGCGGACGCGTTGCACGATGCATTCGCAGCGTTCGCTGAGAATGACGAGGTCGATGTTGCCGTGTTGACTGGCGCCGGCGGCGCTTTCTGCGCTGGTTACGACCTGAAAGCCCTTTCCGCTTCCCGAGGCAGTATTTCCTGCAAGCCGGAAGGCATGGGGCCCATGGGACCATCCCGTCTGCTCCTGAACAAGCCGGTAATCGCAGCGGTGGAGGGGCCGGCCGTTGCCGGCGGCCTTGAACTGGCCTTGTGGTGCGACCTGCGTGTGGCTGCTGAAGATGCGGTTTTCGGGGTCTATTGCCGACGCTGGGGCGTTCCACTGATTGATGGCGGTACCGCCCGCTTGCCGCGCCTGATCGGGCACAGCCGCGCCATGGACATGATCCTGACCGGCCGCCCGGTTGGCGGCCAGGAAGCCCTGGATTTCGGCCTGGCAAACCGGCTCGTGCCGACCGGAATGGCTCTGAAGACAGCTGTCGCGCTGGCCGAAGAACTGGCTCGCTTCCCGCAAGTTTGCATGCGGACAGACCGCATGAGCGCCATCCGGCAATGGGGAATGTCGATCGAAGACGCTCTGCGCCATGAGGGTCGCGAAGGCGTTACACCGTTCCGCGGCGAGGCAATCGCTGGCGCCGAAAGGTTCGCTGGCGGCAAGGGCCGCGGCGGCGATTTTGACAATATCTGACTCCAGAACGAAGACCGGACACCGTGGCGGCCAAGACCCAGAATTTTACCCTGTCCAGACGACTTGGCCATCCGCGCGAACGTCATCGGGGACGGCCGGTAACGCCGAAGGATGCGGCAACACTGATTGTCTTGCGCCACGGCAACGTCGGCCCGGAAATCCTGATGGGCCAGCGGTCACGGCGTGCAAGGTTTGTTCCAGGTTCCTACGTGTTTCCGGGAGGCCGCCTGGATTCGCATGATTGGGACGCCCTCCCCGGCACACCACTTGCCGCCCCACCAGAAAAGATGGGCATCCGACGCAACGACGCCAAGGCCCGCGCCCTGGGGATGGCAGCGATCCGGGAGACTTACGAGGAAACCGGTCTGCTGATTGCGGTAGATGGCGATGTCGGAAGTGCCGACGACAAGACCTGGCGCGACCTGCGCAGGTTGGGCAAGGCGCCAGACCTGGCTCGTCTGACCTATGTCGCGCGAGCCATCACCTCGCCCTACAGTCCGATTCGATTTCATGCTCGCTTCTTCATGGCGACTTATCGGCAGGAAGACGGTGATCTGGGTGGCTCCGGCGAGTTGTCGGATCTGCAGTGGATTCCGCTCGACCGAGCAAACGATTACGCCATTCTGGATGTTACCGAATTCATGCTGGACGAGGTCCGGAGACGGCTGAAGGAGCCGAGCACCACCTCGACACCGCTGTTCGCCTACCGGTTGGATCGACCTTTTGTCCGCTATGACTGACCGCCGATGAGTCGTCATGCCGACCGGACAAGGAAAGCCGCAATGTGCGACCTGTTCCAGACCTTCCGCATCCCGGACTGGCGGGCCTTCTGTCTCGCCATGTCGGCGGAGATGAAGAAGCTCGAGGTTGCGGACATGCTTTCCGACAGGCCGCAGCCGATTCGGCCACGCTCGACCGACCCGGTTCCGCTCTTCGCCGACACTGCTTTTTCAGACAACCGCCCGGCCATCAGTCACGCGCGGCAACCAGCCGGGCCTTGCCGTCCGCCCGTCCATCCGCGGGAAGTCAGGTTGCCGGGAACTGTTGCGCGACGCCAACAAGGATTGCAGACCGTGACACGGACCGTTCTTCAGGTCGACGAACCGTCCGCAGCCAAAGATCGACCTCTTCGACCCGCCATCGCAGAACTCCGAATCCTGGGTCGAGGTGAAGTTCATCCCTGCCGAACAGCACGACATCCCGGCACTGTCCGACATGCCGGTCGGGTCCGAGATCGTCTCTACCTCAGGCGATCCTTGCCACGTGCCGGGTTTCGTGGACGTCACCAGGGTCAAGACTGTCGCCGCTGGCCGATCCGGACATCACGCCAGCCTCGGGCCGGGAAGCAGTGCGTGGTTGCACCGCCTGACCGGCCAAGGCCCATCTCCCGGCGGGACGGGAGACGACTTTGCTAGGCCGCTTTCTCCGCGCGCTTCTCGACCTCGCTGGCATACTGGGCTTGCATGGTCTCGACGGCCTTCGCATGCTTCTCAGCCAGTTCGGGCCGCAACTTCTCGGCCCGCGCCGAAGCATCCATCGTCGGCCCGTAATGACCCTGAAAATGCGGCATGACGTGACGCGCAATCAACTCATAGGATTTCAGCGTCGCCACCGGATCGGCCCAGTTGTGCGCCAGCATCAGATAGGCGCCGAAGCCGCCGTTGGACTGCTTCTGCAAACGCTCGATCTGGGCAATCGCCATGTCCGGCGTACCGATGGCCCCGAACCCGCTTTCATTCACGAACTCGATCATCTCCTTGATGTTGCTGCCGGGCACCGCCATCTGCGGGAAAGCCGCAACTTCCTGGAAATAGTGGAACCAGTGCTCTATCCCGTATTCGACGTCGCGACAGGCCTGTTCCATCGTGTCGGCGATATGCACCAGGCCCACCAGCCGCCACTTGCTGCGGTCGACCGACTTGTCATGCGCAGCAGCCTCGGTCTCGATCACGTCCCAATGTAACGCCAGCGCATCGAAGCCGGCCGCCGTCGTCGCGCCGATTGACAACAGCCCGGTACCGTGCCGGCCGGCAAGCCGTGGCCCGGCGGGCGAGGCCACCGCCGCTGTGGCGATGTCGAAGAGCGGGTTGGAATAGGGGCGCAGATGCAGCCGCGACTCACGCAGATCCCAGCGGTCGTTCTTGAAAGTCAGCGGCTCGTCACTGGTCAGCAGGTGCATGATGCAGCCGAGGCTGTCCTCTAGAAGGCCGCGGGTCTGTGACGGTTCAATCCCTATCATCTTGGCATCGGTCGGCAGTGCGCCGGGCCCCACCCCCAGCATCACCCGCCCACGCGTCAAGTGATCGAGCTGCACGATGCGTTCGGTCACCCAAAGCGGATTGTGATAGCTCAGCGACACGACCCCGGTGCCCAGCCGGATATGGCGTGTCCGTTCCGCCGCCGCCATGATGAAGATCTCGGGGCTGGCGATGATCTCGGACCCCGCCGAATGATGTTCGCCGATCCAGGCTTCGTCGTAGCTGCAGCGATCGAGATGCTGGATCAGCTCCAGATCGGTTTGCAGCGCCAGCGTGGGGTTGATCCCCGGCGTGTGGAACGGCGCCAGAAAAATACCGAAACGCAATCTATCGATCATGAAGGGCCTCCTCCCTTGATGCCGACACGGAACAGGACCGGCCATGCAAGCTGGGCCAATGCCGGCGATTCCCGCAAAATCGGTTTTACGCGGGGTCGGGAACCGGCAAGTTCCTGCCTTCCCGGTCCAGGCCTTGCCATCGCCGCCGCGGGCTGTCTTGTGATCTGGCCATAAAGATCACGAGCAGCATGCCCCGTCAACTGATTGTCGGGGATACGCCACGGTCTGTCGTGATCATGACGGCCGTCTTCATCCTCGCCTTCGTCGGACCGGAGTTCCTTGTGAAGATGGACGGCGTCTCTGTTCGGTCTGGCCAGCGGCGGGCTGGAGCTTGTGATCCTTGCCCTTTTCGTGCGCCGCTGCGCGCCGTTCCGCTACGGTCGTGCCCTGCACCGCATACATGAGCTTGAGCGTACGCGCCTCGACACATCCCTCCGCAAGTAGGGGCGGCGGATGACGCGCTCGGTCCTGGTTCCGAGCCCGGGCATGGGCGCAGGCGAGTACCCGATTGTCGAGGCCTGCGGTCATGAACGGGCAATGGACGCAATCAAGGCCTGGCTTCAGGCCGCCTGCGCATAAGCGTGCCCGCCGCGCCCGATGCATCAGCTTCTTGCAGGAAGCGCCGGGATTGTGAAGCCTCGCGGCGCGTGACCGGTCGCGGGGAGCGGCCTTGCCAGCCCATGGCGCGCGCAGCCATGCGTTCCGGTCGTGGGCCCATGCTACGGTGGGGATGTCCGGGCCGGTTGAAGCCTGCTAAGAAAGCCTGCCGAACTGTCCGATCGAGGATTTTCCTGTTGGCCGAAAACGCCGACCCGATTGCGTCTGCCAGTGCCGCGTCCGCCGGTCGCGACGGCGCGGTAATCGGGCTGGTCTGTACGGCGCATTTCTTCAGCCATTTCTACATATTTGCGATTCCTCCCATGCTGCCGCTGATCAAGGCCGATCTGGAAGTCAGCTACACCGAAATGGGTCTGCTTATTACCCTGTTCAGCTTGTCATCAGGCGCGGCGCAGTATTTCATGGGCGTGCTCGTCGACCGGGTCGGCGCGCGCCGGGTGCTGACCGGCGGCATGGCACTGCTGGCGATCGCCATCGCTCTGATGGGCGTTGTACCGGTCTACGGCGCGCTGGCGGTCTTCGCGCTGGCGGCGGGGCTGGGCAACAGCGTGTTCCACCCTGCGGACTATACGATCCTGGGCTCGCGAGTGCGGCCCGGTCGGGTGGGCCGTGCCTTCAGCCTGCATACCTTTTCGGGTATGGCCGGCTTCGCCGCGGCGCCGCTTGTCATGACGTTCCTGGCGACCGCCTGGGATTGGCGCACGGCGTTCGTTGTCGTCGGTGTCGCCGGCTTGGCGATCGTCGCGGTAATGCTGAGCCAGATGCATCTGCTGGACGAAAGGCAGGGTACAGAGTCGGCGCTGGAGAAAACAGCCGCCGGCTTCGGCTTGCATACCGTGTTGTCACCGCCAATCCTGTTCATGTTCATCTTCTTCTTCGTTGTCGCCATGGTGACATTGGGGATGAGCGGGTTCATGCCGGCTGCACTCAAGACCCGGTTTGGCATGAGCCTGGTCGACGCCAATCTTGTCCTGACCGGTTTTCTGGCGGCATCGGGAGTCGGCGTACTGTTCGGCGGCTTCGTGGCAGACCGGCTGCAGCGGCTGGATCTCATCGCCGGCGTCGGCTTTGCTGCTGCTGCCGCAGTCTTGATGCTGGTGGCGCTGACGCGGCTGCCCTATCCGGCCATTCTGGCGGTCTTCCTGTTCGCCGGCTTCATGGTCGGCATGATCTCCCCTTCCCGGGACATGATGGTGCGCAATGTCTCACCCCCCGGCGCCAGCGGCCGGGTCTTCGGCTTCGTCAGCATCGGCCTGGACGTGGGCGGCGTGACCGCACCGGTCTTTTTCGGTTGGCTGATGGACCGCGGTCAGCCCGAGGGTGTGTTCGTCGGAGCTGCTGCGGTCCTGCTGCTGGCCATTCTCGCCGGCTTCGGTGCCAACCGATATGCTCCACGTCCCGCCACGACCAAATAGACCGGCAATTCGGGGATCCCGGGGTTGTCCGGCATGCCTTCGAAGCCGCGCAGCACGGAGCCGGGAAAAGCCGCCATGATATCGCTCAGAGCCGCATTGGCCGAGTTCAATCTCCCAGCCACAGAACGGCACGCACCTTCTTGCTGCGATCGTGCAAGGCGGCGATCGCCTCCGGAAGCATCCGCGCTGGTAGCGAGGTAGCAAGTGTGCAGCCGGTTTGTTTCGGCGCGATCCGCTGAACGGCATCGGACATCGGTTCGACCGAAAGCATTGCTTCGAGGAGCAAGCTGAAACGGAATACCCGGGCTACAGATCGTGGCGCACTGGAGCCGGCACGTCCGGATATATTTTCTCGAACGGTACTGTCGCGCCGTTCTCGGTAACGATGCGGCAATGCTGGCGCTCCAGCATCCGCGGATCGTGCACGCCGCAGGAGTGCGCTATGATTCCGACCTCCTTTTCGATGCCCCGGTGATAGCGCCAGACCCGTTCCGCCTTGTCAGCGGGATCAAGACCGCGCTGCAGGCGCTTCTGATGGGTGGTAATCCCGGTCGGACAGGTGTTGCGGTTGCATTGCAGCGCCTGGATACAGCCGAGCGCAAACATGAACCCCCGGGCGCTGGCAACGAAATCGGCGCCGGCAGCAAGCGCCCAGGCAACCGGTCCGGGCGTAATCAGCTTCCCTGAAGCGATCACCCTGATCCGGTGTCGCAGTCCGAATTCGTTGAGCTTGTCGACAACCCGGGGCAGGCTTTCCTGAATCGGCAGACCCAGATAGTCGATCAGCGGCAAGGGCGCGGCGCCAGTACCGCCGTCGGCACTGTCGACTGTAATGAAGTCCGGAGCGCAGCCCTCGCCCCGTTTGACGATCGTTTCGAAAAACCGGTCGAGCCAGCGCGGTTCGCCGATCACCGTCTTCAAGCCGACCGGCTTGCCTGTAAGGTCGCGGACCCGGTTGATCGTGTCGATCAGCTGGCTGTCGTTGGCAATGTCCAGATGACGGTTCGGGCTGATCGAATCCTGGCCGACCGGGATGCCTCGGATCCCGGCGATTTCCTCGGTCACCTTGGCACCGGGAAGGATACCGCCCTTGCCGGGCTTGGCACCTTGGGCAAGCTTGATTTCGAACATGCGCACCTGGTCGTGGGCGGCCAGTTCGGTCAGTCTTGCCGGATTCAGGTCGCCGTCTTCGGTGCGGCAGCCGTATTTCGCCGTGCCGATCTGGAAGACGATGTCGCCATCGCCGTCCACATGCCACGGCGACAGGCCGCCCTCGCCGGTGTTCAGCCAGCAGCCAGCCAGGCCGGCACCTCTGGAAAGCGCGCTGACCGCCGGCCGCGAGATCGCACCGTAACTCATGCCCGAAATGTTGAAAAAGCTCAAAGCCGCGAAGGGGCGGCGGCATCCTGCGCCGATCACCATCGGCGCGGCGTCGGCGCCATAGAAATCGGGATCCGGATAGGCGGCATTGGCGAACAGGATGGTGCCCTGAGGCTGCAGGCTGCGGGTCGAGCCGAAGGGTACGGTATTGTCGACGCCGGCGGCCGCCCGGTAGACCCAGTTGCGCAGTTCCCGGTTGAAGGGCATCTCCTCCCGGTCCATGGCGAAGAAATACTGTCGGAAGAACTTGCCGAGTTCGCTGAAGAAATGGCGCAAACGGCCGATTACCGGGAAATTCCGCCTGATGGCGTCCTTGCGCTGCGTCACATCGGAAATGAAGACCATCACCAGCGCCAGGAAGACGAGGCCAACGACGAAGATGAACAGGAACGCCGCGCCGGCGAAGAAGTCGAAAAGCCAGCCGCTGCTGTCGAAAAGGTCGGTCATGATCAGAAAATCCAGAATACCAGATCCTGAAATCTAGGGCTGGCAGGCCGGAGGCGCTACACCTACTTGTGGCGCTTTGCGAAAAATACGGGCCCGATCCTGCTGAAAGGCGAAAACAGCCGTCAGGCGCGAAGTGGGGAATGCATCGACTTGTCCGGGTTGAACACCACAAGCTGCACGATTTCTTGTGTGGACATCAACCTCGTCAACCGTCCTGCCGGTGAAAGCGAGGCGACACCGTTGTCTTCACGCCTGGCAACAGTCAGGACGCGACCGATTTTTCGGCCTTTACCGCCATCATCGGGATCGACGATCTGGACATCTGACAGAACCCAGCGACCGCCCGGGCGGAAAACCGGGCACCCTAGACTGCAGTTCGGTCACGTTGAGATTCCTCGATGTCATCGGCTTCGACACCAGCGAATTGGTCTTCCATGACGCCTCAGCCGCCGTGGAATGCGTCCGGTCCAAACCATCCGACACGGTCGCCATCGGCGCGGATGGGTCAAGGTAGCCGGAAGGTCGTTTCGGTACTCAGTTCCCCTTCGGCGAGAACCTGCTCCTTCTGGACCAGCCAGACCAGTTGGGAGAGGATCGACCGCGCGGCAGCCGGATACATCTCTGGAGGAATATCATTGGCATACATTTGTGGCACCATCTCGTCGATCGTGAACAGACCGTCCTTCAGACACTCCAGAATCTGATTTTCCCGGCCGAGGCGATGCGACTTGATCGCCGGCACGAACGTTTCCGGATCGCGGACCGGCGCTCCATGAGTCGGCCAGTAGATGGCGTCTCTCCGGTCGATCAGCTTGTCCAGACTGGCGATATAATCCTTCATGTCTCCGTCAGGTGGGGAAACGATGGTGGTGGACCAGCCCATGACGTGGTCGCCGCTAAACAGGGCATTCTCTTCCTTCAGATGGAAACAGAGATGGTTGGAGGTGTGGCCCGGCGTGTGAACCGCCTCCACCGTCCATCCGGCGCCTTCGATGACGTCGCCGTCGGTTGTCACCACGTCCGGCACGAAGGCGTTGTCTCCCCCTGCTTCAACCACGGCGCCGGCTTCGATCCTGCCGCCGCCATGCGGCCCGAAACCATGGGTTGGCGCCGACCATTCCTGCTTCAGCGGAGCCGCCGCCGGCGAATGATCCCGGTGGGTGTGAGTAATCAGGATGTGGGTGATCGTCTCTCCGCGCAGAGTGTGCTTCAGCGCGTCGATATGAGAGGTCAACAACGGTCCGGGATCGACCACCGCAACCTTGCCCCGGCCGACGACATAGGTGCCAGTGCCGTGAAAGGTGAACGGACCGCCATTCGGCGCGATGACACGGCGGATCAATGGAGACACAGACTCCATCCGGCCATATTCGAAGTCCAGAGAGCGGTCGAAAGGGATTCCGTCGGCCATCAGTTTCAGCCAGGTCTGCAGTCAGAGAATGATGGCTGAACCCTAACCGGACAAAAGCCTCGGGACAATGGCGGAGAGGGCCATCATGGAATGGGTGACACCCAGTACCATCCCCATCGTTCGAAAATGGATGGCAATCGGCTGCGCTGGAATCCAATGCCGAGTCGTCACAGCCCGACCGGTTTTCGCACAAGGTTGCTTCGGCCACGACGCCGATTGCAATGTCTTTGCTGTGGTCGATCCGGCGGTATTTGGAGATCGAACCGAAGGCTCCCAACCCTTGACGACGCCATCAAAGCCTTTCGCCGAACGGAACATTCTGCGTGCGGAAGCCGTCCGAACAAACCACGAGACCGAAAAAGGCGCGGGCCACGACGGTGAGGTCTTGACGAACGCCTCACGGACGACAGGCTCAGGCTGGGTCGATCTCAAGGCGCTTGGGTGGGCAGGTTGACCGGACGGAAGGTCAGGCAGCTTGGCGCGCGGTCTCGTAGCCCAGATTGGCAGCCAGCCACTGCTCCGCTTCCTCCAGAGTCCAACCCTTGCGGGCGGCATAGTCTGCCACCTGGTCCCGGCCGATTTTGCCAACGCCGAAATAGCGGGCATCCGGGTGGCTGAAATACCAGCCGCTGACCGTCGCCGCCGGCAGCATCGCGCAGTTCTCGGTCAGGGTGACGCCGGTATGGGTCTCAGCATCCAGCAGCGCAAACAGACGGCGCTTTTCGGTATGCTCCGGGCAGGCGGGATAGCCTGGAGCCGGACGGATGCCGCAGTACTTCTCGCGGATCAGATCTTCATTGCTCCATGCTTCGTCGACGGCATAACCCCAAAATTCTCTGCGCACCTTTTCGTGTAGCCACTCGGCAAAGGCTTCAGCCAGTCGGTCGCCCAAGGCCTTGGCGAGGATAGCATTGTAGTCGTCGTTCTTCGCCTCGAAATCGGTGGCGACCTGGTCGATACCCTGCCCGGCCGTCACGACGAAAGCACCAACCCAGTCATCACGAACGCTTTCCTTCGGCGCAACGAAATCGGCCAGGCAGTAGTTGGCGCGACCCGACTTGGCGGTCTGTTGTCGAAGCATCCGAAGGGTGTCGCGAACCGAGGAACGGCTCTCGTCCTCGTAGAGTTCGATATCGTCTGCGACAGCGGCGGCGGCCCAGAAGCCTGCCCGGCCTCTGGGCCGGGTCCAGTCTTCATCAGCCATTCTTTGCAGCATCACCTGCGCATCGTCGTAGAGGCCCCGGGCGGTTTCGCCGACAACCGGATCATCGAGGATGCGAGGAAAGGCGCCGGCCAGTTCCCAGGTTCTGAAAAACGGCGTCCAGTCTATTCTGTCCAGCAACTCGCCGATGGCGGCGTCCTGCTGAAAAACATCCCCCGACTTCATCGGTCTGGGCGGCACATAAACCGACCAGTCAATCCGGTGCCGGTTTTTCCTTGCGATTTCCAGACTGGTTTGCACGCCCTCCCGGCGGCCACGGGCGTGGCTCTGCCGCAAGGCGGCATATGTCTCCCGGACATCCGACAAGAAGGTCGCCTTCCTTTCCAGTGACAGCAGCGAACTGGCCACGCCAACTGCCCGACTGGCGTCGGTCACGTGAACTACCGGCCCGTCGCAGGAGGGTTCGATCCTTACGGCGGTGTGCATCCGGCTGGTCGTCGCGCCCCCGATCAGCAGCGGCGTTCTCATTCCCCGTCGGCTCATGGCGGCACCGACGCGGCACATCTCCTCCAGGCTGGGGGTGATCAGACCGCTCAGACCGATCAGGTCCGCGCCTTCCCTCTCGGCCGTATCCAGGATGCGTTCTGCCGGTGCCATCACGCCGAGGTCGATCACTTCGTATCCGTTGCAGCGCAGGACGACGCCGACAATGTTCTTGCCGATGTCATGCACGTCGCCCTTCACCGTCGCAATGACGATCTTGCCTGCAGTCTTCAATGCTTGAGCCTTCTCCGCCTCCATGAAAGGCTCGAGCCAGGCCACCGCCTTCTTCATCACACGGGCGCTTTTCACGACCTGGGGCAGAAACATCTTGCCGGCGCCGAAAAGGTCGCCAACGATCGACATGCCATCCATCAGGGGGCCTTCGATCACCGCCAGAGGCTTGCCGAACTTCACGCGGGCCTCTTCGGCGTCAGCTTCGGCGTGGTCCGCGATACCGTGAACCAGGGCGTGGATCAGGCGATCTTCCACGTTGTCGGCGCGCCAGCCGTCGTCCTTGATTCGTCGCAGCGCAAGTCCCCGGTGGTCGTCAGCGATTTCCAGGAGCCGATCCGTCGCATCCGGTCGGCGGTTGAGGATCACATCCTGCACCCGCTTCCTCAGTTCTGGCTCGATGTCGTCGTACACGTCCAACTGCCCGGCATTGACGATCGCCATATCCAGGCCGGCCGGGATGGCATGATACAGGAAGACGGAATGCATCGCCCGGCGAACCGGTTCGTTCCCCCGGAAGGAGAAGGACAGGTTGGACAGGCCGCCCGAAACGCAACAGTGAGGCAGCGTCTGCTTGATCCGCTGCGTGGCCTCAATGAAGGCGACGCCATAGCTGTCATGTTCCTCGATCCCGGTCGCGACGGCGAAGATGTTGGGATCGAAGATGATGTTCTGAGGCATCACCCCGGCCGTTTCTGTCAGCAGGCGATAGGCCCGGGCGCAAATCTCCACCTTGCGGTCAACGGTATCCGCCTGACCTGCTTCATCGAAGGCCATCACGACCATCGCGGCGCCATAGCGGCGGATACGGCGCGCTTGCTGCAGAAAGGCTTCCTCGCCATCCTTCAGACTGATCGAATTGACGATGGCTTTGCCCTGCACGCATTTCAGGCCTGCCTCAATCACATCCCATTTTGACGAATCGATCATGATCGGCACGCGAGCGATATCGGGTTCCGATGCGATCAGATTGAGGAAGCGCACCATTGCCGCTTCCGAATCGAGCATCGCCTCGTCCATGTTCACGTCGATGATCTGGGCGCCGTTCTCGACTTGCTGGCGCGCAACACCCAGCGCCGCCTCGAAATCGTCGTCGACGATCAGTTTCCTGAATTTCGCCGATCCCGTCACGTTCGTGCGTTCTCCGACCATGACAAAACGCTGCGCAGCCGTCAGCGCCCGCGATTGATCCGGTTCGAGAGACGATGACCTGGTCATGGCGGGATCGCGATCGGAGGATTTCGACGTTGTCAGGCCGCCAGATGGAATGATTCGAGCCCCGACAGCGACAGGCAGGTCGGTGCCGCAGGAACCTGCCGTGGCGCAACGCCATCAATGGCCTCCCTGATCGCCGCGATATGTGCCGGCGTCGTCCCACAACAGCCGCCGACGATATTGACCAGGCCCTCGGCGGCCCATCTCCCCAGAAAACCGGCGGTCGTCTCCGCTGTTTCGTCATAGTCGCCAAAGGCATTCGGCAATCCGGCGTTTGGATGAACGCTCAGGCGGGTTGCCGCCACGCGGGACAGGTCAGCGACCAACGGTGTCAGTTGCTCGGCGCCCAGCGCGCAATTGAGGCCGATGGCGAACGGCCGGATATGCTGCACCGACGTCCAGAACGCTTCAACAGTCTGCCCCGACAGCGTCCGGCCTGACCGGTCTGTGACGGTACCGGAGACGATCACGGGCGGGGCATGGCTCATGGTTTCGAAGGTTTCGTCCAAGGCGAACAGCGCAGCTTTCGCATTCAGTGTATCGAATACCGTTTCGAGCAGGATAATGTCCGCACCACCCCTGATCACCGCATCCGCATTCTCGCGATAGACCGCCACCAGTTCGTCGAACGTCACGTTGCGGTAGCCCGGGTCGTTGACATCCGGCGAGATCGAGGCGGTGCGGTTGGTAGGCCCCAGAACGCCGGCTACAAAGCGCGGCAGATCGGGATTCGCCGTCATCGCGGTGTCGGCCGCGTCTCGCGCGATCCGCGCACCAGCGTGGGCAATCTCCCACGCATGATGGGCCAGTGCATAGTCCGCTTGCGATATGGCGTTGGCGTTGAAGGTATTGGTCTTCAGAATGTCCGCCCCGGCCGCCAAATTGGCATCGTGGATGCCCCTGATGATGTCCGGCCGGGTCAAGTTCAGGATATCGTTGTTGCCTCGGAGATCCTGGCCATGCGCGACGAATGCCTCGCCCCGGAAATCGTGTTCCGTGGGTGCGACCGCCTGGATCATCGTGCCCATCGCACCGTCCATCACCAGAATCCGCCGGGCAGCAAGCATCTCCAGGGTTTCGGAAACGGTGCGATGATTTCGATCGGATATCGTCATGATCAAGCTGCTCTGTCGAGGGAAGACCGAACACCGAGGTGACGGCATATCGCGGTCGTCACCGCAGGTCGGTTAAGGGTATAGAAATGGAAGGCCGAAACGCCCTCGGCCTGAAGCTGCCGGCACAACTCGGTCGCCTGGGCAGCAGCTACCAACGAACGGATCTCCGGATCGTCGTCCAGACCGTCATACAGTTCGGCCAGCCAGACGGGTAAGGCTGCGCCGCAGGCCTCGGCAAAGCGGACCGCGCGGGAAAAGTTGGTGATCGGCAAGATTCCTGGAACGATCGGCGCGTCGATCCCGGCAGCGCGCGCCCGTTCCACAAAGTTCAGATAGGTCGCCGATTCGAAGAAGAACTGGGTAATTGCCCTTGAGGCGCCGGCATCCAGCTTGCGTTTGAGGTTGTCCAGGTCGGCCGTCACCGACGGCGATTCCGGATGGGCTTCGGGATAGGCTGCGACGGCGATGTCGAAATCCGCGATCCTTCGCAGACCCGCCACCAGTGCAGCGGCATTCTCATACCCGTCCGGGTGCGGCTCGTATCGCCCAGCGCCCCGGGGTGGGTCACCACGCAAGGCCACCAGGTAACGAATGCCGGAGTCCCACCAACCCCGGGCAATCTCGTCGATCTCGTAGCGGGCAGCGCCCACGCAGGTCAGATGGGCCGCCGGCTCCAGACCCATCCTTGTCTTGATGTAGCGAACGACGTGATCAGTACGCGCGCGCGTCGAGCCCCCGGCGCCATAGGTTACAGACACGAACTGCGGTCGGAATGGCGCCAGCGCCTTGACGGTCCGCCAGAGCGCCGCTTCATCCTTCTCCGTTTTCGGCGGGAAGAACTCGAAACTCAGAGTCAGGCCAGGGCTCAAGAGACGGCCCTCCCGTCAATCTTCTGCGTGGAATCGTTGGCGGCGCAGTTCGCGGCCCAAAGCATCACCGTCAATGGATCACCGTGCAGCCGCACTGGCGCCTCCGGCGACAGCCTGGCAACCCGGAACCAGCGATTGACGTCATCGTCGTCGAAGCCTGGCCAGCGATGCGCATGCTGGTCCAACAAGGTCGTCATGCCGTGCGGGGCGAAGTCGACAATCACCAGCCGACCACCGGGCTCCAGCACACGGGCGGCTTCCGCCACCACCTGACCCGGATCTTCGGAATAGTGCAGCACCATGTGAAGGGTGACGGCGTCGAATCGCTTGCGCGGGAAAGGCAACTGGTACATGTCGGCTTGGCGAACCTGGCAATGGCGCAGATCCGCCTTGTCGAGATTGTGTCGGGCGACTGCAAGCATCTCTCGGCTGAGGTCCACCCCGATCGCGCTCGATACATCCGGCGCCACCAGTTCCAGAACCCGGCCTGTACCCGTGCCGATGTCCAGCAGGTTTTCGACGGGCTGGCGCAGCACCACGTCCCGCAAGGCGGCGTCCACTTTGGCCGGGTCGACATGCAGGGCGCGAACTTTGGACCAGCTCGCCGCATTGGCGCGGAAATAGTCGGCCGCAACCCGTGCGCGCTCGTCCTTGATGTCCTCAAGACGGATCAGGTCGAGCACCTGTGTTTCGTCATCCTCGGGAATCAAGTCGATCAGGTGTCGGGCCAGTTCCGCATTGCGCCCCCCTCCATCTCCCATGCCCGGACCGTCACTGCCGGTTTCCGCCAGTCTGTACCAGGCCCAGTTGCCTTCCTGGTTACGCTGCAGCAAGCCGGCTTCCACAAGCAATCTGAGATGCCGCGAGACCCTGGGCTGAGACTGACCCAGCACCCGTGTCAGGTCCGAGACCGTCAGCTCGCCATGCGCGCAAAGGCTCAGAATCCGCAACCGCGTCTTTTCGCCTGCCGCCTTCATGCCTTGCAGGATCTGTTCCATCGCCCGGCCTCTCAATGCGAAATCAACCTAACGCCCAGACTACAATACTGATAGAATGATATAAACATATCATTATGTTGTAAAGATGCAAACGCAGCGATCTTCACCCTCTCACCTCGTGCCATTCCGAAGAGGGAACTGGACTGGCACCGGACGACTGACTGGGGCGATCGGCACGGTCCGGAAGATCATTGACGCAACAACCGCTCTCTGAGGCTCAGGAAGGACATGTATCGGCACCGTCAGGAGTCATGTGTCAGGGAGAGTGGGGTACTGATTCCCCGAGACCTGTTTTCATAGATGAAGACCGCGTGGATGATGCGGTCCGTCGAGATCCGGTCCCGGAAGGTTCCCGTGGGCCGTGTCCTTCTGCGGACCTCGCGGAACCGTCGTTCGCCGGCGCTGGCGGTCCTGACCTGCCTTCGCCCGGCAAGGGTCCTGCAGCGGAAGCACGAGAGCAGATCGTCGAGGTCGTTGCGCAGGCTCCCGGTCGTTGCAGCCTGCCGTGGCATCGGGGGCTCCTGTCCGTGGCTGCTGCTTCACCACAGGGAGGACACCACTCCCGACCGACACGTGAATCCCTGCGTCACCCCCGGGAGAAGAGCGATTGACCGACGCTGGAACGCCACCTATTCTTGCAGAGGAAGACAGCGCGGGTAATATCCGGGAATGCAAGAGAAATTGCCGCCAGCGTTGTACGTCCTGACCGGCTGGCGGAGCTTATGTCTCGAATAAGGAAGGCCCAGGAACGTCTGGAACGCGCAGTCACGCGACTGGAACGCTCTCAGCGCGGTCAAACCGATGCGATGGTCCGGTTGAAGGAAGCGCACGACGCAAGTCCGGATCCTGCAGAGATAGACAGGCTGGGCCGGGCGCTGGACGAAGCGAAGCGCAAGAATGCAGCCTTGATTGCCGAACGAGAAACGATGGCCGATCACATGGACACCATCATCGACCGGTTGCGAGCCGTTGCCGACATGGATAGCGCCGAGGATCGATGGGGATGAGCGACGTTACGGTCACAGTCAATCGCCGCACCTATCAGATCGCCTGCGACGAAGGGCAGGAAGAGCGCCTGCATGATCTGGCACAACTTGTCGACAACCGGGTCGAGGAACTTGCTACGGCCAATGATCAGATTGGCGATCAGCGTCTGCTGGTGATGGCCAGCCTGTTGCTGGCGGACGAAGTCGAGGATATGCGCCAGAACCTTCAGGACACAAAGAAAAAGCTGGATGAGCTGGCCGCAGTAGCCATGACCGAAAACCAGCTCGCAGGGGTCATCGAGGAAATGGCGGCGAAGATCGAGGCACTCGATAGCCAGATCGAAAAAGACCGGGGACCGGTTGGCCGATTCCATCGCTGATACGAAACGGATGCTGCGGCGGGAAGCGCTGGCGCGGCGTGAAACACAACCGGACCGGGGCAGCGCTGCTCGAAAGGTCCGAGATCGTCTGCAGTCGGTACTGACGCCTGCCACAGGCCAGGTCGTCGCCGGCTATGTTGCCATGCGGGGGGAACTGGACCCAGGTCCGGCCCTGCTCGCGCTGGAGAATGAGGGATGCCGGATCGCGCTTCCCCATACGATCGGCAAGGGCCGTCCGCTGAAGTTTCTGGCGGCACCCGGGGGCCGCGCCGACGCCCGGGACGCCTACGGCATCAAGGCGCCGCCGGTCGAGGCCGAGGCTCTGGTTCCAGATATACTGATCGTGCCGCTTGCCGCGTTTGACCGGGAGGGCTGCCGATTGGGCTATGGCGGCGGCTTCTATGACGCAGCCATGGCACACTTGCGGTCGAAAAAGCCCCTCATCGCGGTCGGATTGGCCTTTGCAGCACAGGAGGTCCGCACCATTCCGCGGCAACCGCACGATGCCCGGCTGGACTGGATTGTCACCGAACGGGAAGCAATCTACATCTGCCATTGACCTTCCCGAAAGACGGCCTGATCCATGCGAATGCTGTATTGCGGTGACATTGTCGGCCGGTCCGGCCGCGATGCGGTAATCAAACACCTGCCCGACCTGCGGGATCGCTTGTCCCTGGATTTCGTTGCCGTAAATGGAGAAAACGCGGCCCATGGCTTCGGAATCACAGCAGACATCTGCAAACAGGTCTACAATGCTGGCGCAGATTGCATCCTGCTGGGCAATCATGCCTGGGACCAGCGCGAGATCATCGGCTATATCGACAGCGACCCGCGCCTGATCAGGCCGATCAACTACCCGTCCGGCACACCCGGCCGGGGAGATACCCTGATCGACATCGGGCGCGGCCGGAAGGTCTATGTCCTGCAAGTGATGGCCCGCCTTTTCATGGATCCGCTAGACGATCCGTTCGCCGCCGCCGCGGCGGCCCTGGCCACAAACAGGCTGAAACAGGAGGCGGACGCCATCCTCGTCGACATGCATGGCGAAGCCACCAGCGAAAAGATGTCATTCGGTCATTTCCTTGATGGCCGGGCATCGCTGGTGGCAGGCACCCATACCCACGTGCCGACGGCAGACGCGCAGATCCTGACCGGAGGCACCGCCTACATCACCGATGTCGGGATGTGCGGCGACTATGATTCGGTGATCGGGATGAAGAAGGATGCGCCGATCGACCGATTCCGGCGCAAGATGCCGGGCGAGCGTCTTGGACCAGCGACCGGTGACGGCACCCTGTGCGCCGTCTATGTCGAAACCGACGATGCGACGGGCCTGGCAACCCGGATTGCGCCGGTTCGCGTCGGCCCCCGACTGGCCAACACCATGCCGAATGGCGCCGTCGCTTGACTCGAATCAAGACCCAGCCGAAAGAAACCCGAACAAAAATGCCCCAAGGGCACAGCATGTTGTATAATTCAAGGTGTTGAGAGGGCTTATCTGCTCCTGCTGGAAAACCGACAAGGATCGCCATCCGTCATGGCAGGTCATTCCAAGTTCAAGAACATCATGCACCGCAAGGGCGCGCAGGATGCGAAGCGCGCCAGGATCTTCGCCCGGCACGCCAAGGAGATCACAGTGGCGGCGCGCGACGGTGCCGATCCGGACATGAACGCTCGCCTGCGCGCAGCCATTGCTGCAGCCAAGGCCCAGAACATGCCCAATGACAAGATAGACCGCGCCGTCAGGAAAGGCAGCGGCGGCGGTGAAGCCGATGCTTACGAGGAAATCCGCTACGAGGGTTACGGCCCTGGCGGCATCGCCATGATCGTCGATGTGCTTACCGACAATCGGAACCGCGCCGCATCAGACATTCGCGCCACCTTCAGCAAGCATGGTGGGAACCTGGGCGAGACCAACAGTGTCGCCTTCATGTTCGACCGTGTTGGCCAGATCCAGTACCCGACCGACACGGCAAGCGCTGACGACATGTTCGAAGCTGCTCTGGAAGCCGGTGCTTCGGATGTTGAATCCAGCCAGGACAGGCACGAAATCACTTGCGATCCTGATGAGATGAATGTCGTGCGGGAGGCCCTTGAAGACCGGTTCGGCGGCCCGGCAGCGGCGGCCCTTGTCTGGAAACCGAAGAACACTGTCGACGTGGATGAAAGCAAGGCAGCCAGCTTGTTCAAACTGCTGGACGCCCTGGACGACAACGACGATGTGCAGAACGTTTCCGCGAATTTCGACGTGCCCGAAGAATTCATGGCCAAGCTGAACAGCTAGAGGACATGAGCACGCCCTTCCGAATCCTCGGCCTGGACCCCGGCTTGCGCCGCACCGGCTGGGGCGTGATCGAATCCTGCGATCACCATCTGCGCCACATTGCCAGCGGCGTTGTCAGTCCAGATACCCGTCTGGAGATGCCGGCCCGTCTGAACCTTCTGTACGAAGGCATCACCAGTCTCGTCAACGCGTGGTCGCCGGATGAAGCTGCCGTCGAGGAAATCTTCGTCAGCAAGAATCCCTTGTCGACGCTGCGCCTCGGCCAGGCCCGGGGGGTGGTCCTGCTGGCCCCGGCCCGAGCCAGTCTGGGGGTATATGAATATGCCGCCAACGTCATCAAGAAATCCGTGGTGGGCGCTGGCCATGCCGACAAGTCCCAGATGCAGGCGATGGTCCGGATGTTGCTGCCGACCGCTGACCCGCAATCCATTGATGCTGCAGACGCCCTGGCCGTCGCCATCTGCCACGCTCACCATACCGCGACCCGGCGCGCCTGGCAGCATCAGAAAACAACCGTCGGATGATCGGGTCTCTCACCGGCATCGTCGATACCATCGACCGGCACGAAGCCGTGATCAATGTCGGCGGCGTCGGTTACCTGATCTATGCGTCCGGGCGAACCCTGGCGACACTGGCCAGCGGTGAATCGGTCAAATTGCTGATCGAAACGCATGTCCGCGAGGACCACATTCACCTGTACGGCTTTGCCGACCACACTGAACGTGACTGTTTTCGGTTGCTGATTACCGTTCAGGGCGTGGGCGCGCGGGTGGCGCTGGCGCTGCTGACCGTTCTTGCAACGGATGCTCTGGTGACCGCCATCGCCGCGCAAGACAGAGCCGCGATAAGCCAGGCAGATGGCGTTGGCCCCAAACTGGCGGCCCGGATCCTGAGTGAATTGAAGGACAAGGCCGGTTTGGTCGGCCGCGACCCGGTTGCCGCAGCCGTCACGGCGGGTTCCGGCGGTGCTGGAAACGGCACACCCGGAAACGCGATGGCAGACGCCATTTCGGCGCTCGTCAATCTGGGATATGCCCGCAGTGATGCATTCAGCGCCCTGAGCAGCATCGCAACCGCCGCCGGCGAGGAGGCGACGGTCGAACAGCTGATCCCGCTGGCGCTCAAGAAACTTTCGGCATGATGCGATTGCAATGACCGACGATCCCGATACCGGCATGTTGTCCGGCGAGCCGGCCGAAGGTGAGCGTGATGACCCGTCCCTGCGCCCCCAGCAACTGGACGATTTCATTGGTCAGCGCCGGTTGCGCGGCAATTTGCGAGTCTTTGTCAAGGCTGCCCGGGCACGCAAGGAAGCCCTGGACCATGTGCTGTTCCACGGGCCACCAGGCCTGGGCAAGACAACCCTGTCACAAATCGTGGCGCGGGAATTGAGGGTCGGTTTTCGCGCTACATCCGGACCAGTGATCGCCAAGGCCGGCGATCTGGCCGCGATCCTCACCAACCTGCAGCCACGCGACGTTCTGTTTATTGACGAAATCCACCGTCTGAACCCGGCAGTCGAGGAAATCCTGTACCCCGCCATGGAGGATTTTCAACTTGATCTGATGATCGGCGAAGGACCAGCTGCGCGGTCGGTTCGGATCGACCTGCAGCGCTTCACGCTGGTAGGTGCAACGACCCGGGCAGGCCTGCTGACCACGCCGTTGCGGGAGCGGTTCGGCATCCCTCTGAGGCTCGACTTCTATGATGTCGACGATCTGACCATCATTGTGACCCGGGCGGCAGCATTGCTGAACATGAACCTGGCCCCTGACGGCGCCAGAGAGATTGCTGCCCGATCCCGCGGAACTCCGCGGGTCGCGTCCCGCCTGTTGCGCCGGGTCCGGGATTTTGCCGCCGTCGACGGCAATGCCAGGGTAGGTGCGCACGAAGCGGATGCCGCCCTGGAGCAGCTTGATGTCGATACGTCCGGCCTGGATCGCATGGACCATCGCTACCTGATCTGCATCGCCGAAAAATACGGCGGCGGCCCGGTTGGCGTCGAGACAATCGCTGCTGTTCTCTCCGAACAGCGCGACGCCATCGAGGATGTGATCGAACCCTATCTGATTCGTCAGGGCTTGATCCGGCGCACGCCGCGCGGACGCATGCTGGCCAGTGACGGCTGGAAGGCGCTGGGGAAAGTCCCGCCACAGCGTCCAGACATGTCAGGCCAGTTCGATCTTCTGACGGAACCAGCCTGTGACGGAGCCGACGATGACTGACACGGATACGATGCCGCCCGGCAGCCGGCTCCGTGAGGCCGGACACCGGCACGTCTGGCCGGTCCGCATCTACTATGAAGACACGGATGCCGGTGGGATCGTGTATTACGTGAACTATCTCAAGTTCGCCGAGCGCGCACGGACCGAGATGCTGCGCATGACCGGACACGAACAGTTCGACATGCTGCGTGACGAGGGAATCAGCTTTGCGGTGCGCTTCTGCCAAGCGGATTACCTTGCCCCCGCATACCTGGATGACGCGCTTGAAGTTCACAGCACTGTCAACGAAGTACAGGGTGCCAGCATGCGCATGAGCCAGCAGATCTACCGGGAAGACCAACTGCTGTGCGACCTTCGGTTCCGGATCGCCGTCATGAACCGCGGCGGCCGGCCGGCCCGTATGCCAAAAGGGATCCGAAACGCGCTGGCACGGCATGTCGTACCTGCGGGACCGACCTCGACGCATTCGCCGGTCTCCGCACCCAATGCCTCGCCGGACCAGTTTGCCGCAGGATCGCCATAGTTCCCGGATTGACTACGGCAGCGCGCCAAGGAAGTACGAGAAAAATGGACGTTTCTCCCCTCACCGACCTGACCACGCTGCTGGATGTCTTCGTCGCAGCCGACTTGCAACTTGCGGCCGATGAACCCGCCCTCACCGACCCTGCGCAGGCCCAGACAACGTCTCCGGATGCGCCCGAACCGGACACGGACGGTGCGGAAGCGTCAACAGACGCGGGCATCCCGAAGGATCCCGCCAAACCCGGCACCGAACGGAAGGTTGTTGAAACGGACTTGTCGGGAAACGATTCGGGTGCCGAGGATTTTTCCATTCCGGCGCTGATCGCCCGGGCTGACTGGGTCGTGAAAGGCGTCCTGGCAATCCTGGTCATCGCATCAGTCTGGTCCTGGGCGGTGATCTTCGAGAAGCTGCTGCTGCTTCGGCGCATCAACAGCCGCGCCACCCGTTTCGAGAACCGCTTCTGGTCCGGCGGATCGGTGGAGGAACTCTATGTCGCCATCAGGCAGAAACCCGACAACCCCATGGCCTCCGTCTTCGTTGCCGCCATGCGGGAGTGGCAACGCTCCACAGGCGAGGACGCCGGACGGCGGCCGTTGCGAGCCAGTCTGGGCGATCGGATCGACCGGGTCATGCAGGTGACGCTCACCCGTGAAATGACGCGCAGCGAGCGCTTCCTCGGCTCTCTTGCCACCATCGGTGCCACGGCGCCGTTCGTCGGCCTGTTCGGCACGGTTTGGGGCATCATGCGAGCCTTCCAGGACATCGCCATACAGAAAAATACGAACCTGGCAACCGTCGCACCCGGGATTGCCGAAGCGCTGTTTGCCACGGCTCTGGGCCTTGTCGCCGCGATTCCAGCCGTTGTTGCGTACAACAAGCTGTCGGGCGATCTGGACCGCCATGCGCATCGTCTGGAAGGATTTTCTGGCGAATTCAGCGCGATCGTCTCGCGCGAACTGGACAACAGTGGAGACTGAGAGATGGCGATGCACGTCGCCGGACGCAGGTCGGAAAATGGCAGGCGCCGTGGCCACCGACCCATGTCGGAAATCAACGTCACGCCTTTTGTAGACGTGATGCTGGTCCTGCTGGTCATCTTCATGGTGACGGCGCCGCTGCTGACTGTGGCTGTGCCCGTCGATCTGCCCAAGGCCAAGGCCGCAGCCGTCGGCAAGCCGGAAAAACCGCTCATCGTCAGTCTGCAGGCTGACGGCAGGATCTATCTCCAGGAAACGGCGCTGGATACCAGGACTCTGATTGCCCGCCTGAAGGCCATTGCCAAGGTGCGCAACAATCCGCGAATCTTCGTACGGGGCGACAAGACCGTGCCCTACGGTCGGGTGATGCAGGTGATGAGCTCGATTTCCAGTGCCGGGTTTCCGAAAGTGGCCCTGGTAGCAGAAGACGGCGACTAGGCGAACCGGCAGGATACAATGCGCGGCGTCATCATCTCGGTCGTGTTTCATGCAATGGTCGTTCTGGCCATCGCAACAGTTCCGCATTGGTTCGAAGATCCGCCCCGGCAAACCGCCCGGCCGGTAACGGTCGATGTCGTGCACCTCGCCGAAATCACCCAAGCCGGCAGGGGAGAGAAGCCGAGGCCAAAGCCGGAGAAAAAACCCGATTCCGACCAGGATACGACCCGCGAGCAGGTTGCCAGGGATCAGACGGCAATGCCGAAAATTGCGCCCTCTCCCAAGCCCGACGATCGAAAGGGCGCCGAGCAAGAGTACGTACCGATCGATACGGGCATCACGCCGCCCCAGCCCGACGATCAAAGACGCGTTGAGCAAAATCCGGTGCCTGAAACACCCGCCGCGGCCAAACCGGCCGAGAGCAAGCCTGATGCCGACGACCTGCAAGGGCTCGAAACTGATCCTCGGACGTCGAGACGGAGCAACCCCGCAGGGCCCGATCCCGGGAAGCCCGTCAAGAAGAAGCCGCAGCCGGACACACAGAAAGCCGAGAAACCTGAAGAGTCCGATCTTCCGAAGATCACGTCCAAACCGCGCCTGCGTCCCCGATTCGTAAAAAAGCCCGAGACCGAAAGCCGCCCGAAGACACAAGTGGCCGCGAAACCCAAGCCCAAACGGGCCAAAGCCGAAAATGCCCTAGATTCAGTGTTCAAGTCCGTACGGAAGATGAAAGATAACGCCCGGCGCGAATCGGACAAAAACCGGACTGCAGCGCCAAAACCGAAAGGCCGGAAGTCGGCGACCCGCAGCCTGCCCATGACGTCGTCGGAGATCGACGCCGTGCGCCGGCAGATCAAGCCGTGCTGGAATTTTCCGACCGGAGCCCGCAACGCAGAGGCGTTGCGTGTCCTGATCAGGGTCTGGCTCAATCCCGACGGCACGGTCAACAAGACTCAAGTCCTGGACCGAGACCGCATGAGCAGTGATGACTATTTCCGGGCCGCAGCTGAAGCCGGTCGCCGCGCCATCGAAAACCCGAGATGCAGCCCATTGCAACTGCCGGCGCACAAGTATGACCGGTGGAAGTTTCTGGAGATTGATTTCGACCCGTCCAAGTTGAGCACTGGATAGCCATGATCATCCGCATGCAGACGTTGACGGCCGGCCGACGCCATTTCCTGGCCGGTTTGGGGGCCCTGGCCTTTCCGGCAGCGGCGCAGGCACAGTTGACCATCCGGATCGAAGACCCGGACTTCAGACCCTTGCCGATCGCGATCGCGGCGCTGCAGGGGAAAACTGCGGAAGAGCGCGTGACTGCCGATCAGATCGGCGCCGTCATGACGGAAAACCTCAGGAATTCGGGTTTGTTCCGGCCGATTGATCCGAACGCCTTCATCCAGCGGGACGGATCCGAAGTGATCGCGCCGCGCTTCAACGACTGGAAGGGCATTGGCGCCGATGCTCTGGTGACCGGCCGCGTCTTCCATCGCAGCAATGGCGATATCCGAATCGAATTCCGGCTCTGGGACGTTGCCGCCGGCGAGCAACTGGTCGGCCGGGCGCTGGAGACTCTCGAGACCAACTGGCGACGACTGGCCCACAAGATGTCGGATGTTGTCTATCGGCGCCTGACCGGCGAGCAGGGTTATTTCGATACCCGGATCGTTTATGTCGCTGAATCGGGAACGGCGCTCGCGCGGGTCAAGCGTCTGGCCATCATGGACCAGGATGGTGCCAACCACCGGTTTCTGACCAGCGGAAAGAACCTGGTACTGACACCCCGTTTCTCACCGTCAGCCCAGGAAATCACCTATCTGGAGTATGTCAGCGAGAGGCCGCGGGTCTACATCCTGAATATTGATACCGGCCGCCGCGAGATCGTTGGCGACTTCGCCGGGATGACGTTCTCGCCGCGATTCTCTCCCGACGGCAACAGAATCATCATGTCCCTGACGCACAACGGAAATTCCGAAATCTTCATCATGGACCTGCGTACACGGGAAAGGCAGCGGCTGACCAACCATCAGGCCATCGACACATCGCCATCCTACTCGCCGGACGGCTCCGAGATCACTTTCAATTCGGATCGCAGCGGAAGACAGAAAATCTATGTGATGAACGCTGACGGCGGTAGCGTGCGCCGGATCAGCAACCGCGCTGGACGATACGCCACGCCGGTCTGGTCGCCGCGCGGAGACCTGATCGCGTTCACGAAGATGGAGCAAGGGACCTTCTACATCGGCGTCATGCGGCCGGATGGCGAAGGCGAGCGGATCCTGGCTCGTGGCTTCTTGGCGGAAGGACCGACCTGGGCTCCGAACGGGCGGGTGCTGATGTTCTTCAAGAAACCGCGCGGGGGGCTGGCCAAACTCTATTCGATCGACCTGACCGGCCGCAACGAGCGTCAAGTGGAAACACCGCTTTCGGCGTCCGATCCCGCTTGGTCGCCTTTGCTGAAAGATTAGTGTTCAAGTTCATGTTGTGCCTGAATCTGCGTCAAATACTCTCTATTCCTGCCTTTTTCAGCATGCATGTTGAGTCTTGAACCGGATTGGGAAACAACGCAAATCGATCCAACGCAGTCTTGATTGCGGCTGGATCCAGATCAGTTGGGGACGTATCACATGAAATTGAAAACAGCGTTGGTCGTGCTGGCCTTGGGGCTGGCAACCGTTGGTTGCAGCGCCAATTCCAGGGACGGTGTCGATGGTGATGGCGGCGCGGCAACAGCCACGGAGCGCCCGGATGCCGGCACCTCTTGGCAGAACTATACCGCGGAAGAAAACAACGGGTATAGTGATCGTGTCTTCTTTGCGTACGATCGTTTCGATCTGGACGATGACGCGCGGTCCACGATCCGCGCGTGGGCGTCCTGGCTGCGTGCCCATCCGGATGCGCGCATCCTCGTTGAAGGCCATACCGACGAGCGCGGAACTCGGGAATACAACCTGGGCCTTGGCGCAAAACGCGCGGCGGCGGTTCGCGATCAACTCACAGCGCTGGGTGTAGATGCAGCACGGATCCGGACCATCTCCTATGGCAAGGAGCGCCCGGCCGTCGCGGGTGAAAATGAGTCGGCCTACCAGCAAAACCGACGCGGTGTGGCGCGGCCCAGTGGTGGCGGCGCCTAGCGCCACCCGCAAGGGACAGCACCGGCGGGAGCGATGACGAAGGCCTGCATCCTCACCTTCTGGACAATGCCGGTTGCTGTTGCCGCAGGCGTCATGATGCTGGGCGTCGCGGCGTTAATGACGCCCGTCTCTGCCCAGGTCCTGAATTCGGATCTTGATGACCTGCGCTATCGCCTGCGCCAATTGGAACAGCAGTTCAAGTCAATGACGGGCGGTGGCGGCGATTTCCCGTCGTCATTGGCCGTCCGGTTCCAGAACCGGCTGAATCAGATGGAACGTGCTCTTCAGCAACTGACATCCGATGTCGAAGATCTGGGGTACCGGATCAGCGAGATCAGTAAAGAGAACCAGAGCTTCAAGGCTGATGTAGACTATCGCCTGGGCTTGCTGGAGAAGAATGGCGACCGGACAGTCAAGCGAACGGCGGAAGGTCGGGCGAGCGCCAAGGCAGACGCCCGACGGATTGCCGGGCTGCCGGCAGGCAACCCTCCGAAAACGGCCGACCCTGAGCGCCAAACCGGCCCGACGATACTGCCGCCGGGCAAGGAAATCGATCAGTACAACTTCGCGATCGGCGAATTGCGCAAGGCGCGCTACGACAGGGCTGCCCGTGCCTTCCGGGAATTTCTGGAAAAGCACCCGGACGGGCAGCAGGCCGGCAATGCCTACTATTGGCTGGGCGAAACCTACCTGGCACAAAAAAAGTACCGCGAGGCCGCGATCCGATTCGCCGACGGCTATCAAAAGTTTCCCAAGCACCCGAAGGCACCTGACAATCTGCTGAAACTGGGCCTTACAATGGCCAAGCTCAACAAGTCGCGGGAAGCTTGTGCGAGCTGGGCGGAACTCCGGCGGCGCTATCCTGAAGCGCCAGGCTATGTCAAGCGCAGGATCACCCGGGAATGGAAGAAGCTTGGCTGCCGGACCTGAGCCCCTGAAGGCGGCGGAATTCGCCGAACTGATCCAGCCATTCTGTCCGTTCGAGCCGACGCCCCACTGTGCCGTCGCCGTATCTGGTGGACGCGACAGCCTCTGTCTTCTGCGACTGACCCAGCGGTGGGCAACCGGCCGCGGCGGTCGGGTAACCGCCTTGGTTGTCGACCACGGATTGCGGTCGGAATCTGCGCGCGATGCGGAAAAGACGGCGAAACTCGTTACAGGAATTGGCGCCGAGGCAGTCGTCCTGAAGGCCGGCGGCAGGGCGTGTGGCAACCAACAGGACTGGGCCCGGCGCGCGCGATACCGCCTGTTGACGAGATGGTGCGCGAACCATTTCGTCCTGCACCTCTTCGTCGCCCATCACCGAGACGACCAGGCCGAAACGGTCCTCGCGAATCGTGGGCGCGGCACTGACGCGCGCAGTCTGTCGGGAATGGCCGCGGTGCGTCATGACCCTGCCTGCAGGATCATCCGACCACTGCTGGGCATCCCTCGCGACCGTCTGACGGCGACGCTGGATGCTGCTCAGATACCCTGGATCGACGATCCCTCCAATCAGGATCGCCGGTTCCGCAGGATCCGGCTGCGCGAAGCGCTGAACGCTTCCGGCCAGTGCCGCCAGCTTGCGCTTGCAGCGATGGAAGCCGGCAAGACACGATACATCGACGAGCAGCAGCTGGCGGACTTCATGGCAACCAATGTGCACCTGGGCCGCCGCGGCGTTTTCCTGTCGCCTGACGATCTGACTGCTGTCAGCCCGGCATTGGCAACGGATGTCCTCGCCGCGGTGATCCGCGCGGTCGGCCGGTCGACAAGGCCGCTTCGCACTGCTCCTCTGACGGCGCTCGTCGCTGCCCTCCGAAGCCCTCGCGACACGGGTATCCGTCGGCTGGGAGGTTGTACCATCACGTGGAACAGGACTGGTGTGCAGGTCGAGGCAACACCTGATCCCCGGGTGCGCCGGTCGACAGGTCCGGTTCCACTGGCACCGGCCGCCTTTTGCCCCTTTTCCGTGTCTTCATGACGGCGAACCGGTCGTCACAGCCGGATTTGCTTGTTGCCCGGACTGGAATATTGCCCACACTCACCTATCTCTTTGGAAAGGCTCTCAGGCGCAGGCGTTGCGCCGAGTGCAGGCCCACTCTCGAAAAGGGCGCGTTTTCGTGAACAATTTCGGCAAAAATCTTGCCATGTGGCTGGTGATCGGCGTGCTGCTGATCGCGCTGTTCAATCTGTTCCAGGGCGGATCGAGTCGAAACTCGGAGACCGAAATGTCCTATTCGGAGTTCATCACTCAGGTCGATGCCGGCAATGTTCAGAGCGTCGTCATCCAGGGCGACGCGATCAAGGGACAGTTGCGCAGCGGTCGCGCATTCCAGCTAACCAGCCCAGAGGACCCGAAGCTGGTGGATCGGCTGATCGAAAAGCAGGTCAGCGTACGCGCCGAGCCCCGGGAGAAGGGAATGCATCCCCTGCTCTCCATTTTCGTATCTTGGCTGCCCATTATCCTGATCATCGCGGTGTGGATATTCTTCATGCGGCAGATGCAATCCGGCAGCGGCCGGGCCATGGGCTTCGGCAGATCGCGCGCGCGCCTGCTGACGGAGCGCACGGGCCGCATCACATTTGAAGATGTTGCGGGAGTCGAAGAAGCCAAGCAGGAAGTCGAGGAGATCGTCGAATTCCTGCGCGACCCTCAGAAATTCCAGCGCCTTGGCGGCAAGATTCCGAAGGGGGTGCTGCTGGTCGGCCCGCCGGGCACCGGCAAAACCCTGCTCGCGCGCGCGATCGCAGGCGAAGCGAACGTGCCGTTTTTCACCATTTCCGGATCTGACTTCGTGGAGATGTTCGTCGGCGTCGGCGCCAGCCGCGTCCGGGACATGTTCGAGCAGGGCAAGAAGAATGCGCCTTGCCTGATCTTCATCGACGAAATCGACGCTGTTGGTCGCCATCGTGGCGCCGGCCTTGGCGGCGGCAATGACGAGCGCGAGCAGACACTGAACCAGCTGCTGGTCGAGATGGACGGTTTCGAGGCAAACGAAGGCGTGATCCTGATCGCGGCCACCAATCGTCCTGATGTGCTGGATCCGGCGCTGCTGCGCCCCGGCCGCTTCGACCGTCAGGTGGTCGTGCCAAACCCGGATATCGCAGGACGCGAAAAGATCCTGAGAGTTCACATGCGGCGGGTACCGTTGGGCCCCGATGTGAAAGCGACGGTGATCGCACGCGGCACGCCCGGTTTCTCTGGTGCCGATCTCGCCAACCTGGTGAACGAGGCGGCGCTGCTTGCCGCGCGCAAGAACAAGCGCGTGGTCGGCATGCTGGAATTCGAGGAGGCCAAGGACAAGGTCCTGATGGGAGCCGAGCGCCGCTCGATGGTCATGACCGAGGACGAGAAGGAAATGACGGCCTACCACGAGGCTGGTCACGCCTTGATTGCCCTGCATCAGGAGTACCACGATCCATTGCACAAGGTCACTATCATCCCGCGCGGCCGCGCTTTGGGCGTGACCATGTCCCTGCCGGAGCGAGACAAGTACGCCTACGCAGAACGCGAACTGAAGGCGCGTATCGCCATGGCCTTCGGCGGGCGGATCGCAGAGGAACTTATCTACGGCAAAGACGCCGTAACAACAGGTGCCTCAAACGATATTCAGCAGGCGACTACCATGGCCCGCCGTATGGTGACGGAATTCGGTTTCTCCGACAAGCTTGGCCCGCTGCGCTACGAGGATAATCAGGAAGAAGTTTTCCTGGGTCACTCAGTGACGCAGCACAAGAACATTTCGGATGCAACAGCCGCGCTGATTGACACCGAAATCCGCCGTCTGGTCGACGAAGGCGAAGCCAAGGCCCGCGAAATCCTGACCGAGAACATGGATGAACTCCATGCGTTGGCGAAGGGCCTTCTGGAATACGAAACGCTGAGTGCGGACGAGATCGAGAAGCTGTTGAAGGGCGAGCCGATTGAACGTCCGGACGAAAGCGACCCTCAGCCACCGGCCAAATCTGCCGGCGACCGGCCAAGCCGAACCAGCGTCCCCACGAGCCGCGGTCCATCCGGCGATGTCGGCATGGAACCCGAACCGCAGACCTGAGAAGCGACGTCAGGCCGCAAATTCCGCGGGCATTGCCCCTTGACGTGCTCGGCCGGCAAGCGCGATCTGGATCTTCGTGAGACGCAAGATTTCCAGCACCGGATGCGCGGCCAAGGCCTGGATATCGTCATGATCGATCGAACGTCTGTCGGCGGCGCGCGCGACCGTGACCGTGAACCGAAAGCGATGACGCAACCGCCCTCGGTGCCGGGAGGCTCGACATGCTGACACGCAAGCAGCACGAACTGCTCGTCTTCATCAATGACCATATCGCCGAAACCGGCGTGTCGCCCAGCTTCGATGAGATGAAGGCAGCCCTGAACCTGCGCTCCAAGTCCGGGATCCACCGGCTGGTCATCGGTCTGGAAGAACGCGGTTTCATCCGGCGCCTGCCCCATCGGGCCAGAGCCCTCGAAATCATTCGCATGCCCGAAACGGCGGCGCGCATCCCGGGTTGGAGATGGATATTTCCGGCACAGAACCGTTCGGGCGGTTCAGGAAAGAGGACAGGCGACGGAAGCGGCGGCGCCCTGCCGAAACGGATGCGCGCGCTCCGCATGGTCCTGCATCGGAATTTCGTGCTGGCGATCGGGTTCCTTGGCCTTTCCGCAACCAGCTTTCCAGCGCTCGCCGAGCAGCCGTTTGCCTGCACCGAGGGCAAATACCCGCTCCGATTCGGGTTTTACGCGCACTTCGCGCCCGTGAGCCATAGCGCCAGCCGGATGCCCGATTCCGCCAGTTTCAACGTCCATCGCGGCTACGAGGCCGATCTCCTGAGTGCCCTGGAAGCCATCAAGGGCGCAAAACTCTCTTTTTCGCGTCGGGCGATTGCGGCCTGGGACAATATCTGGCTGCTCCCGGCCGGATCCGAATTCGACATCGTAGGCGGCGGTATCACGATCCTCGAGTCGCGCACCCGTAGTGTCGATGGCAATACCGCCATCGTCTTCACCGCCGGTCACATCGCGTTCAGACAGTCGCTCCTGGTACGGGCGGAGGACGCCGCCCGCCTTGCGCGGCACCAGAACCTGAGCGGTACAGACCGCGTCGGCGCACTCGCCGGAACAACAGGCGAGGCCCGTCTGCTGGAACTGATCGGCATTGCAGATTCAACCGGTGTGCTGGCCGCCGGTACGCGAGTAGTCACGCCACAGCGGACAATCGTCGCCGACGGCGGAGCCGATTACGTGATCAATGCCGCGGGCGCATCGCGTTCCCTCGCCGGGCGCCGACAGATCTGGCCGGAATCTGCCAATCTACCCACGGTGGTGATTTTCGCAGACGAATCGGAGATGGTGAACCGGCTGACTGTCGGGAGAATCGACGCAATCGCCAGGGGCGAAGCCGGTAACCGAACCGCGGCGCGAGACCATGGCAGCGCCTTCGCAGTCACTGCCCTCGATACCCGGGCCGAAACCGGCGGATTCGCGCTCGCCGCGACGAACGCCGGGCTTGCCGCCTGCCTTGATCGGCACATCGACTGGCTTACCGACGGCGGCCGGATCGGGTTGAAGGAATGGCTCAATGACTCTTCCGTGTTCATGACACGCGCAAGGAAACGGACAGAGAACGCGCGGTAACCTGGAGTAATCACCGCTGTCCCACCCCGAGCCGGCAGCGTGCTTGCCGGCTGCCCCGGCGTCAGGACAGGTACATAGGCGCGCCTGCCAGCTGCGCGACCTTTGGCCGATAGGTCTCGATATCGTACATGGCATCCAGGTCGACCCGGCGCTCGCCCTTGGTGCTGATATCCGCCGGCTGGGTGGTATAACAGCCGTCCTGGATAGCCACCATCAGTCCGGTCCGGCCATCCTCGATCAGGCCGATGGCCATGGCGCCGTAATTTTTCGGCACCATGATGTCGATCGCATCGGGAGCCCCTGCACGTACAAGATAGCCGAGATTCTGGACCATCACGTTGACCCCGGTAATCCGCCTCAGGCCGTCGCCGACGCGGTTGCCTATGCCGCCGAGTTTGCGATGCCCATACGCATCCGCCGGTCCGGACTCCAGGATATCCTCACCCGTCACATGCGCCCCCTCGGAGACTACGGCGATTGCGTAGTTGGAGGCGCTGGCGGATCGGTCGGCGCTCAGCAGGCGAGCCAGCTTTTCCAAGTCAACAGGGACTTCAGCTATCAGGGATCGATCGACGTCGGCAAGATAGCCGGACATCCAGGCAGTCATGCCGCAGTTGCGTCCGAAAAGTTCAACAACCAAAAACCGTTCATGACTTCCGACTGTGGTGCGCAGCCGGTTGATCAGTTCGACAGACCGTGAAACGCAGGTCGAGAAGCCGATGCAGTAGTCGGTGCCAAAGACGTCATTATCCATTGTTTTAGGAATGCACACCGTTTTCGCGCCTTCGCGGTGCAGCCGCGCAGCATAGGAAAGGGTGTCGTCGCCGCCGATGGCGATCAAGGTATCGATCTCGCAAGCTTCAAGAACCGCAAGTACGTGGTCAGTCAGATCGATGGTTTCTGCCTGGGCGAACACGTTCCTGCCGCGAAGAAATACCGGAAGATCATCGGGCGGCATGCGCGAAGGATTGGTCCGAGAGGTATGCAGGATGGTGCCTCCGGTGCGATCGATACTGCTGACGTTTTCCGGGGTCAGCGTCGTTCGGACGTCTGCCGTCCCAGGCAAATCCTTCGGGTCGGAATTGACCAGCCCGGCCCAGCCGCGCCGAAATCCGGTCACACGCCAACCCCGCACATGCGCTTCGTTGACAACGGCCTTGATGGCGGGATTCAGTCCGGGCACATCGCCCCCACCGGTCAGGATTCCCAAATGCATTCTCCGCTCCGTTTTCGAAGGCGTCTTCCGTGACGCCGACGTCATGACATATCGTCTCGCTTCAGGCCGTTTCCAAGGGCGTATGCAGGCTTGCCAGCGCTCTTTCCAGCTTGAAGTAGTCGATCGACCCGTCGTCAAGACGCGCGGCATCGTCAGGACTTGAGAGCACGATCTCGCCGAGAACCTCAAGCCCGCCGGCAATCCCGTCGATGCCATGCATGCGCGATCGCGCCCGGTCGCGGGGTACAAAATAGAACACGATCTGATTGCCGGGTCGATCGAAGGTCGTGATGAAATTCGCGGTCAGACCCCGGATGCGCCAAGCGTTTCGCTGCGCCCATCCCATGATCCAGTCGCAGGCGTCGTTGACGACCGTGCCGACGTCACCTTTCCAGACAGCAGCTTCCAGCGGATATCGCTGCACAAACGCCAGCGAGCCGCATGCAGCGGACAACGCCGCCGCGCGCTCCAGCGGGAACGCGTCGACGGTGTCAGGCCGCAAAACGAACTGGTAGTGCAGATGCCCGGGGATAGAGGATCCACCATCGATCCCGTTGTAGAAGCCCACATGCTCCGGCATACGCTCGGACAGGCGCACCAAATCGTCAATCAGGTGGCAGACGTCGACACCCGATCCGCTGCGAAAAGACCATTCCTGTGTTCGATGTTCCGCGGAGGCGATCACGATGTGACCTGGCAGGAGCGGAAACGGATTGGTCAGCGCAAAGAAGGATCTGCCGCTTGTCTCGATACCGTATCCAAACTGGGTTCCCTGCTGCTGCCACTTGATGTTCTCGCGGCACAGAAAACATCCCTGATTCTGCACCTGCGGCACGAGTGCTTCACGGCGCGTGCCCGAAAATCTCTCGGCGCGCCCGGGGTTGTGCTGCAAGCGGAAGAAGCGGTTCGGGTCTTCTGGATGGTAAAAGACAAAACTGCGGACATTCTCCAGCGTGTTACCCAGGAACCCGCTGTCGAGATGATGCAGTTCGAGTTCTCGCAGCACCGCCTCAAGGCCGGAATTCCCCTCCAGCTTCGAGAGGCGTTGGTTCAGGTCAAACCACGAGGTCTCGAATTCAGGCGACATGATCAGGATCAATGCCAGCACTCTTGTTTCACGAACAGCCTGCGCGGGACGCCTCGGAGGACGGTCTTCCGCACCTGCGAATTGGTCGCGACGACGCATTACGACGCCAGCAATCAACCTTATGCCATCCAACAGCAACTGACAAATGGAATTGCGGCGCAGGATCGCGTATCATTCACGTCGCTTGTGAATCCAGAATCTGGAGAGAAGAGTATGCGCGGCGACTCGATCATCATCGAACCGCACCATCGCAAGGCCGCCGCGGGACTTTGGCCTGTCCTGCAACCGGTCCTCGCGGAATCGCCGGTGCGCCATGCGGTGTCGATCGCGGGCCAGTCGGGCAGCGGCAAGTCAGAGACGGCTGCGGCCCTGCGGCAAACCCTGGCCGAGCAAGGAATCGGAAGCGTGATCCTGCAGCAGGATGACTATTTCATTCACCCACCCAAGACCAATGATCGCACGCGGCGTGCCAATATCGATTGGGTGGGCCCGCAGGAGGTCCGGCTGACACTGATGAATTCCCATGTGGCCGCCTTTCTCGAAGGCACGAAGCGGATCGACAAGCCGCTGGTAGATTATGAATCTGACTCCATTTCGACCGAATCTCTGGAGACCGGGGATGCACGCGTCATGATTGCCGAGGGGACCTACACGACGTTGCTGTCGCATTGTCAGACGCATGTGTTCATTGATCGGACGTACCTTCAAACACGCAAGCACCGGCAGAAGCGAATGCGCAATGTGGCCGAACTGGATACATTCATCGATCGCGTCCTCGAGATCGAGCATGACATTATCAGCGCCCACAGTCAGCGCGCTGACATTGTCGTCGACGCCAACTACCAAGTCTTTCCTGCGCGCTGACCACACATTTTTGCCATTCCATGCACATCGTTTTCCTGAACCCGCAAGGCAATTTCGATCCCGCCGACTCTTACCTGACGGAGCATCCGGACTTCGGCGGCCAACTGGTATATGTGAAGGAAGTTGCGCAGGCGATGACGGCTGCAGGTCATCGCATCGACATCCTGACCCGACAGATCGTGGACAAGGACTGGCCTGAGTTCGCAGAGCCGTTCGACCATTATCCGGAGACGGGCGCCGATCTGCGGATCGTCCGGGTGCCATGCGGTGGTCCGGACTTCCTGAGCAAGGAACGCCTGTGGGATTGCCTGCCGGAATTCGTCTCCAACACGATTGGCTTCTACGGTAAGTCCCTGCCAGACTTTGCGACGGCCCACTATGCCGACGGCGGGTATTGCGCCGCCTTGCTCGAACGCTCCACCGGGATCGGGTTCACCTTCACCGGACACTCTTTGGGCGCCCAGAAACTCGAAAAACTTGGCGTCTCCCAGGCCAACGCCTCGGCGATGGAAGCGCGCTTCCGGTTCTCGCGGCGCATCGCGGCAGAGCGTCTCGCCATGACGCGCGCCGCCCGGATCATAACCTCCACCGAACAGGAGCGCCGCGAGCAATACGCGCATCCTCTTTACGCCGGAGCAATCGAAGTTGACGACGACGCGCGGTTCTCGGTGATCCCGCCCGGAGTCAACACCGAGATTTTCAGCGCGAAGGCGGATGATGCCGACGGCAAACTGCTGCAGGAAATCGTGTCTCCCGGACGGCCGATGGTTGTCGTTTCAAATCGGCTCGATACAAAGAAGAACACGATCGGAGTTGTGGAAGCTTTCGCGGCGTCGGCCGACCTCAGGGCGCGCGCGGATCTGCTCTTGTGCCTTCGTGGGATTGATGATCCTTTCGAGAACGTGGCCCAACTCAACGATGACGAACAAAGCGTTCTTCAGCCGATACTGAAGACAATCGAACGGAACAGGCTGCATGACCGGGTCCGGTTCCTGAATATCCCCTCCCAGCGCGCGTTGGCGGCGACCTATCGGGCAGTCGCGGCGGGCGGCGGCGTTTTCGCGTTGACTGCTTTCCATGAGCCGTTCGGGCTCGGTCCGATCGAGGCTGCCGCCTGCGGGTTGGCCTGTGTCGCGACACGCAACGGCGGACCGTCGGAAATCTTTGCGGACGGATCGGGGATCCTTGTCGATCCTGCAGATCCGTCCGATATCGCACGCGGCCTGAACGAAGCGCTGTCACGCCAGCGCGAATTCGCAGCACGCGCACACGCGCGCGTTGTCACTACCTATACCTGGCGCGAGACCGCCGCGCGCTATGCTGCGCTGATCGACCGAGCCTTGCGCACAGAACGCCCCTCAGCCGAGGACGTTCCCGCGTTGGATGCATCCGATATCATCCACGACCACCTGACCCGGTAGCGCGCTGGTCGGAGCACCTACCGCGGATTGGCGAAAGTCGGCTTGTAGGTGGAGCCCTGTCCGAGCATCGCTCGGTTGATGACCACAATGCCGTCGTCACTGACGTGGAAACGCTGTCGATCGATCTGCGAATCCTCTCCAACCACGGTACCGTCGGGAACCAGACAGCCATTGTCGAGGATGACCCGCTTGAGCCGACAACCGGTGCCAATCTGGCAATCTGGCAATGCCAGCACACCCTGCAGATCACTGCCTTCGCCGACCCTGACGTTTGAATACAGCAGACTTTGATCCAGGTTCGATTTCGTGATGATACAACCGCCGCTGACCATCACGTCCTTCACGAGGCACGGCGATTCGTCGCCGACAAACCGGGCTGCGGGCAGTTGCGGCTGAAAGGTGCGAAACGGCCATCCTGGATCATAGAGATCGATAGGCGGTTCTGGCGAGAGGACCTCCAGATTGGCTTCGTAGTAGCTGTCGATTGTCCCGACATCCCGCCAATAGCCGTCGTCGCCGATCGCTGACGACCGGAAGAGAAACGAGCGCAGATTGTCACCCCGGGCGACAGCAGCAGGAATGAGGTCTTTCCCGAAATCGTGCGACGACTCCGCGTTGACGGCATCTTCGTGCAGTCTTTCGCGAAGGTACTCGTACGAAAGAACGTAGATTCCCATGCTTGCCAAGGCGTGGCTGGGGTCGTCGGGGATCGGTTTGGGTGCCTCGGGCTTCTCGAAGAACTCGACGATGCGGCCGGCCGCGTCAACCTGCATGACGCCCAGCTGGCGCGCCGTGTCCATCGACACGCGCGTGCACCCGATCGTGAAATCCGCCCCGGACTCGACATGACCGGCAAGCGTTTCTCCATAGTCCATCGCGTAAATATGATCGCCCGGAAGGATCAGCACATGCCGGGGCCGATAGGCGTCAATGATGTCAAGGCACTGGAACACCGCGTTGGCCGTCCCCTCATACCACGTCTCGTCATCAAGCCACTGCTGGGCCGGGATAATGTCGATGAATTCCCCACGTTCCGCACTCAGACCGCTCCAGCCTTGCGTCAGATGCTGGATCAGAGAGTGCGACTTGTACTGCGTCAGAACACAAATCCGACGAATGCCAGAATTCAGGCAGTTGGAAAGAGTGAAATCGATAATCCGGTGCTTGCCGCCGAACGGCACCGCGGGCTTCGTCCGCCACTCAGTAAGAACCCCCAGCCGGGACCCACGCCCGCCGGCGAGCACCAGCGCCAGAGTGTCTTGGGTAAGGCGGCTGACGAACCGTTTCGCCGTCTTATCCATCAAAGCACCTCACAACGACGTCGTTCAGTGCAATCAGCCAAAGATCCGACGCCAAGCCATCAACCCCGCAAAGGACGCCGCCACAGGAACCCAACGGCTCCGTGACAAGAACGTCGACGCCGCGCCGGGAACAAGGATTTTCGCATGGTCAAAAATTTTGTTTCGCGCGCTTCGACGGCTCCGTGGAGCTGGATACAGGGGCCGATCTACCGATGCCACAAGATTGGTGTGACTGATTTCGCGCGCGTCATGAACGTGATCGAAAATCCGGAACAGGGACGACAGGTATTCCTCAATATGCGCAGTCTACATGAAAGTACACCGATTGTAACCCGGTTGTTCATGACCGTGCTGTCGCCATGCAAGTGGAGTTGTCCGCTTCTGTTGATGGTGTTGTCGTTTACGATGGCATGGAAGGCTGAGTGCGAGTGCGGTGTTGGCGCTGCCGTGCATGATCAGCGATGTGTAAATCGCAATTGCCGCCCCTGCGCCCCGATGCTATCTTCGGAGAGAAGACGGAGGTGGCGGCCGATGACGGCACTGGCGAGGACGGAGAGACGGGCGACCTACCGGGACGTGCTGGACGCCCCGCCCCATGTGGTGGCGGAGGTGCTCGCGGGCACGCTGCACACCCATCCGAGGCCCGCCATGCGCCACACTTGGGCGAGTTCACGTCTTGGCGGACGTCTGGACGATCCCTTTGGCCGAGGCCGGGGCGGTCCCGGGGGCTGGTGGATCGTTGACGAGCCGGAATTGCACTTGGGCGACGACATCGTGGTGCCGGACCTGGCGGGCTGGCGGCGGGAGACGATGCCGGAGTATCCCGATGCGGCATACTGCGAGATCGCGCCGGACTGGGTGTGCGAGGTGCTCTCGCCCTCGACCCGGCGGCTGGACCGGAACGAGAAGCGTTCCCTCTACGCCCGCGAGGGGGTCTCGCACCTGTGGTTCGTCGACCCCGACGCGAAGACGCTGGAGGCGTTCGCGCTGCGCGAGGGCCGATGGGTGCTTCTGGCGACGCTGGCGGACGACGCGCCGGTATCGCAGCCGCCCTTCGACGCCATCACCTTCCCGCTGGACGCGCTGTGGCCCGAAGGGGCACGGGGAAGCCCCGGCGAAGGGCAGGAGGAAAAGACCAGGCCGGACTCGTGATCGGGCAAGCCGTGTTTCAAGGCGTATCCGCGTTGCTTGACCGACACCGAGGGCAGTGCCCGCGCAGGCGTGAGAAACGGCGGTATCGGACGCCATTGGCACCTCGACGACCGGATCGCATCGGAAGCTCCGTCTCCCGCAGCCGGCCCTGAAGCGGCGGCCATTCCGCGTCCGTCAAATCGTTGTGCCGATCGTCATGCGGCCGGCCACACTGGATCCTGTTGGTCTCGGTCCGGGCCATGGCTTGAGGCCGCCCGCGATCTCAGCAACAAACTCCGACACATCATTCCTGACGGTACCTTAATGAAAGCGCGCTTGCCGGACGAAGCGGAGCGTGACTCACCGTCGGGAAGATGGTTCTGCTCGCGATCAGTCGTGGAATTCGTCATCGTCATCGAACAGGATTCGCTGCGCGGATCCGTCCGGATCGTCAAATTGGCCAGAGCGCGCGGCCCACAGAAAGCCCGCCAAACCCAAACCACCCAAGATCAGCGCAATCGGGATCAAATAGACAAGGACGCTCATGCCGCCAGCCGCACTTTTGGCATCGCTTGACTCGATAGACGTCGGCGAGGAGCGAACCGGAATGCATTCGCCACAACGATGATGGACGACGACGACATGCACAAGGCAGCAATCATCGGCGTCACGAGCCCGGACATGGCAAGCGGGATGGCCAGCATGTTGTAACCAATGGCCAGAGCGATGTTTTGGCGGACAAGCCGTTGAGACCGATGGGCAACCTTAATGGCCGTCAGGACCGGTTGCAGAGCGGCACCCTGGAATACGATTTCTGCCGACGTTTGCGCAATATCGGCGGCACAGCCAGGTGACATGGAGACCGTTGCAGCGGCCAGTGCGGGCGCGTCGTTCACCCCGTCGCCAACCATCATCACGGATCGTCCTGCGCCGTGAAGACGTTCGATTTCCGCGACCTTGTCGGACGGCAAACACCGACCGGACCAGACCTCTATGCCGACCTGACGGGCGACATCGGCTACAACGGCTTTCCGATCACCGGACAGCAGCATCGTCTTGCAACCGGCATCACGAATCGCCTTGACCGTGGCTGCAGAATCTTCACGCAGAGGATCCGAGAAACTGAAACTGACCGGCTCATGGCCTGGTCGAGCGAACCAGAGAGTAGCATCTGCGTGTCCGTGATCGACGGCAGTCGCGTCACTGTCCCTATCGCCCAGTCCGCACCAGACAGCAGATCCAAGCCGCCAAAGGCCGCCTGGACCATCCCAGGACAGGCCGTTGCCCGGAGTCTCTTCAACGCCTTCCCGGGCGATCACGCCAGGCGCTGCGCGCAGCAGGGCTTGCGACAGGGGGTGGGAGCTGGTTGCCGCAAGCGATGCGGCCTCGTGCAGCGCGTTCGCGGGAATCGTGTCGGCATCGATCAGGTCTGGACAGCCGAGTGTCAGCGTTCCGGTCTTGTCGAAGACAACGGTATCGACTGTCGCCAGCCGCTCCAAGGCATCACCCGACTTCACCAGTGTTCCGATGCCAAAAAGGCGCCCGGTCGCGATGATCTGAACGACGGGGACAGCCAGACCAAGGGCACATGGACATGTGATAATGAGTACTGCAACGGCAATCATCAATGCAGATTGCCAGTCGATGCCGCCGACCAGCGTCCACCCAACAAAAGCCAGCAGGGCCAGCAGGTGGACTGCCGGTGCGTACAGGCGCGAGACACGATCTGCCAGAATGACGTAGGCCGATCGCCGCTGCTCCGCCGCATCGGTCAAGCGAACAATATCGGCCAGAACAGTTTCGTCACCGACAGCGCGCGTTGTAACTGTCAGCGGTGACGACAGATTAACGGTGCCCGCCAGGATCCGATCGCCTGGCTGAACCGGCCTGGGCAAGGCCTCCCCGGTCATGGCGCTCTCGTCGACTGATGATCGGCCAACATGCACGTCACCGTCGATGGCAAACCGCTCGCCGGCAGCGACAAGTATCCGGTCACCGGCATCCAGTGTTTCCGGGTCCACGATAGTTGTGGAACCGTCAGCCGCCAAACGGCGGACTGCGCAATCCTGCAGCGCAACCAGCCGTGCCGCCGCCGAACGAACTTGTCGGCGCGCCCTCTGATCCAGCAGGCGGCCGATGAGGAGGAAGAACAGCAGAGTGATCGCCGAATCAAAATACGCGTGTCGGCCGCCGGTCGCCGTCTCCCAAAGACTGGTTGCCGACGCCACAACCACCGCAATGCTGATCGGCACATCCATGTTCGTGCGCATGTGGCGCAACGCCTTCCAGGCGGGTCGGAAAAACGGACGTCCGGCATAGGTGATGGCAGGCAGCGCAATCAACGCCGAGAACCAATGGAACATGGTCCGCGTTTCGGGCGCCATGTCCTCCGCGTTACCGGCCCAAATCGACAGCGAAAGCAGCATGACATTGGCGGAGGCAAACCCAGCGACAGCCAAGCACCTTACCAGCAGTTTCTCGTCTTCCGATGCCTGACCAGCCACTTCTGGCGCCATGGCGAAGCTGGCCGGAAAGCCGTCAGCGTCCAGCGCATTCAGCGCCGCTTGGGTGCGGTCGCCAGCAGACCATTCGATATGCACGGTCTGGCGCGACAGGTTTGCCCGCACGTGCCGTATTTCGGGCAGTGCCTTCAGAGAACGTTCGATTTTCGCCACGCACCCGCCACAATGCATGCCGGGTACGTGCACGGTAGTCGGCCGGGACTGATCTCCCGAATTCTCCCCGCGACCGTCGGACGAAAGAAGGGGCGTTGCAATGGTCATGGTCGCAGGATGTAGCGCCGTGTCGCGGTAACGGTCCCGGTCCGGGCCGCGATGCTCAGGACAACCTGCCACTGGCCGTATTTCGGCAGGGCGATCGCCGCGCTGTACTGACCATCGACGGTCGATTGCATCTTGACGGAAAAATCCAGTCCCCGCTCGATTGGCCGCTCAAAGCGGGCGACGACAGCAGCGTCGGGAATGAGCCTGCCCGATTTGTCCTTGACGGCGACCAGCAGGTTTCGATGGCTTCCTTTCCCGTCAAGACGTGCGGCGACCGCCCAACCGGTCGCGGCGACGCGCTGTTGTTCGGCCAGTTGACGATTGTATTCCAGACCCCGGCGATACGCGTCGTCCGTCGATACGCCGTTCCAGCTGTTGAACGCCGAAAAAACCATGATCCCGTTGGCCAGCAGGACCACGCCAAACCCGGCCACGAACGTCCACGGTATCCAACGATCCGACCGAAACAGAGATAACATGACCCGCATCCTATCGCCGTTGCGGCGGTGCCCGGAAGGTTGTTGACCGGACGATTTTTCGGGCGACGTCATCTGTCATGACAAAGCGAATGGGCATTTCTCCGGCCGTTATCGCCTTGTCCGGTGCCCGAACATGAAGACGGTATTCTCCAAGCCCGTCGGCAGGTGCGGACAGGACCACCGTCGGGACAGGCGAAATCGATTGACCGACGACAATAATCTCTGCGCCGGGAATGCCCTCGGTATTCAGCACGAACTGCCGCTCTCGCCGCTGCTTGTTCAGGATCTTGACGTCGTAGCTGTTCTGGATAGCGCCACTCGAAAGCCGTACGAACAATGTCCGGTCGTGCAGGACGCTGATGCCTTCCGTATCCCGAGTCGCCAAGGACGCGACCATCAATGTCGAAATGCCTGCGAGCAGGAAGGAATACAAGACCGTCCGCGGCCGGATCAGACGATAGGTCTGCGGCTCTTTCTGAGCGCGTTGCGCCATCCGCCGTTCGGTGTCGAAGGCAATCAGGTTCGGCGGCAATCCGACTTTTTCCATCACCTCATTGCAGGCGTCGACGCAGAGCCCGCATCCGATGCACTCCAGCTGAATGCCATCGCGGATATCAATCCCGGTCGGGCATACGGCGACGCATTGCTTGCAATCGATACAGTGACTGGTTTCGCCCCATTGCTGTCCCTTGCGATGTGGGCCGCGAGGTTCTCCTCGGAATTTGTTGTAGGTAACGACCAGGGAATCCTCGTCCAGCATTGCCGCCTGGAAGCGTGGCCAGGGGCACATGTAGGTACAGACCTGTTCTCTCGCCCATCCGGCCAGGAGGTAGGTGGTGAACGTGAACAGGCCGACGAAAAAATAGGTTTCCGCCGATGCCTTGCCGACGAAGAATGCGCCGACGCCGGTCGGCGCATCCACGAAATACATGATCCATGCGCCGCCTGTAACAAAGGCGATCAGCAGCCAGCACAGGTGCTTGGCGCTCTTTCGCATTGCCTTTTCGGCAGAGAACGGTTGCCTGTCCAGCCTGATCCGCGCGCCGCGGTCGCCTTCGATCTGGCGTTCGATCCACATGAACAGATCGGTCCAGACGGTCTGCGGGCAAGCATAGCCACACCAGATGCGCCCCGCCAGACTGGTAGCCAGGAACAAGCCAATCGCCGCCGTCACCAGAATGCCAGTCAGGTAGTAGACCTCCTGAGGCCATATCTCGATGAAAAAGAAGTAGCCACGTTCGTTGTTCAGATCGACAAGGACGGCCTGGTCTGGCGCGCTGGGTCCGCGGTCCCAGCGGATCCAGGGAAGGACATAATACAGGCCAAGCAAAGCGACCAGCGTCGACCACTTGAGACGACGATACCGCCCCGAGACCTTGCGCGGATAGACTTGAACACGCTTAGCGTAGAGGGAGGGAGGCCTGTGCGACGTCCCGCCTGCCTTTGCGCTTTCCTTTTGCTCGCGTACCGACCAGACGTCGATAGCGTCGTCAAGTTCGTTTGTCACGCTGCCGCCGTCTGGAGCCACTGGCGTCTCTCCTGCTTGATCAGCGCAACCCGGTTCGCTACTGGCCGCCGCCCAGTGCGTGGACATAGACAGCCAGCATCTTGATGATTTCCGCGTCCAGCCGTCCGCTCCAGGCGGGCATGGCGCCGTTTTTCGGCCTGGTGATCTGGGCGATGATGGCTTCACGACCACCGCCATGGATCCAAATCGCATCGTTCAGGCGCGGAGCACCCTGTTCCGGGTCTCCCTTGCCCGTCGGGCCGTGGCAGGACGCGCAGTTTTCCTCATAAAGAGGCGCTCCCCGCTTCACTGCTTCCACATCCTTCGATCTCCTGGACAGAGACAGCACGAACTCGGCCACATCGGCGATCTGGTCCGGCGTCAGAACAGCATCTTCGCTCCCGCCGAAAATCGGCATCCGGGAGGAACGGGAGTCATCATGGTCGTTTCGAACGCCGTAAAGGATCGTGCGCTCGATATCCTCCAGCGATCCGCCCCAAATCCATGCATCGTCGGCAAGGGAGGGATAGCCACCCGGATTGCCCACGCCGCCAATACCGTGGCAAGGCGCACAATTATCGGCGAAAGCGGCCTTGCCGCCGGCGAGCGCGAAACGCAGGAGTTGATCGTCTGTGCGGATTTCAGCGAGGGGCGATTGCCGGATACCGTCGCGAAACTTTCCCTGTTCCGCCCGGGCTGCAGCAATCTTGTTGCCGACCTCAACACGCGAAGAATATCCCAGAACTCCCTTGCTGTAGCCGGTGAGGCCCGGGATTGCGGGATAGAGGACGAAGTAGACAACGGACCACGCGATGGTAGCGTAGAGGACCCAAAGCCACCAGCGCGGCAACGGCGTGTCGAGTTCCTTGATGCCATCCCACTCGTGACCTGTCGTCGCCTGACCGCTATAGGCATCTTTTTCCGTCTTGCTCGGCATGTGCTAGATCCTGTTCTTGCGGTCAGCAGAGGACGCCTGATCCTGACGGTCAGAAACGGCATCAGCCGATTGCTTGTCTTCACTCAGCGGGATTCGTGCGGCGCGGCGGAATCTTTCCCGATTCGAAGGCCATAGCACCCACGCCACGATGATGACGAACAGGGCCATCATCCAGATTACCCAGGCGGAACGGACGAATGCGTAAAAATCCTCCATCGCTCCTTCCTACTGCTGCAGGTCCTTGACGGTGTATTTCTTGAAATCCACCATCCGCCCGAGGATTTGCAGATAAGCGACCAGCGCATCCATTTCGGTAAGGTCGCCGGGCTTGCTGTCGAAATCGGCCACCATTGCCTTGGGATATCGCTTCAGCAGCCCGTCATGGTCGTGGTCGCCCTCGGGGTCGGCCTGGGCGACCATGTCCGCGTGGGCCGTGGCAATCATGTCCGGAGTGTAAGGGACACCGACGGTTCTGTTGGCCTCAAGATGCCTTGCGATGTTGCGCATCTCCAGCTTGCGGCGCAACAGGAAACCGTAGGGCGGCATCACGCTCCCAGGCTCCACGCTGCGGGGGTCAATCAGATGCTGAACGTGCCAGGCATTGGAATACTTGCCCCCGACCCGCGCCAAGTCGGGCCCGGTTCGCTTCGATCCCCACTGGAACGGATGGTCGTAGATACTCTCTGCTGCAAGGCTGTAGGGACCGTAGCGTTCGACCTCGTCCCGGAACGGTCGGATCATCTGACTGTGGCAGTTGTAACAGCCTTCGCGGATATAGATGGCGCGCCCGGCCAACTCGAGTGGCGAATACGGACGGACTCCCCTTACCGGCTCGATCGTCGACTTGATCGTATACAGGGGCACGATCTCCACCAACCCCCCGATGGAGACGGTCACGAGCGTTGCAAGCGCCAGCAGGATCACATTCTTTTCAAAGAGGGCGTGGGAGAATTTCCTAGCCATTGCCTTCCCCCCTATGCGGTTGCCGGGGCCGCCTGGCCGGAGTCGACAGGAGCATTCGTTTCGAAAAGCGCAACCTGATCATCGGCGTAGTCGCCCTTGATCGTTCGATAGATGTTGTAGATCATCACCAACGCGCCGACGAGAAACAGGATTCCGCCAAGGGCCCGGATGACATAGTAGGGATGCATGGCTTCCACTGTTTCGACGAAGCTGTATTGCAGAAAACCCAGATCATTGTAGGCCCGCCACATCAGGCCTTGCATGATCCCGGATATCCACATTGCGGTGATGTAGAGCACGATACCGATGGTTGCGATCCAGAAGTGGTAACTGACCAGCTTCAGGCTGAAGAGTTCGCGGCGTCCCCAGAGCTTGGGCACGAGAAAGTACAATGCGCCAAAGCTGATGAACGCCACCCAGCCGAGCGCACCGCTGTGCACATGGCCGATCGTCCAATCGGTGTAATGGCTCAGGGCGTTGACCGGCTTGATCGACATGACCGGTCCTTCGAAGGTGCTCATGCCGTAGAAGCCGACCGCAGCGACCAGGAAGCGCAGGACCGGGTCGGTTCGCAGCTTGTCCCAGGCCCCCGACAGGGTCATCAGGCCATTGATCATGCCGCCCCAGCTGGGCATCCACAGCATGACAGAGAACATCATCCCCAGAGACTGCGCCCAATCCGGCAGCGCCGTATAATGCAGGTGATGCGGGCCAGCCCAGATGTACAGGAAGATCAGCGACCAGAAGTGAATGATCGAGAGTCGATAGGAGTAGACCGGCCTTTCAGCTCGCTTCGGCACGAAATAGTACATGATCCCGAGGAATCCGGCCGTCAGGAAGAAGCCAACCGCATTATGACCATACCACCATTGCGTCAGCGCGTCCTGGACCCCGGACCACAAGATGTAACTCTTGACCCCGGTCCAGGACACGGGGACTGTCAGGTTGTTGACGACATGCAGCATCGCCACGGTCAGGATGAATGCCAGATAGAACCAGTTGGCGACGTAGATATGTGGTTCTTTCCGACGCATCAGCGTGCCGACGAAGATCAACAGATAGATCACCCAGACAAGGGTCAGCCACAGGTCTACGTACCATTCCGGCTCGGCGTATTCCTTGCTCTGCGTCACGCCCATCAGATAACCGGTGCCGGCCAGCACGATGAATACCTGGTAGCCCCAGAACAGGAACGAGGCCAGAGACGGCCCGCCCCATAGCGGTGCCCTGCATGTTCGCTGCACCACGTAAAGAGATGTTGCCAGCAGCGCGTTGCCGCCGAAAGCAAAGATCGCCGCCGAAGTATGCAGCGGCCGCAGCCGACCGAAGGTTGTCCACGGCAAATCGAGATTGAGTATCGGGAAGGCAAGCTGGAGGGCGATCACCACCCCGACGAGAAACGCTGCGATCCCCCAAAATGCAGTCGCCAATGTGAACTGGCGGACGACTGTCATGTTGTAGGTGACGTTTTCGTCCCCCTGCACCAACGCTGGCGACTCTGCCGTAACAGCCGTCATGCAACAACCCCCTAGACGCTTACCGCCCCACGGCTACATGCCGATCATCTCGTGCACGGCAGCCGGTCGGGCCCATAAACGGCAATCGACAAGACTGGGGCATTGACCTACATCAATTAACAACAGCTTGTGAAGACGTAGACTTCCGCCAAGCTGGGCTAGTCTCGCGCCTCGGTTCGGAAGATCACCAGAAGAGCAGGTCTGCAACATGGCGGCGGCAATGAACACAGCCGAAAACGATCACGTTCCCGTACCATCGCCGGGTGCCCTTGCCATTGCCAGTATTCCGGTCAATCGGCCCTGGCAGTGGCTGGCAAGGGGCTGGGATGACATCATCTCCGCGCGGGGCGCGAGCATCTTCTGGGGCATGCTGTTTGCCATCGCGGGCCTTGTGGTTCTCCTCATCCTGCACAGTGTGCGGCTCTACAATCTCGCCTTGCCTCTGGTTGCAGGTTTCATGCTGGTTGCGCCCATCCTGGCGGTCGGACTGTATCACGTCAGCCGCGAACTGGAGAAAGGGAATGCGGTCGGCGTGGGAACCGCGCTCGGCGCCTGGAAGCGAAATACCGGCCAGGTGGCGCTGCTTGGATTTGCCGTCGGCCTGCTGTTCCTGTTCTGGATCCGCGTCGCCACCCTGATCTTCGCGTTGTTCTTCGGCCACCGCCCGCCGTCGGCCTTTGGCACCGCGCCGCCCGACTTGCTGAGTTTCATTCAGTCGGTGATCCTGACGACCGAAAATATCGAATTCCTGGTTGTCGGGTGTCTGGTCGGCGCCGGGATTGCGCTGGTCGTCTTCGCAATCACCGCTGTGTCGGCCCCCATGCTGGTGGATCGCGAAGTTTCCGTTTTCGATGCGGTAGTGGTCAGCGTGCGAACGGTCCTGCAAAACAAGGCAGCCATGATTCTGTGGGCGGTCCTGATCGTCCTTTTCACGGGCGCCGGAATCCTGGCCGGCTTCATCGGCCTCGCCGTCACCATGCCGCTGATCGCCCACGCAACGTGGCATGCCTATCGCGATCTCGTCAAAACCCCTTCCGAATAGGAGCCGAGCCCCATGTCCAATGTGATCATGCTCTTCGTCGGGATCCTGATTGCCCTTCTGGGGCTGTTAATGGTCTCACGCGCTTCCGACGACATGTTCGGCTTCGCTGGCGCGGTCTTCACCCTTTTCGGCGTACTTTTCTCGTTCGGAGTGGTGCGGCGCCTGACAAGTTGACGCCGCAGGCGCCCAGTCGTCGCCGATGCAGGCGCGCATCCTGAGAGCCTGAGTGTCAAGAATGTCGATGACATCCCTGCCAACGGTTTCGATGATGCGATCCCGGCGCAGCCGGGTGATGGTACGGCTGACGGTCTCGACGGTAAGGCCCAAATAATCGGCGATATCGCGACGGGACATCGGCAATTCCAGACTGTCGGTCTCCGGCAACTGCCGTTGCGACCGCAAGAGAAGGAACAACAGGAAGGTCGCGATCTTTTCCGCCGCGTTCTTGCGACCCAGCAGGAACATCTGGTCGTGCGCGGAAGCCAGTTCGTTTGAACAATGTTTCAGCATCCAGTGTTCCATGTCCGGAAAGTCCCGGAAAAGACCGTTCAGTTCTGAGATCGGGTACTGGCAAAGGATGGAATCCTGCAGTGCTTCTGCGGTGTGGACATAGCGTTGGCGATCGTTCAGCCCCAGCATGTCGCCGGGATACAGGAAGCTGGTAATCTGGCGGCGGCCGTCACACGTCTCCTTGAAGACCATCAGGCAGCCTTCCGTGACCACGAAATAATCGACCGCGTTGTCGCCTTCTTCAAACAGGCGAGCGCCTTCCGCAAGCGACCGGCGGCTGACAATATCGTTCAGGCACCTGATTTCTTCATTGCCCAAGACGCTGCAGATGGAATTCGACCGCGCCCGGCAGAACAGGCAAGGCAGGTCACCCGGGCTCCTTTTGCCGCCAGGCGAAAAGTCCTTTACGGCCATGCTTCGTGCTCAATTCGCACCAAGAAGCCCTTTCTCGCTCTCGAACGTTTCCGGGTTAGCATAATAACCCTGTCGCGACGAACATTTTCATCGGTGCCGCGGCACACCGTCGTTTGATCTTGAGGCTAGCGTTCTGCCGCGCATGAACCGGCCGGGCCGAAAATCGCTTTGACGACCTGCCATCGCGCGAGACCGAATTCGCTTTCGGCTCGCCTTCGAAAACTGTGAGACGGCGCAATGACGCCGCAACCGGGGTTATCCCCGGTCAATCAGGTAATCGCCCGACATGCGTACTTTTCAGGTTACCTTCAATACGACTGCTCACAGTCGGCAAGCGTATTGACCGCTCTTCCGTTTCCGGATCACAAATCCTGAAACGAATGGCGTCATCATACCTTGCAAAGGGGATTATGTAGCACAGTGCCGACTTGTACCAAATGCTGGCGATCCGTCTTTCCAGATCCCCAAGACGGCGTTTTGCATTCAGTAAATTGTTCTGTGTTTCCATGATCTCGGAAACGGGCGGAAGGGCAGGAAGATTGCTTCCCAGACTTATGATGCTGCCAGTGTCCACTGGACAGATTTGAACTTGATGACGGATCGCTCTTTCGACGCCAGCAAGTGCGGTGGTAATCCGGCCGCGCTTGTTTTCAAGGCAAGCAATCTTCCGATGAAGGTCGTTGCGTTCCCGGACCATCTCGGCACTCTGCTATAAGTATAGGGACCAGGGCAAATCTGTTCTGACCGCGTGCCTTGTTCTGGCGGATCTTTGTTGGGTCTGCAGTCCGGCTCGGCTCTTGTTCTAGGCGTGCTAGCGGTGCCCGGTCAGCGTGGCTGAGGTCGCTGAGCGCGGATTCATTGCCTGAAGGAGGCCTCGGTGCATCATCCGGGCAGACGTGACCGCCCCCAAGGGTTTTCCGAGGGCGACGGTCGGGGCAGTCGGGGCTTTCAGGCGGTTTCTGTCCGCGGCCGCGTGTTTCCGGTCATCCGGAGCATGTCGAGCACCCGCCTCGGCCTTCTGGCCATGGCGCGCATCGCTTCCGCGACCTCCAGTCCTCGTTGCCTGATCAGGCCGATGGCGAAGCGTCGGAACAGCGTCGTGTTCGCCAGCCCGTGGCCGGTGCGGACCCGGCTGCGGTCCTCGTCGAGGCTCCAGTCAAGGACATGGTGAGTGGCCTCGATCCGCCAGTGACCGCGATTCAATTCCAGCAGGCGCTTCGGGAGGCGGCCTTCGGGCTCAGGCTGGTGACCCCGCAGGCGGTCTCGACGCGCCTTTCACCGGTCCTGGCCACGGTGACCTCCTGGCGGACGGCGAAGACCTGCCCGACGCCGGGGAACCTGACGTGGTCGTTGATCTCGGCGGACGCCCGGATCGATCGCCGCTCGAGGCGGCCGTGCTCGGGCTTTCCGCTTTCCTCGAAGTCCGGGGGCGCTCCGCCATGGCCTCGTCCATCAGGAGCCGGATGTCGTCCATCAGGGTCTTCCGATTGCCCTTGACCGTGAAGAGGTATGCCGCGCCGCGTTCCAGCAGGTGGTCGGCAAGGGCGCGCTGTCGAGCAGCGGGGTGACCGTACCGATCTCGTTCGTCCGCTTCTCCTCCTGGTTCGCGCCGGCTCTCATGCCGACTTCTTTGCCGTGGCGGACGCCGGTGTCGTGGCCCACGATGCCGAGCACGTGCGTCTGGCGACCGTCGTCGTCGATGGCGCCGCGCATCGTCTTCCCATCGATCGCGAGCGCACTGTCCGTGCCGCCGTTGGCCGCGGTCCATGCCCGAAGCGCGTCGTCGAGCTGTCGCGGGTCGACCCGGACGAGCACGTCGCGGATCACAGTCCGGCTCGGCGGGATGCGGGTCCTGTTCCGGAAGCGCACGCCGAAATGCGCCAGGACCCTGGGAGAGAGGTCGTTGACCCATTCGCCGATCGCCTTGCAGCCGCGGGCGCCGGACAGCGTCGCCGCAAGGGCGAGGCCGAGAACCGAGGGCAGCGCGTGGCGCCGTCCCTGAAGAACCCGGGCATGGACGTCATCTGCTCCTTGCCGAGGGTCACCCTGGGAACTCCTTTCTGCAGGTCGGGTTCGGGACGGGCGTTCCGGAGCCGGGCCCGCGCGCCGCGGCACAGCGGCAGGAGGAACACGCGCTTCGGCCCGGCATGCTCCCGGCAGCCCTTCCCGGCGCAGCCGAAGCCCCGGGTGAGACCTGCCTCGATCCAGTTGGCGGCGCGCGCACAGCGCGAGCCGAGGTTGTGCGGACCGCCCGGAAGGATGAGGAAACGCGAGTTGTTGCTCACGAGGTGCAGGCGGTGGAACCGCACGCCGCGGTCCCATCCGATCCAGCCGTCGCGCGGGCCGCACTTCAGCGCCGGCGCCGAGAAGACCGCCAGCGTTCGTGACGGTGGACGGTCTCGCCCATCGCCGGCAGCGCGCCGAGGTAGTGGTGCTCCTGAAGCAGGTGCCGGAAGCGGGACTCTTCGCCTTCCGCTACCGCGCGGATGGACACCTCCGACAGAACCATGACGCCGCTCCCTTCGCCAACTCGCCACGAATCAAGCGTAACAGGAAAAGGGCCAGGAGGCCGGAAACGCTAAACCACGCTGGAACGGATCCGCCCTGCACCATCGCCGTGGCAACGTCAAGGGTCATGTGTCAGGGAGAGTGGGGTACTGATTCCCCGAGACCTGTCTTCGTGGATGAAGACCGCGTGGAGGATGCGGTCCGTCGAGGTCCGGTCCCGGAAGGTTCCCGTGGGCCGGGTTCGTCTGCGGACCTCGCGGAACCGTCGTTCGCCGGCATTGGTGGTCCTGACCTGCCTTCGCCCGGCAAGGGTCCTGCAGCGGAAGCAGGCGAGCAGATCGTCGGGATCGTTGCGCAGGGAAGCGACGGCCCCGGGGCAGATGCCTTGCCAGTGGTCGGCGAAGCGGCGGGCGGCGGCGAGCGCCTCTGGGCGGGTGTCCGCGTTCATGACGGCGTGGACGTCGGCCCTGACGGCCTCCCGGTGGGCGCCGCGGACCCTGTCGAGGATGTTGCGGATCCTGTGCGCCCGACACCGCTGGACGGGGATGCCGTGCCGGACGACCGGCAAGGCGGCGAGCAGGCCCTTGCCGCCATCGACACCAGTCATCTCCAGGCCCTCGCCGGTGAGGCCGCGGTGGTACGGCCGGTCGAGGAAGCGCTCCCGTTCCGCGGCGCTCTCGCTGCCGGCGCGCCGGAAGTCGACGATCTCCTTCCTGCCATCGTGGCGGATCCCCGGCGCCACCAGGACCGGCCTCCCGAGCGCGCCGGTGCCAGTCTTGCGGGCCAGCACCACGCCGTCGGGCATCACTGCCTTGCAGTCGTTCTTCAGCGGCCGGCGGTGGAATGCCGCGACCGACCGGTCGAGGGTCCTGGCGACCCGGCTCACCGTCGCGGCCGAGACCGGGCGCCCGGGCAGGGCGAGGAGGACCTCGCCGACCTTGCGGGTCGGGAGCCCCGGAACGAAGCCGGCCGGGATCGCACGGTCGATCTCCGGCGCGCGTCTCGCGGAGCCCTTCGGAACCCCGGTCGGGCAGAAGTGACGGGTACGCGGCACGTCGCGTTCGATATCGCCGAGCTCGCTCGGCAGGCAACGCCGGCAGGTGCCGTTGCGCCGGTCGTGCATGGCGCCGGCGTCGAGGGTATCGCGCCGGCGGTCCACCGCCTCGGCCATACGGCCCTCGATGATCCCGGCCCTTGATGATCCCGGCCGGCGCCTGGCGACCGAGGGGGCGACAGCCCTCGCCCCGCTCCGGTCCATCTGCCTGCATCTCCTTCACCCCCTCGAACGCCTGTGGCAGGTTCCCGGTCGCTGCGGCCTGCCGTGGCATCGGGGTGCTCCTTCTTGCGGTTGTCGTGAACCACAGGGAGGATCCCACTCCCGCCTGACACGTGACTCCTTGCGTCACCCATCGCCGTTCTGGCCTTGACGGGTGTGTCCGTCCGTGTCAGGCTTTGGCACATCTCATACCGGGGCCTCATGAAGTACAGGAGGCCCCGCCCATGTCCCTTCGCACCATCCGCATGTTCCCGGTCGCGATGCTGGCCGCGACCCTTGCTCTGACCGCCGTACCCGCCATGGCGCAGACGGTTGGACAAGCGGCCTGCCCGGACGGCGTGACGCAGAAAGGTATATTACTCTTCGTGTCTGGTATCCAAGCCGACAGGGTCACGCTTGGGGGGAATGGCCTTCCGATCAATTATTTAGACATCGAAGGTTTGCCAGAGGTCACGGTGAGTCGGCTGTCAGGTTGGTATTCCGCCACTCTGTATCTCGGCGTGCGAGGTTACGGATACGCTGATAGCGCCCGGGACGCCCGGAGCTTTGGAGATCACCAGGTCACGGTCCAGGACGGCGATCTCATTCATGGAGCCTGGTTTCACGCGATCAGGGTCGAGGCTGATGACGTGCACCTCCCAACCACCCACACAACAATTCTGAGCCTGCAACCCTCGACCAAATATGTGGCGCAGCTGGTTGTCGGCGAGTTGAGGACACGGGATGGCCGGAATGTGACAAATGACGTCGTGACGGGCACCACCACACCGGCCATGCCCAACAAGCCCAAGCCTGTGCTGGCCCAGGCCTGCTTCGAGACGGCCGCCAGTCCCGGCGGTTAGCGCCCGCGATCGAGAGGGACCGGCTGGGCATCGGGAACGAGAGTTCCCCCATGTCAGTTCTTTCAGCCCCGTACATGGACGACGAAGCCGCAGCCTTCGCCCATGTCGAGGCGATGTTGTGGCTGGCGAGGTTTGCCCCAGGTGCGGCGTGATCGGCGAGGCATGCGAGTTGAAGGGTGTTCGGAGCAGGCCGTCGAAGAGGAGCGCCACGGCCTGAGGAAGTGCAAGGCGTGCGGCAGGCAGTTCACCGTGCGGACCGGCACGATCTTCGAGGAAAGCCACAGCGACCTTCACCTGTGGCTACAGGCCATCTGCCTGATGACCGGCAGCGAGAAGGGTATCGGCGCCACTCAGCTTCATCGGACGCTCGGCATCACGATCGAGAGCGCGTGGCTCACGGGCCATCGTATCCGCAAGGCCATGCGCGACGACGGCACGGTGAATTTCGGTTCCGGCGATGGCGAAGCGGAGGTCGACGAGACTTTCATCGGCCTGGACAAGAGCGATACAGGCCGCGCCAGGTCCATGGCGGCAGACGACATGAAGGCTGGGACGCTCACGCCGGTCCTGCTGGACAACATCGCCAGGGAGGCCACGGTCTGCACGGACGATGCCGGGCAGCATCGTAGCCTTCGCCAGCCATGAGCATGTCCGCCACAGTGCGGGCGAGCACGGCCGCGGGGCCGCGGCGCTCACCAACACCATCAAGGGCTGTTTCAGCATCTTCAAGCGGGGCATGAAGGGCGTCTGCCGGCATTGCTCCGAGCACCGCCATGCGGCCCGGTTCGAGTCCCACTACGACAACCGGATCGGCAACGATTCAGACGACGTGGTGCTGGCGGCGATCATCCTGAAGGGTGCAGTTGGCCGCAGGTTGCTTTACCGGAACTCGTCCTCGGGTTAGTTTCGACTGCCCTATGGATGTTGCGGTCATGACAAGCGACGACGCCCACTCCCCTGTTCTTACCCTGGAGCTCGGTCCGGGGAAGGTTCCCTACCGCGATTTTGGGCGTGTCGTCCAAGACTTCACCAGGTTGCTGCGTGAATTTTCCGAAGAATCTTGCGGCCATCCTGATTCCGTTCGTTGGGAAATCTCGGTTTCCGAGGGCAGTCTGCTCATCGCCGCCGACATTCCAGGCACGGTGGATGCCAAAACGGTGGCGGCGATCCAGGAAACCGTTCGTCGGCCGCCTCCACGCATTCGCGAGCGACTTGACCGCTTCCCAAGACCGGTGCCCGTGACGAGGCTTTTGACTGGCGAAGACCGCAAGGACATCTTGCAGCCAGATCAGGACGTCATGCCTCGACGCCCCGGTCCATTTTCGGAATACGGCACTATCGAGGGCACTCTCGATACGCTTAGCGCGCGCGGGCATCCATACTTCATCATTTCCGAACCGATATGGAATATCGCCGTCAAGTGCACGGTTCCTGATGATCGGGTCGATTCCATGCGCAAAATGTGGCGTCAACGTGTCGCGGCACACGGCACGGTGCATTACGACCCGCACGGCCAACCGACAAGCATCAAAGCGGAAGAAGTGGTGTCATTCCCTTACAGCGACACACCGATCGAAGCTTTCCGCGGGCTACTTGCCGCCGACTGATGACGGAACGGCGATATTGGGATTCCAATTGCTTTCTGGCGTGGTTGCAAAACGAGCCGGAGCGGGTGGACAAGTGTGGGGCAGTTTTCGCTGTTGCCGAGCGAGGCGAGATCGAAATCGTGACCCGCGCACTCACTGTCGCAGAGGTTTTGCGGCTGCGCCCGGCCGACGCCATCGCCGAAGAGCGCCGGGCGTCAGTCGAGGAACTCTTCGACAGACCGTACATCCGCACCATGGCACTTACCAGGCGATTGGCGGAGCACGCTCGCGACTTGGTATGGGGGCACAACATCGGGTCGAAGGACGCCGTGCATGTCGCGTCGGCGCTAGCCGCAAAGGCCACGATCCTGAACACGTTTGATCGCCAGCTTGTCAGCAGAAATAAACAAGTCGGCACCCCGCCATTGGTGATCGAGCCTCCCGAAGTTGATCAAGCGGAGTTCAATCTTGACTGGCATGAAAACGGAACCGAAAACTCAACGTGACTGCTTCATCGAGAAGGCCCGCGAACTGGGCTGCGACGAAGATGAAGCCCGGTTCGATGAGACGCTGAAGCGGTGGTGCCGAAGAGGGATGAGGAGCATTCAAGCGAGCGCCAACCTCCTCGTCAACCCGACAAAATCGCAAGGGCCTGTCTGTTCTGCCCGTGAACGGACGGTTCCCGGCACCATAACGACCGCAGCGCCTCGATTGCCTTGCCTGCGCCATCCGGCAAGGCGAGGATTTCGACAATCGCCGAGTCTATATCGCGCCGGGTTTCGTCTGCGTGTGCCCGACATGCCGGCGATAGCTGGCCCGCCGCCAATTCATCGAATATCGCTGCGGCGCGATCCAGTGCAGCATCGGGCAGGCCGTCCAGCCGCGGGCAGGGTATCTGCCTCAACGCGCCGATCTGCGTTGTAGAGCGCCCGGCTTGCGTCCGCTGGCCTTTGCTCCAGTGAACGATCATCCCGGCCGTCGAATTGGCCCACAGGGCGAATGCCTTGCAGACGCGGAAGTCGTCATGTTCGAGAACCGTCCATGCGCGGCCACCCATGGTGTCATGCGCTGTCATCGCCGCCAGAAGCGCCTGAGATGTCCAGCGCATGTTTCGGGCATGGAACAGCCTGCCGCGACGCGCCCGCATTTCTTCGGCCTTCCCGCCGGCGACAGGTACGCCTTTGTGCGTCGGCGATACGACAAGGCAGCGCTGCGCCTTGCTGTCGGCGGCCCATAACGACCTGTCGTTGCCGATGGCGTCACCCGCCCCTGTGACCGGAAAAAGCTCAAACGCGCCGCCTCCGGTGTCGCCGGAGACATGCCCGATCAAATGATGCGTCGGGCCGACGCGGAACATTTCGCCCAGCGTTGTCATGCCGGGCGGCAATTCGACGGATGTGCCGAGGAAATCCAGCCGGCCGTGCGCCAGATTGTCCGCGGCAACGGCAAGCCCGACGTGCATGACGCCCAGCGGCCCCCATGGCGCTCCTTCGCCGCCCGGATCGAAAACGCAGACCTGCCCGATTTCGGTGTCCCCCACGACGACAGGGCGGCTCGCCCCGACATCGCCAACCCGATCGAGCGCGCCGGCAATGGCCCGCGCGATCTCCCCGGCCTCGCCCGGCCTTGTGGCCGGGGCGTCAAGCGTCACGCAGTGCACCGGCGACCGCTCATTCGCCCTGGCCGGTTCCGTGCGCCGGGTGGCGATCAACATCATTTCCTCCATCCCGGTATCGGCGGACAGCGCGTCTCTGCCCAGCGCCTGCCCGGCGGCGACGGCAACGGCGGCTATGCCGGTGAAATCCCGCTCCATCATGCGCCTGGTCACTGCCCAGGTATCGGCGAACGCGGCTGTCAGCGGCAGGACGAATCCAATTCGCCCGCCCGGCCGGACCTTCTGTCGGGCGAGCGCCAGAAAAGACGCGGCCATACCCGCCTGTGCGTTGGCCGGCCGGTTCCTGACAAGCCGCCGCCAACGGCGCTGACACGCTTTCCGTTCGCGTTCAGGCAGACCGGCAATATCGAACGCGCTTTGGCCGCCGCGGGTTCGCGAGTAGGGCGGATTCATCAGAATCCAGTCAACGCTGTCATCGGGAATATCGACCGAAAATTCGTCTTGTTCGCCCCCGCCCGCAGAGCGACCGGCGACGTCGTGGAGCAAGTCCCGCAACGCCCGCGCCTCGAAATACTCCAGCGACCCTGTGGCTTCGTTCGCCCCGCCGACGTTCACCCATCCTATCCGGGTATCGCCATACGGTTCGCCCTGCCCTATGGCGGCCAGCGACGCCGATGTGAGATGTGCGGCGATCGGGCTGACATCCACCCCGACAAGGCCGGTCTCCATTGCGCGCCGGTGCAGTTCGCCGACGGTTTCGACCGTGCCGCCCGAAGATTCGTGAATGGCCTGTATGCGCCGATAGCCGGCCCGCAGCAGCGTTCCGGTCCCGCAGGCCAGATCCGCAAGGGATCGAGCAGCAAACAGGGAACGATCCGCCCATTGCTCCGCCGACAGGTCGCTTCGCCGGATTGTGAGTGTGGCCAGCAATTCCGCCGTTGCCGCCTGTGTGTAGAAGGCCGCGGCCTGTTTGCGGTCTTCGCTCAACTTCGGGAAAAGCTCGGCCCCGACATTGATATGCAGTCCCAGACCGGCCGCCTCGATTTTCTCGACGCCCCGTGTCAGGCTTGCCAGCGCCTCCCCGGTGGCGCGCAATTCGGAATTTCCCGCAATCTCCAGAATCTCTATCGCAGGATCGAATATCGCGCGCCAGTTCTCTGCCTGTATCCGCCGCCATATCGCGATTTGTTCGGAATGCAGTGGCAGCGCCCGGCGCGTGAAATCGAGCGACGGAATATCGGCAACGTTCTGGCCGTGCAACCGCTGCTGGGTCAGCAGCGCATTCAGCCAGAGCACCATCGCCGTTTTCAGGCTTTTCAGGATCGACCCGCGATTGATCCGGCTGTCGATCTGCTGCTTCGTCCTTTCGGGCAGCGCTTCGAGACCGTCCGCCGCCTCGTCCACCAGCACCGCCACATCGTCGGAGGCGCGCTCGATTTCCTCTTTCGGCAGTGACGCGGCGGACAGCAGTGCGGCCAGGTCCTGAATCCCGCCCGAGACAAATCCGCAGGCCGGCCAGCGACGGGGCCCGTCATCGGCTTTCTGGTGCAGCGCAAATCGAATCTCTGCCCCGGCGATCAGGTCATCCCTTGCCGATTCGCTCGACCGGAACGCCGCCGGAATGTGAACGGAAACGGCCGTCTTGATTTCGCGCCGTCCGTGTCGGACGGTCGCGCCGAGTCTGGCGACAGCGTCCTTGTCTGCGTCCGCCGAGTCCCAGGAACACTCGATCACGGAAGGCGGGGAGCGCGGATCGACAATCAGAACGTCCGGGCGTTTGCCGGAATTTCCGCGCCCCGACAGAAGGCCAGTCCGTTCGACCTTTACAAGCCACGGTTCCGCCCGCCATTGTGCCGTTGCGCTTTGCAGCGCTGCGCCCAGTGCAATGTTGAATATCTCTTCCCGGACATGGCCTCGGGCTTCCTGCGGGCTGCGGGCTGCGGGCTGCGGGCTGCCGCTTTTCTAGTCTAGAGCCTTTCCGGCCATCTGTCTTTGCCATATCGCCCTCACTTGGCAGGTGGCGACGTTGGAATGACGCCCCATGGTTTGGTAATGTATAATGGCGCCAGACGAATGGAGCCAACACCCGTCGTCCTGGCGGCGACAAACGGCCGTCATGGTCCGGGGCCTCGTTGAATCTAGTATGTCATGATGATCCATGATTTCGCCAATCCGGTACGATTTCAGCGGCTGACGAACGGTCTGTATCCCTGGTGCTTCGCAGCGATGGTACTTTGCCTGGGCATCGGTCTGCCCTGGAGTCTGCTATTTTCACCGGCCGACTACCAGCAAGGCGAAAGCGTGCGAATCATGTATTTCCATGTGCCATCGGCCTGGATGGCCCTGTTCACATATCTGGTGGTTGCGGCGTGCAGTGCCGCGAGCCTGATCTGGCGCCACGCAGTGGCTGACATCGTTGCCCAGGCCGCCTCGCCAATCGGCGCCTGCTTCACAGCGCTGGCACTCGCCACCGGCGCGCTGTGGGGCAAGCCCATGTGGGGCGCGTGGTGGGTCTGGGACGCACGCCTGACCTCTGTGCTCGTACTGTTTTTCCTCTATCTCGGTCATATCGCCCTGGCACGGGCTTTCGACGATGCACAGCGCGGTGCACGCGCCGCTGCCTTGTTGGCCGTCGTGGGCGTTGTCAACCTGCCGATCATCAAGTTTTCGGTCGATTGGTGGAGCACGCTGCACCAGCCAGCCAGCATCATGAAGCTGTCCGGGCCGTCGATACATTCCGCGATGCTCTGGCCGCTGCTGCTGATGATCCTGGGTTTCATGTTCTATTTCCTGACGGTGCTGATCCTGCGCAGCCAAGCCGGTCTGCTCGCCCGCCGTCAGCGGGTGCTGCGACTGCGCCAACTGGGCCTGTAGATCAGGTTTGCCATCGCGCTGCGCGGAACAAGGATGCGATCACCGGAAGGATATATTTTGGAAATTATAGCGGAGAGTCACAACGTGACGGGTCAGGGCGACCCGTCGCGGACAGAGTGCATCGGCCGGAAGTAACGTGCGCCGGACTTCCTCGTCGTCCATCTCCGGCATGTCGATTTCCTCTTCCGGTGCTGTCTGTTGCCTTGATTCCAGAGTACGGAACGCAATACCCGACAAGGCTTGCAGGGTCGGATTCTCCCGGATCCGATTTCCAGTCCGGAAAAACACGCCCGGCCGAAGCCGGGCGCGTGTCGTGGATCGTTCAACCACCGGCCCGTCCGCAGCCTTCAAGACGCGCGACCAGCGCCCTCGTTCTTCGCAAGGGCGCCGCGGCGGGCTTCCGTCCGGTTACTGCTACCGGATGACCCAGCCGTTTTCGTCGAGCTCATGGCCCGACTGGTTTACCCTCGCGCAGCCCTGGCCGCCCCGCGGGTGTGCATTGATCGGGCAGCCCTCAGTCCCAGGGCGCGACCCATTTGGGGACCTGCGTCGGATTGGGCCCGGCGGGCGAACAGTTCGGGCTCCCGCTGACCACCGTCTCGTACGAGCCGTTGTTGTCCCGGTCCTGGTCGCACTGATGCTGTTCGTAGAGAAACCCGTTCCCGTCAAAATACAGTCTGTAGCGCGAGGGGTTGGCCCCGTGGGGCACGCAATACGCCGTTGTGTTGAGATCCACCCCAGCCGGTAAAGCAAATCCAGGTAATGTTGCCGTCAGGTTGCCGTAGTGCCGCACCACTTTCCAGCCCTGCTGGGTACACTTGTCCACCCACTGCTGTTCGCTCCAGCTGCCCCTGCCCTGGGTACAATAGCGATATTTTTCCAGGGCCCCGAACATGACTGTACCTGAACCTTTTTCTCCATAAGCAGTGTTGATCCTGACCGCGACATCTGCCTGTGTGCAGTGTCGGAGCCGGGCGCAAGGAATACGTTCGAAATTCAGCAATTCAGCGCCTGAAGGACAGGTCGCCTGGGCCATCACCGCCGATGGCATGGCAAGGGCCGGCAGGATGGCGGCGAGAAGTGTCCGGAGAAAGGACAGTTGGGTCATGACGGGCCTCCTTTTGCTTCATCGAGAGGCCCCGGCGAGAGGCCCCGGCGAGAGGCCCCGGCGAGAGGCCCCGGCGAGAGGCCCCGGCGAGAGGCCCCGGCGAGAGGCCCCGGCGAGAGGCCCCGGCGAGAGGCCCCGGCGAGAGGCCCCGGCGAGAGGCCCCGGCGAGAGGCCCCGGCGAGAGGCCCCGGCGAGAGGCCCCGGCGAGAGATGGGGCCGAGACTGACACGACCCGACACGCCCGTCAATGTACAGCGACAATTGGTAACGCAGGGATTCACGTGTCGGTCGGGAGTGGGGTCCTCCCCGTGGTGAAGCAGCAGCCACGGACAGGAGCACCCCGATGCCACGGCAGGCTGCAACGACCGGGAACCTGCGCAACGATCCCGACGATCTGCTCGCCTGCTTCCGCTGCAGGACCCTTGCCGGGCGAAGGCAGGTCGGGACCGCCAGCGCCGGCGAACGACGGTTCCGCGAGGTCCGCAGACGAACACGGCCCATGGGAACATTCCAGGACCGGACATCAATGGACCGCATCATCCACGCGGTCTTCATCCACGAAGACAGGTCTCGGGGACTCAGGACCCCAATCTCGAGATCCGCGGCCAAACTGTCAAAGATGAGTCCGACATACGGGTGTCAGATCTTCGGGTGACGCGAACAAGCCCATGATCGTGGCTTGTTCAGCCAGACTTCAGCCTGCCGTCAAGAGCACCGAAACGGCTCATGGCGACGATACCATGACGGCCGAGACCGACCGTCCGGTCAGGACGCTGATGATTTTCGATCGGTCAGCGGCATCGGCCCGAGGCCGGAGTGATGATCCAGTTCAACGTCACCTTCAAAGATCGTGACGGCGGTACAGGAAGGATGCTTTGGTGGATTTTTGCCTTGGCAGGGATGCTGGCGCCGAACCGTCCTTGCGCAGCGCGGCGGGCGGCAGTTTCCCCTCGCCTGCCTGCCCGGCCGGTCCAGACAAGCAGGCACTTCCCGTCGCGCCGATGAGCCAGGGTCGCCTTGAACCAGGGATACTTCAGGCTGTATACCCGCGCTTCAGGGAACTGGTTTCGCAGGTTTCCGGCGATGTCGTAACGCTGGACGAAAGCGATAATGGTGCCTCGCTCGAAGCCGGTTTCCCGAATGGCGGCGGCAAAAGCCGGGTAGGGAAAATTGAAGTAGATGCGCGGCTGGGACATCGTGACGTCGACCCAGTACCGACCAACCAGCGCACCAAGCCATCCGACCGCCAGGCAAAGCAGGATAAAGGCCAGGCCTCGGAATCGCAGCGGGCGGGATCTGGAGAGACGTCCCGTCAGAATCAGCCAGACTGGCGACGCAATCAGCACAAAGAAGTAGTGCGTTCGGACGTTCGCCATGCCCAGCGCCACAATCGCGATCGAAAGCATGACGACAAGCGCCAACAGATAGCGTTCAAACAACAGACGCCACTGGCGCAGTTCCGTCTCGGGTGAAAAGCGCCGACGGAATATCGCGGGCAGCAGCAACGGGCCGATCACGATCAATGGCGACAGGAACACCAGAATGCCGTTAGCCATCTTGATGAAACCGCGCTGTACCCCTTCGCCATAACCCAGCGTTGGCTGCTGAAGGCGGTCGGAGTAGACATTCTGCATATCCAGGTCGCCGATGACGATCCAGACTGCATGTGGCAACAGCAGGATGACAATCGGAGGCACGGCAACGAGAAGGCGGCGGTCCAGCAGGCGCGCCCGAAACACCGGCAAGGTCAGGGCGCTGACCAACATGGGCACCAGAAACAGCAGATAGGCATACTTGGTCAGCAAGCCGAGGCCGACTGTAACGCCGAGCAACAGGTAATTTCGTCGATCTGAAGCACGGACCAGCAGCGCCAGTACATACAGTGTGGCGGCAATCGCTGTTGTCTCGACGATCGTGTTGCTGTAGTTGAACAGCGCATCATAGCCCAGCCACAAGAGACCGAACAGGCCAAGCCCGGCCAGGTTGCCGAGACGCATGTCGCGCAAGATGATCCGTGCAGCGGCGGCCATGAGAAGATATGTGACGGTCAGGCAGGCATACTTGACGATCAGAACTGCCAGCAGGTTGGAACCCAAAACCCGGGCGCATGCCCAGATCAGCCACGTGTAAAGGGGTGGCTGAGCCGGATTGTACCCCCCGGCCAGGGCCTGCATGAACACCAGTTGTTCGGCGTCGTCCTGGGAAGCTCCGGGATACAGAAGGAACCGGACCAGCAGCGCCGCAACGAAATAGCCGACGATGAAGACAGTATAGCCGCGCGTACTGGTCAACATCCGCCAGGGCGGATTCACCATTCTGGCAATCGAATCGGTCACGATCAGATCATTCACCCTGGCGGCCGTGCATTGCAAGCCGTCTCTATCCCATAATTCTTGAACGGCGGCCAAGCGCGGCATGCCAGGGAGGCGGCTGGCAGAAACAGCTCCGGACCGTGATACTCTCCAATGTGCGGCCATGCGCCTGCACCACGCTGGCTTGCGCCGGCAGCCGGTCATTCGCATACCCACAGACCATGGATGCAGAGCACAAGGCGCTGAAAGGATCACCGGGGCAGTCGCTGCTCGGCGGAGTCATTCACAGCATGGTCTGTGGCGTCATTCTGCTGATGTGCTTCGCTGTTCTGGCGCATCGCTTTACGGAGTGGCGAACCGCAGCACTGGTTTCCTCCGTCTGTTTCGTCCTGTTCTTCCTGATCGGCCAGCGCATGATCGGCTGGCGCGAACGAGGTCTTCTGGCTGCCGGCCTTCTGCTCACCGGAATCGCGATCGTCAACCACGACGATGCGGCGGCCTTGATCGAAACGTCGCTGCAGCGCGCCGCCTTTCTTGCGGCGTTCATGGTATTGCTGTCATTGTTGCGCGTCGGAGCAGGACAGTCATTTTCAGTCCTGGCGCTCGGAGAGTTTCTGACCCGCCAGCCGCCCGGACGCCGATATATCGCCATTCACAGCGGGGGCCATGTCATGGGGGTCCTCCTGAATTTCGGTGCACTCAGCTTGCTCGGCCCACTGATCAAGCGCGGCGTTGATGTAACGCGCGCTGCCGAGCCCTCTGCTGCCGCCGTGCGAGAGGAACGCCAGTTGTCTGCCCTGGTCCGCGGGTTTTCATGGATGATCGCCTGGTCGCCGACAACCGTGACCCAAGCACTCGTTCCGATCGTTGTCGTTGGAGCCGATCCGATGGCCTTGGCCGGTATGGGGATCATCGTCGCGGTTGCGCTGTTCCCCGTCGGATGGATCAATGACCGAATCGTCGGCGGCCGAGCCCGCCGACGGCTGGCGCGGGAGGGGGTCGCCATCACAAGCGCAACGGTCGTGTTTCCGAAAGCTGCTGCGATCCGGTTCGGTACGGTGTGTCTGGCCTTGATTGTCTTGACGACCGCTGTCGTGGCCGCGACAGGCGTCATCGTCATCATTGCCCTGATGCTCGTCGCGCCGCTGGTTTCCGTCGGATGGCTATGGTGTCAGGCCCAAGGGTCGGCGTCTATCGGCGGTCGCCCGTTCCGCGCGCGGATGGCGGAATTGGTCGGCGTGTTCCTTCCACGCAGCATGCCGGAAGCGCTGACGCTTGCGACCGGCGGGTATTGTGGTCTGATGTTGGCCGGCATCCTGGATCCAACGTCGACCGCAGAGGTCCTGCGATTGCGCGAACTTCCGCCTGAAACGCTTTACTTGCTGGCCGTGGCCATTGTCCCGTTATTGTCGAATCTGGCGTTACCGCCGATCCTGGTTGCGACCTTCTTTGGTTCGCTTCTGATCAGCCTTCCCGATCTGGCTCTGGACCCGACGTTGCTGGGCTTCTGTTTCGTGATGGGCTGGTGCCTGAACCTGACCGGATCGCCATTCGGCGCTTCGGCACTCGTTCTGGGCCGTGCGACCGGGATTCGTGGAACTACTCTGACATGGAAATGGAACGGACTCTTCACGCTTGCGAGCTATGCCGTCATCGCCTGTGCCGTGTTCCTGTTCGGCGCCTGATATCCTGCCCTGCCGGCAGCCTCTGCAAGACGTCAGCACAAAAGCAAAGGTGGCTGCCCAGGGCCCTGGGCAGCCACCTTGTCGTTCGGCCAGCGAGGCGAAGTTGCGCTACGCGGCTTCCTTTGTGAGGGCCTTCGGACGACTGCTGGTTTTGATGTCGATCTTCCGGGGCTTGAGCGCTTCGGGAATTTCCCGACGCAAATCAACGACCAACAGGCCATTCTCCAATGTGGCGTCCTCCACCTTGATGTGATCGGCCAGGTCGAACCGACGCTCGAATGCACGGCCAGCGATCCCGCGGTGGAGATACCGCACGTCGTCAGCCTTGTCGGCGATACGGCCTTCGACAATCAGCGTGCTTTCCTTCACCGTGATGGCAATGTCTTCTTCGCTGAAACCGGCCACTGCCATGACAATGCGATACTCATCGTCCGACAGCTTCTCGATGTTGTAGGGTGGATAGGGAGCTGTTGCGTTGCCGTTGTCGCTGAGCGCCGACTCCAGCAGGCGCGAAACACGATCGTAGCCAACGGTGGAACGGAACAAGGGTGTCAGATCAAGACCAGTCATTTCACATCCTCCTTGAAGCAATGTGGCAGCCCGAAGAACAGGTCAGGTTCTCCGGGCAAAAGCCGCTACCTCTGCGGTCGACGGCCAGGTTGAAAAAGCTCCGGATCCTGAACGCGGCATCCGGAACGTTTTCGACATGGTGATTGACTATCTTGATGTCAAGACCCGGGGCGTCCGGAGGACAGGCGAACTGGCATGGCGGTTTTCGGCGTCCGTATCGCGTCATGTGCGATCTGGCTGTTCGTTTGCCCGTCATTCCTTTCAGGGGTGTCGCCGACAGCGACCCTGCTTTGCCTGGTGCGGTGTCGGCAATATCATTTGATCTTGTCGTCGAGGTGGCAGTCGAGGAGCGCTATGCCAGCCTTACCGGCACATTCATCGTTCCCACCTTTTCCACCGTGCAGGCCATGGCGTCTCCGTCGCCCACAGGTGCAACGCCTTCCGGAGTGCCGGTCATGATGATATCGCCGGGATACAGCGTGTAGAAGCTGGAGCAGAACTCGATCAGACGCTCGACGTCGTAGATCAGATGCCTGGTATTGGACTTCTGCATGATTTCGCCGTTGACCGATATCTCAAGGTCCAGATTGTTCGGATTATCGATCTCGTCGGCAGTCACCAGCCACGGACCGAGAACAGCGTAGCTGTCAATGCTCTTGCGCACGGAGCGATCTTCAGTACCGCGCACGGTCATGTCCAGCGCAACGGCATAACCGGCAACATACTCAAGAGCGTCTTCCCTTGGTATCCGATCGGCGGTCTTCCCGACAACCACGCCCAGTTCGACTTCGTGGTCAGTACGCCGGTCAGGAAAGCGCAAGGCTACCCCTTCCGACGGCCCTACCAGCGCAGAACAGGCCTTCAGAAACGGCCCGGCTTCCTCGATCTTCAGGATCTTGTTGCCGTAGGAGATACCGCCGTCCTCGAGCGCCTCGTCAATGTGAAGCTGATAATTTACTGGCGCGCCGATGATCTTTGTCGGATTGGCTACGGGGCTGAGCAACGACGCGTCCGCCAGAGCGACACGGTCGGCGCCGACGATGATCTCGGACACGTTGGCGCGAACGGCATCCAGATGCAAGATCAGAGGATCGCCTGGCACCAGCGGCCAGATTTGCGCCGGAAGCACATTGAGTGCGGCGGTCACATCGGCGATTTGATCGCCATCGACGAGACCCAGCCGGTTGTCGTTGTAACGGCAAAGACGCATGGTCGGATTCCTTTCCGGATGTTCTTTCAGGCGCCGTACAGCCTACCGATTCGCACCAATTTTTGGAAAGCCTTGGCCGCTGGGCGAGAAGAACACCAGCGTCATGACGCACTTTAGCGCGTCCCGCATCTCTTTCGACTGGAGTGCCCCATGACTGCAACGGCACCCGCAAGGCCGCAGCCTGGCACCGCAGTGGCGATCTTGGCCCGGATCGTCTCCGGGATGGTCATCGCCCAGCAAACCACCGATACCTTTGCCGTTTTCATCTGCGGAAGATTCACCGTTTTTCCGAACGCCGCCAGCGTCATCCGGACCCGGCGCTGCTGATGATCTGTCGTGTTGTACTGGTCGATATCGTCGATCGACCAGCGGGCGGCAGATGCCGCCTCATGCATGCGGTGGTCATACTGGATCTTGTTGAAGCGTGCACGGGCAACCCATCCGTTGAAGTCATCAAGGTGGATATCGATTCACCGAGTTGTCTCCCTTTGTTCGCGCATTTCTCGCATACCGATACCAGAAGGCAGATCAGTCAAGAAAATCAATCTGTATTGATCGGCCGCTTGACTGCAATGTCGCTCAAGCTTGACCGATCGGCAACGAATTGAACTGCCCACAAAAATCGGAAAACAGTGATTTTCGACCGTTATCCTGCTTATCTGGTTTCGAAGCAGATTTATATCAACCGATCCGTTCCGCCAGCCGGGACCGCCAGGCGCTAGCTGTCAGGAATGGTCGTATGTTGGCGGGATTCGGCTGGGTGTCGGCGATAGCCAGAAGCGTGCGCCACCCCAGCGCCGACATGCATGAAAGAACAGGCAAGTCGCTGCGTTCGGCATGGCTTGCAATGGCGGCAAGAGTCGGCATCCCGGTGCCCAGAAGCAAAACGGCATCCACGGATTCCCGGGATCTGATCGCAGAGATACCGGCAGCTGCGTCGCTGTTTCCTTGCGTATAGATCGGGTGAAAGGCAGCATCCACAAAGTCGATGCTTTGGATCGTTGCAACCTCGAATTCGCAAGCCTGCCAGTAGAGGATACTCGCCTCGGTAAGGGGGGCAGGATAGGGTGAGACGAGACCAATTCGGTTGGCGCCGATCACCGACAACGCATCGCGGGCGGCTTGGGCTGCAGTGACCAAAGGTCGGCCGCGCTTCTCTTCGATAGCCCTCACGAGGCCTTCTTCCTGATCCGCGCCAATGAGATAGGACGGGCCGGTACACGCGAAAGCGTAGGCGTCCAGAGGCGCATTGGCGAACCGGTCCAGTGCGGCATCGATCTGAGAGATGTAGGATCTCAGACGATCACTCAATGTATGGGCGTCACTGACGAGTCGGGCATTCATGGCGGCCACCCTGGGCGGTAGCAGGATGGCCATCTCCGGCTCCACGGTTGTGTTCGCCTGTGGGGTCAGAAGACCGATCAGACCATCGGGCGCGTACTCTACCATACTGCTCCCCCTTCCCGGTCAATCGGCCGAGATGGCAGTGTGTACCGCCACCTTCTGCAGTAGCATGTCCAGTATCTGTCGTTCCTTGCCCGTCAGGGCTGAAAGGATCTTTTCCTGCCGTTCCCTGAACACTGCAGCGATCTCGTTGTTCAGGGCACGGCCGGCGGGCGTGATAGTCAGCCGCGCCTGACGGCCATCTTCGGGATCCCGAGCCCGCTTGACGTAGCCGTCCTCCATCATGCGGTGTACGGCGCGGGAAATGGTGTTGCGCGGTCGGCGACTGAGGCGCGCCACGTCCTGCGCCGTCAGCATCGGATAGTGCGCCAGGCAAAGGATCAGCAAATACTCCCCTCGATTGAGGCCGAACTGGTGTTTCACTGCTTCATAGCCCGGCAATACGATCGCATTGGCGAGATAAGAGATGCGGTAGGCGTCGCGGAATTCGACGACATCGAAGATGTGGGTCGGGTCGATGACGACGTTCGGCCGAGTTGGATACACGTCAGCACAATCGCTGTCGGGCGCCACGAGCGGCTTTCGACCATGCGCGTTCACGGTTTTGACAAATGCCTTGCAGCCGAAACTTTATCGCGATTATTTAGTTCCAAATGGAACTAAATTGAAGACGTATTCGTGACCGAAGATCGGCCGAAGCTGACAATTCCGGACCTGGCTGCCAAGAAAGCGGCAGGGGTAAGGCTTTCCATGGTGGCTGTCGGTGAATGTCTGACAGCAGCTTGGGCAGAACGGGCCGGAATCGACATCGTGGGTGTCGGCGATAGCCTGGGCATGACCCTGTACGGCCATGACAATACGCTGCCGATGACGGTCGACCAGATGATCGAGCACACCAAGGCGGTACGCCGCGGTGCGCCGAACACTTTCTGTCTCGTTTCCATGCCCTATGGCTCCTACGCCACGGCAGAAATGGCGGTCACCAACGCCGTGCGAATGATGAAAGAAAGTGGCGCTGAAGCAGTGAAGCTCCAGGGCGGACGGGAGATGTTCGACATCATCAAGGCAGTGGCCGATGCGGGTGTTCCCGTCATGAGTCATGTCGGTCTTCTGCCCCACTATGTCCACCGGTTCGGCGGGTTCAAGATGCAGGGCGGGACAGCAAAAGACGCCCTCGAGATCATCGACAATGCCCGCGCAATCGAAGAGGCCGGCGCCATCGGCCTAGAGATCGAGGCAATGCCCCATGAGGTAGGCAAGGCGGTCAACGAGGCGGTCGGAATCTTCACCTTTTCCATCGGCGCCGGGGCCGCCGGAACGTGCCAGCTGCTGAACGGCTACGATCTGATAGGCGCCTTTGACACGTTCAAACCGAAGTTTGCCAAGCGCTACAGCAATATCAACGAAATCGCGACCCGAGCGTTTACCCAGTTCGCCGAGGAGGTGCGCGCCGGCAAGTTCCCGGATGAGGAGCATAGCTACAAGATGAAACCCGAGGAAGCAGCGAAGCTTGCGCGCGCGATCGAGAAAGGAAGCCGAGATGCCGAATGACGCTCAACTCCTTCGGAACGACCGTTTCAAGCGAGATGGCTTGGCGGTTCCTCTTCCTGCGCCGACAAGACAGCGCTTCGCGACTGATGCACTCGGATTATAGAAGGACCGCGTGATGATACCCGAGGAGATTTTGAAGTACCCTGCCCGCGTTTTGCCCCAACATAAACGGGAGCAATACTTCGAAGACGGCTATGTCAGTGTCGAAAGCTTGATTCCGACGGAAATCCTGGCCGAGTTGCAAAGGGTTACGAACGATTACGTCGATGAAAGCCGCGCCGTTTCGGCTTCGAATGATCGATTCGACATTGGACCGGGGCACAGTGCCGAATCGCCCGTCTTGCGACGCCTGAAAAGTCCGGACACAGCCAGCGCGATCTACTGGAAATTTTCAACAGGCCTGATAGCGGATGTGGCCGCGGATCTTGTCGGACCAAATGTGGTCTTCCATCATTCAAAACTGAACTTCAAATGGTTCGACGGGAGCGATGTCGTGAAATGGCATCAGGACATTCAGTTCTTCCCGCACACCAACTACAACGTCATAACCATCGGCTGCTACCTGGCCGATACCGACATGAACAATGGTCCCTTGGCAGTGCTGAAGGGTTCTCACAACGAGCCGCTGTTCGATCAGTACGATGTCAACGGCAACTGGACCGGGATGCTGTCCGATGACGATGCAGCGAGCCTGGACTTGAACCGCGTGGCGTATTTGCCGGGACCGGCGGGATCAATCACGGTCCACAATGCCCGAACCCTGCATTTCTCGCCTCCGTCCAAATCTCGCACGCCGCGGCCGCTACTGTTGAACTGTTTTACGTCGGCAGACGCCAAACCCTATACTGCCCATCCAGATCCTACAGATAATGCCTACAGAATCGTTCGCGGCAAAGCTGTCAAATGGGCGTCGCACGATCCGAGGCCGTGCCAGATTCCACCGGACTGGTCTCGCGGCTACACGTCGATCTTTGCGGCGCAAGCGGGTGAAGACAAGCCGACCACGGTTGCCTGATCAGCCCGACACGCCGTCGTGGTGCTTCTTGGTGGCCGGAAGCCAGGCATCTCACGCAACTACTGCGAGCCTGCCAGAAAACTTGACCGTGGTCGATCTAGGCAGGGTCGGACTCGACGCCTCATCCGAGTCAGATACGGCGGCGAAGAAAATTGACGGAATCACGGAAGGCACTGTCTTGGCGGGCGTTTCGGCAAGCTAAGAGCCTGTTCCTGAAGTCCCGGATGCCGTCCTGGTCTGACACATGAGTGATTTTAACGTGACAGATCAAGGACTTGTCTTTTTCACGCCCTTGTGCACGAGAAAGCAGCATGCGGCCAGACTATCCCAAGCCAAGGCATCCCGCAGCACGGTGTCCTGCGGCCCTGCAGACGTTGCGCGACGAGGCACGAAAAAGGCTTTGAACCGCGGAAAACGGTGGATGACAAGGGAAACCTGACGCCATGGGTCGGCGGCGCAATCAATCGCCATACCCCGTCACGCACATCGTTCCGCCGGGGGTTCCCCACGCGCTCATGCGGCCCTCGGTGGACCCATCGCATCCGCCATGTCCCCGGCAAATCCGGGCAAAAGACCAGACCGTCAGACCATCCGCGACTTCAGGAACAGGCTCTGAGGTGATAGAAGACAAGGATGCCTGATCATGGTACTTTGGTATATGATTCCCAATGCAATAGAGAAAAAGCTGTCTTATGATCAACACCATCTTGAGACTGTTCCGCATCGTCAAAAGCACTTTCTTTCTGGGGATTTTATGCGTCTCGTTGTTGGTGACGGTGGCCAGCCTCGCTGTACACAGCATCCAGCTTACGGCGCAACTAGCAGTGGCTGCTACGAACGCAGCTGCGGCGGCGTTGGAGCATAGAAAGGCAATTGCTGCCGCTACTTCAGCTCACCGAAAAGACAAGGCCAAAGCCGTGGCAAGGACGAAGGCAAGGGAAAGGGCGAAGGCACGAATCAGACGTTTTGCAATTGTGGGAGCCGCGGTTGTTCCTGTAGCCGGGAGCTTGGCGGCGCCAGCGCTTGCCGGGAGCTTCGAAGTGGCAGATTTCTATAACTGGAAGACAGGCAATCCGGAAGGAAAGTTCGAAGACTATGCTTGCGAAACAGGCGAGGCGAGCGCAGAACTAGTTGATGAAGTCCTTCAAGAGCTTCCTGATTCAGTGAGACCGCCTTCAGACACCGTTCGTTCATGGATGCCCCGATGTGCTGCTCCATTGGAAGATCAGCCATGGAAGGCTGCCGAAAATCGGCTCCCGACATGGGACGAATTTACCAGATGGATGCCATCTTCTGAGGATTTCAAGCAGTGGATGCCGTCATCCGATGACCTGAAAAGCTTGGTGCCGAACGGCCGAGAACTCAGAGAATTTCTCCCCACCGATGCAATGCAGGATTGGATTTCTCGCTTCAAACTTCAATTTTCAAAGTGACCTACTACCCATGTCGAACCGATCGCGCTGGAGAGTCCCGAGCCTGAGAGCCTGTTCCTGAAGTCACGCGTGGCCGCGATCCATATCTGGTCACGCCAATCCACAACGGGCTCATGCTGATGCAGTTTCTCTGCGAGCATCTGTTCCCGATGCCTTCGGGTACCACAGGGGGAAGAACTGTCGCCAAATTGATCGGTTTGGGCTTTGGTGTGCTTGGAATGTCAGGGCCACATCTGCCCGGCGACTCCTATTTCCCGACAAGCTTACCAGACCCAACTTCAACAGTGAGTTTCCAAAGTAATCGACAGATCAACAGGTCATGCCGGTACTGCCGGTACTGCCGGTTGTCTCCACTACATTTCGGGGATTGGAGGTCAGGCGGCATGTTCGTGCCAGTTGGGTGGAAGCGCGATGCCGGCGGCGCGGAAGGGTAGTGTCTCACTTTGACTTTATGGGCCTTCCGCCCGTTCCGGGTTTCGGGCCGGGTCGTTGCGGAGCCGGAGCGCGAGCCTCGATCAGATCAAGCCAGGCAATGTCCACGTCCTGGAGCGACCACGTATCCTTGAACTCGGCTCCGGCGGCTTTCGACCCTATGGGAGCCGCGTAGTTGGCCTTGGAATTGAACGGCGGATCCAGGTAGATCAGATCGACGCTGGCGCTGTTCATCCCCCGCATTATCGGGAGATTGTCACCCGTCCAGATCGTCTGATGAGACCAGTTTGAATGCGTCGTTCCGCTGCAGAGAGGGTGAGAGCTAGCCTTTCCCGGCTTCATTCATTTTCCCCAGCGCGCCGCGGCCGCCGCGATCGCAATCTCGCTCCTTCGCTCCGGAGTCAGGGACGAAGCCCTCGCCTTGCCGCCAACGCGCCCGCCCCTGGCCTTGTTGGGCTGGCGGGGCTTGCCGGCGTATTCTTCCTTGATCTCGCCGGTCGCGATCCTGGCAACGGCCACAGCGCAGCCCACGACATCGGCGGGCCGCTTTTCCCCTCGGGAACCTTTTAGCATCGGTTATCTCCTGATTAGACTTGCAGATATAGTGCTACACACCCTCTGTCAATATCGAAGGAGATAAGTCAAACTGAGACACTACCCATGCTCTGACAGACCCGGTCGAGATTGAGCGTGATGCCGGCCTGATGGGCCAGCGCGTCAACCGTTGCCCGCTTGCTTTGCGGTTGCGACAGACGGGCCAGAACCAGTTCTCGGATGATCCTGTTCGCGCTCCTGCGCCGCGCCCCGAGCAGCCTGTCCCAGCCAAGCTCGGAATACAGACACCCCATCACATCACGCAGCCCCACTGACACACGCGCCTCTTCGCGACACGCGCCAGGATCAACCCCGAGTGTTTCAGGGCGCGGGGCGCGGCGAACAAGCTTCGACAGATTGGCATACTCGCTTGGCGTGAAGAATTGCATCTGGGGCGACTGTTCGCCCCGCAGCTGTTCCATCAACCGCTCTGCCAGGCGTTTCATGTCCTCAAGTTCGGACGTGTCATGAGCGACCCCGACATGGCGCAGGATCTTCTGGCGGACTTTCCTGCCGGTCCGTATCGATTCCACAATCTGGACCCGGGTCCGACCCAGTTTGGGATCATGCCTAGTGCGAATGAACATGCCGTGATCCTGAAGGGGCGCGCTCCTCAAGTCAATATAATATGAGGTCTTGGGGCACTACACAGGAGCCCTCGGAAACAACCCTTGAAAACAAACGGAAAATCGCTCACAGAACAACAAAAAACTACGAAGTCAGGAGATCGTCCCATTCGACGCTGACCTCGTGGGATCGACAGCGGTCGGCGAGTTCTTTCTGCAGCACCAGGGCGAGGAAAGAGCAGAAGACGTGGCCGCGGGTCGCGGCGTCGCCGGAGTGGTGGATCGGGCGGGTGCGCAACTGGGCCTTCACCCGGCGGAACAGGTCCTCCACCATGAGCAGATCCCGGCAGCGGAGCACGGCATCGAGCGGCGTCATCACGGCGTTGGTGCGCAGCACGAAGATGCCGTCGAAGCTGGTCTCCTCGGCGAGTTTGCCGGGGTCGACCTCGAACGCCTTGCCTGTGCCCGTCCTGCGCAGATGACGGCGGCAGGCTCTGTTGCCGACCAGCGCCTTCTCGCCCGAGACCAGACGCTTCTGAAGTCCCTCGACCACCGCCTGCCGGTCGGCGCGGTCCTTCTTCGCCTCCGCTTCGTTGCGGCACACGACATGGCGCGCGCCGTCCACCGTGATCTCCTTCACGGACAACTGCGTCTCGCCCCGGACGCGTTAGAGCAGAAGCGGCACGAAGGGCCTCTCGTCCCGCAGCACCACTTCCCTGACCACTTTCGTGCCCCGCTCGCGCGCGCCTAGGATGCAGTCCAGACCCCGCTCCTCCAGCGCTGCCACCGTCGCCGCCGATATCATCCCTCGGTCCGCCACCACGCACACACGGCCGATCCCGAAGCGCAACCGCAACCGGTCCACGATCGGCAGCAGAACCGTCGTGTTCGATCCAGATACAAGCGTCCCAATAGTATTTCGGCACTTCAGCCAAGTTCATTTTCTCGCAATCTATCAATGTACTTGTAGGCCGGAAGGCCCCCGGTGAATTCCGGATCATGGAGATCGTTGAGCGTGGTATCTCTGGTTTCTATGAACGCAATTCGGCCATCGTAGACGCGGACAATCTTCCCGTGTGCGTCGTAGTTTATGACCCCACGAACACGTGCGCGCCTGTGCGCCCAAACATCTCCAGCAGTCAGGCCGCGTTCAATTTCATCTCGGGCGTCATCGGAAACCCTGCATTGGATTTCGCGCCCGCTTCGGTGTTCCCGAATCTTTACGGCCAGCGCGTCATATGAGGTACTAATGTCAAGTATCCGGCCCTCAATGGAGCCGAACTCTCTCCGAGAAAATGTGCTGAAAAGATAATCATATTCTTCGTCTTCTTCACCATTGATGGCAGCCAAGTATTGCTCGGCTTGTTGTGGCCCGATTTTGTAGACGGCGCCATCTCCCAAGGTTATGATCGTGCTCCCGATGCAATTTAGATTTCGTTGCAGAATGCGCTTGGCGATTTCACGCTTGTCCGCCGGAAAATCGGCGTCCGGGGGTTGGCCTTCCTGCAGGCGGAGGAATCCGCGCTCGATCACCTCTACGTGGTCTCGCACCTGACCATAGGCAGGGGCCTTCGTTCGAAGGTCAACCGGTTCGCCCTCGGCAGTGAATGGGGAGTTGGTGCTTGCGAACACAAGATTCCAGACAATATCAGATTGCTCCTGATCCGTAAGAAGATCGAAGTAGTCCACGACTTGCTGCATGGCGTCTCTAATATCGAGAACTTCCGGGTGATCTGCAGACGCCTGGACAGTTATTTTCTTTGGTTGCATCGCGTTACGCGCCTCCGATTCAGATTCTATTCGCCCAACCAATTCCGGTAAAGAATTCTTTTTCCGACGATAGAAGACAGTGCCACAGACGCCTTTTCGGCATCGCTGATCTCATTCGCCTCACGGTGGTTGTAACGGAAGTCGAACTCCGCCGTGCAGCGATATAGGTGCGGCTTGCCATAGTGCTGATACATGTCCTTCATGCCACGCTTGAAGATGCTGCAGAAGCCTTCAATCGTGTTCGTGTGGATCTCGTGGCGCTTCTTTGCGGATGTATTCTTCCTCGCTGTGGCTGACCCGATCATCTCCGCAGAGATCATCTGGACTGGCTTCGTCGGTCAGGAGAAACGCCTCACGGCTGATGTTCGCGCGCAGGATAGGGGTTGGCGTGGACCTTCGCCTGGATGGGCGATTTCGCTGGCTGGCCGGGGCGTCGAGTGGAGCCTGGAAAATTCCCTGGCCTGGGTGCAGCGCGCCGCCTGCCGCTTCCTCATGCGAAGGGTCGCGCGAGGGACAAGGGCCTGATTAACAACAACATCATCATGGCAAGGACGTGTGATTCAGGCACTGAGACGTTGTGTGCGACAGGCAACAAGCCGTCCCGCCGGTTTTCCTGCGGCGCATGATGATTTGGTCACCGACAGCAGATGTCTGCGCCCACCATCCGCCACAAGCAGGTGTATCGCGGAGTACGGCGCCCCCGAAGGACATGAAGATCAAATTGGCTGCCCGATTAAGTTTGAGATACTGCAGACTGCCGTGGCTCCACTCATGCCATGATCTGCATCAGACAGCTTCCGCGCCGTAGTACAGCATGACCACATGCCTTGCTTCGGCGAAGAACAACCAGCGCTCGATGATGACGCCAAGGCATGCAGCCAGGACCGCAATGATTGCCATCAGCGGCGCGGCGCCAACCGTAAGACCAATGGCCAGGGCGGTGCTCGGGACAAGGAACCCGGTGACAATGGCAATCGTGCGCAGCTTGTGTACGTGCTTGCGGGCAATCTGAAACCCCATTTCCTTCATCAGATAATTGTCCGACGAATGCGGTGATTCCAGCAGACGAACCGTCCCCATTTGGCCCAGGCCGGTCGCCGCACCGACGCTGCTGCCCTTCCCTGGCTTTGATATGGCCGACCAATAGCGCAACTTGACGAGAAGGCTGACTGCAGTCGTCGTCAGCGCAACGGCACCAGTAGTCTGCTGCACCTGCCAGCCCCAAAGCGAGACGGCAAGGTGCAACAGCAATGCGCCAGTCATGACGCAAAGAACCAGGTAGCCCAAGATGGTCCAGCCGTTAGACCAGGCCGGGATCGTCTTCAGCGAGGCATAGATCATCGCCGTGCAATAGACGGTGACAATGGCGGCAATGGCCGCCATGATGCCGAAAACGAGCGCGATGCCCATGTTTTGCGCCAGGAACACCCACCAGATACCGAACAACCCGATCGGAACAAAGGCCAAAATGGCGGCGATGCCCTCACGGCTCAGCCACGATGAGCGCCACTGACTGAGCGCGCGCCAGGCTCTTTCCGGATGGCCGAGATGAAGGGTCGAGGACAGCAGGCCGGCGACGATCAAGGCGAGCGCGGCGGCGAAGACCGCAAACCCGAAACCTTGATCGGCGGGCAACAGCTCCAAGGCCGACAGCGTACCAAGCCAGAGTATCAGGCCGTACCCAGCGCCGGACGCGGTCGTGAAGAAGATGACGGATTTCGCCGGATGCACCAGGAAGTCTCCGTCAAGCCGACAGCAACCTGTCAACCCAGCGGGCCAGCAGACCCGCGCCGTCGGCGCTGTCGTCGACATGGTCCAGGGTGCGGGGCGCAGACATGATACCATCGCGGTCATCCTGCCGCGGGCGCAGCGGCAAATACCGGTTTACGGGCCTGGTGCCCTGTTCCGGCATCAGTTCAAATCCCTGCCGCGTCGCAACCAGCTTCGAGACATCAGATTCCGGATCGGCCAGGTCGCCGAAGTGCCGGGCACCGGTGGGGCAAGTCGAAACACAGGCAGGGACACGAGACTCTTCAGGCAATGTCTCGTTGTAAATCTTGTCGACACACAGCGTGCATTTCTTCATCACGCCTTCGTCTTCGTCATACTCACGCGCGCCGTAAGGGCAGGCCCAGGAACATAGCTTGCAGCCGATGCATGTATCGGCGTTGACCAGCACGATGCCGTCGTCGCTCCGCTTGTAGGACGCCCCAGTCGGACACACGGTAACGCACGGAGCATCATCGCAATGCAGGCAGGAACGCGGAAAATGAACCGTCTGGCTTGCGCCGGTCGCCTTGTCGGTCACTTCGAACGTATGGATACGGTTGAACCAGACGCCGTTCGGGTCGGCGCCATAGGCATCCAGGTCGGTCAGCGGCGCCATATGGCCGCTGGTGTTCCATTCCTTGCAATTTACGGCACAGGCGTGGCAGCCGACACAGACATCAAGATCGACAACCAGACCCAGCTTCTTCGACGGCGGCGCTGCAGGCAGACTGGTCATGATGTCCTGAATTCCTCACCATAGCGCACGACGCCGTCAGCCGGCCGGAAGGGCGCTCGCGCTTGCACCGGTTCGAACATGGGCTCTGTCGCCCCAGCTTCCTGCGGCGAACATTTGTAGACCCTTACCCGCAGGTCGAACCATGCAGCTTGGCCGGTGACCGGGTCCGAATTGGAATAGCGATATCCGCCTTCCCGGACCGGTAACAGCTCGCTGATGACATGATTCAGCAGAAAGCCTTTCGCGGCCTCCGGCGCGTCGTTGTCCAGGCCCCACGCACCGCGGCGCTTGCCAATGGCGTTCCAGGTCCAAACGGTCTGCCGGTTGACGCCCGCCATCAATTTCACCTGGCCCTTGACGCGATCCAAATGGCTTTCGATCCAGACCCATTCATCGTCGGCGATACCGAGGTCATCAGCGGTTTCGGGGTGAATGAAAAGCCGGTTGCTGTTTGTGATCTGGCGCAGCCAGGCGTTCTGTGACCCCCACGAGTGATACATATGCATCGGACGTTGAGTCAGTGCATGAAGCGGTAGGTCCTTGGTATCGACGCCCGCCTCTTCGAACGGCATGTACCAGATGGGCAGCGGATCGAAATAGGTGTCCACGCGGGCCCGATGCTCCTCCGGCGGCTGCCGTTGGCCATGCCCGCGGGCGGCAAGGCGAAACAGTTGCAGTGGCTCGGAGTAGAGCTGCAGGATCATCGGCTCAGCAGCCGGGATGAAACCCATCTCTTGCGCAAAAATCAGATAAGCCTTGTTGAAAGGCTTGTAGTATTGCTGTTCCTCGGTCAGCTTGTGCTGCCAGAAACAGCCATTATCGACATAGGCTTGGAGTTGATCCGGGTTAGGATCACCGCGTCCATGTTCTGTCCCGTTACCGCGCCAGCCGGCCAGAGGACCAATGCCGGGCGCGCGTTGGTGGTTGGTCATGTAGTCGGCATGACCACCCGGAAATTTGGGTGTCCCATCCTCCCTGACCATCCCCGGCAACCCCAGCCGCGCGCCCAGATCCAGCAGGACATCCTGGAAGGGTCGGACATCGCGTTCCGGCGGACAGACCGGTTGCCGGATGGCATCGGCCGGTCCGTGTGCGCTGGAGATCGGCCGGTCCAGCAGCGAAATGCAATCCCATCGTTCCAGATAAGTCGTGTCGGGCAGGATCAGGTCCGCGTAAGGGACCATCTCGGAATAATAGGCGTCCGAATAGATGATCTTGGGAATCACGTAAGCACCGTTGTCGTCCGTTGCTGTCAGATACCTGATCGTATCAGGCACGTTCATCGACGAATTCCAGCTCATGTTCGCCATGTAAAGCAGCAGGACATCGATCGGATACGGATCTTCTGCCCAGGCATTGTGGATCACCATGTGCATCAGGCCATGGATGGACATCGGGTGTTCCCAGGAATAGGCCTTGTCGATCCGGCCGGGACTGCCGTCCGGGTCCAGGACCAGGTCCTCCGGCCCGGTGGGATTGCCGATCGGTGGCCCGGCCAGAGGCTTGCCGGATTGCGGCAGTGATGTCTCCGGCCTGGGGCCTGGCGGAATGGGTTTCGGAAATGGCGCCTTGTAACGCCAGCCGCCCGGTACATCGATTGAGCCCAGCAGGATCTGCAGCAAATGAATGGCCCGGCAGGTGTGAAAACCGTTGGAGTGAGCCGAAATCCCACGCATGCCGTGGAAGCTGACCGGTCGCCCTGTCATCGTTTGGTGCTCACGGCCGTTCCAATCCGTCCATGAAATGTCGAGAGTGATTTCCTGCTCGAAGGCAACCTCGGCCAGCTCGGCGGCTATCCGCCTGATCTGTTCGACGTCAAGACCGCAGCGGCCCGCCACTGCTTCCGGCGCGTATTCGTCTTTCAGGTAACGGTGCGCCAACAGGTGAAAGACCGGCGCGGCCCTGCGGCCGTCGATCAGGGCATGTTCGCCGACCAATGCCGGCTCGAGGCCCGCTCCCGAGCTTGCCACGACCGATCCGGAAATTGTGTCGAACACGAGCGGACTACCGTCATCGTCCCGGGCAAACAGACCATCATCTGCAGCGCCTGGATCCTGGATGACCAGCCAGGGCGCATTGGTGTACCGGGCCAAAAAGGCCGCATCGAACTTCTCCGCTTTCAGAAGTTCATGAACGAGGGCAAGGACGAACAGGCCGTCGGTTCCCGGTCGAATTCCTATCCATTCATCCGCGATCGCCGAGTAGCCGGTTTGAACCGGGTTCACCGAAACAAACTTGGCGTCGCCGCGCGTCTTGAGGGTGCCCAGGCCGATTTTGATCGGGTTGGAATCATGATCCTCGGCAACGCCGAACATGATGAAATACCTGGTGTGTTCCCAATCCGGCTCACCAAACTCCCAAAAGGCGCCGCCCAACGTGTAAAGGCCCGCCGCCGCCATGTTGACGGAACAGAAACCGCCATGGGCTGCAAAGTTGGGTGTGCCGAATTGTGTCGCCCACCAGCCAGTCAGCGACTGGCTCTGATCGCGACCGGTAAAGAAGGCCAGTTTCCTGGGATCGGTAGCCCGCACGGTGCCAAGCGCATCCACCGCCTCGTCCAGGGCTTCACCCCATTCAATCTCTTCGAATTCGCCGCTGCCGCGGGGACCTTTCCGGCGCAGCGGTTTGACAAGCCGCGCCGGGCTGTAGTGATTCATGATTCCTGCGGAACCCTTGGCGCAAAGAACGCCGCGGTTTACCGGGTGATCCCCGTTTCCTTCTATGTAGCGGACCTTGCCGTTTTTCAGATGAACTTTGATCCCGCACCGACATGCACACATGTAACAGGTAGTGGTTTTAACCGTATCCGCCACCTCGGGAGACAGGTCGACCGCCTCTCGGACGGTTTCAAACGGATTGAGCCCCAAATTTCATTCTCCTGACAGGCCACAGCATGCGCGCGCCCTTTCGATTGTGGCACAATTGATCTGACAGAACCAAGTCAGGAAGGCTACTGGCAGATCAATTGTGCCGAATTGGCCATCACGACCCCCTTCATGGCGCGGCAGCTTCCGGTGATGGCGGCACCGAAAGTTCCATGCCTGCCGGCAAACGGAGACATGGCCTTGCACGACCGCCGTCCTCGACCGGCATGCGGAGAGTTCAGGCTGCACCTGAAAATCCCGAAAATCGCCGGCCGGAAACGTGCAGTTCGCAGACCTGCCGGTCATGGCGCTTGCGCCACTTTCCGGCGGGCAGTCGAAACAAGATACCGACATCAGCATTCCGCAGAGGCGGCTGGTCTGCTACCACTCGTTGAAGAGATGAGATCGCGCCACCTGGCGGGACGACGAAAGGCATCTTCGGGTATTGTTCCAGATCAGCTATCTGGGTCAGAAAGATCCCGCAGCGAAGAGCTGCCATCCTCGGAAAGACACCCTGCAATGGCAAGTAAATCGTCAGCTTCCAGTGTTCACCCTGATCTTGCAGCCCAGGGCAAAAAGTTCGTCCCGGAAATCCGGACCGTTGCCGGACGCTATCATGTCGCCTACGCCTACAGCCCCTCCAACTGTACCCTGATCGAAGGAACGGACGGTTGCATCCTGGTCGACACGCTGCCGACGGTAGAGTTCGCCGAACCCGTCTCGGCAGCGTTCCGGGAGATCACTGACAAGCCGATCAAGGCCGTCATCTATACCCATGTCCATCCGGACCATATCAGCGGCGTACGGGCTTTCGTCGATGATTCGGCGATCGAGTCCGGAGCGGTCAGGATCTACGCCCTGGAAGATCTGACCGATCACCTCGCCAGGGACAGCGGAATTCTGGCGCCAGTGCTGGCACGCCGAGCGATGTATACTTTCGGGTTCCAGTTGCCGAGGGATGAAAGCGGCAATGTAGGCGCCGGTCTGGGACCGCCGAACATACCCGGCCGCCGCAGCTTTTTTCCGCCGACGGATACGTTTCGCGACAAGAAGGAATTGACGATTGCGGGCATCCGCCTTCAACTCATTCACCTGCCCAGCGAGACCGACGATCAGGTGGTCGTCTGGTGTCCGGACGACAGGATACTGCTTTCAGCAGACGTTATCCAAGGCGAGACGTTTCCCAACATCTATGCGCTCCGCGGAACAGGTTTTCGCAATCCGATGATCTGGGTGCGGGCTATCGACGAATTGCGTCGTCTTGCGCCGGAGGCGCTCATTCCCCATCACGGCCAGCCCGTGTCGGGTTCGGAAGCCGTCTCGGATATTCTGATTCCCTACCGCGATGCAATCCAGTTCCTTCATGACCAGTCAGTGCGCTGGATAAACAGGGGGGCATCACCAGCAGAACTGATGGAGAAGGTCACCATGCCCGATCATCTGGCGGCGCATGACTGGCTGGGTGAATTCTACGGCAGCTACAAGCACTCTGCTCCATCGATCTACACGGGCTACATCGGGTGGTTCGACGGCGATCCGGCGACCCTGGATCCGGCGCCGGTTCGCGTCAGAGCCCGTCGCTATATCGATCTGATGGGCGGGCGAGACGCTGTCATGACTGCTGCCATTGCCGCCCTTGAGGGGGGAGACGCTCAATGGAGTGCTGAGCTGACAGGCTGGCTCGTCAAGGCCGACCTTGACGACAACGATGCCCGGCAACTCCGCGCACAAGCCCTGCGTGTCTGGGGCTATGCTCAGGCCAACGCGAATTGGCGCAACTGGGCGCTGACCGCCGCCCTGGAACTGGAAGACGCACTCAAGCCCCCGCGCGGCCTGCCGTTCGGGCACCCGGATACTGTTCAGTCATTCACCATGGCCCAGATGCTGGAGAACTTCACAGTGCGTCTCAAGGCGGAAGAGGCCATGGACGTCCTGCTTGCAGTGGATTTTCAGACGACTGACAGTGACGAGCGGTGCGGGCTGGAAATTCGTCGCGGCGTTTGCCAGTTCCACCCTTCGGGTCTGGACGGCGCCGACATCACGCTGTGCTTTGATCGGGCCTTCCTTGTTTCGACGGTCACGACCGATGCAACCTTTGCTGCGGGCGTCAAGGACGGATCGGTTCAGGCCGGCGGCGCAGTCGACAAGGTCCCAGGCTTCTTTGAACTGTTTGAAACGCCGTCCTTGGAGATGGCGATTGCGGCGAGATAGATTTCGGAGACCGCGATTTCGGGGGTCAGTTTGACGGGATTTTCAACTGGCCCTTGATGATTTTCCGGGTCGGGGTCATCGGAAATTCGTCGACCACAGCCAGGCGTTCCGGCAGCTTGTTCTTCGCGATCTTCTTGCTCAGCAGCCAAGAGCAAAGGTCTTCCAGCGCCGGCGCTTCCGCGCCGGAAGCCACAGTGACAAATGCGCAGGCGCGCTCGCCCAGCACCGGGTCGGGCATCGGGACGATGGCCGATTGCAGAACCTGCGGGTGACTGTCCAGCAAATCTTCAATGTCTCGCGGATTGAACTTCACCCCGCCCCGGTCGATGACGTCCTTGATTCGCCCGGTAATGGAAACAAAGCCATCCGTATCGCTGGTCGCCAGATCGCCGGACCGAAAGAAATGATCCTCGGTGAAGGCTTCCCCGTTCGCTGCATCGTTCAGAAAGTAGCCAGGGAACAGAAGTGGCCCCCGTATCTGCAATTCGCCTTCATTGCCGGCGGTGACAGGCTGACCGGTTTCCGGATCGGCGATGCGGATCTCGGTACCCGGGCTTGGTCGGCCAGCACTCACCGCTGACCGACCAAGTCCGTCCGAGGGCCGAGTGTAAAGGCCGCCTTGTGTTTCGGTCATGCCCCACAACTGGGTCACGGCACAGTTCGGCAATCGGGCATCGACCCAGCGGATCATATCCTCCGGGCACGCCGTGCCCGACATGATCATCATTTTCAGGGACGACAGGTCGTATCGGTCGATCGCCCCGGTGCCGCGTATGGCCGCCCAATGCGCCGGCGCGGTCCACAAGGCTGTCGGTCTGTCCTTTTCGATGGCGGCCATCAGGTCCGGCGGCGTAAAGGCCGGCAATATTACATTGCATGCGCCCACTGCAAATGCGCAGTGCAGGGCGTAAAGGCCGAACAGATGGCTGAAAGGCGCGGCACTCAGGATGGCGCTGCCTTTGTCGATCTCGTGCTCCGCCGCGCCATCCCGACCGTTGGTAAGCACGTTGTGCGGGTTCAGCGGCACTGCCTTGGGCGCCGACGTGGTGCCGGACGTGAACAACAGCAGCAAGGGATCCGCCGCCGTCGGTTCCACGGTGACATCCGCATCGACATCCGCATCCACGAGTTCCTGCCAGTCCACCGCACCTTCCGACGTCGCGCCTTCGGGACCGGCCACCGCGATCACATGTTTCAGCGTCGGCAGTCTGGCCTTCAGGCCCAGAACCGTTTCGGCCGGGTTCCAGTCCCCGGCCCGTGCAAGGCAGATCATTGCCTTGGCGCGACTGTGGTTTATCAGGGTTTCGATCTCGGCCGAGCGATAGGGCATGTGGATGGTCGACATGACCGCCCCGATCTTCGCAATCGCCAGATAACCGATCAGGTAAGCAGGCAGGTTCGGCAACTGGATGCAGATCACGTCGCCCGGCCTCAGGCCCAGATCCCAGAGAGAACGCGCCAACCTGTCCACCTGATTTTCCAGGGCGGCATACGTGATTTCCATCTCTCCCATGCGAATGGCCGGCGCGTCCGGAAGTTCGGCTGCGTGCCTGGCAAGCCAGCGCGGCAGGGTGTCGTTGCGCCACCAACCGTCATCAATGTATTTCCTCGCCAGATCTGACGGAAAGTTCATCGCGGCCCGCAGTTCAAGTGCATCCTCACTGTATCGAAAATGATCCAGATGCGGCGTGAACCGCTCGACGCGAAAACGCTTGCCGCCGCCCAGTTCCAGCAAACGGGCATAGTGGCCAGTGCGGAATCGCCGACGTTCCATCAGCGTGCGAATATACATTACCTGATTTCGGGACAGGCCGACCTTGTCTGCGATTTGCGCGTCGGACATGCCCATCAATTCGCGATGCCGTTCGATCTCCTCCCAGTCTTTCAGGCGATAGGGGTCGCCTTCGCGAATCTGGTGATTGTGCGACAAACGAAAGATGATATCGCCGAACGTCTCGAACATTTCCTCCGTGACGCCGATCTGACGCCGGTTCAGTCCGCGCGCCATTACTCCGGGGTCTCCCTCTCCTTGAGGCGGCTTTCGTAGCGCAGGATCGGATCGGCCTGGGGCGCCCTGGTTGCAACCGGGCAGACGCGCATGCATTCAAAACACTGGGCGAGCAGGCCGCCACTGCCCACGCTCATCTTGTACCACAGCATCTTGTTGTCGGGATCGAACAAGGCGTCTTCCCGATCGGCTTCGTCGGTCTGGCGAATGGCGTCCATGATCGCCGAGGGCACGGTCTCATACTGCTGGGTCATCTCGGCACAGGCTGCCATGTCGTAGCGCATCACCTTCTGCTTGCCGGTTTCCTCGTCTACTTCGCCATCCAGACACTGGACCGGACAAAACTTCATGCAGGGCGTGCGCTTGATCGACCGATACATGTTCACGCATGATGGCGCGGGGCACGGGTTGTCAGCCAGGGGTTCGTCCGGCTCCAGTTCCAGTTCCGTAAACACGCTGGCAAAATACATGTAACCGAATTCCGGATGCAGCAGGATATCGCCGGCCAGTGACCGGGCGCCAAGGCCGGCCAACTCTGCATGGACCTTCAGGCTTTGCAGAGGAACGCGGGGACCAGCCTCCGGATCCATGTCCGGCGGTGTGTAAATGGAGCGGATGCCGAATTTGTTTTCGATGTAAAAGGCCAGGCCATAGGCGATGGTGTAAGCTCGAGTCTCCGTGGAGCCGAAGTAGCCCAGCGCCTTGGCGGGAACTGTCCAGGCGCCTTGCGTCTGGCCGCCGACGCCGATGGCAATCACCGATTTCACACGCGGCATTATGTCGGCTGGTTGGTGGCCTGGCGGGCACACCCGGTTTATGGCATCCAAATCGGCAACGCCAGCGACAAGCGCTCCCTTCTTCAGACAGTAGCCCAGGATGGCTTCCTTGGCGGCAGCCTTGTCAATCGTCGATCGCGCCTTGGCCATCATCACGCTTCCCGCAACATCATTGCCCTGCATATAAGGTGTAGCCCTGACAGCGACAGGGTCAATTGCCATCTCGACGTTCGGCGCCCGTTCGCGGCAGACCCTGCTCGACAGGCCCGTTTCCCGATCCTTTTCGACAGTACTCAGACGCTGCGGGCATTCCACACGTCATTCTGCGCCCCGATTTGCCAAGGCGGTGCAGAATTGCAGGTTCCTTTGCACGATGACGATGATCTGGTTGTGCCGACCTGCATTGTCCTGTGTACGGATGCCGTGACCATCTTCGGCCATGCGCGAGATCCGTCAAGAGGTGCCGCCCGGGCGAGCCGGGCAAGTTCCTGTCGGGAAAGGATGTCGGACCGAGGCCTGCCGGAGCAAACAGATCAGCTTCCGTTCCATCGGCAGGACAATCTTCAGCATGTACAGCGATGCGGAAACGTCGTCACCGGCGATGCCGCCATCCGAGTCAGGCATCCTTGTTCCGCGTTGCAGACTCCGGCAATCGACTGCCATGTCACATCTCTTGTCCCTTGCGGCCCTCGACTTCAAGAGCCGCAAAGGGCGACGCAACAGGCCGCGAATCTCAAGACTGCGCCGGATCTCCCGGCAGGAAAAACATCCCTTGAGCCGCATGAGGCCGACTGGCGACAACCGCTGGAAGTGATTATCCCATGCCATCGAGCCTGTCTTCCCCCTGACGCGCCGGCGGCAGTATTCGTCCGACAAGCCGATCACGCTACATTCCTCGAGAAATGGCGGCCGCACACCGATTTGGCACCCGGTCGGAACACAAATCCGTACAAGACCGTGCCCATGTTCACCAGAAATCCGCTTTCGTCGCCGACGCCGAACCGTGCCGCATTTTTGCCTGGCAAAGTCCCGATACAGCAGGCGCCCGTCCTTCGGATGCTCGAATTGCGGTTCAACATGGACTTCACCGATCAAGCTCCTTCTCGCAGCGCATTCCTTGTTTTTGTCGGACATGCCAAAAGATGTCGTTGCACTCTTTGGGCAATTGGAAATCCGGTTCCTGTGACGACAGGTTGTTGGCGACAAAGTGTCGGAACGCATGCGCCAGAGCCGCGGCTCCGAATTGGTGTCGGGGGCGACATGCAACATTGCAGACAAGTTGACTTGCGAACTGATGATCCTGTCAATGGATTCGTGACGAGATTCAATGGCCGCGGGATGCCGTGTCGCCGGCCCGCAACTGCCGGTTAGGGTTGAAGCTTCGGCCGACCGGCCAGGATTCCGCTGATCTCGATCACCTCAGCCATCGCCGCTTCCTGGCGGGGACCCATCAGGTGAACACCACGCACGCCAGGGATTTCCTGCAGTTGCTGGATCAACTCGGCGCAGATCTTCTTGCCTTCCTCCCTCTCGTCCGACGCGTCACCCACGCGCTTCAGGATGGGCTCCGGGATGGTTACGCCCCAAAGGTTCCTGTTCATCCACATCGCTTGTTTGCGAGAGGCCAGCGGTCCGATGCCGACCAGGAACGGCAGTTGCTCGGTGATCCCGAAGTCGGTCAGGCGATCGAAATAGGTCTTCGCCATTTTCATATCGAAGCAGTACTGAGTTTGGGCAAAATCTGCGCCGGCGGCGATCTTGGCGCGCAGGGCATGAGGGGCCCAATCACCTGGTGGAATCATCGGCGCATCGGCGCAGCCGATCAGGAACCTGGGAGGCGTCTTGATTTCACGGCCGGAATTGAGTCTGGCATCGTCGCGCATTCGCCTGGCCAGCCGCATCAGTCCGGCAGAATCGAGGTCGAAGACAGGGACAGCCTCCGGCTCTTCCCCTTTCTTCGGGTCGTCGCCTGTCAGGCAAAGAATATTGGGTACGCCTGTCGCGCCAGCGCCAAGAAGGTCGCACTGCAAGGCGATACGGTTTCGGTCCCGGACGGTGATCTGCAGGATGGGTTCAATGCCCCCACGCATCATCTCGGCGGCAAGGACAAGGCCGGAGACATGGGGTTTGGCCGTTGCGCCGTCCGTCACGTTGACGGCGTCGGCAACATTCCGCAGAGGCGCAACCCGGCTCAGCATCGGGACAAGGTCTGTCGTGGCAGTGGGTGATGTCTCACAGGTTACGGCAAAGAAATCCGCCTCCAATACCTTTTCCAGCCTGCTTCCTGATTTCAGCATGCCTGTCATCCGCTGTCTCCGTTTTCGCCGTCGTGGACTTGCCGCTGCCCGTCGATATCGCGCATACAATAGCTTGCCCCGTTGCGGCAATCGCGCCGGGAGCGGCGAATGGCGGTGAGGTGGACATGGCGCGGAGGAGGCGATCAATGCGGGCGGAGAGCGATGGGGCAGCATCATTCGAGACGGCCGGCAAAAGGGAAGCCTTCCGTTTCTTCGACAACCGCGAAAAGTACCTGATGTTCGTCACCACCTGTTCGGAGAAATGGGAAGTGGCCCAGCGTGTGGGCCGGGAGATTCCATTTCTGAAACCGACTCCCCCGGCGTTGAACCTGTATGACGCGGGTGTCGGCGACGGGACGGTCCTGACCCGTGTCCTGCGCAACGTCCACCGCCATTTCCCGGCGGTGCCGTTTTGCGTCGTCGGCAAGGAAATCAGCATGGAGGACGTTCGGCTGACGCTGGAGAAGCTTCCGGACCGCTTTCAGGAGCACCCGCAGCTCGTCGTCGTCCTGACCAATCTCAATTACGCCGAATCGACCCGGCTGAAGGTCAAGAACCCTCGGTTCAAGCTGCCGATGAAACGCTGGGAGATTGCCCTGGATGGGACAACTGCCCACGAGTTCGACGAACAGGTGCGAAAACTGAATCCGATCCTGACGGAAGGCTGGCAGACAAAGACCAGCAAGAAGACGGGAAACCCGCTTTATGTTCAACCATCGATTCTGGTTCTCTACCGGAAGGATCATGCCTTTGGCCTGGCCGATATCATTCCGCCAGAAGGAGGGACAACGGCAGGCCATGACCTGATCATTGCATCGCAGCCTTATCGCGCGCGGCTTCCGGCCGACATCAAGGTGCGAAATGTACTGGGACCGCTTGCCAAATCACTTTCTCCTGGCGGCCGCATGATCGTGATCCAGTCGACCGGCAAGGACCCGGGCATGGAATTGATCAACGCCCTCTGGAAAGAGGAATTTCCGTTCGCCACACCGCGCGGTGATCTGATCAAGTCGATGAAGGAAACCCTCAGCGACAGTAACGGCGATCTGAACTATGACGCCCTGTCGGACGCAGATTCCCTGTTCCGGTATGAACTGCATGCGCTTCCGGACGAAGTTGGAGAGAACATCGGAACGTCGACCCTGCTTGCAGCCTGGAACGCCGCCACGTACGTCGCGCAGATTGAAGACGAGCGGATCGTCGATGTCCTGCGCGATGGTGATTATCTGAAAATCGCCCACGATGTGCTCAAGCGACATGGCGGGCTGTGGTTTGAAGACGAGAGCTTTCTGATAACACGCGGCCATTCCTGAGCGTCGCGGGCCCGCCATTTGAAGACAGGTCAATTTCTGGTCTCTGGCGGGCATCGGTTTGATCCAGCGCTGACGTTCGCGATCCCGGTAATTGACACTCCCGGAGTCAGGAATGTTCGCAGGCCATGCCAGTCATGTGCCGATCAGTGTGCGCTTCCGATCTTTGACTCGCAGCCGTTCCGGTATTTGGCTCAAGCCACGCGATGGCGCTCTGGGTGCAGTTGTTCGTGGACCTGAAACCTTGCGCGACAGGTAGCGCCGCGACGATAATTGCTGCAGGCCAGCCCCCATGAACGGATCTGAACCTCCATATCGATACCGATCGAACATGACGAAAGCCTCAAAGGAACGTGGACATCATGAGTCTCGACCCCCGTTCATCTCTTCCGTACGTCAGCGAGCCAGAGGTCGAAAGGGCGCTGGACTGGATCTCCCTGATCGATGCCATGGAAATCGCCATGATCGCCTTTTCCGCCGGCGAAGTGCAACAGCCTGTCCGCCAGATGATCCCCGTGCCGGGCAAAAGCGCGATCATGGCTGCCATGCCAGCTGTAGGCGGCGGAGAAATTGGTGCGATGGGGGTCAAGGTCGTAACAGTATTCCACGACAACGCGGGTACCGAGTTGCCTACCCACCAGGCCGTGATCCTGCTGTTTGACGTTATAGACGGGTCACCGCTGGCCGCTCTGGACGGACGCCTGATTACCGAGATGCGCACTGCTGCAAGCACGGCTGCAGTCGTACGCAAGCTGACGCCGCAGAAGCCTGCAGTTGCGACCATACTGGGCAATGGAGTGCAGGCTTGCGCCCATGCAAACGCACTCCGTGCCGTGCGGGAAATAGGCGAGTTGCGCCTGTGGGGCCGAAGCGAGGCCAGGGCCAAGCCGGTCGCAGAATATCTGGGTGCGAAGTTCGTGATTGATGGCGCAACAGCAGTGAGGGATTCCGACATCATCATCTGCGCCACATCGGCCACCGAGCCGGTCGTGCGCGGCGAATGGGTCAAGAATGGTGCGCTGGTTGCTTCCGTCGGCTGGAACGGAGCAGATGGCCGGGAGCTGGACGATGCCTGCATGCGACACACCGTGCTGGTCGAAAGCCGCGACGCTGCCTGGAATCAGGCCGGCAATATCCGCGGTTCGGCGTGTGCCATTCATGCCGAGGTCGGCGAACTTTTCGCGGACAAAGCCCCGGTGCCGGCCGGCGCAACCGTAGTTTACGATTCCGTAGGGATCGCGGTTCAGGATGTGGCGGCAGCAAAGCTGGTGTACGATCGGGTCCATACGGAATAACCGCTTCAGTCCGATCTTGAGGCTGTATCCGGACCGCATGCGTCGATCACAAAAATGGCGAGCGGGCTATTGCCGACGATCCTGCAACAGATCTTTCCCGGGACGGATTGTGTCCGGAAATTCGCTCCATGGTCGAAGATGAACCGGAATCAGGCAGACAAGGTGTGCCGGAGCGCCCTCGCCTCAGTTGGAAGATCGACAACATTGACCGACCCCTTGCCCGAAAATGTTCGGCAAAATCCGGCAAGACTGTATCGGTGACCTCTGGCTGGTCGCTTTCCGTTGCCGGCACGCATCTGCCCGACAATGCAGATCGTCAAGTCGTCGGTCACGATTCTTGTGTGTGTGCAGTGCCAGGGATGCGGTCATCCGGGAGATTTAACGGAGTGCACGGTCCAAAAACCCGGCGCCAGGCTAGATGCCCAGATACCGATGTTGCAATTCCTTGTCGGCGCGCAGGGCGTCGCTGTTGCCGGTCCACACCACCTGGCCCTTTTCGATAATGTAGTGCCGGTCCGCAAGACGAGTGAGGGCATCGACGTTCTTGTCTACAACCAGAATCGATTCACCGTGGGCTTTCAGGGTATCAAGCGTATTCCAGATGTCCTGCCTGATCAGCGGGGCCAGACCCTCGGTCGCTTCGTCCAGTACTAGCAGCTTGGGGTTGGTCATCAGTGCCCGGCTGACCGCCACCATCTGCTGCTCTCCGCCCGACAGCTGGTTGCCCATGTTCCTGCGTCGTGCGGCAACGCCCGGAAACAGGTCGTATATCTTCTGCAGCGTCCAGGGATCGGTACTGCCGTGTCGGTGTTCATGGGTGGCGATCAGGTTTTCCTCGACCGTCAGATTGGGGAAGACCTGGCGGCCTTCGGGTACCAGACCCAGGCCGATCCGCGCCACGCGGTATGGCGGCCAGTCGCGGATATCTTCACCGTCAAACATGATCGCGCCGGCGCGCGCCGGCGTCAGGCCCATGATCGACCGGATGGTGGTGGTCTTGCCCATGCCGTTGCGGCCCATCAGCGTGACGACTTCGCCATCCTTGACCGAGAGATCCATCCCAAACAGGACTTTGCTCTGGCCGTAATATGTTTCCACGCCCGAAAGACTGAGCATCGTCGATCTCCTCAATCTTCGCCCAGATAGGCGGCTCGGACTTCGTCATTGTTGCGAATGTCTCCTGGCACACCTGTCGCGATCGTTTCGCCATAGACCAGGACTGTAATGCGGTCTGCCAGAGCAAACACCGCGTCCATGTCATGCTCGATCAGCAAGATCGTATGGTCCCTGGCGAAGGTTCGCAGCAATTCCACCATGCGGGCAGATTCCTCGACGCCCATGCCTGCCATCGGTTCGTCCAACAGCAGCATCGACGGACTCGTGGCGATCGCCATCGCGATTTCCAACTGACGTTGTTCGCCATGGGACAGGTCGGCAGCCAGCGTATCGCGCCGCCGCTCCAGGCCGACCGTTTCCAGGGCCGCGCGCGCGGGATCGCGCAACTGCGGGTCGGTCTGGCCTGGCTTCCAGAACCGGAAGGAGTGGCCCGTGTGCGCCTGAACCGCCAGTGCAACGTTGTCTTCCGCCGTAAAATCCAGGAAGATGCTCGTCACCTGGAACGACCGCGCCAGACCCAGCATGGAAATCTTGTGGGTCGGCAAGCCGGTAATGTTGTGGCCGTCGAAAATGATGTCGCCGCTGTCGGGCTTCAGCGTCCCGCTCAGTTGCGCAATCAGCGTGGTCTTGCCCGCGCCGTTGGGACCGATGATGGCATGCACCTCGCCGCGCTCGACCTGAAGGTTGACATTCTTCGTGGCGTGCACGCCGCCAAAGCTCTTGACCAGATCGCGGACTTCCAGATGCGGGTCAGCCATTCGACCGACGTCCACCAAAGCCGGGGTTTTGGGCAATCGCATCCACTGCCTCGCGCACTGTGACCAGCGGGCTCTTCATCCCGCCGTAGTCGACTGCGAGCTTGAGGACAAAAGCTATCGCGATAAGGATCAACACGACGACCAGAGGAGACGCGAACGTGATCAGGGACAGGAAAATGGCAGAGGCTATCAGTACCGCAGCCAATCCCAGCAGGAATTTCGGCATCCCGGCCCATGCGTCCGGGACAAGACCGAACAGGCCGCGCTTGGCAAAGAGCACCAGAAGCACCAGCATCGGGCCGAACACGATCATCCAGTAATCCTTGTCGACCAATGCGGGCAGGAATTCTTCCAGGCCGTAGAACACGAAGGCGCCGAAGACGGGGCCAAAGATTGTCCCCATGCCGCCCATGATGACCATGATCATGATCTCGCCCGAGCGTATCCACATCATGTATTCCGGCGTCAGGAATTCCTGGTGATTGGCGAACAGCGACCCGGCGACGCCGCAGATCGCGCCTGCGATGACAAATGCCGTCAACCGATATCGGTAGACCGGAAAGCCCAGAGCGGCCATCCGGACCGGGTTCGAGAAGCTGCCACGGATCACCATGCCGAATCGTGAATTCACGATCCGCCGCAACAGCAGCAGCGTGACCAGGAGCGCCCCCAGAGAGAAATAGTACAGCGTCGCGCCGTCCAATTCGTCATCCGGGTCATTGATCAGGTTGTCCGCCAGATTGAAGAACAGGAAGTCGCTGCGATAATCGATCGTCATGCCGTCGTCGCCGCCAAACGGCTCCAGGCTGACGCCCAGAAAGAACAGCATCTGGGTAAAGGCCAGTGTGATCATGATGAAATACAGACCAGTCGTACGCAGCGAGATCGCGCCGATGACCAAGGCAACCAAGGCGGAGCCGACAATGGCGACAGCGAACTGGAAATAGCCGCTGGCCAGGTAGCCGTAGGCACAGGCTTGACCCTCATCGACATCGGCGCACAGATCGCCGAAATACTTGGTCGATACCGCCACGGCGTAAGCGCCGAGGCCGATGTAGGCCGCGTGACCAAAACTCACCATGCCACCGTAGCCCAGGATCAGATCAAGGCTCGCCGCAGCGATGGCAAAGATCATGACTTTGGAAACAAATGACACCATGAAGGTGTCGCCGGCGCCAACGGCAATGAAGGGCAGGACGGCGAGAACGACCAACGCTGTCAGCATCAGGACGAAGCGCGGGTCGCCTGCCGACAGCCGAATGCGCGGATTCAGGTTGGAGTTACCACTGGCAGCCACAGTTCTTCGACCTCTCCGCTAACCGGTTCGGGCCGGGAACAGGCCCTCCGGTTTGAAAAAGAGGATGGCGGCCATCAGAATATAGATCATCATGGAAGCCAGCGCCGGTCCTGCGGTGTGGGCAAATTCCTCTTCCAGGATCGCCCCCAGGATATCGGTCATGAAAACTCTGCCGGAAATTTCCACCAAGCCAACGAAGATGGCGGCGATGAAAGCGCCTCTGATCGAACCGATTCCACCGATCACGATCACGACAATGGCCAGAATCAGCTTTTCCTCGCCCATCTGGCTTTCGACGGACTCGATCGGCCCGATCATGATGCCAGCGAACCCGGCCAGCGCGGCGCCGATGCCAAACACGATGGTATAGAGGGCCGTCACGTTGACGCCCAGCGCGCCGATCATGGCCCGGTTCGAGGACCCTGCCCGAATACGCATGCCGACCCGCGTGCGCGTGATTGCCAGATAGAGTCCTATAGCCACCAGGATGCCGGCAACGATCACGATCAACCGGTAGAACGGATAGGTGAAACCGAATAGTGGAAAGGGGAAATTTATGGAAGCCGGCAGCTTGAACTCCTGGCTTTCCGCGCCAAACACTACCAGGACCATCTGGTTAAAGAATAGAATACAGCCAAAGGTGGCGAGCACCTGATCCAGGTGATCCCGCGCATACATCGTTCGGAATGCAAGATATTCGATTACAATTCCAAGCAACAGGATAACTGGCAGCGCCACCACGGTCGCCAGCAGGAAATTGCCGGATTGCCCAAATATCCAGGACGCCACATAGGCGCCCATCATGAACATGGACCCATGGGCGAGGTTCACGAAATTCATGATGCCGAGAACGAGCGTCAGTCCAGCGGCAACCAGAAAAAGGAAAATGCCGAACTGCAAGCCGTTGAGGACTGTTTCGAAAATAAGCTGCCCCATCAGTCGGCCAACCTTTCCAGTGTCATCCTGCGAGACTGCTGCGATCCGAAGAGCGGTGCATCGCCCAATGGATTATTGGGGTCCCGCGGCAGGGTGCGGGAGGATCCGGCATCGGAGAGCCCCCCGCGGTACTGCGATGACCGGAAATATCTCAGTTGACAGAAACTTGCGCCGGATACCGGTTCTTCTTCGGGCACTTCTCCCAGTGCGAGTCGACGTGGTTCGTGAAGACCGTGCTGCGTGTCACGATGGTCGGCTTGCCATCTGCTCCCATGATCACTTCACGCTTGTAGAAGTTCTGGATCGGAAAACCGTTCACGTTGTACTTGTAGCTGCCGCGAACCGAATCGTAGGGCGTCGTGCGCATCGCCTTGGCGAAGGCCAGCAGATTTCCCTCGGAAAACTTGTCGCCCATCTTCTTCAGCGTGGCCGCAATCAAGCGCGGCGCGTCGTATGCCTGGGACGCAAAATGCGACGGCATCGACTTGAACTTCGCCATGTAGTCCTTGACGAACTTGACGTTTGCTGGCCGGTCGGAATCCGGCTTCCAGTAGTTGGTATGGTAGGAACCCACAGCAGCTTCGCCAATCGGGGGCAGGGTCAGATGATCCACGGTAAATACCGTGTAGAGCTTGATGTTGTTGCCCGCGCCCGAGGCCGCCCATTGCTTCACGAAAGCGACGCCCATGCCGCCTGGTGCGAAGATGAACAGCGCGTCAGGCTTGGCCGCCCGCACCTTCGAAATCTCGGCCTGGAAGTCACGGGCCCCCAGCTTGTAAAGGATCTGACCGGCAACCTTACCCTTGTAATAGCGCTTGAAGCCGTTCGCCATATCCTTGCCGGCTTGGTAGTTGGCGCTCATGATGAAGACGTTCTTCAGGCCATCCTGGTTGATCAACTGACCCATCGCTTCGGGTGTCTGGTCATTGTTCCAGGACGTCGAGATGAAGTACGGGCTGCAGCTTTTGCCCGCCATGCCGGACCAACCGGCATTCGTGCTTATCATGATGCGCCTCGCCTTGATTACCCGGCGCTGCACCGCGGCCAGAATGTTCGACCAGATGATGCCGGCAACTATGTGGACCTTGTCGGACTTCAGCATCTTGTCTGCAGCGCGCAGGCCGACGTCTACCTTGCGCTGGTCGTCGCCTGTGAAGAGCTTCATCGGCACGCCGCCCAGCATGTCGCCGTTCTTCCGCCAGCCCTCGCTTTCCAGGCCGAGCATCCAGCCGTTCAACTGATGATTGCCGATGATCGCAGCGCCGCCGGACAACGAGTTGATGAAACCGATACGCAGTTCCGCGCTCTGAGCGCCAATCGGGGCAGTTATGGCGATAGCGATAGCTGCCGCACCCAATATTCTGTTAGTCATGAGGTTCTCCCAGTGCAGTTTTGAAATTGTTGACCGGTCCACGATTCGGTCACTGTCTTTCGTCGGATACAAGCGGCGCAGAAAGAAAATGTCAAGCAGGGCTTCCAACGGTTTATTGCCGGCTTCTGGTTGGCAGAAGCAAGCATTCTGTCGCTCTCGACGATCAAACTGTCCGTTTGTTGTCCCGCTCCAGTACCATTGCATGAAACGCGATGGCACAGGTCGCCATCAAGCTTGTTCAGGTTACCGTGCCGCGTTCGTGGAATTGCGGTTGATTCCAGCTGCCACTGTCCATGATCCCTGCCAACACGTCAACGGCATCCCAGACATCGACATATCGGGTGTACAGAGGCGTGAAGCCAAAGCGAAGAATATCCGGCGACCGGAAATCGCCCACTACATGGCCGTCAATCAGAGCCTGCATGATCGGAAAGCTGTCCGGATGGGCGAAACTCACCTGGCTGCCCCGTGTCTCGTCCCGCGGCGATATCAGCCGGAAGCCATGTGCTGCGCAGCGACTTTCCACCAGATTGATGAACAGGTTGCCGAGTTCCAGCGACTTGTTCCTAATCTGGAGCATGTCTACATCGGCCATCACGTCCAGACTTGCCTCCAGAGCGGCCATGCTGAGTAACGGCGGCGTCCCGCAAAGATTGCGCGCGATCCCTTTTGCCGGCGCATAGGAGGCGTCGAAATCGAACGGCGACGCATGGCCCATCCAGCCCGACAATGGCGATCTGACGTGTTCCTGCAGACGTTCGGCGACATAAAGGAATGCTGGTGCGCCAGGGCCGCCGTTCAAATATTTGTATCCACAGCCCACGGCCAGATCGACGTCTGCTGCGTTCAATTCAACCGGCAGGGCGCCGGCACTGTGTGCCAGGTCCCAGAGGATCAGGGCTCCGGCATCATGAGCCTTTTTCGTAATGGCTTTCATGTCGTGAACCCGGCCGGAGCGATAATCGACATGCGTGAGCATCACTACGGCGACATCGTTTTGAATCGCAGTTTCGATTTCTGCATCGTTGTCGATCAGTCGCAATTTGTGCCCGCAGTCCAGCATCCCGGTCAGTCCCTCGGCGATGTACAGGTCGGTCGGGAAATTGCCCCGCTCCGAGACGATGATCTTGCGGTCCGATCGCGCGGCAAGTGCAGTCGCCAAAAGCTTGAACAGATTGACCGAAGTCGAATCCGCGCACACGACTTCCGTGGGCTTGGCACCGACGAATTTCGACAGTTTCTGGCCACAACGCAACGGCATGGTATACCAGTCGTGCTTGTTCCAGCTCTTGATCAGGTCCAGGCCCCATTGATCCTCAATGGTCTGACGCAGCCGGTCCTTGGTAGCATGGGGCAAGGCCCCCAGCGAATTGCCGTCCAGGTAAATCATGTCGTCAGGCACGTCGAAGTGTTCGCGCATTCGCGCCAATGGATCAGCGCTGTCCCGTGCCACGAAATCGTCTCTCGTATGGACCATGAGGGTGTTCTGTCAATCGCTGGCCAGCCAGGGTCTTGTAGCCTGATCTTACCGCACTATGGCACACAGGAAAACCATCGCAAAGCCGGGGCGACAATGAGGAGATGCATCAAGCATATTGCGGGTCGTGTTGCCGGAACATCACTTCGTCTGCCGCCTTCCAGATTGGTGTCGTTCCAGTCGAGCATGGCGACTCCTGAACTGCGGGTGCCATCCGGTTGGACAATTTCTGTTTCAGAGGAGGCATGGCGTCGGGCTGGCCGCAGACTAGGGTCTGTTAACACCAAACAGGGATTTCATGCTATCCTCCTTCACGCCGTCTTCAGCCACAGAAGTGGCGGGTTGTCAGAAGCATGGAAATCACCGAGGCGCAGTTCAAGCGGATTGCCCCGCTGCTTCCCAGGCAGCGCGGGAAGGTCAGCGTGCCGAACCTGCAGGTGCTCGACGCGATCCTCCACGTGGCCGAGCAGGGCTGCAAGTGGCGCGGCCTGCCGAAGCGGTCTGGCAACTGGCACACGATCTGTACGCGAATGAGCCGCCGGGCCAGGAGTGGCGTGCTCGACCGGGTGTTCGAGCAGCACCAGCGTCAAGGTGCACCCGGACGGCACGGGGGCTCGAAAAGAAACGGCCCGCAGTCCATCGGCAGGTCCCGCGGCGGATGGAACACCAAGATTCACATGGTTGCCGCGGATGCCCGAACGGCGGTCGCCTTCACCCTCTCTCCCGGCAACGCGCACGACGCCCCGCAGGGCCGCAAGCTCATGAGCCGGCTGGAGCGGCCCGTCGACGCCACGGCGCGCGTCATGGACAAGGCACATGAGGACAACGCCACCCGCCAGGTGGCCCGCGACCCTGGCGTCGACCCCGTGGTGCCGCCCAGGAGCAGCCGCATCGATCCCCGGGAGTACAACCGGCAGATGGACAAGCGGCGCAACGAGGTCGAGCGCCTGTTCCGGCGCCTCAAGGGCTTCCGGCGCATCTTCTCCCGCTTCGAGAAGCTGGACGTCATGTTCCTCGGCTTCATCGTCTTCGCGCTCATCGTCGAGGCACTTCGATAGTGTTAACAGGCCCTAGATCAAGCGAGAGGCGCCTCAAGGTCCGGTTGACATGACTTCCGACAAACATCCCCGAACCGTCGGAATCCTTCTTGCCGGCGGACAGGCGCGTCGGATGGGTGGTGGCGACAAGTGCATGCAGCAATTGGCTGGAAAACCGCTTCTTGCCCATGTCATCGAGCGCCTGGAAGGTCAGGTTGACCGTCTGGTCCTGAATGCAAACGGCGATCCGGCACGCTTCGCACCGTTCGATTTGCCCGTGGCGCCAGACACGCTGCGCGGCCATCTCGGGCCACTCGCCGGCATTTTGGCCGGGATGACGTGGGCAGCCCGACAAGCGCCGGATGTTGCGTGGATCCTGACGGTTGCGACTGATGCGCCATTCCTGCCCCTTACGCTTGCCGACGCACTGCATGCTGCGGTCCGCGACACGGGAGCAGACATGGCATGTGCGGCGTCGGGTCGTCGCCATCATCCGGTGATCGGTCTTTGGCCTACCCGCCTGCGTTGCGATCTTCAGATGGCCATGGAGAAAGAAGATATTCGCAAGGTTGATCGGTGGACGGCGCGCTACCGCCTCGCTGTCGCCGAATTTCCCAAGGGTCCACCGGACCCGTTTTTCAACGCCAACCGACCCGAAGACCTCGCCGCCGCAGAAAAAATGATGGTGCGGAATTAATCCGGCACGGCTTCCACAAGGGGCACCGCGGAAACGTTGATAAGCCGTTTGCCGGCATGTTCGAAGTTCACCGTGACCCGAAAACCGTCCACCGTCTGGACCTGGCCAAGGCCCCAGTCCGGTTCTTCGGGATGCCGAACCCAGTCACCGGGGGCAAGCGTTGTTTGCATCTGGACTCGATCCTTGTCTCCGTGCCGATTGCGGCGCAGCCGAGTCTGGGAGGAATACCACAAACAAAGCAGTAATTTTCTGCCTGATGGATAATTTGGGTGCAATTCGAACCGTTTACGCTCGGCAGGACGATAACACACTGCAATCAATGATATTGTGTTTTCTCCAAAGATCGGATATCCGCCCCGGAAAGGGACATGGGATAGCCACCGGAAGCACCGATGTGACATCAATCGGTTGCGATTTGAATGCCAAATATTCGGTTGGCTTCCCGGAACTCGCGGTGCCGAGAGAAGGGAGCGGATCGGGTCCAGGACACTCGACCGTATCCTTGGTCTTCGCCCGGCAATGCCCTCACAAGCGGGGAAGCTCCCAGCGCAGGAACTCGACGTCGAACAGCAAGCTGCTTCATGCGGCACGATCGTCTGTCAGTAGGTTCGACTCGCAAGATTGGCAGTTTCAGGTACCTGCGAGCACAGCAGGCGACTCGTCCCGGATGCCCTTGGATTTACCTTTCCGGAGGCTGCCGCATGGCAAAATGGCGGCACCTTGCCTTGGGCTGCCACTCAGGACGGACCATGGTGATCAGATGTTGGTTCCGGAATTTACGGTCAATTGTCAGCCCGGCAACTGAACCCGTAACAACTCCAATGGCCCTGACGCATCAGAAAGAGAGTAATCAACATCAGCCGGCAGCGTAAAGCTGTCGCCTGCTCGAAGGGCGTACTGCCGATCTTCCAGCGCCAGCGTGACGCCACCTTCCAAGACGAACTGGAACAGGAACTCGCCGCCGTGCCGGTCGGCCACATTGAGTGCATCCGTCTGCTGGCGCAGGACTGCGACGCGGGCAAGGCCGTCGGTAGCGTCGGCAATGCCGACCTCCCGCGACTTGAAGCCGTCAAGCGGCCCCTCGGACCAGGTCGCCCTCGCCGCGGTGTGCAGAGCGTAGCGCTGACCGCTGAAATCCCGCCCCGGATCGGTCTTGCCGGTCGGCAGGTCAAGATCGTGATCCAGCAAGGTCATGTGATCGGCCGGACTGCCGATCTCGATCACTTCCAGTCCGTCGGAGCTTTCCAGTACCCGGTGCCGGATCTGCGGTGGCTGCAGAACACAGCCGCCGGCTTCCATCACGAAGGGTTCACCCTGATCTTCATACACCAACCGGACCCAGCCCTTGTAAACATAGATCATCTGAAAACGAATCTTGTGGAAATGCACGTTGTCCGGCACCGGCCCGCCATCGGGAATCCGGATATGGGAGGCAATGAAGCGCCCGCCTTCGCGTCCGGGAATCAGATCACGGTACAACATCCCGGCCCGGCCAGTGCTCCATGAAGCCTCGTCGTCCATCTGCCGGACAGTGACAGCCTGCTGCAAGCGCGGCAGCGCAAGCGGCGGATTACCGGGTTCGAATCGAATCTTCGTTCCGTTTGGCGCGATCCGTTCCGCCATGCCGCCGAAAAGCGCACTGGGCGATTCGGTCTGGATGAAAATGTCCGGCGACGGTCCGGCGACGGTGCGATCCAGCCTGATCCGCACGCCGTAGGCGGACAGGGTCGCCACAGCCGGATTGTCCGCCGGATAAATGGCATCCAGACGGAAACCCATCTTCTCGCGGAAGAACGACAACGTGTCGTCAAACGGTCGTCCGGGCAGAACGATTTCGGCTTGGGTCGTCATGGGCCCTTACACCGACAGGCCGGCGGCGGCCTGATCCAGAACCTTGTCCGCGGTATCCCAGATCATCTGCTTCCATTCAGGCGTATCACCATAAAAGGCATCCCGAATCTGTTTCTTGATGGCCTTGCCCAGATCGGAGTCGATATCGCCATGCAGATGCAGCCAATTGTCGGCGCGCAGGGCGTCGAGCACATCCAGAACCGGTTTGGTTCCGTACTCCAGCGCCACCGCAGTCACCTCGGTATTGGCTGCAATGTCTCGGAAACCGTTCTCCATCGACCCGGTCACCATGGCCGAGAGGCTTTCGTTCCTTTCCGGAGACTTGACGTCGTTTCCATACCAGCGTCGCGCACGGTCGTCGCTGCCCCTGTTGATGCCTTCGATGCTGATGATTTCGCAGGCTCCATGGTCGCCCAGACCGGTATGAAAGTCGAGGTACGCAACCTTCTTCGCGCCCCGGCAATGTTCGTTGATGATCGCGCGCCATGTTTGCGCCGACCACGACAGGGCCCGACCGCCATAAAACAGGCCGTCCGGATGATCGTACTGGCCGCCGGTCACCGCCGTCTGGAACGCGAACAGGCCGCGCCCGGCGATAAAGGACGTGATGGCATTGTCAGCTTTCTGCTTCTCCAGCCCTTCCCATTGGGCGATCGCCAGCCAGGAATGCACCTCGTCATATTGCGGATTGGCTGGATGACCCAGTTCGTGGTCGATGTTGTTGCGATTGAGATCGATATTATCCTCGTTGACCCGACGCAGCCAGGCAAACCCGTACGGATTTATTGCGTGGACCAGGACCAGAGCACAGCCGGCAGGCAGCCGGGCGGCCACGTCAGTCTCCAGCATGCCTACCTGACAACCGGATCCGCAGAAACCTTCAACACCGTGTGTGCCGGATGAAGCCAGGACGACGAGGTCGGCTTCTCTCGGCAATGGCCCCAATCGCGCCACGTCGACGAACAGGTCGTCACCATTCGGTTGTTGCGCATGGGGATGGCGGTAGGATGTCACGGTGGCATCGGCAGCGGTTGCCGAACCAAGGAATTTCGTGCGGGCATCGGCATAGTCGGCAGCAAACCAGGATTCCGGATGGGTCATGAAGAGGCCTCGCTGTTGCTTGGGCAACGGTCGCATTTCAAGATGGATCCCATGGAGATACGACAGCCGCCGTCAGTCCGCCACATTAAAACGCATTGTTGTCGGGCGCAGCTGTCTCCTCTGCAATATCGAGCGAACCGGCAAGCGCCGTGTCCGGCCAGTATTCGGGGCCCGCTTCCGGCAAGCGTTGCGTCCATCGCAACCGCCTGGGTCTGAAGGAGCGCAACGATGTCGAGACGGAACCGACACTCTTGTGATCGTCCTGTCCGCAGCCATGAATGTCCGGCAACAAAACCGGGGAGCGTGGCAACTGGTCGACGGGCACGGTTCGTTGACAGGTTCCAGTGCCCCGCCTATGTGTCAAACACCCGATTCATTCCGTTCCCGCCTCTCAAGATTCGGGGTCAGGGCGCGGCAAATCTGCTGTCTCAGGAAATCCCTACATGCTCGGCAACTTCGCCAAGAAATTCTTTGGCTCCGCCAACGAGCGCTACGTCAACCGCGTCCAGCCACTGATCGACAAGATCAATGCCCTCGAGTCGGAAATGGGGGCGCTGTCAGACGAAAAACTGGCCGCCCGGACCGATTGGCTGAAAAAGCGCCACCAGGAAGGCGAATCGCTGGACGACTTGCTGCCAGATGCCTTTGCCACGGTGCGTGAGGCAGCGCAACGGACGCTGTGCGAGCGCCACTACGATGTCCAGCTGATCGGCGGCACGATCCTGCATCGGGGCATGATTGCCGAGATGAAGACGGGAGAGGGCAAGACGCTGGTGGCCACGTTGCCCGTATATCTGAACGCGCTGTCAGGCAGGGGCGTCCATGTGGTGACAGTCAACGACTACCTGGCGAGGCGCGATGCCGAATGGATGGGGCAGGTCTACAAGTTCCTGGGACTGACCGTAGGCTGCATCACCAACGACCAGGAGGATGTCGAAAGGCGTGAAGCCTATGCTTGCGACGTCACCTACGGGACAAACAACGAATACGGGTTCGACTATCTCCGGGACAACATGAAGTTTGACCTTGAGGAGATGGTTCAGCGGCCGTTCAGCTTCGCCATCGTCGATGAGGTGGACTCGATACTGGTTGACGAAGCGCGGACACCGCTGATCATTTCCGGCCCGACCGAGGATTCCTCGGAACTGTATCTCGCGGTCGACAAGGTCATTCCGAAGCTGTCGGAGAAAGACTACGAGATCGACGAAAAGCAGAAGACAGTCGCGCTGACCGACGATGGCACGGAGAAACTGGAAGGGATGCTGCGGGACGATGGCCTGCTGGGCGATCATGGTCTGTATGACATGCAGAACATCAGCGTCGTGCACCACGCCAACCAAGCGCTGCGTGCCCATACGCTGTTCCGGCGCGATACTGACTATATAGTCAAGAACAACCAGGTCATCATCATCGACGAGTTCACTGGTCGAATGATGGAAGGCCGCCGTTATTCGGAAGGGCTGCATCAGGCGCTCGAGGCCAAGGAAGGTGTCGAGATCCAGATGGAGAATCAGACTCTCGCATCGATCACCTTCCAGAACTACTTCCGCATGTATCCGAAACTGGCCGGCATGACAGGTACGGCCATGACTGAAGCAGCCGAGTTTCTGGACATCTACAAGTTGGAAGTGGTTGATGTACCAACCAACATGCCGGTCGCCCGACTGGACGAGGACGATGAAGTCTATCGGACCGGCGACGAACGCGATCGTGCCGTCATCGATCTGATCGAGGACTGCTCAAAACGCGGACAGCCGACCCTGGTGGGGACAGTCAGCATTGAAAAGTCCGAATTACTGGCCGAGAAACTGAAGCAGAAAAAGGTATCGCATCAGGTTCTGAACGCCCGACACCATGAACGGGAAGCCTACATCATTGCCCAGGGCGGCGAACCGGGCGCGGTGACCATCGCGACCAACATGGCCGGACGCGGTACCGATATCAGGCTCGGCGGCAACGCCGATATGCGAATCGAGCATGAGCTTGGCGACTTGGCGGCCGGTCCCGAGCGGGACAGGAGAGAGGCGGAGATAAAAGCGGACGTCGAAGCCAAGAAGAAGAAGGCGCTGGAGGCCGGCGGCTTGTTTGTCATCGCGACTGAACGACACGAAAGCCGCCGGATCGACAACCAGCTGCGTGGTCGCTCGGGTCGTCAGGGAGATCCCGGGAATTCGCGCTTCTTCCTGTCGCTGCAGGACGATCTAATGCGCATCTTCGGCTCCGAGCGAATGGAAGGCTGGCTGCAGCGCCTGGGGCTGAAGGATGGCGAGGCGGTAGTGCACGGCTGGATCAACAAGGCTATCGAACGGGCGCAAAAAAAGGTCGAGGAACGAAACTACGAGATCCGGAAGAACCTGCTCAAGTTCGACGACGTGATGAACGACCAGCGCAAGGTAATATACACCCAGCGCATCGACCTTATGAAGACCGACGACGTCTCGGAGCGGATCAAGGAATATCGCGAGGAGACCATCGAGGCGATCGTAGAAGAGTGCATTCCCGAGGGCGCTTATGCCGAACAGTGGGACATTGATGGCTTGCACACCCGGATCATGTCGGTCTTCGGTCTGAACCTGCCGATCAAGGAATGGGCGGCCGAGGAAGGCATCGCCGATCAGGAAATCTATGAGCGCGTTCTGGACACGGTCGACAAGCGGATGGCGGAAAAGACGGCGCAATACACGCCGGAACTGATGCGCATCGCCGAGAAGAGCATTCTGCTGCAGATCCTGGATCAAAAATGGAAGGAACATCTGCTGCAGCTCGACCATCTGCGCCAGGCTGTGAATCTCCGCGCCTATGGCCAGAAGGATCCGCTGATCGAGTACAAGCGAGAAGCCTTCGAGATGTTTCAGTTGATGCTGGCCGGTCTCAAGGAGACCACTGTCGGCGCGCTGGCGCATCTGGAAATCGAACTGGACGCAGCCCCTGACAGCCTGTTGCCTCGGAGCGACAACCAGAACTGGGAAACCATGGGTCCGGGTCTGGAAGACGCAGAACCGGCACCGTTTGGCCTTCAGCCGATGGGCTCTCTTGAAGACATGGCTCGGATGGCCGGCATGCGCGAGCCAGACCAGGGAGATGTGCCGGAATTCGTTCCCGAGTACGTCAACGGCAACGGCGGTGTAATGGCACCGGTCCAGTCGCGCAAAGCGGCCGCCACCATCGATCCGAACGACCCGACTACGTGGGGCAAGGTTTCCCGGAACGCGCCTTGTCCTTGCGGCTCCGGGAAAAAATACAAGCACTGCCACGGCAAGGCATAACGGACACACGGTCGAACAAGTCCAGTCGCAAGGCGAGCGAATTCGAAAAATCGGCATGGTGTTCTTGTCGCCCGGTGCTGTCTGGCATTTCTTTCGAAATCTGCGGCGGACGCCCGCGGGCTGGTTGCAACAGGATCATGCGCCGCCGTGATCACGACACCAGATCACATGCCGACCCTGCCGGCCTCTCTCGACTCGCATGGTGAAAACTGCCGGATCAGACATGAAGAAATGCAAGATATTGCCTTGCCAGACCGATCAATGACCCATCAAGTTGTTGAAAAATCCGTCTGATCGGGTATTTCGTAGGCCATGCCGACGTTCCTGGAATTCGAAAAGCCGATTGCTGAACTCGAAGGCAAGATCAAGGAATTGCGCCATCTTTCCGACGGCGGAAGTCTCAACATTGCCGATGAGGTGACAAGGTTGCAGGAGAAGGTGGAGCGCATGCTGCGTACCACCTATGCAAAGCTGACGCCCTGGCAGAAAGTGCTGGTCGCCCGGCACCAGGAACGGCCCCACGCGCTGGAATACATTGAAAACCTGTTTGACGATTATGTGCCTCTGGCTGGCGACCGAGCCTTTGGCGAGGACTTGGCCATCGTCGGCGGACTGGCCCGGTTCGACGGCCGTTCGGTCGTAGTGATCGGGAACGAGAAAGGGCACGACACCGACTCGCGGCTAAAGCACAATTTTGGCATGGCCCGTCCGGAAGGCTATCGCAAGGCCATGCGCCTGATGCGGCTGGCGGAGCGCTTCCATCTGCCGATCATCACGTTGGTCGACACCCCCGGCGCCTTTCCCGGCATGGGTGCGGAAGAGCGCGGTCAGGCGGAAGCCATTGCCCGGTCCATTGAAACCTGTCTCGACCTGGAAACCCCACTGATCAGCATCATCATCGGTGAGGGAGGCTCCGGCGGCGCGATCGCGCTGGCGGCGGCCAATACCGTTCTGATGCTCGAACACGCCGTCTATTCGGTGATTTCACCCGAGGGCTGTGCGTCTATCCTGTGGCGCGACGGAGGCATGGCCCAGGAAGCGGCAGAAGCTATGAAACTGACCGCCCAGGATCTGCTGGACCTGGATGTCATTGACGAGATCGTTCCGGAGCCGGTCGGCGGTGCGCACCGGGACAAGGACGAGGCCATCGCCAACATGAACCGCGCCATCAAGAAAGCGCTGAACAACAACCTCAAGATCGACGGTCCGATTCTGCGCGAGAAACGCCGAGAGAAATTCGGCGCAATGGGGCAAAGGGGCCTGAACTGATGCAGATGGCCCCCAGCCATCGGGCGCTATCGCAATCGAGAACGCCCGGCCAAAGCCGGGCGCGTGTCGTGGATCATTCGACCGCTGGCCCGTCCGCGGCCGCCAGGGATGCTGCGGCAGGCTTGCGTCCGGTCACTGGTTACCCCCGAGACGCTCGCCCCCCGGACCGACCCGCGCGCAGCCCTTGCCGCCCATGAACAGGAAGTAGGTGCTGCCTTGGACGGTCGCGTTGGCGACGGAGGTCAATGTTAAGGTCACCACCACCATCTCGCCCGCGTTGCTCCAGATGTGGGCGCCGGCGACGGGACGCACCTCGTAGATGTTCTCCCCAACACTCGGGGCGGACATGGGCATTCTGTTGGGGGGTACTCGCTGCCACATACCACTGTTGCTATTCTCATTTCGCCACTCCCAGTCTTGGAATACGCCAGCCCGCCGTTGCTCTGTCCCAATCTCAGCAAAAACAGTGGTCGGGAAGTTACTTCGACTGCGGGTTTCTTCACTTGGATCAACCGGCACATTATTCACAGTTCTTGGAGGGAAAAGCGTAGCGTACGTACCCGTTTTTCCTTCGTTGTAGGTGACGGATCGCGAGCTTGCCAAGGTGAACTTCATGCGGCCCGGCCTGGCGTGATCGCCACAGCCATCGACGACTGGCGATACGGATTGAAGCGTCGCGACGCAAGTCCCCCGGGTGCAGTTCTGCGCGTGCGCAACCGTTGCTGTCAGCGTGAGGGCGACCACCGCCGCGGCCAGCATCGCGGCGCAGACCGGGAACGTGCGGGTGGTGTGAAGGGACATGGGCAGGGCCTCCTGTACTTCATGAGGCCCCGGTATGAGGCCCCGGTATGAGGCCCCGGTATGAGGCCCCGGTATGAGGCCCCGGTATGAGGCCCCGGTATGAGGCCCCGGTATGAGGCCCCGGTATGAGGCCCCGGTATGAGGCCCCGGTATGAGGCCCCGGTATGAGGCCCCGGTATGAGGCCCCGGTATGAGGCCCCGGTATGAGGCCCCGGTATGAGGCCCCGGTATGAGGCCCCGGTATGAGGCCCCGGTATGAGGCCCCGGTATGAGATGTGCCAAAGCCTGACACGGACGGACACACCCGTCAAGGCCAGAACGGCGATGGTGACGCAAGGATTCACGTGTCGGTCGGGATACTCCCTGTGGTGAAGCAGCAGCCACGGACAGGAGCCCCCCGATACCACGGCAGGCTGCAACGACCGGGAACCTGCGCAACGCTCTCGACGATCTGCTCGCCTGCTTCCGCTACAGGATCCTTGCCGGGCGAAGGCAGGTCAGGACCACCAATGCCATCGAACGACGGTTCCGAGAGGTCCGCAGACGAACCCGGCCCGCGGGAACCTTCCGGGACCGGACATCGACGGACCGCATCCTCCACGCGGTCTTGATCCACGAAGACAGGTCTCGGGGGATCGACACCCCACTCTCCCTGACACATGAATCCTTGCGTCACCGACCTCAAGAATGGCCTTGACGGGTGTCTCCGTCCGTGTCAGGCTTGGGTTCATCTCTCCACGGGGCCTCTCCACGGGGCCTCTCCACGGGGCCTCTCCACGGGGCCTCTCCACGGGGCCTCTCCACGGGGCCTCTCCACGGGGCCTCTCCACGGGGCCTCTCCACGGGGCCTCTCCACGGGGCCTCTCCACGGGGCCTCTCCACGGGGCCTCTCCACGGGGCCTCATGAAGCAGAAGGAGGCCCTGGCCATGCCGTTCAACGCCATCCGTGCATTCCCTGTCTGCGCCGCGCTGGTGGCGCTGGCGCTCGCCGCCCTCGCGATGCCGGCCCAGGCGCAGTTCAATCCCAGGGACACACGAGTCCTGATGCCCGCCCCCTCATACGTCACCAGTCTGAGAGCCAACCTGGTCGGCCCAGCTCCCCGTTTTGTGGGCAGGACCTGGACCGGTGTGGTCCGGAACCTGAGGATCGAGGCCCTCCCCGATTCTCAGGGCAGGATGACCTTCGGCGTGGGACCCGGCTCCCGGTGCGCCTACGGTGCGGGAGACACGGATGACAGGGTGGTCGAATTCCACAATGCGGACGGCACCTGGTCCCGCGGCGAGGCCATCGCCGAGGCCTGTCCCCAGTGGGGGCCCGCCAGATGCTCGCGCACCGTGACAGTCGATCTTCGCGAGCAAGGTCAGGGAATGCGCACCTTCACCGTCAATCGCGGGTACCCGGCATGCCCTTCCTCCTGGGGCGATGCTGGCGCCCCCGCTCTTGGCGATGCTGCCGATGACGTTCCCGATTCTCGCCAGGACATTCGCGCTCGCGACGGTACAAGAGGTGTCCACAAGGGCATCTTCAGGGTCCGGATCTGGGGCAACTTCTGCGTTGGGGCCGGTGCTGTCTGTCGCTCGTTCAAGGATGGTGGGGCCAACGGTATTATTCGAGGCAACTTTGTGAATTTCGGCTACGCGGCCACCTTCAGGCCTGCCAGCAACTGCGGCCCGCCCCGCTGGCCCTCGCCGGAGTGGCAGGCAGCCGGCGGACCGCCCTATGCCGAATGGTGCGACGTCACGGTCGATGTCCGCCGCTGACGGCCGTCACGACAGGCAAGGGTGGCCACTGTCCGACGGGGGCCGCCCCCGATCCCTGATCGGGGAATTCCGGCGCAGGTCCCCCGGCCGGGTTTCAGCCGGATCCGCAAGGGGGGTCGGAGGAACACGCAACCTGAACCCGGCGAGGGCGGCGTCGAGGACATTGATCCGGACGGGACGACATCCGCGCACGGGTCAGTGTCGCCATGTTTCCGTCCTCAAGGCTGGAATCCCTGCCGCTCCCCCTGCGACAGCGACCTCGCTCCGGAACCGCTTTCACTGGCCTCTCCCGCACCAAACGACCGGCACGGTATCCTGCCTCCGGCGGGGCGGGGTGGCAGGTGCGCTTCCTGGTGCCTGCCTGATCGCCTCCGGCAGCGCCGCCGGCGACAGTGCTATCGGGAGGCGTCGGCAGATCGATGGTCATCCGTTGCGCCAGATCTCCGGCATCGGTGACCAGCTGCGCAGGATTCGCGGTTCCGGCGGGGAGGCGCGCCGTCCAGATCTGATCGCAGGCGCACTCGACAGCCACCACCCCCTCCAATCCCTCTGCAGTCTGCCAAAGTCCTGTGAAGATGGACGCAATCGGCTTGTAACGCCGTTCAACGCGCAATCGCTGACGGTTCCGGGCGGGAACGGGTATTCCCGATATCACGCCAGCGGGCGCCCAGCCGACCGAGCCGCCATCGAACGACCACTGCGAGTCACGACCGCCCGCAATCAACAACGGCAACAGGTCGTAACCCGAATTGGACGCAGCCAGATTGCCGCCCAATGTGGCAGCACTGCGAACGCGAATATTGGCGATATCGCGAGCGGCGCGGGCGATATCCGGCGCTTGTGCTTCCAGCGGTGTCCAGCACGCCAGTTGGTCCAGGGTCACGCCGCCGCCGATCCGTAGTCCCGATGTATCTGCTTACAGAGCCTTCAGATCATCGGCCTTGGCAAGGCTGACCAGGTTATCCGCCCGGCGCCCGCCGCGCAGGGCCGGGATCAGATCCACGCCCCCGGCCAGCAGAGCGACTTCGGGCAGGCATTCCAGCCGGCCGGCCGCTTCGACCGATAAGGTCGGTTCATGCAGATGAAACGGGGCAATGGCGCTGTGGCTGGCGAAATACATCCGTTCCGTTAAAGCAGGATTGACGTTTTGAATGGCGGGCGACAGGCTCTGCGCGAACACCTTCCATGCACGCTGCATCAAAGCTTTTGACCTGCATAGGGCTGCTGGTTATGGTCGGTCAGGCTGCGCAGGAACAACCATTGTAAGGCATACGCATGACCAGTCCTCGCATGATCCATCCGCTGGATGGAATCGATTACCAGCATCAATGCCGCGATTGGGAGGAAACACCCTATACCAAGGCCCTCGGTGACGCGCTGGAGGAACTTTTTGATCGCGAGGTTCATGATCTTGACAGTATCGTCGTCGGCTTGAACGAAGCAAGGGTCAAGCCGCCAGAAGGCGGGACCTGGAACGTGGATCTGTTCCAGGCCGAGATGGCGCGACTCGGTGCTTGACAATGGCTGATCGCCGGTGCTGAGACTGCAATTCAAGGGCGTGTCCCGCTACTTCCCGCCAAAGCGCGGACGGTCGGAATCGGAAGGCGTGCTGGCTGTCGACGACGTGAACGTCGAGGTCGGTGATGGCGAGGTCGTCTCACTCATTGGGCCGAGCGGTTGCGGTAAGAGTACCCTGCTCAATCTGGCAAGTGGATTGGACCGACCATCGAAGGGCGAGGTGTTTGTCGATGGGGCGCCTGTAAATGGTCCCAACGAGCATGTCGCCTTCATGCTGCAGAAGGATCTGCTTCTTCCCTGGCGGACCGTCCGCAGGAACATCGAATTCGGACAGGAAATCCGCAAGCTCGAGCCGGGCGAGCGTCGCCGGCGCGCCGAAATGTTCCTCGAGCGCTTCCATCTTGACGGCTTCGCCAGCCATTATCCGCACGAACTGTCAGGCGGCATGCGGCAGAGGGCGGCGCTGGCCCGAACCATGATGATGAATCCGGATGTACTGTTGCTGGACGAGCCCTTCTCGGCGCTGGATGCGCAAACCAAGATGGTCCTGCAACAAGATCTGGCAGGGACGCTCGCCGACGAAAGAAAGACCGCCTTCCTGATTACCCACGATCTGGTGGAGGCGCTTGCCCTGAGCGACCGCGTCCTGGTGATGTCCCGCCGCCCTGGCCGGATCATCAAGGAAATTCAGGTGGATGTCCCCGGCCGCAACAACCCCATGGAGCGACGGCAGCATGAACGCATCGGACCCATGATCGCACAGCTGATGGGTCTTCTGGATATCGGCAGATCCGAAGAACTGGTCTGATGGCAATGATTCGAGATGCAGCGCTGACGCCGGACCACGCCGGACCTGCCCGTCGGAGGGTCAGCCTCGTTTCCTTCCTGAATCGACAGGAAGTGTGGCTCAGTATCCTGGCGTTGGCGGCGTTCGTGGCAAGCTGGGAGTGGGGCCCTCCTCTGCTCGGCATCGCACCCTACAACATCCCGCAGATGTCTGCCGTCTGGTCGGAGGGGCTGCACATGTGGGCTCACGGCGACTTGCTGCGCCACACCATGATCACCTGCATGGAGGTGATCATCGGCTTTGCCCTGGGATGCGTCATGGGTGCGGTGATGGGCTATGCGCTGGGAATGTCGCGCCTTCTGGAGGCTGTTGCTTCGCCTTATATCCTGGCGCTGCAGATCGCGCCCAAGGTGGCGTTCGCCCCGCTCTTCGTCATGTGGTTCGGCTACAACATCACGCCGCGGATCCTGACGGCGGTGCTGATCGTGTTTTTTCCGGTACTGATCAATGTCCTGACAGCAGTCCGCAGCGTGGACCCGGCGATGATTGACCTGGCCCGGCTGTTCCGGGCATCGCGCGCCCAGATCTTCTGGAAAATTGAGTTCCCATGGTCGATGCCGGCGTTGTTCAGCGGCCTGCGCATCGGCGCAACACTGGCCGTTATCGGCGTTACAGTTGCGGAACTGGTAGGAGGCAACGTGGGACTGGGAGCGGTCCTGGCCGAATCGGAAGGCCAGGCCAATACGGCGGCTGTCTTCGTGACAATCATTCTGCTTACGCTGATCGGCATCCTGGCATATGTTTTGGTCATCCTTGCCGAGCGGATGGTTCTGCGCTACGCCCCGCAACGATCAGCCGATGACATCGGCGTCTGATGTCACACAACAGGGAGTAGAACAAGATGCTCGATTCCGGTCATGTCCCCGCTGACACGGAAAGCGGCACGCTGCAGGAACGCCTGGAGAGCCGGATCGCCCGGCATGAAACCCGCACCTACGATTGGAATGCACTCAAGTTCCAGGCCGATTTCGACCCCAAATACCGCCGGGCCCAGATGCGCTATGTCGGCACCGGCGGTACCGGCGTGAAGAGCGACAACAATACGGTTCCGTCCGAGCACTTCACCTTTTCGACAATGGTTTTGCCGCCTGGATGCGAGGGACCGCTGCACGTCCACGACGACGTGGAAGAGGTGTTCTTCATGCTGCGAGGCAGGGTGCGTCTGTTTTTCGAGGACAACGGGGAAACCTGGGAGACAGTCATCGGCGAGCGCGATCTGATCTCGGTTCCGGCAGGCGTTTATCGCGGTCTGGTCAATGAGTGGGATGAGGAAGCCTTGATGTGTGTCATGCTGGGCGCACGGAAGCCGCAACTCCCGACCTATCCGGATGATCATCCACTGTCATCGGTGAAGCGCCACTAGATGGTATCCGCCCGTATCCCAGCGGAGGAAGAGATCATGGCCACCGGCGCGAATATCGAAGCCGTTCTCAGGGCGGGCATACCCGATCAATGGTATGCCCTGATGCCAGGCAGTTGGGTGACCGACGTGCCGGTTGGCATCAGGCGACTGGGCAAGCGCCTGGTTGTCTGGCGTGACGGCGATGGGACCATCCAGGTGCATTACGACCGCTGCCCCCATCGAGGCGCAAAACTGAGCCAAGGCCATGTCATTGATGGCTTGTTGACCTGCCCGTATCACGGAATCCAGTTCGACGGTGACGGCACGATCGTGAAGGTGCCAGCTTATCCGGGCTCCAGACTGGAGGGGATGCATGGTGTCCAGTGCTATCGAGCAGTCGAGAAGGCCGGCTGCGTCTTCGCCTGGATGGGAGCCAGCGATCCGCCGCAGATCACGTTCCCGGAAGAATTCGACAATCCCGAATGGTCGCATTTTCTGTGCACCGCCACCTGGGCCGGCAGTCACCTGCACGCGATGGACAATCTGGTCGATCCCATGCACGGCACCTATCTCCACGCCAAGAGCTACACGCTGGCTTACGGCTCCGGGGAGGACGAGATGGAAATCGTCAAGACGGATGACGGTTTCATTGTCCGGCGCACCCGGCAGGCTGGCGTCAATTTCGATTGGACAGAGTATTCCTTTACCGGCGCTGACTGGGTTCGCCTGGACCTGCCCTACCCATCGGGAGCCGGTCCGGGCGGCATGTTCCGGATTCTGGGCTACGTCACTCCCATCGACGACAAGGCCTGTCAGGTGTTTTTCTGGAGGCTTCGGCATACCGAAGGCTGGCAGCGTGACTTGTGGCGCTTCATGTACAAGAGCCGCCTGGAAGAGCGACACTGGAACGTTCTGGAACAGGACCGGGTAGTCATTGAGCAGATGGAAGAACCCGATTCCGAAATGCTCTACCAGCACGACATCGGCGTGACCCATTTGCGCCGCCTGCTGCGGAAGCGGGCGCGGGATTACCTCAGATCAAGGGACTCGTTGCAGGTTGCAGCCGAATAGCCTTTCACGGGTACGGGGCCGGGTGTTGCTGTCGGCGGCAGTGGAGGCCTTGCGCCAGACGCCATCATTCGCAACCGTGTCGGCGACACCTGACAGGTTGCAAGCATCGTCATCCTGATGGGCCTCATCCTCCAGTACCTGAAAGCACCGCCCGGGTCGCCGCACCGAAATGGTCATTGATCGAGGCATGCTGCACTGCTGATGGACACCCTGAGCAACAAGATCATCGCCATTACGGGCGCAGGCAGAGGGCTGGGCCGCGCCTTTGCGGAAGCAGCGGCTGCGGCAGGCGCCAAGACGGTCATTATCGCCGAACTGGTTGAGGGTCTGGGACGCGAAACGGCAGCCGCGCTAACAGATCGCGGCCACGATGCGCCCTTTGTTCAGGTCGATTTGGGCGATGTCGACAGCGTTGCCGCGATGGGCAAGGCTCTTGTCGGTCGCTATGGCCATCTGGACGGCCTGGTGAACAACGGGGCCATTGCAACCGACATCGGCGGCAAGACGTTCGAAGAAATCGATACAGAGACCTGGGACCGGGTCATGGCGGTAAACGTTCGGGGCACATGGCTCGCAATCCGGGCCCTTGCGCCGCTGCTGCGCAAAGCGCCGGATGGCGCGCGTATCGTCAATATCGCCTCCGATACGGCCCTTTGGGGCGCACCGCGGCTGCTCCATTACGTATCCAGCAAGGGCGCCATCATCGCGATGACGCGATCGCTGTCGCGCGAGTTGGGACCAGACAAGATCGCCGTAAACGCCGTCGCGCCGGGTCTGACCTTGGTTGAGGCAACGGAATCCGTGCCACAGGAAAGAAAAGATCTGTATGTTTCGGGGCGTGCAATGCAGCGGGAACAACATGCTGACGATGTTGTCGGCGCGGTGATGTATCTGTTGTCGGACGGCGCAGCGTTCGTTACAGGGCAGGTGCTGCCGGTCAATGGGGGGTTCGTATTCAATTGATCATGACAGCTCCGGATACCGAACTGGTCGACCTGGGCGCCCGCCAGGTGGAGATACGCCAGGAGGGCACGGGCGCAGTCCTGTTCCTGCTGCATGGTATCGGCTCGACCTCTCGGGCATGGCTCCACCAGTTTCCAGCCTTCCGTGACCGCTTTCGCGTCATTGCCTGGAATGCACCGGGTTACGGACAATCCAGCGACATTGATCGCGCAGCGCCGATCGCGCAGGACTATGCAGGCGTGCTGTTGCGCGTGTTTGATGCGCTGGAAATCGACCGCGCAGTTCTCTGTGGAAATTCCCTCGGCGCACTGTTTTCGGGTGCCTTTGCGCAGCTTGCTCCGGATCGGGTGCTGGGGCTGTTTCTGTCCGATGCCGCACAGGGTCACGCCCGACTCCCGGAAGAGAAGCGTCTGGCCAACTTGCGCGCACGTCTTGAACTGCTGGATACGAAAGGCATAGTGCGCATGGCAAGGGAGCGGGCAGGCATCCTGCTTTCCACGAATGCGCGGGAATCGTTGAAAGAAACTGTTGCCGGGATCACCGCAGAAATTGAACCAGTGGCCTATCGCAAGGCGGCTCACGCGTTGTCGACGGGTGACCTGATCGGGGACGTGGCTGGTTATGATGGACCGATGGCAGTCGTGTGCGGTGCCGAGGACCGAGTGACCCCTCCAGACAGCAATCGCGCGATTGCCGCAAGCCGGCCTCAGGCATCCTTCACGCTGATTGATGGCGCGGGACATCTGCCCTATATCGAAACCCCGGAATCCTTCAATAGCCTGCTGACAGATTTTATCGATACCATTCTGGCAGGCAGCTGACATGGATCTGGGGCTGGCCGGAAAGACTGCGCTGGTCACGGGTGGCTCATCCGGCATCGGACTGGCGACCGTGCGCTTGCTCCTGGCTGATGGGGTCCGAGTCGCCCTGTGCGGCCGCGATGCCGGGCGGCTGGACGCCGCCATCAAACCGCTTGAAGACCGTTTTGGCGAGGCTGTCCTTCCAATCGTCTGCGATGTGCGCGACGAAACCGCCGTCCAGTCCATGCGAGATAGGGTTCTTGGTGCATTCGGCGGCCTCGATATCCTTGTCAACAATGCCGGTCAGGGCCGCATCAGTACCTTTGCCGATACCGACGATTCGGCTTGGCGCGAAGAATTCGACCTGAAATTCTTTTCGGTCATTCGGCCCACGCGAGCGTTTCTGCCGGTACTGAAACGAAGTGCCGCCGCAAGCATTGTGGTTGTCAATTCCCTGCTGGCGCGCCAGCCCGAACCACACATGGTCTGTACCGCCGCCCTGCGTGCCGGCATTCAGAATCTGGTCAAGTCGTTGAGTATCGAATTTGCCGTCGACCAGGTGCGGGTGAACGCGATTCTGCTGGGCCTGGTAGACTCGGGGCAGTGGCAGCGCCGCTATGAGGCGCGGACCGACCTGTCCCAGTGTCGCGAGGACTGGATGGCTGCCCTGGCTGCCGAAAAGAAGATTCCGCTAGGTCGCCTTGGCAAACCGGAAGAAGCCGCCAGAGCAGTGGTCTACCTGGCGTCGCCTGCAGCCGCCTTCGTGACCGGTGCGTCGCTTGAGGTTTCTGGTGGAGCGTCTCGCCTTGCCTGAGCCTGCGACAACCGTTGGCGATCTCGTTGCATTCTGGCTCAAGGCGTGCGGCGTCGCGACCGCATTCGGTGTCATTTCCATTCACAACATGCCAATCCTGGATGCCTTTGCCCGCGGGGATGATATGCGTTTTGTTCCGGCGCGAGGCGAGGCTGGCGCCCTGAACATGGCAGATGCCTTTGCCCGGGTATCCGGCGGACTCGGTGTCGGGATCACGTCAACCGGCGTCGCTGCCGGCAATGCCGCCGGCAGCCTGGTTGAGGCGCTCACCGCGGGATCGCCGGTCCTGCATCTGACGGGCCAGATCGAGCGTGACTGGTTGGACCGAGGTTGGGGCTACGTCCATGAAGCTCCTGATCAGCCGGCCATGCTGAAAGCGGTGTCGAAAGCTTTTTTCCGCATATCAGCGCCCGAGGAAGCAATGGGCGTACTGCAGAAAGCGACACAGGCCGCGCTCACTCCGCCAACCGGACCAGTCAGTGTCGAAATTCCGGTTGATGTACAGGGCGCGGCCGTCGCCCTTCCGGATCAGCTACACCTGCCGCAAACGCCACGATCGGTGCCGATTCCCGAGGTCCTGGACGGTCTGGCAGCCGCTGTCCTGGCATCCCGTCGCCCGATTCTCTGGCTGGGCGGCGGGACGCGGGACGCCCAGTCAGCCGCGCGGAGACTGGCTGACATGGGAATCGGTATCGTCACCAGTACCAACGGTCGCGGTGTCGTGCCGGAAAGCCATCCGATGACGCTCGGCGCTTTCAACGCAACCCCATCGGTCGAGATGTTCTACGAGACTTGTGATCTGATGGTCGTCGTGGGCTCCCGATTGCGTGGTAACGAGACGCTGAAATGGAAACTCGGTTTGCCAACTCGTCGGATGCGCGTCGATTGCGAACCGTCCATGGACGGCCGGGGCTATGTGAGCGAGCGCTTCATTGCCGGTGATGCCGGTGCCACGCTGCAAGGCCTTGCTGACCGCCTGGCCGGGCGCCTGGAGGTTGATCCAGCATTCGCCGCCGATTTGCACGCGGCGCGGACGGCGGCCGAAGAAGATCTTCGGACCAGTCTGGGAGGCTCATGGAGCAGAGTTCTCGATGCGGTGCGTGCGCACTTTCCCTCCACGGCGCCATGGGTCCGCGATATCACCCTGTCCAACAGCACCTGGGGTAACCGGGCAGTGCCTCTGAACAGTTCTCGGCAAGGCATTCATTCTCTCGGTGGTGCCATCGGACAAGGCATGCCAATGGCGATCGGGGCATCGCTCGCCTGCCCCGGCCGTCGCACCGTCGCCCTGGTCGGCGACGGCGGATTTGCATTGAACATTGGTGAGTTGGCAACTGCCGCTCAGGAAAAGGCGCCGGTGACAATTCTGCTGATGAACGATGGCGGCTACGGGGTCATTCGCAACATCCAAGATGCCCATTTCCAAGGGCGCCAGTATTACAGCGATTTGTTGACGCCTGACTTCGGTGCCTTGTGTGTCGGCATGGGCGTCCGCCACTTGCGGGCGACCAGCGTCTCGGATTTTGAACAACACCTCCCGGAGGCACTGGTTGGCGACGGCCCCATCGTCCTTGAAACCGACATGACGGCCATTGGTCCGTTCGCGCAGGCATTTGCCGGTCCGCCAGTCCGCAAGATGCCCGTCAATATGGTCAACCGCCCTTGATGACTGACGAAAGATCACTCCGCATCGCGTTGATTGGCTATGGCGCCATCGGCCAGTATGTCGATAACGCCTTGCGCGAAGATCCGCAGTGCCGGATCAGTTCGGTAATCGTGCGTCCTGCCAGGGTGAAGGAGGTTGCCGAACGCTTGGGTTCTGCCGTTCAGGTAACCGATGCGATCGATGGATTGGCAGAACGGCCAGATCTGGTTGTGGAGGTTTCTAGCCATAGCGGGCTGCAGGACCATGGCTGCACGGCATTGCGAGCTGGCTACCGCCTGCTTGTCGTCTCTGTAGGCGCAATGGCCGACGACACCCTGCGAACGGCGTTGACCACGGCGGCGAAATACGGCGACGGGGTTGTGATGATCGCGCCGGGCGCCATAGGGGGGGTTGACGCCCTGGCTGCCGCGCGCCAGGGCGGCCTGGATTGGGTGAGGTATACTTCGCGCAAGCCGCCTGGCGCGTGGAAAGGGACTCCGGGAGAGGCGTTGTGTGATCTGGATTCCTTGACGGAAGCTTTCGTGCTTTTCGAAGGTCCGGCCGACCTGGCCGCCCGGACATATCCGAAGAACGCGAATGTTGCGGCTACCATCGCCCTGGCGGGCACTGGGTTCGAGCAGACTGCCGTGCAGGTCATGGCCGATCCCGGCGCCTCGGGAAACATCCACGAGATCGAGGCAGTTGGTGCGTTTGGTCGGCTGACGATAAGCCTCGAAGGCAGGCCGTTGTCGGAAAATCCCAGGACGTCGAGCCTTACAGCCTACTCGGTCCTGCGGGCCATCCACAACGAAACTGCGCAAATACGTATCTGACCCGACCATTTCATGAACAAGGCCCCGCCGTGCTCCGTTCTGTGTGATGATTCGGTTGGTGGCAAGAATCCGACACGGGAGCGCTTCGGCGCCTCGCAAGTTTCGGCCAAACCAATCCGCTCATCGCCGCAGTCTGCAAGAGACTCGGCGAATCCAGACCACGATCAAATGCCGGATTCGGGATCGAAGGCCTTGTCCCCTTGTCCAAGGTGCCACAAACAGCAGCCCATCTTGTGGGGATCGATGTCGTTAAGGACAGGTGGTCCCACGGGTCAGGAGACGCCGTCCAAACATTTTCATGATGCCATTGTTGACCTGAACGCGTAACTGCTGCTTCTCGGTGAGGCTACCTTCCCAACCATCGTTGTTGAAAAATCTGTTGGCGCCGTAACAGTTTGTGGGTCGCGTCCGAGTGCCGTCCATGACAAGAGGGTTCGATCTCGTTCAGTCGGTCCTCGTCCTTGAGCTTCTGATAGAGCTCGAATGTTTCCTGCCATTTCGATTTCTTCTTGTCGGTCTTCATGATAGTTTCACAGTGGTAACAGATTCTGTCCAGTTGCTCTGCCAACTGTTCCCAGCGCATCAAACAGTTGCAGTTCTTCGACTGTCAACATCTGCAATGGCCTTCCATATGATCGCACTGTCCGAGGTGTCGTCGGTCATTTTGCATCAATGGTCGCAAGCAATTTGTCGAAACTGTCGGCCAACTCGTATCGGGCGGGATTTTCTCCGGTCTCCAGCGCCTTGAAATGCGCCCTGCCGCATTCGATCTTTGCTGTTTCGGTAAGCCGGAGATCGTCGAGCAGCGTGCTTCCCTTCGTTTCGACGACAAGGTACAGCCGTTCACCTGCTTCGGAATCGATCAGAACCGCCCAGTCCGGGTTGTAGGTTCCAAGAGGCGTCGGCACGGTGAACCAGCCGGGAAGCTTGGCGTATACCTTGACAGCCGTATTCTTTTCCAACTCGTCTGCGAACCGTTGCTCGATTCCAGATTCGTAAACGACCTTCTCATGGACCGATTTCTCCGAATCCAGCATGTTCCTGAGATAGCCGGCCAGTTCTTCCTGCCGGAACAACTCCTGCGCGTAATAGGATGCGTCCCCTATCCGTTGGTATTTGATGCCGTCCACCAGGGCTTTCTGCTTGCAGCGATTGATGGCCTGCGCGGCAAGCTCGATGAATTGCTGCGGGTTGCGCCTGAAATCGTCGAGACGCCGGCTGCCAACCAGGATTCTGTGAATGCTGCGCCGGGTAAGATGCGTCCTGTCCTGAAGTTCGGTGAGCAGATCGGGTAGTTCGATATCGGCCTCTTCGAGAACAACAGTCGCCGCACCGTCGGTTTCTGTCGCCTCCACGCCCGCCTGGCCGATGGTTATGTCCGCCTTGCGCCATTGCAGCCGGGTCCGGGGAATCCGCTCCGCCTTCCGCAATGCGGCAGCCGATTGCTCCAGCAAGGCCGCGTTGTCGAAGGACACGCGATAGGTTGTCTTGTGCTTGATGCGGTCCCACAACGCCTTGAATTCCGCGCTGTCGAGCACGGCCTGGCGCGGGCGGACCCTCCGGCGATCGTCGGCATCCCTGATTTCAAGGCGGCCCGCGAGTTTTCGCAGAACGGAAGCGATGTCAGCACGCTGCCCGGCAAATTCGTCGGGCAGGGCTAAACTGTCGTCCCTGAGCGCTTTTCGGAGTGAGTCCTGTATCCTCCCCCCATCACCGACATGACCTGAGACTCGCAGATGGTCGAACAAGGCCTGCGACTTGTCGAAGCCGAGGACTGTCGTTTCCTGGCCTTCGGCGACAACCGGGATCTGGGCGAACTGGTGCGCCTCAACGACGCCGAAGCGGATTCCTGTATCCTTCTCGATCTCGCTTTGCAGGTTCTCGGCGAACTCCTCGTAGCTCTCCCTGGCGACCACCGTGAGCGTATTCACTTCGAAACCGCGCAGGCGCTCGCCGTCCCGGTTCACGCAAAGACGAAGCCCGCGCCCAATCGTCTGCCGCCGTTCCCGCTCCGTCTGGATGTCGCGCAGGGCGCATATCTGGAAAACATTGGGGTTGTCCCACCCTTCGCGCAACGCCGAATGGGAGAAGATGAATTTGAGCGGTTCATGCAAGCTCAGCAGCTTCTCTTTGTGCTTCATGATGAGGTTGTAGGCGCGCTCGGCATTATCCCGACTGGTCTGGTTTCTCTCGTCGGTGTCTGTCCAGGTATTCTTCTTGTCGATGGAGAAGTAGCCGTCATGGACTTCTCCGACGGTCGCTGCGAGGTCCACTTCCTTGAACAGCGAAAGATAGTCGGGATGGCCCGCGAGACGCCGATACTCCTCCTCGAAGATCCGGGCATAGTCGCCCTTGACCGGATTACCTTCCTCGTCGTAGCAGCGATAGCGCTCCACGGCGTCGATGAAGAACAGGCTCAACACCTTGATCCCCTGCGGGCGCAGGCGTTTCTCCTTGTCGAGGTGCTCGCGAATGGTTCGCCGGATCATCTGCCGCTGAATGGAGGCGGCGTCCACATCGCCCCAGGCTTCGCCTTCCCGGAGAAAGCGCTCTCCTCCTGGTATGCAGAGTTCGACGCACGCATCCTTTCCCACCCGGATCTCGCCGATGCGGCAATCGCGATAGACAGCGCGGCCGGTCTCCTGTTCGAGGTCGTCGCCGTCCTGCACCGTCCTTTCCCGACGCCGCACATGACCGGCGGCTTCGATGTCGAGCTCGACCTTTGCGCTGATGACGCCGCCCCTGTTGTGCGTCGAGACCAACCGGACATAGGGCCGGTTGTGGGCATCTTCGATGGTAGCGGAGGCCACCTCGATCTGCTTGACCAGCTTGCGCTCGTAGGCATCTACTGCATCCAGGCGATAGACCATGTGATGCTTGTCCGCGTGGGTGGCCGAGTAGCGCAGCGTGCAGAGCGGGTCCATGGCATCCAGTGCCTCCTTGCCTCGCCCTGAAAGTCCGCCGTCCACACTCTGCGGCTCGTCCACTATCAATATCGGGCGCGTGGCCCTGATGAGATCGATCGGCATTTCACCACCGGTCTTCTCGCTGTCCTTGTAGAGGTTGTTGACGTCCTTCTTGTTGATTGCCCCGACCGTCACCACCATGATCTGAATCTGCGGGCTGGTCGCGAAATTGCGGACCTGGCCGAGCTTCGCCGAATCGTAGAGGAAGTACTCGAACGGCGCGCCTGAATAGAGTGCCCGGAAGTGGTCGTCGGTCATCTGGAGCGACTTGTAGACGCCTTCCTTGATCGCAACCGATGGCACGACGATAACGAATTTGGTAAAATCGTAGCGCTTGTTCAGTTCGAAGATCGTGCGCAGATAGACGTAGGTCTTGCCGGTGCCCGTCTCCATCTCCACGGTAAAGTCTCCGGACTTCAGCGACTCGGAGGGAGGCAGGCCGTTGCGAAGCTGGATGTCCTTGAGGTTGGCAAGAATCTCGTTGTCGAGCAACGTCAGCCGGTTGCCGACGCCGAGATCGTTCCGGGCGAATGCCAGCCTTTCCTGCGCATCCAGCGGGATTCGGGTGACTGTGAACTCCGTCCGGCAGGTTTCCTGCCCGCGAAACAGGTCGCAGACGGCATCCACCGCCTGCAACTGGAAATCGAGGTCGGGTTCGAAACGAAGCTTCATCATGTCGGGGTCTCTCGCCAGCGCCTCGCGGTCAAGCCGGCATCAGGCGCTCGCCCTTGGGCTGCGGGACCGGCCGTCCCAGTTCCTGCGCCCGGACGATCCAGAAGCCCATGGCGGCCTTGATGTTCTGCAACGCCGTTTCATGGTCGCGCCGTCATCCCCGCCCTGTCCGTGTCATAGGCTTCGCACGTTACCTAGGCCCCGCTGCTTGAGGGTCTCGGCCAGATTGGTCTTGGCGACATCATCAGCGAAGGCGCTGTCACGGAAGACGACCGTGCATTCCCCGGCCGGCGCAAGCGCCTCGTTCCAATCGGCGATTCCCGCCGCCAGCGGCTCCACATCGTTGCGAGCGATCGCTTCGTCGAGGCAGGCGAACAATGTGCCGGCGCCCACCGAATACACGGACTTGCCTGCGATCATCTTCGTCTCGATGGGCACACAGAGGTCAAGACCGAGCTTCAAAAGCACCTCATAGAGAATATCCTGCTCGGTCCGGTCCGGCTTGATATGGTCGAGGCCTGCAAGCAGCGCGCCTTCCAGATCGGCAGGGTTCGGATCCCAAGCCTGTATGTTGGACGTGTCCAGTTTGAATACCCGGAACCCAAGGTCACCGCAGTACCCCGGATTTTGCTGCCCCATGCGAGACCCTGCAGCTCTCAATCGTGCCTTGGTGATGTCCGCGATACTTGCGAAGTTTCGATTTCCTTCTATGGATTCGTCTAATTGAACCATGATGAACCGGCAAGATCGACAAAGATCTTTGTTTATTTGAAACACTGCATGACCTGTTGTCCCGCTCCCTGCGAAAAAATCTAGAACGATTGCATCCGATACATCTCCAATTGCCGCAACTATGGTATCGTAAACAGCCCAAAGACTCTTAGGAAATGTAAATGGAGAATTTGGAACAAGCTTCCCTACTAACCTAGTTCCATATTCATTTGCATCATATCTTTTCTCATTCCATACAGTTTTATGTGGTGCAAAATTTTTACCGATCTCAATCTCATAACCATGTTCGGTTTTTTTCGGCCGTAGATGATTTTGAATTTCCTCCACTGATTGCCTTGCATATCTCCACTTACGTTCAATACCTGACTTATCTATGGGATATACAAGTGATACTCCACCATGGTATTCTGTTTGTTGTGGATGAAAATCATCTTCACACACATCTCCGAACCCTATGACAATTCCATCCTTAACCAACACAGGGTAGAAGCAATTCTTAGCATCCTTTCTCTTCGATTCTGTTCCCCAGTTGCGGAATTGAGACCAAGAAACATTTTCCTCATCGATTACTCTGTCCGAAATATATTTCGCTCCTTGCGGATAGACGAATAAAGCATATTCATGAACATATGAAAAATTTTCCCCCTGAATACCTCTGGGGTTATGGACAATAGGGATACAAACATGTTCATAATTTCCTTCTTCAAATATTTCCTTGAGAATCATCCCTAATTGATTCATTTCATTGTCGTCAATTGTACAGATTAAAACTCCATCTCTCGAGAGCAAACTTCTTGCAATCTTAAGTCTCGGATAAATCATCGACAGCCAATTTGCATGAAATCGGCCACCGGCTTTTGGATTAGTTGTGAGTCTATTTTCTCCATTTCTCTGGCCAGTAAATTCAAGATAAGTGCGAATACCATCGCTGTAATCGTTAGAATAAATTAGATTGGCTCCAGTGTTGTAAGGAGGATCAATGTAGATAACCTTTATGCGGCGGCTATAACTCTTTTGAAGTAGCTTCAGCACTTCTAAATTGTCACCCTCGATCATCAGGTTCTGCGTCGTGTTCCAATCGACGCTTTCTTCTAGGAAAGGGCGTAGTGTGCCAGTCGAGGGGGTGAGTGCGAGTTGTCGCGCGCGGCGCTTGCCGTGCCAGTCGATGCCGAACTTCTCTTCGCCCTCGTTCACAGCATCGCCAAGAAGCTGGCGGAGCACCTCAAAATCAACCTTGCCCTCGGTAAACGCCTCGGGGAACAGCGCTTGCAGGCGTTCCAGATTGTCGGCGACGATATCCGCAGAGCGGGTTTCCGGGGCGCCGGCGACGAGTTTCTCCATGATCCCCGCCTCTATCTCACAGTCTCGCCCGAGCGGCGTCGCGCATGACATCCCAGCCGATATTCCGTCGTGGGTCCTTCAAGCCGACGGGTAATGTCAATCAGATCGGCTATTGGCCGTGTGGCCGGTCCATCCCGAAGGCGCGCCAAGGCTTCGTCCTGCGGCTCATCCCAGCGCCAGGTGTCCTTGAACACGGCGACCGGTTTGGCAGACTTGTCCTTGCCCTTGAACGGCAGGTTGTAATCACTCTTGGAATTGAACGGCGGATCCAGGTAGATCAGGTCGACCGACTGCGGCGGAATGGCAAGCGGATCACTCAGGACATTCAGGCAATCTTCCGCATACAGGGTTCGATTGACTTCCTGTCGGCTGTCGGCTGTCGGCTGTCGGCTGTCCTCTCTTCAGTTTAGAACGACCAGCGTCAACCGTCATGACTGTTTCCCCAACGTGCAGATGCTGCAATCTAAGCAATCACGTTTCAAGGTCAAACCTGTCCCGTAATCGAATTGTTCCCATGTGCCATCGTGCTTGAGGGCCATGATGATTCCCACCGCTTCGTTGCCGCTGCCTCGGACCTGAATACAGACGCGCGTATAGCCGGTCGAGTTGCGCAGGTAGAAGGCCGGCAACTGCGCGGAATAGTCTCCGGCAATCATTCCGGTGGTCGAGTTGGCCGTGGCCCGGGTCGTCAATCCCCACGCCATCACTGCAACAACCGGTGTCGCGGCGCCTGCCATTCCCTCATGCGCAGGGTTGCACGAGGATCAGATGTCTGACCAACAAGAACATGATCATGGCAATCACTTGTGATTCAGGCTCTTGGAGTTGGAATATCATTTGTTGGTCCTGTGGCGACCTTCTTTATCGCCCTGTTCCTCGAATTCTGGCAGCCAGTCGTCGACCCGACTTGCCACCACCAGCGGTACGCCAACGCCGCGGACGCCATCTGAGAGGCCCAATTCACTGATGGCGAACGGCCAGTAGATCTCGCCACGACGCGATGCCAGCGCAATCACCCGTATCCAGGTCGCTTCAACCGGCCGCGACAGGGCGATCACCTGCGCACCATTGCGTTCGACCACGCTGGCGTGGTCAGACAAGCCATCAGACGTCTGGATCAGTATCTCGCGCAATCGCCCGGTGAGCATCCACGCTTCCGCCGACAGGCTGTAGCCGTTCCACAGGCTCAGATACCGGAACTGCCTCTTCTCACCGAAATAAACCTTGATCATGTTGCCCAGGTTGAGGCCGCGTTGACCCGGTGCCCACGCTGTCTTCGGATCGCCGTCAGCGACATTACGCGGGTGAAAATGGATGCTCGGATCGCGCATTTTCTTGCCAGTCAGCGGCAAACGGACCGTGGTGGCGCATACCGTCCAGCCGAGCCTCGGCACCTTCTGACAGATCAGGTTGCCGGGTACGTTTTGGGACTGGGCCAACGATGAGACTGGCACCAAGATCAGAGCCGGTAACAGACCCCATGCAACCAAGCTCCTTATGATATCGAAAACGACCCGCATTCAGATCCTCCGGTGCAACCTGGACGGGCGCGGCGCTCCATCCTCCGTTTTTGAATTGCCACCAACTGTGGGGCAGGCAATGCTTGGTCTTTTCGTCCCCCCTGATGGACAGGACAGTATCCAGTCCCAAGGATGATCTCAATGCGCGACGCTGGCACTTCTCGGTCGGGTCGGCAAGGGCGATGTACACACTCTGCCGGAAACGATGAACCGCCATGGCCTGATCATCGAAATGGCGACGACGGCAAGACCATGCGTGTGGAGATCGTCGCGACGCATGTCTCCTGTTTGCAGGAACATGGTTTCTTCACCGACACGAAAGAACCAGCTGCACGCTGTATTCCAGTAGGCGGGGAGCAACTCGATTTCGATGAACGAGCCGCTCCATCGGTTTCGAGGATTTGAGATTGCCGTCATCGCGTGGGATCTGGATATTGAACAGGGTCATCCCTCGTATGCTTTTGCGGCACGATTCTGGACATCAAGCAATTTGCTCTCACTGCACAAGCAGGGAGCAGCCTCGGTTATAGCTGTCGGAGTGTAGGCGCAAGATTCATGAGAAACATGATGCAGGCTGCCGGATCCCGGACTGGCCGCGAAGCATGCATGGGATCTGGATGTGTCTCGGGGCTTGAGGCAATCAGCGCTGCGGCAATCCCGTCGGCAGCGCCCATTCGGCGAAGACTTCAGGGCCCGGTTTCCACATCTGCGGTTCCCACGCCTCTGTCAGAAAGTCCTCATCCCAGAAATATTCTGCCAGCCCGCCGCACGGGTTCTGAACATACCAGAAGTAGCAGGACGAGATCACATGCCGACCGGGGCCGACAGCCGTCTTCCAGCCGCATGTCGACATGTGTCGACCGCCGGCAAACATCTCGTGGATGTCGCGCACGGCGAAGGCCAGATGATTGATCGCCGGCTTGCCGTTCGGCGACTGCAGGAGAAATAGGTTGTGGTGGCTGTGCCTGGCCGCGCAGCGCAGGAAGACGCTGCCGTTGTCGTATTCGTCGGACGGGTGGAAACCCAGAATCTCTTCATAGAAGTTGCGGCTGGCTTTCGCATCTGGAGTGTTCAGCACGATGTGGCCAATTTTGACGGGTATTGCCCGATCATAGAAGCAGGCACGGGCGTCGATCCGGTTGATGTCTTGCGGCGCATTCGAGGGGGATGGCGGCAGATCCGGCAGTGCCGTCGTTGACACGTCAAACGCAAGGGCGAAGCCTGCGGGATCGACGGCACGGACTCCATTCCCGTTCAGCAGATGGCCGTTCGCGGCCAGGCGGTCGCGCAGTGTATCCAGAGCAGCTGCGCTCTCGAGACCCCATGTGATTTCGCGTACGGAGGATCCGTCCTCGACCGCTGGCGGCAAGGTCCGGTCGCCGCGCCGCCGGACGATGACGCGCGCGCCGTTAGCTGCCGCGAATTCGACAGCAGAAGGGGACCGGTCAACTTCTGCCAAACCGAAGTCGGTCCAGAACTTGCAGGCTTTCGGCAAGTTGGTTACGCCATAGGTAACTGCTTCAATTCCGACAAACTTCATGGTCAATATCTCTTCGCCAAACTGCCCGGCCGTCATGTTTCGGTGCACCAGGGTGGCCCCCGGCAGACTGAACCGGTCAGGAACTACAACTTCGGTTGCCTTTCGAGAGCGCACGGCGGCTCCCAATTCATCAGCATATTCCGGGGTCCGCCGAGTTCAGGACACCGCTTGCCGTTCGGGGTTCGGGACAGGAGTACGCATGGTCACCAGTTCTTCCGCCGCCGTCGGGTGAATGCCGATCGTGGCGTCAAAGTCCTGCTTGGTCGCCCCCATCTTGATGGCGACCGCGAAACCCTGAGTCATCTCTCCGGCCGACGGACCGACCACGTGCAGGCCGACAACTCGTTGGGTGTCGCGAGCCACGACCAGCTTCATCAGGCCACGTGCGTCGCGGCCCGACATCGTGTATTTCATCGGTTTGTAAGTTGATCGATAGATATCAACGCCGCCGTACCTGGCCCTCGCCTCCGCTTCAGTATAGCCGACCGTACCGATCTCGGGATTGCTGAAGACAGCCGACGGCACATATTCGTAGCTGACAGTCTTGCCCGACGGGTGGAATAACGCGTCGGCCAGCGCATGGCCCTCCTGAATGGCGACGGGCGTCAACTGGATCCGGTTGGTGACGTCGCCGACAGCATAGATGTTATCCACATTCGTCCGCCAGTCGCTGCCCACCACAACTGCACCATAGGCGTCCAAGGCCACACCGGCTGCGTCGTGGCCCAAGTCGAGAGTGTTGGGCTTTCGGCCGGTGGCATACATCACGAGATCCGTCTCGACGGTTCCGCTATTCGTGAGATCGACAAGGAAGGCGCCATTGTCCTTCTTGGTGATAGACCGAACCTCGACATCGAAGCGAAGATCGATGCCTTTCTTGATCATTTCCTGGGCAAGGAATGTCCGAACGTCATCGTCGAACCCACGCAAGAACAACGCGCCACGGTAAAGCTGGGTCACCCTGGCACCGAGACCATGGAAAATACCGGCAAACTCCACGGCAATATAGCCACCGCCGACGATCAATATCCGCTTCGGCAACTCGGGCAGATGGAAGGCGTCATTCGACGTGATCACATGCTCGCTGCCCGCAAAATCCGGAACAAACGGCCACCCGCCGACAGCGATCAGGATTTTTTCCGCAGTAATCCGCCTGCCCCCGACATCGACCGTGTGTCGATCGATCAGACGTGCTCGGCCCCAGTGAATATCGGCACCAGCCCCTTTGATCAAATGCTCGTAGATGCCGTTGAGCCGTTCGATCTCGATATTCTTGTTGGCAACCATTCTGGCCCAGGAATGACTGCAATCACCGACGGTCCAGCCGTAGCCTGCAGCATCTTCCAAATCCTCGGCGAAATGGGCACCATAGGTCAGCAGCTTCTTCGGCACGCAGCCGACGTTGACACAGGTACCGCCCAAATAGGTGTCTTCGGCGACGCCAACACGAACACCGTGGCCGGCCGCGACCCGCGCTGCGCGTGTCCCGCCGGAACCCGCGCCCACGACGAAGAAATCATAGTCGTAAGTACTCACTGTAACCTGCTCAAGGTAGAGTGGCAGACATGGCGTGGTTTGTTCGCCAGATCAATCGTACAATCAGCGCGGCAACTCCCAACCGAAATGCCTGCACCGGCAGCAACGCGGCTGGTGGGTGCCACTCAACCTGCTCGCGGCAAACAGAGGTCGATTAGACGACACAGTAAAAGTCTGGTACATCACAAACCAGACTCCAAAGGTAGGTTGGCATCGGATCAATGTCGTCGATATTGCTGCTTAACGGTCCAAACCTGAACTTGCTGGGCACCCGAGAACCGGAAATTTACGGGTCCACGACCCTGTTGCAACTGGAAAGCCAGTGTCGAGACTGGGGTCGGTCGCTGAGCCTGACGGTCGACTGTCAGCAAAGCAATCATGAAGGCGAACTGGTTGAGGCCGTCCAGCAGGCCGGGACGAAACACCATGGTGTCATAATCAACGCCGGCGCGTTTACCCACACATCCGTAGCGTTACTGGATGCAGTCCGGGCCGTCGACCTGCCGGTCATCGAGACGCATCTTACCAATGTTCAGAGTCGCGAGTCCTTTCGGCGCCGTTCATATATTGCACAGGCGGCATTGGGGGTAATTGCCGGTTTCGGCACGGACAGTTACCGTCTTGCACTGGAGGCGATGGCGCGGCACTTATCAGACAGGAGTGGCGCGGACGGCTCTTGAGTCCGTTTCAGAATGCCTGGTCGACCGATTTCGCAATCGATCCCACATCCGCGCGGAGCAACGAGAATGTCAAAAATCATTAACAGCGAGAGCGTGCGCCGCCTTGCAGAACTGCTGAACGAGGCCGGGTTGTCGGAAATCGAATACGATACCGGAACCATTCGTATCCGGGTAGCACGTGACCATGGAAGTGGCGTGTCGTACGCGCCGCAACCAGTTGCCGCTCCTCCGCCGGCACCCGAAGCACCCGCCGATGCGTCCTCCCCGACTGTGGAAGTCGCAGGTGCAGATGTGGCTGCCAATCATCCTGGTGCCATTACCTCGCCCATGGTGGGGACAGTATACCTGGCGCCGGAGCCGGGTGCTGCGTCTTTCATCAATGTTGGCGATACCATCAGCAAGGGACAGACGCTGATGATTGTAGAAGCAATGAAAACATTCAACGAAATCAAGGCACCGCGTTCGGGAACAGTAAAACAGATCGTGATAGAAAACGCGATGCCAGTCGAGTTTGGCGACGTTCTGGCGATCATCGACTGACCGTGTGACCATTCACTCCCGTTCGCGCGCTGCCTCTCCGCGTTGGAGCCTCGCGTCAGAGAAACATCGTGTTTGAAAAAATCCTGATTGCCAATCGCGGCGAGATTGCCCTTCGCATCCATCGTACCTGCCGTGAGATGGGCATCAGCACCGTTGCCGTACATTCCACGGCAGACGAAAACGCCATGCATGTCAGACTGGCGGATGAAAGTGTCTGTATAGGACCGCCGCCGCCGGGCGAGTCGTATCTGAACATGCCAAACATCGTCAGCGCCGCCATGATTACCGGCGCGGAAGCGATCCACCCGGGATATGGCTTCTTGGCCGAAAACGCAGATTTTGCCGAGATCGTTGAAGCTCATGGTATCGCCTTCATCGGCCCAACGCCCAATCATATTCGAACAATGGGCGACAAGGTGGCCGCCAAGAGGGCGATGACGGGAGTTGGCATCTCGGTCGTTCCCGGAACGGAGGGGGCGATCGGTTCGACGCAAGAAGCCCGCAAAATTGCCGGTCAGATTGGTTATCCGGTCCTGATCAAGGCAGCCAGCGGTGGCGGTGGCAAAGGCATGAGAGTCGCGGAAAGCCCTGACGACCTCGATGAGCAGATCAGCATGGCGCGCCGCGAAGCCAGGTCGAACTTCGGAGACGACCAGATCTATCTGGAAAAATATCTCGCCAATCCCCGCCACATCGAACTGCAGATCATCGCCGACGAGCAGGGCCATGTAGTCCATATCGGCGAGCGGGATTGCTCCCTGCAGCGCAAGCACCAGAAAGTGTTGGAGGAAGCCCCCTCCCCAGGCCTCAATGCCCAGGAAAGAGAGCGTTTGGGCGATATCGGCTGCAATGCAGTCCGCAAGCTAGGTTATCGGAATGCCGGCACATTGGAATTCCTTTACGAGAATGGCGAATTTTACTTCATTGAAATGAATACCCGCCTGCAGGTGGAACATCCGGTTTCGGAAGCCATCAGCGGGATCGATATAGTGCGCGAGCAGATCCGCATCGCCGCCGGCGCACCGTTGTTCTTCCAGCAGAAGGATATCGACTTTCAGGGCCACGCCATAGAATGCCGGGTCAACGCGGAGGATCCTGTCACGCTGGTTCCATGGCCCGGCAGGGTCAGTGACTATCATCCACCGGGCGGACTGGGAATTCGAGTCGATTCCGGCATCTACGCCGGCTACTCTGTGCCGCCGCATTATGACAGCATGATTGCCAAGCTGATCGTCCACGGAGCGACCCGCAACGAATGCCTGATGCGGCTGCGCCGGGCGCTGGAAGAATTCGTCATTACCGGGGTCCGCACGACGGTCCCGTTGCACCAGAAACTGATAGGTGAAACCGACTTCATCAATGGCCGGTACGATATACGCTGGCTGGAATCCTACATCGCGGCCCAGTCCGAAAACTTGTGAACGCCCGATGGAATACCGCCTGACGGCTGAACTGCTGTTGCGCGCCTATACCACGGGCATGTTCCCGATGGGCAAATCGCGCGGCGACTCTGATATCGTCTGGGTCGACCCGGAATTGCGCGGGATTCTTCCGCTGGACGGGTTTCATGTCCCTCGCCGGTTGCGCCGGACGGTGCGCAACAGACGCTTCGAGATTCGCGCCGACACCACCTTCGCAACTGTAATGAAATCCTGCGCCACGCCTTGGCGTGGCCGCCGCGACACCTGGATCAACAACGAAATCCTGCGCGCCTACGCGGAACTGCATCATCTGGGCTTTGCGCATTCGGTCGAATGCTGGCTCGAGGACGACCTGGTTGGCGGCCTGTATGGCGTCTCCATCGCCGGAGCCTTTTTTGGCGAAAGCATGTTCACCCGCAAAACGGATGCCAGCAAGGTTGCGCTGGTCCACCTGGTGGCGCGGCTGGGTCATGCCGGTTACCGACTTCTGGACGTCCAGTTCATCACGGATCACCTGAAGCAGTTCGGCGCCGTGGCAGTGCCGCGCCATGAATATCGCATCCTTCTGCAGAACGCGTTGGCCGTGAATGCCAAATTTCCAGTTCACCTGCCCCAAGAGGCGCTTGCCGACTATCTGCAGTCCTTCACCCACACGTCATAAATGGCGTGGTCCATGGCCGATAGCGCCGGCTTTGACTTGAACATCCAGCCACTGAACACCTGGGATTTTTCCTTCGTGGCCGAGTTCACGTCGTAGATTTGCAGAAAGGCTGCCTTTTCCGGCGGCTGGTCCGGCGGCGTTCGCTGACAACGGCGGATCACGATTTGCAATGTTCGGAACCGGACGGTTTGGCCTACCCGCCCCTCAAATGTAAGAATCTGCGCGGTTTCCTTGTCCAGCCCTTGCAGTACGACATGATCGGCATCTGCCCTGAACGGCTTCCCGGGTTTCTCGTCGACCAATTCGACGGCGCGCGCACGCTCCTGCGCCCCGGCAGGACCGGGAAAGAAGACCGATACCAGCGAAGCGTTCACCAGAAGAGCGAGACAGAAAATCGGAAGACGCATATCGATATCACACGGTCGGACAACGAAACACTGGTCCATGTTTGCTCGATTTGTCTGCGGCGAAACGCAGACGGACATAGTCGGCGACCCAAAAGTTCTCGGCATTCTTCAGTTCCGGCTCCAGGTCTTTCGTGACTTCTGCCTTGACCGCCGCAGCGTCAGCTGGATCAAGCACGGCCAGCCAGCTTTCGGCGAAAGTGTCCAGCCATCCGCTCAGGTCTTCCGGAAGACGGGTCGGACGATCAAACAGGCGGATATACCATACGTTGAAGCCAGCGCTTTCGAGGCGTCCCCGATATTCGTCGGGTTCCGGGAAATACCAGGGATTGCAAGGAGAAGGATCGATGTCGCGACGGCGGAAAGCGGCCTCGATCGCCCGTCTGATCCTGCCGACGTTATCGCCTCCCCCCATCTCGGCAACGAACCGCCCGCCAGGCTTGAGTGCCTGCCAAACACCCTTGATCACCGCATCGGGATCATCCCGCATCCAGTGGAGCGCAGCGTTGGAAAAGACAGCATCGAACGATCCGTCGGGAAAATCGAGCTTCTGTCCGTCCATGACGCACGCAACCAGATCCAGCGCTCGGGCCGCCGTAATTTGCGGCGCACTGGCATCAACTCCGATAACGTCGACTCCCATGTCACGAAGCTTGACCGTCAGGGCACCATTACCGCAGCCGAGATCCAGAATCTTCTCTCCGGGCTGAGGCGCCAGGAGGTCGACAACCGGCATGCCCAACTCTGCCACGAAACCAGCCTGCCGCGCATAACGGTCAGGGTTCCACGTCTGTTCCCCTGGCCTTGACACAGCGTCGATCACGGAGGTCGCATCCCTCATTGAGCAGTATCATCCTTCTTCTGTCCCTCGCCGTCGCCATCGTGCTTCGGCGAATCGATCAGAAGGAATATCGCGCGTGCCAACAGTTCTTCCAACGCCAGTGCGTCACGTGTTTTCTTCAGCGTCGCACCCGCCGCCAGCTTTCTCTTCGAGACCCCCGGCGTCAGCCGAAGATACTTGCCGCCCAGCAAACCGTCGCTGGTGACCGAAGCCTGGGTGTCTTCGGGCAACGTCAGTTCCGAGCGAATGGTGAAGCTGATCTCGGCGCGGAAAGTTTCGGGATGGATCCGCTGGCTGGTCACGGTTCCGACCTTCACCCCGCCGATCCTGACGTCGCTGCCTTCTGCCAGCGCGCCGACCGAGGCAAAGGAGGCCTTGAGCATGTAGCCGGAAACCGGGCGCAGATCAGCAGTGTTCCACGCAAACACGAAAAACAGAATGGCGACACCCAGAACCACGATTCCCATGAAGGTCTCAATCAGTTTCTGCCCCATACGCGCCACCTACTCTGCAGTCTGCCTTGCCGACTCTGGTTTGCGCGCCGCTTCGGCCGATCGAACAATCCGTTCCAGCAGCACCTCGATGATGATCGAGTCCTGAACCAGCTCGAAATCGCTGCCTTCCGGCATCATCTCGTTGCCCGAGCCTGGCTCGATCTTGATGAACTTCGCGCCCAGTACACCGTCGCTCATGATCATCGCCGCGCTCTCCTCCGGCACACCGACCTCGGAAGCGATTCGGATGGCAAGCCGCGGCTTCAGGGCTTTTGGATTCAGGGTTATTCGCTCCACGACGCCGACTTTTACACCGGACAGGTATACCGGCGAGCCAACGGACAGGCCGTCAGCCTGTTCAAACGTCGCATACAGCAGATAGCCATCGAGCCCGGTGTGTTTGCTCCGCAGGCCCAGTACCACGACCAGCACGACCAGCAGGATCGTCAAAGCCCCCGTGAGGGCAAAAGTCGTGCTGTTTTCCTTCACGCCCGATGCCCGCCCCGCCGGTGCGTCCCGGAACCGATCAAGCCGGCCGCCAAGGCTCGTAGTCTCCGGTTGCCGCGGCGCGCTGGCCGCCTTCGTACTCGCTTCCCGGTGGCCGCCACGCATCGGGGGTTCCGGTCTGGTTCGGTTTGTGTTCGGTCTGCCATGGCTTGCGCGATATCTGCGCCTCGTCCGGGGTCTGATCGACCATGTAATGGAGCCAGCCGTGCCACTCGGCGGGAACACGTGACGCTTCTCGCTCGCCGTTGTAGATCACCCAGCGTCTGCGTCTGCGGCCTTTGGGATCGCGACGCTCCTGATAATACCGGTTTCCTTGGTCGTCCTTGCCGACCAGCCTGCCATTCAGGGCCGTATGGATTCGAGTGCCAATATGTGTGCCCACGTTAACCTGATCTCCCTTCGCCGAAATTGAAACCGGCATCGGGGACTATGGCAAAGCCGAACCCTGACGTCCAGCACCGGCAGGGCAGGCAAAGTCGCGGCGAAACGCCTTGCCGACGCAGTCGAGCGGTGGGATAGGAGGCGTCCATGACCGTCGTTTCCACCTCGTCTGCCAAGGCTCCGACCGTCAACCGGATCCTGGTCGGCTATCTGCTGATCCTTGTCTCGACGATCTGTTTCAGTGCCAGCAACAATCTCGCGAAAGAAAGCTATACCCACGGCGTTTCGGTCGACACCATGCTGGTCGGCCGATCCTGGAGTCTGGCGGTTCTTCTCGGACTGTGGTTTGCAGCCCGAAGGCGCAGGCCGACAATTCCCGCCGGGATGACGGGCTGGGTCATTGCCGCAGCCATGCTGTTTTCGGCAAATGCCTGGTCGCTGCTTTCCTCTTTCGACGTGATGCCGGTCAGTCTGTCGATCCTGGTGTTCTATCTTTTTCCCTTCCTGGTAGGACTGCTCGCCGCAATCATGGGTATCGAGAAACTGCGTGGGGCCACCGTCGCCGGTCTCGTCGTGGCCTTCCTGGGATTGATCCTGACGCTTGATACCGCAGGCAGCCCGGATCCGTGGGGAATCTTCCTTGCTTTCATGGCGGGGGTGGCGATCGCCTTGAACATCCTGATCACGGGCAAGCTGTTTCGGCGCGGCATGTCGGCCGTGGCCGTGGCCTTCTGGATGACGGTCGGGGGTGCGGTCTTCTTTTCGATCGGCCTGCTCGTCGGCGATGGACTGGAATTGCCGGGCGGCAGCGCGGGATGGGGCGCCTTTGCAGGCACCATCCTGTTTGTCGGCATCGCATTTGTTACCTTCTACGGTGCGGTTGCCCGTCTGGCGGAATCAAGGACTGCACTGGTGATGAATCTGGAGCCGGTCTTCACGATCCTGATCGCCGTCATCGTCTTCGGGGAGCCTTTCGGCCGGAGCCAGTGGCTGGGCGCGGCGCTGGTTACCCTGGCCGTCGTGTGGGTCAGCACGGCAGGTTACCGCCGCCAGGGAAACTGAAACAGATTGGCGCCGTTCTGCTGTGTGCAGGATTCCCGAACTGCCGGGCTCTTGACGAGATGCGCACGGCCTTTCCGGAAACGAGGGGTGGATTACGCCTTCGCCATCCCGATCAATACCCGCAAGGCGGTGAAACGACCCACCGGACGACACGACCCATCCCCGTCAATACTGACGCCGTCAGCAGATACTGGTGGCATTTCCGGACGATCCGATGCCTCTGCCTGCCAGGATGGATCATGATGTCGTGCCCTGACTTTCAGTCTCTCGATGTCCTCGCGAGACGTCAGCATCTTGTGGATCACATGATATTCTGCCACAAGATGTAGCGTAAATTCCTTGACTCCTGATTCAGCATCTCGCAATATCCTGGGGTAAGGGGCTTGAAAGCCTCAATATACAGGGTCGAGAATGCGGTGCTTCCTGGCACCCAGAGGTCAAAGGGAAAATATAGATGAAGATTCGGCGTCACTTCACTGTTGATGGCAAGGACGCCTACGATGGCATTGTCTTCCAGAACGCGACAAGCGAGATCCGGAATCCGGACGGCTCCACCGTGTTCAGGAACGACGACGTGGATGCGCCGGCGGATTGGTCCCAGGTCGCGATCGACGTCCTGGCGCAGAAGTATTTTCGCAAGGCCGGCGTCGCCAAGATCGGGGATCTCGATCCGGTTCCCGAAGAGGGTGTCCCGAGCTGGTTGTGGCGCCATGCGCCCAGGAAGGGCGTGAAAACCGGTAGCGAAACCAGTGCCAGGCAGGTCTTCGATCGCATGGCCAACACCTGGGCCTATTGGGGTTGGAAGGGCGGCTATTTCGACGATGAGGAAGATGCTCGCGCCTTCTCGGACGAGACGCGCTTCATGCTGGCCCGACAGATGGCCGCCCCGAATTCGCCGCAATGGTTCAACACCGGCCTGCATTGGGCTTATGGCATCGACGGCCCCAGTCAGGGCCATCACTATGTCGACTACAAGTCCGGCAGGCTGACCCGGGCTTCTTCTTCCTACGAACACCCGCAGCCTCACGCCTGCTTCATCCAGTCGATCAGCGATGATCTGGTGAACGAAGGCGGCATCATGGACCTCTGGGTTCGCGAGGCACGACTGTTCAAGTACGGCTCCGGTACCGGCACCAACTTTTCAAACCTGCGCGGCGAGAACGAACCGCTCAGCGGCGGCGGAAGGTCCAGCGGCCTGATGAGCTTCCTGAAGATCGGCGACCGGGCTGCCGGTGCGATCAAATCCGGCGGCACGACACGCCGGGCCGCCAAGATGGTCATCGTCGATGTCGACCATCCGGACATTCAGGATTTCGTGAACTGGAAGGTGCGGGAAGAGCAGAAGGTAGCCTCCCTGGTCGCGGGCTCGAAGGTGGCATCCAAGTGCCTGAACGAAATCATGCAGGCCTGTCACCGCTTCGACGGCGCCAAGCCTTTTGACCCGAAGGCCAACCCTAGCCTCAAGAAGGCGATTCGCAGCGCCAGGAAGGCCATGATCCCGCAGAATTACATTCAGCGGGTCATCCAATTTGCCGAGCAGGGCTTCCGGGAAATCAATTTCGCGACTTTTGATACCGACTGGGATTCCGAAGCCTATCTTACGGTCTCGGGTCAGAATTCGAACAACTCCATTCGAGTCGGCAACGACTTCCTCGACGCCGTCATGGCGAACGGCGAATGGACCCTGTTCAAGCGGACATCACCCGAACCCGCCGGTACCATCAACGCCCTTGATCTCTGGAACCAGATCGCCGAAGCCGCCTGGCAGTCGGCCGACCCGGGTCTTCAGTTCGACAGCACGATCAACGAATGGCACACCTGCCCGGCCAGCGGGCGAATCAACGCTTCGAACCCGTGCTCGGAATACATGTTCCTGGACGACACGGCCTGCAATCTGGCCTCGCTGAACCTCATGGCCTTCCGACAACCCGACGGTAGTTTCGATGTCGAGGGTTTTGAACATGCGGTCCGTCTGTGGACGGTCGTGCTCGAGATTTCCGTCCTGATGGCGCAATTCCCGTCCGAGAGAATCGCTGAACTATCCTACCAATATCGTACGCTGGGCTTGGGTTTCGCCAATATTGGCGGCTACTTGATGGCGTCGGGCCTGCCATATGACAGTCACCAGGGTCGGGCCCTTTGCGGCGCGATTAGCGCACTCATGACAGGAGTCGCCTATGAAACGTCCGCCGAGATGGCGGCCGAACTTGGCGCTTTCCCGGGGTATGGTGACAATGCCCAACATATGCTCCGAGTGATTCGCAACCATCGTCGCGCGGCACACGGCGCGCTGGATGGATATGAAGGCCTGACCATTCCTCCGGTGGCCCTCGATCGGGAATCCTGCCCGGACTCGCGACTGTTGAGCGCCGCAGAGTCGGCCTGGGACCGCGCACTCGAGAAGGGTGAGTTGTCTGGCTATCGCAATGCTCAGGCAACGGTGATCGCGCCAACGGGGACGATCGGCCTCATCATGGACTGCGATACCACCGGTATCGAGCCGGACTTCGCATTGGTCAAGTTCAAGAAGCTCGCCGGCGGAGGCTATTTCAAGATCATCAACCAGCTGGCACCCCTGGCCTTGCAGACACTTGGCTACAGTCGGCCGCAGATCGACGAGATGATCAGGTACGCTGTCGGTGCCGGCTCGCTGAAAGACTCCCCTGCCATCAGCCATGACGCCCTGCGCAATGTCGGTTTCTCCGACGCAATGCTGGAGAAGGTCGAACAGGCCCTTTCGCAGGCCTTTGATCTCAAGTTCGCCTTCAACAAATGGACCTTGGGCGAAGCCTCCTGTGTCAGCGAATTGGGTCTGAACCCGGAGTGCCTGAACAATCCGGATTTCGACATGCTGCAGGCTTTGGGCTTCAGCCGTGCCGAGATCGACGATGCAAGCATCTGGGTCTGCGGCGCCATGACCCTGGAAGGGGCGCCGCATCTGAAAGAACGGCACCTTGCCGTCTTTGATTGCGCGACGCCATGCGGAAGGATCGGCAAACGGTTCCTGAATTGGGACAGCCACATTCGCATGATGGCATCATCCCAGCCCTTCATTTCAGGTGCCATTTCCAAGACGATCAACATGCCCAACACCGCGACGGTCGAAGACTGCCGCGCAGCCTACGAGCTTTCCTGGAAACTGGGTGTCAAGGCGAACGCGCTGTATCGCGACGGTTCCAAACTCAGCCAGCCCCTCTCCGCCAGCGTCTTTGATGATCTGGAAGATGAGGACCTCACCGAGGAGGCAAAAGAGGCCGTGCTGCAAGCGCCGGCAGCCGCTGCTGCCGCGCAGATCGCCGTCAAGGCGGCCGAGAAGGTCGAGAGGGCTCGCCGCGAGCGTCTGCCAGATCGCCGTCGTGGCTACACCCAGAAAGCCATCGTCGGCGGGCACAAAGTCTACTTGCGGACCGGCGAGTATGACGATGGCGCGCTTGGCGAAATCTTCATCGACATGCACAAGGAAGGCAGTGCTTTCCGCAGCATGATGGACAGCTTTGCCATTGCCGTCTCCATGGGACTGCAATACGGCGTGCCACTGGAAGAATTCGTCGATGCCTTCACCTTCACCCGATTCGAGCCTCAGGGCATGGTGGAGGGCAACGACGCCATCAAGATGGCAACCTCCGTCATCGACTACATCTTCCGCGAACTTGCAGTATCCTACCTCGGCCGGGACGATCTGGCCCATGCGACAGGTAACGATCTGTTGCCGGACATCATCGGCAACGGCGCCGACGAAAGCGCCTTGCCCGACGACGAAGCCGCCAAGGCTGCCGCCGCCCATGTACTGGGTGAGATGCAGCGGGTGACGAGCAAGGGCTTCGTCCGTAACAAATTCGCTGTCCTGGAAGGCGGCCTGTCAGTCAGTGCCAGGTCTGCAGCATCAAAGACAGACTTCTCCGTCAACGGAACAGCGCAAACAGCTTCAGTCGGCAAGCTTGCCAGTGCCTCCGCCGCATCTTCCAGCCAGTCTGGCGGCAGTGACACGAGTGGCCTGTCGATTGCGGGCCTTGAGAGCGCGTCAGCGGCTCTCGAGATATCTCCCGCCATGGCTGCGGTCGTCGACCACAAGCTCGATCAGATTCGTGAAGCGAGGATGAAGGGCTATGAGGGAGACAGTTGCGGCGATTGCGGGAACTTCACCCTCGTACGGAACGGTACGTGTCTCAAATGCGACACGTGCGGAGCCACAAGCGGGTGCAGCTGACCGGGCATCCTTGCCTGACCGTTACTCCTCCCTGAACTGCGGGGCGACTTCTGGTCGCCCCCTTTTTTGGAAAGACAATGCACGCTGCTCGCTGGATTACGAAAGCTTGTCAGACAATCACGGCCAGGAGCATGATGCGATTGCACAAGTCTGGTCGAGGACACGACATCACGTTCGCTCCCGAAACCTGTCTGCAAGGATGGCGTGAAACATGACGACGGCGTACCACACGGACGACCGATGATCCGCGATGAATACCGCTTGGTTCCCAACGCCGACGACAAAGACCCATGTCTCGCCATCGAGATGGTACGCCACCATTACGATGACACCCGGGAAGTCGCCACTGAGCATATTCCGCTCGCTGGCGAGATCGTACACCTGAACGGCCACGGCTACTGCGCCAGCGTGACTCGTTGCCGACGCCTGTCGACCGGGCGGAAGGTTACCTGGAGCGAACATCTGGGAGAAGTATTCGACAATATCGAAACCTGCCGCATCGCGATCGAGAATGCGTTTGAACCGCGAGACTTCCTGGACTAGATTTGTCCAAGTGACGGGCCGTACGGCCGAGGCGCTCGCGACTCGCGTGCCTTGGTCCCAGAGCCCGTCGATGTGTGCTTCAAAGGCAACAGACCGGCAGTCCCGATCGCGATAAAAGACCTGCAACTCCTCGTCGCTCCATGCTCAGTCGATCTTGTCGGCAAGCCGCACCAACCGGCGATGATCGGTCGAGCCGCGCCCTGAACAGAGCTTCCGACCGGCCTGCTTCCTTTCTCAATGGCGGCATCCGCACCTGCTTCCCCTGACCGAAAGATGGTGGCGAATGGCCTGAAAACGGAATCCCCTATCCAGAGGCTCCCAGCCCAAAACCCGCCAAATCATGCAATGCCGCCGCCTTCTACAGAGCCGAAACGATAATCATTTCAGACGCTTGACCCTTGTTTTCCATCATTTATATACCGTGTCTTCGATCGGTCGCGCGCGGCATCAAAGATCTCTGGGTTGCCAGACACACGATAATCCGTAGCAACGAGGGTGCTGTCCAACTGCGATGGGAAATGGTTGCTCATCGGAGACAATCCCTTCACTTGGTCTTGACACATGGAGGCGCAACCCTTGTCCCTTGCTTTCGCTCACCTTGTAGGCAGCCTGCCCTATCCGGATGCTGCCACGACATTCCATGAAATCACCACGCGTCTGGGCAGGCACGTAAAGCGTATTCCCGATGGCGAAACCGGCGAGCGGGCTCGCTGGATCTACTGGCAGCGCGCGAAAGTAGAGAACAATCCAGCCATGGAAGTGGCGACGGACGACGGGCCGACACAGATCCACCAGTGGGACGGCAAGCTCATCCGGGAGTGGGAACTGTTCCGATTCAAGGATGGCGTTGATGCCGCGACCGTCGACTTTGATCCCGGCTACGCTCCGGACGCCATCGGGTCCTATGACCTGTTTCGACAGTTGCGCGATGCTGGAGAGATCCCGAACGGAGTAAGGTTCCAGGTCTGCTTGCCGACACCGATGGCCATCGGCTACTGGTTCGTGGCGCCGTCCGCGCGCGCCGATTTCTTCCTGGCCTACGAAAGGGGCTTCAGGGCAGATCTTGCGACAATCTGTGAAGCCATTCCGAACGAAGATCTGGCGATCCAGTGGGATGTCTGTCAGGAAGTACTGGCTTGGGAAGGCTATTTCCCCGATCGGCCAGACTCTTACAAGGAAGATATAACCGGTATGTTGGCGCGCCTTGGCAACGCAGTGCCGGAGCCGGTCGAACTGGGCTACCATCTGTGCTACGGGACACCGAATGATGAGCATCTCGTGATGCCGAAGGATCTTGCCAATGCCGTCGAGATGACTCATGGCATTCTCGCTGGCCTTGATCGGTCGATTCAGTTCATGCATATGCCGGTGCCGAAGGACCGGGACGACGATGCATATTATGGTCCGCTGAGGGACCTGAATATGCCGGCAGATTGCGAACTTTACCTCGGTATCATCCACCATGATGATCACCTCGGTGACCAGCGGCGCATTGCGGCGGCTCGGAAGGCCATCACGGATTTCGGCGTGGCGACCGAATGTGGCTGGGGCCGAGGCGATCCAGAGCGGGCCCCTGGCCTGCTCGACAGTCACCGGATTGCGCTGGAAAGCGCGTAGCCGACAAACACGACGCGACGACAGCCTTCCGCCAATCTCTCCGTCCTCAAGGCTCGCGACAGCAACAGGGCCCCTGCCATCGACTCATTCTGTCTACCCGCGGCAAGTCATACGAGCCGACTTTGGTCGATCGCCGCCTTGATGAATGACATGAAGAGTGGATGCGGAGCAAAAGGCCGACTCTTCAACTCGGGATGGAACTGGACTCCGACAAACCATGGATGGCCTTCGAGCTCGACAATCTCCGGCAGCGCTCCTTCCGGCGACAGGCCTGAGAAGCGCATGCCGACCGCTTCCAGACGCTCCATGTAGTTGATGTTGACTTCGTATCGATGACGATGACGTTCGCTGATGAGTGTCTCGCCATAGATGCCGTGGACCTTGCTCCCACGAGACAGTCTGGCCGGATACGCGCCTAGTCGCATCGTTCCACCCAGTTCGCCATCTTCGATGCGCGCCTCAATCTGATTGCCGTTCATCCATTCGGTCATGACCCCGACCACCGGCTCGGTTGTCGGCCCGAATTCCGTCGAACTGGCGCCTTCTATGCCAGCCAAGGATCGGGCCGCCTCAATGACCGCCATCTGCATACCAAAGCAAATCCCGAAATAGGGAAGTGCATGCTCGCGCGCAAACCGGGCCGCTCGGATCTTGCCCGCCGAGCCTCGTGCGCCAAAGCCGCCAGGCACCAGAATGCCATTGACGTCATCAAGGTGCGGGACCGGATCTTCCCGTTCAAAGATTTCGGATTCTATCCAGCGCAGTTCCACCTTGGCGTCGTTGGCAATTCCGCCATGTGTCAGTGCCTCTTCCAAAGACTTGTAGGCGTCCTGCAAATCCGTGTATTTGCCTACTACTGCAATCGTCACCCGACCTTCCGGCCGGATCACGCGATCGACGATTCGGATCCACTGGCCTAGTTCAGGTTCATCGGCATCCAGCCCGAAGTAGCTGCATACCGCCGTGTCGAATCCTTGGTCGTGAAGCTTCAGGGGCACATCATAAATCGTCTCGGCATCGAGCGCCTCGATCACCCGATCGAACGGAATGTTGCAGAACAGAGCGATCTTGCGGCGGGCTTCTTCGGAGATTTTCCGATCACAGCGGCACATCAGGAGATCCGGCTGAATACCCAGGCCCAGCAACTCCTTGACACTGTGCTGGGTTGGTTTGGTCTTCAACTCGCCCGAGGATGGGATCCATGGTACCAACGTCAGATGGCAGAACATGGACCGTTCCCGTCCCAGTTCGTTGCCCAATTGCCGGATGGCTTCTAGGAAAGGCAGGCCTTCGATATCGCCGACAGTGCCTCCAATCTCGCATAGCACAAAATCGACGCCATCGGTGTCCTTCAGCACCATCTCCTTGATCATGTCGGTAACGTGGGGAATCACCTGAACCGTGGTGCCCAGATAGTCGCCGCGCCGTTCTTTCGACAAGACATTCTGATAGATCTGCCCGGCACTGAAACTGTCGGACCGGCGGGCTGGAACGCCAGTAAAGCGTTCGTAATGGCCCAGGTCCAAGTCTGTCTCCGCACCGTCGTCGGTAACAAACACCTCGCCATGTTGATACGGGCTCATTGTACCCGGATCGACATTCAGATAGGGATCGAGTTTCCGCAGACGGACGGCATATCCACGGGCCTGCAGCAAAGCACCCAACGCCGCCGATGACAGCCCCTTGCCGAGGGACGACGCCACCCCGCCAGTGATAAAAATGAAACGCGCCGGGTTCATTACGGGATCACACTATATTGCAATCGAGCCGCATTGAAAGAGCGTCAGCGTGCGGGAAATATCTTGAGGCAGAGGGGCCGCAGATCCCCGAGCCGGTGGTGATGCCGCCGCAGCCACCCCTATTTTACAGGAACGACCGGAGTACCGGAGGATTTACCAGTTTCCGATTTCTTCGGGCCGGAGCCCTGTCCTGACGTCGCTCCCGATTGCTGGCTGGTCGGTCCGGCACCCTCGCCCGTCACGACGCCGGTAGGACTGCGACTCGCACCAGCGAGCATCGCCAGCGCCATGCTGGTCGCGATAAACAGGGCCGCGATGATGGCCGTCGTCCGAGTAAGCAGATTGGCCGTTGTCCTGCCGGTCAGGAAACCGCTCATGCCGCCTCCACTGCTGCCACCACCGATGCCTAGCGCGCCACCTTCGCTACGTTGAATGAGCACCACGCCGATCAGGGCGAGGGCGAGAAGCAGATGGATGATCAGAATGACGAGTTCCATGAACAGTCTTCACAAACGAGTCGGGGTATCGCCTTCGGGCTGTGATGACGTGCATATAGTCAATCGGGAGCAAAAAGGCCATTACGCGCCCTTCGCATTGCGATAACTGGACGCGTTGCCTGCAAAATGCTCTGGGATCCGTTATGGAATCTGTTCCGAAACCTGGAATTCCTGATGTCTGCCGATCTCGAATGGCGTGCGCCGACCCACATCTTTGATCGAACCATCGGCCCGGAACGCATGAAGGCATGGGTTCGCTGCACCTGAAATCGGGCGGCAGTCTTACGGTACGATCAGGCACCACCCTGACCGGAATGTCCGGGTTCATTCCCCGTGCCCGTCTTCCCGGGACGGACCGCCCTCTCCGGCATCGGGCGTCTGCCGGGCCGCACCGGCAGCCCCTTCGGGCCAGAGCGCGTCCAGCGGGAAGGTGATCGCGTCGAAGGGCGGCTGCGAGACCGGCGCGTCGTCCGCCAGCGTCGCCAGAAGCACCCACCGGCCGTCGTGCAGCGCGAACGCCTCCAGCGTCTTCGCGTCGGGGTCGACGAACCACAGGTGCGAGACCCCCTCGCGGGCATAGAGGGAACGCTTCTCGTTATGGTCCAGCCGCCGGGTCGAGGGCGAGAGCACCTCGCACACCCAGTCCGGTGCGATCGCGAAATACGCCGCGTCGGGATACTCCGGCATCGTCTCCCGCCGCCAGCCCGCCAGGTCCGGAACCACGATGTCATCGCCCAGATGCAGTTCCGGCTCGTCAACGATCCACCAACCGCCGGGGCCGCCCCGTCCTCTGTCATAAGGACCGACAAGCTCGCCACCTATGATGGAACTTGCCCGCGCATGGCGCGGGGCCGGCCTCGGATGGGTGTGCAGCGTGCCCGCGAGCACCTCCGCCACCACACGGGGCGGGGCGTCCAGCACGTCCCGGTAGGTCGCCCGTCTCTCCGTCCTGGCCAGTGCCGTCATCTGCCGCTACCTCCGTCCTGCATCCCATCGTAGCGCAGGGCCGGAGGATCGGCAATCGCAACTGTCTTCGAGGCTTCTGCGGCATCGTCAAGAGCAGGGCTCTTCGGCGTCATTGCCGGGCACCGTCGCCGTCTCGCGGGGTTTGGACGTCGGAAAGGGACCCGCGGAGACCCTTGCCCGAACTCGCCCGTTCCACGCTCCGGGGACCGGTCTCCCGCCGGACGGCGCCGCGCGAAACCCCCACACAGAGAGGCTTTGCGTGTCCACCCCGACCGGCATGGCCCGGATGGGACGATGCCACCTGCTGGCCAGGGAGTTCGAGCGGAGCCTGGAGAGTTCCCTGGCCTGGACGTATTGACTTCCTGATCAACTGCGCCGGTACCAACGTGCCCGAGCGCAGGCTCTCTGCCGACGGGTACGAGATGAATTTCGCGATGAACTGTCTAGGGCCCTTCCTGCTGACCGAGCTGCTGCTGGAGCGGGTCAGGGCGACGCCATCGGCCCGCATCGTCGATCTGGGTTCCGCAACCCAGGAGATGGCCCGGCTGGACCTCGACGATCTTCAGTTCGAGACCGGATGGTCCCTGTTCAGATCCTATGCCCAGGCAAAGCTCTGCATGATCATGCACGGGCGCGACGTGGCCAGGCGACCGGAGGGCAGCGGGGCCTCGATGAACTGCCTGAACCCCGGGTACATCCGCACCAGCATCTCGCGCGATGCCAGAGGATCCGGGCGCCTTTTCGCGACGCTGTTCGGCGGGTTGGCAGCCCCGGCGAGCGCATCCTCGCGGCCGCGATCGGGCAGGACTGCGAGGGGGTCTCCGGCAGGTACATCCACGAGGACATGCTGCTGGGTCCGAACCCGCTCGCCCTGGATGACGCAAGGGTCGCACGCTTGATGGACATCAGCCGCCGGATGGCAGGGCTGGCATGACGACGGGGAAGCAGAACCGAGGAACGGATCATGAGTTCCCAAAATCTCACCTCCGCCCGGGTCCCGGGAGAGCCTTCGAAATGTCGCTTCCCGCTCGCACCACTGGTGTTGACCGCTACCCGTCCGTCAAACCTGCCCGCCATCTCGTCGTTTCCCTGCCACCGGTCATCCTGTCACCAAGTCGAAAGATATCGCAGGTCAAGGCTTGCCCTTGCCGAATCCCGCCCAGAACGCAGATAGGCCTATCGACTTCTTTCTGGTTCAATACTGCTGATGCCTGAACCCCGTCCGCTTCGCTTCTTCAATTCGCTAACCCGAACAATCGAGCCCCTGTCGCCAATCGCGCCACCGGCAGTTTCGCTCTATTGCTGTGGCCCAACGGTCTACAACTACGCTCATATCGGCAACCTCCGTACCTATGTGTTCGAAGACCTTTTACAACGCGTAATCCGCAGCGCCGGGTACGACCTGCATCATGTGATGAACATCACTGATGTGGGTCATTTACAATCGGACGCCGACGAAGGCGACGACAAGATGATGGTAGCGGCGATGCGCGAACAAAAGTCGCCTTGGGACATTGCCCGGTTCTACGAGGACGAATTCTTCCGCCACACGGACATGCTGGGCATCGTCCGACCGGATACAGTGTGCCGGGCGACCGAACATATTCCGCAGATGATCCGCATGATAGAAACGCTGATCAAGCGCGGACACGCCTACTCAGTCGACGGCAACGTCTATTTCGACACATCCACTTTCCCGACATATGCTGATTTCGCCCGATTGAGAATGGATGCCCAAGAAGCGACCGAACGGGTTGACGAGGATACGCGCAAGCGCAATCCGCAAGATTTCGTCCTGTGGTTCAGTCAGTCGAAATATCCGAACCAGATCATGAAATGGGACTCGCCATGGGGCACCGGCTTTCCGGGCTGGCATATCGAGTGCTCGGCGATGGCCACGGCATACTTGAGCGAAACCATCGACATCCATTGCGGCGGCATTGATCACGTACCCGTCCATCACACCAACGAAATCGCACAATCCGAGTGTTGTTTTGGGCATCGCTGGGTCAATACCTGGCTGCACGGTGAATTCCTGGTCGTCGATGACGCGAAGATGTCGAAGTCAACCGGTGATTTCCTGCATCTGGATCGTCTGGTCGAAGCCGGCTACGAACCACTGGACTACCGTTACTTGTTGCTGACCGGCCACTACCGGGCCAGGCTGAGTTTCAGTTTCGACGCGCTGGACGGAGCACGACAAGCGCTGAAAACCCTTCGCAATCTGATGCACGACTGGAGCTATGCCGCACGGGAAGGCGACGTGGCAAGGGACGATCACGTCACCGATTGGCGCGAGGAATTCTGGGAGGAACTGGCCAACGATCTGCACATTCCGAACGCTCTCGCGGTGGCCTGGAAGATGGCGCGCGACACCAACCTGGCGCCCGCTGAAAAGCTGGCTTTGATGTCAGGCTTTGACGATATCCTTGGCCTCGATTTGGCTACAGTCACCGAATCGCGCGCCTTGACCGACGACCTGATGGCGCTGATTCGGCAGCGAGAAGACGCCCGGGCAAACAGGGACTGGGTCACGGCGGATGCCATCCGCGACGACCTGCTGGAAAAGGGAGTGACAATCAAGGATCGTGCCGATGGCACGGACTGGGAACTGGTGCGTTAAGCCTGTTCCGCCCGATGCGATGCCGGTCTTCTGCGCCGGGACAGATGATTTCGATGCGCGCGGAGCACAATCCGCGACCGAGCCGTTCGCCACAGACGTTCCCGCGAATTGATCCCATCCAGTCGCGAGGCGATGACATCACCACCTTGACGCAATGACGGTAGCGCGTTGCCTCTAGCCGCTGTTCGAAACAAGCCTGGCATCAAGCAAATCGTGAACATCGCCGGGAATCGCGGCTGCCTTTCGATTTTTCTTGTCAAAGAAAACTTCGACAATGTCGGCTGTGGCGTGGGTAACACCGGTGTGCGTATTGCGCATCCGTTCCGTGTAGGCGAAGCTTTTGGTGCCGACGCGGGTAATTGCGCTCTCAACCACAAAAAGCTGTCCGACCCTCATCTCTCGAAGGAAATCGATCTTCATGGAAGCGAGGACACCGATCAGACCGTGCTTCATCTCGATATCATCGACAGGCATCCCGATGACAGACCAGATATGAAAGCTCGCATCGTCAAACGCCTCGGCATAAAAGCGTACATTCATATGTCCAAAATGATCGCACTTCCAGGGAACGACAACGCCCATCCCCGTTTCGTGCCACTCCTTTTTTGCTTGCATCGCTCCTGCGGTCTCCTTGGGATCGTCTGTGGTGGTGATAGTCCAACGTGGCGCAAGGGGAAACTCTTCTTCGACCACGGCAGTGCCAATGCGCCCAACATCTTGAGAAGATCAGCCAGCTTCCCGTCGACCTGTTGCCGAATCCGGAGATTGGTCAACGAAAGAACAACCGAGATGGCTGCGTCAGGGCGGGCAAACACCCCACCTGGGAGAGATGCCGTCCGACGGATGGACGACGTTGGGTCCCTGAAGTCGACACTTATCAAGGGAACCCTTTCGATGAAGCCGGACGAAGATTGCCAATCGCGACCGGTCTCAGCGTCAGGATTCGGGCAGGTTGCGCAGCGCGCGCATTCCCCGCGGCGCGGACGGAAGAAAAGACCGCAGGAAAATGGCCGTGGATAAAAACCGGTTGCCGGGCGATGAGAACGGCCACATGCAACTGAAGAATGGACGGGGCTTGGAAGACGACATCGGAACCCGCTTTGAGCCGGCCGGTCCCGAAGCACGGGTCGCCTCCTTTGTGCCATCCATCACCGAGTTGCTGATCGACCTCGGTTTGATCGACCAAATCGTGGCGCGCACTCACTATTGCATCCATCCGACCGGAACTGTCGATCGGATTCCTGCTGTCGGCGGCACGAAGAAAATCAATATCGGCAAGCTGAAGGCGCTCGCGCCAACCCATGTCATACTCAACATTGATGAGAATACGAAGGAGATGGCGGATGAAATCGGCAAGTTCGTGCCCCACATCGTGGTGACTCACCCGCTGGTTCCCGAGGACAACCTCAAACTATATGGTCTGATGGGCCGACTCTTCGGTCGCGAGGAAATGGCGTCGGCGATCAGCGCTCAATTTTGCGCCGCGTATGCTGCTGCAAGACCGGCAGCAGACCAGTCCCTGGATGTGCTCTATCTCATCTGGAAGGATCCGTGGATGACTGTCTCGCGAAACACGTACATCTCGACAATGTTGCAAACTGTGGGGTGGCATACCACGCACCATGATCCGAACCGACGGTATCCCGTCATCGAAATGACGAAGGACGTGATTGCATCGACCGACCTCTTTCTGTTCTCTTCGGAACCCTACGACTTCGGACAAGATGATCTCGACAACTTTGTCGCCACCTACGAATGCCCGCGGGAAAAAGCCTTGTTGATCAATGGAGAGTACTGCAGCTGGTATGGGAGCCGGGCCATCGCTGGATTGAGATATCTGCATGGCTTGGCTCGTGAAATCATGCCGCAACCGCGAAGTTGACACTGGTTGCCTGCGCTCGCGGCGAATAGTCTGGCAAGCACCCATGTCGCAAGGAAACGATGGTATGGCAGGTCTTGCAGCCTTCAACCTTATGCAGTGGATCAAGGACCATGAAGAAATCCTGAAGCCACCTGTCGGCAACGCCCAGATTTGGCAAGATTCGGATTTCATTGTCACGATAGTCGCCGGCCCAAACGAGCGAACAGATTTCCACGTCGATCCGCTGGAAGAATTTTTCTACCAGCTAAAGGGCGACATGGTCCTGCGGATTATTGAAGACGGACGGATCAAGGACGTGTCGATCAGGGAAGGCGACATCCTGTTGTTGCCGCCTTTTACCCGGCATTCGCCTCAGCGTCCGGAACCAGGGTCCTATGGTCTTGTGATCGAATCCAGCCGGAGAAGCGGCGAGAAAGATGCCTTCGAATGGTATTGCGATCGGTGCGGCCATCGGGTGCATCGGCGAGAAGTCCAGTTGCAAAGCATTGTTGACGACTTGCCGCCGGTCTTCAGCGAGTATTACGCCAGCGAGGAACTGCGGCGGTGCAACCATTGCGGCTGGTTGGATCCGGGACGCAGGCCGCCACCGCTGGCCGACACTTTGCCGCCAATCTTGATGGATTGACCGATCGCGTGGCCAGAACCGGGTCGACTGTGCAGCAACTCCAGGAACGGAAAAGCTTTGGACAGTCCCCTCCTCGCGTTGAAGACCGGGCGCTGCTGACCGGTCGCGGACGGTTCACGGACGATATCCGGGTCAAGGATACGCTCTACGCCGCATTCTGCCGAAGTTCGGAAGCACATGGCCGAATCAAAACGCTGGATATCGGAGCAGCTTCACAAGCCAGGGGTGTGGTGGCTGTCTTCACCGGCAGGGATGTCTCCGGGCTTGGTCCCACGAGTGTAAATGCCCTGACTCCTGAAATCGATCCTCTGCCACCGCGGGCCCTGGCCGAAGACACGGTGTGCGCCGTTGGCGCACCGATTGCCATGGTGGTTGCCGCGAGGCCCACGCAGGCCGTTGATGCAGCGGAGAGGATCGAGGCAGAGATCGACCCCTTGCCGACCAACTTGCCTCGAAGGCTGGATGGACCGATCCGTGCCCGTGAAACGTGGATTGCCGGTGTGGAGGGACATACCCGCCACGATGCAGCCGTACACGCTGCCGTTTCACTGCGCCAGTCCCGGTTGGCCCCTGTCTCCCTTGAGCCGCGCACCATCGTTGCCGATGCCGGTTCGACGCCCGGTTCGATGACCATCTGGCTGGGAACACAATCGCCTCACAGGATTCGGGATGAACTGGCCGCGATTCTCGGCATCCGGCGCGATGTGGTTCGGGTCATTGCCCCGGATGTCGGAGGCGCATTCGGCATGAAGGCATCGCTGTATCCGGAAGATATTGCCGTGGCCTGGGCTGCCTGGTCCCTGGGCCGTTGTATCAAGTGGGTCTCGACTCGCGGGGAAGAATTCCTCTCGGCGACGCATGGACGCGGCCACCATATCGATGCATCGCTGACAGCATCCGCCGATGGATGCCTTCTGGACCTTGAAGCACGGGTCCGGGCGCCGTTGGGTCACTGGATGCCCTTCAGCGCCGTCGTGCCGACCCGCAACGCAGGCCGGATCATGCCGGGACCCTATCGGGTTGGATCCGTGAATATTGAAGCAACGGGGCACACCGATCATGGAGCGCCGGTCGGTATCTATCGGGGTGCCGGTCGGCCGGAAGCTGCGTTGACCATGGAATTGCTGCTTGACCGGCTCGCCACGGCGCTGGAGATGCCGCCGGCGGAACTGCGGCGGCGCAATCTTGTTGCGGCGGACGACATGCCCTGGCGCACGCTGACCGGGCAGCTTCTGGACAGCGGGCGCTATGCAGAGGCACTCGATCGGGCGGAGTCATTGCTGTCTCGCCAGGGCCTTGATTCAGGCAGCCGACTGCTCCGCGGCAGCGCCAGCATCTGCTACGTCGAACCCTCTGGAACGGGTTGGGAAACGGCACGGCTCAAGCTGTGCGAAGACGGGACTTTCGAAGCAACAACCGGGTCAAGCACACAAGGCCAGGGCCGCACGACGACAGTCGGACAAATCGTCAGCGCCCAGATGGGAATCCCTGCAGATTTGATCCGGGTGCGCCACGGCGACAGTTCCGCGCCGGACACCGCCATCGGTGCTCTGGCCAGCCGAAGCACCCCTATAGGCGGCAGCGCCCTCGACGAAGCATGCAGCAGGTTGAAGGCCAGGGCCGCTGAAAAATCGGGTTGTGATCCAGTCACGGCAATGGATTGGCGGGAGGTCGCGCGCAATGTCGGACCCTTGACGGTTGACGCCTGCTACAAGGCAGACGGAGAGGCTTGGGGTTACGGCGCCGTGGGGTGCCGTATCGCCGTCGACCCAGAGACCGGTGTGCTTGAAATCGAGCACCTTGTCTGGATTGACGATGCCGGAACGATCGTCAATCCCATGTTGGCGAAGGGGCAGCTGATGGGCGGAGTCGCTCAAGGTATTGGCGAAGCCCTGCTGGAAAGGATAATCTACGACGAAGATGGTCAGTTGTTGACGGGCTCTCTCATGGATTACGGCATTCCGCGCGCGGATGACATGCCGCCAATCCAGATCGAACAGTTCGAAACGCCCAGTTCGATGAACCGCTTGGGCGCCAAGGGCATTGGGGAAGCCGGCACCATCGGTGCCCCCGCGGCGATTGCCTGCGCGGTCATGGATGCGGTGCGTCCTGTCGGGGTAAGGCATCTCGACATGCCGTACACGCCTGCGCGAGTATGGAAGGCGATTCGGGAGGCACGGCAGTCTTCCTCTGGCAAGAAAACGAGCCATGGAACCGAGACAGTGCCGGCGAATCGCTGATCAGAGACGACTTTCGTGCGAGAGTACCCTGGTCGACACGGTGTCCGAGAATGAAGGATTCGACAATATCGTGGAAGGGAATTCGATTGTGAAACCGGATTGGCCAACCGATCCATGCTGTTCGCCGAACTGCCGAACCAGCAAGCCCAACCGCCATCAGAAACATGTGAGAAGGCTGACAGGCCAGATCATTGACCGTGGACGCTGTTTCGGCCTTGCCCGCAGCCCCGCAGCCTGAACGGAACAGTATCCATGGCAAGGACAAACAGGGAACAGATCGACTTCTGGGCTGGTAGTCAGGGCCAGAAATGGTTGCGCCTGCAGCCCGACATCGACCGTATGATGGCACCGCATCTGGATGCGGGACTGCGTGCTCTTGGCGAGATCGGCGGACGCCACTGCCTGGATGTCGGCTGTGGCGCCGGCGCATCGTCGATGGCGCTCGCAGAGAAAGTCGACGCGACGGGCAGCGTGACCGGGATCGATGTCTCGACGCCATTACTCTGCAAGGCCAGGGAGCGGGCAGCAGAGCGACGCAACATGTGTTTCGTCGAGGCGGACGCGCAGGACCATCCGTTTCTGCCCGAGACATTCGATGTCCTGTTCTCGCGGTTCGGCATCATGTTCTTTCAGGATCCGGCGGTCGCACTCGGCAACCTGCGCCGCAGCTGCAGGCAGGGCGCCAGACTGACTGCCATCACCTGGCGGGAACCGCGGGAGAATCCCTGGGTCATGCTACCGGTAACGACAGCCCGAGACTTCGTGACCCTGCCCTCCCGACCTGCGCCGGACGCCCCGGGCCAATTCCAGTGGGCCGATCCCGACCGGGTGTGCGGCTGGCTGAAGGAGAGCGGGTGGTCCGCCATCTCCGTCGATCCGCTGGATATTACATTGACCTTTCACGCCGCGCCCGCGGAAGTCTCTCATTTCCTGCTCCAGATGGGGCCGGCGGGCCAGTTGATCGCGGAAGCAGGCGGTGACCTGAAAGAGCGCGCCGAAGCGTGCCTGACCGACACTCTTTTGACCCATTGTCAGAACGGCGCCGTGCGGCTCGAATCAGCCTGCTGGACCGTCACGGCGGCAAACTAGACCGCCATCGCCGAACTGCTGCCGATCCGGATTCGATGCAGAAATCCCGAGACTTGCGCCAGGTTGACGGGATTTGCGGCGGATCAATGCTCCCGACAGAAGCCATCTACTCCGGTGTGCCTATGTCGACCTCTCAAATGTCCTGTCGGGACATCAGCATCGCATCCCGTCCGTCATGCAGCCACTGCACCGAAGATGGCCTTGACTTCTAGGAACTCCTCGAAACCATGGACGCCCCACTCGCGACCATTGCCCGATTGCTTGTAGCCGCCGAAAGAGGCCGAAAGATCCGGCATGGCGCCGTTGATATGCACATTCCCGGTTCGCAACCGCCGGGCAACATTCGCAGCCCGTTCCGGATCGGCCGATGAAACGTACCCGGACAGGCCATACGGCGTGTCGTTCGCGATCGCGACCGCCTCGTCCTCGCCAGCATAACCAATGATCGACAATACCGGGCCAAAGATTTCCTCCTGCGCGATCGCCATGTCGTTGGTGACGTTAGCGAACACCGTCGGCCGGACATAATAGCCCCTGTCCAGCCCGTCAGGGCGGCCAAGGCCCCCGGTCACCAGTTCCGCGCCCTCTTCAATACCTTTCTCGATCAGTCTGTTTACCTTGTCGAACTGCATCCTGCTCGCAAGCGGCCCCATCGTGGTGCCGCCGTCCCGCGGGTCGCCGACCGAGATCTTGGCCGATGCCGCCTTCGCGGCCGCGATGGCTTCGCTCATCTTGTCGATCGGGACGAGCATTCGGCTTGGCGCGTTGCACGACTGGCCAGCATTGCCGACGCATCCCAAAACGCCTCCTTTCACGGTTTTGACAATATCGACGTCGTCAAGCAGGATATTGGCCGACTTGCCGCCCAGTTCCTGGGTGACTCGCTTGACCGAGTCTGCCGATCCCTTGGCGACGGCGATGCCGCCGCGGGTCGATCCGGTAAAGGACATCATGTCGATCCCCGGATGACCGGACATGGCTTCGCCCACTGTTGGACCGTCGCCATTGACCAGATTGAAAACGCCTGCCGGAACACCAGCCTCGTGGAGGATTTCCGAGAAAATGATGGCGTCGAGCGGTGCGATTTCGCTCGGCTTCAGCACCATAGTGCAACCGGCGGCAAGCGCCGGAGCGACCTTGCATGCGATCTGGTTCTGCGGCCAATTCCACGGCGTGATCATGCCGACAACGCCGATCGGCTCCTTGCGCATCAACGTACTGCCATTGATTTCTTCGAATTCATATTCCGACAGCACACGGACCGCCGTCTTGATGTGCGCCAGACCAGATGGCGCCTGAACCTTCTTCGCAAAATCGAGCGGCGCACCCATCTCGTCGGAGATTGCATGGCCTAGATCGTCAAGCCTGCTGCGGTAGACATCGACGATCTTGTTCAGCAGATCGAGGCGTTCTTGCTTGCTGGTCCGGGAGAAATCGTCGAATGCATCGCGGGCAGCGCTGACCGCCTTGTCAATATCCGCACCGGAGCCGAGGCTGATCGCGCCACAGGGCGCTTCGGTGGCCGGGTTGATGACGTCGAGTTTTTTCGGCACCACCGGATCAATCCACCCGCCATTGATATAGAATTTCAGATTATTGTCGGACATTCGGAGCCTTTCCCCAGGAGACGTTCGAGCAATTTGAGAAGTGGCGGCGAGATGGCCAGCCTCTTTCGATATAGCCTTTGCCATCGGCCTTGCCAGCACCGGGCCACGAATTCTGCCGCGTCCGATTTTCCCGCATGGGAAATGTCCGCGGCCGGTATCGATGGTGTTTCACGGTTTCGGTGGCGGATTGCAACGGCGACCGAAACAGAAGTCTCTATACTGCGCCATGAGGCAGCGAGTGATCGCCGTGGTATCGGATGCTGTCCTTTCAGGGATGCGCCATCATGGTTTGCGTCTGCCGATCTGAAGCCGATACGGCTGTCCAGGATCCATTTACCGGAGGAAAATCAATGACCAACGGCCGCGTGCGCCTTACTTGCGAGGAACGGGACGGCGGCCGAGTCGCCCGTCTGTGGATCGATCGACCCAGCAAGCGCAACGCTATCGACCCCGCCGTGATCGCCGGTCTGAAGAACATCTGTGCCGAACTGGCTGAAGACGCGGATTTGCGAGCAGTCGTGCTGACCGGCGCCGGCGAACAGACCTTTGCGGCGGGGGCGGACGTCAAGGTCATGCAAGCGCTGGATCCAGATAGCGGTCGTGCCTTCATCACATCGTTGCACGAAGCCATTGATGCGGTGCGGCTGCTGCCAGTCCCCGTGATCGCGAAAATCCGAGGCCACTGCCTGGGCGCCGCTGTCGAACTGGCGGCAGCCTGTGACATGCGAATCGGCGATACCAGCACCCTGGTCAGCATGCCTGAGGTCAAGGTAGGTATCCCCAGTGTCATCGAAGCAGCGCTTCTTCCCGGATTGATCGGCTGGGGTGCCACCCGCGAAATGCTGCTGACTGGCCGAGATTATGGTGCCGAAGAGCTGGTCCGGATCGGCTACCTCCAGAGAGCGGTGGCACCGGGCGATCTGTCCGCTGCCGTCGATGCCAGGTTGGACGAGATTGTCGCCTGCGGCCCGATGGCGGTACGAACACAAAAGACCTTGCTGAACCTTTGGCAGGAACTGTCGCTGAAGGAAGCTGTTGCTGTCAGCATCGACGCGTTCGGTCGATCATTCGAAAGCGGGGAACCACAACGCATGCTGGCTGCGGCGCTGGAGAAGTAATCAACGCGCAAGCCCTTTCCGGCCTCTGGGCGGGCCGGACGTTTCAACGCCGGTTTTACCTGGTTGTGGCCCCGGCCGGTAGCCTGACCGGCGACATCTGTCGTGACGGTCAGATGGCGCCCTGCGATCGGAGAAGGTTGATCTCGGCTTCGGAAAAACCGAAATCAGTCAGCACAGCTGACGTGTCTTCACCAATGGCCGCCGACCTGCCATGGATAGCCGGGCCATCCTCGCTCGCCACAAATGCGCCGGCGATCGTCCGCGGCGCCGCGTGGGACGGTTCAGGCTCTTCCTGAAAGATCGCGCGATGATCCATTTGCTCAAGGGCGGCTACATCGGCTGCTTCCAGCACGCAAGATGCCGACTGACCGGCGGCGCGCAGTTTCTCTTCCCATTCATGCATCGAGCGCTGACGGAAGGCGTCACGTACCTTGGCGGTGACAGCCCTTGACCGTTCAGTTTCCGGATTGGCGGAGTCAAAATCATTCCACAGGTCTGGGTCGAGTCCTGCCACCTTCAGCACGATGCGGCCCTGGGACTCCCTGACCGCACTGACGGCGATGTGGCCGTCGGTGCAGGGAAACGTGTCGGCCGTCAGAACAGATGCAGTGGACCGGTTGCCGATGAGCCCGCCGCCGGTGCCGTCCGTGAACACGCGTGAAAAGACCGACATCTGCATCAGGACAGCGGTATCGATCATTGCCAGATCGATATATTGGCCTTTTGCCGTTCGATCGCGACGGAACAAGGCGGATGTCAAGGCATAGGCGGCAAGAAAGGCTGTGGAAACGTCGACTGGCAGATACCCGGCCCGCGTCGGACCCGTTTCCGGATGGCCGTTGTTGGCCATCATGCCGGAGATCGCCTGGATTGTACCGTCATAGGCTGGCTCGCCGGACAACGGCCCTGTCTGGCCGTAGCCGGAGATCGAGCAATAGACAATGTCGGGCTTGACCGCGCGGACTTCATCATAGTCGAGGCCCAGGCGTGCAATCACGCCAGGTCGGAAATTCTCCAGGATGGCGTCGCACCGGGCGGCGATCTTGAGAATTGCCTGACGCCCGACCGGATTTTTCAGATCAACGCAGATCGATCGTTTTCCTCGGTTGACCAGTTGGTAGGCGGCAGAATCTTCGCCGGGCGGCTGGGAGGCAGTGCGAAAGACGGGCCGTAACTGGTCGCCATGCGCCGGTTCCACCTTGATCACTTCCGCACCCTGGCTGCACAACAGTTGCGTGGCATAGGGGCCGGCGACGACCTGGCTGAAGTCGAGAATGCGGATGCCATCGAACGCCTGGGTCACGGGTCGGATCCTGTCTTGAGGCTGGAATTCCCTGACTTGATTTTAAAAGCGAATTCGAACACCTGTAAATCTGATGTACGGTTTCGTTACCGCGATTGCGACGAACAAGGAAATGTGCCGTACGCCAAAATCCGTGCCATGCCGGTCCGGCGGTTCCATCTTTTGCCGTCCTGAAGCGTTTGATGCACCAGGTCCATCAGTCTTGGGCATCACGAACCCGGATCGGATCCGTTGATGAAAGCGGGTCGAATCCCCGGTTGCCCGTTGACGCACCTTGGGCGCTTGCGGTGTGTTGCCCATTGACATGTGTGGTCCAGTTGTTGTCGCTTGGGCACCATTGATCGTCGCGCTGCAACAAGACGCACGCAGATCGGCAGATCGGGCGGAAGATTCGTCATGGAACAATCGGAATTCCGCTTCTCGAAGCTTGCCATGGACCCGGGTCGGTTGCGTCGCGGTCACGGCTCGGTCGAACCGCCAAGGCTACCAGCAGGCACAATCGAAAGTCATTTGGGTGGCCCGAAGCATCTCATGCCAAGAAGACTACCTGGGCGGGTCTGCCGGCTGCAGTTGACTTTGCGATCGTTGAGCCCCATCGTGGACCAGCGAGACTACCGAGAATTCATTGCACATCCGCGTGGAAAGTTCTGTTCTCAAGGTCAGACTGGCCCTAAGTTGCCGGTCATCTTCTGCTTCAAATTGAGGAACTGTCATGAAGGGCGACAAGCAGGTCATTGCGTATCTGAACAGTATCCTGCGCAACGAATTGACTGCCATCAATCAATATTTTCTCCACTCCAGAATGTTGAAGGACTGGGGCCTGTCCCGACTGGGCGAGTATGAACATGAAGAGTCGATCGACGAGATGAGACATGCCGATCGGCTGATCGAGCGGATCCTTTTTCTGGAAGGCCTGCCAAACCTGCAGGATCTGGGAAAGCTGATGATCGGCCAGGACGTTAAGGAAATCCTCGAATGCGATCTGAAACTCGAGGAATTGGCCATTCCGGATCTGCGTGACGCCATCGCCCATTGCGAAAGCGTTCGGGATTATGTTTCACGCGACATCCTCGAGGAAATTCTGGAATCAGAGGAGGAGCATGTCGATTGGCTGGAAACCAATCTGGAACTGATCGATCGGATTGGCATTGAAAACTATCAGCAGTCTCAGATGGGCGGCGACAGTTCCGGTTCGCAGGCAACAGACTGAAGTCTATGACCGGATTTTCTGATCGGTTGCCGTTGCCAGCTTGGATGCTTTCGCAGCGTCTGACTTCCGGGGAAACGGCCGTCCTTCAGATACTGTCTTTTCCACGACGTTCAGTTCTGCGCCGACCCAGGACCCAGCCCGATACTGGCGTCGACGATCATGCTGTTTTTGAGGCACCGCCAGAGCATCATGGCGCTTGGGCTGCTTCCTTCCGGAAAGACGACGTTGTGCCAGAGACAGGTCTGGAAGGACGGCCTGTTCCGGCACCGTGAAGTACATCCTGCGCCATGTCGATGCAGCGCCGACACGCCGGACTGCCGCCAAGAATCTCATACGCCTTTTCGACGCATTTGACACCGGAGCTTGCCAATGCCTCAAGCTGGTCAGCGGTGTGGCCGTTACACAGGCAGACGTACATGGAACCGCCAATAGTCCTTGTAGATAACTGATTGACATGTAGCATTATTGCAAGTCATTCGCAATGGCAAGAGCGCATTCGGCTTTCTTGTCGCGCCCCAAAGGCATCGTCAATGTGAAGCAATCTGCTTCAAACTGTCAGTTTCATACTTGGTCAACGACCGTTCCGCATCCGTCAAGTCGTTTTGTCGATCATCATGCGGCCGGCCATGCTGCGCCCGGATGGCCTCGGTCCAGGCCATGGTGCCCTCGGTGGGTGTCAATCTCCCGACGGGGTACCACAGATCGAGGCCGCCAGCGACTTCGGGAACAGGCTCCGAGATCGGCCATGATCCGCGCATGCTCGAATACGCCAGCGTAGTTGAGCATCGCCTTCCGGAACACCGTGCTGCCGATCAAGGCCAGAAGCCATACGCCAAGCTTCTCCTCTCCTCGTCGCTGATCGAATCTCCGAGTTCCCGTTTGACAAGGTGCCGCCGGTCGCAGTTGGCCGACCATGTCCTTGCGCTTCAGATCACGATACGGTCGGCGACCGACAACTGTAACCCGCACATGAAAGCGCCGACGCCCCCTTCACGCCAGGAAGTTCCTGTTGCGATTGACAATTGCAATTCCGAATACGGGGCTGCGCAGGAACATGGCTGTCTTCCCGCAGTGAGCGGTCCGTCAACCGGCCTTGTGTCGTCAGATCAGTACTGGAGAAAAGCCGTTTCTGGTCAGGATTCCTCGCCCTGATCAAGCCACTCTGCGATCGAAAAGCGCGCCTGGATCCGCGATACGCCCGGGTGGTGCCAGCGATAAACCCGGGTTGCCGCGTCAAAGGCAGTCATGTCTGTCTCGTTTCGGTCACGCAGTTCGCGGTAGGTCCGTTCAACAGCGGCGCGACACAGGCAATCGTCCGACAGGTTTTGCACCACTCTCTCCTTCTCGGCAACCGACGGGGCCTATTCTGGCCCCGGATGACTATTCCAAGAAGACACCGAAGCCTGACATGCGAATCATTGTCAATTGCAATTTTTGCACAGGCCCTGCAAGTCTGGCGCGGACTCGGTCCCTGTACGCCTTCAACCCGCCGGGCTGGACGCCGGGGACACAGATGTGGGTAACGTCCTGCATCCGGAGTCCGGATCGGTGGCCACCACGCTGATTGAGGATCTGTCCGCCGCAAGCAAATCAGGAAGGTGACCGCCCCAACGCTTCCATCAACTCTCCCCACTCACGGGCATTGAGGCCGCTGCATTCCTGGGCGACGGTTTCGCCATCCAGCATGCGCTTGACGATGTTCAACGCCCCGGCCGAAAGACTGACGGCACCCATGCGATAGTCCCTGAAGGCCCGGGCAGCAATGGGCACCCATTTTTCCATCAGCGTCATCATGACGTCGGCATAGGCCCGGATTTCGTACTGAGCATGGCTGTCGGCGCGCAAGCTGAGGAAGTGCATCAGATTGTGCAGATCGGTCTTCCAGTACCACTGGGTATAGACGTTGAGCGGCAGGTTCATGCGGGCCAACTCGCGCGCCAAGCCCGAGCGGTCGGCATTGACCGGCTCCCCGTCCGGGCCCTCATTCAGCATCTCTTCGTAATGGTCGTAGCAGACGGTCGCGTCATCTCGAAGAAGCTGGAGAACACGGGCTGCCTGTTCGCCTTTCAGGACTTTGCCGCGGCCCTGACGGTTTGACGATGACTGGGCCGCCAGATGCTCCGGTGCCGGGATGTAGAATTCCCGGTCCAGGACAGAATAGCGCGCAGAATATTCGTTCACGTTCGCTGTGCGATGGCGAATCCACTGGCGGGCGACGAAGACCGGAAGCTTTACGTGCAGCTTTATCTCGCACATTTCGAATGGCGTTGTATGCCGGTGACGCAGCAGATAGCGAATGAGGCCAGCATCATTGTGAACCGACTTGGTACCTTTCCCATAGGAAACCCTTGCCGCCTGCACGATCGCTGCGTCGTCGCCCATGTAATCGACCACACGAACGAAGCCGTGATCCAGGACGGGACAGGCGAGATAGAGCACATCTTCCAATCCCTGGGCCGTTGCCCGTCGAGTCTGTAAGGATTGTGCGCGCGCTGCCTTGATCTCCGCCCGCTGGTCGTCGGTCGTGTTATCGTTGGTTCCGGAAAGCAAATCGGTCTTGGCAAGAGTCTCGCGGATCATGTGTCAGAGTTTGTCCCTGAAGTCTTGGGTGGCCTCGCACTGCGGTACCCTGTCGGGAGGTTCGACACCAACGATGGAGGATACCATGGCCCGGACCGAGGCCACTTGATTGCAGTATGGTCGTCCGCGTGACGATCGGCAAGACGATATGACGGACGCGGAACCGGCGCCGATGGTACCGCCGGTTCCAACACAAGGCCGGATGGGGTGATCCCGGGCGCTGGACCCTCGGTGGGTGTTTGACGGGATCCGGTCCATGCCGTCGTCGGAGTGCCGGTGGCATCCGATGCCGCCCTGTCAACCGCCGTTTTCGACGGTTCAGAATTACTTTTACGCCTGGCGGAACACGGGCGTTCCGGAACGGATTCTGGACGCGCTTCGCGGCCCTGGCGCGGCGTGGTGTGGAGCCGACGGCAGCCAGTCGGTGAAGACGACGGCAGGCGGTGGGCCATCCGGGTGCGATGCGGGCAGGAAGATCGAGGGACGGAAGCGGCACATCGCCTTGGACGTGGAAGGCAGCCTGATCGCGGTTCGGGTGCACCCGGCCGACGTGCAGGATCGGGACGGTGACGCTCCCTGACAAGGCTCGGGATGTCTCGAAGGTGCTTGCCGACGGCGGGTACTAGGGCGCCAGGCTGCGCGACCGACTGTAAGGGACTCAAGTTCCCGGACATCCCGGAGATCGTCGAAAAATCGAAGGAAACCGAGGGTTTCAAGGTCATCTCCCTCCGCCGGGTCGTGGAGCGGACCTTCGCCTGGAAGGGTCGATGTCGACGGCTTGCCGGGGACGTCGAGCAGAGCCCGGAGAGTTCCCTGGCCCGGGTGCATCGCCGCCTGCCGTTTCCTCATGCGCAGGGTCGCACGGCACTGATGCTGCCGAGCGCGACCTGTGGTGGCGCCGTTTCCTCATGCGCAGGGTCGCACGAGGGAAAAGGGCCTGACCCACAAGAATATCATGATATCAATGACCTGTGATTCAGGCTCCAAAAGAATCACGCTAAGATGCGTGGCGGTGCGATGATCTGGCATGGCCAGACCGGATGGCACGGCTTGGCATGACAAGGGACGCTAGGCATCAATATCACGCTGGCGGTCAGTTGGCTGCTGTTCGGCTCGTTGTTTCCGTGCCTCCTCCGCCTGCTTCTTTTTTTCTAGCAGGTAGGTTTGCAGAGTCCCTTGCGCTCGCCGCAATCCCCTCCGATGGTGCGGCGTCAATTTCCGACTGCGTATGGCACGCTCCACGGTCTCCAACAGCCTCTCGGCTCGCTCTTCTGTCAAACTCAATTGCTGAGTCCTCCGCAGGTCTTGCAGTTCGATGACATGCACTTCCGCGCCAGCGCCGTTGCGCGGGCGATGGCGGCTTTCGACATGCGGCGTTCCAACAAATCCCAATTTTTGCCGGCTTTTTCATCCCCGTTGGCGCTGGCGATGTTGAACCACATTTGCGCCAGAACGACATCCTTCAGCACGCCTGTACCTTTGAAGTGCATGAACCCGAGTCTCCCCTGTGCCCAGGCATCGCCCTGCCCGGCAGCCTTGGTGAACCAGCAGGCGGCCTTGGCATCGTCCTTCGGTATGCCTGTGCCGGAGTCGTAAATGTTCCCGAGTCTCCACTGCGCATGGGAATCGCTCTGCGCTTCAGGTCAGCCGTGTTTGCCAACACCGGAACGGCAAGACCGATCAGGACAAGAGCAAGGATCAATATCTTTATGGCTGCCGCGATGCCAAACCACGCCGCTCCCGTAAAGTCTTGTACAGTAGCACAAGTTTCCGACTCAGGACGTTGGACAATATGTTGCACAAATGACAAATTCCGACATCAAAACATTGATTTCATTGAATAAATTTTCCCATATTTTCGCCTGGATAGACGATATCGACGGCGCGCCGGGGACGTCGCGCGGAGCCTGGAGAGCGCCATGGCATGGGCACAGATCACCGCCTGACGCTTCCTGATGCGCAGGGTCGCGCGAGGACCGGGGGCCTGATCAACAAGAACATCGTCATGGCAAGGACTTGTGATTCAGGCTCTCAGGCGCTGTGCGCGGCACACCGCCAGTCGCAATCCATTTGCACTCTCGGGCCGAGCGAGCATATCGATCTTCCTGGCCTTTCAGCATACAAGGTGCACAGACCGACGGGTACCGAAGCCATTTGCATCGCGCGAAGCGCAACATCGCATCAAGCCGGTGATCGCCGGCGGTCGTCAGCAGAGCGAATGGGGGTCAAGGATGGTAGCCGTCCCGCTTTTGGTATCATTGGTCCGGCTATCAGCATGTTGGCCGGCACCAAGGACCGGCGCAAGAAGTTGCACCCCCAAGCACGCTATTGCGGAAAAATCCATACCTTGTCCTCGACTTCGGCGCGAGCTAACGGCAGCAGTCAAAAGGATTTGATCCGGTCTGTCAGATCAGCGGCAGGACTTCACGACCATTTTCTTGGCGGCGCGGGGCCTCTAGACGTCGATTGGCAAATGCTACCGCGCATGAGATATCGAGCAGGTTCTGCAAACTTGCTGAAAAATTCATCGAACATTCGGCCACAGATGCCGTCAACTGCCTGAGCAAAACACTCTTCCAATCCGCTGAACAATGCCTTATATTCAACATGTCATCTTTGGATGACTATGGTGATAAATGGCTTGCGGAATAGCTGTTGCGGACCCGGGGGCAGTACCCGGCGCCTCCACCAGTTTCATTCGGACCGAGTGGCCGTGCGCCGCTCGGGATCCGGTTCAAGACGGGGGCGAACCAGGATCGACGTGCAGTAAAAGGCATGCTTTTCACCCGGTATTGTACCACCGTTATCGGGCTGATATTACAAATGCTAACGACAATGATCGTGTGGCACTCGCTGCTTAGTTTTTGAGCAAGCGCGGTTCGGGAGGCACCGGGCAACAGAAGCCTCCCATTTTCAGAACATGCTTGCCCTGGCGCGCAGATATTGCATGACGCGTCAACAGAAGCCGCTTGGGGTCAGAGACCCGGCCGCTGTGCCACATTCCAAGCTTGCCGCGGCGGGCGGCAGCCGCATAATGGAATGACTGAGACTCGAAAGAGAGAGAATTCGGCCGGGTGATGGAACCGGAACTTCTGCATTACGAGAAGATCGTCGAGGAAGCCTTGCGCAGTGTCGTCCGAACGGCGCTGGAACAGGTGATGGCATTCGGCCTGCCCGAAGGGCACAGTCTGTATGTCACTTTTCTGACAACCGGCCCAGGGGTTGCCGTTCCCCGACGCTTGATCGACATCTACCCGGAAGAGATGACGATCGTCCTAGAGCACCAATTCTGGAATCTCCAAGTAGAAAAAGACCGATTTTTCGTCGAGTTGAGCTTCAGCGGCCGACAGGAGCAGCTTGAAGTGCCTTTCGCCACCGTCACATCCTTTGCCGATCCGTTCGTGCCGTTCGGGCTCAAGTTCGAGTTGACCAGGACAGCCTCGGAAGACGAGAGTATCGGGTCTTCCCTCGCGGATAGCGTTCTGGATGCTGGCAACACTGCCCCGGCTGCCAGTAATGAGGACAAGAGCGCAGATTCCGACGCGAAGAACAAGAAGAGCGGAGAAGCGGTGCAGATGGGCGAGGTCGTAAACCTGGATTACTTCCGCAAGAAGCGGTGATCCTGGATTTCCTGATAGACAGGCCAGCAGGCTCCGCCGCCGACCTGGGCGTTCACCCATGGTACCAAGGCGACCATGGACAGCCCGTTCATGGCTGTCGTAGCTGAAGGTATCGCCACCACCGGATCGCCGCTGTCGATGGCAAACAAAAAACTGAACCCCATGTGAGTGGGGACTTGCCCCCGAGCGGGTGTTGGGCGCGGCTGGTATTCGGGCCGGCGATCACTACGCGGCCCTCTTGCGGTTCCGGTCGAACTGGACCGCAGCACGTTCCGATGATCCCGCATTCTGCAGCCTTTCGCCCGGATGTTGACGATGTGACAGTGGTGGAAGAAGCGGTCGATGAGCGCCGCTGCCATCACCTCGTCACCGAGCACACCGCCCCAGTCATCAAGGCCCTTTGTTCAAGGTCAGCATGGTGGCCCCGTTTTCGTGCCTGACGTTGATGAACTGGAAGAACAGCAAGGCACCGTCCCTGGCTGACCCGCAGGTAGCCGGTCTCGTCGACCACAGGGAGGGCGGAACATGTCAGTACGCGCTGACGGTTCGACACAGATTGCTGTCGCTCCGTCGTCGCAGTGGAGCGGGCGGGCCGCTGCTATCTGGACACCCGCAACGAGAAGTCGAGCCATTCCGCTGGACCCAAATCTGCCGAAGAGATCATCAAATCAGTTAACACTGTGCTTCAATTGGAAATCGGACAAGACACAGGGCCTGCATCCCCGGACAGCGTCTCGCGCCGTCAGGCGGGATCTTCTCGATCTACTCTCCGGTCTGGATGTTCAACCGACCGGTCCTTGCGTTGGCGCTGCGCCTTGCCGATAGGGATGATCTTGCTGTCTTCACGGAACACAGCTTCAAATTCCGGTACGAGGTTCGAAAGATACTGATGAACCTGCGCACCATTCCCGCTTTCACAAGCCATTTCGAGTGCATCCAGTTCTCGGTCGAACGCGTTCCAGTCCAGATCTCTGAGACCCGCCAGCAGCAGCTTCGGATGGCCGGACTGTCGCAGCGCCTCGCTCTCGTGAAACAGTTCTTCGAACAGTTTCTCACCGGGGCGAAGTCCTGTATAGACGATGTCGATATCTCTGCCCGGCTTGCGCCCCGACAGCAGGATCATCTGATGGGCGAGGTACTTGATCGACACCGGCTCACCCATGTCCAGAACGAAGATATCCCCTCCCTTCCCGACCGACGCGGCCTGAAGAATCAGTTCGCATGCCTCCGGAATCGTCATGAAGTAGCGCATTACCTCCGGATGCGTTACGGTGACCGGACCCCCCTGGGCAATCTGGCGACGGAACTGGGGAACCACGCTGCCTGCAGAGTCGAGTACGTTGCCGAATCGGACCGCGACGAAGCGGGTTGCGCCGGAACGCCGGTTGAGGCCCTGACAACAAAATTCCGCGAGACGCTTGCTCGCACCCATGACGTTGCTGGGATTCACGGCCTTGTCCGTCGAGATGAGCACAAAGGTTTCGCAGCCGTTTCGCATTGCCGCATTCGCGGTCCGGTGCGTACCCATGACGTTGTTGTACACCGCTTCGCGGGCCTGGTGTTCAAGTAGCGGAACGTGCTTGTAGGCGGCGGCGTGCAACACCAGAGATGGCCGGAATCGTACGAATATCTCTTCCATCCGAACTCGGTCCGTGCAGTTGCCAAGCAAGGCGTGAACCTCTCCTTCAGGCCAGGCCTCGTTCAACTCCCGGTCGATCTCGAAGAGATTGAATTCACTGACATCGACAATCACCAGACGCACTGGAGAAAGGCGGGCCAACTGACGGCAGAGTTCCGCGCCGATGGAGCCGCCGCCGCCGGTGACCAGCACCGTACGCCCGGCAACGCCTTCGCGAATGCCTGCCCAGTTCAGCGACACCGGCTCGCGACCAAGCAGATCTTCGATGGAGACTTCACGCAACAACTCGAGGCCGGCGCGTCCGGAGGGCAAGTCCCTGATGCTGGGCAGGGTCTTCATGGGTACCCCGGCCTGCTCGCAATAATCCACAATACGCCTTATCTGGCTTGACGTCGCCGCAGGGATCGCAAGCAGAGCGACGTCCGCACTCAGGCGCTCGACGAGACGCGGAATCTTCGCGGTGTCGCCCAGAACCCGGACACCATGAATCTCCCGGCCCTGCTTGGCGGAAGCATCGTCGACGAAGCCGATTGCTTCGTAACCGGAATTCCGACTGCGAAGCAATTCTCGCACCAGCATCTCGCCTGCTTCGCCCGCGCCGATGACGAGAGCCTTGCGCCCTTGTGGTCGATAGAGCCCGCGATCCTTGCTCCAACGGTAGAGCAGACGCGGACCACCCAGGAGTACGAGGAGGATGATCGCGTAGATCGGGAAGATGGAGCGCGGGATGCCCTGAATTTGCGCCAGCAGAAACAGCGCCGGCAAGATCAGGCAAACCCCGGCGGCGATCGCCTTGACGATGCGCACAAGGTCCGGTACCGAAGCGAAGCGCCACACACCGCGATACAGCCCGAAGGACCACGCAGCGGCAGCCTGCACGACGATCACCGCTGGCAGAGCGTCGAGTGACGCCTCAAGAAAAGCGGTCGGAATACGGTCCATATTGAAGCGCAGCCAGAAGGCGCCCATCCAGGCAAGCGGAATCGCCGTCAGATCGCAGACGAAGGCTGCAGCGCGACTGCGGATACGATCAATCAGGTCCATGCTGCTCTCTTCAGCCTTCCAGCTTGCCAACGAGAATGACAAGGACAGCATAGACGCTCCCCCAGACGCATAGTGCAACCCACTGCCATCCACTGGCGGCATGCACCAACAACAGCGCACTCGCGGCACAGGCGAACATCAGAGCATATGCCCACAGGGTCGTGCGACGGTGGCTCCAGCCCAGTTGCACGAGTCGTTGATAGCAATGGCTGCAATGCGCCTCCCAAATCCGCTCCCGGCGCCAGGCGCGCCGAAACAGGGTCAGCGTTGCGTCCGCCACAAAGGGTGAGAAGACGAGGATGCCGATCCACAAGGGAAAGGCCTGCGCCTGATCTGCAGCCAGAAGGAGGGCGGCAGCCGCGAACCCCAGCACCGATGCCCCCGCATCTCCCATGAAGATGCGTGCAGGTGGAAAATTGAAGCACAGGAAGCCTGCGCAAGCCAACGCGACAACCCCGCCCGCAAGCGCCAGACCGGCACTCCCGCCCAACATTGCCAGCACGGCGCAAGCGGCGAAGCCGATCGCGCCCATGCCGCCGGCGAAACCATCCATGCCATCCATGAAGTTGTAGAGATTGGTCATCCAGACGACAAACAGAACCGTAAGGACCGTCCCGACGGTGGCAGGCAGGCGAATCTCCAGGCCCGGCAGGGCGAGGTTGCCGGAAACCAGTCCCGCCGCCACAAGTCCCAGCGCCGCGGCGGCGTGCACTGCTAGGCGCAGAACAGGCGAGACGTGACGAACGTCGTCGACGATGGAGACAATGAAGACCAGGGTCGTGCACCCCGTCACCACAATCATGACATCCGGCAGAGCCCCCTCCATCGCAAGCGCCAGATATCCGACCACGATGCCGCTGAAGATGGCAAGCCCGCCGCTACGCGGCTTGGGCGCAGCATGCAGGGAACGGGCATTGGGCAAGTCCAGAAGAGCCGGTCCCATGCCGCGGCAGAGCGCGAAGGTCAGGCCCCACGCGACCGCCAGGGCGATGCCACCCGAGAGAGCAAACGCACTCACGAAGCCGAATCTCGCATGACCTTCACCACCTCGCCAAGGGCATCCTCAAGCTGCTGCCGCGGCGCAAAACCGAAATCGGCGCGTGCACGATCGCCGTGATACAGGGCCGATTGCGTCAAGCGTTGCAAGGCAACGGAGTCGAAGGGTACGGGGCGACGCCCCAATGTACCCAGCAGATCCCCACCGGCAGCAGCCAGACGCAGCATCCAGCGCGACAATGCAATGCGCGGCAGCGGTCTCCCAAGCGCAGCGCACATGGCCGCTTGCAATCTGGGCAGGCTGTAGGCTTCGCCGTCGGCGATCAGGTAGACGCGACCCGTGATTGCAGTATTCGCGATGGCAGCGAGGGCGGCATTGCACACATCATGCACATGCACCATCGAGCGGCGGCTGCCGAGGTCCGGGAATCGCGGCACGCGACCGGAGGCAAGGCCGTGCAGCATACGCTTCAAGTTACCCTTCATGCCCGGGCCGTAAACCAACGGGAGGCGCAGCACCACCGCGTGGCGGGTCGACGCCGTGGCGAGCACGAGCCCTTCCGCCTCAAGCCTGGCGCGACCGTAGGCCGTTGTCGGGCGCGGTGTTGCCGACTCGTCGAGCCCGGCGGCAGGGGTCGACTCTCCTATTGCCTTGACGCTGCTGAAGTAGGTGAAGCGGCGTACTTGCGGCCCGCAGGCCGTCAACAGGTTTTTGGTACCAATGACCGAAATTTCCCTGTGCAAGCCGTCGTGCCTTGCGCCGTCGTGGGCATGAGCATTTCCAGCCAAATGGAACACGGTGTCGACCCCGGCCAGCGCATGAGCGGGCGGGGGGCCTGTGACCAGATCATGGATTATCTCGGCGGCCCAGGGTCCCGGCCGGGAGTGTCGGTGGAGCGCGATCACCCGTGTACCGGCAATGCACAGCCGCTCGCACAGAGCACGCCCTATGAAGCCCCCGGCCCCGGTCACCACCGCCTGCACAGACGTCACCGTACAACCTCGACGACCCGGGCATAGAGATCAAGGGTCTGACCGATGATTCGGGTTTCGGAGAATCTCTGCACATGCTTGCGCGCTCCGCGGCCGAGGCGGCCGCGCAGTTCGGGATCATCGGCAAGACGGGCGATGGCACTGGCAAGGGCACTCACGTCCCTGGGCGGCACCAGAAGGCCCGTCCGCTCGTGCAGCACCAATTCACGGCAACCTGGTACGTCGGTAGATACCATGGGACGGCCGCCGGCGGCCGCCTCAAGGAGCGACTTGGGCAGACCTTCACCATACGACGGCAGCACTGCCACATGGCTGTGCGCCCACACCCCGGGAATGTCATCGGTACCCGGACACCACTCGATAACACCCTCCCGCGACAGCGCGGCGAGGGCCTCGGCGCGCACGCTGGACGGATTCGCCGGGTCCGGGGGGCCCACCAGCCGGACACGCAGAGAAGGATGGGAGCGTGACAAGGTCCGCGCGGCCTCCACCAGTTCGAACACACCCTTGTTGCGAAGCATCCGCGACACCATCGCAACCACCACCGGCCCGTCCGGTTCCGCTGTCGGCACGAAGCGCGCCAGGTCCACGCCGGAACCGGGAATGAGCGCGACTCGCGACTCGGCCGCGCCCAGAGACCGCACGGCTGCTGCGTCATCCGCGTTCTGGACCAGTATCCAGGTGCCACGACCTGCAAAGGCAAGACGGTAGGCGCCACGGACCAGCACACGGAGCGCGCGGGCCATGACACTGCGAGACACGAATACAAAGCCGAGCCCGGTAATGGCATTGACCACCGCCGGGACGCGGGCAAGAAACGCGGCAAGAGAACCATAGATGACCGGCTTCAGGGCAACGTGATGAACCAGTACCGGACGCTCGCGCCGGTAGAGGAAAATCAGTTCCAGCAATGTCCGCAACTCGCCCAGCGGCGACATGCTGCGTCGGCGTATCGACAGCGGGTACAACTCCAGACCGGCATCAAGGATACTCGGTCCGTGGCGATCGACACGCGTGGCCACCACTACCCGCCATCCCTGTGCCCGCGCCGCCCGCGCAAGCGCAAGACGGTGCGAGCAGAAATACCAGTCCTCGGTCACGACGAACACGAGGGTAGATGGTCGAGCGCCCGGCGTCACGACGCCCCGTGCCGCTTCCGTGACAGGAACAGGCACATGCTCCCCGGCTTGTCGAACCCTGTCTTCGAACGCCCCATCAGCAACGATCGAGAGGATCGCCGAAGCAGGACGCGAATCGCCGGCCCGGCACGTCGGCTGCGCGGACCAGAAAGCTGCGGCAAGGACACCGGGCAAAACTCCGGAAACGGCTTTCGGGCCTTCCGCGCCACCGCCATGGAGACATGGTTCACGGCGGTGAAGGTGTCGTCATGCCTGCGGATGAACCAATACAAGGATTGCCGGTCCTCGATGTGATCAGGGGGACGGCCCGACATAATCTCGTTCCGCAACCGTTTCTGCATCGTGCCAGAGCGGATGCCGCCCACCGATTGATGGAATATCAAGAATGCCCAAATCACGGAAAGCTGACCAGTCTGCGATCAACAGGTAATGCAAAGTGCTGTTACGGCCAAGAATCGAGATTATACGTGTGTGCTTGCCCGAGAGTCATTGTTTTCCTTCCGGTACCAGCTTTCTGCCCCCGGCGGCGCGCAGGGAACGACGGGTTTTCAACGGCGAGAAGACGGCGTGGACCAGTCGTCAATGTGTTGAAGCCGGTTTGATCGTGCGAGTTTCCAGGTGATCGCGTTCGGGCGAAGTATCTGCAGCGTCGCTCTCGATCGCGGGAGATTCTGCTACCGTCAGGAAGCTGGACCCGGTCTTCGTCAGGAAACATGCCATCGCTTTCCTGTCCTGCTTGTGGGCGGACGGCCTATCGAAGCCAAGCGTGTCGCTTTCGACATTATCGCGCGCCATGACGATCAAGGCTGTCTTCCGATACCAATGCACTTTCGATCGACGATCCGCCGGATCAGACGTTGACTATGTGACCGGGCGCATCAAACTCTTTTGGTCATGACCATTGCGGAAAATCTGGCGAGCCTCAACGCCGCCATCTCCGAAGCCTGCCGGCGCGCCGGGCGGGCCGGCAATGATGTCACGCTGATCGCCGCATCCAAGACCTGGGATGAACCCGTAGTGCGCCAGGCCCTGGAGGCCGGTCATCGCCTGTTCGGCGAAAACCGCGTTCAAGAAGCGGTCGCCAAGTGGCCGGCGCTCAAGGCGATATTCCCCGATGTCCGCGTGCATCTGATCGGCCATCTCCAAACCAACAAGGTAGCTGAGGCGGTATCCTGCTTCGATCTGATCCACACTGTTGACCGGCCGAAACTGGTCCGGATGATCGCCGGCGAACAGAAGAAGCAGAAACGACAAATCGAGTGCTTCATTCAGGTCAATACCGGAGAGGAACCGCAAAAGGGTGGTGTGGCGCCCGGAGAAGCCGCCGGACTGGTAGCATCGGCCCGCGCGGCAGGCCTCATCGTGACCGGTTTGATGTGCATACCTCCTGCAGATCAGGAACCGGCGCCGCACTTCGCCCTGCTGGCGAGACTTGCCCGCGATGTCGAAGTCGACTACCTGAGCATGGGGATGAGTGCTGATTTTGCTGTTGCCATCGAACAGGGAGCGACCCATGTCCGGGTCGGTTCGGCGATCTTCGGGCGACGTGGCGGGACTGCGCCATAGACTTGTGGAGAAGACTGCCTCCGCTGCGGTTGCCGGCCCGTCTTGTCGGGTGTTGTTGATCGAGGTACCCGTTCCAACTCGTATTCTTGTTGTTCAGTCAGCATTGCAGGCGCTTCAAGTGAACAAGCGGATCTCCGTTTCCGGAAAACAACTCCTACTCGTTGACGACGATGCAGACCTGCGGGATTCGCTGGTGGAACAGTTTCGGCTGCACGAGGAGTTCAACACCGATGTAGCCCTGACGGCAGCGGAAGCGCTGGAGAAGACAAAGGAAGGCCGATACGACATCATGCTGCTGGATGTCGGCCTGCCAGACATGGATGGCCGTGAGTTGTGCCGACTGCTGCGACGCAACGGCGTCAGGGCCCCGATCATCATGCTGACAGGCTCCGACAGCGACGCCGACGCCATCCTGGGCCTGGATGCCGGTGCCAATGACTATGTGACAAAGCCTTTCCGTTTGGGCGTTTTGCTGGCTCGGCTGCGAGCTCACCTGCGTCAGCATGAGTCCAGTGAGGATGCCGTCTTCATCATCAGCCACTATACCTTCCACCCAGCCATGAAGTTGCTGGTGGCCGAGGAGATTGGTCAGAAGGTCCGACTTACGGAAAAGGAAACCGCAATCCTCAAGTTCCTGTATCGCGCCAATGGTGAAGTCGTATCGCGCGAGATGCTGTTGACAGACGTCTGGGGATACAACGCCAAGGTCACCACGCACACGCTGGAAACCCATGTCTACCGCCTGCGCCAGAAAATCGAGAAAGAACCGGCCCGGGCAGAGATACTGGTTACGGAGCCGGGCGGATACCGCCTGGTACCGTGACCGGTTCGTCGCTGTCCGCCTGATGACCGAAGCGATGCCCACAGACTCATGACTGTGTCTGCTCCCGATCAGGATGATTTCCTTATTCGCTTTCGCGGTGTGCGAGGAACGATTCCCTGTCCGGGCAGCGAATATGCACGCTACGGTGGCAACACGTCGTGCATCGAATTGAGGTGCGGCGGACACCTGTTCATCCTCGATGCGGGAACCGGCCTGCGGCAACTGGGGACCGAACTGGGTGCCGAGGGTCTGATCGATACGGATATCCTGCTGACGCACACCCATATAGACCATATCGTGGGAATGCCTTTCTTCATGCCGATGTTCAGGCCCGGCAACAAGATACGAGTCCACGCGGGTCATCTATGGGACAACGAGGAGCGCTTGCGACAGGTGTTCTTGCGCATGATCGCCACTCCGATATTTCCGGTACCGTTGGAAGCGCTGGAAGCCGACGTCGTCTTCAAGGAATTCCGTGCCGGCGATACGCTGACCTTGCGCAAAAACGTGACGGTCCGCACCGCGCCGCTAAATCATCCCAACGGCGCAACCGGCTATCGCATTGAACATGGCGGCAAGTCAGTCTGCTATGTAACCGATACCGAACATGTCGAGGGAAAGGTCGACGCGAATATTCTCTCCCTGATCCAGGGCGCCGACATTTTCATCTATGACGCGACCTATACGGCCGAGGAATATCCGGCTTTCAAGGGCTGGGGCCATTCCACCTGGGAAGTGGGCGCAGAACTCGCCACGTTGGCGGAAGTGGGACGATACGTAATCTTTCACCACGCGCCCGATCATACCGACAGCGACATGGACCTTATCGCCGACCGGTCGCGCATCAGGTTCGAGGCTTCTGTTGTGGCGCGCGAGGGCCTCATCATCCGGCCTTGAGCTCCACATGACACCGCCCGATGCTTTTGTCGGCATTGGCTCCCGAAGGCTTCATGCGGTTCGCGTCCCGAGACACCACCGTTCCCGCGGAAAGCGCCATGAATCGCGGACAACAGGACGTCGTTACCTGTAGGGATCCGCCGCATCCCGCAGACCGTCGCCCAGGAAGTTGAAGGTCAGGACGGTGATGATCACGGGCACAACGGGCAACATCAGCCAGGGATACAGCGCCACCACGTTGATATTCTGCGCCTCGGACAGCAGGACGCCCCAACTGGTGATCGGGGGTCGCAATCCCAGGCCCAGAAAGCTCAAGGCCGTCTCGCCCAGGATCATCGCCGGAATTGACAAGGTGGCGCTGGCGATGAGGTGGCTCATGAAGCTGGGTAAAAGATGTCGGCCGATGATGCGGCGCGGCCTGGCGCCCATTAGCTGTGCCGCAGTAGCAAAATCCTCTTCCCTCAAGGCGAACAACTTGGAACGGACCGCGCGCGCCAGGCCGGTCCAGTCCAGCAGGCCCAGAATCAAGGTGATGCCAAAGTAGATGGACAGAGGCGACCAGGTTACCGGCAATGCCGCAGAAAGTGCCATCCACAGCGGCAGAACCGGGAAGGATCGCAGGACTTCGATGATCCGCTGGACGATGGAGTCCACCCACCCGCCGTAATAACCGGCCAGCCCACCGATCACGATGCCCAGGAAAAAGCTGATGGCAACACCCACGAATCCGATCGTCAGGGAAATTCGCGACCCCACCACCAGACGGGAAAACATGTCGCGACCCATCCGATCCGCTCCCAACAGAAACAGCGACCCGCCTTTTGCCGCGCAAAATACGTGGAAATCCATCGTCGCCAAGCCAAGGAATTCGTATTTCTCTCCGGTGCAGAAGAATCGAATTCGATAGATCCTTGAACGATCCGAAACATATGCCCGCTGCAAGGAATCCCTGTTCAGCTCTTGTTTCAGGCCATACACGAACGGTCCGACAAACTGACCGTCATGAAACAAGCGAACGGCCTGGGGCGGCGCGTAGATATAGTCCGTGTTGCGTGACTCCATGTTGTACGGCACGAGCATCTCGGCGATCAGCGCGCAGAAATACATGAACAGCAGCACGCCGGCGCAGAACACCGCGATCTTGTGTCGACGCAGCTTCCACCACATCAGCGTCCACTGCCCGGCCAGATAATGACGTTCCTGCTCCGGGGTCAGCGTTTCGATCGAATGGGGGTCAAACGGTGCGCGGGAAACGTAACGCTCGTTCGCGGAGGCCTTGCGTTCGCCGCTCATTTGACGGGTCGTCCCTGCAATCGGATTCGGGGATCAAGAAACGCCAACGCCAGATCTGATATCAGAACCCCGATCACTGTCAAAAGTGCCAGGAACATCAGGAAAGAGCCCGCCAGGAACATGTCCTGGCTCAACAGCGCGTCGTACAGCATCTTGCCGGTCGTCGGCAGATTCAGGACCACCGACACGATCACCGCGCCAGAAATCACCTGGGGCAGCAAGTCGCCAATATCCGAGATGAACGGATTGAGAGACATCCGCAAGGGATATTTCATCAGCAGCTTGAACGGCGGCAGCCCCTTGGCCCGACCGGTTACCACGTACTGCTTCTGCAGTTCATCCAGGAGATTGGCGCGCAATCGGCGAATCATGCCGGCCGTCCCCGAAGTGCCGATGACGATCACCGGTATCCACAGATGCTCCAGTACGGAGACGATCTTGCCCCAGGTCCAGGGCTGCCCGATGTACCGTTCATCCATCAGGCCGCCGATCTCGGTCCCAAACCAGACATTGGCCAGATAGACCATCACCAGGGCCAGCAGGAAGTTGGGGGTGGCCAGACCCAGGAAGCCAATGAAGGTCAGCGAGTTGTCGGCCCAGCTGTACTGGTGCGTCGCGGAATAGACACCGATCGGGAAAGCGACAATCCAGGTGAAAATGATCGTGGCGAAGGAGACGATGAAGGAGAGCCACAGGCGATCGCCCACCACTTCGGCGACGGGTTGCTCATATTCGAAGGAATAGCCCAAATCGCCCTGAAGCAGACCAGTCACCCAATCGAGATATTGCAGCATGAACGGCTTGTCGAGGCCGTATTCTTCTCGTAGCGCCTCGATCTGCTTGAGGTCGGCCGGCTCGCCAAGCTCCCGCAGTTCTTCGATCAGCGTGGTCAGATAGTCGCCGGGCGGCAGCTGGATCACCACAAAGACGACGAAGCTGATCGCGACCAGCGTCGGCACCATGATCAACAGGCGATGAGCAATATAGCGGAACATGGGCGAGCAGGCGTCTGTCAGCCAGGACGGTGGGCAGCCGGCATGGCCATGGTCAACGTATCGCTTTCCTGGCCTTGGCGAACCAGAACGTGTCAGGTCGGTAGATGCCAAGATGCGCGCCGGGGTCCCATGCCCAGACCCCCTTCCTGGGAACGTTTTGCAACCGGACATTTACCACGACTGGCTGGATGACACCGCCAACGATACCGATCGTGTAAACTTGCTCAGCGCAGATCTCGAGCATCCGCTTCCAGATCTCGCGGCGCTCGGCAACCGAGGTCGCCATCTCCCATTTGTGCAGCAACCTGATCAGTTCGATGGCGCCGGGGTCGTCCGGCTTCTGGCCAGATTTCCCCTTGCTGGAATAGTACAGGCCCCATTGCGACCACTGAAGCTGCACCTGGTCCGTGGGCGCCAGTTCCAGTGGCGGCGTATCGGCCCTGACATTGGCATAGTCCATGCCTGTCCACATTGCGACATGAGTAAGGCCGGCATAGACGCGCCGCCGGAACATTTCGCGGCGGGTATTCTTCGGGAACAGGCGAATGCCGATCTGGCGCCAGGAATCCTTGACCAGGTTCATCGCATCCGTGTACTCGCTGCCTTCTGATGCAGCCTCGACGATGATTTCCAGCGGTCGCCCGTCAGGCAGCAAACGGTATCCGTCGGCGCCGCGACCGGTCAGACCGATTTGATTCAGCAGTTCATTGGCTTTCCTGATGTCATGTCGGGCCCAGGCCGTGCGATACTCCGGCTTGAACAGCGGACTGCTCGGAAGGATCGTGTTGCCGCCTTCATCGGCCAGGCCGTAGTACATCACATGATTGATTTCGCGCCGGTTTATCCCAAGGGACAGTGCACGCCGGAACCTTGCATCGCGGAACAGCTTCCGCCACACAGGATCCTTGTGGTTCAGGTTCGGGTACAGTGCGATCTGAGACCCGACCGCGGTTTTCCATTGATGAACCTTGTGTTTGCCCCGATCCTCGCCGCGCTTCAGGAAGGTGAAGTCGGTAAAGCGCAAGTAACGCCCCTGCAAGTCGGTTTCACCGACGCCGGCCTTGGCGGGGATGATCTTGCTGTCGGCGATCACGAAGACCAGGCGGTCAATGTAGGGCATCTGACGCCCGTTCGCATCGATCCGGTGGAAGTATGGATTACGAACAAAGACGTAGCGATCACCCGGCGGTCTGGTCGTGGGAACCCATGGCTGCAATGTTGGCAGTTCCGGGTTCTGGAATCGGAACATCCGCCCGAGCTTGCGATGATACTTGGCCCAGCTTCCAGGTTCCTTGCCCTTCTTCGTCATCTTCTCGAAAAGTTTCTTCGGTGCATGATTCTCGTGAAACTGCTTGATATAGTGGCGTGGCATGTACAGATACAGCGGTCGCGGCCCCGCCAGGGCCGGCAGGAAATACGGGTTCGGCCCGTCCCATGAAAAGCGGACAGTGTGCGCGTCGATGAACTCCACTTTCGGCGTTTTGCCCTGAACCAGCAGGGCTCGGGGAACCCCGTACCGAGACAGGGTCTTGTTGTTGACGACGTCTTCCCACCAGTAGCGGAAATCGTCCGTTGTGAAGAGCTTGCCGTCGGACCAGCGATGGCCCCTGCGCAGATGGAAGGTGAACACACGGTCACCCTTCACCTCGAAACGCTCCAGGATATCCGGTACCAGCGTGTAGTTTTCGTCGTAGGCGACCAGACGGGCATAGCCATAAACCACGGCCATGCGCGTATCCTTCGCCCGGGCCATCAGCATGTTCAGCGAGCCGCCGTACCGACCCGGCTTCCGGTCCGTACCCCTGTAGGTGACCAGCGACGGCGTTTCCGGCAACCGCATGGCGATGGGCGGCAGCTTGCCGCTGGCGACATCCTTCCTGAACCACGGCGGCTCGACATAAGCCGCGGCGATGCAGGAAGAGAGAACGCCGGCGGCAATTGCCGGCGACAACAGGGCTGCACCCAGAAGAGTTCGGATCGATCGCATCAGCTTGTCACCTTATTCGAGACGACCAACTCGTCCAACCGCGCATCCTCCCACGCACGGACCAGATGGCCGCCGCCGACATCGTGGAATGCCTCTTTCTGTCCCGGGCCGCGCAGGGCAAACGGCTCGGGCCATTCTTCGGGTTGCGAGGCCTTGCCTTCCATCAACGCCGCAAAGTCCAGCTTGTGGTCCAGATCCGGTTCCGGCACCGCGGCGACCAGCGCTTTTGTATAGGGATGGACCGGGCGACGGAACAGCTTCTCGCCCGTGGCAACCTCGACGATGCGGCCGGCACACATCACGGCAATGCGATCCGCTACATAGTTCACCACAGCCAGATTGTGCGAGATGAACAGATAGGTGAGACCCAGATCATCTTGCAGGTCGCGCAGCAGATTCAGGATCTGTGCCTGGATCGATACATCCAGCGCCGAGACCGGTTCATCGCAGATCAGGAAGTCCGGACGCAGCGCCAGAGCCCGGGCGATGCCGATCCTTTGCCTCTGTCCGCCCGAGAAGGAATGTGGATAGCGGTTCAGGAAGCGCGGGTCCAGCCCTACCTGTTGCAGGAGATCGCTGACCATTTCGCGGCGCAGGGCGGGATTGCCGATATCGTGAATCTTGAGCGGCTCGCTCACGATATCGAATACCGTCATGCGCGGGTTCAACGAGCTGAACGGATCCTGGAAGATGAACTGGACCTTCTGGCGGTATTGCTTCAGCGCGTCACGGCGCAGGCCCAGTACGTCAAGGGCCTGTCCCTGGTGATCATACGTGATCGCGCCGGCATCCGGCGTCAGGGCGCGCATGATCATTTTGCTCAAGGTGGTTTTGCCACATCCGCTTTCGCCGACCAGACCGAGGCATTCGCCGCGGCGGACATCGAAGCTGACATGATTCACCGCGCGCACCATGTTGGCCTCGTGGCCTTTGCGGGTACGGAATGTCTTGGTGAGGTCTCTTACCTTCAGCAAGGTATCGGCGCCCTGCGGCCATTCCTTCCGGGTTTGCAGCAAATGACTGGTGCCTGCCTTGATTTCCCGCAAGGGAGTCAGCCGTTCACCCCGATCCATCTCGAACCGCGGCACAGCCTTCATCAAGGCCTTCAGATAGGGGTGCTGCGGATCTCGGTAGATCTGCTCCGTCGTGCCGATCTCCATGATCTCGCCGTGATACATCACCACCACTTCTTCGGCGACATTGGCTACGACGCCCAGATCATGGGTGATCATCAGGACGGCCATGTTGAACTGCTGCTGCAGATCCCGAATCAGCTTCAGTATCTGCGCCTGGATCGTCACGTCCAGAGCCGTTGTCGGCTCGTCAGCAACCAGCAGGGCCGGCCGGCATACCAGAGCCATGGCGATCATGGCTCGCTGGCGCAGGCCTCCAGAAAGCTCGAATGGATAGGTCTTTACGGCGCGCGACGGTTCCGGAAAGCCGACGCAGCGTAACATCTCCAGTACAGCGGCGTCACGTTCCTTCGGCGTCACCTTGCTGTGCAGGCTCAGCGCTTCACCGATCTGGCTTCCGATGGTATGAAGCGGCGACAGCGAAGTCATCGGCTCCTGGAAGATGATCGATATCCGCCCGCCGCGGATGGCGCGCATGCGCTTGCCATCCGGATTTTCCTTGGCCAGATCGAACACGCGCCCGCCCAGCTTCGGATCACGAAACAACACCGCGCCCTGCCTGATGACCGCGTTTTTGGGGAGAATGCCCATCAGGGTCTGCGAAAGGACCGTCTTGCCGCTGCCGCTCTCGCCAACCAGCGCCACCGTACCGCCAATCGGAATCTTGAACGATGCGCCACGGACCGCAGAGACTTCGCTGCCGTGCATGCTGAAGGAAACGTGCAGGTCGCGGATATCGATCAGCGGTTCGGCCATCACGTGCCCCTGCCGATCATGCAGACTCGTTCAGATGCGCCGGGTCGACGCCCAAGGCCTGAAAGTTTTCCAGCGTTGCCTGTGTCATTGGCAGCCCGTTGCGCAGTCCGGCCGCAAGCGCCGCCTTGGCTATGGCATGGAACTCTTCCAAGGTCGAGTCGATCGAAAATCGTACGTGCGCCGTACGGACAGTCAGTTGCATCCACCCCTCAGACCTGTCGCGACGCAGGGGAAAGAATCGCAGCGTCAGCTTGTTCAGATCAGTCCAGGGCACATACCGCCCAGACAGACCTGAAAGTACCGTACTTGTGAGCGTCAGGCCGTCTGCAGTCAATCGATATTCGGTGACGGAACGCAACCAGGAGCGCAAGCCATGGACAGCAAACAAGGCCGACATTCCCAGGAACAGCCACATGCCGAATGACGTGCCCCAGGCAACAATCGCAAGCGGTGCGCAGATGAAGAGGCCGACACCGGCACGCAGATAATCATCACGCAGGGTTTCGTGCGGGTAACGGTGGATCGTCATGGCTCAATGGCAGAACAACGACGCCGCATCGCGCCAACGGACAGCAGCATGCCGGCTGGTCTCGTCAAACAGGCGCGCCAGGAAGGCCCAGCAGTCGTCATCATGAAGCAAGTGGTGAGTCAGCAGCCCGGTAGGCTCGTCAGGGTCGACCTGCCTCTGGCGACGCGCCCGCAGGTGTTCGGTCATCTGGGTGAGGGCTGCGCGCGTCCCCACGAAGCCGCGCGCTCCCTTCCAGTCGATGACATCGACATGGGTATTCACGATCCGCATGGGGCCCAGGGCCGGCATGTCCCGCGGTCCAAAGCGCGAGAGACCGAGATAACCCAAGTCCGGCAGCATCACGCGCAAATGGTCAGCCAAACGGTTCCAGGGCGGCACCAGGACCGGGGAAAAAACATTGCCGAAGGCTCTTTCGAGCGTATCGCGGCCGGCCATCAACTCTCCGATGACATGATCGGCGCGACGCTCGGGGCCCAGTTCGCATTTCTTGTCTGTCGGCATGGCGAAATTACTGTGAGCATAGCCGTGTTGAACCGGAACGATCAGGGTGTTCAGGTCTTTCTGCGTCAGCCGATTTTGCTTGGGGATCACCGCGAGGGTGAGGGGCACGGCCGACGCTTCTGTAACGCGCAGCAACCGCATCAGGTTCGGCGAGATGTCCGCCGCGTCGTCGTCACGCCACCACAGGTCGGCCTCTAGACCATCATCTGCCCATCGATCCAGTTCCACGCGCAGCGCGTCCCAGCCGGTCATTGCGCGGCCCGGAGCAGGCTCGGCAGGAACGCCACGAACGCGGCGGCGCCATTCAAATTCACTGCCGGCAAGGCCGGCGGCAGGGCAATCGCCCTGCCGATCGCCTCGCGCAACCGATCCGGTGTAACGTCTGCCTGCCGCAACAGAACGGCCCGACGCAGTGATGACAGCTTCTCTGCTCGCCGGAGTTGTTCGGTTTCGCTCGGCTCTTCGAACGGCACCAGGACCGCGGGCACCCCGGTGGTCAACAGGTCGACGACGGTATTGTATCCAGCTTGCGACACCGAACAGACGCTTTGCGCCATGCGGGCACGATAGTCTGCGCTGTTTCGTTCGAAAATCACGCTGTCGACCTGCGATTTCAAGGCCGCGAATGCGACTTCCGGTACATTCCTGCCTACGCGAATCCTCACGTTTTCGCCGTTTGGTCCCGATTTCATGGCCCCCGCCGCCCGTCGAAGCAAGGCGCCGACATTCCCGCCGCCCGTCCCGACCAGGATTTCAGGATCCTCCTTCGCATCGATCCTCACCGAAGATCCACCTGAATCAATGAAGCCAGTATAGCGAATCTTTTGTCGACATCGATCTGCAAATGGGTAGGTTTCGTCCAGCGTGGAAAGTGTCCGATCGCCGTGGACAAAGACCGCATCTGCCAGTCGATGCAGGAAATCTGCCGTTTCCTTCCATCGCTCCGGTCGGCGGTCGACCAGGATATCACGCACGGAAATCGCGATCTTGACGTTGGCCCGCGATCTTGCCGCCGATATCAGCGCCGAGATTTCATGCCGAAAGCGCCGTCTTCCAAACGGATAGTGTTCAAGGACGAGAAGCTGGGGCCGAACCTGTTCCAGGATGTTGCAAAGGACGGTTTCCCGCGCCAGCCAGACATCGCTGGTGATCGGCCTTCGCTCGGCATCGGACAGGCCGCCGAAGTGCGGACCAGTCGCCTGGATTACCGGTAACTGGTGAACGATCGCACGACCCCAATGCAGATGCTGCACGGGAAATCCGCCTGTGGCGACGTGGGTTGGATAGCCCGCTGCAGCGGTAACCCGGGCCAGGGTGGCAACGCGCACAACATGGCCAATACCCAGAAGATGCTGGACCCAGAAGAGGATCGGCGACTTGCTGTCAGCCGCCATCACCACACGGCGGTTCGTTTTGCGTCAGGCAAATGTTCAGAGAAGCAGGAGCAAGACTTCCTTCGACCGACAGCGTGTAAAGATGCGCCCAGGCATGACCTTTCTCCAGGGGCGCGGCCCGGCGCATGTCCCAACCGGTCGCGATGGTGTAGGCAGCGCGCAGTATGCCAGCATGGCAGACCACGCAGACGTCATTTTGCCGTGTCGCGATCTCCTGCAGCCAGTGGCGCAGCCGTTCCGCGAGTTGTCTGGGTGACTCGCCGTTGGGCGGCGCCATGTCCAACCCCCGCGCCTCGTTGCGCCGCATCGTGTCACCAAGTTCCGCCCTGAGTTCTGACAGAATTGCACCTTCCCAGTCACCCCAATTCACCTCCTTGAGGCGACCATCCGTTTGCAATCGGTCCGTCGGAATGCCCAGGATCCCAGCCGTTTCCACCGCCCGTTTCAGCGGGCTTGCGTACCACTCCCAAGACCGTGTATCGGGCGGCAGGCGCCACGATCTCACTGCCGCGCGACCCGCATCGCTCAAGGGAACGTCGGTCTGTCCCTGCACCCTGCCTTCGGCATTCCACACGGTCGGGCCATGTCTTAGAAACAGGATATTCATCGTTTCGCCATTACGCCGCGAAACACTCGGTCCAGGTGCGTCGCGGCAGCTTGCAGACCGTGATTGGTCGCAGCCTGCCGGCGGGCGGACATCCCCAGCGTCCGGCGCAGATCGGGCATGTCGATCAGGCGCTTCAACGCCGCTGTCATGTCCTCTGCCGTTGGCGCCAGCAGACCGGTCTCGCCGTCCACGATGACCCTCGCGACGGCTCCTTGCCGGCCGGTGACAACCGCCAGCCCTGCCGCCATCGACTCAAGGGTCGCCATGCCGACCGCTTCGCCGACCGCGGGCCAGGCATGGATGTCGGCAGAGGCCCGGAGCGACTGCAGGTCGTCGTCTTCCAGGGCTCCGGCAAGAACCACCGGTAACGGGCAGCCGCCAAAGGCAGCACGCACCTCGGTGCGCGCTTCGCCATCGCCGACCAGGATCAGAATCGCGCTGGCCGATGTCAGGCGTCTTGCGGACTGTGCCAGGGACCGGTAGGACATCAACTTGTCACCGGAACGCATCATGCCCACGGCAAGGATCCATGGGCGATCCGCAGGAATACCCAGGCGACTTGCCCAAGCCGGCCTGTTCGGACCCCGATCGCACGGCGCCGATGCGCCGCTACCTGCGAGAAACGGCGGAAGTCGGGAGTAACCGGCGTCAGCCTTGAGGGCAGGCAACACGCACGCCTCATCTGCCGGATTCAGGAACAGGACATGGTCCGCCGTTCTGACAGCCTGTTCAACCATGCGATGTTGCAGGGACCACTGCCCACTAGCACGCCTTGGCGCCAGGCTGGCTTCCGCCAGGACATACGGCAGGCCCAATCTGGCGCACAGCGCCGGGCCGATAAGGTCGGGCGCCTTGTAGAACAGATGATAGGTGAACCAGGCATCGATGCCTCCAGTTCGCCAGCGATCGGCCAACGCAACGGTTTCGGTCTGCGCCCTGCCGGTGGTTTCCAGCCATGTTTCATGGTCTTGGGGATCGCGGACGAAGCTCCGCAAGGTAGACGCCAAGGCAACCGAATGTCCTGATTGCTCTAGTGCCGCGATCAGGGATCGTCCGATTGTCCGATCACCCGATGGATGACTTGATGTCGGCGGTTTCATCGGTGCATAAAAGGCGATCCTCATGACGGGTCCGACAACAGATCACGCAGGCGGGCGACGGTTACGCGCGCATCAAACGCGGTTCGCACGCGTTTCTTTCCATTCATTCCATAAGAAAGACGCAACCCCGGATCACCGGCAAGCTGCGCAATCGATCGACTCAATGCCTCGGAATCATCGGGTTGTACCAGAATTCCTGTCTTCAGATGATCAATCAGCTCGGGAATCCCAGACACAGTCGTGGATACGCAGCACAAGGTCTGGCTTTGCGCTTCCATCAGCACGTTTGGCAGGCCATCGCGGTCACCGTCGTCTGCAATGATGCTGGGCAGAACAAAAAGATCGGCCGCGCGATATGCGGCCAGCACCTCGTTCTGCGCTTGCGGCCCTCGCCACTCGATGCGATTGGCAAGACCCAGTTCGGCAGCTTGCAACCGCAGGTTTTTCAGTTCCGTGCCGTCGCCGATATGGCACCAGCGCCACGCCAGTTCCGGGGGCAGTTTGGCCAAGGCGGACAGCAGGACATCGAAGCCTTTCTTCCTGACGGCGCGGCCAACGGACAAAATCCGCACGGGATCTTCCGAGTTCGAACCGTCACGTGAATTCACTGGCAGCGAAAAGTCGGAAAATTTCTCCAGATCGATACCATGATAGACAAGATTAATCTTGTCCGGCGTGGTTGACAGGCGACGCAGATGTTCCGCTGCGTATCGTGTGCAGGTTGTCAGCCAGGCCATTTCATTGAGTTTTTCCCGCTTCTCCCAAGTCGGAGTCGTCCAGATGTCCTTGGCATGGGCCGAGGCACACCAGGGCAGTTGAGTCATGGCCGCGGCGTAGCGGGCGACTGAAGCCGGCGTGTGAAGAAAATGCGCATAGATCCAGCGCGTTTTCGGCGGCAGACCAACCGCAAGCACCATGGCCTGGCCAAACCGCCTGAGTCTGTTGCGGGTCGGGTCGCGGCGAAAGTCCTTGCGCCAAAGGCGCCACGCCGCGGAATAGCCAGGCAGGTACCGCGCCCAGCGCCATGCCTTGAAAATGTCCACGGGATGCTGATGCATGTATTCGGGCAGATAGGTAACCGGCGCCCGTATTTCATCATGAACCGGATGACGTTTGGTATCAGTGGGCCGGCGCAAGGAATAAAGGTGCAGAACCAACCCCTGTTGCTCCAGCGCACGCAGTTCCTGGGCTATGAATGTTTCCGAAAGACGCGGATAGCCCTTCAGGACGACGGCGACGGGTCCGTTGGAATCGAAAGCGTTGGGCCGACCGGCAGCAGGCAAGGGCTCAAACGGCTTTCACGCGACCGAGACGCTGATGCATGGCGTTCTTGTCCACCAGGCGTCCGAACAGGCGATTGACGTTTTCCAGACCGTCCAGAAGTCCGGGCACAACGACTTCTGAAGGCTTGTTTTGTTGTAGCAGTTGACGCAGCGCCGTGGCCATTTGGTCGACGTCTCGCACGCCATCGTCTTCCAGCATCGTCAGCAGACCGGCATTCTGGGCCTTGACCGCGCGAATCAGCTGTTCACGCCGCGGCTCGGTCCGCGGAACAAGCAAGGTCCGCTTGTCGAAAGACAGTATCTCGCAGAAAGTGTTGTAGCCGCCCATGGCCACGACCGCTGCCGCGCCGGCCATCAGATACTCCGGGTGTGCGTCGAAAGTCAGGACTTCGGCGTTGCTCAGCCTTGTGGCGCGCTGCTGGAATTCGGCCTGCTTGTCCGGCTGCATGAAGGGACCGGTGACGACCAATGCCCGAACTGGCATGGGTCGCTGTTCGTAGACCCGCAAGACCCAATCAACCAGGGCTTCCCCGTCTCCGCCACCGCCGGGAGTCACCAGGATATACGGCGTGTCGCTCAAGCCCGGTTCACCGGAGCCCCTCTGCGGCAATTCACGGCGCAGGTATCCTGTATAGACCATTTTGCGCCGGATCGAACCGGGCACGCTCAGACCCGCCAGAGGATCGCAGATCTGCGGCAGTCCATAGACCCAGATCGAATCATAATACCTTGAAAGCGCCGGCATTGCGTTCTTGCGTTCCCATTCCGGCAGCAGCAGTTCCGGCTCATCCATGACGTCGCGCAGACCCAGGACCAGTGGTGTGCCCCGTTCTTTCAGGAAGGCCAGCGTCGGTTCGATCTCGCCGCGCAAGCCCAGTGGCTCCTTGTCGACCAGAAACAGGTGCGGTTCGAACACTTCTGCAGTGTGTTCGATTATCGAGGCGCGGATGGCTAGCGTCTGTTGCAGACCGATATGCAGATTCAAAGCCGTATACTCGCCATTTCGCAGCTTGATCACGCCGGGCACGCGGACGAAGTCGACACGCGAGCGGAAATCGAAACTGCCGATAATCGGCGAGCCCGACAAGATCAGGACAGAAAGATTGCTGCGATGCTCGACCAAGGCATGTGCAATGACTCGACAGCGCCGCAAATGGCCCAGCCCGAAGCTGTCATGGCTGTAGATCAGGATGCGGTAGCCATCACCCAGCGCCGCCGCGGGCAGGGGACTGGACTCATCAGACCTGAACCCGGGATATCCTGGCCTTGCCAAGTCGTTTATCGTCATCGTGGTTCCGAATGACCGGGGCGCAAACCGACCGTCTGCTGGATCGGCTTGGGGCCGACCTTGGCGAAAAGCGTGTCGCCAGTCTGCAACGGCTTCGTTATGGTGTCAGAACTATTCGCAGGATTCAATGCCGCACGCCATGGCCATGACAACTCCTCGCGTCTCGCGATGCCCGACGGTCCGTAAGAACCGATCCTGCCTCCAGTTCGCTCCGAAAACAGCCTTCGTGCAGGGCAATGGCCCGTTCTGAATCATCATTGGCGGGCACGCTGCCCGGTCCCGAAACGCCAGGCTATCAGCCGAATGTCCCCCTGGAGCGGAGCATCTTCCGCTTCATCATGAAGTATAGCAAGCGCCAGCAACTGGTCGTTCTGGCGCTGACGTTCATCAGCTGGCCTATCATCTACCTTACACTGGAATTGCCGAAAGCCATCATTGACCAGGCCATCGGTCAGCAGGAAGGCTGGGCGCGAGATGTACTGGGCGCGCAGATGGAGCAAATCACCGTCCTGATGGTGCTCAGTTTCGGCTTCCTGTTCTTTGTCATTCTCAGCGGCAGCATAAAATACGTTCTGAACGTTTATGCAGGCCGGCTGGGCGAGCAGATGCTGCGACGCCTGCGGTACATGCTGTATTCGCGGATCATTCGGTTTCCGCTGCCCCACTTCAAGAAGGTTTCCCAAGGCGAGATCATCCCAATGATCACCGCCGAGGTCGAACCCGTCGGCGGCTATATTGGCACGGCGACTTCAACGCCGATGTATTTCGGCGGCCTGTTGCTTGTGTACTTGGGTTTCATCTTCGCTCAGGACGTGTTCTTGGGTCTGGCGGCAACGGCGCTGTATCCCCTGCAGATCTACATCATTCCCAAGCTGCAGAGGAAGGTTGTCGACTTGGGCAAGAAGCGGGTCAAGGAAGTGCGCCTCCTGGCCGACAATATCGGCGAATCAATCGGCGGTGTGGCAGATATCCATGCCAACGATACGTCAATCTACGAAAAGGCCGGCATCGCCCGGCGACTCGATCGCATCTACAACATCCGGTACGAAATTTTCCGCCGCAAGTTCGCCATCAAGTTCCTGAACAGCTTCATGGCGCAGCTGACGCCGTTCTTTTTCTATGCCATCGGCGGCTATCTGGTGATCACCGGCGACATGACCATTGGGGCCCTGACGGCTGTGCTGGCGGCATACAAGGATCTCAGTTCTCCATGGAAAGAACTGCTGAACTATTACCAGCTTCAGGCTGACATCAAGGTGAAGTACGAACAGGTCATCGAACAATTCGACCTGCCGAACCTGTTCGATGAATCACTCCAGATGACCGACGCCGGCGGTCCGGCATCCCTGGGCAGTACACTGGATGTCGCCAATCTGGCCTACGCGGAAGACGGCCAGTCCAAGACTATTGATGGCGCGACCTTTTCGGTCGATCTTGCGAAGCACACTGCCGTGGTGGGCGCCAGCGGAAGCGGCCGGGACGAACTGGCGCTGCTTCTGGCGCGACTTGTCAAGGGAACCGGCGGCCGAATCGACATTGCCGGGAAACCGATCAACGACTTGCCCGAAGCGTTCACTGGCCGTCTCTTTTCGTTTGCCGGGTCGGCGCCCTACCTGTTCTCGACGTCGTTGCGCGAGAACCTCGTCTACGGCCTGCGTCACCGGCCGCTGCAAATGCCGGAGTATGCCGCTTCGGCAAAGTCCGAGCGAGACCGATATATCCGCGATGCACAAGCTTCGGCCAATATTGATGCCGACCCCGATGCAGACTGGCTTGACTATGAAGCAGCCGGCATCGACGATCGAAGCGCCCTTGATCAGAAATGCCTGGATTACATTCGTCTTGTCGATCTTGGAGATGACCTCTACCAGTTTGGTCTGCGCGGCACGATCAACCCGGAAGATCGACCTGATCTGGCCGAAGCCGTGCTCAAGGCGCGAGTTGCACTGCACCAGCGGCTGGCGGAAGCCAATCAGTCGGCGCTAGTCGAATCTTTCGATCAGGCAAAATACAACTCCAATGCAACAGTAGCCGAGAATCTGCTGTTCGGAACTCCGGCCAGCAACGCCTTCGATATCGAGCGGTTGGCTGAACACCCTTACGTCCGGGAGGTTGTACGCCGCGCAGGCCTGAGCGACCCCCTGCTGAAGACTGGAATCAAGTTGGCGGAAACGATGGTGGAAATTTTCGCCGATCTGCCGCCCGGCCATGCGTTCTTCGACCAGTTCAGCTTCTTCGGGTCCGACGAAATGCCGGATTACCAGCAATTGCTCGCCCGGATCGCCGGGCAATCGCCGGCGGAAATGCGCGTCGACGATCGGTTGCGCCTTCGTTCACTGTCGCTGAAGCTGATTCCCTCCCGGCATCGGCTGGGGCTGATTACCGAGGATATCCAGGAAAAGGTGTTGCGTGTCCGGGAGATGTTTGCTGAAGGATTGCCGAAGGACCTGCAAGGTGCGGTCGAGTTCTTTGATCCGAACCGGTATAACCGTGCCGCGACGCTGCAGGACAATATCCTGTTCGGCAAAGTCTCCTATGGCGAGGCCAACGCTGCCACGAAGCTCGCTCTGATGATCGGCGATGTACTGGATTCCCTCTCGTTGCGAGACGCCGTCATGATTGCCGGTCTGGAATATTCAGTCGGTGTCGCCGGGGCCCGCCTTTCGGCCGCCCAGCGGCAGAAGGTCAACATGGCCCGGTGTCTGATCAAGCGGCCGGAACTGCTCGTCGTGAACGAAGGAATCAGCAACCTGGACGGTGCGGCCCAGCGGCGCGTGCTGGACGCTGTTCTGAAGGAAATGAGAGGGCGCGGTGTAATCTGGTCCTTGCATCGACCAGGCTTTGCCAGGCACTTCGATCATGTACTGGTACTCAAGGCAGGAAAAGTAGCAGAACAGGGTACGTTCAGCGAGTTGGACAAGAGTGGATCGGCGCTGCAAGAACTGCTGAAATCTGAATAGAATGAAGACAGGGGTCAGCGATCGTTTGGCTGCTTCAAATCACCTCTGTCAGGGACAGGAGGAGACGACATGAGCTTGAACGAAGAAGTCGAGTGTCTGCGCAATATCCCGATGTTCGCCAACATCGAGCCTTCGAAACTCAAACTGCTGGCGTTCACCAGCGAACGCCACGCCTATAACGAGGGTGAATTCCTGTTTCATCAAGGCGATGATGGCGATAGTGCCTATATCATTGTGGATGGCGAGGCGGATGTCATCATCGATACCGACGACGGCCCGCTGACGATCGCGCATTTCAAGAAGAATACCATCATCGGCGAAATTGCGATTCTGACTGACGTGCCGCGCACGGCGGCCGTGAGGGCCACCACCCGTGTCGACACGATGGTAATCTCGAAAGAGCTGTTCTTTCGCCTCGTGATGGAATTCCCGCAGATCGCCATCGAAATCATGCGCGAGCTGGCCAAGCGATTGGAAGCGACCAACGCACGGGTTCGCGAACTGAGCGCCGCTTGAATCGGTCGGCCAATTTCTCTTTCTGTACGCCATACAGATGACGGCAGAATGCCAAAGCCGACTGGAGCGCATGATCGCGCGTCTGGTGACCCAGCGGGCGCTTCTGGATCATTTTGCCATGCTGATTGCCGACATTCCGGGGCCCGTACTGGAAATCGGGCTGGGCAAAGGGCGAACCTACAGCCATCTTCGAAACCTGCTTCCAGACCGGACGATCTGGGCATTCGATTTCGAGGTTCATGCGCCAAAGCACAGTCAACCGGCGCCGAACCGGACGGTCTTGGGCGATTTCCGCGACTCGCTTTCTACCTGCTGGGACAGCATCGCAAACGCCCCTGCGATGGTCCACGCCGACATCGGAACGGAAAACCGGAAAGCCGAGGAAGAACTGGTCCGCTTTGTCGGTGATGTGATCGCTTCGCGACTGGCCCCCGGCGGCTATCTGCTGGGCGACCGCAACATGGCTGCCGACGGGCTGGAGTCCGTCGAGTTGCCCATGGTGGAGTTGCCGGGCGGTATTGATCCGTGGCCGTATTTCTGCTTCCGACACGCTGGCGGTTGATCACTCAGGCAGCATTTGGCAACTACCCTGTTACTGTACAGGAAGATGTCTGCCTTCAGGCATGATGCGCCAAGTTCCTGCCGCTCGGGTGCAGGTCGGCCCATGCGACTAACCATTCAGATCGCAGCCAAGGAACGTGCGCTGCCGATGCCGGGCTGCTTCCATGACAGAAAATGATCCCGCTGCCGGGTCGATCACGAAATCGCCCTCGTGGGTGACGGCGGCGAGGAGTTCACCTTGCAGGCCGACAGGCTTTGTATGCGGGTGTCGACGCCGGGAAACCTTCTCCCTGACCACGTCGGGAATGGTATGAACCTTCCAGACGCCTTTCACCTTTCGTGGCTGTTTTTGCAACACGATGCAGTATTCGGCTCGACGGCGCGTACGATATCCCATGCCGAACGTGTCCTTGTCCCACGTGACAAGGTCCACGATGTCGAGGTTGGTTCCGTCCAGCCACGACCGGATGCCCTGACACAGGTGAAACTTGTCTACCCACAGAAACAGGTGTCCGGACGGGATCAGGGTGCGGTCAATACCGCGCAGAAACCGAGCGATGACGTCTTCCGGCATTTGCGCCAGGGCTGCGCGGCGCCATGCGCGTTGCTGACCTTCGTTACCGTAGGACAGCTTTTCAAGCACACCGCGATATTGGGGATCCAGGAAGGCAACGGGAATTGCGTCTTCAGGCAGCATGGACAGAAACTCAAGCCCGTCCATTCTGATGCGGGCGTTTGGCTTGAGCGTGTCTGGCAGTGTCAGAGAAGGCGCCGCGACGGTACGCTGACCCGAAAATACCGTTGAAGCCGACGGGTCCGGCGGCGCGTTGATTGGTTCAGCTTTCTGCGGCATGTGGCGCGCTTTCTCTGTTCGCGATAGGATTCTTGCAGCCAAATCGTCGTCAACCTCATCAGGCGTCGGCTGACATGAGAAAATCGTAAAAGGTGCCAACTTCAGACGAGACATTGTTTGCCGGCCGCACGGGTTATGTCGGGTTGCAACCTCGTCGGCATGGCGAGACGAATGCTTTCACGAAAAGAAGGCGGCTGCAACGTCATCATGACGCACCTTCAGCCAGGCGCCGAACGCAGCCCGACATTGCGATGGCCGACCCCGTGGCTCAGCGGCCCGCAGATTGATCGATCGGGTTCCAGCAGACCATCGCTACCGCAGCGTTGTACATCTCCGTCATCTCTCCGAGTGCCCGCATGCCAGAGTTGTTGACCCTTGAAGCGGCCGATCGCATCGCAAGGGCGGGATCATGAAGGGAATTATGACCATCACTGTCGGCAGAAAGCAGATTTGTCCGGTTTTCATGGCACATCGTTTGTCCGCTTCCGTTGCTGCTGAAGCACCTGCTGCGTGATTGACTACGTGCCTGATGCGATCAGGGAAGACCATGACTGCATCCTGATCGACAGCCATCCCGAAGTATCTGACGTCTTGCGATCTGTCATTTATTCATCCGACTACTGCGTTTCCCCGGCAAGACATGACCGCCAGTCGTCGATCGGCGTCGCTACCGTGATTGCGGAAATCAACAACGTGAATGCCGATGTGGAACTCATCAGGAAAAGTCTCGACGGCGATTCTCCGGTTCTCGGACACGATATTTTCCGGCTCGATGGGGATGATGGCGCGGGAATGGGCCGGAGACCTGAAGCGAACGGAAGACCTGGAGCGGAATCGACTGCGGCGAACCGGAAGCGTGTTCGAGACATATATCACTGAGGGCGATGGCTTGCGAAGGGCGCTGCCGGACAGGGAACCGGTGCATGAAGTCGGCGGCGCCAATGCCGACAGGCAGGCGGATCAGTTCAGAAAGCTGACCCGCGAGTTTCTGAAGAAGTGCCCATGAGGGAAACAGGCATCGAGAAGCTGGTCGAATGGCTCGGATCCGACGGTGCGATCGCTGGACTGGAAAGCAGCGATGTAACGGTTTCCGAGCTTTGTGAAATGGCGGCGCGCCGTGGACTTTCCCTGGAAAAGAGGGCAAGGCGTGGCGACATAATCGTCGACCTTGTGCACCGGATCCCGGTTCGGATTGACAGAACGACAGACGAATTGCTGAAAATGAGCCGTGATGACCTCGGCAGCTACTTCAGAAGCAGAAAGGTTTCAAGGACGGAACTCGTGGATCTGCTATCGCAGTTCGACATTCGTTCCTCACCCGGCGACAGGGTAAGCTTGGTGGATCTTGCGGCGAGGGAAATCAGCGATGTTGGCATGTACCAGAGGGTAGCGATGGGCGGGCAGCGCAAGCAGGCGTTCGGGCCGGTGACGTAAGGATTCATGTGTCAGTTGGGAGGCCCCCATAAGCGCCAACTTGTTTGCAGTGCCAGGTTCCGACTGGAAAGTACCGTTCCATATGCAAGGTGCGGTCCCGCAGTGCTTCGGACAGCCTTCGGGACACGTCTCTCCAGTCGGCGTGCATGTCCGCAAGCGACAGGGCGCCGATGACGAACGAGGAGAGTTGTCGGGCTTCGGCGACGGCGTCTGCCTGAGGAGACCCTACCATGTTTGCGAGAGTCAGCGACACCTTGCGAGTTCTTGAGAAAAACGTTCTACGATAATTACTTAGAACGGTTTGTGATGACTTTCAAGGGACGCGGTTTTGCGAGACCTTGCGAGAAATTGGAGCCGTTTACGGCTCGCGGTGCTGACTCAAATTCGGGCTGAATGGCCCGCAGTTGCTGGAGTTTTTGGATTGGGTCTTGCCCATCTGACGGGGTTTTGGCGGATGTAGCGTGGGAGGGTTTTGTACTTGTCGGCTTTGCGATGGTTGAAGCGCCATTCGGTTTCCTTGAGATGGAGGTGGAAGGTGTGCCGAGACAGTCCCTTGAACTTCGCCAGCCGGACCTTGGCCAAGCCTTCGATGCCGTTGATGTGAACGGTGTCGTTGGTGAACGCGTCCCTGGAATGATCGACGCGGAAGTGACCGTGACCGAGGTCGACCAGGCCGTTGCAACCTCGCCAGCCGTCGGAGTTGATGACGGTACTGGGGTCCACCCGGCCGCGAATGATGCCCTGCAGGGTCGGCCTTGAGCAGTCAGGCACGATCTCGGTGCAGACCTGGCCCTCGCGCTCGAAAATGCCGAAGCCGACGGTCTTGCCGCAGGCACCGCGCTTGCCCTTGACCCGGCGCGCCCCAAACAGGGGGCATTGCGCTTCGCAGGCGAGCAGAATACGTTCGCGCAGGCCTCGGTAGAAGCGGTTGACGGTGTTGCGGTTCAGACCGCTCGGAGTGGCCGCCTGAAGGGCGGTGAGATCGGCGGCGAAGGACCGCACCCACTCGCGGACCTTGCCCTCCGAAATCCTCGAACGTTTCGCGGACTTGTTTTTCATTGCCATGCCTGACCTTGACACACATCACAGCAACCGCAGCCAGGCAAGACCCTTTTCGTATTTTTGGCTCAAAAAGATAAAGGTTGCGTCCTGAGGAGCAGATGTCGACCGGAAGTGGTCGGGAGAGCCATCGAACGCACCCAACCGACATGGACCCGATCCGCGTATCTCCATACAAGGATGAGGTGGTCCCGGAAATTTGGACAGTTGGTTAAGGTGTATTCCACCGTTCACGGAGGAATACGCGATGACGAGGCGACGGAAGTTCAGGCCTGAGTTCAAGGCGAAGATTGCGCTGGAGGCGCTGCGCGGCGACAGGACGATTCAGGAGATCGCGTCGCGCCACCAAGTTGACCCCAATCAGGTGAGTACATGGAAACGTCAGGCGATGGACGGGCCTGGGCGAGGTGTTCTCGAACGGCGTCGACCGGGCAGCCCGGGACCATGAGGAGGAGGTTCGCGATCTTCATGCCAGGATCGGTCAACTGACGGTGGAACGGGATTTTTTGGCCAGAGGGCTCAAGCGATGAGCCGGCCGATGGTGCGCCGCGATGTTCCTGGCCTGAGCTTGAGCCGTCAATGCGAGGTTCTGTCGATCAGCCGGTCTTCGCTTTCTTGCAAGCCGAAGGGGGAGAGTGCGGAGACGCTGGCGCTGATGCGGCGGCTCGACGAGCTGTTCCTGAGGTATCCGTTCCACGGCTCGCGGCAGATGGTCCGTCACCGTGTCCGCCGGCTGATGCGCCTGATGGGTCTTCAGGCGGTCTGCCGGGCGCCGAGGACCAGCCAGCCGCACCCGGAACACCGGATTTATCCGTACCATCTCAAGGGCCTCGCCATCGAGCGCCCCGACCATGTCTGGTGCGCGGACATCACCTGCATCCCGGTCAGCCGCGGCTTCCTTTGTCTGGTCGCGGTCCTGGCCTGGCGGCTGTCGAACACCATGGATGCCCGGTTCTGCGTCGAGGCCTTGAATGAGGCGCGCGACACCTGCGGCAGGCCGGAGATCTTCAATACCGACCAGGGCAGCCAGTTCACCAGCTTCGACTTCACCGGCCGGCTCAAGGATGCCGAAGTGACAATCTCCATGGACGGCCGCGGCCGCTGCATGGACAACATCTTCATCGAGCGGCTGTGGCGCGCGCTCAAATACGAGGCGGTCCATCTGCACGAACTCACCGATGGCTTCCACGCCGAGCGTGTCATCGGCGAGTGGATCGGCTTCTGCAACACCGAGCGTCCCCATTCGGCGCTCGGCGGCCGAACGCCGGCGGAAGCCTGCGGCGCGCGCCAGCCGGTGGATATGATGGACAAGGCGACCGCCTTGTCCACATCCCCACAGGCTCAACAACAGCAGGAAAATCTGACAAACAGGATTCTGGCGGCATGATCAGACAACGGAATACACCTTGGCAACGCCGTCAGACTGTCCAAAATTCCGGGACCACCTCAGACGCCCACCGTTTGGTAGTGTCTCAGTTTGACTTATCTCCTTCGATATTGACAGAGGGTGTGTAGCACTATATCTGCAAGTCTAATCAGGAGATAACCGATGCTAAAAGGTTCCCGAGGGGAAAAGCGGCCCGCCGATGTCGTGGGCTGCGCTGTGGCCGTTGCCAGGATCGCGACCGGCGAGATCAAGGAAGAATACGCCGGCAAGCCCCGCCAGCCCAACAAGGCCAGGGGCGGGCGCGTTGGCGGCAAGGCGAGGGCTTCGTCCCTGACTCCGGAGCGAAGGAGCGAGATTGCGATCGCGGCGGCCGCGGCGCGCTGGGGAAAATGAATGAAGCCGGGAAAGGCTAGCTCTCACCCTCTCTGCAGCGGAACGACGCATTCAAACTGGTCTCATCAGACGATCTGGACGGGTGACAATCTCCCGATAATGCGGGGGATGAACAGCGCCAGCGTCGATCTGATCTACCTGGATCCGCCGTTCAATTCCAAGGCCAACTACGCGGCTCCCATAGGGTCGAAAGCCGCCGGAGCCGAGTTCAAGGATACGTGGTCGCTCCAGGACGTGGACATTGCCTGGCTTGATCTGATCGAGGCTCGCGCTCCGGCTCCGCAACGACCCGGCCCGAAACCCGGAACGGGCGGAAGGCCCATAAAGTCAAAGTGAGACACTACCGAGATGTGCCGAAGCTTGACACGGACGGAGACACCCGTCAAGGCCAGAACGGCGATGGGTGACGCAAGGATTTATGTGTCAGGCGGGAGTGGAGTACTCCCCGTGGTGAAGCAGCAACCACGGACAGGAGCACCCCGATGCCACGGCAGGCTGCAACGACCGGGAGCCTGCCACAGGCGTTCGAGGTGGTGAAGGAGATGCAGGCAGACGGACTGGACCGGGGCGAGGGTTACCGGCCCCTCGGTCGCCAGGCGCCGGCCGGGATCAACGAGTGCCGGGATCATCGAGGGCCGTATGGCCGAGGCGGTGGACCGCCGCCGGCTCGGCGAGCTCGGCTACATCGAACGCGACGTGCCGCGCACCCGTCACTTCTGCCCGATCGAGGTTCCGAAGGGCTCCGCAAGGCGTGCCCCGGAGATCGACCGCCGGCAGACCGCCTGCCCCGGGGCCGTCGCTTCCCTGCGCAACGATCTCGACGACCTGCTCGCCTGCTTCCGCTGCAGGACCCTTGCCGGGCGAAGGCAGGTCAGGACCACCAATGCCATCGAACGACGGTTCCGAGAGGTCCGCAGACGAACACGGCCCATGGGAACCTTCCGGGACCGGACATCGACGGACCGCATCCTCCACGCGGTCTTCATCCACGAAAGCAGGTCTCGGGGAATCAGCACCCCACTCTCCCTGACACATGACTCCTGACGGTGCCGGGCGCCACGCTGCAGGATGCCCTAGCCCGGGACAGGCCGGCTGCATGCTGCTGTCTCGCACATCAGGACGTACAAGAGCCAGGTCCTTGATCAATCACGTCAAATCACTCATGCGGCAGGCCCTGACGTCACTCGCGACTTCAGGAACAGGCTCTTGGGTTGTCATCCGAGGTCGCGTTGCAGAGCAAAAGGGAATCCGGCAGGCTTCAGCAAGCTGCGGCACTCCAGAAACCGGACCGCCATATACGCGAGAACGAGCGAAATTGCAGGATTTGCCGACCTCCCTCCCCTGATGCCGCTGAGATAGTGCTAAAGCCAAGCTGTCTTCCCTGATCGTCACCAGCCATTCATCTTTCACATACTCCTCCCGGAAGATGTCGCTGAACTCTGCGCCATCAGCACTGCTGCCGATGGGAGCCGTGAATTTCCTGTTCTTGCCAAATGGTGGATCAAGGTAGACAAGATTGATGCATGCCGAGCAATCCACCGCCCGGCCGGGCCCTCGCAAGCGCGGCCGCTAACTGGGCGAGGCCGCCGCTGTCTGGAAGCAGATTTGGGCCAGCACGGGCTTGGGCTTGTTCGGCATGATCGGGGTGGTGGTGCCGCTGAAGAATTGATTCGTCACAATCTCGTCTCGAGAGTTCCGCAACTCCCCGACAACCAGCTGCGCCACATATTTTTCCCACCTCTTCGGATGAGCCGCGGCGCGAGGCGGTCCAGATCGGCGGCATCGGCACCCATTGATTGCGACGGTCGAAGCGGTTACGATTGATCGATGAACAACGATGCAGTTGAAGAACCAAGCGCGGAGAGCCTCTCCCGTCAATTCTTCGTTTCATGAATGCGTGGCTGCCCAGAAAAGGTGCAACGTCAATTGAAACATGACGAACCCTCATCGCGGCAAAGCTGCTATCTGTTGAGTTCCAGCAGGACAGGCGCATGATCTGAAGGCTTTTCCCATCCTCGAGCGGCCACCAGCACCCGAGCGTCCTTCACCGCCGGAGCAAGAGATGGCGTCACCCAGATATGGTCCAATCGCCGCCCCCTGTTGGATGCACGCCAATCCCTCGCCCGATAGCTCCACCAACTGAATAGCGGTTCATCGGGATCGATTTTCGCCCGAACGGCGTCGACCCAACCATGAGCCTGCTGCATCCGGTCAAAATGCTCCACTTCGATCGGCGTGTGACTCACCACCTTCAGCAATTGTTTGTGAGACCAGACGTCAGTCTCCAGGGGGGCCACATTCAGGTCGCCCAGCAGGATCCGTTTCTGGCCGATATCCTGAGCCGACCACCACGCTGCCTGCTCGTCGAAAAACCGAAGTTTGTGATCGAATTTCTTGTTGGTCCTAGGGTCCGGCTCGTTGCCACCGGCCGGCAAGTAGATGTTATGCAGATCCACGCCATCGGGCAACTCGACAGACTGATGTCGAGCATCGGCCATATTGCACCAATGGTACTTGCGATGCTTCGCTAGCGGCACGCGGGACAATACGGCAACGCCGTGATACGCCTTCATGCCAAACAACTCGATATGATCGAAGCCCAGCCTCTGCAGCGGCTCAAGCGGAAAATTCTGGTCTTCAACCTTTGTTTCCTGGAGGCAGATGACGTCAGGAGCCTCTTCCCGAACCATCTGCTCAATCAGGTGGATTCGCGGTCGGATTGAGTTGACGTTCCAGGAGATGATTTTCATGAGGGGCCAGTCCAATTCAGCAAAAGCAGCCATCCCATCATACCGTGCCCTTGCGCTCTCCCATACTCGGAAATTGCATTGACGGCCCGGTCATCGTTCCATCAAGAAGTGCGCGTGACCTGTGCGGATGGCCAAACATCGGGCGGGAGTCAAAGCATGCAATCAATGCCCTTCACGAGGAAGTCATCAGAAGATTGATGACCTGTGAAGGTATGTTGCGGCCTATTCCGCCGCCAGTCGCCCAGGAGCAATGATTTTTGAGCCAGCGTAGGCGTGTACGGCCTGTCCAAAGGCCAGAAACAGCGACTGACTACAGAAATCCTGTTCATGAAGCACTTCCGGATGCCACTGTACGCCAAGAACGAAGCCTGGACTGCCCGGGAAATCTACAGCTTCAATCGTGCCGTCTTCGGCAACGGCATTGATTCGCGCTCCCGGTGCAAGGTCGCGGATGGCTTGAGCATGTAGCGAATTCACGGTGACAGTATCTGCATCAAGGATGGCCCGTAACAGACCTTCATCCTTGATGGCCACCTTGTGCCGATACTCGCCCCGTTCCAGTTTAGGCTTGGTTTTGTCCGATCGATGATCCCGCCGCCCCGGCGTCTCATGCACCCTCTGATAAAGGCTGCCCCCCATCGCGACGTTCAATTCCTGAATGCCGCGGCAGATCGCAAATACTGGTACGCCACATCCCACGGCCGCCCGGACCAGCGGCAGGGTTGTCGCATCCCGATCTGGATCGTTCAGGTCTCCATCGAATGCCATGCCGCCGTAATGATGGGGCTCGATATTGGAGGGACTGCCCGTCAGCATCAAGCCGTCCAGACGCGCAACGATGCCTTCAACTGCGCCATCGGGAAAGCCGCGTTGCGCCATGGCCGGTATGATGACGGTCGCACATGCCGCAGCCGCCACCAGCGCTGCCATGTAGGTTTCGGCAGCCCAATGGCCAGGAAACACATCATGGATTTTGCGACAGGCGGAGACGCCGACAACCGGAAAAGGATGTCCCTGATCCATGTCGTCAGTATAGGCACGAATCAGAGGTGGGGGAATGCTGCGTGGCTACCGGTCGCTGCCTATCCCTCCAGGACGAATACGATCCTGGGGGACATGGAAAAGGGATGGTTTCAGTTGCACGTCCAACCTGGTCTCTGACAGCGATACCCGGGTTGGCAGTCCCCGGGCATCGATGATCGTCCAACCATTGAGATTCAGCGTTTCCCGTTCGAAAATCAGGGTCATTTTCCCTTGGCGAGGCGACTTGCGTCGCACAATCGTAACAAGGATGTTATCACCGTTCCGCTGCACACGTGTAACTCGGATATCCTGATCGAAAGTCACATTGCTGCGCACCAGGATACCGGCAGGGGTGGAGTTCAGTGGAAAATACTGAGGCTCTCGCTGTTGATCCTGAATGACGATCAGCCAAAACCGGGAGGTCAGGATCAGCATCTTCTTGTGATCGAATTGCACCCGCAATTGGCCAGGGCGCTGGATGAAGATGTTACCTTGGCTGGTCCGTCCACGCGGCGAGATCTGCTTGAAGCGGGTGCTCAGCGTCCTGAAGCTGTTGATCTTCATCTGAATGCGGCCCAGGTCAGCGCGATCTTGTGGCGTCAGTCGAGGGGTTTCCAGCGCGGCAGTCAGCGGAGCACTTCCCACGAAAAGAGTCAATGCAACCAGAATCGAAAAGATGCGAATCGGGGTCATGGGTTTCTCGAAACCGGGCACAGCGGCAGCCGAACGGGTTCAACAGCCGATCAGGACTTCACGCTTTCCTGCGTGGTTGGCGGCGCTGACGACACCACGCTGCTCCATCTGTTCGACGATACGGGCGGCACGATTGTAGCCGATCTGCAGACGGCGCTGGATGAACGATGTGGAACATTTGCCCTCGGTCATCACGATTTCGACCGCCTTGGTATACATGTCGTCGCCTCCGGATTCACTGTCGCCGCCAAACAGGCTGCCATCTTCCTCTTCTTCCGTGATCTGATCGATATAGGTGGGCTCACCCTGCTGGCGCAGGAAGGCTACGACCTCCTCGACCTCTTCGTCGCTGACAAAGGGGCCGTGAACGCGGGTGATACGACCGCCGCCAGCCATATACAGCATATCACCCTGGCCCAGAAGATGTTCGGCGCCCTGTTCACCGAGGATAGTCCGGCTGTCGATCCTTGTGGTGACCTGGAAGGAAATGCGAGTCGGGAAGTTGGCCTTGATCGTACCGGTAATCACGTCCACCGAGGGGCGTTGGGTTGCCATGATCAGGTGAATACCGGCGGCGCGCGCCATCTGCGCCAGTCTCTGGACGGCGCCTTCAATGTCCTTGCCAGCAACCAGCATCAGATCTGCCATCTCGTCCACGATGACAACGATATAGGGAAGAGGGTCCAGCGGAATTGGTCGGTCTTCCGTAATCGGCCTGCCATTCTCGTCGGTGCCGATCTGGACGCTTTCGGTCAATATTTCCTTGTTCTTTCGGGCGTCGGCCAGCCGCTGGTTATAGCCATCGATATTTCGCACGCCGGTCTTGGACATCGCCTGGTATCGGCTTTCCATCTCGCGTACGGCCCAGCGTAGCGCCACTACGGCCTTCTTGGGATCGGTTACCACCGGCGTCAGAAGCTGCGGAATGCCGTCATAGATCGACAATTCCAGCATCTTCGGATCGATCATGATGAACTTGCAGCGATCGGGCGGCAGTCGGTACAGCAACGACAGGATCATCGTGTTGACGGCGACAGACTTGCCGGAACCAGTGGTGCCGGCGATCAGCAGATGGGGCATCTTCGCAAGATCGGCCAACACGGGGCTGCCGCCGATATCCTTGCCCAGCGCCAGCGCCAGCTTGTGGCTGGAGCGTTCGAAACTGTGGGCGGACATCATCTCGCGCAGAAAAACCGTTTCCCGGTTCTGGTTTGGCAGTTCGATACCGATGACATTCCGTCCCGGAACTACAGCCACGCGCGCCGAAAGCGCACTCATTGCCATAGCAATATCTCCGGCAAGATTGATCACGCGGGAGGATTTTACACCCGGCGCGGGCTCCAGTTCGTACAGGGTCACGACCGGGCCTGGCCGCACCTTGACGATCCGTCCCTTTGCCCTGTGCTGGGCTAGAACAGTTTCCAGATAGCGGGCATTCTGCTCCAGCGCGGCTTCGTCGAGGCTATTACCAACATCGGTCCGCGCTTCCTGTAACAGGCTTAGTGGCGGCGTCTTGTACTTGCCGGGATCCAGATCCAGCCTGGGCTGTTTGGCATCACGGGCTCGCCCGCCCTCTTGCGGAAGCCCGGCCTTCTTCGCGACGATCTTCGACGCACTCCTTGTATCGGTTTCATCGGATCCCGCCTTGGCAGCCGCGCGTTCTGCGGATCGGGCAGCGGCCGTTTTCTCTTCAGCCTTGCGCGCCTTTTTTGCCTCCTTCTCTTGGCGTTTGCGCTCTTTCCTGGCGGCCCTGACATCAGCCCGTTTCGCCACAGTCGACATCGAATCTTCCGAGATTTCAGCAGCAGGGAAGAAGTCCCGTGTTTCCCGGTTCGGGCGCTCGACTCGCGAAGCAAGCGCCTCCTTGCGGCGAAAGAGGAAGCTGAGAGGCCAAGTGAGGACCGTACCGATACGCCGCCATTCGTTCAGTGTCAGGCCCAGTACCGGCAAAATGAAGACGATGCCCAGAACGAAAGCAGCAGCGCCCGCAAGGAACTGCAGACTACCTAGACCCACGCTACCCAGCATGGCCAACATGGCGAGCAACAGTGTCCGTCCGACAACGCCTCCGGCCCCGGCATGCACAGGCCATCCTTGATCGCCCAGAATATCGGCGAATGCTGCGCCGAAGAACAGCAAGGCAAACGACAGAAAAAGCAGGCGCCAGCGAAAGGCGTCCAAAGTCAAGCCGCGAAGCAGGCGGATCGCCCAGGCAAACATCGCAAGAACAACCACGTAACCGCCCAGACCGATCGTCTGCAATACCGCATCCGATGTCCAAGAGCCTGCGATGCCAATCAAGTTCTGGACCGGGGAAATCGACTCTGTGTTCCACGATGGATCGGACGGCGCGTAGGATGCCAAGGCGAGGAGGAAGAGGATGGCTAGACAGCCCAAGGCAAGCCCGGAGACTTTGCGTACACCGCGCTGCAGCAGGATTTTCAGTTCCGCAGGCAGAAAGGTCTGGCGAGGCCGGACTCCCGATTCCCGACGCGCCGGCTGCTTCCTTGTCCGGGAATTGGGGCTGGCTTTGTCCGACAGGGTGGCCGTGCGCGCCATGACATCTCCAAGTCTTATCACGCGGTTTCCGCAGCGCGGATCGTGTCTCGACTACATTGAGTGTTTTCTTTATACCATAATTGAAACAGGAAATAACGCCTAATAAAAGCACGTTAAATCGAGAAAATCCTGCATTTTCTGCAAGACAAAGGACTATCTACGCGGAAGCAATTATTCTGGATGGATGCCGATATGTGGGGAGATGTATCAGCGCCTCAGAGCCTGAATCGCAAGTCATTGATATCATCATGTTCTTGTGAATCAGTCCCTTGTCCCTCGCGCGACCCTGCACATGAGGAAGCGGCAGGCGGTGCTGCACCCGGGCCAGGGAATTCTCCGGGCTTCGCTCGAAGTCCCTGGCGCGCCGTCGACATCGACCCGTCCCGGCGAAGGTCCGCTCCACGACCCGGCGGCGGGGGATGATCTCGAAACCCGCGGTTTCCTTCTGCTTTCCCACGATTTCCGGGATGTCCGGGAGCATCAATTCCTGCAGTCGGTCGCACGGCGTGTCGCCCTGTACCCGCCGTCGGCAAGCACCTTCGAGACCCCCAGCCTTGTCCAGGATGTCCACCGTCACGTCCGGGGTGCCCTGCACGTCGGACGTGTGAACCCGCGAACCGTGATCGGGCTGCCCTCCGCGTCCACCGCGATGTGCCGCTTCCGTCCCTCGATCTTCCTGCCGGCATCGTGTCCCGAAGGCTCGTCGGGTCCACGCCATGCCTGCGCCCGCGCCGCGAAGCGCGTCCGCCAGATCGTCATACGGACGACCATGCTGCGTCCGGGCGGCCTCGCTCCAGGCCATGGCACCCTCCATCGTCGGTGTCTCAACTCCCGACAGGGTACCGCAGCGCGAGGCCACCCGCGACTTCAGGAACAGACACTGAAGAATATCGCCTTTGCGCCAAGACGTGAGGATGGATGCATGCGCCCAATATGGCTGCGTTGTCAGCGAAAGAATGCATCGACGCCCCTCCCGGCAGGGAAGGGCGCCGTCCGATTGGAAAGAAGCCCGACCCAGATCACGAAGACTGACCGAACTCCGGATAGGCCTCCATGCCGACCTCAGCAATATCAAGGCCATTCAATTCTGATTCTTCGTCGACCCGAATGCCTACGGTGGACTTCAGAATGAACCACACAACAAAACTGGCGACGAAGACGAAAGCGCCAATGGCCACGACGCCGATCAGCTGCACGCCGATGTCGCCGCTGCCAAAGATACCGACAGCCAGTGTACCCCAGATTCCGGCAACCAGATGGGCCGACAGAGCACCAACCACGTCGTCTACCCGGAGCTTGTCGAACATCGGAATGGCGAAGACAACCAGCGCTCCGCCGATACCGCCAATGACTATAGCCTTCCAGTGAGCGTCCACGTCCGGCCCAGCCGTAATGGCCACCAAGCCGCCGATCGCACCGTTCAACGCCATGGTCAGGTCGATCTTGCCATAGCGCATCTGGGTCAACAGCAAGGCGATGACCACCCCGGCTGCTGCCGCTATGTTGGTATTGGCATAGACGATAGAGATTTCAGCTGCCTTGGCTGCACTGCCTAGCGCCAGCGCAGAACCGCCATTGAAACCGAACCAGCCGAACCAAAGAATGAACGTGCCCAGCGTGGCGAGCGGCAGGTTTGCGCCTGGCATCGGCTGTACCTGACCGGTAGTACTGTATTTTCCTTTCCGACTACCCAACAGGATGGCGCCGGCAAGCGCCGCCCAGCCGCCGGTTGAATGCACCAAGGTAGAGCCTGCATAGTCGCTGAATCCCATTTTGTCCAGCCAGCCCCCACCCCATACCCAAGAAGCCTGGATCGGATAGATCAACGCAGCCAGAACAACCACAAATATCAAGAATGGCCATATCTTTATTCGCTCAGCCACTGTGCCGGACACGATGGAAGCGGCTGTCGCTACAAATACCATCTGGAAGAACCAGTCTGATGGTTTTGAGTAATCGTCTTTCAAAACTTCGTTCAGGGCGGCGGCAACCTTTGTTGCGTCCGCTTGATCAGCAGCGCTGAGGCTCATGAGCGCCAGTTCCTTCGGTGCCGGATCATAGAACAGCGAAAGTTCGCCGAAAATGCCGTCGATAATCCAATCGCCTGGATATAAGACAGTGTAGCCGATTATATAGAACATCAGGCTGGCGATCGAATACAGCGCGATGTTCTTCAGGCAGATCACCGCCGTATTCTTCTTCCTTACCAAGCCGGATTCCAGCATCGCGAAACCGGCAGCCATGAACATGACCAGCACGCCGTGGATGAGGAACGAGAAGGTATTGAAGATGTACTGAGTTTCGGTTGACACTGCCGCGGTAGCAGGCGTCGCCATCGCCACCATCGGCACCAGCATGCCAAGTGCCAGCGCACTCTGACGCCAACGGATAGTTGGATTGAGCAAAAACATTAAATCCCCCAATGGGTTAAAGCGCGTCCGCGCCGGACTCGCCGGTACGAATGCGGACAGCCGACTGCACATCGATGACAAAGACCTTGCCTTCCCCAATGCTGCCAGTCTGTGCGGTTTCGATGATGGTTTCGGCCGTCCGGTCGGCGAGACTGTCGTCAACGACCGCCTCGATCTTGACCTTGGGCAGAAAGCTGACGGCGTATTCGGCCCCACGATAGATTTCTGTATGACCCTTTTGCCGTCCGAATCCCTTCACATCTGATACGGTCATCCCGGTCACGCCAATGGCGATCAGGGCTTCGTGCACTTCATCCAGTTTGAAGGGTTTGATTATCGCCATGACCAGTTTCACAAAGGTTCCCCTTGCTGCTTGCCTGCCGCCACGAAATCGCAGCAGCAGCATGAACAACCAATGACAGCAATAATGATGCCATTACAGGTTTCTTCCTGTTTTTCTGATTTATATCAACAGGCTAAGAGAAATTAACTCCGACGCTCTCCAATCGAGAGAGGCATTGATTGCCAAAAATATCGGCAAATCATGTTTTTGTTTATTTATTAGGCATAGTTGTCAGGACGATTCGCCCTTGGACCGTTCGGGCGCTCGGTTCCAAATGGTCGAAAATGGCAGCAACACGATCCTCCCATGCACACCACGCGGTCGATGCCGTGATCGTCGGCAGTGGCCTCGTTGGCGGTGCCTTGGCTCTGTCGCTGGCGCAAGCCGGGCTCCGGATCACCCTGATTGACCGAGCTTCAACTACCGACCTTGCAGCAGCCTCCTTCGATGGCCGGGCCTCTGCCATTGCCCTCGCGTCACAGCGCATGCTTTGCAGGATTGGTCTGTGGGACCATGTGGATCATGCGGCGCAGCCTATTCTCGACATTCGCGTTTCGGACGGTGACTCGTCGCTGTTCCTGCACTACACGCACGAGGACTTGGGGCAGCAACTGGAAGGCGAGCCGTTCGGCTGGATTGTCGAAAACGCAGTCGTGCGAAAGGGCCTGGCTGCCATGCTGTGCAATACCGACAGGGCTACGGTGCTGTCGCCGGCGCAGGTTACCGGGTATGCTGCCGACGAGTATGGTGCTTCCGTGATGCTGGCAGACGGCAGAACAGCCGCGGCACCGGTTATCCTGGCTGCGGATGGAGCCGAGTCTTTTCTGCGGGCTCAAGCACATATTCCGATCATCCAGTGGCGCTATCCGCAGGTCGGGATCGTGTGCACGATAACTCACGAGCTACCGCATGATGGCGTAGCGCACGAACGATTTCTGCCAAGCGGTCCTTTTGCCGTACTTCCTATGACCACCGGGTCGGAAGGGGAGTACAGATCGTCCATTGTCTGGACGGAGCGTGATCGTCACGCGTCGGATTTAGTGGCGTTGTCTGATGACGATTTCAGCGCCGAGATGCAACGGCGCTTTGGTGATTGGTATGGTACCATCCGCATCGAGGGAGATCGCTGGTGTTATCCACTGCGGTTGCTGCACGCCGAGCGTTACGTCGACCAGCGGATTGCCTTGGTTGGCGATGCGGCTCATACCATCCATCCTATCGCAGGCCAGGGTTTGAATCTGGGCCTGCGTGACGCCGCAGCTCTGGCAGAAGTGATCGTCGATGACCGCCGCCTCGGTCTGGATTACGGCCGCCAGACGACGCTTCGGCGCTACGAACGATGGCGACGGCCCGACAATGTCGGACTAATGGCGGTGACCGATGGTCTGAACCGGTTGTTCTCGAACGATATCGGGCCTGTGAAGTTCTCAAGGAATCTGGGGATGGCCGCCGTCAACAGGATGCCGGGTATCAAGCGCTTCTTCATGCGGCATGCCATGGGGACTGTCGGTACCCTGCCACGGCTCCTGCGCGGAGATGCACTTTAGATGTGATGGTTCAATGGGTCGTACCGCCGGGACTGCTTCCAGGAAGTTGATGGGCAGCGAGAGTCCATAGCAGGTGGAGATCGGGTTCATCGGCCTGATATCTTCAAACGGCGGACCAGCGTTTCCGAGCACAGGACATTCGAGGTTTGAAGAACAGCCCGTTGCAGCGTCACATTCTTTGCGATGCTGGGTTTTGGAAGACTGCGACCTCCGCTGTCAGGCGTTCCCTGCCAGTGGCGTGCGACAGGCGATCCGGTGTGCTGCGAGACCTTGGCATGCGAGCTTTCGAGTCCTGAGCGCGGACCTTCGGATCAAGGATACACCAAGCCACGGCCGCATCGACATGGTAGCGCACCCCCGGTGACCAAGTGTTCGCCCTAGAGTTCAATATGGCGGATGGGGAAGCGACGCGACGAGGTCAGCGCAAGCCGGACAATGATTGCTGATCTTTTCCAGCAGCGAATTCTGACTTCCTTCAATAGGGTTGCCAGACTATACGGCAGGCTTTTTTGGAGCAAAGATTGCCTGACAGCGTCCACTGAATCCAACACGACCACACAGCTGATTACGTGCTGGATGCGCCCATAAAACGGGCACAAACCTCATGATGGCCTAACGGCATGCCTGGCCTGAGCCATGACATCGATCGAAGCTCCAGAAACCAGCGCCTAGGGATCGCGGCCCAGGCCCTGTGCCTCAAGGGCCATCAGATACCTGCGCCAGATCGCTTTTTGGTTCCGGCCCAGATCGCGCAGGTAGGTCCAGCTATATATTCCCGTATCATGCAGATCGTCGAACTCAATGCGAATGGCATAGTTACCTACCGCCTCGACATTCGTGATACCTACATGGCGGCGCCCGGGAACGACCTTCCTTTCGTCGTTGCCATGGCCTCGGACTTCCGCCGAGGGGCTTTCGACACGCAGAAACTCTGCAGGATAAGCGAAAACCTCCCCGCTTTCGAAACTGACGGTCAGGGTTTTTTCTTCCCGGTCCAGTCTGATCTCGGTTGGCCAGACCTGGGTGCCAAAGGTCGTCTTGTCACCCGTCATTCGTTGACGGACAGGGGGCGCGCTTCGTCCTGAAGCAGTATCGGGATACCATCCCGGATCGGATATGCCAGGCCGGCAGCCTCGGAAATCAGTTCTTGGGCCTCCACATCATATTTCAAGGGCTGGCGACTTACTGGGCAAGCAAGGATTTCAAGCAATTTGGGATCAACTTTTGGGCTGTCGCTAGCGTTCGTGTCTTTCATCCTTGTTGTCTCCCGAGGTGCCGGGCACGCTAGTTGACCGTCTCGGTCCCTGCGGTTCCGGCACTGTTTATCAACAACATGGAAATGATCAGTTCGGCCCGATCGGTCAAGGCACGAGTCCGCAGCAGTGCCTGTTTCTCCATCGCAGAGAACGGGCAGGTCATGGCGACAATTGAAATAAGATCAACCGTTGGTGTGCGGTCGATAGCATCCCAGTCAGCGCCTAGCTGCCGGGCCGAGAGATAGTTTTTCAGGGCGCCGGTCAACTGTTCCCGATTGACGGCCTCGGGATCTTCCCGGTCAAAGTCCGCGGACCAGGGTGCGTAGTCCGCGACCACGCGCCGGTAGCCATTCCTTAAGGCGAGTTCTTCGCGAATACCAAATCGGCACAGGCCAGTCAGCGAAATCAGGTAGCGGCCGTCAGCTGTTTCCTCAAACGAGGTTATTCGGCCAGCGCAACCCAACTCGTGAAGGTCAGGATGGTCAGACGGCACGGTCTGCTCCGGTACCTTGGGTTGGATCATGCCAATGGCACGAGAGGCGGCCAAGGCATCGTCGACCATTGCCATGTAGCGCGGCTCGAAAATATTTAGCGGCAGCCGCGCCCGCGGCAGCAGCAATGCTCCCTGCAGCGGGAAAACCGGCAAGGAATCAGGCAGGTCGGCGATAGTTTGAGGATACGACATGGGCTGGTATGATCGCGATTGAATCGAAATCTAGCGCAGGTTCCTGAAAGACAAGGGTGATCCGCGTACAGGAAGGGTTGGCCGGAAGCTGTAAAGCCGGACATGCTGTGAGAACTGTCGATCAAAGACAGTTTCTGCGATCCTTTAGTCAAAATTCCCCAGCGCCAATGACAGTCATTCACCTGCATATTGACGCTGGTCGCGCCGCGGAATTGCCCTGGCCTTGCATGGATCGCGTCCCGATTGTCGCTAACGCCCCTTTTTCTCGCGATTCACCGGCATATGGATCGTAGATGTTTGAGTTTGTTGAAGAAACGAGTACCTCGGTTGCGCACGCGTTCGAGCGCGCGGCTGAAGGCGTGGAGCGTCTTGGCAGCGCGTAGGTGAGGGATGATGGGCATCGCTCTCTGATCCCTTCCGCGATACAAGCCTTGTCGGCGCGCCCGACGTTGTCGGGTGGAAGGCAATCATCAAGAAAAATTCCGGCAAGCGGCCTGCCGTGGACCAGGCGAGGCGGAGCGAAAGTCCACCTCGGGAACAGCCCATGCATCAATCCCGACTCCCCTTTTGAGCACACGATTGAAACGGCTATAACGGGTCGTGCAGGCCACGGCAGACATCCCCGGACGAAACACCCACAAGAGCCATCCCGTCGGGCAATTCGGCGCGAGATTGCGGATGTGCAGGACATGTCCTCGGTGCCGGACGCAAAGCGCCGCGGACAAACAGGTCTTGCCCTCGGTTCCCGAACGACATCTGCTGTCCGAAGGTCATCAATCATCCTGCCCATAGCTGAAAACGCGACTTGGTACATCCTGAAGCTCATTTGGCTTCAGTAGTATTGTATGGTCTAGCTGCCGGAATTCCACTCGCGTAAGGCGAACGCCAAAAGGAGCAGGGTCGCCTTGCCGCACCCCAGGCCAGCGCTATCTTTCCCCAAGGTAATGATCTGCCAAGATCAAGCGGCCTTCAGCGCTTCTTCGATGGCCGCCAACGCCGCGTCGGTTGCCTCTGTGTTCGGACCACCAGCCTGTGCCATTTCGGGTTGGCCGCCACCGCCCCTGCCACCCAACACTTCCGAACCGACTCGCACCAAATCTATGGCGCTAATCCGGTCGGTCAGGTCGTCAGTGACACCGACAACGATGGAGGCCTTTCCGCCATTCCCCGTTACCAGCGCCACGACGCCCGAGCCGATCTGCTTCTTCAAATCGTCAGCCATCGGCTTCAGATCTTTTGGCAAGGCCCCGGAAAGGCTACGCGGCGCGAAAGTCAAGCCGTTGACATTCCGGATTTTCGCGTGATCGCCAAGCCCGTCGGTCATCACCAATGCGCGGCGGGCTTCAGCCAGTTCTTTCTCCAGTTTCTTGCGCTCTGCCAGCAGGGCCGCTACACGATCCGGCAAGTCGGCAGTATTGGTATTCAAAACGGCAGCGGCCTTGGCTAGAGAGTGCGCTTCGGAGCGCACCAGGCGTTCGGACGCCTCACCAGTAACAACTTCAATGCGGCGGACGCCAGCGGCCACCGCGCTTTCTCCAACGATGCGGAACAGACCGATATCACCAGTCCGTTTCACATGGGTGCCGCCGCATAATTCGGTGGAATAGAAGCCGTCGACTTCATCCCCGATTACCGGCCCCATCGAGACCACGCGGACTTCATCGCCATATTTCTCTCCGAACAGGGCCAGCGCGCCGGCTTCCACGGCGGCGGCGGGCGTCATCAGGCGGGTCAGGACGGCACCGTTGGCGCGAATACGGCTGTTAACATCATTTTCGACTGCCGCGATTTCCTCCAGCGTCAGCGCCTTGGGATGACTGAAATCGAAGCGCATGCGGTCGGGACTGACCAGAGATCCTTTTTGGGTAACATGATCACCCAGCACCCTGCGCAGGGCTTCGTGCGCCAGATGGGTAGCGGAATGGTGGGCGCGCAGGCGCGAACGACGATCATGATCCACGACCAGTCGCACGGCGTCGCCCGTGGCGATCTTTCCGGCGCGGACCTTGCCAACATGAACATGCAGGCCTTCGGCGCGTTTGAGTGTATCGGAGACATCCATGGTGCCGGTTTCGTTTGTCAGAAATCCGGCATCGCCTATCTGACCTCCGGATTCGGCATAGAAAGGGGTTTGGTTCACGATAACCGAGACCTCGGCGCCAGCATCTGCGGTCCTGACTTTCTTGCCGTCCCGGACCAGCGCCAGCACCTCGCCTTCAGCCGCTTCGGTATCGTACCCCAGGAATTCAGTCGCGCCATGGGCATCGCGAAGAACAAGCCATATCTTGTCTTCGGATTGGTCGCCGGACCCAGCCCACGCCTTTCGTGCTTCCGCCCGCTGCCTTTCCATGGCGGTGTTAAAACCAGCCAGATCGATATCGCGACCCTGGCCACGCAACACGTCTTGGGTCAGGTCCAGTGGAAAACCGTAGGTGTCGTAAAGACGGAAGGCGACATCGCCGGCCAGTGTTTCACCATCGCCCAGCTTGTCGGTCTCGTCGGCTAGAAGACGAAGACCGCGGTCCAGTGTTTGACGAAATCTGGTCTCTTCCAGTTTCAGTGTTTCAGTCACCAGCGCCTCGGCCCGAATCAGTTCAGGAAAGGCTTGTCCCATGATGCCGTTCAGTACGGGCACCAGCGTATGCATCAGTGGATCTCGGGCACCGATCATGTGGGCATGGCGCATGGCACGGCGCATGATACGTCGCAAAACATAGCCACGGCCTTCATTAGACGGCAGGACGCCATCCGCAACAAGAAACGCGGATGACCGAAGGTGATCGGCGATGGCCTTGTAGCTGGCTCGCTCATCCCCTGCAGGATCGCCCCCGGTGGCTCCGGCGGCAGCATCAATGATCGGTCGGATCAGATCAGTATCGTAATTGTCATGCTGATCCTGCAGGATCGCAGTCAGGCGCTCCAGGCCCATGCCCGTGTCGATGGATGGTTTCGGCAACGTCTCGCGCGCGCCATCCTCGAACTGCTCAAACTGCATGAAGACAAGGTTCCAGACCTCGATGAACCGGTCGCCGTCGTCGTTCGGACTGCCGGGCGGGCCGCCAGGCACATGGTCGCCATGGTCATAAAATATTTCCGAACAGGGTCCGCACGGACCGGTATTGCCCATGGACCAGAAATTGTCCGATGTACCAATGCGGATGAGGCGGCTTTCCGGCAAGCCGGCAATCTTGCGCCACAGTTCAAAGGCCTCGTCGTCGTCGGCATAGACAGTGGCAATCAGGCGGTCAGCAGGCAGGTCGAAGTCTTTGGTGACGAGGGTCCAGGCCAGTTCGATTGCGACATCCTTGAAGTAGTCGCCAAACGAAAAATTACCCAGCATCTCGAAAAAGGTGTGATGCCGGGCGGTGTAGCCGACATTTTCAAGGTCATTGTGCTTGCCGCCGGCGCGTACGCATTTCTGCGACGTCACGGCTCGGCTGTAATCCCGTTTCTCGACACCAGTGAAGACGTTTTTGAACTGCACCATTCCAGCGTTGACAAACATCAGCGTCGGATCGTTGCGCGGCACCAAAGGGCTGGACGCAACATGCGTGTGACCGTTGCGCTCAAAAAAGTCGACAAATGTCGAGCGGATATCGTTACCTGTGGACATGTTGATAACCTATGGCGGAGTTCGCGGCGGAAAAAGGCGAACTGTCTTTCGGCAGTTCGCCCAATCGCCGCATGACATGCAGAAGGAGCGGCGAATGACAAGGAAAGCCCGAGATACAAGGCCGTCCCGGTGGTTCGAGGATTTCAGCATTGGCGAGATCTATGCGATCCCGTCCCGAACCCAGACCGGGGGGCTGTTCGCAATGTTCCAGTCGGCCTCCGGCGACAATGATCCAATCCACTATGACGTCAATTACTGCCGCCAGCGGGGACACCGTGACCTGCTGGCCCATGGCATGCAGGTCATGATCCAGAGTTGCGCCGGGGCCGGAATCTTTCCGTCAGAGGTGTCCGACTCGCTCATAGCGATGCTGGACGTGGAAGGCAGGTTCCTTGCGCCGGTCTACCGGGAGGACACGCTCTATCCCGAACTCGAGATTGTCGATCTGGAACCGCAGAAAAGCACAGGCGTAATCACGATGCGGGCGACCATCCACAATCAAGACGATACGCTTGTCTTCGAAGGGCAGCACCGTTACCTGATCCGCAGGCGACCATCATGATTGCTCGGATTCCGAGTGGTTTGGCAGGAAAAGGCGCCGCGCCGCCGTCGACTGTCCGACGGTGCCGGCAGTTCGTGCGAACGTTGCAGCCACCCCTTCGGCGGCAAGATACTGAAGGCCGTCTCCCGGCAGACTGCGTTGTTCCGAGCGCTGGATCGCAGTGATCGTTATTTGTTTAGCGTTTCGTCCGATTCTTCATCGGTGGCAGCATTGATTTCTAACTTCGAGGACAAAAAACCCGCGCTTTCCAGGATTTTGTTCTTGATGTCGTCCGCGATATCCGGATTGTCGCGCAAGAATCCCTTGGCATTCTCGCGGCCCTGCCCAATACGCTGACTGCCAAACGAAAACCAGGAGCCTGATTTTTCGACGATTCCGGCCGCGACGCCCATGTCGATCAGTTCACCGGTCTTCGAGATGCCTTCACCATACATGATGTCGAATTCCACAACCCGGAAAGGTGGTGCCATCTTGTTCTTGACCACCTTGACTTTGGTCTGGTTGCCAACGACCTGATCACGATCCTTGATCTGTCCGATCCGGCGAATGTCCAGCCGCACCGACGAGTAGAATTTCAGGGCGTTGCCTCCGGTTGTGGTCTCAGGACTTCCAAACATCACCCCAATCTTCATGCGTATCTGATTGATGAAAACAACCAGACAATTGGAGCGGGATATTGAACCGGTCAGCTTGCGCAGCGCCTGACTCATCAGGCGCGCCTGCAGGCCAACATGGGTGTCGCCCATCTCGCCCTCAAGTTCTGCCCGTGGCACCAATGCGGCAACGGAGTCCACTACCAGCACATCAACGGCACCTGAGCGGACCAGCGTATCAGCGATTTCCAGCGCCTGCTCACCGGCATCCGGCTGCGAAATCAAAAGTTCGTCCAGTTCCACGCCCAGTTTCTCCGCATAGGCAGGATCAAGTGCGTGCTCGGCATCAACGAAAGCGCAGGTGCCGCCGGTCTTTTGTCCCTCGGCGATCAGATGCAGCGCCAGCGTTGTTTTGCCGGAACTTTCCGGCCCGTAGATTTCGACAATCCGGCCCTTCGGCAATCCACCGGTGCCCAAGGCGATATCCAGCGCCAGCGACCCGGTGGACACCACCTCCACATCCACCTTGCGATCGGTCTCGCCCATTTTCATGATTGAGCCCTTGCCGAAGGCCCGTTCGATCTGACTGAGGGCGGAATCGAGCGCTTTTTGACGATTCACATCGCCCGTTTCGGCAGACCTGGGGCCAACTTGGGACATATGACAATTCCTTGTTTCACATCGATGGCGGTGCAGCGAGGGGCCCTATATGGCCAAGACCAGGTGCAGGCGAAGACATGCCATATTTTTCTTTGTTCATCAAGTGTTCGTAGCTGCCGGCAGCATCCCCGTTTGGCATGTCTTCGGAATTGGCAGAGTCCCTTCAACCGCTGGGGGATGGGTAAATTCTCATCCGGACCGGAAAACCTTCGCGGAAGGCAGATCGCCATGAGGCGGACAGACCGCCTGCGAGCTGGGCTGCGGTTTGTCGCCCTTCTGGCGTTCACGCTGTCGGCTGGCCGGGCGACGGCCGGGTCGCCAGGGAAGATCCTGAGAGTTGACCAGGTGCCGGTCTTCGGCGTCCCGCGCACCAACTATCCTGCTAATGACGGCCGGGATCGCGAAGCCCTGTTCCTTGGAAACCCCCAGAGAATGGCCCTTGAGAGATGGCCGAAGCACCTCTGAGTATTGCAACTGCCGCCGGACGACCATTCGCTATCGGTGGCGGCATGCCATGAACAATCGGCTGACCGGCGGCATCGGAACGGCGGAAATGGAACAGGCAGTGCGGGCGCGGTGATCGACGTTCCCATTCCTGACGACAGCTTCATGGAGCGCGGCGGTAGCGCCAACGCCATGGTCTATCTGGAGCTCCCTGGCGTCTCTGCCGCCGCTCAGGGTCGCCACCATCGACAACGACCGATCTGGGGGCTAGAGGAGGCATGGTGGCGTGTGGTTCCTGCCGAGCAACTGCAAGGCCGGTCGACCCAGCCGCCCGTCTCGTTCATGCCGGCGATACCGCGCTCCGAGAGCCCATCCCGGACCTGGTCCTCCACGCTCAAGGGGCGGACACAGGCCGATCCGCGTTTCCCCGGTGTTCCGGGCCCTGCATTCCGATGGTGATGACGCCTGCCCAGGATGGCGCAATTTGATCTGCTCACAAGGGACGGGAACAAGGCTCGAAAACTGACGTCAGGTATTGTGCCGACGAAAGATCAGACTGCAGTTCGTGCCGCCAAAGCCGAAGCTGTTAGTCATCACCTGATACAAGTCAGCGTTGTCGACGCGCTCCGTCACCAGCAACAGGCCTTCGCTGGCCGGGTCTGGATCGTCAAGGTTGGCAGAAGCCGAAACAAAGTCATCGTTCAGCATGAGAAGGGCATAGATCGCCTCGTGGACGCCCGCAGCGCCAAGCGCGTGGCCGGTAAGTGATTTGGTTGAGTTGATATACGGCCGCTGATTGCCCTTGTTGCCCTCGCCATTTGCAAAGACCGCCTTGATCGCCTCCAGTTCCCTGGTGTCGCCAACGGGTGTCGAGGTGCCGTGGGTGTTGATGTAATTCACCGGTTCGTCTATGTGGTCCAGCGCCATCTTCATGCAACGCTCCGCACCTTCGCCAGAAGGCTGTACCATGTCGAAGCCGTCGCTTGTCGCCCCATAGCCGACGATCTCACCGTATATCTTGGCGCCACGAGCCTTGGCGTGTTCCAGCTCTTCGACAACCACGCAACCACCACCTCCGGAGATCACGAACCCGTCCCGATTGACGTCGAACGGGCGCGAGGCCTTTTCTGGCATGTCGTTATAGCCGGATGACAGGGCGGGCATTGCATCAAACAGCATCGACAGGGACCAGTGCAGTTCCTCGCCGCCGCCTGCAAAAACGATGTCCTGCTTGTCTAGCTGAATCTGCTCCAGCGCGTTGCCGATGCAATGAGCGCTAGTGGAGCAGGCGGACGTTATGGAATAGTTGACGCCCTTGATGCCGAACGGCGTCGCAAGGGTCGCCGAATTTGTGCTCGACATGGTCCTCGGGACCATGAAGGGGCCGATCTTCTTGCTCGTGCCCTTTTCGCGCAACAGATCTGCCGCCAGCACCTGGTTGCGGGTGGACGGCCCGCCGGACCCCATGATCAGGCCTGTCCTTTCATTCGAAACTTCATTCGGCTCCAAACCGGCGTCGGCGATCGCTTCTTTCATCGCGACATAGTTATAGACGGCGCCATCACCCATGAAACGCCGCAATCGGCGGTCCACGGATTTGTCAGCGTCCATTTTGATAGAGCCGTGAATATGGCTTCGGAAGCCCTTTTCCTTGTATGTCTCGCAAAATTCGATGCCTGATTGACCCTCACGCAGCGAATTCGTCGCCTCAGCACGATTATTGCCAATCGACGAGACGATACCGATACCCGTGATAACCGCGCGCCTCATCCACACCCTCTGTCAGTCGGTAAACAGGCCGACCCGGAGGTTCTTGGCCGCAAAAATGATTTCTCCATCGGCCAGAACCTGGCCATCGGCCAGACCCAGGATCAGTTTCCGCGCGATTACACGGCGGAAGTCGATCTTGTAAGTGACCTTTTCGACGGTCGGGATCACCATGCCCGAAAACTTCACCTCGCCCACGCCCAAGGCCCGACCCTTGCCGGAATGACCCAGCCAACCCAGGTAGAAGCCGGTCAGTTGCCACAGGGCGTCGACGCCCAGGCAGCCCGGCATTACCGGATCGCCCTCGAAATGGCATTCGAAGAACCACAGGTCGGGTCTGATATCAAACTCGGCCGTGATGGCGCCCTTGTCGTACGCACCGCCATCTGTCGTGATGCTGATGATTCGATTGAACATCAGCATGGGCGGCAGCGGCAGCCGGGCATTGCCTTCGCCAAACAGCGCTCCATGACCACAAGCGATGAGATCATCGTATTCGAATGAATCGCGGTTACGAAAATCAGTCATGCGGGTTTCGGCAAGCAACGTTGTCATCGGCGTGTTGGCGATCCGGGAAGGCGCGCCAGAACCCCCCGCACCTGCCGTCGTTGGGTCGATAACGGCAAAATCTACGGAAAACATTGACTCGCCTGACAGGTGAACCTGTCCCTGATGAACCCATATAGGAGCCTGTTTCGGAAAACGCCAAGAAATTCGTCTTGTTGCAGACGAACGGCCATTATGTCCGGGCGGATGATGAAAACACTTCAAATACCTCGGATCCGAAGTGGCGGCGGCGCCACCGGTTGACCGTTGAGCGTGGAGGTGCCCAACGTGAGGTCGGCAGTCGAAACCAGTTCGATTCGCTCTCCCGACAGATCCGGATCGCAGTCGTGGCGCGTTTCGGCAATCGAATACCGGTCTCGACAGCCGCCGCCAAGATCCGTAAGGGAGACATAACGAGCGCCAATTGTCGGGCGTTTGTCCTGGGGTTGCGGGTTTGTCGCCAGATGATCAGCGATCAGCCAAACGCGAAATTCCATCCGGAACAACCTTGTATCGGCCCACCTTGTTGTTCGGTGTACGCCATCGCCATGATCAATGGTGGAGGCGGAATGGATGAAATACGAGCCTCGACGATCCGGCGACCTCATCGCAACCAACTCGCAGAAAACATCGCAAGGATTCGCGCCTCTTCACTGGCAAGACCATTGCGACCGGTCAGTCCCGCCGGCGTGCCCCTCGATCGTGGCGCGGACCGCGACCGCCGCGGCGCGGGTCGGGCACTTCGACATCCATTCGTTCCTCGCCGGTCTTCTGGTCCACCTTGCGCATCGACAGCTTGACCTTGCCGCGGTCGTCGAAACCGATGCAATAGACCTTCACCTCATCGCCTTCGTTGACAATGTCGGTCACCTTGCCTACCCGGCCGTCAGCCAGTTCGCTGATATGCACCAAGCCATCCTTCGCTCCCAGGAAGTTCACGAAGGCACCGAAGTCCATTACCTTGACGACTTTACCGGTGTATATCTTGCCAGACTCCGGTTCGGCGACGATGTTGTTGATCCACCTGATCGCCGCATCTGTAGCATCCTGATCGGTCGCGGCGATCTTGATGGTGCCGTCATCGTCGATATCGATTTTGGTGCCCGTCTGCTCGGTGATCTCACGGATGACCTTACCGCCAGTGCCGATTATGTCGCGGATCTTGTCTCTGTTGATCTGGATCGTCGTGATCCGTGGAGCATTGGCGCTGACATTCTCGCGCGAAACGGTCAGGGCTTTGGCCATTTCACCCAAGATATGCAGCCGGCCGTCGCGCGCCTGATCCAAGGCAATCTGCATGATTTCCTTGGTGATGGACGTGATCTTGATATCCATCTGGAGCGACGTCACGCCCTCGCTGGTGCCAGCAACCTTGAAATCCATGTCGCCCAGATGATCCTCGTCACCCAAGATGTCGGACAGGACGGCAAACCGGTCGCCTTCCTTTATCAGGCCCATGGCGATGCCCGCGACCGGCGACTTGATCGGCACGCCGGCATCCATCATGGCAAGCGAGGAACCGCAGACCGTCGCCATCGAAGAGGAACCATTGGATTCCGTGATTTCGGAAACGACACGAATCGTATACGGAAACTCTTCTTCGCTTGGCAGAAGTGGGCGCACCGCGCGCCACGCCAGTTTCCCGTGGCCCACTTCCCGACGGCCGGTGAAGCCGACGCGTCCCGTCTCACCAACCGAGAATGGCGGGAAGTTATAGTGTAACAGGAAGTTCTCGCGGTACTCGCCCTCCATCGCATCGATGATCTGCTCGTCCTGGCCCGTCCCGAGTGTGGCGGTCACCAACGCCTGGGTTTCGCCCCGGGTAAACAGGGCGGAGCCATGGGTCCGCGGCAGCACGCCTACTTCCGCCACAATCTGGCGGACGGTTTTTGTATCGCGACCGTCGATACGGTTACCAGTATCCAGGATATCACCCCGCACGATCTCCTTCTCCAGCTTCTTGAGCACATCTCCGGCGACGGCGGCGCGCTCTTCATTGCCTTCGACCAATGCTGCTGCGTTTTCGCGAACGGCACTGATCCTGGATTGACGTTCCTGCTTGACTCGCTCCTTGTAGGCGTCGCGCAGTTCACGATCGATGCCGGCTGATCGAAAAGCGCTATCGACTTCTTTCAGAGCCGCCCGCGGCGCTGGCACCTCCCAAGGTGCCCTGGCGCATTCTTCGGCCATCTTGATGATCATGTCGATCACTGGCTGGAAGCTGTCATGGCCGAAGCTTACAGCACCCAACATTACCTCCTCGCTGAGTTCCTGAGCCTCGGATTCGACCATCAGCACGCCTGCCTGCGTGCCGGCCACAACCAATTCCAGATCCGACTCGTCAAGCTGATCGAAGGTCGGGTTCAGGACATAGTCGCCGTTGATGTGGCCGATCTTGGCTCCGCCGATCGGTCCCATGAACGGAATGCCGGAGGCGGTCAGCGCAGCTGACGCGGCGATCATTGCCAGAATATCGGCGTCGTTCTCCATGTCATAACTCATGACCTGGATCATGACCTGTGTCTCGTTCCGGAATCCGTCAGCAAACAAGGGCCGGATTGGCCGGTCGATCAGACGCGATACCAGCGTTTCTTTTTCGCTGGGACGACCTTCGCGTTTGAAAAATCCGCCGGGAATCTTGCCGGCAGCATAGGTCTTTTCCATGTAATGTACGGAAAGAGGGAAGAAATCGATTCCTTCGCGGGCGCTTTTTTCGGCAACGACCGTAGCCAGTACGGTGGTTTCACCGTAACTTGCCAATATGGCACCATCGGCTTGACGGGCGACCCGTCCGGTTTCGAGCGTCAGGGTGCGGCCGCCCCATTCGATGGAGCGTTTGCAAATGTCAAACATGCGGGGGTATCCTGTATACCTTATGTTACCCGTCAGCCGGATTGCCAGCGGGTCCTTCATGCGCTCTCCGTTACGGAAAAGCTGAATCAATGCAGAGCCAAATGGCCGGGGCAGCCAGCCCGAGCAGTCTAGCGGCGAATGCCAAGACCTTCGATCAGCGATGCATACCGGCTTACGTCCTTGTTCTTCAGGTAATCGAGCAGCCGGCGACGCTGGCCCACCATGATCAGCAGGCCGCGACGGGAGTGGTGATCCTTCTTGTGATCACCCAGATGGTCAGTGAGGTTACGGATGCGTTCGGTCAGGACAGCGACCTGGACCTCTGGCGACCCCGTGTCGCCGTCCTTGCGGCCGTATTCCTTGATCAGTTCCTGCTTCCGCTCAGCGGTAATCGACATCAGGCCCTTCCTTCAGAGCTAGAGATTGAGAACCCGCATCGGTTGGGCCATACGACCCTCCAACCGCATCAGCGCAATCACCTGGCCATCCAGCAACGCATACAGATTTGCATGGTCAGGAAGGCCTTCGGTCTGCTTGCGATTGTCGGTGCGGAGGACCGGTATGGCTTGTCCGTTTCGAATCCGTCCGGCCTCACTTTTGGTCACGATCAGCGCCGGGATGTCGTCCAGCGCCCTTGCGACCGGCAACAGGCAGGCCGCCAAATCAACAGGCGTTCCTTCACTGCCGTGATATTCCAATGATTGCATATGGCGTAATCCGGCGAGTTTTTCCAGTGGAATCGCGTCGCAGTCGCGAAATGGTCCGCAATATGTGCGTCGCAGGCAACTGACATGGCCCACCGTGCCCAGCGAGGCTGCCAGATCGCGCGCCAGGCTCCGGATATAGGTTCCCTTGCCACAGTCGACCGCGAAGACGGCTTCGTCAGGACCGACAATATCGACCAGACGCAATGCGTGGACAATCACCCGCCGCGGCTTGATGTCAACCTCTTTTCGGGAACGAGCAAGTTCGTAAGCGCGCAGTCCTCCGATCTTGACTGCAGAAAACCTGGGCGGCGCCTGATTGATCTCGCCGACGAAACGGGGAATCATTCGCACGATTTCGGATCGGGTAGGCCGATGGGCACTCGTTTCGGTCACCATGCCTTCGCGATCATCGGTCGTCCTGGCTTCGCCCCACTGAACCTTGAACCGATAGCCCTTCGGTCCATGCATCACGAAGGGCACCGTCTTCGTAGCCTCGCCCAAGGCGATGGGGAGTACGCCCGTTGCGAGTGGGTCCAGCGTCCCACAATGTCCGGCCTTTTGGGCGTCGAATGCACTGCGCACAATGCAGACGGCGGTGGCCGAGGTCAGATGCAGCGGTTTGTCGACATTCACCCAGCCATGAACCGGTTGACCGCGCCGTTTACGCGCCATCGGTCGGGCGACCTGGATCGGCATCCAGATCCTGGGCAACGCGCGCATCCTGCAACATTTCGTTCACGGCGCTCGCCATATCAAACGACTGGTCGAGCAAAAAAGTGATTTCAGGCGTGAATTTCAGGCGGATGATCCTGCCCAGCCGTCCACGCACATAGGCCGAAGCCCGGTTCAAGCTGTTCAACACCGCTTCTGGCGATCCGCCGCCCAGCGGATACACGAATGCTTTTGCAGTTTTCAGATCGGCGGCCGGCCGGACTTCACTAACCGTGATCGACACATTCTGCAGCGCCGGATCGCGGAAAGACCCTTCAGCCAGTATCTGGACCACGGCGCGGCGAATCTCTTCGCCAACGCGCAGTTGACGTTGGGTAGGCAGATTGGCTGCACTCATCTCTGACGTCTCCAGATTGGCAGCAGCACGGCTGTGCGGCCTAGAGTGTGCGCTGCACCTCTTCCACTTCGAAGCATTCGACTTGGTCGCTGACGCGAATGTCCTGGTAATTCTCGAAGGACATCCCGCATTCCATCCCGCCACGGACTTCTTTTATCTCGTCCTTGAAGCGTTTCAGAGTCGACAGCTTGCCTTCGTGAACCACGACGTTGTCGCGCAGCAGACGTACACCGGACCCACGACGCACGATGCCTTCGGTCACCCGGCATCCAGCGACGTTACCCACCTTCGATACGCGGAAAACCTCCAGAATCTCGGCGTAACCCAAGAAGGTTTCGCGAATTTCCGGTGCCAACATGCCTGACAGCATCGTTTTGATGTCATCGTTGATGTCATAGATGATCGAGTAATAGCGGATGTCGATGCCGTCGCGTTCGGCCAGGGTCCGGGCCTGACTGTTGGCGCGCACGTTGAACGCGATGATCATGGCGTTCGAGGCTTTGGCAAGCGTGATATCCGCTTCGCTGATCGCGCCCACGCCGGCATGCAGGACGCGAACCTTGACTTCGTCGCTCGACAGTTTATCCAGCATGCCGGCAATGGCTTCCGAAGAGCCCTGAACGTCGGTCTTGAGAAGAACCGGCAGTTCCTTTGCTTCGCCCGACTGGATCTTGGAGAACATCTGTTCGACCGAACTCCGCGACCCGCCTGAGGCCTTCTTGGCTGTCCGTTGGCGATACTGGGAGATTTCTCGCGCCCGCGCCTCGTCGCCGATCACCGCGAAATCGTCGCCGGCGGCGGGCGTCCCGTTCAAACCCAGCACCTCCACCGGCGCGGACGGACCCGCCTCCTTGATATTTTCGCCACGGTCATTGACCAAGGCGCGTACCTTTCCCCATTCCTGGCCTACGACAAAAATATCGCCAACCTGCAACGTGCCGCGCTGGACCAAGACGGTGGCAACGGAGCCCCGGCCGCGTTCCAGCCTGGCTTCCACAACCACACCTTGGGCTTCCCGGCCCGGGTTTGCCTTCATGTCCATCAGTTCGGCCTGGAGGAGGATGGCTTCCTCCAGCTTGTCCAGGTTCGTTTTTTCCCGGGCCGAAACTTCGATACACAGAACCTCGCCGCCCATCGGCTCGACCTGGATGTCGTGCTGCAACAGTTCCGTCATCACCCGATTCGAATCAGCACCTTTCGCGTCGATCTTGTTCACCCCAACGATGATCGGCACATCGGCCGCCTTTGCATGAGCGATGGCCTCAATCGTTTGCGGCTGTACGCCATCGTCCGCAGCAACAACCAATATCACGATGTCTGTCACCGTCGCGCCGCGGGCACGCATTTCGGTGAAGGCGGCGTGGCCCGGCGTGTCAAGGAAAGTGATTCGATCGCCACTCGCCAGTTTCACCTGATAGGCGCCGATGTGCTGGGTGATGCCGCCAGCCTCCCGACCCGCCACATCGGTTTCGCGCAACGCGTCCAGCAAGCTTGTCTTCCCGTGGTCGACATGGCCCATTATGGTCACTACCGGCGCACGAGGCTGCATGCTTTCCTCAGGATCCGGCGCGCCCTCCAGCCCGATTTCGACATCAGCTTCGGACACGCGCTTTATCTTGTGCCCCAGTTCCTCGACGATCAGTTCCGCCGTGTCGGCATCAATGGACTGGGTCATGGTCGCCATGACCCCCATCTTCATCAGGGACTTGACCACATCGGCGGCCTTTTCGGCCATCCGACCTGCCAGTTCCTGGACCGTGATTGTTTCGGGCACGACGACTTCGCGAGCTTGCTTGCGATGCTCGATCGGCCCTTGCTGCGCGCGCTGCTTTTCTTTTTCACGCCGCCGGCGCGCTGCAGCCTCGGATCTCTTGCGCTCCATACCCGCATCGCCGATCTCCAATGCTTGGGTGATCGTCAAGCGACCGGTCCGCCGGCGCGGTTCATTCTTCTTGCCGGCCGCCGGCCGCTTGGGCTCGGCTCGGCGCCGGCGGACATCACGATCCTCATCGTCCGGGCGCAACTCCGCAGGGCTATGCCCACGATCGGCAGACGTCGAAGTCGCCGGCCGCGCTGCAGGCTTCGGCGCCACCTTGTTGCTGGGCGTAAAGCCGACCCCCAGTTCCTTCGAGGCCAACTGCCGCGCCAGGTCGTCGGCCTTTGCCCGTTCCTCGGAAAAGCGGTGCAAAAGCTTTTCCTCGTTCAGGTCAGATTGTTCTTCTTCTGCCGAAACCACGGATGCCCCTTCGACAGGAGCCTCTTCTGCCTTTGCAGCATCGGGTTGTAGCGCTTCCGCTGGATCCATGACATTTTCTGACGGCGTCTTTCCGGCCGGCGAGTGAATTTCGGGCCGTTCGTCGTCGATGTAAGACCGAGGATCGTCTGCAGCCTGTGAGGCGTCGGCATGCTTCAAGGCGCGCATCCGCGCCGCGCGCTCAGCCTGACTCAGAACCGGTCCGCCGGTGTCCCTTTCGACAAAGGCATCCTCAGCACTTTCCTGCGCCTCTTCCTTGACCTCTGCCATCCGGCCGCTTTCGCCACGCCTGAAGGTCCGTTTTTTCTTGACTTCGACGGCCACGGTCTTGGACCGGCCATGCGAAAAGCTCTGCTTCACAACACCGGACTCGACCGTCTTCTTCAGTTCAAGCCGACCGGGGCGCGTCAGCGACAGCGGTTTTTTTTCGTCGTCTTGCTTGGTTTCAGCCATCGTTACCGTTCCTGCGCGAAAGCCCGCGCTGGGCCTCGCCGTCATCCTCAGTCGCATCTTCCTTGCCCGTTTTCACGCCCGTCATCGGCATCCCGCGAAACCCCGAAAGCCTGTGCAGGTCGCGCCCCAGCCTGTCGGCTAGCGGACCGGAGTCGATTGCCGCGTATACCTGCCGTTCCCGGCCGAGCACCGGGCCGATTTCCGCCGCATCCAGCACCCTGGAAACTCGAACCGGACGCGACTGCGCACGGCGCGCCAACTCCCGGCCATCGCGTCCAGCGCTATCACCAGCGATCAGCAGCAGCGCCGCATTACCGGTCATCGCTGCATCCCTTGCCGCGCCAAAACCTCCTGCCACCGCGCGAGTCCGCCGGGCAAGACCCAACAAATTCTGGCATCGTGTCAGCAGCAGACCTTCCAGCCTGTCGGCCAACCGGTCAGGTATGGAAAGCTTTCGCCGGGCGGCACGAGAAACGACCTTCTCGAGGCCGCAGGTTTCCACAACCGCTCGCGATGCCAGAATCCAAAGGCCACGGCCTGGCAAGTTCTCGGCCAGATCGGGCGTCAGGGTGCTGTCCGGCGCCACAACGAAACGGATCAGGTCCGTCCGTGGCCCGCTTCTCCGAGTTACCACACAGTGCCGATCATTGGCGGTTGCTTCTGCATTGCCGCGCGCGGCGACCCCGGTCAGGTCAGAAGCTGGTATCAGTCCGTTTATAATTGCAGCCCTCTGGTCTGGGATTGTTATTCTGTAGCGGCGTTGTCACCGCTTTCACAGTCATCCGCCGTGTCGGTAATATCCTCGTCCGTGAGCCAGCCGGCAATTTTCCTCGCCGACATCACGATGGCTTCGGCTTCGTCGTTGTCCAGCGCGCTTGCCTGAACGGACGACGTCAGCTTGTGCGGCTTCAGGTAATTCAGCATGTTGAGCGTCAGGTCGATCTTGCCGTCCTCATCCGGCTCTTGATCGGCGATCAGGCGAACCCGACGATCTTCCTTCACATGGCCCAGATCTTCCGGCGTAATCTTCACTTCCTTCGACAACACGATGAACTGCAATTCTTCGGTACTCAGGTCGGCGAGATCGTCGATTTCCCGGACGCCCGCTTCTCCCAACTGAACAAGCATTGCCGGCGACAGACCCTCAATTTCTGCGATCGCGTCCTTGACACCCAGCGACTTGCGTTTCGCGGTCAGCTCGGCATCTCGGCGCTCCAAGTAATCACGGGCCCGCTCACGCAGGGCTTCGGCGATATCTTCGTCGAACGCCTCGATTGCCATCAAGTCTTCCAGCGGCACGAAGGCGACTTCCTCGATGGTGGAGAAACCCTCGGTGACCAGCAGATGAGCGATCACGTCATCCACATCCAGCGCCTTGATGAACATCGCGCTACGGGAACGGAACTCCTCCTGCCGACGGGCCGATTCGGCCTCTTCCGTCAGAATGTCGATGTGCCAGCCGGTCAATTGGGAAGCCAAGCGCACGTTCTGGCCGCGACGACCAATGGCAAGGCTCTGTTGTTCGTCCGGCACAACCACTTCGATGGTCCCCGAGTCTTCATCCAGCACAACCTTCGTGACTTCAGCCGGGGCCAGAGCGTTCACGACGAAAGTCGCATGATCAGCCGACCATGGAATGATATCGATCTTTTCGCCCTGCAATTCCTGTACCACCGCCTGAACACGACTGCCACGCATGCCGACGCAGGCGCCGACCGGGTCGATGGAACTGTCGTTCGAAATGACTGCAATCTTGGCGCGAGAGCCCGGGTCGCGGGCGACCGCCCTGATCTCGATAATCCCGTCGTAGATTTCCGGCACTTCCTGGGTAAACAGTTTCGCCATGAATTGCGGAAGAGTCCGCGAAAGGAATATCTGCGGTCCGCGCTGCTCCTGGCGCACGTCATGGATGTAGGCGCGAATGCGGTCGCCCTGACGGAAATTCTCACGCGGGATCAGTTCATCGCGGCGGACGATGGCCTCGGCTCGGCCCAGATCCACCATTACATGGCCGAACTCGACCCGTTTGACCACACCATGGACAATCTCGTTCACGCGGTCCCTGTATTCCTCATACTGTCGGCCACGCTCTGCTTCGCGGACTTTCTGCACAATCACTTGTTTGGCGGTCTGAGCAGCGATCCGACCGAAATCGATCGGCGGCAGCGGATCGATGATGAATTCTCCGACCTTCTTGTTCGGGTCGATCCTGGCCGCATGTTCGGGGGTGATCTGGGCACCTTCGTCTTCAATCTCCTCCGCAACTTCGCGATACCGGGCAAGCAGGATTTCGCCGTTCGTACGATTGATGCTTGCACGAACATCCAGCTCTTGGCCGTATTTCGAGCGACCCGCCTTCTGGATGGCATGTTCCATGGCATCCAGAACCTCCTCCCTGTCGATGCCTTTTTCGCGCGCCACGGCGTCGGCGACCTGGATCAGCTCCGGTCGGTACAGGGTGGGTGCAACATTCATGCTCTTTCCCTCATGCATGCGTTGTAGCCTGCTGCTTCTGCGCCGCGGCGACCAGCGCGTCGGTCAGGACCAGCTTGGCCTTTTCTATGTCATCCAGGGCGAGGCGGATATTGCCGTCACCGGTTGCCAGTTTCACGAAACCGTTCTCAAGACCCTGAAGAACTCCCTTGAAGCGTTTTCTTCCGAGCATTGCGGTGCGCAGCTGGATGTGGATATCGAAGCCGAAATACCGGTCAAAGTCCTTGGGCCGGGTGAGCGGCCGATCAAGACCGGGCGAACTGATCTCCAGATTGTATCCCGTGGCAATCGGATCCTCGACATCCAGCACTGCCGAAATCATGCGGCTGATCCTGGCACAATCGTCGACCGTGATCGGCGTCTCGTCTTGCCGATCACACATGATCTGCAGCGTTTGGCTGTCGCGCGCACCGTTCAACTGCACACGTACGACCTCATAACCCATGGCGTCCAGGCCGGGTTCGATCATGGCGGCAATGCGGTCAGTCAGTTGCATGGATCTTCGATGCGAGTCTTGCTGTCCGGCGGACGGCGCCGCAATCGGCGCGGTTTGCAACAACAAAAAAGAGCGGGCCGCAGGGCCCACCCTTTTTCACAAGGTTCCTGATCGAACCCAACGGGTTTTTATTATGCAACGCAATATAGGGCACCGCCATATTCTGGCAAGAGTTTTGCCGCCGCATCTAGCCTGCGGGCTGCCGGTTCCTGCGATAGCCAAGATACGTGCAGCGGCGTCCTTCGCGCTCTGCCTTTGCCCCGTATCGGGTCTGCGGCCAGTCGTCTGGGCTGAAAAGCCAATCGCGCGCTGTCGTTGCAGTCCAGTCGAACCAGGGTTGCCGCGCCATCATCCGCAACGTCCAACTCAGATACGCTGGATGGTCAGTGGCAACACGCAAATCTCCGCCTTTCTGCACCAGCTGCGCAAGGCGCCGGATACTTTGTTCCTGAACGAAACGCCGGGCGACATGCCGGTGCTTCGGCCACGGATCGGGGTGCAGCAGAAACAGGCGACGAATGCTGTTGTCCGGCAATGCAGCCAACAAATGATGCGCGTCTTGATTGAAAACGCGGATGTTCTCCAATTCCTTGTCCCGAACATGGCGCAGAAGCGATGCAACGCCATTGACAAACACTTCGCATCCGAGAATGCCGACATCGGGGCGATGTGCAGCCTGCCAGGCCAGATGCTCGCCGGAGCCGAAACCAATTTCCAACCAGACCTCTGTTGTCGTCCGCCCGAAGACCTGGTCCAGGTCCAGAGCCCCGGTGTCAGGCAGGGTGACCGACAAGGTTGGCAGCAAGGTCTCGATCAGTCGCGCCCGGCCTTTTCGCAGGGGGCGGCCCTGTCGTCGACCATGAAAACGCGGCCTGGCGCCATCGCGTCGGGCGGACGGCCCGGAACAGGCATCTGCGCTGGATCTAGAGCGCCCGCTTGAGATCATCAGCCAGATCGGTCCGCTCCCAGGAAAAGCCACCATCGTCATCCGGCGCGCGACCGAAGTGGCCGTAGGCGGCTGTTCGCTCGTAGATTGGCTTGTTGAGGCCGAGGTGCTCCCTGATTCCTCGCGGCGACAGATTGACCATGTCCTGCAGAACGGCGGACAGCTTTTCTTCATCCACCTCGCCTTTACCACCCAGATCCACATAGACCGACAACGGGCTGGAAACACCGATCGCGTAAGCCAGCTGGATCACGCATTTCTCGGCCAATCCGGCCGCCACCACGTTCTTTGCCAGATAGCGTGCAGCATATGCAGCGGAGCGGTCCACCTTGGTCGGATCCTTACCGCTGAAGGCGCCGCCACCGTGGGGCGCTGATCCGCCATAGGTATCGACGATGATCTTGCGACCGGTCAGACCGGCATCGCCGTCCGGACCACCGATCACGAAGCGCCCTGTAGGATTCACGTAAAACTCATCCTCGGAGCACATCCAGCCATCCGGCAGGATATTTACGACGTATGGCCGCACAATTTCCCGTACTTGATCGACATCGACTTTTTCCGAATGCTGTGTGGAAACGACCACAGAAGTGGCGCGCACCGGTTTGCCATTCTCGTACTGCAAGGTCACCTGGCTCTTGGAATCCGGCCCGAGATGTGGCTCGGCACCAGAGTGACGCGCTTGAGCCAAGGATTTCAGAATCTGATGAGAAAGGTGGATCGGCGCAGGCATCAGGGCGCTGGTCTCGTTGCAAGCGTACCCAAACATGATGCCCTGATCGCCCGCTCCCTCGTCTTTGTTGCCGGACGCATCGACACCTAGGGCGATATCGCCCGACTGGCCATGCAAGTACACCTCCACGTCAGCATGTCGCCAATGAAATCCGTCCTGCTCATATCCGATATCCTTGACGGCCGCGCGCGCGCATTCTTCGATCCGCGCCTTGTCCACATTGCCGCTGTCATCAACCAGCGGAACCGGCCCGCGCACTTCACCGGCTATGACGATCCTGTTGGTCGTTGTCAGTGTCTCGCAGGCAACCCGCGCTTCCGGGTCCGCGCCCAGAAAAGCGTCGACGACAGCATCGGAAATCCTGTCGCATACCTTGTCCGGATGCCCTTCGGACACGGATTCGCTCGTGAACAGGTAGTTGGCGCTGGGCACAGGCGATCTCCTTGTAGCCTTCGCGGATCACTGGAATCAATCCCGCCGCTGTAGCCGCATAGGGAGCAGAACTCGGCGATACCGGACCATAATCAGGCACGCCCCAACGTGCAAGCTGCCGGGCGGCAGCATTGTTTCAAGAATCCGCGCGACGCCGCTTCGTGTCCTATTCGTATTCGTCGCGGGAGATGGACTTGATCAATTCGAAGATCCGCTTTCGAACTTTCGGGCTGCGTATCCTGCAATAGGCGCGCACCAGTTCCAGCGTTTCCCGTCGAGCCAGCATGTCTGCTTCATATCCCGGTCCGCCGTCGCCGAATGTAACTGGCTTGTGAATGCTGGTGGTCGCCGCGATCTCCGGCGGCATGTCATCAAAGAAAAAGGATACCGGCACCTCCAGTGCCTTGCTCAATTCATACAAGCGGCTGGAACCGATACGATTGGTGCCGCGCTCGTATTTCTGGACCTGCTGAAACGTCAGGCCGAGGGCGTTGCCCAGCTTTTCCTGGGTCATTCCGAGTACTGTGCGCCGCAAGCGAACCCGGCTTCCTACATGAACGTCAACAGGGCGTGGGCGAACAAGCTGCTTCCCCGCCGCGGGTCCCGTGAGACCTGTGTCCCGTTTTCGGACCATCAGCTTGTCTTTCCCGGCCGATACCTGGTCAAAGCCTTGGTATTGCTTGATTTGTTCAGATAAAACCGGCTGGTCTCAGCCAAGACTTCAGCAATCAAGATATAGTGAACACACATCGTGTCCAATTGTCGGTTGGCATCGTCGGCGCCACTCGCCCGGGAACAGGATCACGTCCCACAGGTCCGCTCTTCATCCCGTCCCGCCGGCACCGCCCAAGCTAGCAAACAAGCTACCAGCAGCAAAGCAATGAACGATAAGTTTCCAATGCGGCTATACAGTGTGGTGGTCCGAGCCTGCGGCAAGGTCGAGTCCAAAATGCCGCGGGTGCCCAGCGGCAGGTAGGCCTTGATCCGGCCATACGGGTCGACGACGGCGGAAATGCCGGTATTGGCCGCCCGTACCATTGGCAGCCCTTGCTCGATTGATCGTAGCCGGGCGCTTGCAAAATGCTGGTAAGGACCGGCGCTGTTGCCGAACCATGCATCATTGGTCACGTTCAGCAGCCATCCTGGCCGCGGGCGACCAACCGCCTCCGCCGGAAATATCGCTTCGTAACATATCAGCGGGCTTGCCATCGGCGCGCCTGGGACGATCAGGCTGCGTGGTCCGGATCCGAAAGCATAATCGCCGCGCCCATGGGCGATCTTCGCAACGCCAATCCGTGACAGAAATGAACGGGCAGGGACATATTCTCCGAAGGGTACCAGATGGTGCTTGTCGTAAGTGCCGATGACGCGGCCATCGTCGGCAACGACGTGTACGCTGTTCCAGGTGTCAGGCCCCACATCGCGATTGGCACCGGTGATCAGTACGCCGTTCCGGGGAATGACTGACAGGAAGAACCGGCGCGCACTGCCGTGGAGCCTCAAGGATTTGTACTGAGTCTGCAAACGATAGGGAAGCGCTGTCTCCGGCCAGATAACATGCGTGATGGATCCGGATTCCTTGGAAAGCGTCAGTTCGCCGTACCGCACCAGAATCCTGGCGCGGGCATGGCGTTTCCATTTCAGGATCTGCGCAACCGAACCCTGGACGATCCGGAGTTTAACGTTCGGCACCGGGTCAACGTCAGCCGGCATCAGCAAATGACCGGCGCCCAAGATCACGACAAGAACCACCGCCAGACCACCAGCATATACCCGGGTCGTCCTGTCCCCGCGATGCTTCAGCAGGAAGATCGTCGGCAGGCTGGCCAAGAGGACGGAAATCAAGCTCAGGCCAAACGGGCCCCACCAGGCAACGGATTGTGCAGTGCCAGGAAACTCGGCCCAGACGGTGGCGACAAGATTCCACGGAAAACCGCTCAAGGCCACGCCGCGCACCCATTCAAAGGCAGCCCACGCCGCGGCAAGGAAGATGATCTGGCGCAAGCCACCCGACGGTGCCAGTCGCCAGGCCAAAGCCGTGGCCAGCGCGATAGTGGAAGCCAAGAGCCCGCCCAAGCCGAACACGTTGAAGGGAATCATCCAGGTAAAACGGCCGGGCAGGACCGCCACGGAGATGGCCACCCAAACTGCGATTGCCAGCGCAACTCCGGCACAGCTGCCGATCCATGACCCTCCTGTAAACCGCGCTCCAATCACGCCGAGAAACAGGGCGCTCAAGGGCGCGCCCATCAGGCCGGCGATCAACAGCAGGTCTCGGGTCACGTCGTCCGGCACGTCGATCACAACCGGCAAGCCTAACCAGTAAAGGCCCGCCGAGAAGTAGCCTGCTCCGAAAAGCCAGCCTGTCGCCAACGCGCTGCGCAGCCGGATCGTTCGGTCCAGCCGCCAGACCAGCACACCGAACCCGATAAACAGAACCGGCAGCAGGTGCAGCGGAGGCAACGCCAAGGCGCACAAGGCGCCGGCGGCAAGTAGCTGTACGACCGGCCACCGAAAGACCCGCGGGTCATTCCGCCCGGCGGGCGACGAAGACTGCGTCGCCGTCTCCGATGCCGTCAACGGACCGGGACGTCTTCGGAAAGGTTTTCTGGCAGTCTGCGCAAACGGACTCTGCGGATCCGGCGCGGATCAGCTTCCAGTACTTCCAGCTCCAACCCGCTGCTGTGCGGAATCAACTCGCCGCGGCTCGGCACGCGATTGGCCAGGTAAATGACCAGCCCGCCGATGGTATCGACATCATCGCGCTCTTCCTCGGTCAGAAGTCCGCCATAGATTTCCTCCAGATCCTCGATCGTGGCGCGGGCGTCTGCTTCCGCAATTCCGGGGCGTATCTCTTTGATCTTCGGAGACTCTGCGTCATCGTGTTCGTCCTCGATCTCGCCGACGATCTCTTCCACCAGATCTTCGATCGTAACCAAGCCGTCGATACCGCCGTACTCATCCACTACCAACGCCATGTGAACCCGCGAGTTGCGCATTTCGGCCAGCAGATCAAGCATATTCATCGACGGCGCCGCAAAGATCGTCTTGCGAACAATCTTCTCGAGTCTGAAGGCGCGTCGGTTACTCCAGAACGGCAGCACATCCTTGATATGTACCATGCCGATGATTTCATCCAAAGTGCCGCGATAGACTGGCAGGCGGGAATGGGCTTCGGTGTTCAGAAGCCTGATCAGAGCCGGCAGGCTCGTGGAAACGTCTACCGACACGATGTCCGCGCGGGGGACCATAACGTCATGCGCCGTCAACTCGTGCAGTTGCAGGATATTGTGGATCAGCTGACGCTCGTCCACCATGGCCGCTTGGGCAGCAGCGGTGTCGTCCAGCAATTCACCGATCGTATCGCGAAGCTGGTCACCATTGCGTGGCCGGCGCAGGCTGCGCAGGAAACGCTGGATCAGACCTCGAGACGGTTTGACAGGCGCAGCAGTGTCCCTCTGGCTGTTCGCAGCCGTCCTGGATTGATCCGTTGCGGAAGGCTGGCTCGTCATGGTGTCTTTTGCGGCCTGGCAAGACTGACGCTTCCTGTTGTCAGGGACTGCGCTTTCCTTCGCCCGTCCCGAGTCTTCAGGCATAACGCGCTCTCGAAGGCTTCAGTATCTCCCGGGCTCTGCTTTTGGGCGTACGAGATGTCGTGTAGGGATTGGCAATCCCCAAGTCAGCCAATATCTTGATTTCCAGTGTTTCCATCTTCACGGCATCCGACGACGCCACGTGATCGTAGCCCATCAAGTGCAGCATGCCGTGAATGACCAGATGGATCAGATGCTCTGCAGGCGCACGACTTTCCCGCGCCGCCTCGCGCAGTAGCGTCTCGTCCGACAGGACGATATCGCCCAGCAGACCGCCGGACGATGGAGAAGTGTCCCGGTTCGGACTGTCAAGCGGAAAGGACAACACATTGGTTGTCTTGTCCCGACCGAGATGATCGCGGTTCAGGGTCCTGATTTCCATGTCATCCGTGATCGTGACGCCCACCTCCCAACCACTCAGATCCAGCGGTTGCAGCGCTCGTGCGGCTGAATCGATGGCGCGGCGGCACAGATCTTCAAGCGCGCCATCGGCTTGCGACCACCGGGTCGGGCGAAGGTCGAAAACGGTAGATGGGCCCGACATCGAATCAGATGTCCTCTTGAGGCTTCAAGTCCAGAGACCCTTGAGCGTTGTCGTGGGCATCATAGGCCTGTACGATCCGGGACACGAGGTCGTGTCGCACAACATCAATGTGATTGAAGTTGACAAAGCCCACGCCGTCGACGCCGTCCAGAATGTCCATCGCATCCCTCAGGCCGGAGCGGACGCCGCGCGGCAAATCCACTTGGCTCAAATCGCCGGTGATCACCATGCGGGAATTCTCGCCCATCCGGGTCAGCAGCATCTTCATCTGCATCGGCGTCGTGTTCTGGGCCTCGTCCAAAATTATGAACGCGTCGGAGAGCGTCCGGCCGCGCATGAAGGCCAGCGGGGCCACCTCAATCTCACCGCCTTCGAGTTTCTTCAGCACACGGTCGCCAGGTAGCATTTCGTACAGGGCATCATACAGCGGACGCAGATAGGGATCGACCTTCTCCTTCAGGTCGCCGGGCAGGAAGCCGAGGCGCTCGCCGGCCTCAACTGCCGGCCGCGACAGGATCAGTCGTTCGACTCGACCCTTCTGCATCATGTTCAAGGCGCAGGCCACCGCCATATAGGTCTTGCCGGTACCGGCTGGGCCCAGCCCGAACGTCATTTCATACTCTTGCAGCGCCTTCACATAAGCTACCTGCCCGGGTGATCGCGCAACAACAAGACGCTTCGGGGTCTTGATGGCAATGTCCGCCGGTTTGCCACCCGATGCCTCAAAAGGCTGGTCTGCGAGCCGGATTGCGGCGTCGACTTCGGAACGGCCCACGGCATCACCTCTGCGAGCGCGCTCGCATAGGGACCGGAGGGCGCTGACGGCTGTCCCTTGGGCATCCTCCGGACCGGTAACCACCAGGCGATTGCCGCGCGCATGGATAGTGACGCCGATTTTCTGTTCCAGTCGCGCCAGGTTGGCGTCGTGAGCGCCACACAGGGCCGACATCAGCGCGTTGTCATCGAGGCTGAGGCTTATCCCGCCGTCCTGGGCGCCTGTCGTGGCCTTGGCAGCGTAACGACCGCTCATGTGGCGCGCGTCCGCTCTGCCGACGAAGCACTCATCTCGGACGGACTGGAGATCAGAACACCGGCAAGACTGTTGGCAGTAGCGTCCTGTATTGTCGCGTCGCGGATACTTCCGAACAATTGCGAAGGCGACATGACGTGAACGGCCTGGAGCCAAGGGCTACGACCGATCAGCTGGCCGTCCTTGCGGCCCGTCCGGTCCAGCAGCACAGGCATGGTCTGACCGATCCTGGCGCGGTTGAAGGCCATCTGCTGTGCGCCCAGCAATTGTTGCAGCGTCTCAAGCCGTTCGGCCTTCACCGATTCCGGCAACTGCTTGCCCGCAGCCGATGCGAGCGTGCCGGGGCGCGCGCTGTATTTGAATGAATAAGCTTGGGCATAGGTCACTTCAGTAACCAGCTTTAATGTCCCGACGAAATCCGCATCGGTTTCACCAGGGAATCCGACGATAAAATCCGACGAAAGAGCCAGGTCCGGCCGCGCCTCGCGCAGCCGGTCGACGATCCGTCGGTAGTTGTCCACCGTATGTTTGCGGTTCATGGCTTCCAGGATACGGTCCGAACCGCTCTGAACTGGCAGATGCAGATAGGGCATCAGCGTCGGGACTTCGCCATGGACCGCAATCAGGTCGTCATCCATGTCCTGCGGATGGCTGGTCGTATAGCGGATGCGATCCAGGCCATCCAGTTCCGCCAGTGCGCGAATCAGCCGGCCCAAGCGCCAGTCCCCGCCATCGGGGGCCATGCCGCAATAGGCATTCACGTTCTGGCCCAGCAGCGTGATCTCTCGCGTGCCGCGAATCACCATGCGCCGGGCTTCGGCGAGGATGGCGGCAACAGGGCGCGAGAACTCGGCCCCCCGCGTATACGGCACTACGCAGAAGCTGCAGAACTTGTCACAACCTTCCTGGATGGTCAGGAAGGCGGTTGGCCCTTGGCTTGCGCTTTCCTCAGGGAGGCAATCGAACTTGTCTTCAACCGGGAAGTCCTGATCGATTACCTTGCCCCTGCGGCGAACCTCGGCCAGCATGTCCGGCAAGCGATGATAGGTCTGTGGCCCGAAGACCAGATCCACTGCTGGCGCACGCCTCTGGATTTCTTCGCCTTCCGCTTGGGCGACACAGCCTGCGACAGCGATCAGCATGCTTCCTCTGCCATCCGCTTCTCGTGCCTGCTTGATCTTCTTCAGGCGCCCCAGTTCCGAATACACCTTTTCCACAGCCTTATCGCGAATGTGGCAGGTGTTCAGGATAATCAGATCTGCACCCGCAGGCGTGTCCACCTGCCGGTATCCATGCAGTTCCAGTACATCGGCCATCCGCGCCGAATCGTAGACATTCATCTGACAACCATAGGTCTTGATGAACATGGATTTTCGAGCGATGGTCACGAGCGGCAGGAGGTGGCTTCTATTGCGCTTTGGCGAAGAAATTACGGTAGGCGAAGCGCCATATGAGTCAAGCCGCCATCTTTCGGGCGCGTCACGTCGCTGCCACGCCTATCAGCGCCGGCTTTCCAATATCGTCAGCATCCCTCAGTTTCGGCTGCGGATGATTGATCGCCTGGGCGTGGCCAGTCAGGGATTCGGCGACCCCTGCCGCGATCACCGCATGACACCAGCTGGCCATTTCCTTGCGGTTCTCGAATTGATCAATCGTCACCGGCTCGTGAAAACGCATTTCAATCCGTGGCCTCCCGATACCGCAGAACTGCCACAGATGAGACGCCAGTTCCATGTCGCCGTACCAAGCGAAGAAAGGACGCAGGTGCCGTCCCATCGGAATGCCGTCCAGATGAGTATAGGCGATTGATACGGGCTGCACCGTCACTGGCTTGTCGTCGACCCGAATGGTGGCGGCACTGAACAAGGCGCTGCGGAAAGGCAGAACGAAGTTACCGTCATTGCTCGTCCCTTCCGGAAAAAGGATCAGGTTATCACCCTGACTCAATCGCTCTTTCAGAATCTCCGACTGTTGTGACGCAAACCGAGGGCGCCGATCGACGAATACGGTCCGGTGAAGCCTGGCGCATAAACCGAAAACCGGCCATTTCGCCACTTCGGACTTGGCAACGAAGCAGGCCTCCAGCTGACTGCCCAAAACCGAAATGTCGGCATAGGATGTGTGGTTCACCACAAAAAGGATGGGCCCCTTCTTCAAGGGCCTTCCCACGGTCGCCAAACGGAGGCCCAGAAGACGCGCGCCTGTCCGATGGGCGGTCATCGGCCACTTCCTTGCAAAGCCCGAATTGAATAGAAGATTGAAGAACTGCACCGGAATGATGACGCCGATGCAGGCCAGATACAGCATCAGCCGGATGAAGGCGCGAGCATGGGAAATATGGACCATTGACCCGGATCTCAGGGTTCTGCCGATCCCGAATCGGTTCCGGCGCGCTTCACGGCCCGGTCGATCTCGCGGGTGTAGTGCCGCAGATACCGGTCGGAAACCATGGCGGTTTCGACGATGACGCATACATCGACCGTGTTGAACTCGTGGTCGATGACCGCCCCATCGCCGACAACGCCACCGAGACGCAGATATCCCTTGATCATGGGCGGCAGATCATGCAGCGCGGCTTTCTGGTCAATCTCTTCCGCTGGCAGCAGGTCCATGTCGATATAGCGATCCGCAACCGCCCTGGGCCGGAATCGTTCCGGCGCAAGATGGTTGTGATGCAGATAGGCCAGCGGTATCGCGAGTGCTTGAGGATCGGTGCCGTGCATGCTGGCACACCCGAACAGGAAGGCGATGTTGCTGGTCAGGATATAGGCAGTCACTCCGCGCCACAAGAGCTGCATGGCGGCACGGGTTCGGTGATCGGCGTCAATGCAGGACCTTCCCATTTCCAGGATTTCGCCTGCCTGAGCCGCCAACTTGTCGATATTGTATTCGGCTGCCGAATAGAAGCGGCCGATCTTTTCTGCGCCGGCCCGGCGCAACATGCGGTAGGTCCCGACAACGCTTTTCGGACCCTGCCCCATTTCTTCGTCCAGGACGATCAGGTGGTCGCAAAATCCATCAAAATCGTCGAAATCCCGTTCTAGCCGGGCAATCTCCTCGGACGCTTTCGCCGACATTTCCTTATAGAACACGCGGTATCGCAGGGCCAGCGCCGCGTCAATCTCGGCCTGGGTTTCCGCCAACCGCACACGCAGGCCGCCTGCGCTTTCATCAATCTGGCGCGCGGCAAAGCCTTCCGTTTCAAGCGGGTTGAGAAGGGGTATGGCGGTCATGAGCCTGGCAGCGCGGGATCAGGCGCGCGGATACGCGATTGTCGCTGCGCCACAGGAACATCGCGTGATCATGACGAATTATCCTTCTTGCGCCGGGCATATATTTCCAAGCGGTGGTCGACGATCTCGAAGCCCAGTTCTACTGCAATCCGCTCCTGTAGCCGCTCGATTTCGTCGTTCCGGAACTCGATCACCTCACCGGTCTGCACGTCGATAAGATGGTCGTGATGCTCTTCTGGCGTCTCCTCGTATCGGGAACGGCCGTCGCCGAAATCATGCCGATGCAGAATGTTGGCCTCCTCGAACAGGCGGACAGTCCTGTAAACTGTCGAGATGCTGATGTTTGAATCAAGCTTTACGGCGCGTCGATACACCTGCTCGACATCAGGATGATCGACGCTTTCAGAAAGTACACGGGCTATGACCCGGCGCTGCTCGGTCATGCGCAAGCCGCGTTCGTTGCACAGTTTTTCGATACGATCAGGCATGATCAGCCATTGAATTCCGCCAAAGTTCGTCATAGTCGCTAACGATCCCATGCAGGTATGCCACACAGGGCCGACCATGAGTATGTCGCCACCTTATCGCGTCTGCGGCGCGGAGACGAGTCCCGAAAAAATGGAGCTATGTCTCAAAGCCGCGATAACGACGGGAACAGGGTTGACTGTCGTTTTCCTGCTCTGGGCACATCCATCGAACCACGGATGTGAAGTGAAGAAAGATGCCCCTGTCTCTGCCGCTGCGATCCTCCGGCTGACTCTCAGTCAACCAGATGGTTGCAGACGGCCAGCACCACTACGCCATTCCAGGTCCACGAAGGAGGTGTCACGGCTCAAGCTGTTGCTCCTGACGAGCCATTCAGATCTGGGTGGCGCACACTCGCAGACCATAAAATCCGAAGATTGATCGGTATCTGCAACTTGCGTTGCCGCCGTCTCACGCCGGCAACGGCTCCCTTGATCGACGTGATTTCCACCGACCAGGACGCTGGCTTTTGCCCAGTCCGCGAACCTAGCAAGCAAGGCGACAGGAACGGTAATCCGGAATCCGTTCCGATCCGCGGTTTTCCGAACTCGGGAGGCGCCGGCATCCCGTCCGCTTCCGCCATTGGCGACAGTCTCTGCGGGATTGCTTCTCTCGGAGCACACCGACATCCTGGCCGATTTCAAATGCTTTCTTCTGGTTGCGGATAACGTCGGGTGACGTCGGGCCGTTGATGTTTTGCGACGCGTCGCGCTTGATGGCATCATATTCGGACCTGACGCAACAGGCATGGTTGATAAAGGGATCCTTGCTGTCGTTGATCATGGCAAAAAGCATCATTTTTTGACGGCGAAGTACCCCGCAGCAGCCAATCGACTGCAGATCCGCATGCGGGAAGGCGATACATGTCGTCAAGATACAGCGACAGGGGCGGCACACCGCAAATCGCAAGCGAGGACAGCGAAAACCTCAGAGCCGGTCGGCGGTGGCCACAATAGGAATCGATTCGGCTTCGTCCGGGCAGGCCATCAGCACGAAGGCAGGCAGCCCAGATCGGCAATATCGAATGAGTCAGCGTAGGTTCAACTGTCAGTGCCGACTTGACCGGCCCAATCCATGAAAAAGCGCAGCAGCAGCTTTTGGTTCGCCGTATCGTTGAAGATCGGGTCGTGGCCGTGCTACAGGAGGGTCGAATGAATCTCGCAGAAGAGCGTCATTCGGGCGGTCCAAGGCACTGGATGCTGCTTGGCAATGCACGTTTCGTCCAGCAGGGAGCGATCGCTATTTCCTGGTCTTGCGGCTGCCGGTACCCAAACCGATCTGCTTGGCCAGCCTACTGCGTTGCTTCGCGTAATTCGGGGCGACCATCGGGTAGTCAAACGGCAAGTTCCAGCGCGTGCGATATTCGTCCGGCGTCATGCCGTAGGCCGTCTTCAAATGCCGCTTCAGCATCTTCAATTCCTTGCCGTCTTCCAGACAGACGATGAAGTCAGGCTGGACAGATGTCTTGATTGGCACAGCCGGCATCGGGCGCTCCGGATCAGCGGCATCTATAGAACTCCTCCGCGTGTTGAGCGCTTCATATGTTTCTTCAATCAGCCGCGGAAGGTCACTTACAGCCAAGGAATTATTGGAGACGTAGGACGAAACAATCTCCACAGTCTGTGACAAAAGAGTTTCGTTTCTTTTGTTTTCTTGATCTGACATTGCAGATTTCACGCAGAGCAATTGCTGTACAAGTTTTAGAATATTGATTATTGTATCATGGTCAACTCAATTATTGAGATGACCTCGCTGAACAAATAATGGACGGTTCTGTTCAAATATTAACACGATGCAGATGCAACCGGTTGATTACAGGATCAGATTTCGATGCGCATGATCACTGCATCAATCTTGTCATTGCTTGGGCGATAATAGCGTTGATGCTGGCCAAGGTTCGAAAGACCCGCGACACGGGTCGCCAAGGTTAGCCCGCTTTATTCATGACGGCCAGGTGAGATGGTGGCGGACGTGACGTGACCTGTTGGATTCGGGTAGAAATCCGTTTCCGAGCGGATTTCCCTCGAAGCAACGGAAGCGCCACGCCGCCATGACCGAAGATACCCTTCTCGCCTTCGATCTTCCAGCCGTACAACGCAAGAAGGTGACCGCCGATTTCGAGGGCGGGCTGGTCCTGCTGCGCGCGGCGGCGCGCCGGCTCGGGCTGGCCGAGACGCTGGCCGGCGGCATCCGGGACTGGCGCGACCCTGCGCTGGTGGTCCACACGCTGCCTGCGATGCTGCGGTTCCGGATGTTCGCGATCGCCTGCGGCTACGAGGACGCCGACGATTGCGACGACCTGCGCACCGATCCGCTGTTCAAGCTGGCGGTGGGTCGGGCGCCGGAGAGCGGCCGCGATCTCTGTTCCCGGCCCACCATGAGCCGGTTGGAGAACGCGCCCTCGCTCAGCGAGGTGGGCCGGGTGCCCTGGTCGACATCTTCTGCCGCTCCTTCCCGTCCCCGCCGGCGGCGATCACGCGCGACATCGACGACACCTGCGACCCGGTGCACGGCCACCAGCAGCTGTCGCTGTTCAACGCCTTTTACGACACGCGCTGCTTTCTCCCGGTCCACGTCTGCCATGTCGAGAGCGGCAGGCCGGTGGCGGTTCTCCTGCGCCCCGGCAAGACGCCGTCCGGGGTCGAGGTCCGCACCATGCTCAGGCACCTGACGCGGCGCACCCGGCTCACCTTCCGGGGCGACAGCCATTACGGCCGGATCGAGGCGATGGCGTGGTGCGAGGAGAACGGCGTCGACGACATCTTCGGCCTGGCGGGGAATGCGGTGCTGCACACCCTCGCCGACGAGACCGCCGCCGGCTCGTGGGACCGCCCGCGCCGGGTGGTCGCCCGGCTCGAGGCCACCGCGCGCGGCTTCGACGCCCGCTACATCGTGACCTCACTCAAGGGCGCGCCGCGCCCTCTCCACGAGGGGGTCTGCTGCGCGCGCGGCCAGGCCGAGAACCTCATCAAGCAGCACAAGGCCCAGCGCGCCTCCGACCGAACCTCCTGCCAGAGCCCGCTCGCCAACCAGTTCCGCCTCGTGCCGCACACCGCCGCCTGCTGGCTGATGCTCGCGCTCCGCGATGCCGTGCCGCGCAGGATGGACCTCGCCCGGGCCGAGTTCGCCACCATCCGCCGGAGGCTGCTCAAGGTCGGCGCCCGCGTCGTCGAGAAGGCCGCTCGTGTTCGCATCCACTTCGCCTCGGCCTGCCCCGACGCCGCCCTGTTCCGCCTCCTGGCGGGCCGGGTCGCGACCTCCGGACCCTGACCGCCGGGGCGGCGGGCCCCACGAACCCGAGCCCGTTCAACCCCCAGCCCCAAGTTCGAAAGCGTCAAGTCCCGGCACCGTAAAGGCGCCGAACCGAGGCTCCTGCGCGCTCGAAAATCGGCCATTTAATGGACCGCTGATCAATAGATGCGGCTAAGCGGTTTTTCTGCCGCTTCCAGAAGAATGCTGGCTAACCCCATCTCTCGTGCCGCCCCAAGAGAGCACCTCAGCCAGCATTTCGCTACACCGCGGCGTCCATGGTTCGAGACAACGCGACAAAAGCGGGTTCCGCTGCCACCGAAGTAACCAGGATGGCTCCGCCCACGACGTCCTTCTGTTTCGGCGACGAGGGTCTGTGCGCTGAATCGGATCAGGAGCCGATCTGATTGTTTCGGTCGGTCGCAGACCGTCAAAGACTGGCGAGCAGCGCACCGATGACAAGCGAAAATCGGCGAGAGTTGCGGACTGAAGGACGATGATCATGACGATCAGGCGCGCTTTTCTGGCAGGCGGGATTGCGGCGCACGCATATAATAGGGCCGCAGCGGCGGGTACGGCACGCCATCACTACGTTCTGCAAAGCGTGTGGCGGCAAGTCCGGCAAACTGTGCAGCATCTGGCGGTTCGGCCGCGGCGGCGGCATCGCCGACCTCCTTCGCGAGATCCGGATCATCTGTAACCAAGCCAGTGTTGAGCTTCGCGACACGCTCCAGCAGCACGGTTGCCGGAAGAATGGCGGGATCTCGACCGACAGATCTGCCTGGATCGAAAGTCTGACAGTAGTAGTCGCGCCGCCTGGTATTGATCGCCACAACGCATCCGGCCTGCGCGCGCACGGCCAAAGCCTCGAACGAGGAAAGGCCAAAAGCCGGAATTTCAAGCGCCAGGGCCAGGCCACGAGCTGCTGACAAGCCAATCCGGATTCCGGTGAATGTGCCCGGTCCTGTCGTGACCGCAATGGCGTCCAACCGGTCATACGACAGGCCCGCAGCATCCAAAGTGGCGCCAATCATCGGCAGCAGGGTTTCCGACTGACCTCGCGTCATTGCTTGATGCCGGGCAGCAGCAACTGTGCTGGCGGACCAGATCGCCGCGCTGCACGCCGCGCCGGTCGTATCAAAGATCAAGAGTGTTGCCATGGCGGCAGGAACGGCGAGAGCTAGAGAATCTTGCAGGCCTCGTCGAACGACAAGCGCGGCGCCCGTTCTGTGAGGCTGTCGGTGACCCCGTAGCCCAAGCAGCAAAGAAAGTTGGATTTTACGCGGCCATCAGGAAAGAACGCAGCATCGACTGCCGCGTTGTCAAACCCGGACATCGGCCCGCAATCGAGGCCTGCGGCGCGGGCCGCAACGATCAGATAAGCACCTTGCAACGTGCCGTTCCGAAAGGCTGTGATCTCTGCATGAGGCTTGCCGTCAAACCAGTCGCGCGCCGACGGTGATGCCGGGAAAAGGTGCGGGAGGCGTTCGAAGAACCGGGTATCGTGGCCGACCAGTGCAATCACAGGCGCAGCCATAGTCTTGTCAACATTGTTCTCGGCCAAGGCCGGTCGCAGCTTTTCCTTGGCATCATCGGTCTTCAGAAACAGGATGCGGGCCGGCAATCCGTTGGCGCTGGTGGGCCCCCATTTCATCAAGTCCCAGATGGCGTGCAGCGTCGCGTCCGAAACCGGATGGCCGGTGTATTGGTCGAACGACCGCGCCGAGCGAAATATCAGATCCAGGGTTGCCGGATCTGCTGTCATCAATACACGGCCCTCACTTCGTGAACTTCCGGCACGTAGTGGCGCAGCATGTTCTCGATACCGGATTTCAGCGTCATGGTCGAACTTGGGCAGCCGGCGCAAGCTCCGCGCATCGTCAGATACACAATGCCATCGTCGAAACCATGAAATTGAATGTCGCCACCGTCCATTGCGACAGCCGGGCGGACTCGGGTATCGATCAACTCACGTATCTGCTGAACAACCGGATCGCCCTGGTCGGCATCTGACATCTCGTTGCTGGATTCATCTACCGTCGCCTCCATCACTGGCCGGCCCGCGGTGAAATGCTCCATGATGACCCCCAGGATGGAAGGCTTGAGCAGCGGCCAGTCGACATCCCCGGCCTTGGTAACCGTAATGAAGTCAGCGCCCAAGAATACGCCGGCTACACCATCTATCTCGAACAGGGCTGTAGCCAGCGGGGATTTTGCTTCCGCTGCTTCGGCCGTCGGAAAATCTGCTGTCCCGTTTTCCATGACAGTGCGACCGGGAAGAAATTTCAGCGTGACTGGATTGGGCGTCTCTGCAGTTTGGATGAACATCGAAATATCTCACACTCTGAAAAATCGGGTCTCTTTCCATAAATGGTGCGGGCAGAAAGCAGGATCAAGAACACCAGTAGCCGATGGCACGTTTCGATTGAGACGAATGCTCCGGAGCGAGGGCTCGGCCATGAACAATGCGGCCACTGCCTGCATCCTCAACTTTGCATCAATGATTGCCATTCGGATGTTCGAAAATGAGTATCTGATATTTGCAGCCATCAGGCCACCCACCTTACCTCCTCTGCATTTCCCAAAACTGGCCCGGGACGCCTTCCGAAACTTCGGTGAGGTCAGGGACTCTCCTGGCAGTTTCCTGACTTCTGCTGCGACTTGCGAAAAGTTTCCCCTGGATGCCTCTTGCAGCAATCTTCGCAACGCATCCTGCAACAACCTCAACGAGATTTCCACAGCCAGTACATTCCCACCTTGAACGTTCTTCGCGCTTGCTGTGGCGTGATGTCCGCTTGATGGCGGCAAGGCCGTTGCCTTGCTTTTCGAAAGAATTTCCTGTGCTCCCAAGTATCGACAAACCAATGATCCGCGGCTCACCGATTTCGATCCCGCTTCTGCAACCAAAAATCATTCTTGTGCAATGAGTCATGTGCGTCATCCTTCTCGGAAGAATTTGTTCTGATATCAGTTCCGGAATGGTTTCCGAACGGAAAATGCAGGAGCATTCCAATCCGGTCGTGTCCACAATCGGCTCAACCGAGTCAGCCAAGCCCGACAACGGAGGCCTTGCACCGAATCCATGTGCCCTGACGAGTGGCCCGCGCCTCTCCCGGGGGGCGCATTTTTGACAATTTGCAAGTTGCAATTGCAATATTATAAGTTAGTATGTTCTATGATCAAGCGAGAGATTACATCCTGCCTGGTTGCATTGTTCGAGCAATACCCGTTCGTCACCGTGACCGGACCACGACAGTCGGGCAAGACCACGCTCTGCCGGGCCGCCTTCCCGCATCTCGACTATGTCAATCTGGAAGCGCCCGATCAGCGGGAATTCGCGGAGTCTGATCCGAGGGGGTTTCTTGCGCGTTTTCGCGAAGGAGGCATCCTGGATGAAATCCAACGCGTCCCTGATCTCTTGTCCTATTTGCAGGTCCTGTCGGACGAGGCGGGGCGGAACGGCCTCTTCATTTTGACCGGCAGCGAGCATTTCCGGCTATCCGACGCAATAAGCCAGTCGCTTGCCGGACGCACCGCATTGCTTCGCCTGCTGCCATTCTCGCTTGTCGAACGCCAGCAGACCGGTGCGAGCGACAGTATCGACGATATTCTCTATTCCGGCTTCTATCCCAGGATTCACGACCGAAAGATCGAGCCTCGGCAGGCACTTGGCGACTATTTCGAGACCTACGTCGAACGGGACGTGCGCAGGATCGGCGAGATCCGGAATCTCGCAAACTTCCGCAGGTTTGTCCGCCTGTGCGCCGGTCGTGTGGGGCAACTGGCCAACCTCTCGTCCCTTGGTGCTGATGCGGGGGTGTCCCATACCACGGCAAGCCATTGGCTTACGATCCTGGAGGCGAGCTATATCGTGTTCCGGCTCCCGCCATTTCACGCCAATATCCGCAAGCAGCTGGTAAAGTCGCCCAAACTCTACTTCTACGATGTCGGGCTGGCGAGCCATCTCATCGGCATCGAACATGCCGGACAGATCAGCACCCATCCGCTTCGCGGGCCGCTGTTCGAGAATGCCGTCGTGCTAGAGGTGCTCAAGCACCGTTTCAATCAGGGTCACCGATCCAATCTGTATTTTTTCCGAGACAGCCGTGGTCTTGAGTGCGATCTGCTGTACGAGAACGGCCACGGCATCACGGCCATGGAGATCAAGTCAGGTGCGACGGTAGCTTCCGACTGGTTCGATTTGCTCAACCGGGTAGCGAAAGAACTTCCGGAAATAGCCTCCAAGAATATTGTCTACGGAGGCGCTGAACGACAATCTCGGCGAGACGGAGAGGTGGTTCCTCTGACTAGCCTTGGCGAAGTGCTCGAACGAATCGACAATCGGAAGGAAGCCTGATGGATGCAATTCGTGAAGCAGCGCTTTGCAAGAGGGCGCTTCTTCACACCTATCGGCTGTTCGAATCAGACCTCGGGGCGAACATCCCGGACACCGGTGCTGGTGGCTCGATTGATCCGACCTGCTCTAGGGAAGGTCTGAACAAGGGAGCATTTGCCGCCAAGTCGCGGTTGGTTTCGATCCTTTGGCTTCGGCCGGCATGACGAGCCTCGGCGATATGCGCCTGGGCTACAAGGGTTGCTCGGAACGGGCCACCACGGGCGGTTTCGGGTGCCCCATCGCGGCCCTTTGCGGATTGCGGGCGCATGGCGGCCGGCGATGAGCAGATTGGAGAAGCCGAGCAGCAGCGCGATCCGTTGCGTGTTCTTCGCCAGGCCCCGGTAGCGCACCTTGGCGTAGCCGAACGGGTGCTCCACCCTGGCCCGCACCGAACCCTTGCGCCGCTCCGCCGCCGCCTCCGGCCCTGATGGATCCAGCTGCCGCCGCTTGCCGCGCTTCATCGCCCCCTGCCAGTCCACGTCCATGTCCCGGTTCTCCTCGCGCTTGCCCACGCCCGCTCCTCCCCGCCGTGCAGCACCGCGTGCGCCGTGGCCACGTCGGCCTCGTTCGCCGAGGTCGTCTCCAGGCTGTGCGTCAGGCCCGTCTCCGAGGCCACGCCGATGGGCGCCTTCATCCCGAAGTGCCATTGGTTGCCCTTCTTCGTCTGGCGCATCTCCGGATCCCGCTCCCCAGCCTTGTTCCTGGTCGCGCCCGGCGCGTCGATGATGCTCGCGTCCACGATCGTCCCGCGCTTCAGGCGGTGGCCCGGCGAAGCCGGGGGCGCGTTGATCTCCCCGAACAGCGCCTCGCCCAGGCCGTGCCTCTCCAGCAGGGGCCGGAAGTTCAGGATCGTCGTCTCGTCCGGCAAGGGACCCGTCAGCCGCAGGCCCGCAAACCGGCGCACCGACCCCACCTCGCAGAGCAGGTCCTCCATCCCCGGATCGCTCAGGTTGCAGAACAACCGGACGCCGTGAACCCGCAGCATCGTGCGCAAGGGATACGACCGCCGGCCACGGCCCGACTTCGGGTAAAACGGCGCGATCCGCCGCGTCAGACGGTCCCACGGAATCAGCCCGTCCATCTTCGCAAGAAACAACTCCCGGCGCGTCCTGCGCTTCTTCGCAGCGTGCGCCAGCGCCGCAAACGTCGCTTGCTCCATGAACCCTCCAAGCCGGACCATCCAGACAGTCACATCATCCCCGGATCCGGCGAATTAATCAGAGGTTCCCTAGCGGGCCATCAGTCGTCAGGCCATGTCGCGGTCCAGGCTGGCCGCTTCGTTGTTCAGCGCTGCAATCAGCGCATCCGGGACGGGATGAAGTGCCTCACCAGGCCGGTCGTAACGTGGCGTAGCCCGAAGCAAAGCCTGAGTGTAGGCATGGTTTGGTCTCTCGATAATCTGGCGAGTGTCTCCCTGTTCCAGTACGCGGCCGCCATGAAGCACTGTCACTCGGTCACAGATTTTCGCAATCACGCCCAAGTCGTGGGTCACAAACAGGATGGAGCAGCCCTCCTGCTCCTGAAGCTCCTTGATGAGCGCCAGAACCTGTCGTTGGACGGTCACATCCAACGCTGTGGTCGGTTCGTCGGCAACAATCAATCGGGGCCGACAGGCAAAGGCAATCGCAATCAACACACGCTGGCGCATGCCACCAGATAGTTCGTGAGGATACTGAGTCGAAACCCGCTCTGGCGACCGAATATGGACATCGTCCAGCAATTCAAGCGTCCGCTTTCGCGCTGCTTTGACGGAAAGGCCAAGATGAAGTGTCAGGACATCGGCAATTTGCTTGCCGATCCGATAGGCAGGGTTCAGCGAAGTCATCGGATCCTGCGGGATCAGGGCAAGTTTCCGACCCATCAGTGTCCGGCGATCACTTTCGGAAAAATGCGTTATATCACACCCATCGAAGATGACGGAGCCACCAGCGATTCGGGTGCGGGATGGCTGGATTCCCAAGATCACCTTGCCGATCATGGTCTTCCCGGCACCGGATTCGCCAACCAGTCCGTGCACCTCTCCTGTCCCAACGGTCAACGAAACGCCACGCAGGATTGGCGTGCGCCTTCGGCGGCTGGTCACCTCTAACCGCAAGTCGTTCACGCTCAGGATGGTCGAGGTCATGTGCGCATCTTCGGGTCCAGCACATCTTTCAGGCCATCTCCCAAGGTGTTGAGCGTCAGTACGAGAAAAATTACACAGATGATCGGCAGTATCATCAGCCATGGTACCTGGTTCACATATGTCCGCCCGGCGGCAATCATGCCACCCCAGGTCGGGAAATCGGACGAGATCGACAGATTCACATAGCTCAGGATCGCCTCGACAATCACGGCAATCCCCATCTCCAGTGTGAACAGAACGATCAGCAGCGGCATGACGTTCGGCAGGATTTCGCACCACAGGATTCGGAAGCGCCCCAGGCCGATGGTGATTGCCGAAGCGATATAATCTTCCCGTTTCTGGGCCATTGTTTCGGCACGCACCACACGGCAGAAGCGGGTCCAGTCGATCACCGCAATGGCGATAACGACAGAGTGCAGTCCGGCGCCCAGCACGGCGACCAGCACGATTGACAGAAGAACCGCCGGGAAGGACATCCAGATATCGACCAGACGGGAAATAATGGTATCCACCCACCCTCCAAAATACCCCGCCAGAAAGCCGAGAACCGTACCCAGAAGACCTGCGGCAGTTGCAGCTGCGATAGCGACAAAGAGAGCGATCTGCGACCCGTAGATGAGGCGCGACAGGATATCTCGTCCCAGGTTATCTGCGCCAAAGACGTAACCGGGTTCCGCATTGTCGGCCCAGAAGGGCGGAACATACTGCAGCATCAGATCCTGTTCCAAAGGATCACGCGGCGCAACGATCGGCGCGAAGATTGCGACGAGTGCGAAGATCAGGAATGCTGACCCGCCGACAACAATCCGCGCATCGGACAACAGCCGCAGAAGTAGCCTGGCGTGCGGAGCCTCCGTGGTCGGAAGAGCCCTCTCCTCAGCCATGACGCATCCGAGGGTTCAGAAGCGCATAGCTCATATCCACCAGAAAATTGATGCTGATGAACAGTACGGCAAAGGTCAAGACCAGGCCCTGGATCAAAGGCAGATCTCTGTTGATGACCGCGTCGATCGCCATGTTTCCGATGCCGGGGAAGGAGAATATCTTCTCCACCAATACGGTGCCGCCGACCAAGAACGTGAACTGGACGCCAGTCAAAGTCACCGTCGGCAACAGCGCATTGCGCAGCGCTTCCCGTCCGATGATGCGAACCCGGCTAAATCCCTTCGCTCGCGCCAGGAGCACGTAGTCCTGGGTCATGGCTTCATTGATTGAAGTTTTCAGCACCCTGGCGATGATGGCGGCCAACGGAAGTGCGAGTGCGCAGGCGGGAAGGATCATGTGCAGGAAAACCGACCCGAATACGTCAAGCCTCAACCGAATCAGGCTTTCGATCAAGTAAAAGCCGGTCGCTCCCCTGAACGCGACCTCGTGGCTGATTCGGCCGGAGATGGGCAGTCCGTCCAGGGAGAAGATAACCACGAAAAGGATGAAGAGCAGGGCCCACAGAAAATCTGGGATAGCCAGGATGAACCCTGCGACGCCATCAATCGCGCTCTCGCCAAACCGGCCGCGCCAGTAGGCACCAGTCATGGCCATGACGCCACCCAGGATCACGGCAATCAACATGGCGAACAGACACAATTCCAAGGTAACCGGCAGACGCCCCAGAACAAGTTCCATCACGTCCTGGCGCATGGAAATAGATGTACCGAAATCGCCGACGGCCAAATCCTGCAGATAGTAAAGGAACTGGGCCAGAATGCTTTCATCCAGACCATATAGCTTGCGCAGGCTTGCGATGTCTTTTTCCGTCGCCCCAGGCCCGATCAGCATGGCAATCGGGTCGCCGGGGACTACCCGCAACAGGACAAAGACGATAACCGTCACACCAAACAGCGTCGGCACGGCCAGCAAGAGCCGACGGAGCAAGAAAGTCCAGGTCACGGAAAGCGCAGACCGAAGATTGGCGCGGATCCGCCTGCCATCGGGGAGTCGGATCCTTACCTGGAATCCCTAGCTCTTCGACATGGTCTGCGGCAAGACGTAGTTCGCTATGTGACCCTTGAAATTCAGGCCCTTCTTGAACACGACCGGCTGCACCTGCTGATACAATGGCAGGACATAAGCGTTGTCGGCTATGTACCGGTTGACCTTCTTCCAACCGGCTATGCGCTTGGTTTCGTCTTTCTCGCCCCAGAGCGGTCCGATCATGTCGACCAGATCCTTGCTGTCCCACACGCTGTGCGGTGACGGCCCGAACATGGCGGCCCCTGTCGAGGTACTGGGATCGCCGATGGAATTGCCCCAGTTATAGAAGGCGGCAGGCGCCAGCTTGTCCTGGGCGCGCAACTCAAAATGCTTGGCTACTTCGTACACCTCGATCTCGGCCTGAATGCCGACCTTCCGCCACATGCCGACGATGGCCTGGATAACCTCGTAGTCTTTCGCGATGTAGCCGCGAGTCGTCTGAATCCTGAACCTGACGGGTTTCTTCCGCGAATAGCCGGATTTGGCGAGCAATGCCGCAGCGCCCTTCGGATCGTACGGTGTCTTCACCGTCGGGTCGAAGCCGGTATAAGGCGGCGCCAGCAAGGTTTCGATCGGCACGCCATAGCCGCGCAGAAGGCGGTCGACGATGGCTTTCTTGTTGACAGCCATCACGGCTGCCTTGCGAACATTGGCGTCCTTCATCACGCCAATATCGTTGAAGAAAATCATCGCGATATCGGAGACCGCCGTTGCGACGCCCTGCAGGCCCGGCTTCTCCTTCAGGCGGTCATATTCTTCAAACGGTATGTTCAGGGTCATGTCCGACCGACCGCTCTCTATTTCGGCAACCCGCGCCGCCGGGTCGGTCACGAATCTGAACACTACGGTCTTGAACGCCGGTGCGTTGCCCCAGTAATTCGGGTTGACCTTGAGGCGCACAAAGGATCCTCGCTGGAATTCGTCGACCATGTACGGACCGGAGCCCATCGGCTTTTTCTCGAAGCCTTCTTTACCAACTTGCTCATAGTAATGCGGCGGCAGCACATAAGCCGTCAGAAAACCCATCCACTTGAACAGGTCAGGCATGAACTGTTTGACATCGCCCGTGATAACATTGCCTTCCGCTTTCAGGTTGGCGATGGACGCCCATACGAAAGCAACCGGGTTACCGGTCTTCGGATTGCCGACCCGCTGAAGATTCCAGACCATATCCTTGGCCGTGATGGGCTTGCCGTCCTGCCACTTGGCGCCCTGTCGGACTTCCATGCGGATCCTGGTCTTGTCATCAGTCCAGCCCCATTTTTTGAGTAACCCCGGCTTGAAGCTTAGATCCGGATTCTGATCAATATACTGATCAAAAACGCACTTGTAGATGGACATCAACTGCGGGTTTACCGAAGACAGGCCCGTACTCGGATCCCAGGCAGGCAACGGTACGTGATAGGCGATCGTCAACGTGTCGCCGATGGCGGCGGCGGCCGAATGGTTGAACAGCAGCGTACCGAGACCTGTCGTACTGGCGGCGGCGCCTGTGGTTTGCAGGAATTGTCGACGGTTGACATTTGTCATGATGGTCCTCCAGTTATGGAAACGGTGGGATTCGAACAGCTTTGCAGTCGCCCTGGTTCTGCGTCCAGATTGGCCTAGTTCGGAGCGCTCGCGGCCCAGCGTTTCATGAGTGTATTGGATGGCCTGGTTTCGTCGAGCATCTTCTCCCTCGTTTCGATGCCGGCAACCGGCAATCCTTTTGGATCCAGCAGACCAATCTGCACCAGGACCGACGCCTGATCCCAATAGATGTGCTCGTGGTAGAGTTTGGAGCCCCGGAAGTTGACGATGCCGACCACCGGCACACTCACTTTCTTTCCGGTCGGCGCGACCCCCGGCAACATCCAGTCGATCTCGCGATCGTGGGTGAATTCAAAGATCATCTCGTCGACCAAGCGATCCGGGCCTACTGTCCTCGAAACCGGGATCAGCGCAGTGTCATCGGGATTCGAATTCACGAAGTGATTCTTGTAGAAACGGTGCAGGTCATCATGGCCGACGCCACCTGTCATTGTCGGGATATGATTGACGTACGGTTCCGCCACCATCGTATCCATCGTCGCATCTACATCTCTGGTCACGAATTCGTAATAGCAGTGCATGTCCCAGAGATGCTCCAGGTCATAGACAGGTCCCATAACTCCGCGAAGCAGCGCAATGGTACGTGAATGCGCCATGCCGGCAGCGGGCTTGTTGTAAGTATCGCGGAAACGGTTGGCAAAGGCATGCGGCGCGCCTTCGTAGACGTTGACCAGGACATGAGCAACGTCGGCGAATGCTTCCCGAATCGTCTCCACGGCCTCCATCGGCACATGCTCGTCGGCACCGCCGAAGTGCAACACCATGGGACAGGTAATCTTGTCCTTGAGGTCAAGGTGGTCCTCGATCCGCACGCCGTAATAGCTGGCGGCGGCATCAATGCCGCAATGGGCCGCAGCCTGGTAGGCCAAGGCGCCACCCAGACAATAGCCCAGCGCAGCGACTTGGGTCCGGCCGTCCTTGCCTTGGCTTCTGACGGCATCCATGCTTTTCAGATGGTCAACGGCAGCGGTCATGTCTTCTACCGCCTTCGCGAAATCAAACTTGCCAAGATACTCGAACGCCTTGCCGATCTCTTCTTCAGAATAGCCCAATTCAACGCGTTTCTCCAGACGATGGAACATGTCCGGCGCCAGAACGACATAACCTTCTTCAGCGAAATGATCACAGGCCGCCCGGATCGCTTCGTTCACGCCCAAGATTTCCTGCAGTATCATCAGGCCCGGGCCCTTGCCCGATTCGGGCAACGCCAGATAGCCCTGAAATTGAGCGCCATCCTTGGCGGAAATGTCGATAAACTTGCCAGCCATATTTAACTCCTCCACTTGTCGCCCCGGGCATCTCCGGACTGGCGGCATTTGTCCTGCACAATTCAATGTCCGCGCTGCTCGTCAGCGTCCGAAGGCGTTTGACAGCCGTGTCGAGCAAACGAGAACGCAAGTTTCCAGACTTCCTTTGCTGTCATCTCAGCCTTGAGGTCAATGCCGAAACGGTCAAGCTGGATATCACAGGTTTCGTGATGCAGCGGCCAGACGTTCGGCGGCATGTCCATGGCACCGAGGTCCATTCTTGAAGGCAACCGGAGGCTGGTGTCGCACCAACGGATACATTTCCTCAAGGGGTGTGTCGGAAATCTGATGCCTTCTGAACCGAGGCAATATGGCAATTCTCCCGCACCCGCGGCACAAAACCGATGAAGTCCGGGCGGCTGACGACCCGGCACAACAGGCAACTTCGGCGTCGATGCCAGGTCTGATGACGAGGCTCTCCGATCAGGCAGTGAACAACGCCGCAATGCCACGCCCGGCTATTCTTTTTTGGCCGGAGATTCCTTGTCTCCGCTCTCTTTGTCCGACGCCGATTTCAACAGATCGTCCATGTTGTAGCGCATGAAGCGCGTTACGGTTGATGAAACCTGGAAGGCCCAACCCCTCGTCTTGTCATTGATCGCATTGGCTTCCTTGCGCACGTCTTCGGCTGATTTGAGGGGGCTGCTTGTCTTCGGCCTGTCATTCAGCAACGCCTTCTCGTCGACGTCGGCATCAAAGGTCAGCCAGAACTTCTCTTCATTTTTGTTTCCGGTCTGCGCCAGCTTCACGGTGACAACGAGTCCATCAAAGGTTCGGAAGACAGCGCGGCCGGCGGCATGGTTCTCGAAGTCCACATCAGCGGCAGGCTGAACGTCTTCCAGCGAGAGGTTCGACAGGCCTTCTCCGATATATTGCAGGAAGCGAGGGCCCTTGATCTCGCTTCCTTCCGGTTTGTTGCGCAGCTTGAAGTCGGTGTCGGCAGCCTTGTCCTTACCGACGATGACCCGGACGTCATTGGCGTCACTCTGGACAACCTCTCTCACTCGTTCTGCCTTCACATCGAAGAGCGATCGGTCCAGCCAGTCACCCACGTCAGCCGGCAACTTCGGGTCACCAACCGCTAGCCAAGCCTGCTTGTCTCCGGGCAATCGGATATAGACCAGTGACCGGCCGAACAACAGTTCCTTGGCGTTGCTCTTTCCGACAATGACGTCAGCAATCATTCTCTCGCCGACAAAGGCTGTCAGACGCTTCGAAGACGCGCCCTTCTGTGTCGGTTCTTCCAAGTCCAGCTTGTGGTAGCGGGTCTCGTCGCTCGTCTTGCGCTCGAACTGCTTCAACTGCGCCAGGGAGAACAGGACTTCCTTGATCCTGGAAAATTTGGCAGGATAGCCGCCCTTCTCCTTGGCGAGCCATCTGTCGTCCTTGCGTTCCAGTGTGAAGGATTCGCCCTTCGCGTTGATCACGACCCGATCCACCGCGTTGACGGTCTTTGGATCCAAGCTGGGGAAGAACCTGGCACCTTCCGCAGGAGTGACGGTAGTGGCGTCGGGCCGGAAGGCGACGGCGCCCACGATCAAGGCGGCGGTAACGGCGGTCAAGGCCAGAAAGCCTGTTTTGTTCATAACGGTGAGGTTCCTGAATCGAAACCGGGACCTAGGTGTTTTCGTATCGTCGGCGACGGCGTACCCGCCAAATCGCCACCAGAACGGCCAGAACAGTGATTATCAGCGGGATCAGCGCGATATTGTAGAACTTGGTACGCGCCTCCAGAGCATCGACGTCCTTGCGCAGGTCGGTCAGCACGCTCCGCTGTTCCTGGCGAATGGTGATGAGTTTCGCCATGTATCCGCTCAACGTCGCCTGCTGCTCTTCGGTCAGGACGGTCCTGCCATCATTGCTCTGGGTGCGGGCATCGGCGATCTTCTTCCTGACATCCGAGAGATCGTCCGCAAGTTCCCGCTGTTTGGCGCGCAGTTTGTTCTGGGACGCCTTGCGCAAATCATCGACGACCGTGAAGGGGCGCACCGGAGAGCCTCGTCCACGCAACTTGATTAGCGGGTTGGCGCTCGCCAGGTCATCCAGGGCGTTGACCACAAAATCCGCATTGTTGGCGAAGGGAGTCTGAACTTCGCCCTGACCAGTGCCCTGCGTGCGCGCCCAGAATCTGGTTTCCATGAAATCTGCATCCGCAATCAGGATGACATTCAGCGGTTTTCGCACAGCCGCAACGTGCGCAAGCCCGTCATGTTTCTTGTCGGCATCCTTGCCATTCTCCTCCTTCTCGGCGGGTCGACCTTTCGGGAAGGCACTTTTTGCCTTTCCTGTCACGCGGACAGCCAGCCACCTCTTGTTATCGCCCGGCACATAGCTCCGATAGATGCTCAGAAGGTCAGGCTCCTGCCGATAATCCTGAGCCTTGCGCACCATGGCCGCCGGACTGGTCGTCACCAGCGGCGTGATCGTGGTTTCAGCGTCCCCGATCTTTTCGAAGTATCCGGGAATGCCGAAGATCAGGGTCTCGATCTCGGCGGTCACCGGATCCTCCAGGTTCAGGTCCGAGCCGCGCACCTGTATGTAGGCAATGTGCGGAGCATACATGACTCGGTCCTGATATCGATAAGGTACCTGAACGTACCGTTCGGCGTCCGTCGCCACCGAACCGACATCGTACTTTACACCCCATGCTTTCAGCAGCCCGGGAAGATCGGAACCGGACGGAACTGGGCCGGCGCCCATGAAGGTCCGGCGGCGCGGCGCAGTTTCCGGCACCGGGTCCACCATGATCAACGCCCTGCCGCCTTTCATTACATGCTGGTCGATCGCGTACAGCATCTTGTCCGACAACTGCTGCGGATGCGCAATCATCAACACGTCGACATCATCAGGAATACTTTCCGCACGGGCGCCGATCGACTTCACCTCGAACAGTTTTTCGACCTCGCCCATGATGGGCCAAGCTGGGCGCATGCCGCCGCGCATGCTGAACGTACCCTGGATCGGGAGGCCTGCGATGACGCCAACGACCTTCTTCTTTGCGCCGAGACTGTGAACCAGCCGGGTGATATCATATTCGATGAAGCGCTGGCGCGACGGATGGAAGAACGCAATCTTTTCCTCCGCGTCAACCGTGTTGGCGCCAGCCAAGCCGAAATACACCTGTTCACCTTGCTGATCGATTGGCACGCCTTCGAGGCCATATGCAGTAGCCTTGTCCTCGTCGACCGAAAAAGGCTCCGGTCGATACACCTCCAGACGAATCTTGCCGTTCGACAGCAAAACGTACCGGTCCAGCAGGTTGCGCACGCGCGACGCCGCTGCCGCATAGCTGGGAATTTGCGTGATCAGCGACGGCGATATGAACAATCGCAAGGTCACCGGCTCTTCCAGCGATTTCAAGACCTGCCGCGTGCCGTCCGACAGGGTGAACTCCTTGTCCCTGGTCAAGTCGACCGACAGGTTGCGGGCGACGTTGTCTACAAAGGCGTTCAGCGCAAACAGCAGCACGAACGCAACGATGAGCGTCGCACCGACCAGTTTGCGTCTGTCACCCAGAAACTTCATCGGCCTATTGCCCTTTTTTGAGGTCAAGGACCAGCGTGGTCGCGAAGAGGAACACGCCGATGACAGACAGGAAGTAGACGAGGTTGCGCAGGTCGATAATGCCTTTGCGCATTTCGGCGAAATGATTCAGGAAGCTGAACGAAGCCACCAGATCGACAAGACTCTGGGGCAGTGCATCCCGGATCAGCCCCAGCACGACTTCCGATCCGGCCATCGAAAAGACAAAACAGACGATGGCAGCCAGAACGAAAGCAATGACCTGGCTCTTGGTTGCCGCCGACAGGCAGGAGCCGATCGCCAGATAGCCGCCAGCCATCAGAAAACTCCCGATGTAGCCAGCGATGATCGGGCCGTGATCGGGGTTTCCGAGATTACTGACAGTGATCCAGATCGGAAAGGTCAGCACCAGCGCGATGCCGGCGAAGGACCAGGCGGCAAGGAATTTGCCAACCACGGCGTGCCAGGTTGCAATCGGTAGCGTGAACAACAATTCCACGGTGCCGCTCTTCCGCTCTTCGGCCCAAAGGCGCATCGCGAGGGCCGGCATCAGGAACAGATAAACCCAAGGATGAAAGACAAAGAAACTATCCAGATCAGCTTGATTGCGTTGGAAGAAATTGCCGATGAAGAAGGTCATCGCGCCGGCCAGCGCCAAAAAGACGATCAGGAAGACATAGGCAACGGGCGTCGCGAAGTAGCCGGAGAATTCCCGCCTGAAGACCGTACCGATATTTCTGGTCGCAGACATTCAGGCGGCCTTCTCCACAACGGTAGCCGCTGGACTGTCGCTGGTTGTCAGTTGCCGGAAGACATCGTCAAGCTGCCCCTTTTCGAGGCGCACCTCATCCACTTCCCAGCGATTTTCTGTCACATAGGCGCTGATTGCCGGCAGGATCACAGCCCCATCCCGGGGCCGCACCCGGAATTCCGGCGCGCCCGGCGTGCCGCCTTCTTCCACTTCCGACACGCCATCCAGCTGGCCGAGGCCCGTGCGCTCCGGCGCGGGAGGCATGATGAGAGTTCGGATGGTAACCGTGTTATGATAACGGGATCGCGATTCTAGTTCGGTCGGGGTGCCATCGGCCAACAGTTGCCCCCGGGCAATGATCATTGCCCGACTGCAGACGGCGTGGACCTCTTCCAAGATATGAGTCGAGATCACGGTAGACTTGACGGTCGCCATGTCGTTGATCACTTGACGCACCTGATGCTTCTGATTGGGGTCCAGACCGTCAGTGGGTTCGTCCAGAATCAGGACATCGGGATCGTGCAACAGCGCTTGGGCCAGACCGACCCGGCGAGTGAAACCCTTTGAAAGAGTTTCGATCGGCTGATCCAGCACCTGATCCAATTGCGCCATCTCGACCACCCGGTCGATGGCCTTCGCGCGATCGGCGCCGTCCAATCCCCGGCTTGCCCCGACGAAATTCAGGAATCCGCGCGCCGTCATGTCAGGATAAAGCGGGGCGCCTTCCGGCAGGTAACCTATCCGCTGCTTGGCGGCGATCGGCTCTTTTTGAATATCGTGGCCACAAATGATCGCGCTTCCCGAAGTAGGTGTCAGGAATCCGGTGATCATCTTCATGGTGGTCGATTTTCCGGCGCCATTCGGGCCGAGGAAGCCAAGAACCTCCCCCTTGGCGACGGAGAACGAAATGCCGTTCACCGCCCGGATCGAGCCAAATTCCTTGGTAAGCGACTGAACTTCGATCATTCGGTCCAACGCGTGGTAAACATCAATATACGGAAAACCCGCTGGGGCGGCTTCGTATTCCTGTCGGCCGAGCGGGCGCATGGGTACCGGAACGCCGCAGACCGTTCAGAACCGCAGGGTCACGACTCATCACCGTCCTCTGCACAAAGATGCGGCAGATTATGGCGATTTCAAGGTTGCCGCTCCGATCGACGCATCAATCCGGGGCAGCCATACATAGAGCGTCAGTGCCCGCATGAGAAAAAACACGTAAAGCGCCAACCACAATCCATTGTTCCCCAACAGGTGAAGCAGGAGATGTCCCGCGACCAGATAAGCAACCAGTGCGCTGATCATCCCGTTGCGCATCTCGCGAGTGCGGGTCGCACCGATATAAATGCCGTCCAGCTGGTAGCTCCACACCGCGGCCAACGGAATCAGGCTCGCCCAAGGCTGGTACCGCCGTGCAGATGCTCGTACTTCTTCAAGGTCCGTCAGCGTCTCGATCACCAGTCCGCCTGCAACCAGATAGACCACGGCGAAGGCTGACGCCACAATGCCGGCCCATATGGTAGTCATCCGGATGGCGACGCGATATCGGGCGCGATCAGCCTTGCCGATCGCCCCTCCGACCAAGGCTTCTGCAGCAAATGCAAAGCCGTCCAGCGCGTGCCCTGTAAACAGAATGAAGTGAAAAAGAACGGCATTTACTGCCAGAAGCGTTTCGCCCAGGCGTGCGCCTTGGGCGGTGAACCAGGCAAAGGCAAAGATCAGGCACAACGTTCGCACGAAGATGTCCCCGTTCGCCTTGACAAGTCCCAGAACTTTTTCCCGGTCGGACAAAAGTCCGCGCAGACGCCATCGGCCGCCGAGAGGCCGGTGCATCATGACAATCATCGCCAGACCGACGATCGCAGCCGTCACTTCGGCGATCAGGGTCGCCCAGGCCACGCCCTCGATACCCCAGCCCAGCACTGGGACAAACAGCAGGTCGAGGACGATATTGAGCCCGTTCATGGACAGCGTCAGCGCCATGACAGACACTGCACGTTCCATGGCAATCATCCAGCCGATGCCAACATAGATCAGCAATGTCGCGGGGGCACCCCAGACCCGGATGTCGAAATAGGCGCCGGCCAGCGCTTCCACCCGCGGCGGTGCCTCGACGGCCCAGAAAGCAATGATCCGCGCCGGAACCTGCAGGGCCACTGCCGCCAGACCAAGGACAAACGCGAGGATGGCTGCGCGCAGCGCGATGTCCCGGATCTCCTGATGGTCGCTTGCGCCACGAGCCTGGGCGACAAAACCTGTCGTCGCCATTCGCAGGAAGCCGAAACTCCAATACAGAAAGCTGAAGATCAGCGCTCCGATTGCAACGCCGCCGATAAAGGCCGGTGATGGCAGATGTCCCACAACAGCGGTATCGACGGCGCCAAGCAGCGGCTGGCCGATATTCGCGAGGATGATCGGCGCCGCGAGCTTCAGTACGCGGCCATGAGATATCGGTTCTGCGCCGGAGGCGGATCGGAAAGAGGTAACCAAAGACGAGTTGCCTGACAGGTAGGATCAGAGAACCTTGTCATTGTTCAGCGAGAATTATGCAAGACAGCCGATACCGAATCTATTGTGACAGCTTCACGAAAACGCCCAGTTGAAACGCGTGACACCTATATCGTCTTCCAGTCCATCACTTGTCGGCCGACGGACGGCGGTCGGCGACCAGCCGAAGGCCCTCACGACTACAAGCCAGGACGTTTTGCACTTACCGGTAACGAACGAGGCCACGGCCGTCGTTGCCGCGCCGGCCATCAGCCACTCCGACAACCGGCCTTGCATCATGCACGGGTTGCAATCCGGATACGGCGGTCTGGATCGCGGATTCGTTCGGGCGCTCCGATCGTGCCGCCAGGATGATGGCTGAAGTATCGACCGGCGAAAGCCCTGCCGACAGCAGAACGGTCGTGGGGACAAACCTGCCAAATGCAAACCCTGACGGGGCGTGTGGTATGGCAGGCCTGCCTGAATCTCCGGGCCGATCCCTTGATCACTCGGAAAGGCGGTCTTGCTGCTATATTCGCTTCGAAATCCAGATCGCCGTAAGGGAAATGTCCTTTACCGCGCGCATGAGCAACGGATAGGCAGGTGCGGCCTCGACGTCATGCGCCAAGGCGATGTTCCGGTGTTCCAGTTCGTCGGCACGGAACTCCTCGATCGTCTGCTTCAGGTCTGCCTCGTCATCATCCAGCGTTGCGGCCTGCTCGGCATAATGCTGGTCTATCACTTCTTCGATGGCGACGGTACAGGCCATCGCGGCCTCTCGACCCATCAAGGCCGTTACAGCGCCCAAAGCAAAGCCACACACATGCCAGACAGGACTCATCAGGGTCGGCCGCACGCCGCGGTGGACGACAAGGTCGTTGAATTTGTCCAGGTGCCTCTGCTCCCCTGCCGCCATTTCGCGGAGGACAGGCCCGTCCTCGCTATCGCCCAGCACAGCCAGCTGGCCAGCATATATCCGCACCGCGCCGAGTTCGCCAGCCTGATTCACGCGGATCATTTCGTGGACCAGCTTCTCGCCCACCGGTTCACCCGGCAGCGGGCGATATCTGGATTTCTTGTCCGGATCGTTCATTGGCCGGCATTCCCAAAAGCCCGAAAGCCACAGACAAGGGCGAATAGCGCCGATCCGCCTGACAGGATCGCGTTCCATCCGGCCATGGAGACTCCCAGCATCGACCAGGGAACGGCGTCGCAGCGGGCGGCGGGTGCATTATCGATCATGTCCATCAAGCTGGCGGCGCTCATCCTGGAGGCATTGATACTGCCGACACTGCTGCACCCGCCCGGCGCGGCCCACCATCGGTATTCGACGCCGGCATGATAGGCGGCGACCCCGACCGCGATCACCAGCGCCGCCGCAATCAGCAGAAGAACATGCCCGTGCCATCGCCCCGGAAAAGCTATCAGCGCCAGGACCGCAACGACGACAACCGCAATATGGGTCCAGCGCTGCACATGACACATAGGACAAGGCGTCAGCCCACCGAGATACTGGAAGCCAAGCGCCCCCAACAGCAGGCCGCCGCTGGCCAGCAGCAGGAACATGATCTGGGTTCGCGTCGTCACTGCCATGGTCAAGAAATAGGACGCCCGATCAGCGCATGACGTATACTGATCGCCGCAGGTTCGCGCCTTGGGTTCAGTCAGGATCCGGGGCGACGCGAATCATGCGCTTGCAGCGTTTGTCTCCATTCAACAGGCCAATCAGACCACATGGCGCGTTTTCCAAGCCTTCCAGAATGTCCTCATGGACGATCAACTTGCCCTCCTGCAACCACTTTCCCATGTCACGTTAGTGTCTGTTCCTGAAGTCGCGGGTGGCCTCGTGCTGTGGTATCCTGTCGGGATGTTCGACACCGACGATGGAGGATTCCATGGCTTGGACCGAGGCCACCCGAGCGCAGCATGGCCGTCTGCATGACGATGGGCAAGACGATCCGACGGACGCGGAACGGGCGCTGATTGCCCCGCCGGTCCCGACACGGGGCCGGCCGGGTCGGCCCCGGGCGACGGACCCTCGACGGGTGTTCGATGCGATCCGGTCCATGCTGTCGTCGGGATGTCGGTGGCGGCTCGTTCCGCCCTGTCATCCGCCGTCTTCCACGGTCCAGAACTGTTTTGACGTCTGGCGGAATGACGAGACCCCGGAACGGAGGCCGGACGCGCTTCGCGCCCTGGCGCAGGCGGGCCGGGGTGTGGCGCCGACGGCGGCGATCATCGACAGTCAATCGGTGAAGACGACGGAAGGCGGCGGGCCTTCGGGACAGGATGCCGGCAGGAAGATCAGGGGACGGAAGCGGCACATCGCGGTGGACATGGAAGGCAACCCGATCGTGGTGCATGTGCACCCCGCCGACGTGCAGGATCGAGACGGGGCACCGGAGGTGATCGCGGACCTCCCGAGCAAGGCCCGGGGGGTCTCGAAGGTGTTTGCCGACGGCGGATACCGGGGTGACAGGCTGCGCGACCGGCTGAAGGACCTCACGCTTCCGGACCTCCTGGAAATCGTGAGAAAGCCGAAGGAAACCAAGGGTTTCATCGTCATTTCCCGCCGCCGGGTCGTGGCGCGGACCTTCGCCCGGAGGGGACGATGCCGCCGGCTCGCCAGGGACTTCGAGCGGAGCCTGGAGAGTTCCCTGGCCTGGGTACAGCTCGCCGCCTGCCGCTTCCTGATGCGAAGGGTCGCGCGAGGGCCAAGTCATTGATTCACAAAAACATGATGATATCAAGGACTTGTGATTCAGACTGTAAGGCATCGGCGTCCTTGTCCGGGAAGTCCGTCACGACAAACCCTTTCACGCGCAACCGTTTGAACACGATCACGCCCGGGACGCTGCGAGGACTGTTCATGTCGTCGGCATCATGCTGGCTGATGGTGCCACAGCAGACGACGCGGCCATTCATGACTATCTTGAACAGCGCGGCCTCAAGAATTTCGCCGACCACATTCTCGAAACAGGTCCCGACGCCTTCCCGGGCGTGTTCGACAATCTTCCCGTGCACGCTCTCGTTCGTGCAACCGATGCAGGCATCGAAGCCAGGCGTGTCGGTTACCCATATGCATTTCTCCGGGCCTCCGGCGATGCCGATAGCACGGCAACCGATGTTCTTGGCGACCTGTCCAACAGACACGCCCACAGAGCCAGCCGCGGCCGAGACCAGGACCGTCTCGCCTTCTTTCGGCCGACCGACCCGGATCAAGCCGTGACAGGCTGTCTCTCCGGCAATGCCGTACTGCGAGATCAGGTGGCTCTGCGAGGGCTGTCCGGCCGGCATTCTCCTGAGACGGCTTTCCTCGTGCACCGAACAATCCTGCCGGCCCACAAGATCACCCACCGCCAGCAGTCGCCGTTGGACTGGATGGCCACCCCGATGCCGCAGCCATCCGTCACTTCGCCGGCATTCATGGCTTTCCGATATGCCTCGCCCTGCATCCAGGCCCTGTCGGCGACGTCCAGCGACAACAGCAGGGTGCGCACCTGCGTCTGGCCGTTCATCGCGGCCGGAGCAACGTCGGTTCGGGTTTCGCAGTGACGATGATCGAGAGTCGCCCAGGGTCTTTCCACCAGAAACATTTGCCGATTCTGTTCGGTCATGTTTCGGTGCCCTGGTTCTGGCGCGTTGACTTCGCAATGATCGGACAATCGCCCGTCCTCGTTCATCAAGCCTGTCATCACAGACACGCCCGACCGCGGCGACGTCCCGGTCGAAAAGCGCTTGCGACGGCGCAAATTGACCGTTCCGGCGCTTTCCGCTTGATCGCCCGCTGTCTCCACTCTTTGTCACTCGCATGACGGAAAAGTCCCTCTTTGGGCGAATATGGCTTCTGTGCCTGATCGTGTTTATCGACATGGTCGGGTTCGGCGTGATTATTCCGTCACTGCCGTTCTGGACCAAATCCTTCGGCGCCGACGCCTTTGAAATTTCGCTTGTCATGGCGGTCTTTGCCATCTGCCAGTTCATCTTCGCCTTTCCGCTGGGCTGGCTGTCGGACCGAATCGGGCGGAAACCTGTCCTGGCGCTCAGCATGTTCGGCTCGGTGATCAGCTTCACAATGCTGGGGTTCGCGGAGACATTGCTGATGATCTTTGCTGCACGCGCGCTGGGCGGCATGATGGGGGCCAATATCTCCGTCGCTCATGCTTACGTTTCGGACGTGACCAGTGGTCGGGAGCGGGCCCGCGCCATGGGCATGCTGGGCGCTTCATTTGGCGGCGGATTCGTCTTCGGGCCCGCCATAGGCGGCGCTGTTACAGGCGCGGACCCCGCCAACCCGGGCCAGATTGCCTTCTTCATCGGCGCAGCGATCAGCGCCGTCGGCATGATTGGCAGCCTGATCTTCCTGAACGAGCCGGAAAGCCCGCAATCAATGGCGAAAGAAAAAGGCTTCACGGCACGGCTGCAGGGCTTCGGTGTTGCTCTTTCCACTCCGGTCATGCTGGTGCCGATAGTCGTCTCCGGCCTGGCCGGTCTCGCGATGGCAGGGCTTGAGGCAACCTATGCCTTGTGGGTGCATGAAGCGCGAGGCTGGGGCGCGCGACAAACCGGTTGGTTCTTCTTCTACATCGGCCTGGTTCTTGTGCTTGTCCAGGGCTGCTTCATCGGGCCGGTCAATCGCGCGATTGGCGAAAGACGCATGTTGTATCTGGGGCTGACGATCATCACTGCGGGCATGGCGCTGGTGGCTGTATCGGACACCTTGTTCCTGGTCTTCCTGAACGGCACGCTGATCGCAATGGGATACGGTTTCATCGACCCAGCGGTCGCCAGCCTGGTTTCGCGAAATTCGCCGGCAGACCAACAGGGAGCCGTGATGGGCGTGCTGCAATCCGTTTCCAGCCTGGCTCGCATCATCGGCCCGGCATCGGCAGGCCTGCTGTTTGCCGAAGCGGGTCGAAACGCACCGTATATCGCAGGGGCCATCATCCTGGCCATGACGCTTGCCTTTGCATTGTGGCGCCTGTCCTCCCTGAATGCGCCAACAGCGGAAGCGGTGAAGCAGGACGCGCGCTGAGTTTCAGGAACCGACGAAAGGGATGGATATTTGCGCCTTGGTATATCAGGGGCGATTTGGGTTAGTAGAGATTACTGCAAAACCGTTGGCTCTTGCAGTGAATTCGGCGACAATCACCACTCAAGTTGGGAGAAGGCAATGGATCTGAATGGACACTCCGCCATCGTCACCGGCGGCGGCTCGGGCATTGGCGAGGCCACCGCCAAGGTGTTGGCAGGCAAGGGCATGAAGGTTGCGATCTGGGATATGAACCTGGACGGCGCGCAGCGCGTCGCGAACGAAATCGACGGTGCGGCAATCCAGGTCGATGTATCCGACGCCGTCGAGGCCGAAGGCGCCATGCAGAAAACATCCGTTTCCGTCGGCGTGCCGCGAGTGCTGATCAACTGCGCAGGCATTGGTCCTGCCAGGACGATTGTCGGCCGCAACGGCGATCCGATGCCGCTGGACGATTTCGCCAAGGTCATCAAAGTCAATTTGATCGGCACGTTCAACTGCATGCGCCTCTCGGCTGCCGTGATGTCCAAGGCCGATCCGCTGGACGGTGGCGAACGCGGCGTGATCATTAACACCGCATCAGTTGCTGCCTTCGAAGGACAGGTCGGTCAGGCCGCCTATTCGGCGTCCAAAGGCGGCGTTGTCGGCCTGATGACGCCGGCGATGCGCGAGTTGGGTCGCCACGGTATCCGCGTCATGACCATTGCGCCGGGCTATATCGAAACGCCGCTGCTGGCGCAGGTGCCGCCGGACTTTCAGGAAAACCTGAAATCATCCCAGATCTTTCCACGAACCCGTTTCGGTCAGCCGGAGGAATACGGCCAGCTTTGCATCGCCATCTGCGAGAACCAGATGCTGAACGGTGACACCATCCGGCTGGATGCGGGTACACGCATGCCGCCGAAATAGTCCCGGGAAAAGTGCGGATGCGGGCCGGGACGGCACTTCAGAATTCCAGGCCCTGCCTGCGGAACCGCGTCTTTGCCATCCAACGGCGGCGCGCGGGTCTTTCATTCATGAAGTTGCATCGTGACCCGGGCATCACACGGAAAAGGCATGGCATGATATGCTGAAAACGATCATTCCCAAAATTTGACCGCCTGAAGCGGACTTGAAATGACCGGTTCACCTCTGGCGCCCCTCAGGAATGGTGGTTCCGTGGGCACGAGCCTTGATCCTCCCACTCCTGAAATCATGCTATGGTCGGATACCCTGGAGCATGGAGGCGACCGTCATGAACAAGCTCGTTGATCCAGATTCGGCGACCGTTGGCCTGGCAGTGGCAATGCAAGGTTCGAGTAAGCAGAGAGAGGATGCGCCATCGATGCGCAGCTGGCTTGAAACGCTGGCTTCGAACAATCAGCTGAGGCAGGTTGATGCGCTTGTCGACTGGAATGAGGAAATCGGCGCCATCGCCCGAATCAATATCGCGCAGCAGGGACCGGGCCTCTGCTTCAGCAATATCCGCGATTACCAGGATACAGTCAGCACAAAGTTCGTCACGTGCGGAATATCGAACAAGGCGCAGATATGCCTGATGCTGGACCTTGATGACGACACCACCGACAAGGTGATAGTCCGCCATCTGAAGGATACATACTGCAACCCGATCAAGCCCGTGACCGTCGACGACGGCCCGGTGAAGGAAAACATCCTCACCGGCGAAGCCATCGACTTGAATCAGTTTCCAGCGCCGCGCTGGCATGCCTGCGACGGGGGCAAGTTCATCGATACCTTCTGCGGGGTCATCACTCACGATCCGAAAACGGACAGGCCCAACGTCGGCCTTTACCGAGGTCAGGTTCTGTCTGCCAACAAGATAGGCAAGTTGCTGATTCCGACCCAGGGCTGGGGGGCGCATTTTCTGAAATGCCGTGACTCCAAGGGCCGCATGCCCGTCGCCATCGCTTATGGCTGGCACGATGTCATGCCATTCTGCGCCGGCTCGCCCTTTCCCAAGCATGTCTGCGAATGGGACATGATGGGTGCCATCCTGGGCAGGCCGGTCGAATTGATCGATTGCGAGACGATCCCGCTACAGGTACCGGCAACCGCCGAAATTGTGGTGGAGGGCTGGATCGATCCTGATCCGGCAACTTGGGAGACGGAGGGTCCGTTCGCCGACTATCCCGGCTATTTGGGCGGCAAGCCGTCTCGGAAACCAGTAGTCGATGTATCCTGCATCACCCATCGGCACGATCCGATCATGCGAGGAGCACTTGAAGGCGCCCGGCCAGGCTTCCCTTCGGAGGATTCGCTGCTCTGTGCCTATTCCTGGTCGGCCATTGCATGGAACCTGCTGGAAGACGCCGGTGTCGGTGGCATTACCGATGTCTGGATGCCGCCGGTCGTCACCGGTACCAACATCGTGGCGCAGGTGCGCAAGCAATATCGCGGCCACGCACAGCAGATTGGCATGGCTCTGTGGGGCACCAGTGTCGGCCAATGGTTTTTCAAGAACGTGATGGTCGTCGAAGAAGACATCGATATACGCAATCCGGAAGCCTTGGAATGGGCGTATGGTTTCCGGGTAAACGCCGGACGAGGCGACGTCTGGCTGGTCGGGCCTACCTTCGGCTCCGTTCTTGATCCTTCAACCCTGCGCGAAGACCGGGACGCCCAAAGCCATGGTACAGGCAAGTGGACCCGTACACTGATTGACGCCACGCGAAGCTGGGAACACCAGCCCAATCCGGACTGGGACGGCAACCGCTGGCCCGCTGTCAATACCATCGATCCGGACCTGGAACGCAAGATCGCCGCCCGCTGGAGCGCTTATGGTATCGGTGTGCCCTATCTGGATGATGGCCAGCGCGAGCAGCTTACGCTTGAAGAGACCCGCAAGATCCTGAATGACCTGTAGCAGGAGGACCTGATCACGCAGATCACGGCGAACCGATATCGCCATCGCTTCATCAATGCGAAGGTCAGGACCCGAATGGCGAACGGGCGGTCTTTCACGGTCCGAGACGCCCTGGCCGCTACACACCCATCAAAAAAACCGCAAAGCCGCGCAACCCGCCTCGACGCGCGAACGCGGCCATCAACCGAAGCCGACAATCGGCACGGCACCTGAACCGGACAATTCAGAAGGGTAGCCGCTTTCCTGTCTCCGATCAGCAGGCCTCGACGGTGAAGTCGCACCATTCGGCATGGAGCGGGTGGCCTTGCGCCCGCATTTCCGGCGTGGGTCCGCGCCGGCTTCTCCGTCGCTCCGCCACGGCATTCACGGTTGCGCTATCGCCTATCCGACCATTGACGGCAATCGCGGCCATCGGGCAGAACCTCCTCGAGGCCGCCAGCAGGATATCCCGCAACCCGCCATCGCATGACCCCGCCGACAGAACCGCCGTGCCCGCTCAAGGGACAGCGGACCGGACAGCATGCCCAGGCACGGCACACCAACGGAAAATCAAGGCATCATGCAGATATCTTTTAAAAGAATTAACGAACATCAAGGGGAGGATCACGGTATAGCCACCAAAGCGATCACAACGGCCGCCATGCTCAAGGCGATCACAATCAGGTTACTACCAATCAACAGCCATCTGCTCCACTTCACTGGTTCATCCAACTTCTGGAACCGCTTAATGACGGACCATCGCAAACTTTTCATGTCCTGTTCGAGCCGGTCGATGCGGCGCCCGACATTGTCGCCTTCGTTGTCGGAAGACGTGCGCTCATAGCCATTCGTATCCCCTTCGTCCGGGCCACCTACTCGCTCCCGAACCGCCCGGTCCCGATCATCGCTCCATTTCGCCAGCACCTTAGTCACGGTGTCCGCTGACAGCGACTGCGCCCCCGGAACCACCGCCTGAAGTGCAACAGCGGTCGGATACATATGGCCCTGCGCGTACGCCACGGCCTGAAGCTTCTGCAGTATGTCCGGAAATCCGGCTTCCTCGCTGTGAAGCAGCAGCATCCTACCCTGGGCTGCGCGCCATTTGACAAGTTCATCGCGCCGGGTCGGACAAACGATTTCCTTTCCGGCGAAGCGGCGCTGACCTGACTCGCCGTCCACCTGCCCCGCTAGTTTCATGAAGAGCCGATTGATGTCGTCACCGCATGCCGTCCAGTCGGTGAATTGTTGCTTGGTATCGGGATGAACGGCGACACACGCGCCGTAAAATCCTTGTCGTGACTGGCTGTCCAGACACGCCTTGAGCGCCCCCACAAGCACGAGCTTCCTGCCCGCGCCCGCGGCGTCTTCCAGCCTGCGAAAGAATATCGCCCGATCACTACAGCACGCATCAAGGAGTTGCCGGGACGGCCCCGTCCTGTCCCGGAACTCGAAGACCTCGATACACCTGCCAGTCCCTGCGAGGACACCGTCTCCCCGACACATCAATCCTTACGTCACCGATCCCCGATCGCCCTGTCGACAGCAAGTGGATCTGTCTGGTTCAGGCAGCCCCTCGGTTGTGCGCTTCGGTTGCGGTTTCTGTTCTCTTGTCCCCAGGGGTGGGTCCGGTTGCGTCGAAGCGGTTCAAGCGGCCTTTCCGGCGAGTGTTTCGACCGGTTGCCATCGGCCCGACAGCGGGCCGGACGGCGGCACGCAGGCCTGGTCCTCGCGTTCGGGCAGGATTGCGAAACGTCGGTTGTGGTGCCGGCCAGGGCGCGCCGTGCAGACCCCGGCGCGTGAACACGTCCTCGAGGGCCCGGAAGGCCGAATGGATCTCGCTGGTGGCGTCGTCCATGGTCACGATCGGGTCACGGGGCGCCTGACCGGACGGCCACGCGTGGCGTGACCCGTCCTGATGCAGCATCATGTCGATGCAGGGCTTGCGCGGCCGCCGGCGGTCGAACGGACCCTCCAGCCCTCTTCCTCGTCACGGTGTCGCCGGGGCCGGAAGACACTTCGTCTCAAGGCTTCCCGGCACATCCTCGAACGCCTTCATCCGGCGTCCCTGCAGCCACCTTGTCCGGTTCATCGCGGCACCTCCTCATGGAGACACCGGATCGGACAACGCGGCGGCGACCCGAACCGGACACATCTTGACCTGGCGACGGGAATCAAGGGGCAACGTCAGGAGTCATGTGTCAGGGAGAGCGGGGTCCTCCCTGTGGTGAAGCAACAGCCACGGACAGGAGCACCCCGATGCCACGGCAGGCTGCAACGACCGGGAGCCTGCCACAGGCGTTCGAGGTGGTGAAGGAGATGCAGGCAGGCGGACCGGACCGGGGCGAGGGTTACCATAAGCGTTAACTTGTTTCAGGCGACGTTTCGCTCGCAGTGCTCATCCATCCGTATCGTTCAATCTGCGGTCTTCGCTTCCGATGAGGCTCGGCCAGTCCCTGTGCGACAGATGACCAATCTTCCAGCACATCGGCCATGCGGATGTGCGGGTCAAGGGTTCGACAGACCTGATGGAACATGAATCGGAATTCCCGCCACCGGCCCGGGGTGTTGCATCTGCCGAAATTCATATCCCCAGGGGGAGATGGCCACCGCGTGGTGGATCAGTCGTTCGGTCAACAGTGCGGCGAAAGGTTTTCCGTAAAGCCAGGCCTTCGCACTCTCCGGATTGTACTTGGGAAGATGACCGAGTTGGGCGATCGACTTGAAGCGCTTGAAGACCAGTTCGACCTGCCATCGAATCCGATACCATTGCAAAACCTGAACAGGAGGAAATTCTGATGTCGGGAAGGTCGTGAACACGATCACATGCCTGGCGAATTCCAGCGTTTCAGGCTTCAAGGCCTTTCCTTTTGACACCGCAGTGTCCCGCAGTTTCTTCTCCGCAAGGGCGATGGCCGTATCCGACTTGCGAATCGCACACACTCGTCCCTCGACAGACCCTGACCCGTTTTTCGGATCAGTTCTCACCGGCCAGGCGGAAACAGAGTGCGGGTGTTGAAGACACTGCACTTTTTGCAACAGATTGAAACCGCGCCCGTCGGAGGCCCTCAAAGGCAACGAGCCGGTGTTCACCCGCACCAGAACGTACCCGCCGGCATCGGCAACATGAGCGATACCCTTCGCGGTCGAGTAGCCCCGGTCGCCAATCAGACAGTCCCCCGCCGCAACAGGAAACCGTGTGAACGACTCGCCGGTGCCAGTTCCTTCGGTCTCCGTCAGAACGAAATGATCACAGAGCAGGGACGGCACGCAAACCGAGTAGTGGATCCTCCATGATGAACCCGTCTTTCCGGGTTCCTTGACCGTCGTCGCGTCCACCAGACGCATTTCGAGGGATTGACGAGACGGATGTCGCAACAGACCTTGCTCGGCAAACAGCGCCTGACACAAGGCCCGCAACCACGGTCCTGCCTTGACAAGACGCTTCATCAAGGCAACCGCAGACAGTTCCGCCAGCCCGCTCTGCCGGGCACGGACGACGGTTTCCGACAAGGAATGGCCGCAACCCGGATGAAGCAACAGGACACGGAGGAGATGTTCCGCCGACTTGTCCTTGCGCAAGCCCTTCATCGCCCCCGAATCCGCCGCCATGCCTTCCCAGCCCTCCGGCAGGAAATCCATCAACAACCCCCAGTCTTCCTTCATGCCTGATCTCCCCAAGACACAAACCTCGGGACACGATGGCAGGCAATCAGAGAAATCAAAACAAGTTAACGCTTATGGGGCAGACCCCTGCGACCCTCCGGGAAACGCCGGTTCCGAACCGCGGCATGATTCGGCACGATGAAGCGCCTATTCGGGCGGCACTGCGCCCGATCCTTCGGCCTAGCCGGGACCCACGCCCAACTGGCGATGGCCGCGATCGAGCAGAACCTGCTCGAGGCCGCCAACAAGATCAACCGCAACCCACAAACACCAGCCATCGCACAAGGCAAATAGACAGAACCGCTGTGCCCGCTGAAAGGGCAGCGGACCAGACCGCATGCCCAAGGCAAAACCCAATATCAAGATCATGCCCATAATGCAGAGGTCTTATAAAACTTACGGCGTCTCGAGAAGGCAAGATATCCTTGTCTTTTCTAGGGATTCTGCTCGAGCAGAACACCAGCGTCGGCAGGCCAACAGACAACCTCGTCCTCGCCCTCTTCATACATGCGGCCCGATACGCCCCGGTGCTGCTCGACCGAAACATAGAAATCCGGCCCGATTTCGAAGATGTCCGTTTCCAGAGAGCCCTTGAATTCCGTGGTGACATACCTGCCTTCAATCCGGTTCGCCATGTCAGGACGCTCGCCTGTGTGCATGAGATCTGAGCGGACCGAGAAATACGCTTCACGGTCGACATGAACGGTTGAAATGTAATCCGGTGTGCGTACGTAGAACATTTTTCCGAAGGCCTCGACAAGCACGATGGAGCCGGTTCGCGAACGAACGACGCCCTTGAACAGATTGTTGTTCCCGATGAAGGAAGCGACGAAACTGGTGCGCGGTGCCTCGTAGATTTCACGCGATGTGCCAGTCTGCTGGATAAGGGCGTCACTCATCACGATGACCTTGTCGGCCATCGACATCGCCTCTTCCTGCGAATGGGTGACCATGACGAAGGTGATGCCCGTGTCCCGCTGGATCTTCTTCAGTTCGTAGATCATCGATTGACGCAGGTTATAGTCCAGTGCGCCCAGAGGCTCATCAAGCAGAAGCACTGTCGGCTCGCTGATCAGGGCCCGCGCGAGGGCCACGCGCTGCTGCTGCCCACCGGAAAGATCATGGGGCTTCCGGTCGGCCAGCGGACCAAGGCCGACCATCTCCACCATCTGCTGGGCGCGCTTGAAGCGCTCCTCCCTGGGGATGCCTTGCATCTTCAGGCTGAATTCGACGTTCTGCTGAACGTTGCGGTGCGGAAAGAGCGCAAAGCTCTGGAACATCATCGACGTGTTGCGCTGGGACGGCGGCAGGTCCGTCACGTCCTTGCCGGCGATATAGATCTTGCCCTTTGTCACTTCCTCCAGGCCGCCGATCATCCTCAGCGTCGTGGTCTTCCCACAGCCGGAGGGACCCAGCATGGCCACAAATTCGCCGCGCCTGATCTCGCAGTTGAAGTCAATCACCGCCCGAACACCGCCGGGATAGGTCTTGTCTACAGCTTGAAGAACCACATCATGATCGGTCATCGCACAAGCCCGATGCAGTTGCCGGTCCGGCTAGTCCGACTTCTCCGTCAAGGCAGACAGCAATGACCAGATGGCGGCGAACGGCACATCCTCGAAGCCGCCCCGCGCGGCCAGATCCTTCAGCACGCCAACCGCGCGCTGTCGGGCCGGATCGTTGCCGGCGGCCTGGTCCAGCGTCTTGATGGCATCGCCCAGCGGCGCTTCCTTCGCCTTCTCGGAGCCGAACTCCTTGTCCACCAGAACCTTGAGCTGCGAATGCGTCTGCAACAGCAGGCCGCTGTCCGCCGGACGCCCGAAGAGGCCGCGCAAGCCATTGGCGTTGAACCGATCACGCAAGCCTTCCGGCATTGAATGAGCCAGGCCCTCCATGGCCTCTCCCAAGCCGAAACCGGAATTGAACAGCCCGCGAATGGTATCCATCGTGCCGTCGCTGCCGCCGCCGTACATGCGGATGTGCGCGCCTTCCAGGGCATTGCCCATGGCCTTGGCCTGGTCGATGTGGACATCGCGCTCGGCCTCGATGAACAGTCTGGACAGTTCGAGGAACATGGCCGCTTCGTTGTACTTCTTGAGGGCGTCGGCCTTGGCTTCCATCCCCGCAGCCTCGGCCTTGAGCTTCTCCTCGACCCGCTGCACACGCAGGGCCTCTACCGCCATTTCCGCCCGGCCCCGCGCACCGGCCTCCTTTTCGATGCCCTCGGCCGAGATTTTCTGGGCCTCGCTCTGCGCGCCGGCGCGCGAAAGCGTTGCCGCCGCTTCGTTCTCGGCCGCCTTCTGACGGGCCTCCGACTGGCTCAGCATGTGCATGCTGGCGATCTCGGCCTTGGCATGCTCGGCAATCCGCTCGGCCTCGGCCTGCTTCTCGGCTTCGATCCGGCGCACTTCTTTCTCGCGCTGAGCGTCTGCCAGGATGCCGGCGGCATTGGCCGCATGGGACGCGCGAACCTTGTCGGCAGTGATCGCCAGACGCTCGGCTTCGGCGGCCTCCAGTTCTCTCGTCTTCTGCTGCAGGGCGATCTCGCGATCCCGCTCTTCCTGCTCACGTGCCTGGAAGCGGCGGATATCCGCGATCTCGCGCTCCTGCTCCTTCCCGATCAGCGCAATCTCGCGGACCCGCTCCTCGACCTCGATCGCCAAGGCTCGCTTGATTTCAGCAGCTTCCTTCCTGGTGCCTTCCTCGATGATCGCCACATCTTTCTCGATCTGGGCGGATTCAAGGGCTTGCGCCTTTTCCAGTTCCTCCTGTTGCACCGACCAGCGCTGCTCGATGATGAAGCGCTGGGTTTCGCTCATCGCCTTCGCCTTCTCGTTCGATATCTCGCGCTCCTGCGCGGCGGCGGCAAATTCCTCCTCCTTGTCGAGATCGAGCAGGCTCAGCTTGGTCGCCAGACTGAGCTTGCGGGTCTCCAGCGCGGCGTTCTCCGCTGCCTTGTGGCGTGCGATCCGAGCCATCTCTTCCTCAGCGGAGACGGCCGTGGCCTGACCGATGTCGGCTTTCTGGCGCTCGACCTCCTTCTCCACCAGAGCGATCTGCTTGTCCTTTTCGGCCCGTTCGCGCGCCAGCGTCCGATCAATCTCTGCCAGTTCCTCTTCCTTGGCCTTGGCAATGATCGCGATTTCCTTGTCCCGGCGCTCCTGCTCGATCTTGAGGGCTTTCTGGATTTCGGAGGCTTCGCGCTTCTCGGCTTCTTGCGTTACTGCCAGTTCGCGGTCGGTGCGCAACTTTTCCAGTTCGACATCGTTGGAAATCTCCTGTTCTTCCACAGCCTTGCGCTGGTTCAGTATGAAGACCTGTTTCTCGCGCATCTGCAAGGCTTGTTCGTTCGATATCGCCTTGTCCTGATTGGCTCGTGCCGTGGCTTCCTGGCGTTCGATTTCCAGAAGTTCCAGCTGGGTATCGAGGTCCTTCTGGCGGATGGCAACGGTTGTTCGCTTTTCGGTATCGTGGACCTTGCGCTTTGCGTCACTGGTGATCTCGGTGATGATCTTCAAGCCTTCAGCGTCGAATACATTGTCGGTCTTGAAATGCTCCTTTCCAGTCTGCTCCAGCGTCGCAATCGTCACTTCTTCCAGGGTCAGGCCGTTGGCGCTGAAGCTCTCGGTGACATTCGACTTGATGGCTTCGGCCAGTATTTCGCGGTTTTCGTGGAGTTCCTTCAGCGATTTCGTGGCGGCATAGCTGCGCAGCGCGCCGACGACCTTGGCCTCCAGCAGGTTGCGGACCTTTTCGGGATCAAAGGTTTTTTCGCCCAGACTGCGACCGGCGGTGAGCAGTTCCTGCTCGGTACGGCCGACATGCGTATAGAGTTCGGCGGAGACGTCGATTCGGACGTTGTCGTGGGTCAGCACGGCCTGGTCGCGGGAACGGGCGACGATCAGCTTTATCGTTTCCAGGGAGACCCAGGTCACTTCGTGAAAGACCGGCAAGACAACGGCGCCGCGTCCCAGGCATACCTTGGTGCCCAGGAAACCGGTTCGGACAAATCCCATGTTGGAGGGCGCGCGCTTGTACACCCAGATCGACAGGATGTAGACGATCGCAATGATAATGATCGCCAGCACAATTCCGACGATAATGCTCTCAATCATGGACCCAACTCCTCCCCAATTGCACCGCCGGCAAGAACCGAACCGCCGCCGGCCCTGCGATCAATATCCCGGTTTTTCGGGCGCTTGTCATGTCTGGTTCCGGCCTTCGGCACCGCGGGACCGCCTCAGCGTTTCCCGCAGATCCTGGGTCGCCTTCCTGTCTATCTGACAAGTTTCCGGCAGTCCCGTCAAAACCACGCCATACTGATCCCTTGCCGCCGCCGTCGAGACGAGACCGCGATGCACGTCATTTCGCACGGCGTCGGCAGCGCGATCCAGCGGGTGGCCCCACCCGCCGCCCCCGGCTGTCCGGAAGATCAGCCGGTCGCCCGGTGCCACCAGAACATTGTCTGCCTTGGACGGCATGACTTCGCGGGTTCCGTCCGCACGAGCCACGATCTTGGCTGACGATTGTCCTGCATCGCCACCAGCCACGCCCCAAGGCCGTGATTTGTCGCGGTCATCCCGCCAATTCACCAAGCCAGGCACCTGGAAACAGTAGGTCTTCTCGACACCGCTGCCACCCCGGTGCGCGCCGGCGCCGCCACTGTCCGGAACCGCCATCACCTTCTCGACCACCACCGGTGCATCCAGTTCCACCTGCTCCGTCGGTCGGCTCCTGGCATCAGCGGAAAGCGACCGGCCATCCGCCCCATCGCCCCCAGCCCAGGCGGGTGCCCCGCCAAACACCCGGTCAGCCATGTGGAACGATCGGCCACGGGTGTCTTTTCCCATATATCTGACATTCGGGCCGGAGCCGTATCCGGCAGCTGTCTGAATGTCCGTCGCAAACTGTCCGATCACCCCATTCAGGACGTCATGCACCCTTGCCAGCGTGTGGACCTGACCGGCCTGCGGGGCGGGAAAGGTCGGACGCAGAAGGCTGCCATCAGGTACAGTCACCCTGAACAAGTCGGTCAACCCGTGATTGACGGCGATCTCTGGACCGCACGCCTTGATCAGCAAGCCGCCGACCAGAAGCGCCAGGCCGACATTGTCCAGATTGAGATTGATCGGACCGGGGGCTTGTGCGGATGTGCCAGTCCAGTCGACGAACGCCCGGCTCCCTTCGCGCCAGATGGCAATTTTCAGTGTGAACGGGCCGTTGCCGCAACCGTCGTCGTCAACAACATCCTCGAAAGACTTCGGCTCCTTCGGAATGCGCGCGGCGATCAGCTTGCGGACCGCCCGATTGGTGCGCTCCATGGTTGCGGCGCAAGCCCGGCGATAACCGTCGATACCGAAGCGGGCACACAGGTCGGCAACCCCGTGAGCGCCGGTCTGCACCGCCGCCGTCAATGCCCGCAGGTCGGCCTGGCTGACGTCTGGATGGCGCATGTTCTTCAGGATCACGGCCAGTGCATTCTCGTCGGCAACGCCACCCTCGCAAATCCGTACCAGTGGAATCCGCAGGCCCTCGGCAAAAACGGAATCGGCCGTGACAGGGGCGCTGCCCGGCGTCTGGCCGCCGCTATCCGCCATCGGCGCAGACGCGGCGCAGAACCCGACCAGATCGCCCTGCGGCCCGTTGCCGAAGATCGGCGCAATGACTGTCCAGTATCCAGGCGTTCCTCCTCCATAGGGATCGCTGACCAAATACACATCGCTCGGGCGGGGCCGGGCATCCTGCCTGCGAACAAGGGTTTCGACGGCAGGGGAATGCCCTCCGACGAGGACGGCGCCACGGCTGTCGGTGATCGACAGGGCGTTGCCGGCCTTCCGGCGCACCGATTCGGCGACGGCCGTCCGTGCGAGCACAAGGCCGGCCTCTTTCCGGATCTGGCGCCAGGCTGCTTCGACACGATCCAGCGCCAGTGAATCCCACGTTGATGCGGCGTTCGATCCGGTCCGCGCCACAGGCTCCGGCGATGGCGCCGAAACGGTTGATGACCGCGCGGTCCTTGACGGACGCGCGCCATGTGCCAAGGCATCGGCCGCCTTGGTCAGGGCCTTCTGACGCGCCGCAGCCAGCGCGGCCTGCTCGCCATCGCGGAGGAGCGCGTCGCCAAATTCCAGCACCGACCGGTCGTCGACCGTCAGGCGATAAAGGGCTGACAGCTGACCGCCGGTGATCTTGGTTTCCACCAGTTCGGCAGACCAATTGTTGCCGAAGCGTTTATTCAGTACCGCGTCGACATCAGGGTCATCCGGTTGCGCAGACTTGGCAGGCGATGGCGGGTTGTCGATGAGTGGTTCCGAGCGACCGCGCAAACCAGCGGCGTTCGCCTCGCGCAACCGATCTTCAAAGGCACGTTCAAACTGATCGCGACTGGATTGCAGCAGATCATCGAGAGCAGACGGGGAAGCACGGGTATCGCTCATGGACGCCGCCTTGCTTCGTCGGGCTTCAGGATGAGAGAGCCGGCTGCATCCACGGTCGCATCATGGTCCCCGTGAACAACCGCCGTTGACCCTTCGGACGTCACGAGTGCGGGGCCGCGCACGACATCGCCGACCTTCAGCAGGGCCGCACGATAGACCATGACGTTCCGGAAGCCATCATCCAGAAAAACCCGTTGCTCGCCGACGCGGGCGGCAGACGGATCGCCTCCACCCGGTCGCTGCGGCGCGCCGGCGCCGTTTCGGATAAGCCGGTCGCGGTCTGTGGCAACAGCCCGCACCCGCACCATCTCCACCGGTCGATCCAGCCGGACTCCATGCGCTGATTCAAACGCAGTCTCGAACCGGTCCGCAAGTTCCTTCATGCCCCAGTTCGGCAGATCATCGGGCCGGAAGTCGAGAGTGATGTCCTTTCCCCGGCCGCGATAGCGCAGGTCGGCCTGGAAGACGACATGGCGGTCGGTCTCGCCGACATCCTCCTCTTCGAGCCACTGAGCGGCCTCCGTCGCCAGTGTGTCGACCAGATCGATCATCGAGACCGCCTTGATGTCATCCACCAGGGTACGGCAACTGCGCCCGAATTCCCGCCGGGCACGGCTTTCCAGAAATCCCCGAACCGTCATCATCGCGGGCATTGCCGGGATGATGACCGAGGCGCTGGCGCACAGTGCGCCCAGCGCATTGCCGTGCAGCGGACCAGCTCCGCCATAAGCAATGATCGGCAACCCGACAACATCCAGGCCATGCGTCACCGCCGTCTGGCGCAGGGCGCCGTAGAGCTTCTCGTTCGCCACGTCACGAATGCCTTGTGCCGCCCGGTGAAGGGTCACCCCCAGATCGCCCGCTATCTGACCGATGGAGTCCTCCGCAGCAGCCAGATTCGGGCTGTTGGCGTCACTGCTCGCCGGGATCAGACCCAGGACAACGTTGGCATCTGTCAGGGTCGGCGCCGCGCCGCCGAAGCTGGCGGGGCCGCCGGCGGCCCGCTCAGGCCCGATTCGGATGGCGCCGTGGCCGGTCACGCGCACCAAGGCGCTGCCTCCGACAGCCGTCGCCATCGTATCGACGGACGGCAGCGTCAGGTTGACGCCGCCAACATCGGTCTTGCGCGTGATTGCCGCGGCGCCGTCCACGATGGCGCCGATGGCGGATCCGGCGCCGCCCATATCGAGCGCCAGGGCATCGCGGCAGCCGGCGCGCGCCGCGACAGCGGCGGCGGCCGCAACGCCGGCAGCAAATCCGGCGTTCAGCGCCTCGACAGGGCGTTCGGCGGCATGCGCCACGGTCATGGAGCCGCCATCCGACCGCGCAACGCGAATGCCCGTGGACAGATCCATCCCGTGGAAGGCCTTGGCAAGAGCATCGAAATACTCCACAAGGACCGGCCGGTGCGCCGCGTCGAGAACCGCAGCTACCGTCCGCTCGTATTCCGCCGCTTCCGAAACAACGTCACTGGACAGCGTAACGGGGAGAGTGTCGGCGATACCCTTGACGAGCCTTCGCAGACTGCGCTCGTGTTCCGGATTGGCCGTGGCGTTAAGCAGGGACACCGCAATCGTCGTCGCGCCGCTGTCGAGCAGCGACCGGATCGCCATCGATGCCCGGTTTTCGTCGACAGGCTGCCGAATCTGTCCGTCGGCACCGACGCGTTCCGGCACGCCGAGCGTCGCCACCACCCACCCGTCGGCAGCGGCGCCGCGTTGCCCTCGCGCCAGGCGGAGAACATGCTCGAACCCGGCGGTAACCAAGAGGCCGACAAAAGGAGCCGGTCCGGTGATCGGGGCCGGCGCCGCGTGGACAACGGCATCGATGTCGCCGGGAGCAATGCCGGCATCGGAGGAAATCCGGCGGATGCCGTCAGCGATGCCGGCAACCGGATCGCCATCGCGATTCAGCGATTTCAGGGGCTGCGGCGTGCCGGTCTCGTCAATGAGCAGCAGGTCCGTGAAGGTCGCTCCAGTATCAATACCCAATTGGCCGGTCATTCGATCTGCCGCCACTCCATCCTCAAGCTCAACGCGCGGCCGGATATTTCCCATGCCGACAACGCTCGTCAACCGACGCACCGCAAATTGCATCATTCGCCGAACACTCGGCGTCGGTACTTTTTTTCCTGAAGCTTGTATGCTCTAGTGTTGTCGCTTCAGCAACCGAAACCCGGTCACACCATGGCGCAAAACTCCCAGGGCGTTGGTTCCCTGAAATACTGGATCATCATCGTCGGTCTCATCATTCTGGGCGTCTTTGTCTATTTCTATCCGCCCTTCGAGAAACTGATAAGCGACAGCCTGCGAGGGCTTGCGTCGTCGACCATCGTCTTCTGGTTCGCAGCCTTCGTGGGCGTGACGGCCTACGTGATTGCGCATTGGCAATCGTTCAGGCAACACTTCTTCCAGCGCGTCAGCGACCTGGATGCCGAAGGGCTGGTCTTTGACACGCTGCAGGTGGCGCTGCTGGTGGCGCTGATCCTGTGCGCAGGGGGCATCCTGCAGGTCATCGAGATGCTGAGCGGGCACCTGATCGACGAAGGCGCGATCCTGGACCCGATCTTTGGCCGCAAGCTGCTGGCCATGATCATCCTGGTGGTCCTGGCGATCGGTTTCTATCTGCTGCACAGGATGGTTCGGGCGTTCCGCCTGGGACGTCGTCCGGGCCGGACGCCGCCGCGCCGCGGGCCGGACGCCGGTTGACCGTCGTCAGCCCGTTGCAGCCGCCGCGCCGCCTTCCGTTGTGTCCGTCAGGCGCCGAAAGGCGGTCAGCGATGCCTCGATCCTGGCCTGCTCCATCCGCTGAACGACAAAGATTATGCGTGATCGGCGATCGTCGTCGGGCCAGCCGGTCATGTGGGTTGGCGGATGAACGATGTGCTGGACGCCGTTGATCAGCACGGGGTCGGCAACGCCGGCCACATTGAGCATGCCCTTGATCCGCAGGATGCGGTCGCCGTGCCGATTCAGCAGCATGCTCATCCAGATGCCGAAGGCGGTCCAGTCCATGGGGCCGTCGAACCACAGGCAGAAGGATGTCACGCCGTGACTGTGGTCGTGGCGATGCGGCGATGACCCGGTTTCGGCGACGCCGGCCATCCAGCCGGCAATCTCCCTCTGCTTCCCGGCCCGGTCGTACAGGTCACCGGTCAGCAGCGTGTCCCGGTCCTGACGCCCGGCGTCCAGGTCGACAATCGGCGCCGCGGTGTTGAGGCGACGCAACGAGGCGTGGAGAGCCGCGATTTCACGGTCGGCGGCCATGGCCGACTTGGAGATCGCCAGACGATCGGCGATGGCGGCCTGCTTCACCGATTCGGGGTGATTCTCAAGCTGCGCCGCGCCATTGACGGCGTCGACGACGGTGATGACATTGCCGAGCCGGAAATGGTGCTGGAGAATCGGGTCGGCGAGAACGGTGTAGGCGATCGGGGTCGGGTCGGCGAGGCCGGAGGTTTCGATCACCAGACGGCGGAACGCCGGGATTTCGCCGCGCTCCCGTCGGGAAAACAAATCCTGCAGCGCACCCTGCAGATCGCCGCGAATTGCGCAGCACAGGCAACCATTCTCCATCAGGAGGATGCTCTCCCGCGCATGCCCGATCAGATGATGGTCGAGGCCAACCTCGCCAAACTCGTTGATCAGGACAGCAGTATCCCGAAGGTCTGGCGATTTCAGCAGCTGCGCCAGCAAGGTAGTCTTCCCGCTGCCCAGGAAACCGGTAACGACGTTGACCGGGATCAGTGTATCGTAGGCAGTCATCGGCCGGACAAGGACGAGACAAGTGCCGGATCCAGCGGATCGCACTCCTTGCCTGTCAGATCTTCTGCGGCCATCCAGACCTCCGAGATATTGCCGACAATCCTGGATCGCCCGGTATGACCGGACAGCACGTAGGAGGCGCCGCCAAAGTCCGACAGCTTCAGTCCGTAGTGCTGCAAGATACGGTTGGCGAGGCGCGTACGCTCCTGTCGTTCGCGGCGCCGGGTCACCTGATCATGCCTGCTGACGAAGGCGTCCGGCGAACCATGGCTCTCTGTCCAGTGGCCGCGACCGCTCAAGACACCGCACAAGGAGCACATGATGTCGATCTCTCCTGCTGCGGAACAGCGCTAGTCCGCCATCTGGGTGACTGGCCGCGCAACCCCGTCGCGCGGATAACGCTGCAGGAAATCTTCTGCAATTTCATCGAAGGTAACCCAGCGAACGCCGGTATGCCGACTGATATGCTCGAACACTCGTTCCAGCATCATCAGCACCTGTGGACGCCCCGAGACGTCCGGATGAATCGTCAGAGTGAACACGGCGTAGTCGTATTCGCGATAGACCCAGTCGAACTGCTGGATCCAAAGGTCTTCGATATCCCGCGGATTGACGAATCCGTGGCTGTTGGGAGAACTCTTGATGAACATCATCGGCGGCAGGTCGTCCAGATACCAACTGCCCGGGATGTCGACGAGATCGGTTTCGTGCCCGCGCACCAACGGCTTCATCCATTCTTCGGCATTCCTGGAGTAGTCGATCCTGGTCCAGCGATCCCCGACTCTGGCGTAGAAGGGATGGAAGTCGTTGTTCATCAGGCTGTGATCGTATTTGATGCCTTTTTTCAGCAACAACTCGTTCGTGATCGGGCTGAATTCCCACCATGGAGCGACGTAGCCTGTCGGCCGCCGGCCAGACAGACGCTCGATCAGTTCGATACACTTGTCCATCACCGTTTCCTCCTGCTCGGGAGTCATGGCGATGGGGTTTTCGTGCGAATAGCCGTGCATGCCGATCTCGTGCCCGGCGTCCACGACCATTTTCATTTCTCTCGGGAACGTTTCGATCGAGTGGCCAGGGATGAACCACGAGGTGCGAATGCCGAACTTGTCGAACAGCTTGACCAGACGCGGCGAACCGACTTCGCCGGCAAACAGGCCGCGGGAGATGTCGCAGGGCGAATCCTCGCCTCCGTAAGAACCCAGCCACCCGGCAACAGCATCGACGTCGATGCCGAAGGCGCAGAAAATCTCCTTCTTGCCGGCGCCGGTTGCCGGTTGCGGCAGCACGGAGCGAGTGCCGGGGGCGGCGGCGGATGACGGGGTGGCAACCTGGTCGAGCAACGAACGGGGCCGGTATCGCGGACCAATGCCGCCAGACAGACGCGCCGTGCGGTAGCTCTGGTTGTTTTCGTCGCTCATCTTCTGGTCTCCGCATTCGACTGATTTCAGGAGAGAGTGGCCATTTTTGCAGCGCAGTGCAATGGCTGGATGCTCGGTTGATGCGTGATGTCGGCCATGATCGCCTTTTCGGTGCCGCTTTTGCCGCTTTGTTCACTTCGGGATCGCACCGATCAACAGTCGTCCGTAGAGCAACAGGAAGCCGAAAAAGCTGCAGCACCACAAGAGACCGGCAAGTGTCCACAATGCCATGGCATGCTCCGGGAGCATGCCGCCAGCGAGTCTTGCGAGGACCGAGGCAACGATCATCAGATAGAGCGCCGCCGTCCCCGCACCCGCCGTCAGCGTCCGGCCGCCATGACCAAGCGTTGCGCGGGTCATTACGGCGAGTGTCATGACCCCGATGGCGCCCGCCATCCACAGATGCTGCGCCGAGGCGGCTTTCACGGCCCCCGGCCACAAGGCCGCCGCGCCCACGCACAGCATGCCGAGCGGCACAAAGGCATAGGCCACGTGCAGGACCCATACCAGAGGTTCGGAGGCGGTATCCTGTCCCCGCCAGCGCGCCAGCCGGGCTGCCTGGGCGATGCCCGAGACAATCAGCAGATATCCTGTCTCCTGCGCCTCGGGAAACGCGATCCACGCCGTCAGTGCGGGCATGGTGAGCGCGAGCACGAGTCCGTCGAGACGCCCGAACGACGCCGGCAGCGCCGCATGGCCGCGCGACGCCAGCCAGTTGCGTGTGAAGGTGGGCACGATTCGCCCTCCGATCACCGAAATCAGCATGATTGCAGCGGCAAGACCGATACGCAGCCCGTAGCCTGACGCCGCAGACGCGCTCTCGGCGCTCTCCCGATGAAACAGCGCATTGCCCGAGGCCAGCACACCGATCATCGCGACTACCAGGAGATTGCGCCAGTTCCTGGCGGCGACGATCTCGCGCAGCGCCAGGCCACCGAGGACAATGAAGAAGGACAGGTCAAGCAGTGCCACTTCCAGGGGGGAAAGCCATGCCGACATCGCGATTGCCATTCTGCCAATGACCCAAAGCGCGAGGAGGCCGGCCAGAGGCCATCCTGCAATCGGGGAGCGTCCGGTCCAATTCGGCAAGGCGGTAAGCAGAAACCCCGCGAGCACCGCGCCCAAATAGCCGAACAGCGCCTCGTGGGCGTGCCACGACACCGGATCCAGGGCACTCGGCAACTCCAGTTTTCCGGTCAGCATCAGGAGCCAGAGTGCCATGGCAACCAGCGACCACAGCGCTGCGGACAGGAAGAATGGCCGAAAGCCCTGGGACAGGAATCCCGCCGTCATGGCCACCGCTTTGGGAGTTGCGCAATCGTCACGCTGGCTCTCTTCCGATTATCGACGCCAACACTACTGCTCGTTTTCACGACAACAGGGACCAGGCTTGCCGGAGCCCTGCTCCAGATTTCCCGCCACGGCATCAACCAGGTATCAAATTGACCCTGACCGATGCGCGCACAAGCATTTTCCATTCAAGATCCCTTGATGTCGCCGGCCGACCTTTCGCAATCGCAAGCTTCGGCGCGAGAGTCCCGGTCACGCATCGCCGCCTGCCACCGGACCGCGGCGAAGCATGTCATGCGCAGAAACGGCCACACCGACCGCGGTCCACGGTCTTTCTGACGCGCGAGCAGCAAGACTGCGCCACGAAATACCGATGCCAAAAGAGGCGCGACAATCAAAAAAGGACTTGTGCTTCAGGCTCTGAGGAACAATTCCCAAGACAACCTGCCCATCGGCAACTACTGCAATCGGGACAGTGCCTGTCCCCGCCGAGCAGCCGTCGCCGGCTCATCGACAGTCATCTCGGATGTGATCACGACGCCATAGTCGCGCTCTGCCGTTTCCGCGGTAATGAAATCGTCCAGCACGTCGGAAAGCACTCGGTGGGGATCGCGCTTTCCGGGATCGCCATAGCCGCCGCCGGCCGGGCCGATGCAAATGAAACGATCCCCGGTCTTCACGGTCGTATGCGGAACCTTGGAAGGCAGTTCCCCGCCCGTGCCGTCCCTCCGGTCCAGCCGCAGGCCGGCGCAGGCGCCCTCGTTGCCGCCACGAAAGCCCCAGGGTGCAAACTTGTGCCCCTCGCCCTCGACCGACGCGGCACCGTCATTCAGGTAAACGAACTCCCGGACGGATCCCAGACCGCCGCGCCATTGTCCGGCGCCGCAGACATTCTCGCGCAATTCGTACCGGTCCACGCGCAACGGCAAATGGGTTTCGATATCCTCGATCGGGTTGTTCCGCGTATTGGCATACAGCGTATCGACAGCATCCATGCCGTCCTTGCCGTCTCTGCCGCCGTAGCTGCCTTCGAAGATCTCCATGTGAACCCAATGGTCGCTGCCCTGCAGACCCGAGAAGGCGATGACGCGCAGATTGCCGATACCCGCCGATACCTGGCCGGGCGCGACTTCGGACAAGGCTTTCATCACCGTGTCCGCGAGCTGGTTGCCAGGGCAGAAACGGGCAATGGTCGGCGCCGGGAAGGTCGGGTTGGCCAGGCAACCTTCCGGTGCGACGATCCTGATTGGACGGACCAGCCCGTCATTCACGGGAATGTGCCCGTGGACTGCCGTGTCCAACAGCACCGACCGCACCGTCAGCCATATGGCAATATCGACAGTACCGTGAAGCGGCATGTTGATGGGCTTGTCGGAAATCTGCGGGGCGGTTCCCGTCAGATCGACAACCATCTCGCTGCCCTTGACCGTGATCGACACGCACAAAGGCAGTTCCCGACAGGCCGGGTCGCCGTGATCCAGATAGCCGTCGATGTGCGTCGTCGCCTTGTAGACGCCGTCTGGCAGTACGGCGATGGCCTGGCGCATCAGACGCTCGGCATGATCCATGACGGCGTCGCAGGCAGCCCTGAAGGTCTCCTTTCCGTATCGGTCCACCAGTTCGACCAGCCGATCAGCCCCGATACGGGCCGCCGCGATCTGGGCTTCCATGTCTCCAACAACCAGGTCAGACACGCGGATGTTGTCGCGCAAGATATGCCAGACCGGCTCCACCTTCTCGCCCTTCCTGTAAACATGGATGGCCTTGAACTGCAGTCCTTCGGCATAGGCGTCGATGGCGTCGACGATTCCGCAACTGCCGGGGGTCAGGGCGCCAATATCCAGATGATGTGCCGTCGTTGCCGAAAAGCCGATCAGTTCATCCTCGTGGAAGACCGGCACGATGAATCCGACATCAGGCCCATGGGATGCGCCGGCGTAGGCGTCGTTGTGCATGATCGCATCGCCGGGCTTCAGCTCTTCGCCTCGCTCGGCCAGGATCTTTTGCATGCCGCGGATGTAACCGGGAATCGGACCGGACTGCAGCGGGGTGGATTGGGCCGATTCCGCCAGCCCGCGGCCGTGCACATCCACAAGACCTGCGCCGAAATCCTCGGATTCGCGGATGATCGAGGAGTAGGACATGCGCATGAGCTTGTAGCCCATCTCGACCGCGATGTTTTCAAGCGCGCCCTGGATGACAGCGGCTGTAACCTGGTCGACTGCGGGAGCATTCGGGGATTGGGCGTTCATGAACGGAACCCTGTCTTGATGAGGAGATTGCCGACGGCTTCGCTCCATGCGCTGGCGCCGGGGGGAACCACCGTGGTGGTATCCTTCTGAACGATGACGGCCGGCCCGTTGATCACCCGAGCCACCGGCAGGCGGTCCCTGGCGAAGAGCGGTACAGGCAACGCCTTCAGTTTACCCCCTACATGAAAATGAGCCGACAACTCGTCGATCTGGGCGTCGGCAACATCGTTGTCGGCGTTGCTGGTCGGGAGTTCTATCTTGGGCATCTTGCCAATACCAGTCACCCGAATGTTCACGATCTCGATCGGGTTGTCCTCGAAGACATGGCCGTATTCCGTATTGTGAATCTCCTGAAAGGCCTTGAAGATGGCTGCCAGGTTCGCTTCGTCGACCGGTCCGTCGGCCACCGGCACGCGCAGTTCGTAGCCCTGCCCGACATAACGCAGGTCGCCGCTGCGCTGGTAATTCACCTGGTCGGTTGACAGCCCGTCGGCCTCGAATTGAGCGGCCAGGATCTCCTGCACCGCCTCAAAGTCACGAGTCAGGCGGTTTCGGTCCACGTTGCCGCTCACCTGAAACTCGGTCCTTACGGCATCGTATTTGAGGTCCGTGGTCAGCAGACCGGCAGCGGATGTGATTCCCGGATATGGAGGAATGATGACTTCGGGAATCCCCAGATCCCGGGCGACGTCAACCGCGTGCAACGGCCCTGCGCCGCCGAAGGCGACCAGCGAAAATTCGCGGGGGTCGTGACCTTTCTGGACGGTCCTGGACCGGATGGCGTTCGCCATGTTGGCGTTGACAATGGTGAGAACGCCGTCTGCCGCCGCCTCCGGGGTCATTCCCAGGCGCTCCGCCAGGTCGCCCATGACCTTGCGCGCGGCTTCGCGGTCCAGAACCATTTCACCGCCCAGGAAGTTGCCGGGCTGCAGCCGACCCAGAACCACGTTGGCGTCCGTGACAGTCGGCAGCGTCCCGCCGCGGGAATAGGCTGCGGGGCCCGGCACTGCGCCGGCGGACTGCGGGCCCACACGGAATGCCTCGCCGGAGTCCAGATAAGCGATCGACCCGCCACCGGCCCCGATCGTGTGAATGTCAATCATCGGCGCAAGAACCGGATAACCGCCGATCCAGGTATCCCGCGCCGTTGCCTCGGCGAACCGGCCGTCGATGACCAGGCCAATGTCAGCCGATGTGCCGCCGACGTCAAAGGTGATCAGTCGATTGCGGCCGCAGCGCGCGCCACACGTCGCGCCGCCCAGAACACCGGCCGCCGGCCCGGAAAGCAGGGTCAGAACCGGTCGCTCGGAGACCATCGCGCCCGTGGCCACGCCGCCGTTGGATCCCATGACGTGCAGATCCGCCCTGAAACCGCTGTCGGAAAGGGCGCGCTCCAGATTCGTCACGTAGTCCCGCACCTTGGGGCCGATGAACGCGTTCATGGCGGCGGTTGTGAACCGCTCGAACTCGCGGAACTGCGGCGAGATCGCTGACGATGTGGTGACAAAGCATTCGGGATATTCCTCACGAACGATCTCGGCGGCCCGATCTTCGTGGGCGGAATTGATGTACGAGAACAGGAAGCAGACCGAGATGGCCTCGACACCGGCTTCCTTCAGTTCTCGCGCAGCCTGCCGGACCGCGTCTTCGTCCAGGGGTATCAGTACGGCGCCATCGGGCGGGCCAAGCCTCTCGTCGACCACCTTGCGATGACGCCGCCGGACCAGGGGGCGATCCTGCCAAGGTACGTCCTGCATGATGGAATAGTGCTGGGGGCGCTGATGGCGACCGATATGCAGGATGTCCCGATAGCCCGCTGTCGTGATCATGCCGGTCGCGGCACCGTCAAATTCCAGCACTGCATTCGTTGCTATCGTAGTGCCATGCAGTACGTGATCGATCTCGGCGCGGTCGATTTTCGACCGCTCGCATATCTCGATCATGCCCTGCAGGACACCGCGACCCGGATCGTCCGGCGTCGTGGGCACCTTGTGTATGGCAACGGACTGGCTTTCGGTGTTTCCGAAAATGACATCCGTGAAGGTTCCGCCTACGTCGACGCCGATCAGTTTCATGTTGCGCTTCTCTTGATTCGGCAATGCTTCAGCCCGAATCTGCGGGCGGCTTCTTGCGTCATTGGCTGTCTTCGATTTCTGACGGGAACGCGCAGGGCATCAGGACTTCCCCTTGTCATGAACAAACGCGCCAAACTCAAGCTGACACACTACTCCTGATCCCTGCGGCCGGAGGAACCTGCAGTTTCGGTCATCAGACCATACTGGTCGGGCTGACGATGCTCGGCCTTGTCAAAATGCCAGCGCGGAAAGAAACTCGTCAGGGCCAGTTCCGGAAAAACAACCAGATCGCATCGCCGCTCGTGGGCGCGCGCCATCATGCAGAGCAGCCGCTCTACCACCTGAGCGCGCGTTTCCGACAGCGCAATGGGCCCCAATTGGGCCGCACCCACGGTCAGCACGCGGTTCGGCTCGGCCATCTCCAATCCAGCCCTGTCTGGCTGCGGTGCAGTAATCCCTCAATCAGGCGCGACAATCTCGAGTGGAGCGTCAGTTGTCAAGCGCCCTCGGCAACTGATTCGACCGGCCAGGGGATGACAGGCCCGCAAGGAAGACCTAGGTCATTTAAACAAGCAGGTTTCCTGCCGATTTGGAGCGCGTCATGGCCGACGAAGTCCTCGACACCAAGGGATTGAATTGCCCCCTGCCGATCCTGAAGGCGCGCAAGGCGCTCAGCGGGTTGCCGGCAGGACAGGTTCTGGAAGTCCTGGCGACCGACCCGGGGTCTGTGGCGGATTTCGAAGCCTTTTGCCGACAGACGGGCTGCGAATTGATGGAATCCGGCGAGGAAGACGGCGTCTATCGTTTTGTGATCAGGAACGTCTGACTGCCTTGCGGCTCGATGGCCAGGTAACGGGGACGGCATGAGTACTCAAACGGATCTCGCCAATGCGAAATCAATGTCCATCATCGTGACCAAGGGAACGCTCGATTGGGCCTACCCGCCCTTCATACTGGCAACGACGGCGGCGGCGATGGACGTCAAGGTGTCCATGTATTTCACATTCTACGGGTTGCCGCTGCTCTTGAAGAAACTGGATCTGAAGGTATCGCCCCTGGGAAACGCAGCGATGAAGATGCCGGTGGGCGGCGGCCACGTCGGCATGCCGAACATGCTGGCCATGCTGCCGGGCGCCACGGCCGGAACATCGAAAATGATGAAAAATCTGATGAAGCAGAAGGGCATTGCCCCTCTTGAAGACTTGCGTGACGCCGCAGTCGACCTGAAGATCGACATGATCGCCTGCCAGATGACGATGGATCTGTTCGAATATTCGCTGGACGACATGATCGCAGGACCACGCTTGGGCGGGGCCGCGACCTATATGGAATCGGCGCTGGCCGCCGACATCAATCTCTTCATATGACGCGATTCCGGGTGACCGGCAGGACCAGGGGAAATTCTCGGCAATCGACAGATCCCTCGAGGCGACATGTGTCCGATTGCCGACTGCGGTTGCGACGGGAAGTGACAGTAAGGCGGTGGTCTGACTGAATTGCGGATATTACATTTCGTGTCGTCACACGACGCTTGACGGTGTCATACGACTTTGCGGTACGCGGCGCGACCGGAAGGGCTGCTTTGGCGATGACGCGCCGCTATCTTCGCCCTGCAGAGATCACACCAATGCCGACCGCTTCCCAGACAGGCCGCCGGACGCCACGCCCGGTCACAAACCAGTCCACGCCCGTCCGCGTCGCCATCGCAGGCGTCGGCAATTGCGCCAGTTCACTGGTTCAGGGTCTTGAATATTACCGAACCGCCAACGCCGAAACGATTCCCGGACTGATGCATGCCGAAATCGGCGGCTGGAGGGCCCGCGACATCAACATCGTTGCAGCCTTCGATATTGACGCGCGCAAGGTGGGCCAGCCTCTGGAAAAAGCTGTTTTTGCCCCGCCGAATTGCGCAGAGGCATTCCAGGCGGCCCTGCCGATATCCGACGTCATTGTCCGGATGGGACCGGTTTTGGACGGAGTCGCCGACCATATGCAGGACTACAATGACGCGGAAGCCTTTCGTATCGCCGCTGCCGAACCTGAGAATGTCGCTGCTGTCCTGAGATACACAGAAGCTGACGTGTTGTTGTGTTACCTCCCGGTCGGCTCGGAGAAGGCTGTCAAGCATTACGCACAGGCCTGCCTTGATACAGGCGTGGCCTTGGTCAACTGCGTGCCGATATTCCTCGCCTCAGATCCGACATGGGCCGTGAAGTTTCGGGAGGCAGGTGTTGCCATCGTCGGCGACGACATCAAGAGCCAGGTCGGCGCGACGATCGTGCACCGCACTCTTGCCCGGCTGTTCAACGACCGTGGCGTCTCTGTCGACCGTACCTACCAGCTCAACACCGGAGGAAACACCGACTTCCTGAACATGATGCAGTCATCGCGGCTGAGATCGAAGAAAAAATCGAAAACCGAGTCCGTGCAATCCCAACTGGACAACGAGCTGGAAGCGGGAAACATCCATATCGGCCCATCCGATTATGTGCCATGGCAGAAAGACAACAAGGTCGCCTTCATTCGCATGGAAGGCCGGGGCTTTGGTGACGCGCCAGTGGATCTGGAATTGCGCCTGTCGGTACAGGATTCGCCAAACAGCGCCGGCGTGGTCATCGACGCCCTGCGTTGTGCTGCACTGGCCAGGGCCCGCGGCATTGGCGGTCCGATTGATGCACCGTCATCTTACTACATGAAGAGCCCGCCGCGACAGCTTCGAGACAGCAAGGCGCGAGAAGCGCTGGATGCCTTTATCGCCGGGCAAGATGCCGGTCAGGCCATGGTCCGGCCAATGCCGATCGGGGCGATCGCGTCAGGCAGCCCGTCTTCCGCGCTGATCCTGGCCGCCGGAATGGGATCCCGTCTTTTTCCTGACGCCAGCCTGCCCAAGCCTCTGGCTCCCGTGCACGGTCTGACAATGGCGGAATGGGTCGTTCGCACCCTGAAGGACGCTGTGGGCATTGATCATTTCGTGGTCTCTGTCGGGCATGAAGCAGATACCGTGGAGAGCCATTTCAGATCCGTTTGCTTGCGCAACGGTGTCGATCTGAATTGTATTCGTGCTGCAAACTGGGAAGCAGGCAACGGGGCGAGCACCTTGGCCAGCCGCCCTTGCCTGGATTCGGATGCGCCTTTCCTGTTGACCATGTGCGATCACCTTTATGAACATGCTCTGCCCGCCCGATTGGCTGAGAAGCCCCCGGATGCTGGCGCCATGCTCGTCGCGGTCGATTTCGCAAAAGATGGTCTGTTCGACGCTGACGACGTCATGAAAGTGAAGCGCGACGGCCCGTCGATTACCGCGATCTCCAAGACCCTGGTCGAATGGGACGGCGGCGATACCGGCGTGATGTATTGCACGGCCGGCCTGTTCGACGCCCTGGATGACGCCGCGGCTCAAGACCGGCATGATCTTGCAGATGCCGTCCGCCTGTTGGCTGAAAGGGGCCGGGCAGGAGTGGTCGATGTCAGCGGTGCCTGGTGGCTGGATGTCGATACGCCGGCAGCTCTTCGCGTGGCCGAGACTCGACTCTCCGAAGATGTTCGCTGGACAGGCTGAAGACCAGCCCGTCCGGTTTCCCCCTGACATCCACCCTGTGGAGAGTCTCCGCCGACGGTTCGCCTGGGCCGACAACGGCCCCTCCGCTTCACGGCGACATCGTTTTCCGTCGCGCTGCTGATCGCGGTGCCGGCAGGCCGCCCGTGACTTTCGGCGTGAGCAGCGGCTCGACAAGGGGGATGCCATGCGGCCGGTCGGGTTCCACAACGCGCGCGGCGGATCCGACCCGTTGCCGGGCCTGCACGTATCGGGGCAGGCCGGGATGCTCGCGAACGCTTGCCCCGGTAGCGACGGGACCCTGCACGGCCCGTCGCGATCGCCCTCGGCCCCGATCCGGTCCGCCGGCCTGCGTCTCCTTCACTGCGGCAGGCTCTCGCTCGTTGCAGCCTGCCGGGACATCGGGGACGCTCCTGCCCGCGACATCGATCCCGACGTCATCCAAATTGTCGCCCGGAATTGACGGGCGCGTCGGGTCGTGTCAGGCTTGGGTCCACCTCTCCACGGGGCCTCTCCACGGGGCCTCTCCACGGGGCCTCTCCACGGGGCCTCTCCACGGGGCCTCTCCACGGGGCCTCTCCACGGGGCCTCTCGATGACGTACAGGAGGCCCCTGCCCATGTCCTTTCACACCATCCGCATGTTCCCGGCCTGCGTCGCCGCGCTGGGTGCGACCCTGGCCCTTTCCGCCGCACCCGCCACGGCGCAGATGATGTTTCCATGCCAACCGGGGTACATGCATGATCCGAACCCGGAACCATGGCGCACGATCGTCCCGTGCGTTCGGGTGCCCGCCGACCCGACGCGCAAGGCCGTGGTCTTGCTCGAGCGCACGGGGCCCGTCGTGGTGCGCGGGTGCGGTCCCACTGCCGAGACAACGGCCGTGAACATTCGCGCGTACGGCGGGTTCTTCAGGGCCGGGCAGACGGCCGGGGTGTATATCGGTACCAGTGGCCCCCGAACCCCGACCCGCATCCAGCGCAATGTCAAGGGAACGGGATGGGTGGAGCAAGTCAGCTGCACCCCCATCACCGTGTCGGAAGGAGACAACAGGGTCGAACTGCGACACGCTGACGGCTTGGCTGGCGTGACCGGGAAAGCCGTGATTTCGTTCCGGGTGCACGATCTCGATTGGTTGAACTGCGGCGGCGGCGGCTCTCCCACTCCGGGGTTGCGCATCGCGCCGACCGGAGGCATCCAGATCAACTTTGACCGCGACGCGGCACCTGCCTGCCCGCGGTAATCCCCCGATCTGGAACGGGGACGCCGGCAATGAAACGGCTGACGATGATTCTGGCCGCCGCGCCGGTAGCGGTCTGTACGGGGCAGCAGGTGGCGGCGCGGTTTCACGTCCCTGTCCGGAACAGCGAGGGCAGGGACACGGGCAGTGCCGTCACACGTTTGACCGGCCCTTTCCTTGAAGCAACCCGAGGCGTCGCCCGGATGTTTCAGGACCCGGATGTTTCAGGACCCGGATGTTTCAGGACCCGGATGTTTCAGGACATGGATGTTTCAGGACATGGACATCGAGGCCCGGCAGCTGGCCGGGCAACACGGTCCCCGGCGTGGGCGGCAACTTCCGCTGCGCCTGTGACAAGGGCGACGACGGGCGCACCTTCAACCGGGAAACGAACCGCTGGAAGGACGGCAGGCAGATGGTCGGTTTCCTCCATAGCAGGACCGGCACGCATACCGGCGGCCAGCCCGTCTCCAGCACCGTCAGGGCCTGCACGTCCCGGGGCAAGCCGGACGGCAACAGGAACCTGGCGGCACGCCACAGCGTCGCCCACACCGGCATCTTCACCATGCGGGTGTACGGCCGGCTGTGCGTCCACAACTTCGAACACTGCGTCCTGTTCGGGCCGGGCGTCAGTACCGACGCAGGTCTGCAGCGGGCCTCTCTGCGACACCGCCAACAGAAACGGCTGCAACGCCACATTCCGGCCGAGGCCGAATGGTGCGAATTCACCATCACGGCCAACTGAGCCGACAGCCGCCTGTCACAAGCGAAAGGGCGGTCCCCGGATCGCCCTTCTCCCTTGTCGGTCGAGGCCGGTACCCCTGGTCATGGTACAATGTGGTCAATTCACGGAAATTTCCTCCCTTCGCGGCGACTTGTCCGGTTCGGCCTGGAGGCATCGACGCCTGTCCGCGGTCGGCACGTCGGGGCCCCGAGAAGCCTGACGGCGGGTTGATTTCGGGCAGCGCCTCACTCGCCCTGGAGACCGGCAATGGGATCGAGCCGGGAAGCCTGACGGGCCGGCTGGAAGCCGAACAGAAGGCCGCAGACGGCGGCGGTTGTCAGACCGCTCGCTACCGAAACCCCCGAGATCAGGAACTCCCATCCGGTAAAGCGGCATATCCCCCATGTCGCCGCCAGGCCCAGAAGAACGCCGAACAGACCGCCAGCCATGGTCAGGATGACCGACTCGATCAGGAACTGGCTCTGGATGTCGCGCTGCCGGGCGCCCAGCGCGCGGCGGATCGCGATCTCCCGGCGGCGTTCGGCGACGGAGACCAGCATGATGTTCATGATGCCGATCCCGCCGACGATCAGCGAGATGCTGCCGACTGCGCCCAGCAACAGGGTGAAGATGCCCATCTGGGCCTCCATCCGGGCAATCAGCTCCTTTGCGGTGACGATATCGAGCTTGAGGCCGGGCGCGCGGCGCCGGAAGTACGACCGGACATCGGCTACCGCCGTCTCGTGATGGACGCCGGCGCGCGAGCGGGCGATGATGACCTCGATCCCGGGAGCGGAGGCGACCCGGCCCCCGGTCGTGATCGGCACGAAGATGGAGCGGTTAGCGTTCACCTGGAAGGGAAGCGCGTAGCTCTCCGCGCTCTTCTCCAGCGCGCCCAGGACGGTGAAGAGCGTCTCGTCGACCTCAAGGGTCTCGCCGACGATGGACTCCGTTCCGTTCCGGCGCATCGCGGTCGCGATGTCGGCGCCGACGACAACGTAATGGCGGTCGGCATCGAAGTCCGAGATGAACCGGCCGGTCTCGATCGACAGCCGGTTGACGGTCGCGAAGGACGCGGTGACACCCTGGATGCTGCCGTTTCCGACGCCCTTTCCGGCATGCCGGAACGCGCCATGCCCCTGAACGCGCGGCGCAGCCTCCGCAATCGACGGCACGGAAGCGTCGAGTGCCACGGCGTCCGCCAGGCCGATCTCACGCGCCCGTGCGGCATTCGACGACTTGCGGATCACCACGATGTCCGTGCCGAGGGCCTCGAACTGCTTGAGAGCCTGTTCCCGGGCGATTTCGCCCAGCGACACCATCGCGATCACCGAAGAGATGCCGATCATGACCCCGACCAGGCCGAGCACCGAGCGCAGACGCGCCTTGGCCAGACTGTCGACCGCCTGCCGTGCATTGGCGCCCAGGATCGACAATGCGCGCGCCATCGCTGCTCACCCTCCGGCGATGCCGGAGGCCGTCTGCTCGCGGAGCCGGCCGTTGTCGATGCGCATCCGCCGCGCGCAGCGGCGCGCCACCGTCGGGTCGTGGGTGATGATCAGGACCGTCACACCCTGCCCGCTGTTGAGATCCAGCAGCAGCCGCATCGTTTCTTCGGCGGTATCCGCATCGAGCGCTCCCGTCGGCTCGTCGGCGAGCAGAAGCGCCGGTTCCCCCACCAGCGCTCGCGCGATCGCCACGCGCTGCTTCTGGCCGCCCGAAAGCTGGTCCGGCTTGTGTTCCATGCGATCGCCCATGCCGACCTGTTCCAGCATCTCCCGCGCCCGGCGCAACGCTTCCTTTCGCCCCATACCCCTGTACACCAGAGGCACGCAGACATTCTCCGCCGCGGTCAGCCGCGACAGCAGGTGAAACGCCTGAAACACGAAGCCGACATGCGCGTTGCGCAGGCGCGACAGCGTATCGTCGTCAAGCCCCGAGACGTCCCGTCCTTCGAGGACATGATTGCCCGAGTCCGGGCGATCGAGCAGACCGATGATGTTCATCAGGGTCGTCTTGCCACTGCCCGACGGACCCATGATCGACATCATGTCGCCCGCGGCCACATCCAGATCGACGCCGTGCAGCACCTCTGTCGTCACGGGTCCGATCTGGTACGACTTCCGGATGCCGATGAGGCGCAGCCCGCCGCGCAGCGCGGTCATCGCGAAAACACGCCGGGGCCCCCTCCGGCCCCGGATGCGGGAATGCCCGACCGCCGACCGCCGCCCGCCGCCAGGACGATCTCGTCGCCGGCAGCAAGTCCCTGGGTCACCTCGACGGAGTCCAGCGTGGTGATGCCGAGCGTGACGGCGCGCCGCGCCGCCGCGCCAGTGCCTCGGTCCAGTACCCGCAACCATGCCTTGCCGCCCGACTGCTCCACGGCGCCGATCGGGACCAGCAGCGCCGCCGGGCGGTCGTACACCACGACGGCAACATGCGCCGACATGCCCACCCGTACCCGGTCGCGGTCCGCTGCCGCCAGCGGATCCAGGACCACGGCAATCTGGAATTGCGGCCCGCCGCGCCGCCGCAGCGCGCTGGCCTGTGAGGAGACCCGGACGACTCTTGCCTCGATCTTCAGTCCCGGAAAGCCCGGCCCGGTGATCTGCGCCCGCTGGCCAGCCTGTATCTTTCTCACATCGACCTCGCCGACGCTGGTTTCCACGGAAAGATAACCCAGATCGGCGATGCTCATCAGCCGTTCGCCCTCGGTCATCGCGCGACCCCGCACCACGGGTTTTTCCCTGGCACCGCGCGAGACAGACACGATTCCCGCAACGGGCGCCCGCACCGTGGCCCGATCCAGTTTCGCCGCCGCCGCGCGCAGCCGATCGTGCGCATTCTGCACTTCCAGATGCGCCAGCCGCCGCGCCTCCGCGCCGCCCTTCGCCGCCACCGCCGCAAAATCCCGTTCGGTCGCCTCCAGATCAAGCTTCCGATCCTCGAGACTGCGCTGCGCTGCCTCGTGCTCCGAGGCGGGAATGATGCCCCTATCCAGCAGAAACACGACCCGCTCCAGCTTGCGCTCGGCGTCGTTGAGCGCACGTTTCGCCCGACGCAACGACCCGCGCGCGCGCGCCATCTCGGCGCTGCTCGCCCAGTTTTCCAGCTCCAGAAGGCGGTCCCGTGCCTTGACGTGGGCGATTTCAGCACGCCGACGCTCCCCCTCGATCTTGCCGGTATCGAAGGCAACCAGAGGATCGCCCACGGCCACTCGCTGCCCGTGTCCAGCATGGACTGCGCTCACATGGCCCTCGATCGGGCTCACCACCTCCTCGATCCGGCCTGGCGCCAGCCGGCCGCGCAGCTGTAGCGTCGAACGCAATGGCTGCGGCCTCACCTTCATCGTCGCCAGCGGTCTTTCACCGACTGCCCCTGTGCCGGCATCAGGCGCCGTGGCAATGCCCGGCAGGTCCAACGGCTGCACGTACCAGCCGCCGATGGCGAGAAACAGAACCGCCACGAACGCGACCGCGAAGCCGCGCATCAGCCGGACCCGCTTGCGCATCGCCGAGATGGCCTCATTGCGCGCCTCGAGATCGCGATAGGCCCCCTGGAGTTCCCCCAACTGCTTCTCGACCACTTTCGCCATGCGCAACTCGGTCTCCCGCAACTCCCGCACTTCGGTGATGTCGGACACCACCACGATCATCGCCACCGGTTCCGTCCCGCCGTCCCGCGCCGCCGTCAGGCGGGAAGTCACGACCGACAGCGAACGCTGTTCGCCACCAACCGTGACGCCGACGATCCGCCGCTCGCCGGCGCCCCGCTCAAGGATTGCGTCGAAGACGGCTTCCGTGAAGGCATCGAATCCTTCGAGTGAGACGAAGGCCTCACCGAAGGCGCTGCCGACGGTCTTCTCGCGGTCGAGGCCAAACATGCGGCAGAACGCCGGGTTCACGGTCTGCACCTGGCCGTCGAAATCGACCGCCATCACACCGTCCGACAGATCCTCCAGAAGGGATCTGTGGATGTCGGGGATGCTGCCGTTCATCGCGTTCCCGTTTCCGGCCGGTCGCCCTGGCGGTCTGGCGGTCCGGCGGGCCGCTCTTCCAGCCGGACGCCCCAGCGCTCGAGGGTCCGGCCCGAGACCTGGTCGAGCTGGGTCAGCGCCCCCAGATAGGTGACGATCGCATTCACCTCGGCCTGCTCCGCCTGGAGCAGGCTGTCCTCCGACGCCGCAACCTCGAAGCTCGACACCAGCCCCTCGTTGAATTTCCGCTTCTCGATCTCGAGGTTCGACTCCGCCAGCGCCCGCGCGCCCCGGGCCAGATCGATCAGCCGCAGCTGCACCGTCACGTTGTTCACCGCACGCCGCACCGCGATGCCGATCGACTCGCGCCGTTCGGTCAGGCTGCGCTCTGCCTGGCGCAGCGCCAGCCGCGCATCTTCAAGGGCCCGACGCGTCATGCGGTCGTTCAGCTGGATGGTGGTACCGACTCCCAGCGTCGTGACGGTCGGCGTCGTGGTGCGGCCGGAGCTGTTGGGGTCGGTGTCGCGTTTGTGTGTCAGGGTGAAATTCACGTCGGGCAGCAGTTTGTCGCGGGCCTCCGCCAGCGCGATCCGCGCCAGCTCCACCGCATTCTGCGCCATGCGAAAACCCGTGCCCAGTCGCAGCGCGTCCCTGAACACCGGCTCGTAGGCAACCTTCCGGCGCTCCACCGTCAGCGACACCGTCGGGCGAATCCGGACAGTCTCCTCGAACGCCAGAGTGCCGACCAGGGTGAGATTGGCCGCATCCCGCGCATTGCGCGCGCGCGCCAGCGACAGTTCCCGGTTGGTGATCGTCGCCTCGAAACGCACCGCCTCGCGACGCGCCGTCCGTCCGGCCTCGATCAGCGCAAGCGTCGCCGTCAGCTGGTCCTGCGCGCGGCGCAGGGCGGCCTCGGCGATCTCGACCTGCCGCTCGGCACCGCTCAGCGCCCGGTGTTCGCCCACCACCTTGACGATCAGACCCGCCGCCGCGTCGCGCAGCGTCATGACGTTGTTCTGCTCCGTGATCCGCGCCTTGCGAAGCGGGAAGCCCGAGAGCGCCGGCCCGACGCCCCGGAGCAGGGGTTGCGTGAAGGTCAGGCCCCGGGATCGGGAAGGAAAGGCTTTCAGGGCCCGCGTCTCGCTCCAGTCCAGCGCGAGACTGCCGCCGGTCGGCACCTTGATCGTCACCCCCGTCCTGCCCGTGACCGTGGCAGTGTTGTTCGAGATGTCCTTGCTGGTCGTCCGATTGACACCGGGGGATATTGATACGGAGATTTCGGGGACCCACAAATCTTCTTCTGCGTCCCTGAAGGCCCGCCGCTGCTTGCGGCGGTTCTCCCGTGTGGTCAGAAACCCCCGGTTCCGCTCCAGCGCCAGCCGGACCGCGTCGGCAAGAGTGAGCCGCTGAACCCCGTCGGCACGGACCGGCTCCGTGCCCGCAGCGCACAGCACGAATGCCAGCGCCGCCACCGAGGCAGGGCGCAGCATCGCCCGCAGGCACCGGATGTCCGGGCCGTCCCTACTCGCCCCAGACCTCGCCAGTGTAGCCCTGACCGTACTTCTCCGCCTCGTAGGACGAGTGCTGACGCGGCGTCGTGTCCCTGATCGTGGCGGTCCTCACGCCGCTGAAAGTCCACCCGGAAACCGGCGTGACGCGCCAGACGTCGTGACCCCAACGGCCGCGCGTCCGGACCTCCACCCTGCGCAGCCGGATGCCGAAGGTCTCGTCGCCTTCCGCCGCGGCGTCTGCGAACGTCTTCACCGTGATCGTCAGCGGACTCCCGGCAACCCCCTGGACGTTGTGCGACCAGGAATGCGCCGTCGCGTAGTCCCGGCCCTCGACCGCCGTGCCGCCGTCGGTGTCGTACCACACCCGGATGCGCACGGGAGTGAAGGCACTCCTGCCGCCCGCGTGCTTCGGCGTCGCCGTGATCCGGAACGCCGCCGTCTCGCCTTCCTTCACGCTCACGCCGCCAGCATGGGCAGGACCCCACGCCACCAGACAGACCGCAACAAGAAGACCGCCCGCGGCCCGCGTCGGCAAACCGCTCCGTTCATGCATCGTCATGTTCATGTCCCTTTCTCTTTCCGGGCGCGCCGAAACACGCCACAACCACTACATCCATGACACATCGCAACAGAACTGTCCACAAATCCGTTGCAGTGGTGACTTAAGGATTCATGCGTCAGTTGGTAGTGGGGTACTCCCTGTGGTGAAGTAAAAGCCGCGGACAGGAGCCTCCCGATGCCACGGCAGGCTGCAACGACCGGGAGCCTGCCGCAGGCCTTCGAGGTGGTGAAGGAGATGCAGGCAGACCGCCTGCCCCGGGGCCGTCGACTGCCTGCGCAACGATCCCGACGATCTGCTCGCCTGCTTCCGCTGCAGGACCCTTGCCGGGCGAAGGCAGGTCAGGACCACCAATGCCATCGAACGACGGTTCCGAGAGGTCCGCAGACGAACACGGCCCATGGGAACATTCCGGGACCGGACATCGACGGACCGCATCCTCCACGCGGTCTTCATCCACGAAAGCAGGTCTCGGGGAATCAGCACCCCACTCTCCCTGACACATGACTCCTGACGGTGCCCTTCGGTCGACGGCAGGTTTTCGGCAAACGATCCCTCACCCCTGCGCCGGGAAGCAGTCTGGCCGTCGAGGACCGAGAACGGGCCGGCTTCGACGAAAGCAGGCTCCTGCGATCGTGTTGTCGTCTGTCGGATCCGTCAGGTTCTGCGCTGTGTCTTTCGGTATCGTCATCGCATTCTGCATCGATGACGGATGCGGGTACGGGCCAGCGTGTCTCGGACCTGGAGCGTGAGGTGTCGCTGCTGAAGAACCGTATGAAGAAGGCGGAGTCGTTCGACGGGAGCCGTCTGGTGCGCTCGGGCAACAGCCGCGTGTCGCTGACGGTGTACGGGCAGGTGAGCCGTTCGGTGCGCTTCGCGTTCGACAAGCACAACACGGAGGTGCATCACGTCGACCAGGACGGTTCGGGGTCGCGCCTGGGCTTTCTGGCGCGGGGCCGGGTGGACGAGGACCTGGCGCTGTCGGGCCGGATCGTGGTCGGGTGGCAGGAGAACCGGCGCAGCGCGACGTGGGACGGCGACGAGCCCAACACGCGTCTTCGCTCGCGGCGCATCGAGGTGTGGGCGGACCACCGGGACCTCGGCCAGCTCTGGCTGGGTCACGGCTCGATCGCGGGCGACGCGGCGCACCTGATCTCGATGTCGGGGACGAGCCCGATCTTCGGCTTCGGCGGTCCGGGCGGCGACGACGGCATCCGGGCCAGCAGCACGACCGGCCACGGGACGCACCGGCGTCACGGCTTCTTCAGCTTCTTCGGCCAGCGCGAGAACCGGATCATGTACGTGACGCCGAACGTGATGGGCTTCAAGGCGCTGGTGTCGCACAGCGAGCGGGACACGGTCTCGGCGGGCCTGCACTATGCGGGCAGCCCGTTCGGGATGAAGGACGTCCGCGCGGCGATGCGCTTCGGCTGGCAGCGCCTGCCGGGCGACGGCGCGGCGGTCCCCAAAAAGGCCGCAACAGTAAAATTTCCAGAGGATGCGGACACTACGACTCTTGCGGGTCTCGTCGATGCGGCGACTGAGCATTCGCATACATCCGCCAGCGGTGGTGGTGCCGGCGATGCCGAGGCGTATGGCGTCTCGGGCGGGATCATGCACGTGCCGACGGGCCTGAACCTGAGCGGTTCGTGGGCGCGCCGTGACAACAAGAAGGCGATCGACCCCGACATGTATGCGGTGGAGGTCGGCTGGACCGGCGGCATCTGGGCGATGGGCAAGACCAGCGTCGCGGTCGGCTACGGCCGGTGGAACGACTGGGAAGGCGGCGGTGGCGGCTTCCAGGACGGCTACACCGAGCGCTACCACGTCGCGGTCAACCAGAATGTCGACCCGGCGGCGACCGACGTCTACTTCGGCGTGTCGTACGACGACGGCGAGAACGAGGGGATGGACCGCGAGTCGGTGGTGATCGTGGTGACCGGCATCCGGATCAAGTTCTAGGCGTGGTCCGGGCGGTTCCGGTGCCGGCGGTGGTGCTGCTGGCGGTCGTGGTGCTGGCGGTCGTGCCGGGGGCGTGCGGGGGCGCGCCCCCGTCGTCGGGGTCGGGGGCGTCGTCTTCGGGGGCGTCCGCGTCCCCGGGGGCGTGGCGCCTGTCGCGCTGGAGCCGTCCGGCGGACTTCGAGACCCCGGCCTGGGGCGAGGTCCGCCCCGGTCCGGGCCTGTTCGGCCCCGACGGCCTCGTCCTCTGGCGCCGCGCCGCCCCCGGATCGACCGATCCCGGCAAGCCCCGGAAGACGCGACGATGACACCACGGCCCCGGATCACCAGAGACGGGGCGGCAATGCTAGTGATCAGCGTCCTTGGTCGTTTCCGTAAAGGCGGCCTGTTGTCGAGGCGTCGCCTCTGTCTGATACCTGGCCTTCCATTCGTCGAACGGCATGCCGTAGATGATCTCCCGGGCCGTCATCTTGTCCATTTCCAGGCCCTTGTCGTCGGCCGCTGCCCTGTACCAGTCGCTCAAGCAGTTCCTGCAGAAACCGGCAAGGTTCATCAGGTCGATATTTTGTACATCCGTACGATTACGCAGGTGACTGACCAGACGGCGAAAGGCGGCAGCTTCCAATTCAGTGCGAGCAGCGGAATCCATGGCAGCGCATCTCCTCACATTAGCGATATTCAGGAGATGTGGGTCATTCAATCGGCAAATTCCAGCAAGCAAGTCAGCTTCCGAACACCAGTTCGACCTGCCCCACGAGCCTTGCACGATACCTGTTCGCAACTACGGACTGTCGCTCCGACCCTTGAATCCGAGACTCGTTCGATGCCCGTATGCAATGCGGAGCACGGGAACTACCCGGATGCGGCAGTGTCCGTTCCTTGCTATCCGAACTCCTTGTTTCTCGATCTCGCGACAAAGAAATTCGCTAGACCATAAAGTACTGTAATTGCTTTATTATTTCAGAAACATTGGCTCTGCCGTATGGAGTGTCAACACTATCGCAACACCATGCTCCGGGCAGCGAAGCTTACGCCACCGCCCTGAGTCCGTTCTTCGCCACCAGCGTCAGGAGCTTCAGCGAGGCACCCTGCGGGCGCCTCTCGCCGCGCTCCCATTGGCTCACCAGACCCGTCGTCACGTTGAGATAGCGGGCGAACACCGCTTGGCTTGCTTGTTCGCGCAGACGGAGCGCACGGATTTCCTCCGGCGTCATCTCCCGTACCGGCGTCAGGCACATCTCGTCGAACTTGCGCATGGTCCGCTTCGACATGAGGCCCGCCTCGGCCAGACCGAGCGCCGCCTCGTGCGCCGCCGCCAGGGCCTCACTCTTGTATTGTTTGGTCATCGCATTTCACCTCGACAATCGCTCCGGCGGCCTGCGCCGCCGCCAGACCTTTTTCGTCCAGCGCCAGATACCTGCCGGCCAGCAGCCTGTAGGTTTCCAACTCGTCCCTGCGCAGGTTCTCCCGGTCGCTCTTGGCGAACCCGTAGACGAAGAACGCCAGCGCGCCCCGGCGGAACAGTACGATCGTGCGGAACCCGCCCGACCTGCCGCTGCCCTTGCGGGCGATCCGCTGCTTGATGACGCCTCCGCCGAGGTCGGCGTCGATCAATCCGCCCCGGGCCCGCCGTATGGCTTCGCACAGCGCCGTATCCTCCAGTCCCTCGCGGGCGGCGAACCGGGCAAACGCCTTGGTCTTGAACGTCTGCAATTAGATCCTCGCTCGCCCCCTGTCTTCATGCTTTTTTGTAATACCGAGTGCGGCTTTCTTCAATCCGTACCCGTGTAGCCCTCCGCGACCGTCCGGCCCGCCCGACAAGCAAGCGATGGAGTTGACGCCCCTTCCGACGGCATCGCGATGTGCCCTGTTGGCGGTGTCGTGAACGCCGAGAGAGGAAAGGGGCGTCCATGGAACAGGTTGGCATGATCGGGGTCGATCTGGCGAAGAACAGCTTTCAGCTTCACGGTGCGCGGGCCGATGGATCGGTCGGGTTCCGGAAGAAGCCGAGCCGGGCGAAGATACTGGAGTTTCCGGACTCGCAGCCGCGGTGCAAAGTGGTGATGGAGGCCCACCATCGGGGCCGCGAGATCGGCCGTCTGGGCCATGCGGTGCAGCTGGTTCCGCCGGCCTGTGTGAAGGCTTGCGTCGAGCGGCAGAAGAACGATGCGGAGGCGATCTGCGAGGCGGCCTCGCGCCCGACGATGAGCTTCGTCGCGGTGAAGACCGTGGAGCAGCAGGCCCGGGGCATGCTGTTTCGCACGCGCGATCTCCTGGTGCGCCAGCGCACCCGGACCATCAATGCGCTGCGCGGCCATCTGGCGGAATTCGGCGTCGTTGCTCCCCAGGGTCCAGCCCGTGTCGGGCGCTTGGCGTCGGCGCTTGAAGACCCGGACCTGGATCTGCCGGACGCGGTCCGCGAGCGGGCCGGCCTTCTGCTGAACCAGATTGCCGGGCTTGGCGAGAAGATCGATGGCCTTTAGGAGGAAATCCGGGCGGCGGCCCGGCAGGACGACGAGGGGCGCCGTCTGATGACCGTTCCGGGGACCGGCCCGGTCACCGCGATGGCGGTTCGGGCCTTTGCGCCGCCGATGGAGACCTTCCGGCGCGGCCGGGACTTCGCGGCCTGGCTCGCGCCAGCACACGACCGGCGGCAAGCCGCGGCTGGGCAAGATATCGAAGATTGGGCCAGCGCGATCCGAGACGGCTGCTGATCACGGACGCCATGGCGGTCGTCCGCTGGGCGGCTCGGCGCGGCAGGACGAACGATCCGTGGCGCTGGCCAACCGGATGGCGCGTGTCGTGAGGGCGCTGATGACGAAACAGGAGAACTCCCGGGCTCCCGCCGCCGCCTGACAGGGCTGGGCGGGTAGCTGTCGGGGACGCGGGCAGGTCCGAGGAAAGGCAAGGGCAAACGGTCGATCGAGACGGGATCGGGAAAACCGGCTCGCACCGCAGAGCCATCGAGCGCGCGCAAGCGTCATGGATCCGGTCCACGCATCTCCATGAGGGCCCGCGGCGCGGGACCTGCCGCATGGAGAGGCCGGACACACGACAGTGCCTGACCGCGTGCACCAAGCCGACCGAAGAAAATGCTTGCGTCACCGGAGGCGGCCACACACGATGCGCCGTTACCCTTGTTGACGGGTGACGCCCGGGATTGTCGGGGCGACGTTCCAGGGCATGAGTTCGTCGATGCGTGACACGGGGTGCGTGTCGACGATCCGGCGCAGGGTGTCGGTCAAGCAGACCTGCGGATTGACGCCGTTGCGCTTGCAGGTGCCGATCAGGCTGGCGCATCTTGCCCAAGTCCTGGCGCCGGCGGGATGTTCTCGTTCGGATACCAATTTCGATGGGGAGAACGACCGCGGCCTATCGTGACGAGGAAGTTCGCAATCAAGTCGATAATCCTTTGTCGCACCCCAGATCGAAGCCATCTGGACACGAAACAGGATATACTGCCCCTTGCACTCGCCGACCCGGCAAATGCCGGGCGTGGCGCCCGATACCGTTATTCTACGCGCAGACCGCAACATTTGCCGGCGGCGCAGACGGTTGAGCGCAACGCCTACCGAAACGCAAACACCGGGCTGCTCCATGCCTGGAAGCCGTCTTCCGTGCAAACGCTGATCCACAACGGGTTGTCACCGCTCTCGGACAGCGGAATTGCAACACTTTCCTGCATCTCTCGAACGCTCAGAATGTCCGGCAAGCGGAAAACCCTGATCCGTCGATCCAGACCGCCGGCATCAAGGATCAAATCTTCTGTACAGACATCGGCCATGTCGGCTTCCAGGGTTCCACGATTTGTCTCTAACTGGAAGGTGGCGGCATCGCAGTCCAGCCAGACGTCGAACCCGCCATAGTTACCCGTCGTGATCGCTTCGAAGGCCACACTGTCTTTGCCTTCGACGGCCAGTTTTCGCTCATGATTCCAGATGTTGATCCTTTCCATCCGGGTGATGGCGGCGCCCTTGAACCGCGCCACGCCCTCCCAGCGTGTATCGCGGCCGCGGCCGCGATATTCCGCGCCGCTCCACAGGATGCGGAGGCGATTTCCAAGGTCGATTTCGGAATAGGGCCGCAGCGTTTCGACAACGCTCTTGCCGTTGCGAACCTCAACGCGTTCGATCGGCGTCTGGGTGGCCAGGCGAAGCTCGAGAGTCGCTTCGGTATCCGGTGTCTGGACGATGTCGCCCATCATCACCTGATTGACCGGGCGTGTTGCAGTATCCGGATAGACGTCGGGATCATGATCAAACAGTTTGCCGCCGCCTGCGAAGGTGACCTGCACATTCATGTGCATGCGCGTGCCCGTCGTGCCGAAATGATGCCGGCGGCGAATGCTGTCCGCAATCCCCTCGCGGGTCAGATCCTTGGCCAGAAAGCAGGTCAGCCCGCCGTAAGCGCCAAACATGGACGCGCCGGGATAGCTGGCGCCCGGACGCCCCTTGTGTCCGTCGCTGTTGCAGACCACGCCGCACCGATGGCCAAGCGCGAACCCGTCAGTCAACAGCCACTCGAATGTTCCCCAGGCCGAGTGAATCTCCATGGCCTTCTCAGTCTTCGGGTCGTGAGCGTATGTCAGATCGGCGTAGCGACCGCCGACATGGGCATAGACGAAACAATCTTCGCCCTGCAGGGCTTCAAACAGCAGTTTTGCGTTGGGGGCGTCGGTATCGAGGTCAGACCGATCCGTCAGAAGCGCGTGAGAGGAACGCCGGATCTGTCGGCCTTCGTGCAGAAAATAGACATTCCGATCGCCGCCGACCGCGGTATTCCCGGACCATTCGTATCCCGGAAAGGTCACGAAGACGCCAGGCTCGTGATGACGGGCGGTGAGGTCGTTTATCAATGCCCAGAAGGCGTTGTTGACTTGAAAGTCGTTGGCCTGGTGGCTCGTGACGTCCAGGACTGCCTTGTTGCGCGCGAAGTCGAAATATTGCTCGGCCGTCGTGACGCCGATGCTCTCTCCGCTCTGCCCGTGCAGATCGCCCCAATAACCGCCGTGTGGACCGTGCTGCACGACCATTGGATGGCTCTCCGCCACGACGTCCCTGTTCTCGTCAAGGACCGCAATGCGAAGTGTCCCCGGCGTATCGACACTCAGGCCTTCAAAAACAATGGAACGATTGCCCTTTTCATAACGATGGCGCCTGGGCAACCCGTTCACGGGCAGGGTCGTTTCGAAAGTGAAGTCGCCCTGTGCCAGGGGCGTCGGATTCCCCCATTTGTCTTCGGCCTTGAGACCGAAGCGAAAGAACTCGCCTGGCCTGCGCAAGCTGGAAAGAACGGCGCGCCACACGACCGGGGGGCCGGGAACGATGGCGATACTGGGCGTTTTCGCGATCGGGACAAACTGGCCCGTGGCGCAGCAATCCGAGAGCACCTTGAATTCGAAGCCTCCTTCCGCAAAGGTCTGCATCTTCATGCCGGGAGAGCCGCCGCTGGTGTCGCCAAAGACCAGGCTGATTGTATCGCCTTCCTTCAGAAACCCCTGCGACACGCGTGCAGTCAGGGCCTTCCAGCGGGGGCGCGAGGCAAAGCCGAAGCCGGTATAATCCAGGATAATTCGCGCATTCCCGGTCGTGGCGGCAGAGACGTAGCCGGGAGCTTTCGGATCGTCCACCTGCAGGCGACCAAAATCGCTCATGGCGCGGAAGACGATCCGAATGGCGCCGGTATCGTCCAGGCCGTAGCGCCCGACAGTGTAGGTGAGCGTGAAAGTCTGCGCCGAGCGAACCTCGACGGGATCGGATGGCGACAGGCTGGCATGGCCCAGCAGAACCGGATCTGCGCCCGGTTGCACGGCGGGCCAGGCTTCGCCCACAAGTTCGGGTTTCACACGACCATCTGGAGAGTCGGTCAGGATCACGTCGCTTGCCGGATTCTTGTCATGTCACACGGGCCTTGCGCGATCCTACCACGAGTGCCTGCGCGGGACCGACCAAATTATCGCGAGGGCGACTGCAGCCGCGCCGGCGGCCAGAAGCAGGGCAAGAGTATAGGATCCGGTCCGATCGTAGAGTGCCCCAGCGACAAGCGGAGCGCTGAGGCCTGCGGCGCCCCAAGCCGTCAGCATCTTTCCGTAGACCCTGCCCAGACGGATCGGTCCGTAGTAGTATAACGTGGCTGTCGGATAACCGCTCGCCATGCTGCCGTAGGCGAAGCCCGTGATCGTTAGAACCACATAAACCAGCGGCGCCGATTCGAAGATGACGCGCGAGACAAGTGCACCGGCGGCAAGGACTTTTGCGCCCAGCAGGACAGACCGCGGATGCCAGTAGTCGGAGACAGCCCCGGCATACAGCCGACCTGCGCCATTGGCCGCCGTGATCAATCCGGTTCCCAGAGCGGCCGCCGGGGCAACCAGATCATACGCATTGACGATCGCCGCCGCATGGCCCAATGCCATGAGGCCTGCCGACGCCCCGCAGAAAAAGCCGAACCAGAGACGCCAGAAAGGTCCGTCAAGGCGTTCATCGGCATGGCGATCGGCTCTTGGAATTGTTGCTGGCAACAACAACGCTGCACCGACCAGACCGAGTCCGGCAAAGGCGAGAGCGGTTGCCAGGAACGTCTCCCAGATGTTCCAGGCCTCCAGACCCGCACGAAAGAAAGGCGCGAAGACTGCCGCGCCCATTGCATGGGCGCATACCGCAATTCCGGTAGCGAGCCCGCGTCGGGCCGGCAAGGCGCCGACCGCGGATTGCAGGGCAGTGCTGCAGCCGATCCCGCTCGCGACGCCATAGAGAACGCCATAACCCAGCATGACTGTCCACAGCGATTCGCCCCGACCGGCGAGCAGCAGGCCCAGAACAGAGAGTCCCGTTGCGCTCAGCGCCGGCCGCAGCGCTGTTCCGGGTCGAACCAGTAACGGCGTTGCCATCACCGCAACGGCGAAGCCCGTCGTCGAGACAGCAAAAATGCTGCTGACCGCCGTTCGGCCGACTTCCAGCGCGGCCTGTGCCGGCTCGATGAACAGGCTCCAGGCGTAGAGAGCACCCGCAACCATGTTGACCAGAACCGCGCCGGCCAGGATCCGGACAGAACGGCTCAAGCTGATCGCACCTGCATCTGTCGCCATGGCCCTTTCCGCATCTGCGTATCATGTCTCTAGACGAAATTTCCCGCGCTGTGTACATTCGCGACAGGCTCCGCGATACTGGAAGAAAGCAACGGAATGGCAGCAATCGAAAACGTCTATGTCCCCTACGCCGGGTATTGGAGCACGCCGTTTTCCAAGTGGCAGAACAGCTTCGCCGATCTTCACGCGGTGAAGTTCGCCGCTCATGTCGCCGCGGACGCGCTGGCGGAACGGGATATCGATGCAAACACGTTCGATCATGCCGTCATGGGCATGACCACGCCCCAGGAATCGAGCTTTTATGGCCTGCCGTGGCTGATGAAGATGCTCGGCAATGAGGATGTGCCGGGTACACAAGTGGCCCAGGCATGCGCAACCGGTGCCAGGGTGCTTCAGACCGCAGCGTTCGAAATCGAGCGCGAGATCGGTTCCGTATCCTTGTGCATGGCGATGGACCGGACGTCCAACAGCCCGGTCATCAGCTATCCCAGCAGCTCCAATTTTGGCGGCGCGCCGGACTTGGAAAATTGGTTTCTGGATAACATTTCCGGCGACCCGCTCGGAGGGCCGGCCATGGTCGGTACCGCAGAAAACTGCGCGCGTGATTGGCAGATCTCGACGGAAGAGCAGCACGACGTCGCCGCGCGCCGTTGGGAACAATATGAGATGGCGCTGGACGACGATCGTGCCTTCCAGAAAGGCTACATGGACCTGCCGTTCGAAGTGCCGGATGCCAGGTTCCGCAAGACGGTGAGCAGTATCGACGGAGACGAAGGTGTTCGCCCGTCCACCAAAGAAGGCTTGGCCAAGCTGAAGCCGGTGTCGGAAGATGGCACCGTTACCTTCGGTGGCCAGACCCATCCGGCCGACGGCAACACGGCGATGATCTTGGCAACGAGGGAGCGGGCGGCCGAACTGTCTCGCGACTCGTCCATCGAAATTGCCGTTCGCGGTTTTGGCATGGCACGGGCCAGGCCGCATTACATGCCACACGCCCCGGTGCCCGCAGCCCGAAAGGCATTGGACATGGCGGGCCTGACCCTCGACGACATCGACGCCGTGAAGACTCACAATCCCTTCGCCGTCAACGACATCGTCTTCGCGCGGGAAACCGGCTATGACGTCAACAAGATGAACAATTACGGCTGTTCGCTGATCTTTGGTCATCCAAATGGCCCGACAGGCATGCGCCTTGTAATCGAACTGATCGAAGAACTGGTGCAGCGCGGCGGCGGCAAGGGCCTGTTCACCGGCTGCGCAGCAGGCGACAGCGCGATGGCTGCGGTCTTGGAAGTTGCCGGCACGTCATGAATGGACAGGCTGCCGCTGCCGGACCAATCCCGGACGCCGATCCTTCTTCTGGCTGGACCAAAAGCTGGCCGCACACCCCGTTGAAACTGCCAGAACGTGCACTGGAGATCGACCGACGCGATAACGGCGAGGTGATCTTGCGCAACCCGATCCCGCTGGACGCCTATCCGAATCAGTTGTCCGACCACCTGCGTCGTCAGGCAGCGCGCATTCCGGACCAGACTTTCCTGGCGCAGAGGAACGACAACGGTGACTGGGTTCATCTGACCTACGCGCAGACGCGCGACCGAGCGGACCGGGTTTCCCAATGGCTCCTCGACAACGGGCATACCCCCGAAAATCCCGTTGCCATCCTCAGTGACAACAGCCTGAATTTCGGCATCCTGCAACTGGCCTCAATGCAAGTTGGCATTCCAGCCATGCCAGTGTCACCGGCCTACTCGCTGATGTCCAAGGATTTCGCGAAGATCCATTACGTTTGCGGAAGCTTCACGCCGAGTCTGATCTACGTCGAAGACGCAACGACGTTCAAGCCGGCACTGGATGCCGTCAAACCACAAGCGACGATCGTTGCTGCGAAGAATGCCGAGGCCATTCCCGGCGCCATCTCCTTCGATGATCTGCTGAGGACGGAGGCGGGCGCGGCACTCGAACGCGCCTATGCGGCAGTCACCCCGGACAGTATCGGGAAGATCCTGCTGACGTCCGGTAGCACCGGCATGCCTAAGGGCGTGATGAATACCCAGCGCCTGATGTGCTCGTCTCAGGCGCAGATCGGCCAAACATGGCCCTTCATGCACGAAGAGCCGCCTGTGCTGTGCGACTGGTTGCCGTGGAACCATACCTTTGCGGCAAATTTCAATTTCAACACGGTGCTGACCTACGGCGGCACCTACTGGCTGGACGAAGGAAAGCCTGTTCCTGGGCGATTCGAGGCTACCTTGCGCAACCTGCGTGACGTCAAGATCAATCAGTATGCGAATGTAGCGCGAGCTTACGAGATGCTGATTCCGGCCTTGGAGGCTGACCTTGGTCTCGCAGAGCATGTACTCGGCGACGTCCTGTATCTGTTTTATGCTGGCGCAGGTATGCCCCAAGTCCTGTGGGATCGCCTCGAAGCGCTTTCGATCAAGGTGCGTGGCGCGAGAATACCCATTATGACATCGCTCGGATCAACGGAAACAGGCCCGCCCGCTGTCAAGGGCTACTGGCCATCGGACATCACCGGTACCGTCGGACTGCCAATGCCGGGTCTGGAAGCCAAGCTGGCCTCAGCCGGCGGCAAGACGGAGATCAGGTTTCGCGGCCCGAACATTGCGCCAGGCTATTATCGTAGCCCGGAGAAAACAGCCGAAGCCTATGACGAGGAAGGCTTCTACAAGATCGGCGATGCCGTCAGGTGGGCGGATGCATCAGACCCTCTGCAGGGCCTGATGTTTGATGGTCGAGTGGCCGAGAATTTCAAACTTCTGACTGGCACCTGGGTTGCTACCGGCATATTGAGGCTGGATGTGCTCTCGCACATCAGCCCACTTGTTTCCGACGCCGCCGTAACAGGGGAGAATCGAAACGAAGTCGGCCTGCTGGGGTTTGCCGACATAGAGGCATGCAAACAGGTTATCGGTGCGGGCAGCGAGCAGATGTCACCCGAAGATGTCGTCACCCATCCAGCGGTTCACAATGCACTGCGCAAGAGGCTTGCTGACTACAACAAGGACCACCCGGCCTCCAGCCAGAGCGTGCGGCGGGTATTGTTGATGACCGAACCACCCAGCATTGATGCTGGCGAGACCACCGACAAGGGCTACCTGAATCAGCGCGCCATCCTGACCGCACGCGCAGAACAGGTACAACGGCTGTATGACGGCAGTGGCGCAGATATTGTAACGACGCAAGTCCAAAAGGAGATCAAGCCGACATAACGCTGGCGCGCTTCATGGACGCGACAGGCGAAGACCATGAAACCTCAGGCCCATGACCTGAAGGTAGCAGGTTCAGATACTGGCCCGCCACCACCGAGACCGACATTCCCGATCTGGGAGTGTGGGTCGCTCCTTGCCCCCTGCCGTTTCCGGCCCATTCGAGAATGGTGACCAGATCGCCGTGAAGCGCGGCGTGCATTGAGCCGCGCTTCTCGCCGGCGGTGAGCGCGATGCGCTCGATCAGCCCCCGGATGGCGTCCGCCGCCTCGTCGCGGTCGCGCGGGGAACGCGCTCCCCCGTCCCTGTCGCTTCCGTCTCTCCGCATCGCCTCCGTCTTCCCGGATTCCATGACCCTGGATAGGGAGATACGAACCTGCGGACAAGTCTTGTCAAACCATCAGGCAAGGGGATTTCCTGCATGGAATCAAACTCCTGATGCCTCCTGTCATCCCCCTGGCGGGACATGGCATGACAGGCGCGCGAGGAAAAATTTCGCCCGGCGCGACAATCATGCGGTTCGCGGCGCATCCAAGTCGAAAAGCGGAATATCCATCGCGCGGGCCACGTCATTCATCCGCCGGTCGTAGCTCGCCAGCGCGACACCCGGCCCGTGTTCGGCCAGATAGGCGCACGACGCCAGATGCAGGGCGTCGAGGGTGCGCAGCGCGCCGGGGCCAGGAAAGGCGTCCAGCGCCCGCGCCAGCACCGAAGGCGATAGCTCCAGCATCGCGACGCGCCCAGTCAGCCAGCGCGCCGCCTCGCCGTAGGACTCCGCCAGACCGTGCACATGCAGCGGCGTCCATATCTCGTATTCGAGCAGCCGGCTGGAAAACAGCGGCTCGTCCCAGAGCGAAGCGGGCGGCTGTCGGTTCTCGGCCAGAAGATGGGCGAGCGCGACGGACGAATCGAGGTAGATCACCGGTCGCGCCGGCTCTCGTCCAGATCGGTCAGGATTTCTTCCAGCGTGGCGACGGGCTTGGGCTTGGGCGGCGGTCCCGAGGCGTTCAGCCTCGGTGGCGTCAACACCCCGGAGCGGATCGCGTCGGCCAGGAACGCGTCGGCGAGGATCGGGCTACGGGTCTCTCGCAGCGGGCCGAGTTCGGCCACCACCTGATCCCGATCGGTGACCAGGATCGTCTCGCCGGATGACGCAAGCCGGACATATTCGCTCAGCTTGCTGTTCAGAACCTTGATGCCTACCGATCTCATGCCGAAAAGGTAGCGACCGAATTGCTACCCGGTCAACCCGATTCGTATTCGGTGCGCTGCTGCAACGGAAATTCGGCGACTCTTGCGGCCACGGCCGGACAGTGGCGGACGCAGGTATGTTCGACACTTGTTCCATTGCCCGCATACGCCCATCTTGCCTCCACGGGCAAGCAAGACACTCGCGGTTGCACGCATCCCGGAACGGACCTCCGATGGTGGCGTCCATCGGCAAGATCGCCTCGCCGTCGCGGTGACGGTCACCGGGCGCCGCCCTTAATCCGTGCGCGATCGCGGCAGGGCCTGGAGATGGCGCTCTCGCCATAGGCGATCTTCAGCGCCGTCATTAGCCCCGACACGCGCTGGTATCTGACTTGGTGGCCTTCGAGGCCGGCCTTGCGGGCGCGCGCACAGGCGATCCGGCTCTTGCCCGTTGCTGGCCGCAAGGTGGTCCGGCCTGCCTGTCGATTCCTGGGGGCGTGCCAATGGATCGCTCCCGGTGGCAGGTGGTCCGCATGGCCGCGCTGGATCGTGACGGCTGGCGGTGCCAAGCCTGCGGCAAGCCGGGCCGGTTGGAGGTCCACCACATTCGCCCGTTGCACCGCGGGGGCGATCCCTCTGCTCTCGCCAATCTGCGGACCTTGTGCCGATCCTGCCACATCGAGGCCCACCGGAGACACACCGGACCGCGGGCGCGAGCCGACGCAGATCGAGTGAAGGCCCTGACATGCCCCGCGTGACCAATTGCACAGGCCCGCGGGTCTGCGGGGCCTGACAAGGCCCTGACCTTTCATGCACGCATGTTCATTTTGCATTGCGCAATACAAGAGGGGCGACCGACTGGCCGCCCCCCTGTGTGTGTCTGATCTGCCTGTGGTCAGAACGCGAAGATGTCCAGCCGGTCCCTCTCGATCGCGGCCGCTAACTGCCACTGGCGGCCGTCTCGAAGCAGACTTGGGCCAACACAGGCTTGGGCTTGTGCCCGTTGATCGGGCTGGCAGTGCCGGTCACGAATTGATTCGTCACAACCTTGCCTTGAGAGTTCACCAACTCACCGACAACAAGCTGCGCCACATATTTCGTCGATGGTTGCAGGCTGATAAATGTTGTGGTTGTGGGCATAATGAAGCTGTTCTCGACCCTCCCCGCGTGAGGCCAGGCACCATGGACGAGATCGCCGTCGGTGAAGGGAACCTTCCGGGCGTCCTGGACGCCATCGGGGTATCCGTAACCTCTCACTCCGAAATACAGAGTGGCGGAATACCAACCTGACAGCCGATTCACCGTGACCTCTGGTAAATTTTGGATTTGAACGTGATTCATCAGAGTGGCACCCCTAAGCGTGGCCCTGTCGGCTTCGACATCAGTCACTCTGAATAGACCACCTTTCTGCGTAACTCCGTCCGGGCAGGCCGCTTGCCCAACCGTCTGCGCCATGGCGGGTGCGGCGGTCAGGGCAAGGGTCGCGGCCAGCGCGGCGCAGACCGGGAACATGCGGATGATGTGACGGGACATGGCCAGGGCCTCCTTTGCTTCATCGAGAGGCCCCGGTGAGAGGCCCCGGTGAGAGGCCCCGGTGAGAGGCCCCGGTGAGAGGCCCCGGTGAGAGGCCCCGGTGAGAGGCCCCGGTGAGAGGCCCCGGTGAGAGGCCCCGGTGAGAGGCCCCGGTGAGAGGCCCCGGTGAGAGGCCCCGGTGAGAGATGCGCCGAAGCCTGACACGGACGGACACACCCGTCAAGGCCCGATCGTCGATGGTGACGCAAGGATTCATGTGTCAGTCGGGAGTGGGGTACTCCCTGTGGTGAAGCAACAGCCACGGACAGGAGCACCCCGATGCCACGGCAGGCTGCAACGATCAGGAGCCTGCCACGGGCGTTCGAGGTGGTGAAGGATGCGCAGGCAGATGGACCGGAGCGGGGCGGCGCTCGATCGGCATCGACCTCGATGCCCACTCCATCCGCACCTTCGCGTGCGACCACGAGATGGAGCTGGTCCACGGCTGCTGCCGCCAGTTCCTCGCCGCCTTCCCGTTCGAGGGTGACGAACTGGTCTGCCGCGATCCGCCCTGTGTGCAGTCGACCCGCAAGTCGCGGCGGCGCGACCGCTTCGACCACACCGACGCCGACCATGGCGCCCTTCTCGGCATCCTGAAGGCGCTGCCCTGGTCTCGGGCTATCCATAGGCGCTCTACGACCGCATGCTGGTCGGCTGGCACAGCGTGTCCGTGCAGGTGATGAACCAGGCCGGCGTGGTTACCGAGAAGTTGTGGTGCAACTTCGCTCCGGGCAAGCCCCACTGGCACACCATGGCGGGCAGGAACTTCACCGACCGCCAGCGCATCAGGCGCCATGCCGCAAGCTGGGCGTGGCGCTACAGGGCGATGCCGCCGGGCGAACGCCTTGCCGTGCTCGCCGCCGTCATGGCGGTGGAGGCCGAAGGGTGACGTGGCGACCGTCGACGGGACCTCGCTGTGCACGCAGATCGAGGACCACAAGGTCCGCCTCAAGGCCCTGCACCGGCAGGGCAAGCTCACTCCGGAGGCCGCCCTCTTCATCGACGGCATCATGCTCCTGATGGAACTGATGGTCACGGTTCTCCCGGAGAGGACGACGAAGAAGACATCGGCGAACTCCAGCCTGCCGCGGTCCGGCAGCGACGGGACCGCCCAACTCCAGGGGACGGTCCCAGAAGACCTGCGACAACGCCAACCTGCGCCAGAAGAGCACCACCCGGACGTCACCGGTGAGCGCGTGTTCGGGCTGCGGGCGCTCCATGGTCTCCGTCGAGGCCTCCGGCCACGAGACGCGGACCTTGGTGGACATCGTCTTCGAGGTCGCCACCACCCACGTCGAGGCCGAGATCAAGACCTGTCCCGACTGCGGCAGGGAGACCCGCGGCGGCTTCCCCGACACCATGCCCGGCCCGCTCCAGTGCGGACACGGCATCATCGCCTTCGCCATCCACCAGATGGCCGCCCACATGGTACCCCTCAGGCGCGTCGCGCAAACCCTCAGGGCGCTCACCGGACGCGGCGTCGCCGAGGCCACCGGTGCGAACGCCTCGCCCGTGCCCTCGAAGACCGGGAGAGGGCCGCCATCACGTATGTCCTCGCGGGGCCGGTCCTGCACGTCGACGAGACCTCGATCCGCATCAACGGGAAGAACCACTGGCTGCACGACGACGGCACGGGAGACATCACCCTGGTGTTCCGCCACCCCAACAGGGGTCGCACCGCCATGAACGACATCAGTATCATCCCCCGGTACGGGGGCGCGCTCATCCACGACCGCTGGTCAAGCCACCTCTCCTTCGGCCATTGCGGCCAAGCGCTGTGCGGCGCCCACCTCGAGCGCAACATCCGGTTCATCGTCGACAGCAACAATCATCGCTGGGCGCAACACATGCTCGCGCTGTTGAACCAGACCGCGCGAAAGGTCGGCAAAAGCCCCGACAGGGCGCTCCGCGGGAAAGACTTCAAGGCCCTGCGCAAACGCTACAGAACCATCCTGACCAAGGGCCGGAGGGAACTCCCGCCCGTCCCGCCGCGCACTGACGGCAAACGCGGCCGCATCGCCAGGTCCGACGCCGAAAACCTCCTCGAAGCCCTCGCCAGACATGAAGACGCCGTCCTCATGTTCGCCCGCAACCCCGACGTCCCCTACACCAACAATCGCGCCGAGAGGGACTTCAGGATGGCCAAGGTCAAGCAGAAGATCGCCGGATGCTTCCGCTCATCCAGGCATGCCGTCACATGGTGCCGCATCTACAGATACCTGAAGTCCGCAGGCTACCAGGGATACAACCCCCTCACCGCCATCCAGATCGCACTCAAGGGAAACGCCGCCGACCTCATCCCCAGGTGATCACTCAGTTGCGTGCAAAATGGGGCGAGTAGTTACCAAACCACTAGAAAAAAGGCTTCGAAGACGGTCGTCATCGCGATGTTGGTCGTCGGCTTGGCGGCGATGGCGATAGTGCCTGGGGGTCCGGAAGCAGAGAGCGAAACAGCCACCAGCATTACTCCGGAAATTTTCCGGCAAGGGCAGGGTCTGGCCATCTGTGCCACTGTCCTTCTGGATACCTGCAACCTCGGACGGAAATACGACAGACTGAGCCTGGCAGCGAAGGATTCACAGCACTGTTGGAGCGAGCCGATCAGGGATCCGATCAAAGGGGAACAATACGCCAAACCAGCCAAAGGCGGCTGGACCGCCTTGCCGAGTCCAGTGTCCTTCAGGATGGCGTTCGCGGTGTGCCGACTTTCCATTTTCGCAGGAACCGGAACCTTTTTCCCCGTGCCGTTCGGGCTGGCCCATATCTCGTGGCCAGCGCAGCTTCCTTGACGAACTTTCGACCATCCAACCTCCTTCAGGAGGCGTTTGACAGTACGTTCGCAGCCCGCCACGGTCAGGCTGCCCGCGCCTGCATCGGCATTTCGGCTTTCATCGAAAGCGATGCTGGTGGAGGGACACGGGGATTTCCTGTAGTGGCGCGAAGCGGCGGCCGGATCAGTCGTCCGCAATGCCGACACTGACCCAATCACGGGAAGTCGCCGGATCCTGTCCCTTGTTGAAGGACTGTACGCCAAGGTCTAAAGTCGCCGCATGAAATACTTCGCCGGACAAGACCTGCCCATTCGCCCCGAACTGCGAGTCGCCCTGGACCGTGGCTGGGCGCAACTGGGCAAAGCCGGCTCATGGCTGACCGGCCGCCAGCGGGTTTCCGTGGCACAGGAAGCTCGCGCTGCATGGCATTGCAGCTTGTGTCGGGAGATCAAGAAAGCTCTGTCGCCTTATGCGATCGAAGGCAGCCACGACGCCGCGACAGATCTGCCCCGGTCTTGGGTGGATGCGATCCACCGCGTGGTGACGGACCCTGGCCGACTGACCGAAAAATGGTGCCAGCAGGTGCAGAATAGCGGCCTTTCGGAAGACGAGTATGTCGAACTGGTTTCCATCACGATCATCACCACGGCAATAGATACCTTCTCGATTGCGGTCGGTATCCAGGTCCCGGACATGCCCGTGGTCGTCCCCGGCACGCCAGTGCGCCAGCGCGATCCGACTGCAACGCCGGGCCCCGGATGGGTCGCCACCATTGCGCCAGAGAACGCCGGCACGACGTTCGAGGACTTTTACGCCAACGAGTCCCACTTCTATATCCGACGGTCTCTGACACTTGTGCCGGATGAAGCCCGGAAGTTCTGGGACATCATGAATCCGCTCTACCTGGAAGATCCACGCGTTATCGAACTGGAGGGCATCGATCGGGCCATCAGCCGGGCGCAGATGGAGTTTCTTGCGGCGCGCGCGTCCATGCTGCTGGGGTGCTACTACTGAACGACCAGCCATGCGGCGCGGCTCAGGATGAGCGGCAAGGATACCGGGGATGACTACGATCTGACTGCCGTAACGCAAGGCGGCGACGCCGCCCTGTCTGACGGCGCGGCGCTGAATGCTTTCCTGGAAGCCGTCATGGTACGCGATGCCGAGGCGCTCGCCGTCATGCGTGCAGCCGTGGTCGACGCCATGGGCCCAACGTCCATGGTCGATGCGGCGGCGACCATAGCGGCCTTCAATGCCTATCCGCGAGCGGCAAATGCCACCGGCATTCCCTTGGAGGACGCCAAGCGCGACCTGACCGCCGAATTGCGCGAGGAACTAGGGCTGGATGCCCTTGACGTCGCCATCTGAGCCGATGCTCGTGTTCTGGCCAGTCCGGCCTACTCCCGAGCCCGAGGATGCGCCGCTTGATACACCTCCATCAGGCGAGTGGCGTCGACCTCCGTATATCGTTGCGTCGTCGACAGGCTGGCGTGACCAAGCAGTTCCTGGATGGATCGAAGATCCGCACCGCCGGACAGCAGATGCGTGGCAAAGGAATGGCGCAACGCGTGAGGCGTGGCGGAAGCGGGAAGGCCCAATACCGGACGGAGACGCTGAATCAACAACTGCACGATCCGCGGATTCAGCCGCTTGCCCTTCTTGCCGACAAAGAGCGGACCATCCCGTGGCAGCGCAAACGGGCACAGCGACAGATAGCTCGCTACCGCCTCGTCCACGACCGGCAGAATCGGCATGACCCGTTCCTTGTTGCCCTTGCCGACAATGGTGAGGCTGGTGCCGAACGGCGCGGCATACCGGTCCAGACCCAAGGCTTCGGAAATGCGGAGGCCGCAACCGTAGATCAGCGTCAGGACAGCGGCATCCCGCGCGGCAACCCACGGATCGGAAACGTCGGTCCGCACGGCGTGCAACAGGTCGCCGGTCTCCGCGACAGAAAGCGGTTTTGGCACCGCATGAGGCAGCCTTGGCGCCCGAAGAGTCGAAACGGACGAATTGTACAGTATTTTCTGTTTGTTCAGATAAAGAAAGAAGCCCTTGACTGCGGAAACCGCCCGCGCGGTTGACGACCGGGCGGCGCCAGTTCGCGCCGCCAGCCATGATCGCAGGTCGCCGCTGCGCAAGGCTCCGAGGACAGCCCGGCCCGCAGGGGAACCCACATGACCCCCGGCAAACCTCAGAAAGGCCAGAACGTCCCGTTGATAGGCCGCGACGGTGTGAGCAGAGGCGCGCTTTTCGTGCTGCAACTGCGCCAGCCATGACATCAGGTCGGCCAGAACCACCGGGTCGAGATCGGGATGAAGCGCCGGATCCATCGGCAGCGGCGGGCCGCGGTCTATTTCGGGACGTTCAACCATGCGCGAGCGGTGCTTTCTATCACCCGAGCCAAATAGAAGAATTGCGGCAGGCTGGTCTTTTCCCTGAAAGTCGCCGGGTCGCGGCCGCCCAACGCCAGCAAGCTGGCGGGGGCAGTCGAACTCACGCGCAGGCGGATCAACAGGTCCGACTGGATCAGCGCCGCTACGCCGCCATACAGACGCCGCTCTGCGCGGATCATTTCACGACGCCGATCCGTTTTGTCTTCTCCCCCCAACAGCGCGTTGACTGTTCCGATGGGCAGCAGGTTGACGCCGCTGCGCGTCCGCCCTTTCGGCTGCTCCTCTCCGGCCTCGATACACAAGGCGACGGCGTCAAGTTGCAGCATGACGGCAACGTCCGTGGCGATCGCTTCGACAAAGTGTTCGAAACTCCGCGCATCAATCAGGGCAAGGCAGGCCTCGTGCACACGCTCCTGCTGCTGGATCAGACGCCGCGCGTTGTCGATGGCGGCAAGTTCGCTGTCGCGAGCGACGGCCAGATCCCGCTGCAGGCGCTGAACCAGGAATCGGCCGAAGTCGATGGGACCGCCATGGTCATCTGTCCCTGCCACGGTCGGCGGCGTCAGAATGGCCGCCAGATCCGGCCTATCGGCCAGGAAATCGGGGTGTCGCCGCAGCCATGCCGCAACGCGGTCCCCCGACAGGGGTGACGGGGGCAGTCCGGCCGTGCGCTGCGGCTTGTTCATCGCGACCACCCCGTCCTGCGGCCTCAGCCGGTTTTCCCTGCCCGAGGGTCATCCGACAGAATGGCCTGCCCGGTCTTTTCCCAGTCTGCCAGAAAGGCAGCCAGACCTCTTTCGGTCAGCGGGTGCACGAACAGCTGGCGAAGGACGGAGGGCGGCAGGGTCGCAACGTGCGCCCCCATCCGCGCCGATTCTACCAGATGAACCGGATTCCTGATTGAGGCAACGAGCACTTCCGTCCTGATCTCAGGGTAGTTCGCATAGATCTCCACGATGTCGGCAATCAGCTGCATGCCATTGGTCCCGATATCGTCCAGCCGGCCGACAAAGGGCGAAACATAGCTTGCGCCGGCCTTTGCTGCGAGGAGGGCCTGGGCAGCCGAGAAACACAGGGTGACGTTCACCTTGACGTTCTCTTCGCGAAAGATCCGGCATGCCTTCAACCCGTCCATCGTCAGTGGCACCTTGACGACCACATTATCGGAAAGCGTGGCCAGTTTCCGGCCTTCACGCACCATGGCGCGGGAGTCTGTGGCCGTCACCTCCGCGCTGACATCGCCCGGGACAACCGTGCAGATCTCGCGAATGGTCTCCAGAAAATCGCGGCCGCTCCTGGCTATGAGAGACGGGTTGGTGGTAACGCCATCCAGCAATCCGGTCGCTGCGAGGTCGCGGATTTCGTCGAGATCGGCAGTATCGATGAAAAATTTCATCGTCGCGTCGTTGAGCCTCTTGTCTGGGGACCGATGAGCAGAAGAGGCGACCACTGGCCGCCAACCGGCACCTCTGTTATCCATCTTGTCATGATAACCCAGCCTCGCCATCGCGCCAAGCCACAGACCTGTCGCCATGGCTAGCACCCGGCCAGATCACAGGTCGGCAAGCCCGATGGATCACGTCAAGGTGCTGCTGCCCTTGCCGGTCGGCGGCGGTTACGACTATCGCGTCCCGTCGGAGATGGCAGTTTCTCCGGGCGATTTCGTGCGCGTACCGCTCGGCCCAAGGCAGTTGACCGGCGTGGTGTGGGGGGAGGCGGACGGGGCTATCGCCGACGGGAAGCTCAAGGTCGTTCTTGCCCGGCATGATGCGCCGCCGTTGAGTGATTCGCATCGGCGGTTTATCGACTGGCTGGCCGGCTATTCGCTGTCAGCGCCAGGGTCGGTGCTGCGCATGTCGATGTCGATTCCGGAAGCGCTTGATCCACCGCCCCCGGCAACCGGCTATCGCGCTGCAGCATTCCCACCGGCCAAGGCGCGGATAACGCCGCAGCGGCAGGCGGTGATGGAAGCGCTGGTCAAGGAAAAGGCCATCGAAGCGGCGACATTGCGCAATGCGGCAGGCGTGTCCGGCGCCGTTCTTGCCGGCATGGCCAGAGCCGGGCTGATCGAAGCGGTCCCGCTGGCCCGCCGGCAGTCTTGGCGCCGGCCGGATCCGGCCTTCGCGCCGATGACCTTTTCTGCGGACCAGGAACAGGCGGCCGCTCTGATCGGTGCCGCTGTCGGCAGCGCAAGCAAGGTCTTTCTGCTGGACGGCGTGACCGGCTCCGGCAAGACGGAAGTGTATTTCGAAGCAGTTGCCGAAGCGCTCCGGCGCAGCCTCCAGTCGCTGGTCCTGGTACCCGAAATCGCGCTCAGCGCCCAATGGCTGGCCCGCTTCGAAAGCAGGTTTGGCGTTCGCCCGGCAGCCTGGCATTCGGACCTGACGCGGGCCCAGCGCCGCGATGTCTGGCGCGCCGTCGCGACAGGAGAGGCGGCGGTTGTCGTCGGCGCAAGGTCTGCCCTGATGTTGCCAATGCCCCGCCTCGGTCTGATTGTGGTAGACGAAGAACACGACCAGAGCTTCAAGCAGGAAGACGGCGTTGTCTACCACGCGCGCGACATGGCCGTCGTCCGCGGCATGCTGGAAGAAGCGCCAGTTGTCCTGGCGTCGGCGACGCCTGCCCTGGAATCGGTCGTGAATGTCGAGCGCGGTCGCTATGCCCATGTCGTCCTGACGGAACGCCACGCCGGCGCCAGGATGCCCCGGGTCGAACTGCTGGACATGCGGGCCGAGGCGCCGCCGCGCGGGCGGTGGCTGTCAGACAGACTTGTGACCGGGATCGCCGCCACCCTGGCGGCCGGCGAACAGGCGATGATGTATCTGAACCGCCGCGGTTATGCGCCACTTACGGTGTGCCGCTCGTGCGGATTGCGGCTGACCTGCCCGGACTGTTCGGCATGGCTGGTGGAGCATCGCCTGACGCAGCGGCTGGAGTGCCACCACTGTGGATTTACGCAGCCCCTGCCGAATATCTGTCCCGATTGTGGCGCCGAGGACTCGCTGGTTCCCTGCGGTCCCGGTGTGGAACGGCTGGCGGAAGAAGTGGCCACCCTGTTGCCCGATGCCCGCGTCGCCGTGGCGGCCAGCGACACGATCCGCGGGCCGGCCGATGCGGCAGCGCTGGTGCAAGACGTTCAGGAAGGCGGCGTGAACCTGCTGATCGGCACGCAGATCCTTGCAAAGGGCTATCATTTTCCGCGGCTGACCCTGGTTGGTGTGGTGGATGCGGATCTGGGTCTTGCAGGCGGAGACCTTCGCGCCGCCGAACAGACGTGGCAAATGTTGAATCAGGTCGCCGGACGCGCGGGGCGCGCCGACCGCCCGGGCCAGGTCATTCTGCAGTCGTGGCAGCCTGACCACCCGGTCCTACGGGCAATCGCCACAAACGATCGCGATGGCTTCGTGGCGGAAGAGAAGGCAGCCCGGGAGGCCCATGGCATGCCGCCATACGGGCGGCTGGCGGCCGTGATCGTGTCCGGGCGGCGCGCCGATGCCGCGGCCGCAGCGGCCCTTGCAATGGCCCGTAACGCACCAGCGGCGGACGACGTTACGGTCCTGGGCCCAGCGCCGGCGCCGCTTGCCCTGTTGCGGGGCTATCACCGACATCGACTGCTCGTGAAGGCATCCCACGCCGTCAACCTGCAAGCCTATATCCGCCAGTGGCTCGCGCGCTTTCCCCGCAAAAGGCCGGTGCGCATCAAGGTCGATATAGATCCCTACAATTTCCTCTAGGCGGGGCGGGGTTGCGTGAACATGACCAGGCGGCGAATCTTTTCGGCCAGCGGGTTGGCCGACGCTCATCTGCATCACTCTTGCCTCGGCCGGTGGCGTTCCGACGGGAAGCATTACGCCGCCCTGGCGTCTCGAAACCGCAGCCCGCTGCCTTGAAGGAGCAGTCGGTGCGTCCGGAGCGCGCCTTGCCAAATCGTCTACCGCCGTTTCGATGACATCGATCCGTTTACCGGCCCACAGAAACGCCACACGAAGGATACCGCTAAAGTCCTGCATAACGTATTGGCTCCTGCGTCTTGATTTCCGACCCGGCGCGCCGAGGCGGAAGGGTCCGCAGGCGAAGAACAAGAAATCGATGGATGGTTGCTCCGCATCAATGGTCCGACGCGCGATCCATGCGGAAACCGGAGCGACGGGTATCACCCTTGCGGCCGCAGCAGCAATCCCCCATGTTCCCAACACAGCGTCAATGAACGCGCGGCGACCGCGAAGGCGAGCCGACCGGAGGAACAAGAACCATTCTTGCCGACATGGAGCATTCGACAAGCCCCGTCGCCGACAGCAACGGGCGCAAGGCGCATCTTTCGAAATCTCGATGGAACGGCCGGTTTTCCATCACGGTCACACTGGCAACCGCGATCTCGCTGCTGGTTCTGGTCAGCGTCGGAACAGTTCTGGGGGTGGGCATCTGGCTCGCGCAGAAGAACACGCTGACCCTGCTCAGCAACAGCGCGACCCAAAACGTTGCCGTGATCGTGCAGCGGATCATTCAGCACCTGAAACCGGCCGAATATCAGGCGCAGTTCATCGCCACCCGGATCAGTTCGGGCGACATTGATCCCAATGATCGCAAGATCATCGGTCTGACCCTGACCGGCGCGCTCGCCGCAACGCCGCAGGTCGACGCCGTGATGTTCATCCGTCCGAACCTGCAGACCGACTTCGCCGGCCGCACGGGTCCATCCGGAAAGGTCAGCTTTCGGACGATCGACTATTCCGACGACCCGATCGTGCGCAAGCGCACCAGGGAGGCATATCTGGCAGCACGCCAGTCACGAGACCTCGGTGCGCGCTGGATAGCCCCGGTCTGGCGGGAGCAACCCAAGAAAACCTACATGATCGTCGGGTATCCCGTCTGGCGTGACGACGAGTGGATCGGCAGCGTCGTCGCGATCGTATCGGTGCGCGAGTTGTCCGAGTTCCTGAGCAAGACAACATCTGCCGATTCCGGACGCCGCTTTATCCTTTACGGCAGGAGTCACGTCCTTGCTCACCCGCTGATGGCGCAGGGCTATCCCGACCGGACGATAGCGAAACCGCTGCCGGCCCTTGCCGGTTTTCGCGACCCCGTCCTCGCCGCGATATGGCAGGAGGAAAATCGGTCTCCCGTCATCTTGAATCTGGCAGCCGACACGCGAGGGCATGTGATCGATCTGGAGGGTGGCGAATACGTGTACCTGTATCGCCGGATCGACGAATTCGGCACCGAGCCATGGTATGCTGGCGCCTATTTTCGTGTCGCCGATGTGTCGACTGCAATCCAGCGCATGATGATTTCGCTGGTTGCCGGGATCTGCGCATTGCTGCTGTCGCTGGTCGCCGCCGTGGTTCTGGGTCGCCGGATCGGGCGCCCGATTGTGGAGTTTTCCGCCGCCGCGGCGCATATTCGGGATCTGGAAGTGACTGAGGTCAAGGAACTGCCGGGCAGCATCTTTCGCGAACTCAATGACCAGTCCAAGGCGTTCAACGCCATGCTGCGGGCCTTGCGCTGGTTCCAGCTTTATGTGCCGAAAAAGATCGTCGAAAGCCTCGTCAAGCGCGGAGAGTTGCGTGACACTACCTCGTCAGCCCGGAACCTGACAGTGCTCTTCACCGATATCGCCGGGTTTTCCACCTTGTCCGAGAACATGAGCGCGTCGGAGGTGACTGCCTTTGTCAATCGCCACTTCGAACTGGTTGCCGGTTGTATAGAGGCGGAAGACGGCACGGTCGACAAGTTCATGGGCGACTCGGTCATGGCGTTCTGGGGCGCGCCCGAACCCCAGGAAGAGACGGCGGTTCGCGCATGTCGAGCGGCCCTCGCCATCGCGGAGGCGGTTCGTGCCGAAAATGAAAAACGGCACGCTGCCGGCCAACCGCCGGTCGGTATCCGTATCGGCGTTCATACCGGCACGGCAACGGTCGGAAACATCGGTGCGCCAAGTCGGATAAACTACACGATCATCGGGGATTCGGTGAATGTCGGTCAGCGGCTGGAGCAACTCGGCAAGGAGATCTGTCCGGCCGGTACCGACGTCTGTATCCTGATCAGCGGCGACACCGCAGCAGCTCTGGGCAGCGGCTTTACCCTGGTCCCGGTCGGCCCGCACAAACTGAAAGGCCGCGCTGGCGAAGTCGACATCTTCAAGCTGGAGCCTGCCAGGCCCGGCTAGTTCATGAACGGGCGCGGTTTCGTCGACCGGGGTGTTTCGGGTATCGGTTGCGGGCATGATCGACGTCGGGAGGGTCAGCTGTCTTCCGGGATGACACTGTCGGGCAGATTTTGAGGGGTTCCCGGGCGCGCGCCGGAGTTGCCGATGGCGGTGCCGTCGTCATGGCCCACCGAAGAAGCGCCCCCTTGATCGCCGTGCACCGCATCGTCGGTCGCGCCCATGTCCCGCACGATCTCTTCCGGCGGCTGCGCAAAGGCAGCAATCAGGCTCTCGACCAGAACCGCGTGAATCGCCCGCGCCCGGTGCCGTTCGGGCCGGTTCTCGAAGCGGCACAAGGTCGGTGCACTGGCCAGGGCCCGGTCCCGCCCGGTCGCGGTCTGAAAGCCGGGATGGTGACACCGATCGGCGTGGTCGTTCAGATCCTCGTAGTCCAGCGCAATCCCGAAGACCCGCTGGCGCACCATGTCCACCGCCCCATGGCAACGCTTGCCCCGCTGACGCGGATCGTCAAGCCGGTGGTCCGCCTGGGCCAACAGCAGCGCGCCGTCGATCGAAATTCTCCGCGCCCGTGAGTGCAAGCCGCAGCGGCTTGCACTCAGATACAGTCCGCCGCCGTCATTCCGGCCACGGAGAGCGTTTTCGCCTTGGCAGAGGTCAGATTCCCCATGGTTCCATCGAATTCTTTCTCGCCGGATGCTCCATCAATCGTGGCGGGAAGGAAACGGAATTCGACCGGAACTCTCTGGCGTGGAATATGGTGGAGCCGAGGGGAGTCGAACCCCTGACCTCTTGAATGCCATTCAAGCGCTCTGCCAACTGAGCTACGGCCCCATCCAGACAAGGACGCCCCTTCGGGGACGATCGGCCTATCCGCGCGATCGGCCTTCAATAAAGGTTTCAGGCTTGAAGAATCAAGCAGAGGCGCTCTGCGGCATAAGGGTGGTCGGATATTCGCGGCGACCCGATAGGGTCGAACCGTCCGCTTCCCCAAGTCGCCATACCGCGCCGGAAATGGCGCGGGGGTCAGCAAACCGGCCCGGCCGAAGATCAGGGCCTGGCGATCGCAATGGAGTCACAGGCATTGCAGCATCCTTCGGCGCAGACTTCGGATCCGGCCGCCGCCCGAGGCATCCGCCAACCTGACACAGCCTCCACTCTCCCTCCCTGCCCGATAGTGATGCCAATACGGCGCGCGCTCTTTCGGGTCGGGCGACAATCGACTATTACCTCTGCATGCAGTTCTTTGCGCATCAGCCGTTACCGGACCTTGGCCCCCATGCCGGACTGCGGAGGGAAATCCGCGCGTTTCTGGCGGGAGAGCGTCAGCGCGCCGGCATCGACCAATGGGTCGGTTCCTGGGAAGGCCATGACCGGGGCTTCAGCGCCCGGCTCGCCGAACGGGGCTGGGTCGGCATGGCGCTCCCGACAGCTTACGGGGGACGCGACAAGGGACTCCTGGAACGATATGTCGTCTTTGAAGAATTGCTGGCCGGCGGTGCTCCGGTGGCGGCACACTGGATTGCCGACCGCCAGAGCGGCCCCCTGATCCTGCGCTTCGGCACGGAAGCGCAACGGCAACATTTCCTGCCCCGGATTGCATCTGCCGAATACACTTTCGCCATCGGCATGAGTGAACCGGACAGTGGATCTGACCTGGCTGCCGTCCGGACGAAAGCCGAGTGGCGCGGAAACGGGTGGCGCATCAACGGTGCCAAGATCTGGACGTCGAATGCCCATCGTGCCGACTGGATGATCACGTTATGCCGCACCGGTGACGCCGGTGAAGACCGGCACGGCGGTCTCAGTCAGTTTCTGATCGATCTGAAGGCACCTGACATCAAGATCCGGCCGATCCAAAATCTGGCAGGCGATCACCATTTCAACGAGGTGGTATTCGAAGATCACGATATCACCGCAGATCGTATCATCGGCAATCCGGGCGACGGCTGGCGTCAGGTGATGAACGAACTGGCATTCGAGCGCAGCGCACCCGACCGTTACCTCTCCACCTTCCGGCTCATTGTCGAACTGGTTCGCGCTGCCGGGGCGACGCCGGATCGCGCCATGGCGGCAGAGGTCGGCGCGCTTTACGCACGGCTTGTCGGAGTACGCATGCTGTCAATGCAGGTCGCTGCCGCGCTGGACCAGGGCAAAACGCCGAATACCGAAGCTGCACTGGTGAAAGAAATCGGTACGGCCCTGGAACAGGATACGCCGGAGGTAGCGCGACGTGTGCTGTCGGAAACGCCGGACGGCGACCGCGACGGCCTGCTGGAAGAATTGCTGGCCTATGACACGTTGCATACACCCTCCTTCACCTTGCGGGGCGGGGCGCGGGAGGTCGTTCGGGGCATCATAGCACGAGGGCTTGGCTTGCGGTGACTGATTCATTCGAAGACGGAGCGTCCGCCGCTTTCGGCGACAGCGTTCGGCAGGCCTTGGCACCACTCCAGGCGGGCTGTGACTCACCCGCCAGCACGACCGTCACCTGGTCGGCCGAACATTGGGAAACCGTCGAAGCTCTTGGCCTGCCGGGCTTGCTTGTCCCGGAAGACGCTGGCGGGGCGGGCGCCTCGCTGGCAGAGGCCGCAGCAGCAATCGAGGCGCTTGGCGCGTTGGGCGACCCATCTCCGGCGGCGGAAACCGCCGTATTGTCCTGGCTGGTCACCCGTGACACCGGTACGGTTCCGAACGGCCCGCTGGTATTTGCCGAGCCCGGCCGCCGCTCGACCTGGCCCCGGAAAGCCTGTACGGTCCGTAATGGCGGTACAATCGACGAGCCGTCCGCCGCCGCCGCCGGTCCCCCGCTCCTCAATGGCGTCCCGGTTTCTGATCCCGTCAGGGGTACGGTGGAGGAAACGCCTTATCGCCGGGCGATGGCGGTGACCCGGGCGGTTCAACTGGTGGGCGCGGCGCTGGCAGCTCTGGATCTCACCATCGGCCATGTGACACACCGCAAGCAATTCGGCCGCCCGCTGGCGCGTTTCCAGGCAGTCCAGCAGCATGTTGCCGTTGCCGCTGCCCAGACCGCAGCCGCTGCCCAGGTGGCGCGGACAGCCTTCGCGGCGCTGGACCGGGATGACGCGTTCCTGGCGGCGTCCGCCAAGATTTCGGCGGGCCGCGCAGGCACCGTGGTGGCCAAGGCGGCGCACCAGTTCCATGGGGCCATGGGTTATACGGCCGAATATCCGCTTCACAGACTGAGCCGGTCAATCTGGCAGTGGCGAGAGGATTTCGGCAACGAAACATGGTGGAGTCGTCGGCTGGGAACAAACATCTGTGCGGCGGGCCCCGATGCGTTGTGGGCCGGCCTGACGACAGCCTAGGGCAATCGGGGCGGGGCCAGGAAACGCGCAGGCAATCCTGTTTCGTTCATGCTCCCGGCGCGACAGCGATCTCCCGATGCCGTACACCACCCCTGCGTTCCCCGTCCAATCCGTCCTGAACGCTGTCAACCTCGTGGACCATGCAGTGATTGTCCAGAGTCAGTGGGGGACCGCGAAACGCCCGGGCCGGATCTACGAATCATCAAGCATGCATTGGTGCTCGGCCGTGACATTTTGTGATCTTCGATGGCCTGGAAGCACTTGGCCTCCCGGCGGACGCCCCGGCATACTGATCCTGAGCCCATCAATGATTGACCCGGACAAGGCCGGTGCGCTTGCTTGCGGGCGTTGCAACCAAAGGGATCGGCAATGAAAGAGCATATCGCGAAAATCGGGACGCCCGACGGCGTGATGGAAACCTTCGTCACCCAGCCCGATGAAGGCGGGCCGCATCCGATCGTGCTGTTCTACATGGACGCGATCGGAATCCGGGAAGAACTGAAAGACATGGCGCGCAGGATCGGTACGGTCGGTTATTGTGTGTTGTTGCCCAACCTGTTCTATCGGGCAGGAGGCATGGACGACATTCATCTGGATGCCGAACAGATAGAAGTGAAGGGTTCCGACGAGCGCAAGCGTTTCTGGGGCCTGGTGAAAGGTCTGAGCAATGCCGGTGTGGTCGAAGACACGCGCCCCTTGCTCGACTATGCCAAGGCGATGGACGGAGCGCGGAATGGTCCAGCAGGCTGTGTCGGCTATTGCCTGTCTGGTCAGTTCGTCTATTCGGTGGCCGGACACTACCCCCGGGAGATTGGGGCAGTCGCCAGCTACTACGGCGCCGGCATCATGACCGATCAACACGATTCGCCTCTTCTCAAGACGGACGAAATCGTTGCGGAACTTTATCTTGCCTTTGCCGAGGATGATCCGTGGGTGCCGGATCCGGTGGTTCAGGCCATCACCGAACGCCTTGCCGGTTCGCCCGTGCGTCACAGGATCGAGCGCTATCCCGGCGCCCATCACGGATTTGCCTTTCCGGATCGGCACACTTTCGACAAGCCCTCGGCCGAACGGCACTGGGAGCGGATGCTCAGCCTGTTCCGACGCAACCTGGATTAGCTACCCGCCGATCATCTTGATCGCCACGCGAGCCGTGCCTATAAAGTCGCCATGATCGATACAACAGGCAAGATCGTCAAAACAGACGCTGAATGGCGCGCGCAGTTGACGGACCTTCAGTTCCGGGTAACCAGGAAGCACGGCACCGAGCAAGCCTTTACCGGCGAGTACTGGAACACCAAGGTTGCCGGCACCTACGCGTGCATCTGTTGCGGACAGGTGTTGTTCGACTCCAAGACAAAGTATGATTCAGGTACCGGCTGGCCAAGCTTCTATGCGCCTGTCGGCGAGGGAGCCGTGGCCTACAAGGAGGATCGCAGCTTCTTCATGAAGCGCACGGAAGTCCTGTGCAGCAAATGCGATGCCCATCTGGGCCATGTCTTCCCGGACGGGCCTGCGCCTACGGGGAACCGGTTTTGCATGAATTCCGCATCGTTGAAACTGATGCCGTCAAAGGATGGCGGCGACGCCCCCCGGGTTGTTCCGAACCCGACCTGATGACGCCTCGACATCGCGGGCGGCATAGAATGCCGGAAGTCCTGCGCCACCCGAAACTCCGGTCAACCAGAGCCGGAAGCGTGCAATGTCGGGCGAACGGATGTTCGCCGGTTGTCGCTGGCTTGTCCCGGGAAGGATGACCATCCGTCTGGGGCGGGGGATCTGCCATTCGATATGGATCTCAGCGCCAGCAAGATACTCGACCGGCCCTCACCTTCTGCTCCGAAAGAATGACCTCAACAACTCGGACGCATCGTTTTCCGAGATGCCCTCGTAGACTTCGGGGCGGTGATGGCAGGTCGGTTGCTGGAAGAATTTCCCCCCATGCAGGACGCCACCGCCTTTTGGGTCCGCTGCACCGAAATACAGGCGATCGAGTCGGGCCAGAGAAATCCCGCCGGCGCACATCGCGCAGGGCTCCAGGGTGACATAGAGGCTGCAGCCGGTCAGACTTGTCGATCCCAGCGCCGCAGCGGCGCGGCGGATGGCAATCATCTCGGCATGTGCTGTCGGGTCGCGACGGCGCACCGACTCGTTGCCGGCGGCAGCGATCACGCGCCGACTTGCCTCGTCCACGATCACGGCACCCACCGGCACTTCTCCCCGTGCCGCAGCCAGCCGGGCCTGCTCCAGGGCGAGGTCCATCGCAGATGCCTTTGGCGGAAGCATGATCATGCCGCCTTGGTGAGGGTGAAGGAACGGGCGGTCAATCCTTTTCTGGAGAATCTGTTATCGAGAGAAGGGCATCCCGGGAGGTAACACCGGGTATCGCATCGGCGTCCGGAGCGAGGCTGGCGACCATGGCAATGGCGCGCAGGGGTCAGTTCCCGCCGCTGGCGCGGCTGATCCGCGGTTTCGTTCTGTGAAAGGACCACAACTGGCGCTGGCCGGCCGAACCAATTCCGATGCGCCAATTGATCTGTGGATCAGATTGCCGCCACGGTGCTAGGGAAGGGCAGAATCTTCCTTCCGGCCTGGAAAATGCCAATGGCGCTCGATACAGATGCCGTACGCCAGATCGCCCATTTGGCGCGGGTTCGTGTGCCCGAAGCCGACCTGGAGGCGCTGGCCGGAGAATTGTCAAACATCCTGACCTGGGTAGAACAACTCAATGACGTCGCGACCGAGGACGTGCCGGCCATGACCAGTGCAGTCGCTGTCAGCCTGCCCATGCGGGAAGACAAGGTGAACGAAGGCGATCATGAGGACGCCGTCCTTGCCAATGCGCCGGATCGCGTGCAGGACTTCTTCGCCGTGCCCAAGGTCGTCGACTGGTGAGCGATCTCGCGACCCTGACCCTGAGCGAGGCGCGCGACGGTCTGGCTGCGGGCGACTTTACGTCGGAAGAACTTGCCGCCGCATGCTTGCAGGCGCTCGAAACCATCCGCCCCCTGAACGCCTTCGTGACCGAGACGCCGGAACGGGCGATGGAAATGGCCAGAACCTCCGATGCGCGAAGGGCCGCCGGACAAGCAGGCCTCCTGGAAGGCCTGCCGGTGGCCATCAAGGATCTCTTCTGCACCAGAGGCGTTCAGACCACGGCGGGATCTCGCGTCCTGGATGGCTTTGTTCCGCCTTACGAGGCGACCGTAACGGCCAACATGTGGGCCGAGGGGGCGGTCATGCTCGGCAAGACCAACATGGACGAGTTCGCCATGGGGTCATCCAACGTCACTTCCCGTTACGGTCCGGTGGAGAATCCGTGGCGGATCGACGGGGACAACCGCAGCCTGGCCCCGGGCGGGTCTTCAGGCGGGTCGGCGGCCGCCGTGGCGGCGCGAGCGGCACTGGCGGCGACCGGAACCGATACCGGCGGATCGATCCGCCAGCCGGCCGCGTTCTGCGGGATTGTCGGCATGAAGCCTACGTACGGGCGTTGCTCGCGCTGGGGTATCGTCGCCTTTGCCTCGTCCCTCGATCAAGCCGGCCCGATGGCGCGTACGGTCCGGGATTCAGCGATCATGCTGCGAGCCATGGCCGGACACGATCCAAAGGACTCGACGTCAGTTCCCAGAGACGTTCCGGACTACGAATCGGCGCTGACCGGTGATATTCGCAGCCTGCGTATCGGCATCCCAGAGGAATACCGCATGGACGGCATGCCGACGGAAATCGAGGCGTTGTGGCGACGGGGGATAGGCTGGCTGCAGGACGCCGGCGCCGAAGTCGTCGATATCAGCTTGCCGCACACAAAATACGCGCTGCCGACCTACTACATTGTGGCACCAGCCGAGGCCTCGTCCAATCTTGCACGCTATGACGGTGTCCGTTTCGGGCTGCGCAAGGACGAAGACGGCGGCGACCTGACCGAGATGTACGAGGAAACGAGAGGATCCGGATTCGGTCAGGAAGTGCGCCGACGCGTCCTGATCGGCACCTATGTTCTTTCGGCGGGTTATTACGATGCCTATTACATCAAGGCACAACGGGTCCGCAGTCTGATTGCTCGCGACTTTTCGGACGCTTTTGAAACCATCGATGCGATCCTGACACCGACCACGCCCTCTGCTGCCTTTCCCCTGGGCGAAAAGATGGACGATCCGATCACGATGTATCTGAACGATGTATTCACGGTACCCGCGAGTCTGGCCGGTCTTCCGGCTATTTCGGTGCCGGCGGGCCTGGACAAAAATGGCCTGCCCCTTGGCCTGCACCTCATCACCAATGCGTTTGAAGAAGAGATGCTGTTCAGGGTCGCGGGCGTTCTCGAAAATGCCGCTGCCTTTGCCGCCACCCCGCAGACGCTGGCCTGATCGCAGAGTGCCCCGGCACGGATCTTCATCCGGTATCCTTTGGTCCTGGTGCTTGAGGGACAAGGATCTCCTGTTCGGTCTGCGACGCGGACATCGGGCATGCCGCGTCTTTCCCGGCCCACTGTGGAGCGATCCCCTCGTCCGCCAGTATCTCTTCGATGTGCAGACGCGTCTCGCCCATGGCGGCGGCGCCGAACCGACAGAAGGCTCTCAGCCCGGCATTCATCGGCGTGATCAATCCAGACTCGGCGATCGTCCGGCTTAGCTGAAAACGATCGTCCTGATCCGCGACGGCACGAGCCGGTCAACCGCCGGTCACGGGCGGGAAAAAGGCAACCTCATCTCCCTGTTTGACTGGCGTCTCAAGCGTGGCAAATTCGTGATTGACCGCCGCACGAACATATTTGGCGTTTGCGAACGCGTCGGCGTGGCCCGGACTTCGGCCCTTCAGCCAGTTGATCAACTCGCCTACGGTGGTAACATCTTCAGGCACGGCCACGGCTTCCTTGTCAGCGCCGATCTTCTGCCGCAGCCATGCGAAATACAGCACATCCATCAGGCGACGATCCCCAATTCGCTGAACGGCAGAAAATCTACCGTCATGCCGGCGCGGACATCGGTCGTCTCCTCGGACAATTCAACCAAGCCACTTGCCGCCGCCATGGAGGAAAGCACCCCTGCGCCATCTTGGCGGTACTTGCACGCCGTCCAGCCATCGTTGTCCTTCTCCAGAGTGGCGCGGACCCATTCCCGCCGGCGCAACTTCTTGCGATGATCAAACCCGGCACGCACTGGAAACGTCTTCGGCTGATGGACATTGGCGCCAGCCAGCCGGTCGATCAGGGGCCGGGTGAACCGCAGGAATGTGACCATGACGGCAACCGGGTTACCCGGCAGGCCCACGAAGGGAGTACGGCCGATTTGCCCAAGCGCGATCGGTCGGCCGGGTTTGATCGAGAGACGCCAGAAATGGATGCGCCCCCGGGCCTCCACGGCGGCACGCACATGATCTTCCTCGCCGACACTGACTCCGCCCGATGTCAGAACCAGGTCGTGCGTCACTGCGCTTTCGCGCAACGCATCGGCAATGACGGCGCGATCGTCCGGCAGGATTCCCAGATCAGAGATGCTGCATCCCAGTTGCGTCAGCAATCCGCCCAGGGCAAACCTGTTGGCGTCATAGACTGCTCCCGGCTCGACAACCGCTCCCGGCTCACGGAGTTCGTTCCCGGTAGAAAACAGTGCGACACGCAGCCTTTTTCGAACCGACAGCGCTGTCAGGCCGATGGAAGCGGCAAGCCCCAGATCCTGCGGGCGCAATCGCTGGCCAGCATGAAGAACCTTGTCGCCTGTGCTGACGTCTTCGCCGGAAAAACGTCGGTTTGCCCCTTTTTTTATTCCTGGCATGACATGAACGATGCCGTCTTCCTCCCGGCAATCCTCCTGCATCAGTACGGTATCGAAACCAGCCGGCATCACCGCACCGGTAAAGAGACGGATGGCGACGGCTTCATTGCTGTCGGCCGAGGCCAGCGGGTCGCCCGCCGCGATGCGGCCGACCACGGGCAAGCTGGTATCCGCAGCCGGGTTCAGGTCGCTGAACCGGACGGCATACCCGTCGACGGCAGAATTGTCGTGCGGCGGCACCGACCGGTCGGCAACGACGTCTGTCGCCAGGATGCGCCCCAGGCATTCGTTCAATGCAACGATTTCAATACCGGCAACCGTGGTCAGGCGCTCGGCCAGCAAAGCTAGCGCCTCGTCCAGCGGAGTCAGCTGATTGCCATGGGCAAAACAGTCATCGCTCAGTTGCGTCATGTCAGGTATCGCCTCCGATCGGTTGCAGACCGCAATGGGCGCAGATAAAGGTAGCGATCTCCTCGACCGCATTCAGGTCGAGGACCGATCGATCGGTTCCGTGGACCGGGCCGTCGCTGGCAATCGCCACGATCGCCGGGTCGTCCGCTGCCAGAAGGGGATACCCGAGCGCCGGGCGGAAGACTTCTATCTTGGAGTGCGGCTGATGCTTGAAGCCTTCGACCAGCAGCAAGTCGACGGGGCTGGTCCGGACAACCAGTTCATCCAGAGATAACTCGGGCCGGCCTCTCAGTTCATGGATCAGGGCCCATCGATTTCTCGAAGACACAATGGTTTCGGCAGCGCCGGCCTGCCTGTGGCGATGACTGTCCTTGCCGGGATAGTCGACTTCGAAGTCGTGATGCGCATGCTTGATGGTCGACACACGCAGCCCCCAACCAGTCAACACAGGCAAGAGATTGGTGACCAACGTGGTCTTTCCACTGCCGTTCCATCCCGCAAAACCAATGATCTGACGGTTGCTGCCCATAACGGCAATGTAAGTCTGTTGCCGCACGAGAGAAAAGGGCCGCATCCTGAGACGCAGCGATATACGCCGTCTCTTCCTCCACAGACCGCACTGCGTGTCTGAAGTAACGGATTGCCGTTCAGGCCGCGCGATCCGGCCCGGCTACCGACAGGGTTTCCCCGTTGCAACCGTGCCGACACCAATGAAGAAGCCCGATGCGTCGGACTCTTGCTTTTCCGGGTCGGCGGCCTTGCGGTCGAGGGCTTGATGCAGCTTGAGATGAAATGTCTTGCCGTGGCGGTACACGGCGAGCGTTCGCCGGATCGGCTCACCCACTGTATTGGCTACCGAGACGCGCGCGGACGCGGTGGCGCTGAAGATCCCGAAGCCGGGCAAGGAGATATCCTTCCCGGCGTTCCCGGAGCTACGCCGGATACCGCGAAGGGCGGCACCAAGCTCTCGCACCACTCCACAGGACGCGATCACCGGCACCCTGGCGATCCCGTTTCTACCGGCATTCAGTCATCATGTTTCAGGTCATTGGTTCCAAGTATCGTGGCACTTGTCATCAGGCAGGAAGGAGACCTCTGGCAACTCCATTTGCCCTCCGCAAATCAGCCTCACGTGGGAAGTTCTGTTTCGACGCTTCATCCGTTCGCTTCCGTTGCAGCCTTGCTCCTTGCTCGCCCTCTGGTTGATCGCACTGGACCGGCACAGCGACCGCCCCAGAATCGGGTTCTGGAACAGAGACTCAATCAGGCGCGTGCACGGCATTGCCCGATCAAGCTGCATAGTCGACCAGGCGGCATGCGCTGCCGAATTTCTCGACATTCCAGTCATCGACCGATCCGATGCGCCGTCGCAACCGGATCATGCCGGTGCCGCCAGCGAGTCGTCGAATACGCACGCCGCTTTCACGCAATGTCTTTTCTACCGTCCTGTTTTCATGCCGGAACGTCGGTTCTCCGGTTGCGCCGGAGTGGGTGATCCAGACATTCCGTGTTGCACTCAGTATTCGCTCAACGTCCTGCTCGGTCGGCAGCGCTCCACGACCCCGGCGCCAGGGCGCAAGGACTGCAACAGGTTCGTCTTCAAGCATCTGCTCCCACACCGCCGGTTCGTCCGCATTCGAAGAGCCATGGTGTGGAATTTTGTATACCGAAGCCTTGCCCGGTGGCCGATCCGTGTTCCCGAGAATCGCCACCCAACCCTTTCTCTCCAAATCCGCGCCCAGAAGGAGCAAACTCCCGCTGCATTCAACCCACAGCGCGACCGCGACCTCGTTGGGCGAGAGGCTTTGTATCCGTTTCTTGTTCCCGCCGCGACCTAGGATCAATTCGCCCACAGACGCCAGAAATTTCTGGAATGTCCCGTCTCCCGGCGACAGCGCCGATATGGCGCACCCAGATCTCCGGAATACGACACGATTGGCGAGGGCATGTATCGGCATCTTCCCGATGTTGCCCAACTGCGAAAACACACCGTGTATTTCGCGCAGCCCGGATCCGGTGGCGGAAAAATGCCGTCCTTCCAACGCTCCCACCAGGGTGAGAAACTCCTTGTCGCAGAGAGCGCTTGAGCAACAGAATTGGGCGTCGGGGCACAATTCGACCAAGCGCGCCATCCCGCGAACATGGTCGTCATGCCAGTGCGTCGCGACAATCAGGGCAACACCTTGAACCGGATCGAGACCGATGCTTTCCAGATAACGCAAGGCTCCCGGTCTGCCATCCGGACCGAGGCAGGAATCGACGACGACCCATGCGCCGTTTCCCACATGCAAGACGATGCTCTCTCCGTAACCGGGGCCCAGAAGAACGAGCTCGAATTCATCATCGTCCGGCGGGCCTGCCACCTTCGTCACAGATCAAGCGCCCGTGCAATCTTTCCTGCCCAAATCCTGCCGGCCCGCAAGTCGCCCTCGGTCATCCTCGGAAGATCGCGAAAGACGATCTGCGATACGCGCTTCCGCGTTCCTTCCGGCGAACGCTCATATCCGATCACCCAGCGAAAGATGCTGCCCACTTCCATGTTGGCGGCATCGCGGTCGGAAATTTCGTCGAGCGGGATGGTGGCTTCCTCGCTTTCATGGAGTGTTCCAGCTGTCAAATCGACCAGACGCGCCACGAAGGCATCGTCTTCGATACTGGCCACGTGCCCTTCCCACTCCTGCAAGGCACGAAACGTAGCCATCGATGGCGCGGACGGACGAGGCGGAAGGCTTCCGACCGAGATTGCCGCGCGATTGCTCAAGGTGTGAGTTTCGGCACGATCAGAGCCATTCCAGTTCCCTGCGATCTCTCTGCGTACACCAGTTTCATGGCCGGGGATCGACGGCGCCAATGCTCGGTGTACAGCAGCTTCAGCGCTTGACAACAGAAAACGAGAGACCGATGGATCGTCAAGGCTGCCCTCTCGCGCAATGGTGCTGAAGCTCTGGACTGCCATGGCCTGGCCAGTCTGTTTCATGAACCCTTCCCTCCCAATCCAGCTACAGGGACATGATGTGGTCGATGATGCTGTCGCTCCGTTGGATCGACATCTCGAAACCGTCTTCCAGAAAACCCATCAACTCTTCGCGCCCCTCAACGTCATCGCTACCGATCACGTAGTGATCGTTTACCTTGACATAGATACCAGACCGACCGCACCCAATACGACTGGACGGTTCTACGGTCACATTTACCTGTCCGCCAGGCGGCCGACCTTCAGGGCGGGTGTGTGCCATCGTCAGCGAAGTCATTCCTCCGCATTCGCCTGCCAATCCGAGTTTGTCCCTCCACGGTCCCCAAGGCTCCGCTGGCGCCAGCAGTCTGCCAATTCTGTCTCGCTCAGCCTGATCGGCCACTCGAAAGTGGACATCACGATTGATACCAAATGCCTTGAGGGGCGTATGGTGAACATGTTCCCTGAACACGCGAACCAAGAGATCTCGCACCCGAACATACGGCTCTCGTTGCGTGCCGGCCACGAATTGATCCGTCATGATCTGGAGATGAAGCCATTCCGTCGAGAACACGGTCAGTCCTGGGTGGGCGACCTCCAGTTCGGCATTGTCTGTGACTTGCTGTGGCAAGAGCTTGTGCAAGGTGAACCATGCCGGCGTGAAAATCGCCGGATTGAAGTTTCCCCGCAACACGACGCTTGCACCGCTTATCTCCGGATCGATCCGCATCAGGCCTCTCCCGTCACCACCCGGGATTGGTCAGTAGGCATCTCAGGGCGGTCGGCATCGGCCGAGAATGCTTAAGACGCATGAGCATTCCGAACCAGTTCCCGGCCTCCTGACGACCCATCGGGTCAATACCTTCCGCCGTCACTCTCATGTTTGCGCGGATCCGCATCGGCCTCCGAGGGCAGAAAGCAAGCCCCGACATCAGCTCAAGATTCCTGATCGGCACATCGTCGCGTTTCGTCGCGTCCGCGTGACTTCCGGGATTGTCTCTGTCCTGCGTCTGCCTTCGCTGAATCCGACGTCCCGCCAGTTTGAAGTTGCGATTTCGGGCGCCGACAGACGTCACGTGTCCTACTCCGCACCAGCCGGTCTGTGGCTGCACGCCGCCAACTTGCAACGGGGCACAGAAGCGGGCGTCTCCATGCCGGGTTAGCGTTCTGGCTGCACCTTTCATGTCTTGACCTCTACCGTTACCTGCACATCTGCAGCGTCGTCCATCATCGACATGTCCTCTTCCAAGGTCAACTCAAGGCCCGCATTGATGTTCGCGAAACCGGTATCCCGAAACTGCAACCCTTGAATCTCCTGGAGCCTGCATCACAAGCCATCGATATGATCATGTTCTTGTGAATCAAGCACTTGTCCCTCGCGCGACTTTGCGCATGAGAGAGCGTCGGGCAGCGCGTTACTCCGAATTTCCCTTGGGCGAACCCCGCTTTCAACCCTTGAGCAGGCACTCCTGAAAGCGCACCGGGCGGCCTGTCGGATCGGACAACAGGGCATCTTCGCGCATCACCGTCTTGCCTCGAATGATTGTGGCAACGGGCCAACCGGTAACAGCCATGCCGTCGAAGGGCGTCCACCTGGACTTGCTTTCGATCCAATCGTTGGTGATCGTCCGCTGAGCCTTGAGATCTATGATGGTAATATCGGCATCGTAACCCACGGCAATACGGCCCTTGTTGGCGATCCCGAAGATCCGGTTCGGGCCGGCGCTGGTCAGATCGACAAAACGCTCCAGGCTGAGCCGACCGGCATTGACGTGGTCCAGCAGCACGGGAACAAGGGTCTGAACCCCAGGCACGCCCGACGGCGATTCGGGATAAGGCCGCTCCTTCTCTTCCCTCGTGTGAGGCGCGTGATCGCTGCCGACCACATCGACGATCCCGTCCGCGATGGCCTGCCAGAGAGCCTGCCTGTGCCGGCTGTCTCTGATGGGTGGGTTCATTTGTCCGAATGCGCCCAGTCGCTCATAGCATTCCGGGGCCGACAGGGTCAGATGCTGGGGGGTCGCCTCGAGGGTCGCGATGTCCTTGTTTGCCGCAAGAAGCGGCAATTCTTGTGCTGTAGAGACGTGCAGTACGTGGATGCGTCGGCCGGTTTCGCGAGCAAGCGCCAGGATTCGACGCGTCGCCCGAACCGCGGATTCCTCGTCCCGAAGATGCGGATGCTGGACGGGGCCCGTGTCGCGATCCAGCAGAACCCTTCGCTCTCGCAGCCGGGACTCGTCTTCGGCGTGAATCGCGACCCGTCGCGATCCGTTGACCAGGACATCCCGGAGATTCTCGTCGTCCGCCACGAGCAGGGATCCGGTCGAACTGCCCATGAAAACCTTTACACCCGAGCAACCGGGTCTGCGCTCGAGATCTCCTAGCGTCCTGGCGTTCTCGTTTGTCGCGCCGACGAAAAAGGCAAAATCGCACCACGTGCGACCGACGGCGCGCGAAACCTTGTCAGCCAGCGCTCCAGCAGTATCCGTGTTCGGCGACGTGTTCGGCATTTCGAAAATTGCCGTCACACCCCCCTTCACCGCGCCGCGGGTGCCGGACTCCAGATCTTCCTTGTATTCCAGACCGGGTTCCCGGAAATGCACCTGGGTATCAATGACGCCGGGCAGGACATGCAGACCTGTGGCGTCGAACCGTTCGGCGGCGGCGGAGCGGGACAGGTCGCCGATTTCCGCAATGCGACCGTTCCTGACACCAACATCGGTTTTTTCCCTGCCGGATGGCGTGATCACGGAGCCACCCAGAATTACCAGATTGAAGTGCTGATCATTCATGCTGATGTCTGCGTCTTGAGGCGTTCGAACAGATCGAGATATTGATCGACCACGGTCTCTTCGGAAAACTCCGCATTGAGTCGCTCCCGACCGGAAGTGCCGAGCGACGCGCCGCGATCCGGAAGCCGGGAAACGTCCACCAGAGCCTGACCCAGGCGCAGGGAATCGTCGACCGGCACCAGGCGACCGGTCACCCCGTTTTCGATCAGAGAAGCCGGTCCGGCGGATGCCGCCGCCACGATCGGCTTTGCCATGCTCCACGCTTCCAGGATGACATTGCCCAGCGGCTCGTGCCGCGAAGGCACCGTTACAATATCCGCGGCAGCAATCAACGGCGCGGGATCGTCCACCCATCCCAGGATGCAAACCCGATCACGAAGGCCCAGACTCTCCGCCATGCGGTCCAACGCCTTTCGTTCCGGGCCATCGCCGGCAAGCCACAAGTACAGATCGGGCTGTTTCGCCAGCGCGTTCAACAGAACGTCAAACCCCTTGTTGCGATGCAGACGTCCGAGTGCAACAACCAACGTTGCCGTTTCCGGTACGGCGTAGTCGGAGCGAATCGCAGGCGATACTGCCGACGGGACAGCAAAATTCGGGACATAACTTACGGTATCCGGCGGCGCTCCCTGGGCCATCAACCATCGGCCGATGTCCTGTGTGTTGACGACCAGATGATCAGCAGTGCGATAATGCTTCAGCGGATAGTAGCCTCCAAGGCGAGCGATATGCGGTGAAGCGCCGCCGGCCGGGACGAATGATGCGGCGCGGCTCATGAAACTGAGGGTCACGTCGGGACGTGCCTTGCGAATCAGGCGGCGAATTCGATGTCGGCTTGCCACATCCGCCAGACCGCCAAACCGGATCGGGTGAACCGATACGCCTGAAGCTTCCAGTTTCTCGCGCCGCGGCTCATACGGCCGAATGGCCGCAAGCACGTCGTGTTTCCTTGCGGAAAAAGCGATCGCCAGTCTTTCGAAGAAGCTTTCCGCACCGCCGCCGCCAAGACCCGCCATCGCCATCAGGATGCGCATCAGTCCCGGTCCAACCGGAATTTGAGCCAGGCCAGCATGGGCCAGATTGCAGCAAAGAAGGCAATCAGGAATCCATGGTAACCCTCCTTATAACCCTTGCGGCGAACATAGCATTTGAAGAACCGCGTGAAGAGCCGGCGAAAATTCCGCCCAAAGGATTCTGTCGAACCGCTGGAGCGCATGTCGGCGGCCCGCGCCGCAGTGTATCGATCCAGCCGCTGGATCATGTCGCTGACATCTCGGTCCACATGATGGATCATGCAGGCCTTGAGCCAACGGCGCTCGCCTTTCAGCGTAACCGCCGGGTGAATGCGCTGATTGCCCCAAGTCTTGTTGCCCTTGCGGAACAGCCCGGCTTTTGCGCTGACTCCCCAGGATCCGCCCCAGCCATATCGAACCAGCCGGTCGCCGATGAAATTTTCGAATGGAATCAGGTAGAAGGCATCGGCATCTTCCCGGACCGCCGACCTGACTTCTGCCGCGAGATCCTTCGAAACGCGTTCGTCGGCGTCGACTTCCAGAATCCAGTCTCCCCGGCAGGCATCGATTCCGGCCATGCGCCGGGGGCCTTCGATCTCCCAGTTCCCCGCCAACGTCCTTGCGCCGGCGGCCTGGGCCACTTCCTGCGTAGCGTCGGTACACTTGTCCAGGACCACGACGATCTCGTCGGCAAACTTCAACGTGTCAAGGCAGTCTGCCAGCTGCTGTTCTTCGTTGCATGCAACGACCAGGGCAGAAAGTGTCGGTTCCCTGCCCGGCATCACGCAGGCTTCGCCGCCCGGGACCGCCACAGATCATTGGCTGCCGACTCAACCCGATCGACCGTCAGCGTTCCCATCTGCGAATCGTGAGATTTGTAGCTGTACCCCGGCGCGGCAACGATCTCGTCAAGCGTCAGGCTGGTACGTACCACGGAACAGCGCGCGCCCCATGGCCCGTAGACTTCATCCAGGCTTGGACCAAAGAGACCCAGGGTGAAGATGTCGGCAGCTGCTGCGAGGTGCATCAACGCGGAATCGTTTCCAATGAACATGTCTACCTGTCTGAGACACGCAAATGCGGTCAACAGGTCTGTCCTTCCGCGCAGGTCAACGACCGGAAGGTCCTCGATCAGTTCCACCAGCTTGCCGGCTCGCTCGATCTCGTCCGGTGCGGACATGATCACGTAAGTTCCCTTCTCGGCCAGTTTGCCGGGCGAGGCCATGCGCCGACACAGTTCGGCAAATCGTTCGGCCGGCCATTCCTTGCCGCCCCAGTTTGCGGTCGGCGCAACCGCGATCAGCGGGCCGGCCCGCGACGATGCCGAGTTCAGCAACTGCCGGGCAGCAATCTCGTGATCGGTCCGGATGCAGATCCTCGGCGTCACCGGCGCCCGTTCTCCGAGCATCGTCGTGATGGCCATGATCTTGTGCTGTCGGGTATCCGATCGCCCGAGGACGTAGCGCTTTCGGACGCCCAGGAGATAGGGCATTGCCGAACGCCTGAAGTCGATGACGGCATACCAGAATTTTCCGGCGCAAGTCGCCCACAATCGCCACCAGTGCTGCCCGCCACGCTCCTTGCGCAAGACATGAAGCCGCTCCAGGTTGGGCACCGCTTCGAACAGGGGTGCAGCGGCAGGGCCACAGGCAATCGTTATTCTCGCTTCGGGCCAGCGCGCCAGAACCCAGGCCAGCGCGCCCGTCGACAACACTGCGTCACCGATCCGGGTCGAGGTGATGAACAGAATTCGCATTGCCGGTTCTTATACGCCGCTGTACCAGATGGCGCCATGTATCCCGATGACACCTCGTGCCGCTGGTTGATCAAGGCGCAGAACCGTCTAGGTCAGTAAAGGATTTCGACCTGCCTGAAAACGATCATGTCCAGATTCCACATCGCCGACGACAGGGTTCTGCTTCGTGTCACCGGTTCCAATCGCATCGACCTGCTGCAGGGCGTCGTTTCCAACGACGTTCTGAAGGCCAGCGAAGATCGCGCGATCTGGGCGGCTTTTCTGACGCCGCAGGGAAAATACCTGCACGACTTCTTCGTGATCGGCGACGGCGAGTCGTTGTTGCTCGACGGCGAAAAAGGCAGGATCGGCGATCTGCAGAAAAGGCTGCGGCGATACACGTTGCGTCTGGACGCAAGAGTCGAGGCTGAGGATGACCTTGCGGTCGCGGTCGACATCGCTGCGAAGCCGCCGGACCTGGATCAGGCGGATCTGATCGTCTTTTGCGACCCCAGAGTGAAGGGTGCCGGCAACCGGTATGTCGGCGAAGCTTCCGTTCTGACTCATGCGCTCCGCGCTGCCGGATTGACGGAATCGTCGTCGACGGACTGGGATGCCCACCGACTTGTTCTGGGCCTTCCCGATGGCGGTCGGGATTTCAGCGTCGAAAAATCCACGCTTGCGGAGGGCAACGCTGATCTTCTCGGCGCCATCGATTGGCAGAAAGGCTGCTGGATGGGCCAGGAAGTCACGGCCCGGATGCATTACCGGGGCCTGGTCAAGCGCAGGATGATCCCGATGGAAATCGAAGGCCCCGCCCCCGACCCGGGTGCGCCGGTCATGAAAGGAGACATTCAGATCGGCGAGTGTCGATCCTCCGCAGGCGGCATGGTGATGACGATCGTGAAGACGGACGGGATCCTGAACAAGGGCGCCCGAGGGCAATCGCCGCCGCTGACGAGCGGAGAGTCGAGATTGCATCCCGCACCACCTGCCTGGCTGGTCGCCGCCCTGGCAGGAAACGAAAGCGCGAGTCAAACAGCATGACGCGTGGATTTCGACTGGAGGCTGGCCTGAGCTGCTGCGAGGCGGGCGATCGGAACGCGAAAGGGTGAGCAGGAGACATAATCGAGTCCGACCTTCTCACAGAACCGGATCGATGACGGATCGCCTCCATGCTCGCCGCAAATCCCGAGCTTGATGTCGCTACGGCTGGCGCGGCCGCGATCGCTGGCCATCTCCACCAGCTGACCAACACCCTCGAAATCAAGTGACACAAAGGGATCCTTCGCCAGGATACCGTGGTCGACATAGGCATCCAGAAAGTTTCCGGCATCATCCCGGGAAAGGCCGAAGGTGGTTTGAGTGAGGTCGTTGGTACCGAAACTGAAGAATGCTGCCTCTTCGGCAATTTCCCCGGCAAGCAGTGCCGCACGCGGGAGCTCTATCATGGTCCCGACAAGATAATCCGTCTGCCGTCCGGTCCGCGCAGCAACCTCTTTCGCCACCTGGTCGATAACGGCTTTCAGGCGCGCGATCTCGTCTTTCGAAAAGGCCAGTGGGATCATGATTTCGGGCATGACCGCGGCACCTTTCTTGTTCTGAACCGCGGCTGCCGCCTCAAAGATCGCGCGGGCCTGCATTTCGCATATTTCCGGAAACGTGATGGCGAGTCGGCATCCTCGATGACCCAGCATCGGGTTTGATTCGTCCAGACGCTGCGCCCGTCGACGGACCTCGGCAACCGTGATGCCCGCTGCATCGGCGACGCCGGCCAGTTCCTCTTCACCACGGGGCAGAAACTCGTGCAGCGGCGGGTCCAGAAGCCTGATCGTTACCGGCAAGCCGGCCATGATATCGAACAGGTCGATGAAATCCTGGCGCTGCATCGGGAGCAGCTTGTCCAGCGCCGTCCGTCGGCCCGTCTCGTCGTCTGCCAGGATCATCTCGCGCATCGCGACGATGCGATCCTCATCGAAAAACATGTGCTCGGTGCGGCACAGACCGATGCCTTCTGCACCGAATTCCCGCGCTGTTCGCGCGTCGGCAGGAGTTTCGGCATTGGTCCGTACCTGCATGCGCCGAATAGAATCCGCCCAGGACATGATCTTGGCAAAATCGCCCGAGAGCCCGGTCTGTATCAACCGCACGGCACCCAGCATCACCCGGCCCGACGCGCCATCGATCGTGATCCTGTCACCGGCTCGAACCGTCATGCCGGCACAGGACATCTCGCCGGATTCGTAATCTATCCGAATATCGCCCGCGCCGCAGACGCAGGGGCGCCCCATGCCGCGGGCGACTACGGCCGCGTGGCTGGTTGCTCCTCCACGAGTCGTGAGGATTCCGGCGGCCGCGTGCATGCCGTGAATGTCTTCGGGACTGGTTTCGCGTCGGACAAGGATCACCGTATCTCCGGAGTCGGCTCTGGCAACGGCATCGTCAGCGGAAAAGACCGCCACGCCTGTCGCGGCGCCCGGTGAGGCCGCGAGACCATGCCCGAAGATCGTGACCTCGGCCGAAGGATCCAGCGTGGGATGGAGCAGTTGATCGAGCTGCGCCGGGTCGAGGCCCGCCAGCGCGCCCGCCTGATCCAGAATACCCTCCGCCACCAGGTCCACGGCAATCCTTAGCGCGGCTTGCACGGAGCGTTTGCCGCTTCGCGTCTGCAGCATCCACAGCTTGCCGCGCTGCACCGTGAATTCGATATCCTGCATGTCGTGATAGTGTCGCTCAAGAACGTCGCGAACCCTGTTGAGTTCCTGAAAAACCGCCGGCATCGTCTCTTCCATCGACGGCAGGTCGGGCCCGTGGTCGGCCCGGCCATCGATGGTGAGGTTCTGGGGCGTCCGGATACCTGCGACGACATCTTCGCCCTGCGCATTCACGAGAAACTCGCCGAAGAAGCTGTTTTCACCGGTGGATGGGTCGCGCGTGAAAGCGACGCCTGTCGCGCAGTCCTCGCCCATGTTGCCGAAGACCATGGCCTGGACATTGACGGCGGTCCCCCATTCGGCCGGTATGTCATGAAGACGTCGATAGGTAATGGCCCGCGTGTTCATCCAACTGCCGAACACGGCACCGATCGCAGCCCAGAGCTGGTCCTGCGGATCCTGCGGAAACGGTGATCCGGTGGCTGTTTCGACGACCTGCATGTACCGGTCAACGAGCTGACGAAGATCGTCGGCCTCCAAATCGGTATCGAGGTCGACGCCGCGCCTTCCCTTCATCTGCTCCAGTTCGTGCTCGAACTCGTAGTGGTCGACCTCCAGCACGACATCGCCGAACATTTGAATGAAACGACGATAGCTGTCCCAGGCAAATCGTTCGTTGCCGCTCGCTGCCGCCAGCCCCACGACGGTTTGATCGTTCAATCCCAGATTGAGAACGGTATCCATCATCCCGGGCATCGAGGCGCGGGCGCCGGACCGGACCGAAACCAGGAGCGGGCGATGCCGATCGCCAAATCGGTCCCCGACAATCGTTTCTATGCCGGCAATGGCGCTCGTGACCTGTTCGGCAAGTTCGGAAGGATATTGCCGGTCGTGGTCGTAGTACCAGGTGCATACCTCGGTCGTGACGGTGAAGCCGGGCGGAACCGGCAGGCCGATGCTGCTCATCTCGGCCAGATTGGCGCCCTTGCCTCCCAGCAAGCGACGCATCGTTGAATCGCCGTCGGCCTTGCCGTCGCCAAAACTGTATATCCATTGTTTCATGGAAGACTGGCACTCCGATCCATCGACACACTACCCTTCAATCAACGAAAAATCGGCCGCCTGTCCCATCACCGTGCGAATTTTCGACAGGAGAAGCAGACGATTCTCGCGAAGCGCTGCATTGTCGTCATTGGCCTTGACGGAGTCAAAGAAACGATCGACGGGCCCGCGAAGCCGGGCCAGGGCCGCCATGGCGTCCGCGAACGCATCGGCCTCAAGATGGTGCGCGACGGTCTTGTCGGCTTCCTGCAAGGCGGCGTGCAACGCTACCTCCTGATCGAGTTGCAAGAGACCGGCTTCCGGGGTTCCGGTATAGGAGCGACCGTCCTTCTTTTCTTCGATGCGCAAGATATTGGCCGCCCGACGATAGCCGATCAACAGATTTTCGCCTTCCTCCGATTGCAGCAGACGATCCAGCGACCCGACTCGCGCGAGAAGACGGACAAGGTCGTCGTCATCTTCCTTGTCGAAGACCGCAGCCACCAGATCGTGGCGCATGCCCTGGTGACGAAAATGCGCTTTCAGGCGATCGACGATGAACTGAAAGACCAGGTGCGTGGAGTCGAAGATCGCGCCAAAGCGCGGATGTGTCACGATTTCGATTTTGGCGCCACCGGCGATGGAAATGTCATCGACACCAACATCGCCCGGCACTGCCTGTTGTCGAGGAGCATGGCTCTCGAAAGCTGAAAGGGAGACCCGCTCTGCCGCCTGCTGGAGAAGGCCGACCAGCGGCAGCCGGAGGCCGTTTTCGAGTATCAGGCGAATGACGCCCAGGGCGGTGCGGCGCAACCCGAAGGGATCGCGTGAGCCTGTAGGCGTTTCCCGGATCAGCCAGAATCCAGCCAGGGTATCGATCTTGTCGGCCAGCGCGACCGCGACGGTGACGGGATCGCCGGGGCACTCATCCGACGGTCCTTGCGGCGCATAATGCCGGGCAACCGCATCGGCAACGGCCGCTGCTTCGCCGTCATTCAGGGCATAGTATCGGCCCATCAGCCCCTGCAGTTCGGGGAATTCGCCGACCATGCCGGTGGTGAGGTCCGCCTTGGCAAGACAGGCCGCCCTCAAGGCAAGCTCGGTACTTGCCCCGACCATCACGGCCAGATCGGCGACTAGGCTTTCAATTCGCTGCACCTTCTCGCCGACACTGCCCAGTCGAGCGTGGAAAGTGATCGCCCGAAGCGCCGAGGTGCGCGATGCCAGAGGGACAGACCGATCCTGATCCCAGAAAAACCTGGCGTCGGCCAGCCGCGCGCGCAACACCCGCTCGTTCCCGACCGCGACCGTCTTCCCCGCGTCCTGTGTCTCGATATTGGCGATCGCGACAAACCGGGACGCCATCCGGCCGTCACCGTCTTCCAGAGCGAAGTATTTCTGATGACTCCGCATGGAAGCGATCAGAACCTCCTGCGGCAGTTCCATGAACGCGTCGTCAATGGCGCCCATCACCGGAACGGGCCACTCGACCAGTCCGGTCACTTCGGCAAGCAACCCGGAATCGTCGCGCAGAACCAGCCCTTCCTGCCCAGCAAGGCGCACGGCTTCATCCACAATCCTTTGTTTTCGCATCTCCGGGTCGACCAGAACGAAGGCCTTTTCAAGAGACTGCCGGTAGTCCTCGGAGGAGTTCACCGGGATCTCCTGCGGCGCCAGAAAGCGATGTCCCACGGTCCTGGAATTGAAGGCAAGGATAGTTTCTCCGCCGAGTTCCAGGTTGCCCGAAACCGGGGCACCGTCAAAAATGCACAGGATGTTGTGCAAGGGACGAACCCAGCTGAAGTGCGTGCCGCCCCACCGCATGCTCTTCGGCCAGCCCAGCGACCAGATGGCCGCGGTCACGATGCCGGGCAGCGCTTCGGCGGTCGGCGCGCCTTTCTTCTCGACTACTGCAAAATAGAAGTCGGCGCCCTTGATCTCTCGTACTTCGCACTGGTCCAGTCTCTCGAAATCGACGGATCGCAAGAATCCCTGGATCGCCTTGTCAGGCGACCCGACGCGCGGCCCCTTCCGTTCCTGGCGGGTGTCTGCCTGCTGTTCGGGAAGGCCATCGACCACGAGGCCGATGCGCCGCGGGGTCGAGAATGTCGAAACGTCCGTGCAGATGAGGCCGACCTCTTTCAACCCGTCGGTTACCAGTCGTGCCAGATCGTCACGCGCCCGATCCTGCATGCGGGCCGGAATTTCTTCGGACAGGAGTTCAATCAGCAGTTCAGGCATCGCTGGAGCCTGCCACGCCGCCCAGATGTCCACGGCTTTCCAGCCACGCCCGACAACAGGCGCGCGCCAGACTCCGTACCCGCAGAATATAGGATTGACGTTCAGTTACACTGATGACGCCCCGGGCGTCCAACAGATTGAAAAGGTGGCTCGCCTTCATGCATTGATCGTAGGCTGGAAGCGGGTTTGCGGTCTCCACCAGTTCGATGCATTCCGTTTCGGCATCGCTGAAATGCCTCAGCAATCGTTCGACGTTTGCGTGCTCGAAGTTGAAGGCGGAGAATTCCTGTTCAGCCTGGAGGAAGATATCGCCATACGTCATCCCGCCCTGATCCTTCGGGATGCCGTCCCAGTCCAGGTCGTGAACGTTTTCAACGCCTTGGACATGCATCGCCAGACGCTCAAGACCGTAGGTCAATTCCACCGAAACCGGGTTGCAGTCAAAGCCGCCAACCTGCTGGAAATAGGTAAACTGGGTCACCTCCATGCCATCGCACCAGACCTCCCAGCCGAGGCCCCAGGCGCCCAGGGTCGGGCTTTCCCAATCGTCTTCCACAAACCGGATATCGTGTGCCGCAGGGTTGATCCCCAGGACCTTCAAGCTGTCCAGATACAGTTCCTGACTGTTTGCCGGCGACGGTTTGAGCAGCACCTGGAACTGGTAATAGTGCTGCAACCGGTTCGGATTCTTCCCATATCGGCCGTCTGCAGGCCTGCGGGAAGGCTGTACATAAGCTGTCCTCCAGGCTCCCGGTCCCAGTGATCGCAGGGTCGTTGCCGGATGAAACGTGCCCGCGCCGACCTCCATGTCATACGGCTGGAGGATCACGCAGCCCCGATCGGCCCAGTAATCCTGAAGTTTGAGGATCAGGCGCTGAAAACAGGTCTCACGCGATACGGCAGACGCCATCGCCAGGCAATCTCTTGGCAGAAATCAGAGGGATTGTGCGGTGCACTATGGCAAAACTGTCCGGGTGTCGCACGAGTCACGCCGCCGCACGGCGATCGTGGCGGACCTACCCCACCGGGCAACCCTGCTTGTCGCAGCGCAGCGCTGTGTATGCACCGCATTTCCGACATTTCACGAGGTCGGCTGCCACTGCATCAACGTCCGGTCCTGTCTCGACCGGATCATCGTTCTTCCGGTTCATCTGCCGGACCAGCCTGGTGCCTGCCAGCAAGGCGCCGACCGCTGCAATGACAAGCAGTATCTTGCCGACGGAGAGCACAGGGATTCTCCGGATACCCTACAGGCCGAAGCGAGACCATAGTGCTCGCTCTTCCACCGACGCCAGGGCACCTGCCCCCAGATCAAAACCCCAGGAAGAGCCGGATGTTTCGGCGCCGACGAAGCCGAAGCCGCGCTTGAGCCATCCGCGCTTCTCGCCGACGACGACCAGGCGGACCTTCTCGCCGAACCGGTCGCGACAGACCGTCCGCAGGTCGCCGATCGCATCCACCAAGCCCAAATCAAGTGCCCTCTTCCCGGTCCAGAATTCGCCTGTGAAGAGGTTGTCGCCTTTCAGTTTCTTGCCGCGCCGGCGCTTTACCAGATCGATGAAGCTGGTGTGCATGTCCTCCTGAATGGTTCGCAGATGCGCAACATCCCTCTCGTTCTCCGGCCGGAAGGGATCCAGCATGGCCTTGTGTTTTCCCGCCGTATAGACTCGCCGCTCGACACCGATCTTCCCGATGGCCTCGACAAACCCGAAGCCGCTGCTGACCACGCCGATGGATCCGACGATCGAATTGGAGTCCGCGTAGATCTCATCCCCGGCGCAAGCCAGCCAATAACCTCCTGAAGCCGCCACATCTTCCACGAAGACAAGCACCGGCACGTTTTTTTCCTGCGCCAGGTCGCGGATGCGGCGATAGATCAGAGATGATTGCACGGGAGCGCCGCCCGGCGAGTTGATGGACAACGCAACGGCCTTGAGCCCTTTCATGGAGAATGCGCGCTGGATCGTGCCGGCCATGCTCTGGAGGTTCATGCCCCGCCGCAACGGGCCGAAGCCGCCGATCACGCCGTTCAACCTCAGCACTGCCACCTTTGGTTTCAGCCGTCCAAACACAACTTGCTCTGCCTGTCTGTCCAATCCGATGGCCGATTATTTGGCTACATCGACGCGGAAAGCAACGCCGGGCTTCAGGCACCAAGATCGATGCCCTTTCCTTCCCTCAGGACAGCCTCGGCTTCTTTCGTATACCGGCCGTCTTCCGAATGAAGCACCATCCCGGGCAACAGGCGCGCCGGACCCATGCTTCCCAGGCGGGCCTGAACCAGTACACGCTTCGCTTGCCGTCGCTCCTTTGGCCAGAGAGGGAAAAGGGAAAGATCGCCGGCCAGCGGCGAAAGCGCCGCGACGAGGTCAGTGACGCGGGCTGCCGGATAGATGGCCGTGACAGTCGCCCGGCGCCTTCCCCGCCGACAAAGGTCGCGCATCCACTTGTCGATACCAACATGGCCCTCATGATGCGCCGAGGCCTTGGAAGGATGCGGGGAGCGATTTCCCGATGTCGCTCTCCAGAATGGCGGGTTGCTCATCAGATGATCGAACCCTCCTTCAGGCGAACCGCCTTGAAGCTGGGAGGAGGAGGATCGCATGATGAGGCGTCTGGCCAGCCCGTTTGCTGTCGAATTATCAACAGCAAGAGCAGCTGCAACCGGGTCGATCTCCTCTCCCGTGACCGTGCATCCCGGCACCCGCGCAAGCAGACACAGGGCGGCGGCGCCCGCACCTACTCCCAGTTCGAATATTCGGTCGCCGTCCCTGGCCGGGACCGCCGCAGCCAGAAGGACCGGGTCGATCCCCGTTCGATAACCCGTGGCCGGCTGGCGAAACGACAAGCGGCCATCAAGAAGATGGCCTCTGGTGGTTTCAGTCCCGGCCATCGGCCTCTGAGGCGGCGGTTCGAAGGATTGCCCTTGCCGCCTCCAGGTCTTCTTCGGCGACCATGATCCGACGGGGCAGAATGCCGACGCTGCCTTCCAGTACGCTCATGTGCTGGTCCAGCACGAGGACAGGGATTCCCTCGCCCTTCAGCGTCGCTTCCAGCCAGGACACGAAGACCGGATTGGTCGATTGAGTCAGTTCACGCACTGGCGTCTCCTGCTTTTCCTTTCTCGCAAACGCATGCCTTCGATAGACCGGAAGACCCCTTTGATGACAGGTTCATTGCGTTTTTTTGCCGCTTGACCGATTTCAAGCGCCGATGTCCGGCTCGGTTGTCTTGCCGGGCAATGTGTTGGCTTTATTTCCTGAGAATTGAGCATTTATACTTTATTCCGGCCGCTGGCGAGAAGACGGGGCGGCGTCTCAGGGAAGGACAGTTTTTGACTTCAGCCGTATCACGCCAGCCGAAGACACTGGCAACCCGTCCGGCATCTTCGGTTGCGGCCAGTCTGGACCGAATCATCGACATCGTCGGCCCCGACCTGGAGAAGGTCAACGCCACGGTCTTGTCCCAGATGGACAATCCGGTACCTCTGATCCCGAAACTGGCCGGTCATATCGTCGCCGCCGGCGGCAAACGCCTCCGACCGCTTCTGACCCTGGCGTGTGCAAAATTGTGCGGCTATGAAGGCGACCGACATGTCAAGCTGGCCGTCTGCGTTGAATTCATCCATACGGCAACACTTCTCCACGATGATGTCGTGGACGAAAGCGATCTGCGCCGCGGGGCGCCGACAGCCAACGCAGTCTGGAACAACAAGGCCAGCGTGCTTGTCGGCGATTACCTGTTCTCTCGATCGTTCGAGATCATGGTTGCGGACGGCTCCCTGAAGATATTGCGCACACTGTCGGCAGCGTCTGCCTCCATCGCCGAAGGTGAAGTGCATCAACTCGCAACGTCGAACGATCTGTCGACCGACGAAGAAGAGTATCTGCGCGTCGTCACGGGAAAGACCGCGAAACTTTTTGAAGCGTCCGCCCAGGTAGGCGCCATAATCTCGGACCAGCCGCAAGCACTTGAGGACAAGCTGGCATCGTTCGGTCGAAGTATCGGTATCGCCTTTCAACTGATCGACGACGTACTGGACTACTCGGCACACCAGGCGACTCTGGGCAAGCAGATCGGCGACGATTTCCGCAACGGCAAGATCACGCTGCCTGTTATCCTGGCCTATCGTCAGGGCGATGCAGTCGAGAGAGATTTCTGGCGCCGCACGTTTGAAGTCCAGGAAATTCAGGACGGCGACCTGGATCGAGCGATCGAACTCATGCACAATCATGGCGCGCTGACCGAAACGGTTGAGCGCGCCTGCCATTACGCCAATCAGGCCACGCGGGCCCTGGACAGTTTCCCGCCCAGCCCGATCCACGACGCGCTGGGCGATCTGGTCGCCTTTGCCGTAGATCGTCCCCGCTGACTGCCGGCACCGATCGCCATCGGCGAATCGCGACCGAACGCCGATGTCGAAGTCCTGCCCGATGCTTGCGTCAGATTTCTCGCAGAACTATATAGCGCGGTGGGCCGGAGTGTAGCTCAGCCTGGTAGAGCACTGTCTTCGGGAGGCAGGGGCCGGTGGTTCGAATCCACTCACTCCGACCATTACGGAAAGGCAAAGTCAGAAACCTGCTCCTAAAGGATGCCGCTGAAGCAGCTTCCAGCGACTTTGGTTCGGGGCTCAAAAGAATGACTGACAGAAAGAGAAATATCGCCCGCGCCAAAGCGGGCGGTCCTGTCAAATACAGGAATCGCGGTCGATAAAGTCGCAGAAACTCATAAATCAGCGCGCCATCAACTGTTCATTGTATTCCCCTTGATATGCCGGATAACCCTTCCGCTCTTGAAGAAGCCACCGTTTCATCGATCGTCCGGCACGCGCGTCGCAGGTTGAATCTGGAGGCCGCGGCCGCCGAGATCGCGAAACGCTTTCTGGCGGCAGGAAAAGACGACGATCTGTAGATCGTGGGCCTGGCGCGTCAATGCATCGAACATCCGCTCGATGCGGTCGTCGTCCGTGTAGACGATGGCGTCATCGAGGATGACAGGCGCGGGCGTGCCGGCGTTGGCCAGCATCCGCGCGAAGGCGAGACGGACGAGCAGCGCGATCTGTTCCTGCGTACCGCCCGACAGGATATCGAAGCCCTCCTCCGTGCCCGCCCGCATCAGAGCCGTGGGCAGCAGGGTCTCTGGGTCGAAGCGGAGGTCCGCCTCAGGCCAGAACAGCTGGAGAAGCGGTACGAGTTCCGTCATCACGGGTTCGACATAACGGTCCCGCGCCGACGCTCGGGCCTTCTCCAGCGCCGCGTCGAGTTTTTTCAGGACATCGACCTCGAACTCTATACTTGCAAACGCGGTCTGGGCAGCCTCAAGGCGGGTGTCGATGTCGGCCAGATTCTCGTCAATGGCTTCACCGGCCTGAATACCGATGGAAGTGTCGAGCTTCCCGATCTCAAAGCGAAGGCGCTGCCGCTCTTCTTCGGCGCGCTCAACGGTCGAGCGCGCCCTTTCGAGGACCGTGGCCGCGGCTTCCAGGTCGGGCGCTGCTGCCGCCAACTCTTCGTTGCGGCGGATGGCATCCCCCAATTCGGCGCGAAGGCGCGAAAGCGTTTCCCGGCGAACGGTTCTCTCGGCTTCCGGTTCGTCGATCCCCGAAAGGGCCGCTGTCGCTCGCGCCAGGCGCGTATTGGCGCCTTCGGCGGCCGCCGTAGTCCGCGCGGCCGCCGCTTGCGCCCGCGCGTGTGCGGCGCGCGCCACATCATATTCACCAAGAGCTTCCGTGAGGGAACGCCTCGATGCGTCGTCCTCTTTTCGCGCCTCCTCGGCGGTCGGAATATCCTCCTTGTCGGCGATCGGTTGCGGGAGCTTCGAGAGCCGGTCGCGCAACGCATCGATTCCGTCTGGCGCCAGATCGGTCAAATCCGCTTCTGCATTGCGTCGACGCAGTTCAGCATCGCGTCTCCGGTGGGCGGATGCGCGCGCGTCCGCGACAGTGCTCACCTCCGCAGCCTCGAGCGCCCGCGCCAATTCTGTCTCCGCCTCGGCAAGGGTTTCGCTATCCGGTCGTCGCCCGGGATGTATTTCCAGTTGGCCGATACCTTCGATATCCAACCGCGCACCGTCCGGGATCGACAACCGTTCGCCGTCGGAAAGCGGATTTCCATCCAGGGAAACACCATCCTGACGGCCGGGCACATAGGACATTGCGATTGCGCCAGCCTCCAGATCGCACGTTATTCGCAGGAAACGCACGGATTCATCCAGCTTGTCGAGGCCTTCGAGCACCGAATCCGAGAGTTCGGTCCTGGCATCGGCCGACGCCTGATCGGCGCGCCGCCGCAATTCTTCCGCGCGTTCGATCTTCTCGGTCAGGTCACCACGGTGTCGTGCCGCCGCCGCGGCGGCTTCGGCCGACTGAACGCGACGCAACACGTCGGCGGCAGTCTCGGCTCGGGCGAGCGCGGACTTGTGGGCGGCCTCTGCTTCGGACATCGCGCCTTCGGCAAGGCGCAGGCGTTCTGTCGCCTGCTGTGCCTCGTCCTTTGCGCTTCGATGCGCCGCGTCCGCCTCGACCCTCTCGGAAAGATCCTTCTCCAGGGCCGCCAGACGTTCTTCGGCACGCCCTGCCTCAACGCGTTTCGTGTGCTCATCGCTCTTCGCCTTTTCCAGCGACTCGGCGTAGCGGGACGCATCGGCATGCGCGGCCTCGGCTTCAACCAGGCGCTCCTTGCGACAGGTTTCTTCCTCCGGATCCTCCAGGTCTGCCAGTTCCCGCCGGTGCTCGCGGCGACGATCCAGTTCGCTCCGCAGCTGCCGCGACTTGACGGCGAGTTCCTCACGCGTCGAGCGAAGGGCGGCAACCTCGTCCTGCCGGCGCTTCAGAGGACCGTCGGCCTTCACACGACCTTTGCCGGTCAGGTATCGGTCGAGCTCGCGGCGGCATCGTTCCCGGGCAGCATCCATGCGCCTGCCGCCGGTCATCGCCTCGACCTCCCCCGCGACCGAGGTCAGCAGATCGCGGCGTGCAAGCTGCGCCGCATCGCCGTCGTCGAGCCCGGTGAGCCCCTGGCGAACCCAGAGCAGTCCCGCCGGGCCGCCGTCCCGGGGCGCCTTCAAGGTCTCGGCAATCCAGGCCTCGGCTTCATCTGCCTGGCCGATCATCCGGTCGGCCGTCTCGATTCGCGCATCGCCGTTACGCCGGTGGCTCCAGCGTTTCTCGATCCGATACAGGCCGTCGTCGAGTTCGATCTCGACAGCGACGGATGGCTCGCCGCCGACGTGAGGTGCGAGGCTCCGGATTTCCCTGTCCCACGACGTCCTTGGCTTGAAGAAGACCGCGTGCAGCGCATCGAAAACGGTCGACTTGCCGTGCTCGTTCGGTGCCGAGAACACGTTCAAGCCGTCGCCGATGCCGCCGATCTCGACGGGATCGACGAAGCGCCGGACATTCTCCAGGCGGATCGTTCTGAGCTTCATTGCGCATCGTCCGTCACGTAACCGTAGAGTCGGTGGAGAGCGCCCGTCGCGATGGCGCGGTCCTCCGCGCTCATCGTGCTGTCTTCCGCATCGCCATACAGGATATCTGCGGCCATGCGGAGGGCACCTCCGAGGGCGATGTCATCGAGATCATCGGGCGCGCACTCGGTCGCCAGTTCGGCATCGTTCAACTCGAAATACCCGAACTCGGGTGCGGCGCCCTCGGCGGCCCGTGCCAGTTCCATCCGCTGGGGAAGGCGGCTCCACCCGGAAGCCCGCATCCGGATCAGCGTGTCGCGACGCATGGCCCCACCCTCCGGCAACGCGCCGGCAAGCGTGTCGAACATGTTCTGCTCGGGTGTTACCGGCAGGGGAATGTCATACCAACCGAACTGGCCGGTCGCGATCTCGGCGATCTCGGGCACGGCTCCCGGGCCCGGGATCGTCACCGTCAGGCAGACACCTCGCCCCTGATGCTTGAAGCGGTCGCGCTCGGGCGAGCCCGAATAGCACGTCCGATCGTCGACACGCACGAAGCCGTGCCAGTCGCCGAGAGCGAGATAGTCGAGACCGCCAGACGCCGCGCGGTCGGGAGGAATCGTTTCGCCGTCGTCGTCTTCACTTCCGAATGTCATGATACCGCCGTGCGCAAGACCGATTCGCAGAGAACCGTCGGGGGTGGCACAGCCCGACATCCACTCTGTCGCATCGCGACCAGGAGACCGACTCGGCACGGGTGAGGGAAGAAGCATGACGCCGGGCGCGACCTCGACGGGCTCGGCGTCGTCGCAAAGATGCACGTTATCGGGAGTCTGTGCGCGGATGGAATCCCAGAGCGCTTCGGCGGAGAGGCTGTCGTGGTTGCCCGGGATGATCCACCAGTCGATACCGTCCGCTGCCGCCATCGCGGCCAGCGCTTGCCGCCAGACCCGATCGGACGGCGTTTCGGTGTCGAAAAGATCGCCGGCAATCAGCACATGGCCGGCCTCATGGTCACGTGCCACGGACGACAGGCTGTTGATGGCCGCATGGCGAGCCTCCACCAGGCGGCCGCGAATGTCTTCGGGAAAGTTCCCGAACTGGCGACCCAAGTGCAGGTCAGAGGAATGGATGAAGCGAAATCCGGTCATGCGTCGGTGAATCCGGGACCGGTCCTGAAGAGTGTGTCGAGCGTCGCGGCATTCGGTTGATCCCCTCCCAGCGTCTTGTCTTCGGCGGTCTCTGGGTGCCCGTTACGGCGTGAATGAACGAGCCGGGCGTGATTCGATCCGTCCAGGCGGCATCTACCACGGCATCCCATCGTCATTCGTGAACCGGATCGAGCGCTGAAAGCTCCTGATCGCAATTGTCACCTCCCCTGCTCCAGCGTTGCACCAATCGTTCCCAGAAAGGAGCTCCGGCCGGTTTCGGATGGCCACAGACAACATCCTGATCCATCGGCCACCCGATCGCGAGCGGACCCGCTGTTTTTCCGTCTCTGGGCCGCATTGCGCGCGGTGCCATGGAGTATACATGGCGAACGCGGAACAAACACCGCCAATGATTCCAGAGACCTGACCGCGTAACACTAATGCGTACTGCTGCCGACAGCCTGGTCTGGCGCTGCGAGAATCCTCCGGGATACGAATGCGCGCCGTTCACCGGCTGCAAGTCAGGTGTGGCGAGCCAGCGCCCTCCGGACGTGGAAAGCACCGGATCGCGCAGAGATGTTCAAGGGAGAAGCGTCGCCGGTAAGAGCAGCGGACCGGAGCTGCCACGGCGATCGAGAATGCGAGAATGTCAGCCGTCACAGGCTGATTTTCATTTGTCCGGATGACGGTTTCGATGTCCGGATTGAACAAGTCGCCACGCGGTAACAGATAATTCGGCAAATTGACTGCATCGTGCCAAAAGGCATGAAATTGCCAAAAGCGGCATCTTCTGACTTGCGGGTCATCAAACCTGGCACAAAGTCGAACTGAGAACGCAATGAGATCTGCGGCAAGGAGACAACGGAAGAACCCGAGGAGCGTTGCCCAACCCATTGTTCAGGTACAAAAAGCTGATTGACGGTCCGTCAGGAGGCAAAGTCTACAGCGCCGAAGGCACATGGTTTGAGAGCGAGCAGCGCAAGCGTTTTGCCGATCGGCCGCATCAACATGTATCTTCTTGAGGCCGACAGGCGCACTGTCCAGTCAGCGGCACTCATATTGTACCAGCATGGCTGCGACCAAAAACCACCGTCTCGAGCCCCAATCCAACCTGCTCTCAACGCTTGCCGGAAAATCAGGCGCCCACATTCCGTGAACAGTCCATGACTACGGGTGCCGGTGCGCCGCAGCCTGCTTTCCCGGCTCACGACATTGTATAAGATAAGGTGCCGCCCGATAAAGCATGACAGCCTTGAACTCTCTCCTTTTTCGCATAGCCGTCACAGCGATTGTCTGCCTGGTCGCCGGCGGCGCCATTGGTAGGTTCCTTCTGGTGCCACAGGAGATCAATGGCCATGAAACTGCGACGGAGGAACCATATTCGGAGGCAGCAGAAGCAGCAGCCGAGCCTGCGACAAGTGAAGGAACTGCCGCGGCGACGGAGAAGCAGAATTCGGAAGTGGCACAAACCGTCTTTCTGAAATGGACCATGGTCAGTGCGTTTCCAGGCGACACCCCTCAATTCGGGACGCTGGGCAGGCGGTTTGCCGCCAAACTCCGCCGGGCTTCCGGCGGCACGATGCAGATTGCCTTGACCGAGCCGGGAAAACCCATCAAGGTCGAGGACTGTTTTTCTGCGGTGTTGGAAGGCGATGCTCAGGCCTGTTGGGCGTCGCCGGGATACTGGGCATCAAAAGAAAAATCCCTCGCCCTGTTTTCCGGCTTTCCCTTTGGCCCTGACGCCAAAGAGTATCTGGCGTGGTACTACCATGGCGGAGGCAGAGAGCTGCTTGAAGAGATCTACCGCCGATACGGCCTCATATCTGTGCTGTGCGGGGTCACTGCATCGGAAGGCGGTGGCTGGTTCCGGAACGAACTGAAATCCGCCGACGACTTCAAGGGCATGAAGATCCGCATCTTCGGGTTGGGAGCGCGAGTAGTCGAGAAACTGGGCGCAACGCCGCTACGGCTTCGAGGCACGGAAGTCATCAAGTTGCTGCGATCCGGGCAGATTGATGGCGCGGAATATTCGATCCCGTCGATCGACGTGAACCTGGGATTACACATGGTTGCCAGGAACTATTACCTGCCGGGTTGGCACAAGCCCGCCGCTTTACTGGAATTCCTGATCAACCGCAATGCCTGGAAGGATATGTCCAATCCCGCGAAAGGCATGATCCTCAACGCGTGTGGAGACAATATTCGCGAAGGACTGGCTGAGGGCGCTTCTCTTCAGCCTGCCGCCATCCGTGAATTGATGGAGAAAGATGTGACGATCCGAGCCTATCACCCAGACATCCTGGCGGCCCTCAAGGCAGCCTGGAGCAGGGTCGCCGAAGAGGAAAGCGCCGCCGACCTTCTGTTCAGCAAAGTATGGCAGTCACTGGTCTCGTTCCGTACCGAATACCGTCTTTGGCAAGATCGAAGCTACCTGCGCTGAACGGGCTGGCGCCGATAACCGGTCCTCATGCGATCAACGTTCACCGGCGAAAGACGCGAAGATGAAGATACGACTCCCGCCTGTCGCCCGGGTCGGGCAAACCCGCCTCGCTGCAACGCTGGAAACATGTTGACTGGCTTGTCGGCTCAGATCGTAGTGAAACCCGGTCCTTCACGAACGACAGCCAGTTCACTGGCACTCGCTGCGGTCGTGCTTTCGATCGCCGGTCTTGTTCTCGTCCAAATCGGGTGACCGGTATGGTTACATTGATGAATTCATGCTCGGGATGATGCTGAGCAAGGGGCAATGGGTGCCTGCCCGTCGTCAAATGCTGCCGTTTCGGAACCAGGATCGAACCCCGGAGGCATGATGAAAGCTGCCTATATCTGCCGGCAGGGAGGCCCCGAGGTCTTCAACTACGGCGACGTGCCGGACCCGACAGCGGAAGCCGGCCACATCGTTGTCGATATCCATGCGGCTTCCGTCAATGCTGCCGACTGGAAGGTCCGGTCCGGCGATTACAACAAGATCACCGAGTTTCCCTACATACTCGGCCGGGATTTTTCCGGTGTAGTCGCAGAAACAGGCGATGGCGTCACCGATCTGGCTGTCGGCGATTCCGTTTTCGGGGTGCTGGACGCCGGGCAGGAAGGCACTTACGCTGAAAAAGTCGCCGTCCGGGCCGATATCATCGCGCCGAAACCCGCTCATCTGAGTCACCAGGAAGCCGTATCACTGGCGCTTGCGGGCCTGACAGCCATCGTGTCTCTGGAAGACTCGCTTCGACTTCAAGCCGGGGAAACCATCCTGATCCAGGGCGGCGCCGGAGGCGTCGCCGGTTTTGCCATTCAGCTGGCCAAGCACATCGGCGCGACGGTGGTCACGACAGCCGGCAGCGAAAACCACGAATATGTCACCGGACTGGGTGCGGACCGGGCGATCGACTACCGCAAACACGATTTTGCCGAAATCCTGACCGGCATGGACGCCGTCTTCGATACGGTGGGCGGCGACATCGCAAGGCGGTCTTTCGACGTGCTGCGCCCCGGCGGGCGCGCAGCTTTCATCGCCTCTGGAGTTTCCGCACCGAAACCGCCCAGAGACGATGTAACAGCCTGCCGGCCGGATGTCGGACGCGCCCGACACATCATGGAACGGGTTGGCGAACTGGTTTCGGTTGGCGCGGTCAGCCTTCCGGCTATCCGCACCTTTCCACTATCAGCCGCTGCGGAAGCGCACCGAATCAGCGAAGCCCGGCATCTGCGGGGAAAACTGGTGTTGACCGTTCGCTAAGGCCGATCCGCCACGAAAGCTCACTGCGCGCGCTCGATCACCATCGCAATGCCCTGACCGACGCCAATGCACATCGTGCAGAGGCCATACTTGCCGTTGCGGCGCTGCAGTTCATACGCCGCGGTCATGACCAGGCGGGCGCCCGACATTCCCAGAGGATGGCCAAGAGCAATGGCTCCACCGTTCGGGTTTACGCGATCGGCATCGTCGGGCACGCCCAGCAGCCGGAGGACCGCCAGGCCCTGAGCGGCAAAGGCCTCGTTGAGTTCGATCACATCCATGTCGTCGATCTTGAGGCCAAGCCGACCCAAAAGCTTTTCCGACGCCGGTGCCGGGCCAATGCCCATGATGCGCGGCGGCACGCCAACCGTCGCCATGCCGACAACCCTGGCAACAGGGTTCAGACCATAATCGTTCACGGCCTTGCCCGAAGAGACGAACATGGCGCAGGCTCCGTCATTGACGCCTGACGCATTGCCGGCAGTAACGGTACCGCCCTCCCTGAACGGAGTCGGCAGGCCAGCCAGCTTCTCGACCGTCGTGCCGGCGCGGGGATGTTCATCCTTCTCGACGATTGCAGGATCGCCCTTGCGCCGAGGGACCGCCACCGAGACGATTTCCCGGGCAAGCACGCCATTTTCCTGAGCTGTTACAGCCCGCGCCTGACTGCGTGCGGCAAAGGCGTCCTGATCCCTGCGTGTCACTTGAAATTCCTCAGCCACATTCTCGGCCGTTTCCGGCATCGAGTCGATGCCGTACTGCTTCTTCATCATCTTGTTGACGAAACGCCAGCCGATCGTGGTGTCGAAGATTTCTGCTTTTCGGGAAAAGGAAGTTTCCGCCTTGCCCATCACGAACGGGGCCCTGGACATGCTCTCGACACCTCCGGCGATCGTCAATTCCGCCTCGCCGGACCTGACCGCCTGGGCGCAGATGCCGACGGCGTTCATTCCGGAACCGCAAAGTCGGTTTATCGTGGCCCCGGCAACCGTTTCGGGAAGCCCGGCCAGCAGTGAACTCATCCGGGCAACATTGCGATTGTCTTCGCCAGCCTGGTTGGCGCAGCCATAAATCACGTCGTCAATGGCCTCAGCCGGTACACCCTTGTTCCGCGATATCAATTCCTTGATCGGAATGGCGCCCAGATCATCGGCGCGAATCGCGCTCAGGCTGCCACCATAGCGGCCGATGGGAGTGCGGACAGGATCGCAGATATAAGCCTCAGGCATGGTCTTCACTTTCACCGGCGGTCAGGATATTCCCGGCTTTGCAAGCCGATTGACAGCAGTATACCTGATGCGCCGGATCAGGCGACAAGCAGCGAATGGCCGCGATACCAACTCCCAAAACCTTGAAGACGCGATCGATGCCGTCTCCTTGAGCGGGAGGCCGGCCTGAATGACGCGTCTCTCTTCGCGCACATGTCGCCCGGCCCCATGCATCGGGCATGCCGACCGGTTCCAGGCAACCGAGGGGCTTGCAATGTATCGGGGCACGATCCGGACATTTCTGAAGCGTCGGGTCCATGCAAGAGACGCCGATCGCACCGGAGCGGGCCCCAAGGACCGCAGACCCCAAGCAAGATTCGGACCAGCCAGAGGTCGTCGAGGAAGCCCCGATCGAGACCGACAGAGCCCCGACATGGGGCCAGCAGCAGAAAGGAACAGGGTATCCGTCACGCCCCAAGGCCCGTGGCACATCATTCAGCCGCCGCTGCTTGCGTCTCTGCTGCCCGGATGAACCGCTGCGATTTTTCCAGGCCCGGGGCAAACAGCTTCCACGGCCGCCGACTCAGTTGAAGAAGCCTGCTCCGCTGCGGCCATCAGATCGATGAGCCGATCCCTGGCCGGCGGCATTGCCGTTACCGGCAAGGAATTCTGCGGCAGTCACCGCATTTCATGTTATATTGGACATACTGTCAGACTGCTGCCGCCGGAATTCCACATGGTGCTGCGCTTCACCGGCCTTTTCTTTCGCCTGTTGGCCTGGGGGTTTATTGCCTCCGGGGCAGGCCTCTTGTTCCATGACTTGCTGTCGTTGATCCGCGAGAATTTGCCATTCGATCCGGCGCCATTGGGCAAGCTGTGGAGCGACTGGCATCAGGAAAGCCTGCTGTTGCTTCAGCCGGCGATCGAGCGGCATGTTGCACCCTGGCTGTGGTCCGACGCGATCCAGCCCGTGTTGCAAGCGCCCGCCTTTGTCGTATTCCTGATCGTCGGCCTGATCTTGTGGCTGTTCACTGCCCGCCGGCGGAACAGAAAAGAGCCGGAGCCGAGGGACCGCGAGTAAACGGCATGCCTGGCCGAGTCCTCGACCGGTCGACCTGTCTGGAGCCTGATGCTGGTCGCGCATCCGATCTCCGGAAACCACGATCGCCAAGGACGGAGATAACCTCACCCGTCAGGACCCCGATCGAAGCCTGGTTCGAAACTGCCCTGCGTTTACCGCATCAACCCGGATCAACCTGGTTTTCGCAGATCTTGACGTGTGTTCTTTGTGCCGGATGCGTTGCGGCGGCGGGCCGGCGGACGCCCTGCCTGTCCCTGCGTCATCGACGCGTTCGCATTGCGCGGCGGTGGAGCGCTCCAGAAGAACGAACCGACAGAACACGATAGCCAGGACCGGCCGGGAATACCGATCCCGGGTTACGGCTAATCCTTTCCCATACGCAGCGCCTCGACGAAGGCGCTCTGTGGAATATCGACCTTTCCGAACTGGCGCATTTTTTTCTTGCCGGCCTTCTGCTTTTCCAGAAGCTTGCGCTTTCGCGTAATATCGCCGCCGTAGCATTTGGCAGTCACATCCTTGCGCAGCGCGGAAATGGTTTCTCGAGCAATGACCTTTCCGCCGATTGCCGCCTGGATCGGAATCTTGAACAGCTGGCGGGGTATCAGTTCCTTCAAGCGGCCACAGATTGCCCGACCGCGGTATTCTGCCGATTCTCGCGGCACGATCATGGATAGCGCATCCACCGATTCGCCATTCACCAGGATCTGTACCCTCACCAGATCGCCTCTGCTGTAGTCATCCATCTGGTAGTCGAAGCTGGCATAGCCTCGGGTAACGGACTTCAACCGGTCATAAAAATCGTAGACCACTTCGTTGAGCGGCAGTCGGTATACCAGCATCGCCCTGCTGCCTGCATAGGTAAGATCGATCTGCTCGCCGCGCCGCTCGGTACACAGCGCCAGCACAGCACCCAAAAACTCGTCCGGCACCAGGATGGTGGCCCGGATCCAAGGCTCTTCAATCTCCGCAATCTGCGTGACGTCCGGCATGTCGACCGGATTGTGCATTTCCATCGTCGTACCGTCAGTCATGTGCAGCCTGTAGACCACACTGGGCGACGTCGTGATCAGGTCCAGGTCGAACTCGCGGCCGAGACGCTCCTGCACGATGTCCAGATGCAGCAGGCCCAAGAACCCGCAGCGGAACCCGTGGCCCAGCGCCGCCGAGTTTTCTGGTTCGTAGTGAAAGCTGGAATCGTTCAAGGCCAGTTTCTGCAGAGAATCGCGCAGATGTTCGAAATCACCGTTATCGACGGGGAACATGCCGCAGAAAACGACCGGCAGGCTGGGCTGGAATCCCGGGAGCGGTTCGGGCGCGGGATTGCGTTCGTCGGTGATCGTATCGCCGACCTTGCAGCTGGCGACGGCCTTGATGCCGGCAGTGATGAACCCGATTTCGCCGGGACCGAGTTCATCGACTTGCTGGCGCTTGGGTGTGAACACGCCGACACGGTCAGCCTCGTACACGCCCCCTGTCGCCATCATGCGCAGTTTCTGACCCCTTTGCAGTTTGCCGTCGCGTACCCGAACCAGGATAATGACGCCAAGATAGGAATCGTACCAACTGTCAACCAGCAGGGCCTTCAGGGGCGCATCCGGATCTCCGACCGGCGGCAAGACATGGTCGACCAGCGCCGTCAGCACTTTTTCGATGCCGATGCCGGTCTTGGCCGAGGCCGGGATGGCGCCACTGGCATCAAGGCCAATGACGTCTTCGATCTGCTGCTGGACCCGCTTCGGCTCGGCCGCCGGCAAATCGATCTTGTTGAGGACCGGGATGATTTCCAGATCGGCCTCGATCGCGAGATAGACGTTGGCAAGCGTCTGCGCCTCGACCCCCTGGGAAGCGTCCACCACCAGCAAGGCACCTTCACAGGCGGCGAGCGATCGACTGACTTCATAGGAGAAATCGACATGGCCCGGCGTATCCATCAGATTCAAGAAGTAGGTCTCGCCGTCGGGTTTCTTCCATTTCAGACGAACGGTTTGCGCCTTGATCGTGATGCCGCGCTCACGCTCCAGATCCATGGTGTCAAGGACCTGCTCTTTCATCTCGCGGTCGGTCAGCCCGCCAGTGTACTGAATTAGCCGGTCCGCCAGGGTAGACTTGCCATGATCGATGTGCGCGATGATCGAAAAATTTCGGATGTGTGCGAGATCTGGAGGGGAATCGGTCATTCTGGATACACGAAACTCCGGAATCCGGGTTCTGCCGACGGTGGTGGAAATTGTCACGATGCAACAGGCCGGAGGTAGCATCGGAGGTGGCCTGCGCCAATGCTGCAAAAGCGCATTCTTCTGGTGAAGATCCGACCGGGTCGGGAGTTGCCGTGAAATGTCAGGGGGGTGCTTGTCCACGTGCCGTGAGGGGTGCCTGGCAGCGGGCCGACCGCATGGTCACGACAACGTCCAGCAACGCTCCTGGTACAAATCAATTCACATGCTTCGGCAAGGGAAGCGCCTCAGCGGATACGCCCGGCCTTGGGGTATTGTTTATCCGGATTGGCAGATCTCCGTAAACGAATACCCACCCCGGATATTTCATGAACGGCGGAAGTTTGGTGGATTGGGGTGTTTTTGGCTGGCTGTTTCGGTCCTGCGCGGTGTCGGGAGGGTGGCTTGTCTCCCGGAATGCCGCCTGCTGCTGCCCTCCGCCGTTTGGCCGTCGATAAGGGCCCGCGGAGCTTTTGCGGCAGATCGCCTGTTTCACACACCAGAAAAGGGTATCTTCGGTCATGGTGGCGGAGCGCTTTCGTTGCTTTGGCAGAAATCCGCTCGGAAACGAATTTCTACCCGAAGCCAGCAACTTACGAGCGTTTGTTCCATTTTTCGGAACATTGCTATTTATGTCGACAAAGGAGGGGGTGGCCAGCGCACCTCATCAAGCGATCCACGCTGATTGCCTATCGGACTGCGCACCCGGAGACAAAAGGGCCGTTCACGGCTTGGGTGAGCGCCGTGAAGCAGGCGAAGTGGGCAACCATGAACGGCGTCATGGGCCGGTTCTCGAAAGCCAAGGTTCTTGATGGGGGCCGGGTTCGGTTCGAGATCTGCGACGGAAACTATCGTCTTGTCGCCGCGTTCAAGTTCAAGGCGGACGGTGGCGGAACCGTGTTCGTTAAATTTATCGGTACCCATACCGAGTATGATCGCATCGATGCGCTGACCGTCTCACAGTACTGAACCGGCGGCGTTGTCCAGGGAGGGAGAGATGCAAAAGACATTCGAAGTCCGTGTGGTCAACACGCAGGAGAATTACGATTGGGCTGTTGAACAGATCGAAGCGTATTGGGATGCGAAACCCGGTTCTGACGAATTCGAGTATCTGATGGTTCTCTCCGAGCAAGTAGACCGCCATGAAGCGGCCCAATTCCCGATCGAAGATGCAGATCCCGTCGACGCCATCCTGTTTCATCTGGATCAGAATTCGCTGACGCAAACGGATCTGGCGGACTTGTTGAAGAGCCGGTCCCGAGCGTCCGAGATTCTGGGCCGCAAGAAAGATCTGTCGATCACTCAGGTTCGAATTCTTCACTCTTCCTGGAACATCCCCGCCGAAGTGTTGATCCGTCCAATCCGCTCAGAAGAAACCTGCACGACGGTTTGAACCTCTTTGCGCCGCCCTTTCGCAGGTCGTCGGCGCGATCGAGCTTTCAGCGCGCGACACGGGTGCCTGTCTCGAGGGTCACCCGCCGTCGCCCGATGCGGCTCCGGAATGTGGCCCATGCCAACCTTCCCATTCGACAGCAGCCGGCAATCCGACTGCGCTGGAAAGATCACCGAGATCGCGGACCCGGTCGTCAGGATGCCGTGCTGTGCGCATGTTCCCTTCCCGCCCAGTCGATGTCCTCTTCCATGTGCGGCGGCGCCAGCGGCTTCATCCATACCGTGCGCGCCACACGCCCGGCTGGCGTCGCCGTCGACCGACTCCAGGGTCACCGCGCCGAGACCCGAAAGTCGGCAGCGACGGGAAAGGTCGGGGCAGGGCTCGCCCCGATCACCGGTCCAGTCTTCCAGCGCGCACAGATCGCGGGCAAGGGAACTCCGCGGGCGACCCTCCTCCAGAACCGCTCCGCGCAACCACGCGATCGTCTCGGCGTGAAACCGGTGCAGGCCAACTTACATGCCCTGACATGCAGGCCGCATCCCTCCTTGAGTCAACTGTGGACCGGTACGAGGGTGGCTGGCCAGCTACGCAGTGAAGAGACAGCCGGAGGAGCGTGGAGTGCCAGTGGCGTTCACGACCGCAGCAGCCGTTCCAGATCGGCTATCCGCAGGATCCTCATGAGCGGCTCGCGCTCGGAGAAAGGACGGTAGCCGAATCGGACGTAGAACGCCTTAGCCCTTTCGTCGATGGCCTGCACGACGACCGCGCGGGTGCCGATCGTGCGGAGCGCCGCGAGTACGCGGCGACCGGCATCGACGAGCAGGTCGGAGCCGAGCCGCCAGACTCTGCAGTCCCCGTCCACGGCGAGTTGGCCAAGGAGAATGACCGGGATCGGATCCGGCATATCCGCGACGACACCCGGTGGCGCTCCACGGAACTGGCGGCAAGGCTGTAGAAGCCGACCACCCGGTCGCCGTCGCAGGCGACATAGATAGTTGCGCGCACCGCCCCTGGCCTCGTTCAGCCGTGCCTTGCTCCAGAGCCAGGCATCGATGACTGGGACGCCCGAGGAGAACCGCAAAAGGTCGTGGCGTGACGCGAGCGGCTCCGGTGGGCCTAGTGGTCAGTCGGAAACAGGAGATTCTATTTTTCCCGGATCACGGCATTCTCCTGCCGCCGCCGTCACGCGGCGCATGACAGGAGGGGGACAGGCACATGGGCAGGAAATCGATACGGCAGGCGATCGTGCTTTCGGACGCGGATCGCGCGCAACCCGCGGAGCCTCCGGAAGCACGCCTGGCGGGCCCGCGTCGTCCCGGAACCGGGTTCGGGCTGCGGGCCGGCCGGCACCATTCGGCGGACGGGCCTGTCGAAGCCGACGGTCCGGCGCTGGCGGGACCGCTTCCTCGCCCCGGGCGTCGACGGGCTTCTCCGGGACGCCACGCGTCCTCCGGGGAAGAAGCCGACCCCCGAGGATCGGGTGAAGGCCCCGATGGCCCCGGCGATGTCGCCGCCCCCGCCGCATGCCCGGCACCGGACGGTGCGGGCACCGGCCGGGAGGCCGGGGATGGTCTGCACGGCATCCTGAAGGAGAACGGCCTCGGGCCGCACCGGGTCGGGACCTTCAGGGTGTCCCGCGATCCGGGGTTCGGGATCAGGGCCCGCGATGTCGCCACCGGCAAGGTCGTCGGCCGGACGGTCGACCGCCACCGCTCGCAGGAGTTCCTCGCCTTCCCCGACCCTGTCGCCGAGGGGATCGCACCCGGAACCCCGGTGCACGTCATCCTCGACACCGTCTCGTCGCACAGGTCCGCACGTGGCCGAAGGGCCGGCCCGACCGGACGTTTCGCTTCACCCCGACCCCGGCGTCCCGGATGAACGCCGTCGAGGGGTTTTTCCCGAGGCTGTCCAGACAGAGGCCGAAGGATGCGGTCTTCGACTCCCTCGACGAATGCATCATGCCCGTCCGTTCCGCTGGAGCCGGAAGCCGGAGGACCTCGTCGAGGCGTGCAAGGGAGGACACCGGAAGCTTCGGGAAATGGCACCAGATGCATGAATCAAACCACTAGACTCCAGCTGAGGGACGAAAGGACCGCACCTGTGCTGGCAGGGAGGGCAACGTGCAGACAGCGGGGGCAGGTGCAGGCACCGTCCAGCGCCGAGCCCGGGGTCGGGGATGTCATGGTGCGGCGATGCATTGAGGCACAGGAAACGGCCACTCAGCGCGTGCGCCAGGGCGGCGGCGGGAACAGGTGATCGGAACGGTCGTTGACACGATCTCACGGACCGGACGGGCGGTACGTTCAGGACGCCACTTGAGGCGGCCATTCCGTTGACTTGGCGTCGCGATGAGATAATAGTCTCGGAACCCGTTCGGGCAGCCAGCCTTGGCGGGTCCGAACCGGCCTCGACCAGAAGCAGTATCTGAGCAATGAACTACGAGAACACGGAAACAACGGGGCAAGTTGCCCAGTTGCTCGACAAAGCTCGCCGCCGCCTGGTCGAGATGGGTGCGCGCAATCCCCTCATCCATGTGAACCGGAATGCACGGCGGTCAAACAGGCTGAACATCATCAATGAAAGGTCGGACGACGTCTTCGCGATCCTGAGAAGCGACGGGCGTCGAATGAGGTTCGCGGCCACGGCAAGCGAAGAGGACGACGAGGATCAGGATGATCTTGTTCTCCTGCTGCCAGATTACACGGATGACGGACGCGACGAATCACGATTCACAGACAAATTTCTGGAGACACCACTCACGCACAACCAGCTCCAGAAGCGTCTCCTGAAGCTGGCGCGAAACGCCCGGATAGCTGAAGAAGAACAGGGCATGAACATCCTGTATCTCGCTCTTGGATTCCTGAACTGGCTCGAGGACAGGAACTCGGCCGTGCAGCGCGAGGCACCTCTGATCCTGCTTCCGGTGGAGCTTTTCAGGAATGAACGCACGTCAACGTACGACTTGCGATGTCGCGACGATGACGTCGTGACGAACCTTCCGCTTCAGGAGCGGCTCAAAACGGACTTTAGCGTAGCGCTTCCGGAGATCGACGACAGCGCGGAGTGGACGCCGTCCGGGTACTTTCAGTCCGTGCGGGACGCCATCTCCGGGCATTCCAGGTGGACCGTTGACGATGACGGAATGCAGTTGGGGTTCTTCTCGTTCTCCAAGCTGCTCATGCTTCGCGACCTTGATCCCGAGAACTGGCCCGACGAAGGGCTTGTGCGCTCGGAACTGATCCGAAGGTGCCTGGTGGAAGGATTCGCCGACGAACCCGGAATGTTCGAGGAAACGGCAAGGCTCGATGAAATCCTCGATCCCGCCGACCTCCTTCACGTGGTGGACGCGGACGCATCCCAGGCCAAGGTGATCGAAGAGGTGCGATCGGGGCGAAACCTAGTCGTCCAAGGCCCACCAGGGACAGGCAAGTCCCAGACAATCACGAACATTCTCGCGGCGGCGGCACACGACGGAAAGACGATCCTCTTCGTGGCCGAGAAGATGGCCGCGCTCCAGGTCGTTCACAGGCGAATGGTCGATGTCGAACTAGCCGATCTTTGCCTGGAACTTCATTCCAAGGGCGCGAATAAGAAGTCCTTCCTACAGGAATTGGCGCAAACCCTTTCCAATGGAAGGGCGGTTCCCGGTCAACCTGAAACCCCGAACGCACTGAAGGAAGCGCGCGACGAACTCAATCGAGTGGCCGACCTGCTGCACACGAGCCTGCCTGGCAGCGACTTCAGCCCGTTCGAGGCGATATCCGAAATCATCGGTTTCATCGGGCGTGACATTCCATCGCCGCGACTGTCGGAACCCACGCTCGCCGACCTTTCGGTCGACGCTTTCAGACGGGTCGCGGAGGATGTCCGTGAATTCGCAGAGGCCCTGGCGGTGGTTGGCCGCATAGCGGAACATCCTTTCACCGACGTCGGGAATCCCGACCTCCAGCCTCCGGACCTCAAGCGCCTGGAAGGCGAGCTCCTGGCCGCCGAAAACGCGATTGAATGCCTTCTCCCGTTTCTAGATAAGGTAGCTCGCGCCACGGATTCGACAGGTGAGCCCACAATCGCCTGCGCACGTTCGCAGGTCGACCTGTTGAGACATTCGAAGAAGACGCCTGACAGCCTTCTGGCCCGCCTGCCACAGTTGCTTGCCGACAGGAGTGAGCAATTTGCCGAAGCCGTCGACGCAGGGGCGGCCTGGCAGGAAACCAGGTCGCGGATTTCAGACGACTATTCCGAAGCCGCCTGGAACCGGGATGTCGGTTCACTGCGATCGGACATCGCCAGCGGCGTCGGGTCGTTTCTCTCCAGATGGTTGGGTGGTTACAGAAGGGCAAGCTCGGAACTTGCCACCCTGATGAAGCGGCCCCTCCCCGACAGCCCGCGCGAAAGGCTAGAACTTCTCGACAAACTGATGGGAGCACAGCGCAAGAGAGCCGCGTTCCTTGACGAGGAGGGTTACCTGAAGGCTCGCCTAGGGAGGCTTTGGCGCGGCGAGCGAACCGACTTTCCGGGTCTCAAGTCGTCACTCGGCTGGCTTGAGAAGGCGCGCGGACTTAATGCGGACCTAGACCGAAACCGGATTCAGGAACTGGTGCGGCTTGCCGATTCGGAGCCGCAGCTTGTCGACGACCTTTCGGGCGTTCTGTCCAAGGCTGAAGAGACGATTGCAGCCCCCTTGGAGCGCCTTGGGCTTCGCCTTGGTCCCGATGGCGATGAGTCACGCGTGCCCCTCGCCTCACTGCGCGAACGCTTTCGGTCCATGCGGTCCCAGATGGACCGCTACCACGAATGGGCGCGACTGGCGACCCATCGCCGGTCCCTTGAGGAGGAAGGCCTGCTGAAACTTGTCGCTCTCTTGGAAACCGAAGCCGTCGGTTCGGACCGTACTGTTGACGAGTTCCGGTACGCGACCGCGGAGGCGCGCTGGTCCAGGGCGCGGAGCCTGCTTCCCGAGCTTGACAGGCTCAGCGGGATGGACCGGCACCGGCTCGTGGAGAGGTTCCGCGAGTTGGACCGATCACGCATTGCCGACGTTCGGGGGCTCATCAGGTCCCGGCACCTTGAACAGCTGCCCAAGGGCGCGGTGGGCGAGATGGGAGTCATAAGGGGCGAGATCGCGAAGAAGCGTCGCATTCGCCCCATTCGACTATTGATGTCGGCGGCGGGTCAGATGGTTCAGCGGATCAAGCCCGTGTTCATGATGAGCCCGATCTCCGTGGCGCAGTTCCTCCCGCCCGGCCGCGTGAAATTCGATCTGCTCGTGATCGACGAAGCCAGCCAGGTTCGGCCAGAGGAGGCACTCGGAGCGATCGCAAGGGCCAAGCAGATCGTTGTCGTCGGAGACCAGAAGCAGCTGCCGCCAACATCGTTCTTTGACCGTCTGGCTGACGACTCCAGAGAGGAAGGGGACGATGATGTGCCGGACGAAAGCGACCCGCTGCCCCCAGCAAGTGTTGCAGAATTGGAGAGCGTTCTCACCCTGTGCGAGGCGCGGGGACTCAGGGCGAGCATGCTAAATTGGCATTACAGGTCGCGCGACCCGTCTCTCATCGCCGTGTCCAACAGGGAGTTCTACAAGGACCGGCTGTTCCTGCCTCCCACGCCCCTGCAGATGGATGAACGCTTCGGCCTGAAGTTCACGCGTGTCGCGGGGGTCTACATCAGCCGCAGCCGCGGCAGGGGCCGTGCCGGAACGAACCGAAAGGAGGCGGACGCCGTTGCCAAGGCACTGGCCCTGCATGCCCGGAACAGCCCTGATCTTTCGGTTGGCATCGTGACCTTCTCAAAGGCGCAGGCGGACATGATGGGCGATGTCCTTGAGCTGGAGAGACGACAGGACGGCCTGCTTGACAAATTCATGAGGGAAGGAAGGTCCGAGGACGTCTTCGTGAAGAACATTGAGAACGTTCAGGGCGACGAACGGGACGTCATCCTGATTTCCGTCGGCTACGGTCCCCACGAACCGGACGGCCGGCTCGCCAGCATGAATTTCGGCCCTGTCAACAGCGACGGCGGAGAGCGAAGGCTCAATGTCCTGTTCACGCGCGCACGGGTTCGGTGCGAGGTCTTCGCGTCCTTCGACCCCGCAGAGATTGATCTTTCCCGAACGTCAAGGAACGGTCCGCGCATCTTGAAGCGGTTCCTTGAGTTTGCCAAGTCCGGAGAGCTGGACCAACGTCTGGTCACCGGGAAAGACGCGGACAGCCCGTTCGAGGAAGACGTGGCCCGGGCCATTGCCTTGCTTGGATTCAAGGCGGATCTGCAAGTCGGGTCTGCGGGCTTCAGAATCGACATTGCGGTTCGTCATCCCGAACGAGCGGGAGAGTATGTCCTAGCGGTCGAATGTGACGGGGCGACATATCACCGCGCTATATGGGCAAGGGAAAGGGACCGGCTGAGGCAGGAAGTCCTGGAGGGCTTGGGGTGGAGATTCCATCGGATCTGGAGTACGGACTGGTTCCACAATCGCATCCCCGAGCAGGATCGCCTGCGCCGCGCCATCGATCGTGCAATCAGCGATGCCGAAGAGCGCGCCTTCCCGCCGGGAGCCAACGACGTCGGCCCCCGCTCCGTTACGGAGCCCGAGGATGTCGATTGTCCACCCGAACCGGATGAGCCAAGCCTCACGGTTACCAAATACGAGAAGGCTAAGCTGCATATCGAAAGGTCGTGCGAGCCGCACGAGTTTCCCACGGCAATACTCTGCGCGCACGCGGTGAAGGTCGTCCAGGTCGAGGGTCCGGTACACACGGATGAAGTGGCTAGGCGCATTGCGGGCGGCTTCGGCAAGAAGCGGGCCGGTTCCCGGATCCAAGACGCTGCCCTGAAGGCGCTGATGCATGCCGAACGCTCGGGAAGCATCGTTCGGAGACGAGACTTCTGGTTCACCGAACGGCAGCGAAACGAAGTGCCTGTTCGCGACCGTTCCCAGGAGGAGGTGCCGACGACGAAGCCGGAGTACCTGTCGGCTATGGAGATAACGGCAGCCGCCGACATGATCCGCAGGGAGTGCGGACACGTTGAGACCGACGATCTCGTGCGCGCCATTTCGCAACTGCTCGGGTACAGGAGGGCCGGTCACGAATTCCAGGCGCGGGTTAGGGACGTTCTCGACAGATGATGTCAGGGACCATGCGGATCTGTGATTTGCCGCACGTGTCCGTTTCATGTCGGTGCAACGCCATTGGCAGGAGAGCGTGGTGAACGAGGTTGAACTGGAAGAACTGCTAACGAACTGCCCGACGCTGTACCATAGCGAAGGAAATGCAGCGGAGGAAGCCGAAGACTGCGCCTGATGCTGCGGGCCGGAAGCTGCGGAGTTTCGCTCAATCGGGACCGTCCAGCGCCAGCGCAATTGCCTGGCCGACCCTCTCGGCGGCCGCGACGACGTCCCGGTCCCCGACATGGGCGTATCTCATGGTCATCCGCACCAGCAGCCGCGCCACGACGGGCAGCGGAACCCCCTTCATGACGGCTGTGAGGCGTACGTGTGCCTCAGGTCATGCAGCCGGACGCATGCGAGGCTGGCGCGCTCTCGGACCCGGTTCCACAGCGTCAGGTCCTTTCCGCGGGGCCTGTCCGGATCGACGGGGGAGGGAAACACGAACGGGCCGCTCCTGCGACATCCCGTATGCGGGAGAAGGCGGATGATGTCGGCCTGCCCTTCCCATGCGGGCCGCTCGGCGACGCACCGGCCGAGCGCCTCGTGAAGCCGGACGATCTCGTTCTCCGAGAGGAACCTGGTCAGCCGGGGCCTTCGGGTTCATCCGCGGGCGGCGGGCGGGGCTCACGGCGACCAGGACGCCGGCCACGGCATGGTTCATGACCTGCCGGAGCAGTTCCAGGGCACTGTTGGCGCCGCACGGCGCCGTGGCGCTGCAGCGGCCGAACCGCGCGTCCACGCGCGACGGAGCGATCCGGTCGAGCGGCAGGCGCCCGAATTCCGGGAGCAGTCTGCTCCCGAGAGTGGATTCCACGCCCCCGAGGGTCGACGGGTTCCAGCGGCCGCGGCTTTCGGCCATCCAAGGGTCTGTCACGTAGTCCCGGAACATGGGCATGCTGGCCCCGGCCGCCGGACCCGTTCCAGAGACGTCGACGCCGGCGTCCAGCTGGGTTGAGAGGCACTTCCTGCGGGCGTCGCCGACCGTCTTCAGCACCGCCCGGTTCCCGCTGGTAGAAGACGTAGCCCCGGACCTGTCACTACCCCACAGTTGACTCTGTCATCGCCTGTTGTCGCTTGAATGATCTGTATGCCGCGGCGGTGATCAGCATGTATCGCATCCCTTGTCTGATCTTTTCGGTTCCGGGAACCGGTTGTCGCTTCTAAGGGATGAACCCGACGTAGCGGCCGACATCGATCGCGGCCTGGAGGATGGTGAGGTCATCGAAAGGCGGTGCGCGGGCATCGTTGAATCCGAACTGGTGGCGCATGTCGATGTACATGGCGGTCAGTTCGTCTTCGCCAGGAAAGTCGAGGGCGGCGCGGTCGGGTTCGCCCCGGGCGGCACGCTGGATGTCGAAGACACGCCAGGCCATGATGGCATCGAAGGCCAGGCAGCGGCGCAGGTCATCGGCCGCATCAAAGCGGCTATCCTTGATGCGTGTGTGCTGCCTGAGGGTCCTGAAATACTCCTTAAGACCTCTGCATGATTGGCGGTATGTTTCCTCTTGTCTTCCGAACGTGTCATGTTTCGGGCGGTTTCGAAGGGGCCTGTCCTGATGGATCTGTTTTTGCGTGAAGCGTCAGCCCGGATCGGGTCTGACGCTGTTCCGGTCAGGATCGACGGTTTGCTGGACTGGGGGTCGTTCCTGCCGATCCTGCGGCGTGGCCCGGGGCGTTCGGGCCTGGGGCCTCGGGGTCACGGATCCCCTGGTTCTGTTCAAGTGCCTGCTGATCGGGCAGCGGCACGGGCTGAAGGTGCGGCCGGATTTCATGCTGTCCTGCGGGCGCGACCTGCATGCGGCGGTTCCGGACGAGACGACCCGTTGCCGGTTTCGCAATGCCCTGGTGAAGGGCGGTGTGTCCGACGCCCTTCCGAGCGAGGTCTGTCGCCGGATCGAGGGTCACGGGCTGAAGCTGAAGGTGGCCGAAGCGGCGATCATCGATGCCACGCTGGTGGCCGCCGCCGCGCGGCCCCGCACGACGATCGAAGCGCCGCAGGACCGGGCGGAAGGGGATGCGCCCGACGATCCGGCCCTCCGTTCCGGCGCCGATCCCGAGGCGCGATGGCTGAAGAAGGGATCGACCTCCACGCCGGGGTACAGGGCCCTTGCCCGAAGCGACGAGGAGGGCCTTGTCGACAAGGTCCGCACGACACCGGCCAACCGGGCTGAAAGCCCCGAATCCGGGACCATGACCGACGGGGCGAAGGCGCAGCGTGTGATGGCCGACAAGGCATGCGCCAGCCGGGCCGCCCTGCGCGGCAGGATGCACGACGGCATCATGCGCCCCCGAGAGCCTCCGGGAAACGTTTCGACAGGCTGATCCCGAGACGCCGGTTCCGGACCGGGCAATGCTTCGGCACGATGAAGCGCCTCTTCGGGCTGCATCGCGCCCGCTGCTTCGGACTGGCCAGGACACACGCCCGACCGGCAATCGCGGCCATCGGGCAGAACCTCCTCGAGGCTGCCAGCAGGATCTCCCGCAACCCGCCAACACCCGCCATCGCATGACCCCGCCGACAGAACCGCTGTGCCCGCTCAAGGGACAGCGGACCCGACAGCATGCCCAGGCACCGCACACCACCGGAAAATCAAGGCATCATGCAGAGGTCTTTCCTTGATCGCCCACCTGGCGGCGTAGTGGCCGAGTAGGATGTGTCGTTACCAAGCCTCTCCCCTCGCAGACCCGAGCGTGCGCGATTGACGCACTCGGTTCCTCACATGGCAGTTTCGCTCGGGCAGGCGATGTGTCCGGGTTCCTGAGCCGGGCAAGCGGCAGGGGGAACCGCCGAAGGAGAACGTTCATCCGGTCCCGGTTTACGTAGCCCTTGCTGCTGCAGCGGCTGGGAGACCATCGCCAGCAATGGGCCACTCGGTAGCGGAAGCACGACAGACGCGCGCTGTTCCCGATGCGGCCATGGTAGTTGCAGTGGCCCCGGATGACACGAGCAAGATGCTCATGCTGGGTCGCGGGCGGTTCATGCCAGTGCGTCTTGCACCAGCGATGGATCGCCTTGACCGCCCGTGCGAAGAGGTCGCGGGCCGTGAACTGGCGTACGACAGGATTACCCTTCCTCGACCGCGTCCAGACATGGTTGAAGCCGAGGAAGTCGAATGTCGCATCCGGACCGTGGCCCCGACCGAGCCTCGGTCGGAAGTCCACATGTCGCGTCCTAGTCTCGTGGAGCGCGAGCCCGAACCGCGTTCGACGTTATCCCATACCAACGGCAGGAGCGTCTGCTTGCGCACGTCCGGTATGACCTACGCCATAACGTCGCCGCCGCGCTCCAGCATCCCGAAGACGACCGCCTTGCCCAGCGCGCCGCGACCGCGTTTGCCGCCAGACCGCCTCCCGCCGACATACGTTTCGTCCGCCTAGACTTCGCCGCCGAGCGGCCATTCCCCGTCCGTATCCGCCATGTGCTTGCGGATCAGGTGGCCCATGCGCCATGCCGTCGGGTAGGACACGTCCAGTTCCCGCTCCAGTTCCTTCGCCGCCACGCCGTGTCGCGAAATCGTGAACATGTGCATGGCGAGGAACCACTTGTGCAGCGGCAGCCGCGTCCGGTGCATAAAGGTTCCCGCCGTCGGGTGCACCTGATACTTGCAGTGCTGGCAGACATAGGCCCGCTCGCGCGTCATGCGGTAGAACTTGCCTTGTTCGCCGCATTTCGGGCAGGTCGTTTCCGTGCCGCCGTAGCGCCGCTTCATCATGTGCTCAAGGCAGGCTTCGTCGTTCGGAAACTGGCGGGCGAACTGGCAGAAACTGGTCATTTCGGCTTTCCTTTCCCAGTATATGGGGATTGAGCCGTGTTGCGTCAAGTTTATAATCGCGTTGTAGGAAATATGGTCCGATGTCAGGACGTCTGAATTTGCGCTGCAGGCCGCTTGGCCAACCATCCTGCAAAAGTTGGTGCTGAGACCTTCTCCATCAATCGACGTTCCATGGGCAATCGGTTCTTGCGGCCTCATGGCCAATGGCGGCTTGAGTGGTACACGCCTACCGGTGGAACATGACACGGACAGGGAACAGCGACGGCGACACCACCGATTTCGGCTTCCGCACCGTGGCGGTCGAAAAGAAACAAGGCCTGGTGCGCGACGTCTTTGACAGCGTGGCGTCCCGCTATGATCTGATGAACGATCTGATGTCCGGGGGGCTACACCGATTATGGAAGCGCGACTTCGTCGCGGCACTACGCCCCACACCGGACAAGACATTGCTGGATGTTGCTGGCGGTACCGGCGATATCGCGTTCCTGTGGGGCAACAAGGGCGGCGGTCCGGCGACCGTATGCGATATCAGTGCCGAAATGCTGATGGTCGGCCGGGACCGGGCCATCGACCGCGCCAGACTCGGAGGGATAGACTGGGTCTGCGGCAACGCCGAGCAATTGCCGTTGCCCGATCGCAGCATGGATGTGGTGACAATTGCCTTCGGCTTGCGTAACGTCACCGACAAGCTGGCGGTCTTGACCGAAATGCGCCGCGTCCTGAAATCTGGCGGGAAGTTCCAGTGTCTGGAATTCGGCGCGGTTTCAGTTCCGCTCCTGAGGGATCTGTACGACCGATACTCCTTCAGCATGCTGCCCAAGCTCGGCGCGGTCGTGGGCCGGGACCGGGAAAGCTACCAGTATCTGGTCGAGAGTATTCGAACGTTTCCACCGCAACCCGCCTGCGCAGCCATGATGCGGGATGCCGGGTTCGCTCAAGTATCTTGGCGCGACATGACCGGCGGTGTGGTGGCGCTGTACTCTGGGTGGCGAATCTAGGCGCTACCCCTTGCACCGTACCGAAATGCACCAGTCGAGTTGCGGGTCATCCGAGACGCAACAACGGTTTTCCGATAGGTCGAATCGCGATAAATCTGTATTTGAATCCAGGAATGAGAGATTGTCCCACGGGGACAGTTGGCTGTCATCTGACATCGGATGATCTCGCAGCCTTCTCTGCATGCACCTCAGGAAGCCGCTGAAATCCAGCCCAGATTGCATTGATGTTTCGCGCTGTACGCAACGCCGCCCGTCTGATCAGGTTCGCTCATACGCTGGCGCAACATGATGCGTTGTTCCCGCTTGAGCATCTGCAGATTTCGGCGGTCGCGCCGTGGATCCGCCGTCTCTTTCGCAAGCGCGGCATCAAGGGCCGCCCGGGCGAACGGCTGGCACTGGCGCTGCAGCACATGGGACCGACCTTCATCAAGCTGGGACAGATGCTGTCCACGCGGCCGGACCTGCTGGGCGAGCAGGTAGCAAGCGATCTCTCCTCACTGCAAGATCGACTGCCGCCGTTTGACAGCAGAACGGCGCGCCTGACCATCGAAAGGGAACTGGGCGCCCCGATTGCCGACCTGTTCCGGTCTTTCGACAACGAAGCCGAGGCGGCAGCCTCCATAGCACAGGTCCATTTCGCTGTAACCGCGGACGGACGGGATGTGGCGATCAAGGTGCTGCGTCCGGATATCGAAGCGGCCTTCGCCCGCGATATCGACCTGCTGTACTGGCTTGCGGGACTGGTGCATCGACTGCGCCCCGATCTGCGACGCCTGAAGCTGGTGGAGGTGGTGAAGACCTTTGCCGACGCAACGCTGCTGGAGATGGATTTGCGCATGGAGGCCGCGGCTGCCCGCGAACTGGCAGAAAATTTTGACGGGGACCCGACATTCAGAACGCCCGATATCGACTGGGATCGCACCGGACAACGCGTCCTCACTCTGGAACGCATTCGCGGCATTCCGGTTGACCAGCGCGAGAAGTTGATTGCAGCCGGTCACGATCCGACGGAGATCCTGGGCAATGCCGCTGCCATTTTCTTCAACCAGGTGTTTCGGGACGGCTACTTCCATGCCGATCAGCACCCCGGAAATGCCTTTGTGGACAATCAGGGCCGTATCCTCGCCATCGATTTCGGCATCATGGGGCGACTGGACCGGCAGACGCGCTACTATCTGGCCGACATGCTGATGGGCTTCCTGCGTCGGGATTACGGTACGGTCGCGGATGTGCATTTCCGGGCCGGCTATATTCCGGCCGGACAATCGCGAGAAGCGTTCGTGCAGGCGATTCGGGCCATTGCCGAGCCGATCTTCGACCGGCCGCTGCATGAAATCTCCATCGGCAGATTGCTGGGTCTTCTGTTCCAGGTAACCGAGCGGTTCGAGATGGAGACCCAGCCGCAACTGTTGCTGCTCCAGAAGACGATGCTGGTGACCGAAGGGGTGGGTCGGAAGCTGAACCCCGATGTCAACATGTGGACCCTCACCCGTCCGCTGATAGAGTCCTGGATGCGGGATCATCGCAGCCCCGCGGCCCGCGTGCGGGAGCACGTGCGGAACATCGCCGAGGCAGTCGAGCGTCTCCCCGTCAGGGCGCGTCAACTGGATCAGGCTCTGGAACGTTTCAACAAGCCGCCGGAACCAGTCCGATCGGGGCAACGCAGCCTTCAATGGCCCGTCTGGACCGCGATCGCGATGCTGGCGGCAGGGGTATTCCTGCTGGCCCTGTGAGGCGGTCGATCGTACGCTGCGGAACCAAAGAGCTTGCGCAGACCGTCGCGTATCGTCACTTTGATGCTGCAAGAATCAGGGCGCGTGAAGGTGCGTTCGGGCTTTGCATCCCGATCTGAAACGATGCCGCGCGTTGCTCTGGAAGACAAATCAGACCCAGGGAGAAACGCGCTATGCCCGGAACCTCAGACCCAAGATGTGTGGCGCTTGTCGGGCCGTATCTGAGCGGGAAAACAAGCCTGATGGAAGCCATGCTGGCCGCAACCGGCAAAATCGACCGCAAGGGCAGCGTGCCGGATGGCAACACGGTTGGAGACGCCTGCCCCGAATCGCGCAGCCGGAAAATGAGTACCGAACTCAATGTCGGGAACTTCGAGTACCTGGGCGACCGCTGGAGCATCATCGACTGCCCGGGTTCGGTGGAATTCCAGCAGGATTCGCGTCACGCCCTGATGGTGGCGGACATCGCGGTCGTGGTATGCGAGCCGTCGATTGACAAGGCAATGATGGCGGCGCCCGTCCTGAAGTTTCTGGACGACCATCAGGTGCCGCACTTCCTGTTCATCAACAAGGTCGACCATTTGGCCGGTACCGGCATTCCGGAAATGATGGAAGCGCTGCAGGCGTCTTCGGACCGGCCGCTGGTCCTGCGCCATGTGCCGATCATGGAAGACGAGGAGATCAAGGGCTACGTCGATCTGGCCAGCGAGCGAGCCTATGAGTACATTCCCGGCACGGCTTCCAAGCTGGTCCAGTTTCCGTCGAACATGGCCGACGAAGAATCCCATGCCCGGCAGGAGATGCTGGAATCCCTGGCCGATTTCGATGATGGGCTGCTGGAGCAGTTGCTGGAAGACGCCACGCCGCCAAAAGACGAGATCTACGGCTACCTGACCAAGACGCTTCAGGCGGACAGCATCGTGCCTGTCTTCATCGGCTCTGCGACCAACGACGCCGGCATCCGGCGTCTGTTGAAAGCCCTGCGCCACGAAACACCGGGCGTAGACGGGGTGCGCGATCGTCTGGAGCTCGGCGACTGGAGCGGCAACGGCGCGACGATCTTCAAGACCCTGTACATGCCGCATACCGGCAAGTTGTCGATTGCCCGCGTACTGGATGGAGAAATCAGGGACGGCGCCAGTCTGAACGGCACGCGGGTTGGCGGTCTGCACCGGCTGAACGGCTACAGTCAGGAGAAACTTGCCAAGGCCGGAAAGGGCGAAGTAGTGGCCATGGGCCGGATGGAGACAGTGAAAACCGGTGAAACGCTGGTCGATGCCGGCAAGGCGCCGGAGACCTTGTGGCCGTCGCCGGCCATGCCGCTTTTTTCTCTCGCCGTCGAGGCCGAGAAACGCGAAGACGAAGTGAAGATGACCGGGGCCATGAGCAAACTGGCGGAAGAGGATCCGTCGGTCATCCTGGAGCACAATCAGGACACCCATGAACTCGTGCTCTCCGGTCAGGGGGAAATCCACCTCAAGGTCGCGATCGACCGGCTGAAGAGCAAGTACAACCTGAATGTCGCCGGCCATCGCCCCAGGGTGGCGTACAAGGAGACCATAAAGCAGCCGATATCCCAGCATGCGCGCCACAAGAAACAGTCCGGAGGGCACGGCCAGTTCGGCGACGTGCATGTCGAAATAAGGCCGTTGCCGCGAGGTGGCGGGTTCGAGTTCCAGGACACGATCACAGGCGGTCGGGTGCCGCGGCAGTACATTCCGGCCGTCGAGGCCGGTGTGAAGGAGTACATGTCGTCCGGACCGCTTGGCTTTCCGGTAGTCGACGTATCTGTCACCCTGACCGACGGTCAGTATCATTCCGTGGACAGTTCCGACCAGGCTTTCAAGACTGCAGGATCCCTTGCGATGCGCGAAGGCATGCCCAAGGCCAAGCCAGTCCTGCTGGAGCCGATCTATGACGTCAGGATATCGGCGCCGTCACACTTCACGTCGAACATCCAGGGCCTCATCAGCGGTCGCCGCGGCCAGATCCTGGGATTTGATTCGAAGACCGGCTGGAACAACTGGGACGAGGTCGATGCCAAGCTGCCCCAAGCAGAACTGCAGGACCTGATCATCGAACTGCGTTCGCTGACTCAGGGTGTCGGCACGTTTGAATATGCCTTCGACCACCTCAAGGAGCTGACCGGCCGCCTGGCTGACCAGGTAGTGCACCAACAAGACGGCAGTGCCGAGGCGGGCTGAAGAGCCGCCGACACGCCACCGCGGACGATGCAGGCATCCGATCCGGAAAAGGGATGTCGGCACAGATGCGGTCGACCAGCCTCGATGGCGGTGATGCAAAATCAGTGCAGCGCGCAAGGCATGCCAGGGTTGCCCGGGAAGGCAATGGCGAAGACCGGCGGATCTGTCAGATCCTGACCGCAATTGCCGGTTGATCGGCCGGCCCTATGCTCGGGCGGAGACGTCCAGGTCTTCCGAATCCTGCCCCAGCGCCGTCAGCGCCGTGTGCACGATGTGGCGAGCGCTCAGCCCTGCTTCGTCGACCTGCTTCTCCGGCTTGTCCTGATTGAAGAAACGATCGGCCTGGACCATGGGCCGGAACTTCAAGCTTCCACTGTCCAGCAGACCCTCGTGGCTCATGAATTGAGCCACAAATCCGCCAAATCCGCCAACGGAGCCTTCCTCGATGGTGATCAGGACTTCATGCTCCCTGGCAAGGCGCCGGACCAGATCCTTGTCAATGGGCTTTGCAAAACGCGCATCGGCAACGGTCGCGCTCCAGCCGCGGCCGGCCAGTTCATCGGCCGCCTTGAGCGAATCCTGCATTCGGGCGCCGAAGGACAGGATGGCGACGGAATTTCCTTCCCGGATCACGCGTCCCTTGCCGATTTCGATGGGTGTGCCTTCTTCCGGCATGTCGATGCCGATGCCTTCGCCGCGCGGATAGCGGAAGCCGCAGGGGCGGTCGTCGATGGCAACGGCAGTCGCCACCATGTTCACCAGATCCGCTTCGTCGGAACAGGCCATCAGAACGAAATCCGGCAGGCAGCCGAGAAAGGCGATGTCGAACGACCCGGCATGGGTCTGGCCATCGGCGCCGACCTGGCCCGCGCGGTCCATGGCAAAGCGAACCGGCAGCTTCTGGATCGCCACATCGTGGACGATCTGGTCATAACCGCGTTGCAGGAATGTGGAATAGATCGCACAGAATGGCTTCATGCCATCCGCCGCCAGGCCGGCGGCAAATGTCACGGCATGCTGTTCGGCAATTCCGACGTCAAAGGTGCGGTCAGGGAATTCCTTCTGGAACAGGTCGATGCCGGTGCCGGACGGCATGGCGGCAGTGATCGCGACGATCTTGTCATCCTTGCGAGCTTCCTTGATGAGGGCCTGGGCAAAGACCTTGGTATAGCTGGGAGTGTTGGCGGGCGCCTTGTACAATTCTCCCGTCACGACATCGAATTTGCCCACACCGTGGTACTTGTCGTCGGAGTTCTCCGCAGGCTCGTACCCCTTTCCCTTCTGCGTCACGCAATGGACCAGGATCGGGCCGCCTTCCGGATCGTCGCGCACGTTCTTCAGGACATGAACCAGATGGTCCATGTTGTGGCCGTCGATCGGGCCGACATAGTAAAAACCCAGTTCTTCGAAGAGCGTGCCGCCGGTCAGGAAACCGCGGGTGTATTCGTCGGCCCGTTCCGCAGCCTTTTGCAGCGGCCGCGGGAATTTTTCCGCGAGCATCATCGACAGGTGACGGAACGACCGATAACCGCGCGAGGATATCAGACGGGACAGGTAAGCCGACAAGCCGCCTACCGGCGGCGCGATCGACATGTCATTGTCGTTCAGGATGACGATCAGGCGCGAATTGGTGACCTGGGCATTGTTCATTGCCTCATAAGCCATCCCGGCGCTCATGGCGCCGTCGCCGATCACGGCGATGACGTTGCGGTCGGTCTTTCCTTGCAGGTCGCCGGATACGGCAAAGCCGAGACCGGCAGAAATCGACGTCGAACTGTGTGCCGCACCGAACGGGTCGTACTTGCTTTCGGTGCGCTTGGTGAAGCCGTAAAGACCGCCGCCTTGCCGGATGGTCCGGATACGATCCCGCCGTTCCGTCAGGATCTTGTGCGGATAGCACTGATGGCCAACGTCCCAGATCAGGATGTCCTTGGGCGTGTTGAAGAGGTAGTGGATCGCCGTGGTGAGTTCCACGACGCCCAGACCCGCTCCCAGATGACCGCCCGTGATCGAGACGGCGTCAATGGTTTCGCTGCGCAACTCGTCCGCAAACTGACGAAGGTCCTTGATGTCCAGCTTGCGCAAGTCAGCAGGCGAATGCACCTTGTCGAGCAAGGGTGTCTTGCTGGTTTCAGACATGTTACGACAACCTCCCGAACTCAATTGCTACCTGAAAATGGCCTGTTTCACGATCGACGATCAACGACAAACCGCGCCACGGCTTTCAAGAACTCGGCCCGAATCCCGAAGCATCCTAGGGCTTCGGAAGCCTGTAAAGAGAGAATCTTGGCGCGCTCCCGGGCTGTTTCCAGGCCCAGGTGCGAAATGAACGTGGCCTTGCCCGCAGCCGCGTCCTTGCCGACAGGCTTTCCGGTCTGTTCGGCGTCGCCGATCTCGTCCAGAATATCGTCGGCGATCTGGAAGGCGAGTCCAAGGGCCCTCGTATAGTCCGCCAACGCCTGTCGCTCGGCAGGATCTGCCCGGCCCAGAATGGCACCGGCCTGGCACGAGACATCGAAAAGACAACCGGTTTTCATTTGCTGAAGCCGGGTAATCTGCTCCAGATCGAAGGGCTCGGTCGCAGCTTCGGCCGCCAGGTCGTACATCTGGCCGCCAACCATGCCGCGCGCGCCCGCCGCGGCGGCAAGCGCCGCCACAAGCGCCGCCCGGACGGTACCGTCCGGATGGGTCGCCGGGTCGGCCAGTACTTCGAAAGCGAGGGCTTGCAGGGCGTCACCGGTCAGAATGGCGGTGGTCTCGTCAAACCTGATGTGGGTGGTCGGCTTGCCGCGACGCAAATCGTCGTTATCCATGGTCGGCAGGTCATCATGGACCAGGGAATAGCAATGCACCAATTCAATGGCCGCGCCGGCTCGCAGACTCAGGGGATCCGGTACATCGAACAGGCGCGCGGTCTGAACAGCCAGAAAGGGCCGGAGCCGCTTGCCGCCATCCAGCGTGGAATAGGCCATCGCCTCGCAGATACGGGCTTCCGGGCCTTCTCCGATCGGAAGCAGGCCCTTCAACGTCGACTCGACCCTGTCGGCAATCTCCGCCATCGCGACCTTGAGACGGGCTTCTTCGGTCACAGTCGCTCCTGAACGTCCTGGAAAATCTGGCGAGACCGTTCACCGATCTTTTGATCAGCCAATTTCCCCTGACTCTAGACGATTTTCTCCATCAGGGCCAGTCACAATCTTGTCGACCTTGGCCTGGGCTTCGCGCAGCTTGGCCTCGCAATGGTGCTTCAGCTCTGCGCCCCGTTCATAAGCGGCAATGGCGTCGTCCAGCTTCGCCTGGCCGGTTTCGAGGTCGCGTACGATCTTCTCCAGTTCGGCCAGGGCTTCTTCGAAACTGAGATCGACAATTTCCACGGCAGCGGCGTCAGACATCACATTCTCCAAACAGGCAGGCTCCGATCGGGCGGAATCGCGCCCGACTTCCTGAATTATACCGAGCGCTCGCCAAGCGCAATCGGCTGGCGTGCATCGTTCATGCCGGATTCGAAGCCGCCAGCGCAGAGACATGCGCTTCCGCGCACTCGGCCAGGGCGCGCAGGTCGTAACCGCCTTCCAGGGCGGAAACGAGGCGACCACCGCACAAATCCCGGGCCATGTCCGTCAGCCTGCCGGTGACCCAGGCATAGTCCTCCGTCAGGACGTTGAGGCTCGCCAGCGGGTCGGCCCGATGGGCGTCGAAGCCGGCGGATACCATGATCATCTCCGGTCGGAATGCCTCCAGCGCCGGCAGAACGATCTCTGTCATGGCCTGTCGAAACTCGGCCGACCCGCTGCCGGGGGCGAGGATGGCGTTCACGATGTTCCCGACTCCGGCCTCGCTCGGCGCGCCGGTGCCGGGGTAGAGCGGCCATTGATGCGTGGACGCATAGAACAGATCTCCATCGCTCTCGAACGCCGCCTGCGTGCCATTGCCGTGATGGACGTCGAAATCGACCACCGCGATCCGCCCCAGACCGTGTTTCTCCCGCGCGTAATGGGCGCCAACGGCGACATTGTTGAACAGGCAGAATCCCATCGACCGGTTCGGTTCGGCATGGTGACCGGGCGGCCGCACGGCACAGAAAGCATTGAAGATATCGCCATTCATCAGATGATCTATGGCATCGCACACGGCGCCGGCGGCGTGCAGCGCGGCATGGCCTGACCCGGGACTGATGATCGTGTCGCCGTCGATCATGCGTCGGTTATTCCCTTCCACCGGCGCCAGCAACCGATCGATCAGGGAAGCGGGATGGACGAGTTCCAGGAAAGCAGGATCGATCCCGCGCGCTTTCCGGAAGTCCAGCCCGTCGATCGGTCTCTTCCTGAGCTCATCGAGGATGGCGTCCACACGGGCCGGGCGCTCCGGATGACGCAAGCCGGGACTATGATCCAGACATGCCGGATGAGCGTAAATTGCAGTAGTCAAGAAGACAAACACCCGTCAATATGGAAAGTGCTCCTGGCGGCACGCGCATCGAGGGACGGGACTCCCATCGCCAGAGAGTTGCTTCACAGTCAAAACTATATCATGTCTGAACCCGGCGCCGCCAAGGCCTGAAAGCAGATTGCGACACCGGGAGACGGAGAACGGATGGCGCTGTAATGCCAAGAGGAGCTTTCATCGCAAGAAGGTCACGATGGACACCGGGCCTTGGCGCCGCGGCGCTCGCGAATGTTCTTCTGGCGATCGGGCTGTACGCACCGGCCTTCGCCGAAACAGGGGCCGAGCCACAGGCTCGGAACAGTGCCTCGGGCAAAATGCCCGCAGGACGCAAGGGCGAGCCCGGCATGAAGGCCGGCGCGCCGAAAGCCGGCGGAGCCGGAGGACAAAGGCCCCGGCGCGACAAACCGAAAACGGGCGGGCGGCCAGAGCGCCCGCCGACTCTCGTCGGCGTCGACCTTGTCCTCAAAAGGCCGCTGACTCAGACCGAGCCGGTGGTGGGCCGAATCGTTGCAACACAGCAAGGAGAGGTCGCTGCGCGTGTCGCCGGCGCCGTGGTCGATATCGACGTGGCGGTCGGCCAGCGAGTGAAGAAAGGTCAGGTCCTCGCGCGTCAGGATATCAGCAGTGCCGAGGCGCGCCTGGCCCATGAACGTGCAGAACTTCGGCTTGCCGAACAGGAGCTCAAGCGCTTCGAATCCCTGCGCACCAATCAATCGGCGGCCTTCGCGCGGGCGCGTTACGATTCGGCAATCCACCGGATGGCCCGGGCGAGCGCCAACGTGGAACTGGCCGTCCTGGCGATTCAGAAGGCTGTCATTCGTGCACCTTACGATGCCGTGGTGGTCAGGAAATCGACCGAACTCGGCGCATATCTGAAAGTGGGCGAAGCCGTCGCCGAGCTTGTTGACGACACGACCGTCGAAATCGAGGCCGACGTGCCGGCAGATCGGCAGAAGGGCCTCGAGACCGGCCGTACAATATCGTTCGTGTTTGCCGAAGGCGGCGCCCGCCATGACGCGACAGTGCGTACCATCCTGCCAATGCAGAATGCCCTGACGCGGACCGTTGCAGTGCGCCTCGTCCCCGCCAAGGGACAGGAAATGGCCAACATGGCGATCAATCAGGCGGTAACGATAAACGTGCCCGTGGGCCCGACGCGGACCGTCGTCTCTGTCCACAAGGACGCCATCATCAGCAGGGGCCCGAGGCGCACGGTCTATGTCGTGACGAGCGGCAAGGCCGTGCCGAGAACGGTGGAAATCGGTGCGGGCATCGGCAATCGCTTCGTTGTCAGGGACGGTCTGCAGCCCGGAGACCTGGTCGTCGTCCGCGGCAATGAAAGGCTGCGCCCGGGCCAGGCCGTTCGTCACCAGCCGGCAGACGGCGCACCGGGCGAAAGCGCCGACCGGCCCGAACCGGCGAATTGACATGAATCTCATCCGGATAGCGCTGGACCGGCCGGTCATGGTCGTCGCCGGCGTCCTGATGATCATCATGTTCGGGTTCGTCGCGCTCCGGCAGATCCCGATCCAGTTGACGCCGGACGTTCGCAAGCCCAATCTGACCATCACCACCTTGTGGCCCGGTGCGGCGCCGGCGGAGGTGGAGCGCGAGATCCTGAATCGGCAGGAAGAAGTCCTGAGGGGCGTGGAAGGTGTCGAGCGCATCGTCTCGACCGCCTCGACCGGCCAGTCGAGGATCACGCTTGAATTCCGTGTCAGTCAGAACATGGATCGAGCCATCCTGCTGGTCTCCAACCGGCTGGACCGAGTGACAGGCTATCCGGATGAAGTGCAGCGGCCGCAGATCGCGACCCAGGGATCGGAAGACAACCCGATCGCCTGGTTCGTGATCACCCGGACAGAGGGCAATGACCGGGCGATCAACACCTATGGCGACTTCATTCGGGATTTCGTCATCGAGCGAATCGAGCGGCTGGGCGGCGTTTCCGGAACGAACTTTTTCGGCGGCAGCGCGAAAGAGCTGCGGGTCATCGTCAAACCCGGCGAAATGGCGAAATACGGCCTGACGGTCCCGGCTGTCGTTGCGGCCTTGCGACGGGCAAACATTTCCCTGTCGGCGGGCGAAGTGAACGAGGGCAAGCGCCGCTACGTGGTCCGAATCGAAGGTGAACTGACGGCAGCCTCCGCCATAAGGCGGGTTCTGGTGCGAACGGTCGAGGACGAGGCCACCGGCAGGGTCGGCCGCGTGACGGTGGGCGATATCGCCGACGTCCGGTTCGGCTACAAGGACCCGACGTCCAGTATCCGGGCAAACGGCCAGCCCGCACTGGTGTTCAACGCTCTGCGCGACACGGGCACCAACGTGATTCAGGTAATGCAGCAGGTGCGGGACGAGGTCAGAGAGCTGAACCGGACGGTCCTGAAACCTGCCGGGCTGCTGGCGGAGCAAGTCTACGACGAGACCGACTACATCCACTCCGCGATCGACCTTGTAACCCAGAACATCTGGGTGGGCGGGCTGCTGGCGGCGCTGATCCTTCTGCTGTTCCTGCGCTCGCCGCGGGCGACGCTGGTGATTTCGCTGGCAATCCCGGTTTCGGTAATCGGCGCCTTCGTCATGATGGCCGCGCTGGGCCGCTCCATCAACGTGATCTCCCTCGCCGGCATCGCATTTGCCGTCGGCATGGTGGTGGACGCGGCCATCGTGGTTCTGGAAAACATCTATCGTCTGAAGGAACAGGGGAAGCCGATTCGCCAGGCGGCTTACGAAGGCGCCAGCCAGGTCTGGGGAGCCGTCCTGGTTTCCGCACTGACCACGGTCATGGTCTTCATTCCGATCCTGGTCCTGGAAATGGAAGTCGGCCAGCTGTTTCGTGACATCGCGGTTGCGATTTCGGTATCCGTGATCCTGTCGCTTCTGGTCGCGGTCACGCTGATCCCGACGCTGTCCAACTGGATGCTGTCTTCCGCCAGGGACCGCCGAATGGCTGCAGACGCAGGTGGTGGGGCGGAAAGACCGGAGGCCGCCAGGCGCCTGCCGTTGCCGGGGATCGACCACCTGGCCAGAGGCTTCGCCTGGATCATTCTGGGCTTCACCAGGATGGTCGTGTCCCATCGGATCCTGGCGATCCTGGTGGTCTGTGCCGTCTGCGGCTGTGCGATCCTTGCCACCTGGAAGCTGCTGCCGAAGCTGGAGTACCTCCCCACCGGCAACCGCAACCTGGTCCTGGCCCTGTCGCTGCCGCCGCCGGGGTACAATCTGGATACGGTCACCGAAATTGCACGCCGGGTCGAGACGGATCTCGCCAGATATGTGGCGAAAGGCGACGGCGTCGTGCGCGGGAAACCGCCCGAAGAGCCTGGCCTGTGGGAGAAGGCGCAGGTTGCCCTGGGGCTCGGGGAGGGATCGAGGACGGGGGAAGAACCGCCGCAGATTTCGCGCTTCTTCTTCGTGGCCCGCAACTCGATGACCATTGCGGGCGGAGTGGCGGTCGATCCCAGCCGTGCGGGCGAGCTCATCCCGATCGTTCAGGAAGCCATGCAGAAGGAGCCGGGAACTTTCGGGCGCACGTTCCAGCCATCCCTGTTCGGCCGCGGAATCGGGGGCGGCAGAATCATCAACTTCGACATATCCGGTCCGGACCTGGACAAGAACCTGCAGGTCGCCTTGCAGGCTTTCCTCATCATCAACCGGTTCCTGCCGCCCGGCGAGGGCAACCAGATCCGGCCGCGGCCGGGCCTCAGCCTCGGGGCGCCCGAGGTGCAGATCGTCCCCAACCGCACCCGTCTGGATGAAGCCGGGATCAGTGCGCGAGACCTGGCAACCACCGTTGACGCCTTCAACGACGGCGTGCGGGTGGCGCAAGTGACCGTGAGCGGAAGGCGCATCGACATGATGCTGACCGGACCGAAAAAGGCCATCAAGACGACGCAGGGGATCGAGAGTATTCCGGTAGTGACGCCATCGGGAAAGATCGTGCCGGTGCGATCCCTGGCAACGGTGGAGGTGACGTCAGGGGCGACCGAAATCCGGCACACCGAGCGTACACGTACGGTGACCCTGGAAATCAGTCCTTCCAAGGCTGTTGCCCTGGAGGCCGCGATGGATGTCCTGCGCGAGAAGGTGATCCCGGAGCTGGAAAGGGGCAGCTTGCCGCCGGGCGTCAAGATCAACCTCTCCGGCGAAGCGGATCAGCTCACCAAAACGTGGAATGCCCTGGTATGGCAGCTTTTGATGGCGTTGGTGATCGTTTACCTGGTGATGGCAATACTGTTCGAAAGCTTCCTGTATCCGCTGATCATCATCTTCTCGGTTCCGCTTGCAGCGGCTGGTGGCGTCCTGGGTCTGGCGCTGCTGAACGAGTACGTACAGCAACCGCTGGACATGCTGACGATGCTGGGTTTCGTCATTCTGATAGGTACGGTCGTGAACAACGCCATTCTTCTGGTCGCCCAGACCCTGAATCTGGCGCGCAGCTACGGCATGGATCCGGGCGTCGCCATCATGGAAGCGACGCGCAACCGGATGCGGCCGATTTTCATGTCTACCGCGACCAGCGTGATCGGCATGGCGCCGCTGGTCCTTTTTCCGGGCGCAGGCTCCGAACTGTACCGGGGTCTGGGATCGGTTGTTCTCGGCGGGCTGGCCCTGTCGGCAGTCCTCACGCTCTTGATCATTCCCCCGCTGATGTCGCTGGCGGCGCCAACCTTCCGACCGAAAGACGTCGTTCCGGCCGGGAGCGTGCCCGTGCCTGCGGAATGAATTCGGGGCGGATCGCCCGGCTGCTCAATCGTGCACCGCCGCACGCTTGCGGGCCACCACGACGTAGTTGATGCCCAGATCCCGGCTTTCCCGCCAATGGTCGGTCAACGGACTGTAGGTGAGGCCCGCTACCTTCTCGACAACCAGACCGTTCGCGCGCAGATGGGCGGCAACCTCGGAAGGCTTCAGGAACCTGCGCCAGTCGTGCGTACCGCGCGGGAGCCAGCGCAGCACGTATTCCGCCGCCACGATGCCGAAAGCGAGGGATCGCGCTGTGCGGTTGAGCGTCGTCACAATCTGCAGACCGCCGGGCCGGGTGAGCGTCCCGGCTGCCGCCATGAAGGCTGGCACATCGGCAACGTGCTCGACCACTTCCAGGTTCAGGACCACATCAAAGGCATCGCCGGAATCGGCCAGCGCCTCGGCAGTGGCATGGCGATAATCGATTGCCAGATTGCCCGATCGACAATGCGCCCGCGCGACTTCCAGCGTCCTTTCGCCGGCGTCGATGCCGACGACATCGGCTCCCAGACGAGCCATCGGCTCGCAGACCAGACCGCCGCCGCAGCCGAGGTCGACGATCCGCAAACCGGCAAGCGGCCTGTCGCCGTCCGGGTTGCGATCGAACCGGTGGCAGATGGCATCGCGGATCAGCCGAAGACGAGTCGGATTGAGCTTGTGCAGGGGAGCAAGCCTGCCCTCGGGATTCCACCACTCCGAAGCCATTGCCGCAAAGCGGACGATTTCGGCCTCGTCCACGGTGGATTTCGACGTTGCACCATCGATGGTGCGGCGATCCTGCGGTGCTTCCGTCATGGTCGGCTGGTTGCCCGAATTCAGACGCATGCGTATGTATGTCATGCCTTGTCGGCAGCAATGGGCAGGCGGAAGACTGCGCTGATTTCACACCGCCTTTCGCCGGCGTCCGTGTTTCAGCCAAAGCGTGCGGACACCCGTTTCAGGATCATTCATGGCGCGTATCGTTCAGAAATTCGGCGGTACTTCCGTCGGCGACATTGAGCGCATCCGGAACGTCGCCGCCAAGGTAAAGCGCGATGTCGACTCCGGCAATGAAGTGGCCGTGGTACTCTCCGCCATGGCAGGGACTACCGATCAGCTGGTGGCATGGACCCGCGCCGCCGCCGCCAACGCGGATCCGCGGGAATATGATGTGGTTGTCTCGACCGGAGAGCAGATCACCATGGGGCTGCTGGCGATCATCCTGCAGGATATGGGTATACCGGCGCGATCGTGGGCGAGTTGGCAACTACCGATCAAGACCGATGCCGCCCATGCCAGGGCCAGGATCAGGGGGATCGAGACCGCGTCGGTCGAGGCCGACCTCGAGGCCGGTCGGGTGGCCGTGTTTCCGGGATTTCAGGGAATTTCGCCGGACGGACGGATTACGACCCTGGGGCGCGGCGGATCCGACACGTCGGCGGTGGCGTTGGCGGCCGCCCTCGATGCCGATCGATGTGATATCTATACGGATGTCGATGGTGTCTATACCTGCGACCCGCGCATCGTCTCCAAGGCGCGCAAGCTGGAGCGGATCACTTACGAGGAAATGCTGGAAAGCGCGTCCCTGGGCGCCAAGGTACTGCAGGCCCGCGCTGTCGAGATGGGCATGAAGCACCATGTGCAGATCCATGTGCGATCCTCGTTCGAGGACGTGCCGGGAACGATGGTTGTTGACGAGGACGAGATCGTGGAACGCGAAATTATCAGTGCCATCGCCTACAGCCGGGACGAAGCCAAGATCACGGTCGCGAAGGTTGCGGACAAGCCCGGTGTGGCGGCCGCGATTTTCGGCCCCCTTGCCGATGCCAACATCAATGTCGACATGATTGTCCAGAACGTATCGGAAGACGGCAGACAGACGGACATCACATTCACGGTGCCGGAAGGAGACAGCCTGCGCGCCATTGACACGATCAAGCAATCGCAGGACGCGATCGGCTACCAGCGGATCGACCACGATCCAGATGTTGTAAAGATATCGGTGATCGGCGTGGGCATGCGCAGCCACGCTGGAGTCGCACAGCGGATGTTCAAGACCTTGTCCGAAAAGGCAATCAACATCCAGGTGATCTCCACCTCCGAGATCAAGGTCAGCGTCCTGATCGCTGAAGAGTATACAGAACTGGCCCTGCGCGCCCTGCATTCGGCTTACGGCATGGACGTGGAATAATCTGGACCCTCCTGCCGCCCGGCCTGTTCATCGGGCGTCAGAGAGCCTGCAAAGCGAAGGGACGGCCGCTCCATGAGGGAACCGCCCGCAAAATCCGACAGCAGGAGCGAGGCGCCGCGACCGTCCGCCAGCGGGCTATCCGACATCCGCCGGTTGCTGCGGCGTATCCGCAATGTCATGGCCGGTACGGAAGCGATATCCGTCCAGTCGCGCCTCGACGGCATCGTCACCCTCATCGCAACCAACATGGTGGCCGAGGTCTGCTCTCTCTATCTCCGCCGTGCCGGCGACGTACTGGAGCTGTACGCCACCGAAGGCCTGAACAAGGAAGCGGTGCATCAAACCCGGTTACGCGTTGGCGAGGGCGTGATCGGCGACATCGCCGCCCGCGCCCGGCCGATCGCCTTGTCTGATGCCCAGTCCCATCCCGGCTTCGCTTACCGGCCGGAGACGGGCGAGGAAATCTATCACTCGATGATGGGCGTACCGATCCTGCGCAACAGCAAGGTCGCTGGTGTTCTGGCGGTCCAGAACCGGACCCGCCGACACTATACGGAAGAAGAGGTCGAGACACTTCAGACGGTTGCGATGGTTGTTGCCGAAATGGTCAATTCCGGGCAACTGATCAGCAGGGACGAGCTTCGTGAAGCCGACGGAAACGCCCTTTTACCGCTACGCCTGACCGGATTGAAACTGCACGCCGGAACGGCAATCGGCGAGGCCGTGATCCATCGGGAACAGCCGCCAATAGCAGATGTCGTGGCCGAAAACCCGGCGGCAGAGCAGGAACGCCTGAAAGTGGCGTTGGCTTCCATGTACGACGCACTGGATGTCATGCTGTCGGACGATCGACTGGAAAGCGGTTCGGAAGGCCGGGAAATCCTCGAAACGTATCGTCTGATAGCGGAGGACCGCGGCTGGTTGGGACGGATCCGCGAAGCGATCGAGGAAGGCCTGACCGCAGAAGCGTCCGTTGCCAAAATCCAGGAATCGATGAAAGTCCGCATGGCGGCGATCACGGACCCGTATCTGCGCGAGCGCATTGCAGATTTCGACGATCTGGGCAATCGCCTGTTGCAGCACCTGTCCACATCCCGACAAGTACAAGCACCCCCGGAACCGGGAACCGGCGACCGCATTGTCGTATTTGCCCGCAACATGGGACCGGCAGAACTTTTGGACTACGACCAGGCCAACCTGAGCGGCATCGTCCTGGAAGAGGGCTCGCCAACCGCCCATGTCGCCATCGTCGCCCGGGCCATGGACATTCCGATCGTCGGTCGAGTAGCCGGTTGCCTAAGCCGGGTGGAAGCCGGCGATCCGGTGATTGTCGATAGCGACAACGGCCAGGTGTTTCTGCGCCCGTCGGAAAACGTGCGAATGCTGTCCGAGAACAGCATTCGTGATCGTGCAGAACGGCGGGCCCGCTATGCGGCGCTGCGCAACATGGAGCCGATCAGCGTCGACGGCACACGAATATCCTTGAACCAGAACGCAGGCCTTTTGGTGGAGCTGAATGATTTCGCCGCCCACGGAGTGGACGGAGTCGGCCTTTATCGGACAGAAATCCCCTTCATGGTGCGGCAGCAATTCCCCAGCGTTTCGGAACAGGCTGAACTTTATGCGCGGATCCTGGCGGCGACCGAAGGCGCGCCGGTCGTTTTCCGAACCCTGGACATCGGAGGCGACAAGGTATTGCCTTATCTGCGCGATCTGAAGGACGAAAATCCGGCAATGGGCTGGCGTGCTCTCCGGATCGGCCTGGATCGTCCGGCTATCCTGCGTCAGCAACTGCGCGCCATGATTGCGTCCGCCGCCAACAAGGACCTCCACGTCATGTTCCCAATGGTTTCGGACGCGGCTGAGTTCGACGCGGCACGGCGGCTGGTCGACATGGAACTCGACCGCGCCGAACGGAAGGGCAACCCGTTGCCTCGCCGGATCGATGTCGGCGCGATGGTCGAGGTTCCGGCGCTGGTCTGGCAACTGCCGGAACTGGTTGAGCGGGCAGATTTCATCTCCATCGGCAGTAACGACTTGCTGCAGTTCCTTTTTGCAAGCGATCGTGGCAATCCGCGGCTGTCGAGCCGATATGATCCTCTCTCGCCGGCCTTCATGGCGATGATTCGGCAAATCGTGGCGCATTGCGCGGCTGCACGCGGCGCAGCAGGGGTGCCGCTGACCGTGTGCGGGGAGATAGCAGGATCGCCGCTGGAAGCCATGACCTTGATCGGTCTCGGCATTCGGCGGCTGTCCATGTCAGCTGCCTCGGTCGGCCCGATCAAGGCAATGGTAAAGAGCCTGGATGTCGCTGCGCTGGAGGACTTCGTCGCCACGCTTGTCGGCTGCGTGGACCATTCCTTGCGATCCCGATTGAACCAACATGCGCACGACCATGGTGTGGTTATCGAATCACACTAGCCGAATCGCCATGCCATTCGATTGGAAAGTGCGTTGGCTTGGGCGATTGTTGCCAACTTCGGACTCTCCGGCAATATCCGTTTCGGTATCTCGTCAAGCGGTGGCGGTAGCGACATCGACCAGCAGCTGTCGAACCTCCTGGTGGTCCGGGCCGGATACGAGCCTGGTCGGTATCGACTTCCGGGCAAAGGCAACGGCGGGCCGCATCCCCCGACACCGGCACCAAGGTCACCGCGCCCGGTTCGGCAACCCGGCAGCAAAGGCTGGCGTCCGGGCAATCCGCCGTTCGCCCGCCGTTGTGGCAACGCCCTCCAAGCGCCACCCGCGCGGCCGGCAGATCAAGCCCGAGCCTGTCCGCAAGAACCGGCAGGGCCTTGCGGGTCGAGCCGACGCAGATCGGGTGAAGGCCCTGACCTTTCATGCACGCATGTTCATTTTGCATTGCGCAATACAAGAGGGGCGACCGACTGGCCGCCCCCCTGTGTGTGTCTTATCTGCCTGTGGTCAGAACGCGAAGATGCCCAGCCGGTCCCTCTCGATCACGGCCGCTAACTGGCGGCCGCCGGCGTCTGGAAGCATTTTTGTACAAGCACAGGCTTGGGCTTGTTGGGCATGGTCGGGGTGGTGGTGCCGCTCACGAAGTCATTCGTCACAACCTTGGTACCGTTCCTCAACTGACCGACAACAAGCTGCGCCACATGTTTGGTCGAGGGTTCCAGGTTCAGAAATGTTATGTCTCTGATGGGAGGAGCGACGAAAAGCCCGGCCCTCCCCACGTGCAACCAAGCACCATGGATGAGATCGCCGTCCTGAACCCTGACCTGGTAATCTCCAAAACTTCGGGCGTCCCGGGCGCTATCGGGATACCCGTAACCTCTCACTCCGAAATACAGAATGGCGTGATCCCAATCGGCCACCGTTCCTCTGACCTCTGGTAAAGCTCTGACATCAGCTGCGGAAAACCCGTTTAATGCACCTCCAACCGTGACCTGGGTTTTACCACCGTGCTCGCTTGCTTGGACATGCCTAACGAAGAGCTGGATCCCACCTTTCTCCGTAACTCCGTCCGGGCAGGCCGCTTGTCCAGTCATTTGCGCATTCACCGTCGCCGGCAGGGCCAGCGCGGCGGCCAGCATCGCGACCGGGAACATGCGGATGGTGTGAAAGGACATGGACAGGGGCCTCCTTTTGCTTCATCGAGAGGCCCCGGTGAGAGGCCCCGGTGAGAGGCCCCGGTGAGAGGCCCCGGTGAGAGGCCCCGGTGAGAGGCCCCGGTGAGAGGCCCCGGTGAGAGGCCCCGGTGAGAGGCCCCGGTGAGAGATGGATCCAAGCCTGACACGGACGGAGACACCCGTCAAGGCCCAAACGGCGATGGTCAGGGCGATTTTATTTTCCGTCCAGTGACCGACGCGCAGTGATTTCGGGGTTGTCCATTTCGTTCTTGATGTGGCAGCGTGCCGGCCATGGTGCTTCCGACGCCGGATTCGGCCATCGCCCTGCGCGCAGTCACGGTGCGCCCGACCCGTGGCGGGCGTGAGCACCGGCTCTGGGACCGTCTGGTCGAGGAGCATCACTACCTGCGGTTCCACGGCATCGTCGGCAAGGGCCTGCGCCACGTCGCGCTGCACGGCGAGACCTGGCTTGCGCTGATCGGCTGGCAGCCGGGCGCGTTCAAGCTGGCCGCGCGCGACCGCCGGATCGGGTGGTCGCAGGAGCAGCAGTTCCGGCGCCTGCACCTGGTCTGCAACAACTCCCGTTTCGTCATCCTCACCCACGGACGGGCGCCGAACCTAGCGTCTCGCGTGCTGGGCCTGAGCCTGCGCCGGCTGTCCGCCGGACAGGCCGTGCACGGCTACCCGGCCTTCCTCGCGGAGACGTTCGTCGACGTCTCGAGGTTCACGGGCGCCTGCTACCGCGCGTCGAACTGGCGCTCGCTGGGGCTGACGCGCGGCTTCGCGCGCGAGTCCGGCGGTACCGCGCGCTGGTGCCATCACGGCCAGCCCAAGGAGATCTTCATGTACGAACTCGCCGCCGAGGCGCTGAGTCGGGACGGGATTCCGGAAGAGTGGAACGCGCAGCAGCACGACGACGCGGCGCCGATGGCGGCGCCCCGGCTGCGCAGCCTGTTCGAGTGCCTGGGCGAGGCGCCCGAGTGCCGCAAGGCCCAAGGCAAGCGCTATCCGCCGAGAACCGTGCTGACGATCGCCGTCGCGGCCCGGCTCGCCGGCTACCGCGGCGTGACCGCCTTCGCCCGGTTCGCCGCCTTGCTCTCGCAGGAGCAGCTCAAGACGGTCGAGGCGTTCTGCAGCCCGAGCAGGAGGCGCTGCACCGCACCCTCGATCACCACCTTCCACAACATCCTCGCCGACCTGCCGCCCGAGACGCTGGACGACGCCATCGGCCGCTGGACCGCCCAGCAGGCCGGCGCCGACACGCCGCTCGCCATGGACGGCAAGGACATCCGCGGCGCCTCGAGGCAGACCGAGGACGGGCGGCGGATGATGGTCGCGGCGGTCGAGCACGGGACCGGCCTAGTGCTCCGGCAGGTCGAGGTGGAGGACAAGAGCAACGAGATCACCGCGGTCCGGGCGCTCTCCGGCAGCCTCGACGTCACGGGCCGCATCGTCACCATGGACGCGATGCACGCCCGGCACGAGACCGCGCGCAGCCTTCTCGGACGCCGCGCCGACCACGTGGTCACCGCGGTCAAGGACAACCAGGAGACCATCCACGACGATCTCGGGGCGATCGACTTCACCGGCGCGCCATGGCACGAGACCGTCGACAAGGGCCATGGACACCTCGAGCGCCGCCGCTGCGACGTCGTCGACCTCACCGGCATCGAATGGGACGGCTACGCCGCCCTTCACGGGCGCCGCCAGGCCATCCGCGTCGCGCGCGAGGGCCTCGAGACCGGCGAGCACAGCCCGGAAGGCGCCGGACCGGAGGCGCTTCCCGAACTGGTGCGTAACCACTGGACCATGGAGAACCGCGTACACGATTTCACCTGCGACGAGGACCACTGCAGGGCGCCGGTCCGACACCTGCCGCGCAACCTCTCCTGCCTGACCAGCGCCGCCATCGCCATCGTGCGCCGTGCCCGACGCTTCGACGACATGCCCCGGGCCAGCCGGCACCATGCCGCCCGCGCCCGGGAAACCCGCGACCTGATACCGGTTCCGCCCGGAAAATGATCCTTCGATCCTGACCGCGTGAAGGGAACGCGAAACGCGCCGCCGAACGGCGCGACGGGACAGCCGTGCCCGGACACGCCGAAAACCGTGTTCGGAAAGCTCAGGACCGCAAGCGAGCATCGTCGCAACCGGTGCGACGGTGGCTCGAACCGCCTCGGACACGCCCGCCTGCCGTCACGTCAGACGCCGGAACCCGAAAATAAAATGGTCCTGGGCTTTCGGTCAATTTCGGGGCGTGGCGGCCTGCAGGTATCGCTACCGGTGACCCAAGCCTTGGCTACAAGCCTGAAGAGCCTAGATTCAGGGACATGTGTGGCAAGATCCGCAGGCCCGCAGCTAACGCCCGAATAATCAGAATACCCCGATGGCGACCGCGAAGCCTTCCATGGAACACGATGCCTCGCCCGACACCAGAGCGACGGAGAGTTGATCAACATCGCCGCCCCAAAGGTCGCGTGAACCGCTTCGACGCGGCCGGACGCCCCCTCTGGATCAGGGAGCAGTTTCCCTTGAAATCGGTTCCACAGACCGGATATCGTTGCTGGCAGGGGCATCGGGTTGTCTCCGGGGGTATCGGGCCGTATTCGCCAACATCACTATGCCGCGAGGAGGCACCCGACTCCCGGGTCCCTTCCCGAAAAACATCGCCGGATCCCGGAAAAACCCGCCGAATCGGGGTTTTTGCAAGGCCTCAACAAATATGTTGTGAGTCATCGTGTGAAAGATGAAAGCTCGATCAGAGACTGCGCTCGTATCCGAGGGGAAGCAGCGCTCTTGGGGGTCGATCTTGGGCGACACCGGTCGAAGCATAACGGAATCGACAGCAATGCCTGTTGTTGCAAGAAGTTGCGATGATCTGCATCGCGAACGACTTGTAAGGGGGCTGTTGTGAGCAAGAAGCCGCTTCATCGATCGGACGTGAAAGGCGTCAAGACCACCCAGGTCGTGGAGCAGGGTAGCCTTGACGTAGGCAGTGAACTGCGGATGGCCCGTCGGCGGAGGGGTATTGATCTTGTGACAGCAGCGCAGGATCTGAAGATTCGGGAGCACTACCTTCGGGCGCTCGAGGACAGCGACCACACTGCACTTCCCGGACCGCCCTACACGGTCGGTTTCGTGCGCAACTATGCAGATTATGTTGGTCTGGACGGAAGCAACATTGTCCGCCGATTCAAGGACGAAACCAAAAGGCTTGAGGTCAAGCCCAAGTTCACCTGGATCAAGCCAATCCAGGAAAACCACTATGCCGGCGGCCTGATTTTCTTTCTGTCGCTGTTCCTGGCCACGGCAGTATATGCAGGCTGGTACTATCAAACCGCAGATGCACGAAAACCGGCGGTGGCTGCCGACGCCGCGATACGCCAGGGTGCATTTTCCGTTGCCTCAGCCGCCGCCGGAGCAGTGCGGGAAGTTCCCAGGTTTGCTCCGATCGATCGTGATGAGGAGCGTCCAGCGGATATTGGCAATGACGCCAGTGTCTCGGCTGGCCGAGGCTACACGGGCGACCGCCAAGATTCGGAACAAGGCGAAGATGCTTCTGCAATACCCACGCTGGATATCGGTAAAATCCCCATAGACATCGGTGCAGGCCCGGATCAGGAAATCCGGGAGGCAGCCAAACCTTCGGCAGCAACCATAAAGTTGAAGGCTCTGGGCATCGTTTGGCTGCGGGTGCGGAGTCGGCAAACCCGGCAGGTGATCGCAGAGCGAACGATGAAAAAGGGCGAAGTCCTTGTCCTGCCGAAGAATCCGGGACTGGTCCTCGATGTCGGACGAGCCAGCCAGATCGAAATCCTGATCGGTGACCGGTCCGTCGGCACTGCCGGTCGGAGCATGCACCCCCGACACAACCTGTCCCTGCATCCTCAGCGGCTGCTCCGCGGCGGATAATTGCCGGCCGACCGGGCGCGAATCGCGACCCGGCAGCCGGTTGCTTGTTGCCGCCCGAGTGCTTACGTTAAACACGATCCAGAAAGCTTGCCGATACAGACTGGCGCGCAGTACTACCCTCAAGGTCATGTCATGACGATACCAAACCGATGAGTGTTCGCCCCTATCGCGATATCTACAGACGCAAGAGCCGCCAGATTCATGTAGGCCCTGTACCGGTCGGTGGCGACGCACCGATCGCGGTGCAATCAATGACCAACACGCCAACAACGGACGTGGCGGCCACACTGGCGCAGATCCGGGGCCTTGAAGAAGCCGGCGCCGACATCGTTCGCGTGTCTTGCCCCGACACGGCTTCTACAGAAGCCCTGAAGGATATCGTCAAGGGCGCCCGGACACCGATCGTGGCGGATATCCACTTCCACTACAAGCGGGCTATTGAAGCGGCAGAAGCTGGCGCGGCATGCCTGCGCATCAATCCGGGCAACATCGGCAACGAAAAACGCGTTCGCGAAGTGATCAAGGCGGCCAAGGATCATGGCTGCTCGATACGAATCGGCGTAAATGCCGGGTCTCTGGAGCGCGATCTTCTCGAGAAGTATGGCGAGCCCTGCCCTGACGCGATGCTGGAATCGGCCCAGCGACATATCCGGATTCTTGAAGACAATGATTTCTTCGAGTTCAAGATCAGTTGCAAGGCCTCTGACATCTTCCTGGCGGTCGCAGCCTATCAACTGCTGGCCGAAGTCTGCGATTACCCTCTGCACCTGGGCATCACCGAGGCTGGCGGTCTCGTGAGCGGCACGGTCAAGAGCAGTATCGGCATGGGGTCGTTGTTATGGGCCGGCATCGGCGATACGATCCGTGTATCTCTATCGGCCGAGCCGGTCGAAGAAATCAAGGTCGGCTTCGAGATGCTGAAGGCCTTGGGCCTCCGGCATCGTGGCGTCAACGTCATTTCCTGTCCGTCCTGCGCGCGGCAGAATTTCGAGGTCATTCCCACGGTCTCGCGACTGGAAGAACGCCTGGCCCACATCAGCACGCCGATGTCTCTCTCCGTGATCGGCTGCGTGGTCAACGGCCCGGGCGAAGCGCGCGAAACCGACGTTGGCTTGACCGGTGGCGCAAGCGGCCACCAGATTTACATCAACGGCGAGAAGCATCACGTGATGCGCGATGGCGACCTGGTCGAAAATCTGGTTGAACTGGTGGAGCGCAAGGCAGCCGAACTGGAGGCCGAGAAGGCCAAGGCCTAGGCGCCTGTGCCGACGGCAGAATGACCGTCACCTCATTTTCGAGACGCCTTCATCATGCCCAGACTCCAACCGATTCGCGGGACGCATGACTTGCTGCCTGAAGCCATGCGGCGGCATCGGCATGTTGTCGACGCGGCGGAGGGGGTGGTCGGGCGCTACGGCTACGAATTCATGGCCACGCCGGTTTTCGAGGCGACCGACGTGTTTGCCCGGACACTGGGTGAAACATCCGATGTCGTGACGAAGGAGATGTACACCTTCGAGACCAAGGGCGGCGACAGCATCACGTTGCGGCCTGAAAACACGGCGGGGGTCGCAAGGTCGGTGATTTCCAACGGCCTGCAGCAAAACCTCCCGCTGAAATACTTCTATGCCGGCCCGATGTTCCGCCATGAACGGCCGCAAAAGGGGCGCCAGCGGCAGTTCCACCAGATCGGCATCGAACTGATTGGCGTGGCGCAACCGCTGGGCGACGTCGAAGTGATCGCCGCCGCCGCCGCCGTGCTGGATGCCCTCGGAGTCAGGGACCAGACGAAGCTGGAGCTGAACACCCTGGGCGATACCGAAAGCCGAATGGCGTATCGTGGCGAACTGGTCGCCTATCTGTCCCGGTTCGAGGCCGACTTGTCGGAGGACAGTCGCCGACGGCTAAATGACAATCCGCTGCGCGTTCTGGATTCGAAGAATGTCCGTGACCGGGAGATCGTCGCCAACGCTCCGGCATTCAGCGACTCCTTGACCGGGGAAGCAAGAGCGTGGTTCGACGCGGTCAAGTCCGGCCTCGACGCCATCGGCATTGCCTATGACTTGAATGAACGACTGGTGCGCGGGCTGGACTATTACTGCCACTCCGCGTTCGAGTTCACGACCGCGGCGCTCGGCGCCCAGGGGGCCTTGATCGCCGGCGGTCGTTACGATGGCCTGATTGCCCAGATGGACGGGCCAGACACGCCCGGCGTTGGATGGGCCGGCGGAATCGAGCGGCTGGCAATTCTGGCGAAGGGCGACTGGCAGGCGCCGCGGCCAATCGCATTGGTGCCGATCGGCGACGCTGCCGAAACGGCGGTGCTGCCGTTGGCGGAGCGCTTGCGCGCCGCCGGATATCGAATTGATCTGGGCTTCGGCGGGAATGTCAAGAAGCGCATGAAAAGCGCAAACCGCGCCCGCGCGCGCGTCGCGGTACTGGTCGGCAATGACGAACTGGCTGCCGGGAAGGCGACCATACGGGACCTGGATAGTGGCGATCAGAGCGAAGCGCGGCTCGAGTCGCTCACCCAGGCACTCGCTCCGTTTCGGTAGCATGGGGATATTGAACCCGTCCGCACTTTTTCTCTGCCTCCAGAACCTGTCCGATGAACTTCAACGCCACCTTGGAAGCGGTCTTGGACCGCCATCTCGAAATCGAGAAGCTGATGTCCGCCGGCGCGGCGGAAAACCCTCAGGAATTCGCCCGGCTTGCAAAGGAGCATTCGGATCTGAAACCGGTCGTTGCGTGCATTCGCAAGTTGAAGGACACGCAAAACGAAATGGCAGATCTGGGAGAACTGATCACCGATCCGAGCACCGAAACCGAGATGAAGGAAATGGCCGAGGCCGAGTTCCTGGACCTGAAGGCACAAATTCCCGGTCTGGAGTCCAGTCTCCAGCGGTTGCTGCTGCCAAAGAACGAGGCAGATGCCAAGAACGCGATTCTGGAAATCCGCGCCGGAACCGGCGGCGACGAGGCGGCGCTCTTCGCCGGCGACCTATACAGGATGTACCAGCGCTATGCCGAAAAACATGGCTGGAAACTGGAATCACTGCACATGAACGACACCGGCATCGGTGGCATCAAGGAAGTGCAGGCATCGATCACCGGCCACAACGTGTTTGCACGCCTGAAGTATGAAAGCGGCGTCCACAGGGTACAACGGGTGCCGGAAACGGAAGCCGGAGGACGCATTCATACGTCGGCCGCGACAGTCGCCGTACTGCCGGAGGCCGAAGACGTCGATATCGCGATTCACGACAACGACTTGCGGATCGATGTGTATCGATCCAGCGGACCGGGTGGCCAGTCCGTTAACACGACAGACAGCGCGGTACGGATCACCCATATCCCGACCGGCATCGTTGTCGCGATCCAAGACGAGAAATCTCAACACAAGAACAAGGCCAAGGCCCTGAAAATCCTGCGGGCGCGCCTTTACGAGGCGGAGCGTAATGCGCAGGACGCCGACCGCGCAGCGGCTCGGAAAAGCCAGGTCGGCAGCGGCGACCGGTCAGAACGGATCCGGACCTACAATTTCCCGCAAGGTCGAGTGACCGATCACCGAATCAACCTGACACTTCACAAGATCAATCAGATTCTTGCCGGCGAGGCGCTGGACGAGATTGTCGACGCGCTGACCGCCCAAGACGAGGCAGAACGGTTGGCAGCCTTGAATGAAGACGGCCGGGGCGGCGACGCCGCTTGATCTGCGACAAGCGCCCGGGACAGGAAACGGCGACCATGATCGGTGCGGGACAGGCAGTGCGGGAAGCAGAACGCCGCTTGACGGCTGCCGGCATCGAGTCTGCTCGGCTGGATGCCGTGTTGCTGGTCGCTTTTGCAGCGCAGTTGACGCCTGATGCCGTGCGCGCCAATCCGGCCAGGCCGCTGGCGCCAGATGCCGAAGGTCGGCTGGTCACTCTGTTGCGAAAGCGGGCGCAAGACAGGATTCCGGTTTCCCGTCTGATCGGCAAGCGCGAGTTCTGGAGCTTGCCTTTTTCACTATCCCCGGCGGTGCTGGATCCCCGGCCCGATTCCGAAACGTTGGTGGAGGCGGTCATCAGGCATACCGAAAACCGCGCGGCGCCGATGTCTATATTTGACCTTGGCGTCGGCACCGGGTGTCTGTTGCTGGCGCTCCTGACAGAGTTTTCGAACGCAACAGGAAAGGGCTCCGATATTGACGGCGGCGCCATCGCGATCGCTCGGGAAAATGCTCGCAACTTGAAGTTGGCGGGGCGGGCAGATTTCTTGGCTGGCGATGGCTTCGCCGATCAGACCGGTCCGTTCGACTGGATTGTCACCAACCCGCCCTATATCCCGTCCGGCGATCTTGTCGCTCTGACGCCGGAAGTACGCAATCACGATCCGGTCCGTGCGCTGGACGGCGGCGCCGATGGCCTTGAGGTTTTCCGAAAGATCACTCCGCATCTTGCGACGCGGTTGAGGGCGAGCGGGCGTGTCGCAGCGGAGTTTGGCGACGGGCAGGCCGCGGCCGTCAAGGAACTGTTTTCGGACAATGATCTGGTCTGTCTGGACATCGCGAGAGACCTTTCCGGTCGCGAGCGCGTCATTGTTGCCGAAACCCCGTAAAAAAAGCGGTGGCACACCCTTGGCAAATCTGGTATCCTTTCTCCGATTTTGCCAATAAGGCGACCATAGAGTTTCGCGGCAAGGTGGCAAAACAGTTTCCGCATCGTGACAGGCTGGAACGGACGCGTTACTGCGCCCGACAGGAAGGTGTCGGCGATCCGGCGTTCTACTGCTCCCGCGCCTTACCGGCCATTAAATGACGCGCCACACGATACGCCGCCGATCGAGTCGTCCAACCCCAATCAAGGAATCAGACCTATCCAGGGCAAGATGAGACAAAACAACAATCAGCGCCGCGGGCGCGGGCGCAACAACCAGAACCGCCGACCGGGCCGAAACCAGTCATTTGACAGCAACGGCCCCAGCGTGCGCTTGCGCGGCACCGCCTCACAGCTTCACGACAGGTATCGGGCTCTGGCGCGCGATGCGACGTCAGCGGGGGACCGGGTAGTGGCTGAAAATTATCACCAGCATGCCGATCACTATTACCGGATCATGATCGCGCTCAACCCGCCGACGGAGCGGAATGACGAGCGGCAACCGGGCGTCAGCGAGGATGGCGATGCGCAAACCGGCGAGCACCGCAATCGCGGCGACCGGCGGGATAATCGCAACCGACGCAGCCGGGACCGCCAGGAAGACGGTACAGAGCAGCCGGCGGAAGCGACCAACTCGGCCGAAGCCTCAGCCGGCGCGGAAAGCGAAGCGAAGGTCCGTGACCGTCGACCGACGATACGGCGCCAGGATTCCGACCCGCGGCGGCGCGATACGAACAAGCACGGCGAAGCGCGGCCGGGCGATGAACCACTGGACAAGGGCTTGCACCGGATGCTGGGCAGCAACGATGATGGCGCCGCAGACGGTGAGACGACCAATGGTGTCGCCCCATCGGAGATGACGGAGGCGGCCCCAACCGGCACCGAGGCCGAAAGGGACATGTCGAAACCGCGGCGTGCCCAGCGCAAGGCGGCCGGTGCCAGCGCAGAAGCGGAGTAGGTCGGGAGAGACTATCGTCACCGACGCTGACGATCAGATCTGCAACCTTGCCATGGTGTCTCCAAGCCGAATGGTTCCGGGCTGCTTGACGCTGGCATAGATCCCCATATCCGTGTGCCCCAGAGCCTCAGACAAGGTGCGTACGATATTCAGGTCGCGCCGGGCGGTGCGGGGATTGACACCGGTGGCCGCACAACGGCCGATCCTCTCTTCGACCTTCAGCCGCGCCGTGCCAATGACGATTTCTTCTCCAATCAAGTCGAACTCGCCCCAGGCAGGCAAGCCTTCAAGAACGATATTGCCGCGGAACCGCGCAGGATCTACCGGCTGCCGCACCATACGCTCCAAGCACCGTGCACTCTCGATATTGATCAGGGACACGAAAGGCGCAGGTACATCGGTGAGTGAGTTTTCACCCGCTTGCGCGAGACGGAAAGGTCCGTTGGCAACGTCGCCCAAGAAAGCTGACAAAAACTGCTCGATGACTGCTCGGCCAGCCGAAGATGCAGGATCGCCACCAACGACGCGCCTGCCCGCACGACAGATTTCCAGACGCATGTCATGGTCGAGGAGCGCCTGGAGGCTGGCGAGTTTTTCAACCCGACTGAGGTTGACGAAATCAGTCTTGGGCCGCCAGTCGGGCGCAGTGGAATCCCAGGCCGATGTCTTGTGGACAATTGCGAACTTCCGGTCGCCCGGAAATATGGCTTCAGGCGAGAGCGAGACCGTGGCCAGGCTCTCGCCCAGCAGGCTTTTGACTGGAAAACGATAAAGGCCGGAAACGGTTGCCGTCATGATGGTGCAATGGGGTTGTTGAAGCAGATGATGATGTAGGCACACCATCGCGACCTCGGCAATTCCATAGAACTGTCACACGAAGATCTCTGGAATAGTGCAAGCACATGAAACCCGACGATTCACCTGTCTCGTTTCTCGACTCGCCGCCCATGTTTGCTGTGACAACCGACGTGCTGGTGATCGGTGCCGGCGCGTGTGGACTGATCGCCGCCCTGACGGCGCAAGAGCATGGGGCGATGGTGATTGTTCTTGAGCGTGACAGCGTTCCGGCCGGATCGACATCGCTGTCATCCGGCATGATTCCAGCCTGCAAGACCCGATTGCAGGCGGCTGCCGGCGTGGACGACGATGTCGAACGCTTAAGCGCCGACATCATGGCCAAGAATCATGATGGGGCCAATCCGACTGTTGTCGGGGCCATCTGCCGGGAAGCGGGCCCAACGGTCGATTGGCTGGTCGACAAACACGATATTCCACTGAGTCTGGTAGATGGTTTTCTTTATCCGGGCCACACCGTTCGGCGCATGCACGCACCGCCTGGCAGAAGCGGCGCCGAATTGATTGGCGCGCTGACAACGGCGGCAGCGCGTGCGGCGACCGACATCATCACCGACGCCCGGGTCGATCAGATCATAGCTACGCAAGACGGAACGGTGGCGGGCGTCCGATTCCGGAGACCGGACGGACAATCGGAAGAGCTGGGTTGCCGCGCCTTGATACTGGCCTGCAGCGGCTTTGGCGGGAACGCTGCAATGGTGGCGGAACACTTGCCGGAAATGGCAGAAGCGCTTTATTTCGGCCATATGGGCAACCAGGGTGATGCGATCCGTTGGGGGATGGCGCTGGGCGCTGCGACCGGCGATATGACCGCGTATCAGGGCCATGGCTCCGTAGCCACCCCGCATGGAGCGCTGATCACCTGGGCGCTGATGATGGAGGGGGCGATCCAGGTCAATGGTCACGGAGAGCGGTTTTCCAACGAACATGGCGGTTACAGCGAACAGGCGGTCCATGTTCTAGCGCAGCCTGACGGGATTGCGTGGAACATCTTCGATACGCGCCTGGATCGCCTGGGCCGGAACTTTGACGATTACCGGGCTGCGGTTGACGTCGGCGCGGTGCTATGGGCCAATACGCTTGACGATCTGGTCGCCGCGACCGGCCTGCCGGCAGGGCCGCTCGGCGTTGCGCTGGATCAGGCTGCCCGCTGTGCGATCGGCGCCGAAACCGATCCGTTCGGTCGCGACTTCACCAAGGCTCCGCCGCTCGAGCCGCCCTACTGCGCCATCCGGGTAACCGGCGCTCTTTTTCATACGCAAGGAGGATTGGAGATTGACGGAAGCGCCAGGGTCCTGCGACCGGAAGGCGGTGCTCTGCCGAACCTGCTTGCCGGAGGCGGCGCGGCGCGCGGCATTTCGGGCGCGCATGTCTGGGGCTACCTGAGCGGCAACGGGTTGCTGGCCGCCACTGCTCTGGGCCGGATCGCCGGACGGGAAGCAGCCGCGCTTGCAAAACGACAAAGCTGATTCGGGCACTTCACGGATGAAGCGCTGATGCATCCGGTTTCATGCGATAATCGATCCGGTGAAGATGACGCTGGTAGAGGGGCGCGGCCGGGACGGATGATTTCCCCGGGCAGGGGCCGGTCGATGCGACCGCCCCAAACTCGCCTCTTCATTAATAGAGTCCGGCTACGATGCCACGCCCTTCCCGAACAGGCCAAGCCCGGCGAGAAACAGAAGCGCCAGGATGAGGTTGCGATACCGTTCTTCCGGCACGCGAGCGCGAATTCGGCCGCCCAAATACATGCCGACAGCAGCCGGGATCATCAGCCCTGCCGATATGAACGCAATCCGCCAGGTGACAGCCCCCTTCACTATCAGTGATGCCGCCCAAGGAATCACCACGATCAACAGGACGTAGCCGGATGCCTGAACAAATTCGTCCTTCTTCAGACCCAACATCTGCCACCAGGCTGCGAGCGGCGCGGCCAGCGAGCCGGTGGCGCCCTGAAGAACGCCGAAAACCAATCCCGCTGGAATCGACAGCTTGTTCTCCCAGAGCTTCGGGAGCGTTGGAGGAATGCGGATGATATTGATGAACACGTAGCCGCAGACGATGAGGCCCAGCAATATCTCAATGACACGCGGATCAACGGCGAAAAGCAGTTCCGTCCCCACCCAGACTCCGACGGCCGCCGCGATCGCCAGGCCCGTGAACCTTTTCGCGACTGCCGAAACCCCGCCTGCCTGCATGACCTGGACCAAGTTCAGAACAATCCCGGCGGCCAGAACAAACGGGATGGCGACCTTCGGCTCGATCAGGATGGACATAAACGTTATCGAGACCAGGGGCAGGCCCATGCCAAGCAAGCCCTTGACAATACCGGCCATTAAAAACGCGAGCGCGAAAAAATAAAGGATTCGAGCCTCCGGAGCACTGTCTGCGGATCGTCCTGCGGACCGAAACGCGAAACTCAAGTTTACCGTTTCCGGGCGGCGTGGGACAGAATGCGCCGAAGCTCACGATACAGCAAGCACATGAGAAACCAACATGGCATCGATACCTTTCACGATCCACATCCCTCAAGAGAAGCTTGATAGCGTCTGGGAGCGGGTCCGGACCTTTCCCTGGCCCGACGGCAAGGTGGACAGCGGCTGGAAGCTGGGACCGGATCCGGACTGGCTGCGCGATTTCTGCCGCTACTGGATCGAGGAATATGACTGGCGCGCCGTGGAGCGACGCCTCAACGCCCTTCGTCACTACAAGGCGGATGCCGCAGGCCTGGTGCTGCACTTCGTCCACATCCGTTCTTCACGAGTCGATGCACGGCCTCTGTTGCTGGTCCACGGCTGGCCAGGATCCTTTATCGAATTCCTTGACGTGTTCGGACCCTTGAGCGATCCCGCAGCGCATGGAGCGCCGAATGCGCCAGCCTTTCACGTTGTTGCTCCATCGCTTCCCGGCTATGCTTTTTCAGGCAAGCCATCCGGTCCCATCGGACCGCGCACCATGGGCCGTCATATCGCGGCGCTGATGAGCGATGTTCTGGGTTATCGTGACTACATTGCCCAAGGCGGCGACTGGGGCAGCGTGATCTGCGGCTGGATCGGGCACGACAACCCGGATGTCTGCGGCGCAGTTCACCTCAACATGTTCGGCGTTCGGCCTTCGCAAGAACGCGAAGGCGGCGGCATCAAGCCCATTCCGCCAAACACGGAAGAGGAGCTGGCATGGCGCCGGAAAGGCGAGCGATGGCAGACCGAGGAAGGCGGCTACTTTCATATCCAGGCAACCAGGCCCGAGACCCTGTCCTACGCGATGCTGGACAGTCCTGTCGGCATCGCGGCGTGGATTGGTGAGAAGTTCCACACCTGGGTCGACGGTCGGCAGGAGAGTCTCGACAAGGTGATCGGGCGCGAAAGGCTTCTGACCAACCTTCTGATGTATATTTTCAATGACGCCTTCGGCACCGCATCCTGGACGTATCATGGCTATCTGCGCGACGGTGATTCGATATTCCCGCCGGGCGGACGCGTCAACCAGCCGGTGGGCGTGGCGAATTTTCCACGTGAGATCATTCCCTTCCCTCCCCGTGCGTATGTAGAGAAGGCCTACAACGTCGTGCAGTGGACCAACATGGAACGAGGTGGGCATTTCCCGGCCATGGAGGTCCCCAAACTGCTATTGCGGGAGATCCGGGACTTTTCCGGCCGTCTGACATGAGCGACGGGGTCAAAAACGATTCCCTCGTGACCCGCGCTGGAATATTGACTATGAAGCCTTCTCAGCCAGCAAAAATATCGTTGCCTTGGCAGCGGCTTGAAAGACTGGCGAAATGAAGATCTCGAACTGGAGAACCCGGGAGGGGTTGCAATGAAACGCGTGGTAACTGCTGCGGCCATCGTCGCTGCGCTAGCGGTCTCGGCTACGCCGGCGACTGCGAAGAACATTCTCAAGTGGGCGAGTCAGGGCGATGCCCTGACGGCCGATCCACATTCGCAGAACGAGGGCCCAACCAACACCGCAAACCTGCAGATTTATGAGGGGCTGGTCTTCCGCGATGCCAACATGAAGCTGATTCCCGCTCTGGCGACCAGCTGGCGCACGCTGAAAGGCAAGCCGACCGTTTGGGAATTCAAGTTGCGCAAGGACGTGAAATTTCATGACGGGGCACCCTTCACGGCAGACGATGTCCTGTTCAGTTTCAATCGCGCCCAGATGAAAACGTCCGACTTCAAGGGCTATCTGGCCAGCGTGACCGAGGTGAAGAAGATTGACAGCCATACCATTCAATTGATCACCAAGGGTCCGAACCCGATTTTGCCCAATCAGATGCCGCAGGTGGGCATCATGTCAGCGGCTTGGGCCAAGAAGCACAGGGTTGAGGTGCCGCAGGACTTCAAGGCCGGCGAAGAAAACTATGCCGCGCGTCACGCCAACGGGACCGGGCCGTTCATGTTGAAGCTGCGCGAGCCGGGCGTCCGCACCATCCTGGTTCGCAACAAAAACTGGTGGGGCTGGAAACAGGCCGGCGGCAATGTCGACGAGGTGCATTACACGCCGATCAAGAACGCGGCCACCCGCGTCGCCGCGCTGCTGTCGGGTCAGGTGGACTTCCTGCTTGATCCTCCGTTCCAGGATCTTGGGCGCATCCGGCGCAGCGACAAGCTGAAGGTTCTGGATACCCCACAGATTCGGACCATCTTCCTGGGCATGGACACTGGCGCGAAGGAACTGCGCACGTCCGACGTCAAGGGCAAGAATCCCTTCGCCGACCGCCGTGTCCGCGAAGCCATGTACCGCGCCATCGACATCGCCGCCATCCAGAAGGTTGTGATGCGCGGTTTGTCCGTGCCTGCCGGCATCATCACTTCGCCGGGCGTCAACGGCTACAACGACAACCTGAACAAGCGCCTGGCCCACGATCCGAAGAAGGCCAGGGAACTGCTGAAGGCCGCCGGTTATCCGTCCGGCTTCTCCGTGCGCCTGGACTGCCCGAACAATCGCTACAACAATGACGAGAAAATCTGCATTGCCGTTGTCGGCATGCTGGGAAAAGTCGGTATCAAGGTGAACCTGGATGCTCTCCCGAAGTCCAAGCACTTCCCCAAGATCCAGAAGCGCGTCTCCGATTTCTACTTGCTGGGTTGGGGCGTGCCGACGCTGGATAGTCACTACGTCTTCACGTATCTGTACAGGTCCGGGGGCTCGTGGAACGCCACCGGCTTCAACAACCCCCGTGTGGACGAACTAACCGCCGCCATGCCGGTGACCGTGGACCTGAAGAAACGCGATGCATTGATCGCCGAGGCGTGGAAAATCGTGAAGGATGCCATCGTTTACATCCCGTTGCATCATCAGGTGATCGCCTGGGGCATGTCCAAGAAGCTGACCATGCCGATCCGGGCAGACGATTCTGCGCACTTCCGGTGGGCAAAGATCAGCAAGTGACGAGGGCCTGACATTCGAACAGCCGACTGCCGGTTTGCAGGATTGGCAAACCGGCAGTCGGCACTCTTTTTCGGCAACAGCCTCAGTCGCAGACACTGCAGCCGAAAAACCGGGCGGACATGTTCACTTATCTTGTCAATCGCTTGATCCAGTCCATCGGCGTGTTGCTGGTGGTAGCCCTACTGTCTTTCGTGATTTTCAATTACGTCGGCGACCCGATCAACAACATGGTCGGTCAGGAAGCCACGGTGGAAGATCGCGAAGAATTGCGCGAACGTCTGGGACTCAACGATTCTGTGTTCGTGCAGTTCATCCGCTTCATCGGCAATGCGATGCAAGGCGAGTTTGGCATTTCCTATCAGTTTCAGCGCAGCGTCTCGGACCTGATCCTGGAGCGGATGCCGGCGACGCTGGAATTGGTCTTTGTATCGGCCCTCTTTGCACTGGCGGCAGGGATCGGCATGGGGGTCTACACCGGCCTTCGACGAGACAGCTGGCTCAGCCGCTTTATTCTCACGGCTTCTCTGGTCGGCGTGTCACTTCCGACATTCGTTATCGGTATCTTGTTGATCTACATCTTCTCTGTCACGCTGGAGTGGCTCCCCTCTTTCGGGCGTGGAGAGACTGCCAAGGTCGGCAGCTGGGACAGCGGGCTGCTGACCTTGTCTGGCTGGACGGCAATCATCCTGCCGTCCATCACACTGGGTCTGTTTCAGCTCACGATCATCCTGCGTCTGGTACGCGCCGAAATGCTGGAAGTCCTGCGCACGGACTTCATCAAGTTCGCCCGCGCCCGAGGCCTTTCAAGACGGGCCGTCAACTTCGGCCATGCACTCAAGAACACGATGGTACCCGTGATCACCATCGCCGGCCTGCAGATCGGCACCTTGGTGGCGTTCTCGATCATTACCGAGACGGTCTTCCAGTGGCCTGGCATGGGACTGCTGTTCATACAGGGCGTGGAATTTGCCGATGTGCCCATCATGGGCGCCTACCTGCTTTTGGCGGCACTGGTCTTCGTCATCATCAATCTGATCGTCGACTTGATGTATGCTGCCGTGGACCCGCGCCTGCGTGTATCGGCCCAGCGCGGAAAAAGCACGGCATGAGCGCGCGCCCCGAGCCTGCATCCCACGACCGTTTTCTCGGTGTGCTGTATCGCGGCGCCGACAGCGATCTGGCTTACAGTTTCCGCCGCAACCCCGTCGTCGTCGTGGCGACGGCGATCACGTTGGCGTTTTTCCTGGGCGCAGCCTTTGCCGGATGGATCGCGCCGCACACGCCGTTCGATCCATCAACGCTGAGCCTGAGCGATGCCGAAAAACCCCCGGCGTGGGTAGATGGCGGCGAATGGGCTTATGTCCTTGGCACCGACAATCAGGGCCGGGATATCTTTTCCACCTTGCTGTACGGGAGTCGGATTTCCCTCATCGTGGGCTTTAGCGCAGTAATTTTCTCCATTGTGCTGGGCGTCAGCCTTGGCGTCACAGCGGGCTACTTCGGCGGCTGGTACGAAGCCATTGTGATGCGGGCTGCCGACGTGCAACTCACCCTGCCTTCCATTCTCGTCGCCCTGATGGTGGATGGCGTGGCGCGAGCCATTTTTGCCGGTACCGATATCAAGACGAATGCGGAGTTCGCGATTTACGTGCTGATCTTTGCGATCGGCATTTCCGAGTGGCCGCAATACGCTCGCGTCGTGCGATCAACCACACTGGTCGAAAAGTCGAAGGACTATGTTGCGGCCGCTCGCATCATCGGAATCCCGGCCTGGCGGATCATGCTGCGCCATGTCCTGCCGAACACCATGGGGCCCGTATTGGTGCTCGGAACCATCGGCTTGGCGCTCGCCATCATCACCGAAGCAACGTTGTCCTTCCTGGGCGTAGGCATTCCGCCGACACAGCCGTCGCTGGGGACCATGATTCGTGTCGGGCAGGAGTTCCTGTTCTCCGGCCAGTGGTGGATCACGCTATTTCCGGCGGTCGCCCTGGTCCTGCTCGTCCTGTCCGTCAACCTGCTGGGCGACTGGCTGCGCGATGCACTGAATCCCAAGCTGCGCTGATGACAGACACCGGAGACGAGCCGCTTCTTGATGTCCGGGGCATGAAGGTTGGCCTGCCGACCCGACGCGGGCATCTGCCAATCCTTAACGGTGTCGACATCCACGTCAAAGCCGGAGAAGTCCTGGGCGTCGTCGGTGAATCCGGCGCGGGAAAATCCATTACCGGGCTGGCCGTGATCGGCCTTCTGGAGCCACCCGCGCGGATCGATGGCGGCGATGTCCGGTTTGACGGAAGGCGGATAGACACCCTTTCGGGAGATGACCTCCGCAAAATTCGCGGCGCCGAGATCGGCGTGATTTTCCAAGACCCGCTGACCAGCCTGAACCCGCTCTACACGATCGGTTACCAACTGGTCGAAACCATTCGCACTCATCTGGACATGAGCGCCGATGACGCAGAAAAGCGCGCCGTCGAACTGCTTGATGAGGTGGGCATACCGGCCGCGGCCTCGCGGCTGAGAGCCTACCCTCATGAATTCAGCGGCGGCATGCGTCAGCGTGTTGTAATCGCCCTTGCTCTGTGCGCAAACCCCCGCCTCATCATCGCCGACGAGCCAACGACAGCACTGGATGTTTCCATCCAGGCCCAGATCATCGCGTTGCTCAAGCGTCTCTGCCGGGAACACGGTACGGCCGTCATGCTGATCACCCACGACATGGGAGTGATTGCCGAAACTGCGGATCGTGTTTCTGTCATGTACGCCGGACGCGTGATCGAGGAAGGGCCCGTAGCCGAAGTGGTGCGGAACGCGTCCCATCCGTATTCGCGCGGTCTGATGGGCTCAATCCCGGTCATCGGTGAGCGGATCGAGCGCCTCCCACAGATCAGGGGCACAATGCCTCGTGTCGGCGCAGTTCCGGAGGGCTGCGCCTTTGCGCCCCGATGCCCTCTTGTTCGCGACCTGTGCCGGTCCGAGCGGCCTGCCGTCATGCCCGGCAAGGCGACCAGCGCGGCCTGCTGGCAATATTCCCCGCGCTGGGAAGAAGCCAATCCTGTGGAAGCTGTCGATGCCTGACATACCGCTGCTGAAAGTCGACGACCTGGCCGTTCATTTCCGTCTGCCCGTGCCGCTGGCAGAACGGGCCACGGGAAAGAAGCCCCCGACGCTAAAGGCTGTTGACGGCGTGTCTTTCGAGATTGGAAAGGGCTTGACCCTTTCGGTAGTGGGGGAATCCGGGTGCGGGAAATCCACCGTCGCTCGCCTGATCGCCGGCTTGTATCGACCGACGCGAGGTGACATTGCCATCGACGGCGCCAACGTCACCGCGTCGAAAAACCGGACCCGAGCGATCCGGCGTCGGCTGACGATGATCTTTCAGGATCCGCAGGCGTCGTTGAACCCGCGCTGGCGGGTTCACGACATCATTGCCGAGCCGGTCAAGGCGTTCGGCATCGCCAGAGACAAGGGCGACATCAAGCGAGAGGTCGACAGGCTTCTGGAACAGGCGGGGTTGAGCATCGCCGATGGCGAGAAGTATCCGCACGAATTTTCCGGCGGCCAGCGGCAACGCATTTCAATTGCCCGGGCGCTGGCGAGCAAGCCGGACCTGATCCTGTGCGACGAGCCGACATCAGCTCTGGACGTGTCGGTGCAAGCGCAGATTCTGAACCTGATGCGGGACCTGCAGGACGATCTGGGCCTGACCTACCTGTTCATCAGCCACGATCTGGCTGTCGTCCACCACATGTCGGACCGGGTCGCCGTCATGTATCTCGGCCGTTTTGTCGAGGTTGCCGAGGCCGCTGCCCTGTTCTCTGCCCCGCGCCATCCCTATACGCAGCTGCTGCTGGAGACGGTTCCCGACCTCGCCATGGCCGACCGGGACCGCGAACCGGTTGCCGGCGAGGTCCCGAGCCCGATCGATCCGCCCTCGGGGTGCGCCTTTCATCCACGCTGCCCGCATGTCGATGACCGGTGTCGAGCCGAGCGGCCGGAACTGCTGCCCGTCAACGAGACGGCAGTCGCCTGTCATGCCGTGGAAGAAGGCCGGATCTCGGCAGTCTGACCGGTTCGGGATACAGGCGATGCGGCGTGCGCGGCTTCGGTGGTTCCGGAAAGCATGCGGAATGGCGCCGGTCGGGCCGGGGGTGAGTGGCCCTGCCAGCGTTCGCCCTCGGTGCAGGTCCCGGGCCGACACACCACAGGAAAATCAGGTGATCATGCAGAGGTCTTTCATATAGTCTATCCGGAATAAAGGTTGCGGCCCATTTTCGGGATCGACTGTCGCTCCCGGATCTCTATGGCGACGCAGGTCCGCCCGTCAAGCCGGACATCGGTCCACAGGTTCCCTGATGACCAGTCGGAGCTGGGATTCCATGAATTTTCGCAAATCAGGTCATTGGTGTGTTGACATGGGGCAGCCTGCCCCCTCATGCGCGTCTGATCTGACTGCGTCACGGGCAGGTGCTCCCGTGATCCATGGGATACTTCCCCTGCATCTTCAGGACATGGTTGTTGACCGCGACGCGCAGCCGGTTCCCTTGGGTGAGACTGCCCTCCCAGCCGTTCTGATCGAAGGTTCGATTTGTGCCGCACCAGTTCGTGGGTCGCGTGCCCCAGTCGGCGAGATCGACTTCAACGCCAAAAATTGTCCTCGTTCTTCCGGGCGATCCCCACATGCAATTTTCGTTGCCGCCCGGGAGCCGCGGGTTAAACCGCTGGTTCAGTGTCTGACCTTCAAACATGTTAGTCAAGTTCCCCCGCGCCCCTCGGTTCAAGGTGAGTGCTGGACTGGTGAGGAGAGTTTCCCATGTGCCCCCGTGCGTGCGGGCCTTGATCGTTCCCGTTGCGGTGGAACCGCTGCCCGTGATCTGGATGCAGATGCGGGTGTAGCCGGTCGAGGAGCGCAGGTGGTAGGCCGGCAATTGCCTGGCATAGTTGCCGTCAATCATTCCGCTGGTCGTGTTGGCCATGGCCGGGGTCGTCAACGCTCCCAAGGCAGCCAGCGCGGCGCAGACCGGGAACATTCGGATGGTGTGAGTGAACATGGACAGGGCCTCCTTTTGCTTCATCGAGAGGCCCCGGTGAGAGGCCCCGGTGAGAGGCCCCGGTGAGAGGCCCCGGTGAGAGGCCCCGGTGAGAGGCCCCGGTGAGAGGCCCCGGTGAGAGGCCCCGGTGAGAGGCCCCGGTGAGAGATGCGCCAAAGCCTGACACGGACGGAGACACCCGTCAAGGCCAAGACGGCGATGGGTGACGCAAGGATTCATGTGTCGGTCGGGAGCGGGGTCCTCCCTGTGGTGAAGCAACAGCGACAGAGCAGGAGCACCCCGATGCCACGGCAGGCTGCAACGACCGGGAGCCTGCCACAGGCGTTCGAGGGGGTGAAGGAGATGCAGGCAGGCGGACCGGACCGGGGCACTTCCTCGCCGCTGCGAAGACCGCACGGCGCCGAATGATACGGCGAGCCGGACGGGTACAGATACAATGTATCATTCTCCTTGACTCTCATGATATGGGCTGATTTTTTCATAATATGATTGTATCGCATGCAGACTTGGGTTCGTTAATCAAGCCGGTCGGGAGAGGCGAGTACCCGGCGAGGACCGTGAAGGGTTCGCAGAGTGTCTATCGGGCGATCGCCGTTCTCCGCGGCGTAGCCAGGCATCACAGCACTGGCGTTACGGTAACGGCGCTGTGCGACGAGCTTGACCTGACGCCGGCAACGACGTATCGTCTCCTTCAGGTGCTGTTGAGCGAAAATATTCTTACAATCGACCCGTATTCGAAAAAATATCATCTCGGCCTTGAACTCTATTCGCTCGGAAACGCCGCTCATGACTTTGCGGTGCGCGAGCATCTTGTTATCCATCTGAAAAATCTGAAGAAATTGTCTGGAGAGACAGTGTTTCTGTTCGTCCGGTCGGGGGCAGACAGCCTTTGCCTGCAGCGAATCGACGGAGAAAGCGAGATACCCTCTCTCACCCTGACCGAAGGATCGCGGCGACCGCTGGGCGTGGGCGCCGGAGGACTGGCCCTTCTTGCCGCTCAATCGAATCGCTTCGTCGAAAAGATGCTCAGGAGTAATGTCAAATTCTATGGCGACTATTTCGACGCGCCGGTCGACGAAATCCGTCGTTGGGTAGAAGACTCAAGGCGCCGCGGTTTCTCCTTCAACGACGGTCGCCTGAAAACCGGCGTGCGAGCCGTGGGGATGACTGTCGGCCCACCCTCGGAACCGCCGGTGGCGGCCATCTCTCTCGCAACAAACGAAGCGCGGATGACCGAAGAACGGCGGATCGAACTCGAACGGCTCCTGAAAGCTCAATTCGAGAGCCACGACTGGTCTCTGCTGAGACTCAACGACCAAATCTACGGAGGATAGACATGAGGAAATACGCACTTGGCATCGCCATGGCGCTGGCGTTGAACGTCGGAACAGCGAATGCCGGCCCCAACGACGATACCCTCAGGATCGCTTGGGGCGGCGAACTGGCGACACTGGATCGCTATTACAACGTATTGCGCGAAGGAATCGTGGTCGGCCGGCTGGTCTGGGATTCCCTGCTTTACAAGGATCCGAAATCCCTCGAATTCAAACCCCTGCTCGCCAAGTCCTTCCGTTTCGTCAGCCCGACGACGATGGAGTTCGAACTGCGCCAGGGCATCGTCTTTCACAATGGCGAACGCTTCGATGCAGATGACGTTGTCTATACCCTGACCTACGTCTCCAACCCGGAGAACGGCGTCCTGACGCAAAGAAATGTCAAGTGGATCAAGTCGGTCGAGAAACTCGGCGACTACAAGGTCCGCCTCACGATGAAGCAGCCCACGCCGACGGCGCTCGAGTTTCTGGCCGGCCCGCTGCTGATCTATCCCAACGAATACTACGCCAAGGTCGGCCCGAAGGGCATGGGCGCCAAGCCGGTCGGTACCGGTCCGTACAGGGTGGTTGGTTTCAAGCCGGGCGAATCGATCAGCTTCGAGAGGAACGACAGCTATTTTGACGGCAGCCCGAAAGGCAAGCCGAAAATCTCCAAAATCGTTCAGCGCACGATCCCCGACCGGAACACGCAGATCACCGAACTGTTTTCCGGCACGATCGACTGGATATGGAAAGTGCCCGCGGACCAGGCCGAACGCCTCGCCGGAAGGCCCGGAATTCAGGTCGTCAACGAGCAGACGCTCCGTGTCGGCTACCTGTCTTTCGACAGTTCCAACCGAACCGGCAACAACTCTCCGGTCAACAATCCGCTCGTGCGCAAGGCGATCGCGCATGCGATAGACCGCACCGCGATTGTCACAAAACTGGTCGGAGGCAGCTCCGTCGTGGTTCATTCGGCCTGCCATCCGGACCAGTTCGGGTGCGAACAGGACGTCACAAAATACGAATACGATCCCGACAAGGCGAAGCGGCTTCTCGCACAAGCCGGCTACCCCGACGGTTTCACGATCGACTTCCACGCTTATCGGAACCGGCCTTACGCAGAAGCCATCATGGGCTTTCTGCAAGCTGTGGGCATCAAGACCAATCTCGTCTACCTCAAATACGCAGCCCTGCGCGACAAGGTCTATGCCGGCAAGATCGACTTCAACTTCATGACCTGGGGCAGCTACTCGTTCAACGACGTATCGGCCATCACCAGCCATTTCTTCAAGGGAACGCGGGACGACTACGCCCGCAACAAGAAGCTGATTGCCGATCTCGAACTGGGTGACGGTTCGGTCGACCGCGAGGTGCGCAAGGCGGCCTATTCCCGCGCCCTCAAGACCATCGCGGCGAATGCCTACTGGGTGCCGCTGTTCACCTACAACGTCAACTATGCTTTCAGCGACAAGCTCGACTTCACGCCCACCCCTGACGAAATCCCCCGTTTTTTCGCGGCTGGCTGGAAATGATCATCAGCCGCCGCCGATGATTTTGCGAAGCTCCCGGAGATCGCCGGCGGTGTCAATGGCCACCGTCGGCGACTCTCCGGGCGGCAATCTGCGGCGAGATTCGTGAACGTCTTCCTGCTGAAGCGAATGGGGCTGGCGATTCTGGTCGCACTTGTCGTCTCATTGTTCAGCTTCTTCATGCTACGCGCCGCCGGCGATCCCGCGATCGCCATGGCCGGCGAAGGCGCCACGGCCGCCGATATCGAGTTCATTCGCAAGAGGTTCGGTTTTGATCGACCGATCGCCGAACAGTATCTTTCCTGGCTCGGCGGCGCGCTGTCCGGAGATTTCGGTGAGAGTTCCTATTTTGCCAAGCCGGTCTCGCTGCTGATTTCGGAACGCCTTCCGGTGACACTCGGTCTCGGACTTGCGGCGCTTCTCTTCTCGATCCTGCTGGCGGTTCCGCTCGGGATGCTGGCAGCGGTCTATCCGAACAGCATTGTCGACCGTTTCGCCCTGACCCTGTCCGTACTCGGACAAGCGATGCCGAACTTCTGGTTCGCGCTGATGCTCATCGTCATTCTGGCGGTCTGGTATCCGCTCCTTCCGGCATCCGGCAATACGGAGTGGCGGAACTTCATCATGCCGACGGTTGTTCTCGGCTACTACGCGACCCCGGCGATCATGCGGCTCACCCGCTCCGGAATGCTTGAGGTGCTTGGCGCCGATTACATCCGTACCGCGCATGCAAAGGGCATTCCGGCGCGGAATATCCTGTTCAAGCACGCCATGCGCAACGCGATCCTGCCGGTTGTCAGTATCGCGTCGGTCCAGTTCGGCTACATGCTCGGCGGCTCGATCATCATTGAAAGCATCTTCGCGTTGCACGGGATCGGCCAACTTGCGTGGGAGAGCATCTCCCGGGCCGACCTGCCCACCGTCCAGGCGATCGTTCTTGTGTTGTCCCTCATCTATGTCGGGCTCAACCTGGCGGCCGACCTCATCAATGCCTGGCTGGATCCGCGGATCCGCATTGCATGAACGAACTGCACCCCGCGCCCGCAATGCCGGATTTCTTGTACGATCTGGAGGATGTGGCGCCGCTCACGCCCCGACAGATTCTCTTTCGCAGAGCCAGGAAGCATCGTGGTTTCCTGTTCGGCCTCGGGACAATCCTGGCAATAACGGCGCTGGCATTGTTCGCGCCGCTGCTGTCGCCGCACGATCCCTACGCCCAGCAACTGCTGAGCCGGCTGCAGCCTCCGGTCTGGATGGACCGCGGCGCATGGGGCCATCCACTCGGCACCGACCAGCTCGGACGCGACTATCTCAGTCGGCTGCTTTACGGTGCCCGGTTTTCCCTTCTCATCGGCTTCACGGCGATGATCATCTCCGGCGTCATCGGCACGACTCTTGGCGTTGTCGCGGGATATTTCGGAGGACGACTCGATCTTATCATCACGTTTCTGATCACCACGCGCCTGTCCATGCCGATCGTCCTGATCGCGCTGGCGACAGCAGCATTGCTCGGGTCATCGCTGGTGATCGTGATCCTGATTCTCGGCCTGTTGCTCTGGGACAGGTTCGCGGTCGTGGCGCGCTCGACGACAATGCAACTCCGCGATGCGGACTATCTCCTGTCCGCCCGGGCGCTTGGCATGCCGCGCTGGCGAATCATTGTGACGGAGGTCCTGCCGAACATCATGGACGCTCTGATCGTGGTCGCCACGCTGGAGATGGCGCACGCGATCCTGCTGGAAGCGGCCCTCTCGTTTCTCGGGCTGGGCGTTCAGCCGCCGCTGCCGTCGTGGGGGCTGATGATCGCCGAGGGCAAGGACTTCCTTCTCTTCGAACCCTGGTTGATCATGATCCCTGGCGTCGCCCTTCTGATTCTGGTTCTCTCGATCAACCTGCTCGGTGACGGCTTGCGGGACATCTCCGCGCCGGAAGGCAGAGCATGACGCTGCTGAGGGTCGAGAACCTGCATATCAGCATCGCAACGCAAAACGGCATCCTGCAAGCCGTGCGCGGCGTCGATCTCGATATCCGGAAAGGAGAAGTGCTCGGCATCGTCGGCGAGTCCGGCTGCGGCAAGTCGCTGACTGCCATGGGGTTGCTCGGGCTCCTGCCCAAGTCGGCGCGCCGATCCGCTGACAAGATCGAGTTTCTCGAGCGCGATCTTGCGCGCGCCAGCGCTGCGGAGTTGCGCGCAATCCGCGGCAACCGGATCGGCATGATCTTCCAGGATCCCATGACCGCGCTCAATCCAAGCTATACGATCGGCAACCAGCTGATGGAAGGCTACCTGCATCATCGGCACGCGACGCGCAAGGAGGCCGAGGAACGGGCTGTCCATCTTCTCAACCGGACCGGAATCACCGCAGCCCGGAATCGTCTGTCCCAGTACCCGCATCAGCTGTCGGGAGGTCTTCGACAGCGAATCGTGATCTCGATGGCACTGATGTGCGAGCCCGAGCTGATCATCGCCGACGAACCGACGACCGCCCTCGACGTGACCGTCCAGGCGCAGATTTTGCGCCTGATCAAGGATATCCAGGAGGAAATGTCGGCAGGTGTCATCATCATCACGCACGATCTCGGCGTGATCGCGCAAATGGCGGACCGGGTTGCCGTCATGTATGCCGGAAACGTTGTCGAGGCCGGCTCGACTCACGCCATCTTCTCGGCGCCCAGACATCCCTACACGGCGGGCCTGCTCTCCTGCATGCCCGACGCATCGAGAAGCGGGCGCCTCGGGCAGATTCCGGGCGTGGTTCCTTCCCTGATCGGAGACTTGAGAGGCTGCGCCTTCCGAACCCGATGCCCTCATGCAACCGATCCCTGTCGCGACGACATCCCCGTCCACAGAGACCTCGGCGGCCATAGCTGGCGATGCACGATCGCAAGCCGCCCGGTCGGCGCAACAGGTAACTGATATGGAGCCGCAGGTCCTGCTCTCGCTTTCGAACGTCCGCAAGACCTATGCGGTCAAGCAGGGCCTGTTCGGCAAACGGCTGCCGCTGCACGCTCTTTTCGACGTTTCGCTTCATATCGGAGAGGGTGAAGCCGTCGGCCTGGTTGGCGAATCGGGTTGCGGCAAGAGCACGCTGGCAAAAATCCTTCTGGGCCTCCTCGACCCGAGCGCCGGCGACGTGACGATTTCCGGGCACGATCTTCGACAGGTATCTCCGACCCGGCGCGCGCAATTGGTCCAGCCGGTGTTTCAGGATCCATATTCATCGCTCAATCCTCGCAAGACAGTATCCCGCATCGTCGGTCTGCCGCTGGATCTGGCCGGTGTCGCCCCGGCCGAACGCGACCGACGCGTTCGGGAAATTATCGACCATGTCGGACTGCCGCAGCACGCGGCGAACGCCTATCCCAGTCAGATGTCGGGCGGGCAGCGCCAAAGGGTTGCGATCGCACGCGCTCTGATCTCGCGACCCCGCGTGTTGATCTGCGACGAACCAACCTCGGCGCTGGACGTATCCGTACAATCGCAAATCCTGAACCTGCTTCAGGACTTGCGGACGGAACTCAATCTGTCCTATCTGATTGTCAGCCATGATCTCTCGGTCATACGCCACATGGCCGACCGAGTGGTCGTGATGTATCTCGGACGCGTGGTCGAAGAGGCGGACACGGAAGCCCTGTTTGAGCGCGCCGCCCACCCTTACACACAAGCCCTGCTCGCTGCAGCACTTCCGACCTTTCCCGGACTGGGGCTCCCGGAGATCGATGCCAGATGGGACTTCCCGAATCCGATCGACCCACCGACCGGCTGTCCCTTCCATCCGCGCTGTGCCATTGCCGTCGAGCGTTGCAGCATTGAACGTCCAGACCTTGCCACGCACGGCAATCGGCTATGTGCATGCCACCTGGCGGGCGACGTCTGATTTTCAATTCGGGATTGATCTCGAACCCTGTCGGGCGACTCTTTGCTTTTCGGATGAAACAGCACGGCATTCCTCTCGCTCCGGGCTGCGGAGTACATTTGCGCGATGAACCTGGCACCAGTTTCGCGGTCGGCGTCGAAGCCGTCCTCGGGGAAGGCGCCGAAGACCATCAGATTGCCCACATGGACGGGGTTTCGGGCTTGACCTCGCTGTCCTTGCGCCGCGGAACCGATTGCACACCGGCCCGGGCCGCCTCGACCGATTTGCGAACCGCGCAGATGCGGCCCGGCGTGGGGTGTCCGAGGTGGCCTTGTGGCCGACCGCGCGCCTGCTGCAACAGGCGCGCCCAAGCATCAGGCACCTTGCGGCGCGCTACGGAAGCGCCGGGACGGCGTCAAAGCCGCTTTCGCGAGATTCCTGTTGTTTGTTCATGGCCTAACCGGGAGCACTTGGTGGTTCTTGTCCAAGATGTCGGGATCGTCACGTCCAAGCGCGGATTCGCATGGCGCTCACCCGAGCGTTGTGCCAGGACAACACGATGACGAATGATATCGCTCTCTTGTCGGGCGCAGCCGGCAAAACTGCTTTGGTGACCGGCGGCGGCGGTGGCATCGGCCGGGCGACCATCGATCTGTTTCGGCAAGCAGACGTTCAGGTGGCGGCTGCCGACATCGTCAATCTGGACGACCCCGAAGAAGGGTATTGGCCCTTGAAAACGGACTGCACCGACGAACGACAGATCAAGGCGACTGTCGGCGCGGTGGCGCATCGGTATGGCGCCATCGACTTTCTCGTTCACGCGGTGGGGGCAACGGGTAGCGGGCCCTTGGCTGATGTTGCCCGCGACGACTGGGATCAGTTGCTGGCGATCAATCTGACTTCCGCGTTCCTCGTCGCGAAAGAAGCCTTCACGCGACTGCGAAAGCCGGGAGCCAGCGTAGTGTTTATCGCGTCAACCAACGCGCGGAATGGTGGTAATGTCTTGTCGGGCCCGGCCTACGCAGCGGCGAAGGCCGGGGTGCTCAATCTTTCGCGATACTTGGCCCGAGAGTGGGCGGCAGAAGGTGTTCGGGTCAATTGCCTCGCACCTGGCCCGGTCGATACGCCGATGCTGGACCGCCTGTCCGAAGACCGCCGGAGCGCACTAAAGGAAAAGATGTTTGAAGGTCGCCTGTCGAGTACGGCGGAAATTGCGGCCGCGGTCGCCTGGTTGTGTGCCGATCACGCAGCCAGCGTTACCGGCGCATGCCTGAATATCTCTGGCGGGCTGGTGATCGATTGATGCCTGAGCTGCCGGAGGTCGAAACAGTTGTCCGCGGCCTACAGCCTGTATTGGAAGGCGCGCGGCTGGTTCGTGTCGAAGCCCGAAGACCGGATCTGCGCATTCCGGTGCCGCCAGACCTGTCGCAGCAGTTGACGGGCAAACAAGTGCGCGTGGTGCGCCGCCGGGCCAAGTACATTCTGGTGGAAATGATAGATGGCATGCTGCTGATCATCCATCTGGGCATGTCCGGCCGGATGTATATCGACCCGGGCGATCCGGATCTGCTGACGCATGATCATGTCGTCTGGAAGACCGATCGGGGCGATACGATACGCTTGAACGATGCCCGACGCTTCGGCCTCGTGACACTGGGCCATGTCGACTCCCTGGATCGGAATCCGCTGTTCGCTGGCGCCGGCCCGGAGCCTTTGAGCAACGCCTTCAACGGCCCGGCACTGGCCAAGCGGCTGAAAGGACGGAGATCGCCGTTGAAAGCCGCTCTGTTGGACCAGAGAACCGTAGCCGGCCTGGGCAACATTTATGTCAGCGAGGCATTGTTCATGGCGGGCCTGTCACCCAGAAGGCTGGCAGCAAACGTTTCGGCGCGTCAGGCCGAGAGGTTGGCCGCAGCAATCAAGCGGGTCTTGGAAAATGCCATATCGGCCGGCGGGTCGAGCCTGCGTGATTACGTCCAGCCGACCGGCGAACTCGGCTATTTCCAGCATCAATGGACGGTGTATGGCAAAGAGGGCAAGGCCTGCCCCAATTGTGACTGCCCGATAGCCGAGACAGGTGGAATCAAGAAGATCGTGCAATCAAACCGCTCTACTTTCTATTGTCCGAGACGCCAGCGGTAGGCTAGAAATGCGACTCTGAGACGGCATCACTTCTCCGGCCGAAACATGTTCGTCGGCACAGGAAAACAGGTGCGGCGTCTGCCGAATCGGCACAATCTTGACCATCAATAAGACGAACATTCCAGACATCGCCATGACGCGCTACTCGACTGGAAGATCAGCGGAGAAACCAAATGGCTTATGAAAACATCATCTGCGAGACGCGTGGTCTGGTAGAATTGATTACGCTGAACCGGCCGAAGGCAATGAACGCCTTGAGTTCTCCCCTGGTCGCCGAAATCGGCGACGCGTTGAACAAGGCGCAGGGTGATGACGCGATCGGCGCCATCGTCATCACCGGAAGTCAGAAAGCCTTTGCCGCCGGTGCCGACATCAAGGAGATGCAGGAAAAATCCTTTCAGGACGTGTATCTGGAAGATTTCATCACGAACGGCTGGGAAATCGTCACCACCGTCCGCAAGCCGGTGATCGCGGCGGTTGCCGGGTATGCGCTTGGCGGCGGATGCGAGATGGCCATGATGTGCGACTTCATTCTCGCAGCGGAGAACGCCAGGTTTGGTCAGCCGGAAATCAATCTGGGCATCACGCCAGGCGCTGGCGGCACTCAGCGGCTGACGCGATTTGTCGGCAAGTCCAAGGCCATGGAGATGTGCCTGACAGGCCGCATGATGGACGCCGAGGAGGCTGAGCGCTCTGGCCTGGTCAGCCGGATTGTACCGGCAGACAACCTGGTCAACGAAGCCGTCAAGACCGCAGAGACAATCGCCAAGTTGTCCCGCACTGCCGTCTATATGACCAAGGAAGCCGTCGACCGGGCCTATGAAACCACCCTTCGAGAAGGCGTCCTGTTTGAGCGCCGAACTTTTCACGCCGCCTTTGCCACTGAAAACCGGTCGGAGGGCATGGCCGCCTTTGTCGAGAAGCGCGAACCTGAGTTCACGAACCGGTAATTGGCACAATCGGGGAACCCGGCTGTATCCGATTGCACATCGCTACGGCGGGAGTCGTGTGTCAATGCCGCAAAACCATTGACCGGATGGTTGAGGCAACCAGAATGATCGTTGAACGTTTGATCTGTCGGAACCTGACGAGAAGACTGCGGCATGAAGCAAGAACGATGACCGCGACCCGTTACGGGCATTGCTGACTGGAGATCTGTTCGGCCTGTGCGGTTTCAGGGGGAACGATGGGGGGACGCTCGTTCGGTCCCTGTTCTTCGGTGTGACATGGCTGGCCGTGATATTCGGGGCCCTTTCCTTGCTCTTGTCGATTTGACAAACGGGGATATCGACAGTCTGGACGGACACAGCAGGACAACATGTAGTGTTTCAGAGTTGAATGAAATCGCCGAGACTCTGGCAGTCCTGTCAGAATAAGGCCCCACTTCCACTGTGAAACAGGGCTTTGGACCCACGCCTCCCTGTCACTGTGGCCAATCGGGACAGGCACAGGCAGAACCTGCGCGATGGTGTGTGATTTCCATAAACTTTCTGTTGAGCGTTCACCCGGCTGTCCTGATCTGCTGGTAACCTTCAAGCGCCCGCTTGCGAGCATGGGCGTGATCGACCATCGGCTCCGGATAGGTCTCGCCCAACCGCACGTTCGCGGCGGCCAGCACATCGGGCGGCGCTTCCCATGGCCGATGCAGCCATTTGTCCGGCATTTTGGCGAGCTCCGGGACGAAGGCGCGAACATAATCACCGCCAGGATCGAATCGTTCGCCTTGGGTCACCGGATTGAATATCCTGAAATAAGGTGCAGCATCCGCACCACAGCCGGCTACCCATTGCCACCCGGCGCTGTTATTCGCCAGGTCGGCGTCGACGAGCGTGTCCCAAAACCAGCGTGCCCCATCCTGCCAAGGGATGAGCAGGTCCTTGACCAAGAAAGATGCTGCGATCATGCGGACCCTGTTATGCATCCACCCGGTACGCCAGAGCTGGCGCATGCCGGCGTCCACAATGGGATAACCGGTAAGGCCCCGGCACCACTGCCGATACGCGACAGGATCGGACTTCCAGGGAAAACTGGCAAATGCGGGTTGCAGGGACCGGACCGGCAAATGCGGGAACTGAAACAGCAAGTGGTAGGAAAATTCCCGCCATCCGACCTCGGAAAGAAACTTCGCGGCGGCTTTTTCTGCCGCGGCAGCTTCCCCGGCCTGCGCCAGCCGTGCGTGTACCGCATGCCATATCTGGCGCGGACTGATCTCGCCAAAGTGCAGGTGGGGGGACAGTCGCGAGGAGCCGTCGATGCAGGGACGCTCACGGTCGCGGGCGTAATCGTCCAGGATGCGATCGATAAAGACAGCAAGTCGGGCACGGGCTGCCGCTTCGCCCGGCGTCCAGGCTTCGCGCAATCCGCCGGCCCAGTCCGGGGCCGACGGCAGCAAAGCCCACGTGTGCAGCTTGTCGCGCGAAGGCAGTTCGCCAAGCGTGTGGCAGCGGGGAGGCACGCCCAGCAGTGCACCGGGCGGGGCGATCCGTTGACAGGCCCGCCAGAACGGGCTGAACACACGGTAGGGGTCACCGGATTTCGTGCGGACAGTCCACGGCTCGAACAATAGCGCGCCATTATGGCTTTCCACCGCGATGCCGGCCCCCAAAAGCTGCGACTTCAATCTGGTATCCCGGTCCACCGCCCAAGGCTCGTAGCAGCGGTTCCACACCACCATCGCCGCACCGCATGCGGTCGCGAGATCCAGCATGATCTGATCGGCTGCGCCGCGACGCAGGATCAGGGGCAGCCCCAATGCATGAAGAGCGATTTCCAGCCGGTTCAGACTGTGATGCAGCCACCACAGCGAAGCCCCGCCAGGCGTCCATGCGCCGGGCAACTGCCGGTCCAAAATGTAGACTGGCAGGAGCGGGCGCCCGGTGTTCGCCGCTGCAGTCAGCGCCGGGTTGTCCGCCAAGCGCAAGTCTTGTCGAAACCATACGATGACAGGCGCCCGAGAGGACATTTGGCGGCTGTTTCTTCCGAGGACTGTTTTCACGGCCGAACATGCTTATAGTGCAACTTGGTCGTCAGGCCAGCTGGCCAGCGGCCATGTCCCATCCCGTTTCGGATAATCTCCATGAACCAGTCTATCTCCGCCGTGGATTCACATCCGCGCCTTGACATCTCAGTGCTGGATTCGACCATGAACTACGTTGATACAGGCAGTGGCCCGCCGGTTGTCCTGCTTCATGGCAACCCGACATCGTCATATCTCTGGCGCAACATCATCGCCGAATTAACGGATCGCCACCGCTGCCTGGCGCCGGATCTGATCGGCATGGGGTGCTCCGGAAAGAATCCTTCGGGCATCTATACATTCGCAGAACACGCACGCTATCTGGACGCCTGGTTCGATACCGTTCTGCGAGAAAACAAAGTGCTGCTGGTCGTTCACGACTGGGGCGGCGCGCTGGGTTTCCATTGGGCCACTCGAAACCGCGAACGCGTGGCCGGGATCGTCTATATGGAAACCATCGTATGCCCGGTAGGCTGGGTCGACTGGCCGGATAATGCCCGTGGGATATTCCGGGGCCTGAGATCAGACAAGGGCGAGGAACTGATCCTGAACCGCAACATGTTCATTGAGGGCATTTTGCCAAATGCCATCATGCGAGATCTGACGGACGAAGAGATGGATACCTATCGCAAACCCTATGTCGATGGCGGCGAAGTGCGCCGGCCAATGCTTTCCTGGCCGCGACAGATCCCTATCGACGGCGAGCCGGCCGACATCGCCGCTCTGGTTGCCGCCTATGGCGAAACGTTAAGGACCAGCCCAATACCCAAGCTGTTCGTCAATGCCGAGCCCGGCAGCATCCTGGTGGGTACACAGCGCGAATTCTGTCGGACATGGGCCAATCAGGAAGAAATCACTGTCAAGGGGCTGCACTTTGTCCAGGAAGATTCGCCGACAGAAATCGGTCAGGCCTGCGCCGATTTCTTTGCGCGGCATGACGACCAGGGAGCCTCAAGCCATGCATGACAACATCGTCGAATTGGACCTGCGCGAAGGCATCGCCTGGGTAACGATGAATCGGCCGGAGGCGCTGAACGCCCTGAATGCCGAAATGACAGACGCTCTGGTCAAGGTCATCAAGCCGCTGGAATATGACGAAGATGTCCTGTGTGTCGTGGTGCGCGGCGGCGCGCATTTCATGGCCGGCGGGGACCTCAAGACCTTCCACGGCATGTTGGAGCAATCGCGCCAGGACAATCTGGTCGCCTTCGAGACGTTCATTCATCAGGTGCACGGCTTGATCATCGCGATCCGAAGAATGCCGAAGCCGGTGGTCGCGTCAGTCAGCGGGGCTTGCGCCGGGTTCGGCTTAAGCTTCATGTGCGCGGCGGACCTGGCCATTGCGTCCGATGACAGCTATTACACGTTGGCCTACACGCTGATCGGCACCAGTCCGGATGGCGGCTCGACTTATGCTCTCCCGCGGTTGGTCGGTCTGAAAAAGGCAACGGAACTGGCGTTGTTGAGCGATCGTTTCGACGCGGTGAAAGCAAAGGAATACGGCTTGGTGAACTGGGTCGTCCCAGCAAGCGATCTTGAAGCCGAAACCGAAAAACTGGCCACCCGGCTGGCCGCGGGCCCGACCGTGGCATTCGGTCGAACGAAAGCGCTGCTGCAACGATCGCTGGACAATCCGCTGGAACGCCAGCTCCAACTGGAGGCGGAGAGTTTCTCCGCCTGCGCCGTGGAGCCGGATTTTGCCGAAGGCGTCAGCGCCTTTGTCAAAAAGCGGAAAACGAATTTCACTGGCAAGGCATGAGGACAGGATACTCGCCAGAAGAAACCTGGCCAATGACTAGCCGATCCGGCAGGGCGCAACCCACCAGTCTGGATACGCAGTCGCGATGCCGACGGCTGCCTGCTCTGCATCGGTATCGGAGGCAAACAACCCGAAGCATGTCGCGCCACTGCCCGACATGCGGGCGAGATGGCAGCCGCCGGCTCCGGCAATCGCATCGAGAACCGCTTCAATTGCTGGCGCCACGCGGCGCGCAGGCACCTCAAGGTCGTTCCTGTTATCGGCAACGAGCGTGATCAGGTCGGTTCCTGTCGACATTTCTGCAGGCAACGAATACTTGCCGTCAAGCTCCCTGAAGACGGCGGCGGTCGATATGGGAACGCCCGGGTTCACCAAGAGGGCGGGAGTAGCCGCCGGCGGCAGACGCAATACTTCCAGATGCTCTCCGATACCGGTCATGTGAACTGTCTGACTGCTCAGGCATACCGGCACATCGGCCCCTACTCGCAGCGCCACCGCGCGCATCGCACCGGAGCTCGTACGTAACGACCAGAGCGTCCGGCACAGACGAAGAGCGGCGGCCGCATCCGCTGAGCCGCCGCCGATGCCGGAAGATACCGGCAAATTCTTGATCAATCTGAATGCTGCGCCCGCGCGGACACCCTCCATGTCCGCCAACGCCTGTGCGGCCTGCAAGATCAAATTGTCAGACACTGCGCCAAGATCGGCGGCAAATCGCCCTGTTGCGGTCAGGCTGAAGGATCGGGACGGATGCACGGACAGGCAATCTCCAACCGAAGCGAAGGCGACCAGACTGCTCAGTTCATGATAGCCGTCAGGCCGGCGGCCAGTGACGCGCAGCCAGAGGTTTATCTTGGCTCGAGCAAGTTCGGTCAACGGTTCTGGAATATCCGGCAAGATGGCGCCCGAGCCTCTGGCTGTTATTGATTGATCGGCTTGAACGGCAGCATTCCTTCACGAAGCTTCTTTTCGATACTCGGTCGGTCCGCCTTCTCCGGATTCAGAGACAAGGCGCGTCGCCATTGAAAACGCGCCTCGTGCCGGCGTCCGACGCGCCAGTAAGCGTCGCCAAGATGATCGTTGATCGTCGGATCGTGCGGCGACAATTCCGTCGCCCGCTCCAGGTGACGAACTGCCGCTTCGAAATTACCAAGTCGGTATTCGACCCAGCCAACCGAATCGATGATATAACCATCACTCGGCCGCTTGCTGACGGCCGTCGCCAGCATCTTGCGGGCTCTCTCAAGATTCTCACCGCGCTCGACCCAGGAATAAGCCAGATAGTTCAATACGTCGGCCTGCCCCGGATTGAGCCTCAACGCCCGAAGGAAATCCGCCTCGGCGCGCTTCCACTGCTTTGACCGCTCCAGCGCAATGCCACGGACATAGAGCAGGCTCCAGTGCCGACGATTGATCTTCGCAATCCGCCCTACGGCCCGGTCGTAGGCTTCCACAGCCAGTTCAAATTCCGATCGGTTCCGATAGACATTTCCCAGAAGCCATAGCGCATCGTACCGATCGGGTTTTTCGACAGCCATGTTTTCGAGAATTGCAAGCGCAGGTTTGAAATCTTCCAGCGACACCATGGCGACAACGGCGGACTTTCGTGCTTCCCAGTTGTAAATGGCAGCTGGCCTCAGCCGCCTGAATGCAGAGATGGCTTCATGATAACGGCTGTCTCGTTCAAGCACGGAGCCAAGCAGAAACAAGGAAGCCGAATCCTGCGATCGCATCCACACGGCAAGACGGGCAAGGGGCAGGGCATCGGCTGCCCGATCCGCATCCATCAATGCGCTGGCAACGTTCAGCAACACCTCGGCGACACCGTCAGCCGGCGATCCGATCAACGGCCTGATCGTGTCGCCGGATTGATATCGGTCGCGGAGAACCTGGATGACTGTGGAGCTGGGATTGGAAGCAAGATAGCGATCGACATCCCGAATGGCACCGACGCGATCGCCGGCGCGCGCCTTGAAGTTGGACGATGTTTCGGTCAGGCGCAGCGAGGCTGCCGGTGCCGAGGAGTCCATATCCTCGTATGCCCTTGCCGCACGCTCCCGCTTGCCGCCAACATCCAGCAAGAAGGCAGTATGCATCAGCCAAAAGGGCCGCAACCGCGACTCATTTCGAAGCTCGGCGAGTTCGTTCAGTGCCAGATCCGGGTCGTTGTGCAGACCAAGGACAATCCACGCCCGCAGCAGTGGCAGCAACAATCGGTTGACGGTCTCGCCGGACATCCGGTCCAGATGGCTGCGTGCGGCCGCATAGCTACTTCGGCTGACGGCATCCAGTGCCAGCATCAGCCGTGACATGGAATGATCTGGCGCCAGCACAACGATCCGTTTGGACAGATCGAGCGCCCGCCGCATGCGGCCTGCAAGAATATGGGCCCGCAGTGCGCGCATCAGTAACGCTTCGTGCGTTTGAATCAGCGGTGTAACCGTTACGAAATAGGCCGACGCCCGAGGCGAGTCTTTTTGCCGGGCGGCATGAAGAGCTGAAAGATACGCACCCCAACTGGTGCTGGGCGGCGGATACCCGCCGTCATGCCTGTCTCGATCGGTAACGAATTGGGTCGATGCTCCGAATCCGGCGGACCACGAGGCGATCGCCAGCGCGCCGCCAAGCCAGACGCAAACCAGAAACGCCCTACATGTTCGGATAGTTCGGGCCACCGCCACCTTCCGGCACGACCCAATTGATGTTCTGGGTCGGGTCCTTGATATCGCAGGTCTTGCAATGCACGCAGTTCTGGGCATTGATCTGTAGCCGCGGGTTGGATCCGTCTTCCTCGCGCACGATCTCGTAGACGCCGGCAGGACAATAGCGTTGTTCTGGCGCATCGTACCTGGCCAGATTGTGTCTTATTGCGATGTCGGCATCTTTCAAAACCAGGTGAACAGGCTGGTTCTCTTCGTGATTGGTCGCGCTGAACGAAACGTTGGTCAGCCGGTCAAAGGATATAACGCCATCCGGTTTCGGGTAGAGGATCGGTGAGTGATTTTCCTTGGGTTCAATTGCTTCATGGTCCGGCTGCGTCGCACGCAACGTCCATGGCGCCTTGCCCCGGAACACGTTCTGGTCGACCCCGAACAGGAAAGAACCGGTGAACAGGCCCTTCTTCATCAGCGGTTTGAAGTTGCGCGCACGATACAACTCGTCACGGACCCAGCTCTTGTCGAAAGCGGCCGGATAGGCCGACAACTCATCGTGGCAGCGTCCACTGGCGATGGCATCGAATGCCGCTTCGGCAGCCAGCATTCCAGACTTCATCGACGTATGGGTACCCTTGATGCGAGGCGCGTTCAGCATGCCGGCGTTATCGCCAACAAGACAGCCACCGGGGAACGTCAGCTTCGGGAGAGTCTGGAGTCCGCCAGAGTAGATGGCCCGAGCGCCATAGGCAATCCGTTGGCCGCCTTCCAGGAACCCCTTGACCTTGGGGTGGTGCTTGTAACGCTGAAATTCCTCGTAGGGGCTGAGATAGGGGTTCTTGTAGTCCAGACCGACAACAAAGCCGATCGAAACCAGGTTGTCGTCGAAATGATACAGGAACGATCCGCCGTAGGTTGACCGATCCAACGGCCAGCCTGCAGTGTGCATTACCAGACCCGGCGTGTGCCTGGCGGGGTCGATCTCCCACAGTTCCTTGATGCCGATTCCATAAGACGGCGGATCAACATGGTCGCGCAAGCCGAATTTGCCGATCAACTGCTTGCCCAGCGAACCGCGGCAGCCTTCGGCAAACAAGGTATATCTTGCGTGCAGCTCGATTCCCGGCGTGTAGCCGGCAGTCTGCTCACCATCAGGGCCGACCCCCATGTCACCGGTGGCAACGCCGTAAACCTGCCCCCGATCGTCGTACAGCACCTCGGCGGCAGCAAAGCCAGGATAGATCTCCACGCCCAGAGCCTCGGCTCGTTCGGCCAGCCAGCGACACAGATTGCCGAGGCTGATGATGTAATTGCCGTGATTCATGAAACATCTGGGCAGCATCAGGTTTGGCACCTTGAAGCCGCCCTTTTCCGATAGCATGAAGAAGCGATCTTCCGTCACTGGTGTTTTGAGTGGCGCGCCGCGCTCCTTCCAGTCCGGTAGCAGCTCATTCAGCGCCCCGGGATCCAGCACGGCGCCGGAGAGTATATGGGCGCCTACTTCCGAGCCCTTTTCGAGGATGCAGACATTGATCTCTGCGCCTTGCTCCTCGGCCAGCTGCTTGAGGCGGATTCCAGCGGCCAGGCCAGAAGGACCCGCACCGACAATCACCACATCGTATTCCATCGCTTCCCGGGTGATCCTGTCTTCGGACATGCCGATCTGTCCCATCCACTGTCCGCGCGGCGGCAGGCCGGTTCCGCCAAAGGGTTGTAACCGCTGCGGCTTTCGTTGAAACTCATCAAGTGTGCGTCGCCATGAGCAGATCGTGCACACGAGGAGAGATAAATAGCGCAGAGGAGCCCTCGACGCCATGCCCGATCGCCAGACGCCGGGTGAAGGGACCTTGCCTGCCTTGCACGCAGCGTTGACGCTCCAGATCGATGCCGGTGCCGACGAAGCGATCGGTGAACAGCCCGTCAACCGGCTGACATTGCCCCCGCCCGCCGCCGAAAAATTCCGGCAAGACGGGGTGACGCCGGAATCGGGCTCCGGCCTCGATGCTCCGCGCGAGAGCCGACCGCGAAATCCTCCTCGGCTCGTATCGACGGACACAACGGTGTCGACAGCCCGGGAAACGGCCCGGGCGGCCCAATCCCTGGAGGCGCTGGAAGCCGCCGTCAGGGCCTTCGATGGCTGCCCCCTGAAAAATACCGCCATGAATACGGTCTTCTCCGACGGTACGCCAGACGGCCCCGTCATGCTGGTCGGCGAAGCGCCGGGGGCGGAAGAGGACAAGGAAGGAAAACCTTTCGTCGGGGCCAGCGGCCAGTTGCTTGACAAGATGCTGGCAGCCATCGGCCTGAACCGAAGAGAACACGCGTACATCACCAACATCGTCTTTTGGCGGCCGCCGGGCAATCGTGAACCTTCGGCAAGCGAAACCGCTGTCTGCCGACCCTTTCTGGAGCGACATATTGAGCTGAAGAAACCGTCGATTCTGGTCTTTCTTGGCGGGCCGTCAGCCAAGACCATGCTGAACAGAACAGAAGGCATCACCCGGCTGCGCGGTCGGTGGTTCGATTTTCGCACGCCGACCATGGCGGAAGCGGAAGCCGCGCCGATTCCGGCCATGCCGCTGTTTCATCCGGCCTATCTGTTACGCAGCCCGCTGAAAAAACGCGATGCATGGCGTGACCTGATGGCCATCAGGGACAAGCTTGACGCCCACGAAATGCATGCTCCGATTGCAAGGGAAGTCGCGAGAACGGACGCATGACAGGAGGGCGGCCCGGTTCCGTAACGCGATCCTCTCTGCCGATACCGTTCGATACGGACACCGGGAATTCGCTCGCAAGGTTTGCCAAAGGCACGATTGTCGCATGTCCGGGAGCGCATTCACCGATCCGCATCGCCCCACCATGCTGCGCGGATTTTGATGCCGATCGCGCTCGGGTTTTTGCGGGCGCGCTTTCGTTGCGTTCTGTCGGAAAGGGCGGGTGCGCACGAGCCTCCCGGGGCCGCCAACCAGCCGAGGCCGAAGGCGCTGGTGCCGAGGGGAGCCGGGGCATTCATCGCCATCAACAGGGTGCCCGGCTTTCGGACCCTGGCAAAAGCCGTTGACCAATCCATGTCCTACAGAATCCACCCGATAATCGCCTGCTTCTCGCGCCCATGACCAAGATCGACAAATCCCGCCCGTTCCTGCCCGTGCATATTGCCGTCATGACGGTCTCCGACACGCGAGAACTGAAAGATGATCGTTCCGGCAATACGCTGATCGAAAGAATCGAAGGCGCAGGTCACGTTGTGGCGGGTCGCCGAATCGTAAAAGACGAAATCGACGAGATTGTCGGGCAGCTTCGAGAGTGGATCATGGATCTTGCGGTCGATGTCGTTATTTCGACCGGTGGCACGGGTGTGACCGGGCGGGATATCACCCCCGAAGCTTTCGAGCGCGTGATCGAGAAGAAGATCGAAGGGTTCGGCGAATTGTTTCGTTGGATCAGCTTTCAGAAAATCAAGACATCCACCATCCAGTCTCGCGCTGTCGCCGGCGTGGCCGGCGGCACCTATCTATTTGCGTTGCCGGGCTCGCCCGGCGCCTGCAAGGACGGCTGGGATGAAATCCTGCAGTACCAGTTGGACAACCGCTACCGACCCTGCAATTTCGTAGAACTGATGCCGCGCCTTCAAGAGCACGCTGGCCGCTAGCCCCTGGATTGCCGCCAGGCTGCCAGGGCGCAGCCTGTATCGATATCCATCAGCATCGAAGCCAAGGCGACCTGTCGGATTTTCGGCACGTTCGCCAGGGTCGCAGACAATGTCTGCGAACTGGACCATGGGACATTGTCAAAAAGGTGCCCGACCCGGGCAGGACCCCGCTGACCGATCACCCAGAATCCGCCGTCTTCCGCCGGTCCGAAAATCAGGTCGGCACGGGCCAGTCTCGCAAAGGCCTCCCGAACCGTTTCTGCAGTGACATCCGGAATATCGCCACCGATCAGCAGCCTCGGACGCGGCGCATGTCGATCCAGGCATCGGGCCATCCGGATTCCGATGTTGCCCTGTCCCTGTTCCTGGTATGGAAGATGGGACAGCATCGGAAACCCGGCCTTCATCTGACGGCCGCTTCGGTTTGGCGCGATTGCCAGAACGAAGTCCCAATCCGGGCAGCGCCCGAGGTCTCCACCCACACGCTGCACCGTTTGCCGATAGAACCGCCAGGCAGCGACAACGCCGATATCCACCGCAAGGCGTCGTTTCACAGCACCGATTACCGGCGCCTTCAGGAACAGGATCACGACGGGTCGACGCGTCGCCACCTCAGTAAATCCTGGCCAGCAAGGAAGGCGGCATCCCGAGGAAATACAGCGTCAGCAGCGTAACATTGCACACCGACCGGCGCCGGTATCCGTGCCGCCGAAACCTGTCGGCTGATGTCGTCGCCTGAACCGGCAGCGGGACCAGGCGATGGCGACCGATGCGTCGGACAAGATCGACGTCTTCAAAGATGGGATAGGGCTGAAAACCACCCAAAATACGATAAAACCCCCGGCTGATGAGCAGTCCCTGGTCGCCATAGGGAAGACCGAGGCGGTGACTGCGCCATGCCACTCTCCGCTCCAGTTTCCGGGCCTGCATCGCCTGATCATCCAGCGCGAACCGACAATAGGCGGCCTTGCGCCTGTTTTCCGGCCGGCCGATGAAACGGTCGACTTCGACAGGCCAGCGACCGGACAACCTTGTGTCGGCATGGAGAAAAAAAAGCCAGTCGCCCGATGACCGATCGGCGCCAGCCGCCAATTGCATCCCACGTCCCCGGTGACCGGAAACCATCAAGGCGCCGTGTTCGCTGGCGATTTCCATCGTGCTGTCGACAGAACCGCCATCACTGACCACAATCTCTACAGGCCACGGCGTTGCCACGCTTACGCTTTCCAGCGTCCCGGAAAGGCGCGCGCCTTCATTCAATGCAGGAATGACAATGCTCAGCACGCGCCTTGTGTGCCGTACCGTGAGTCGATAGGCAAGCCTGATCAGGAGCAATCGTTCTTTTTTTGTTCTTTACTTCCGAAATCGGCCGGGCCACTATCCCTGAATGGAGCACATACTGAAAATCCCAAGGAGCGAACCGGGCTCGGCAGATGCCGATGGACCGGGCAGCAGCGCGTTCAGAGGCCGCGCCGCTGGGTTCAATCCTCCGAATCGATTTGAAAAAACGCGGCGCGACCCGTTTTTCGACGGCTGGCAAGCCCCGGATCAGCAAATGCACCACGATGTCGCGGTACCGACCACAGTCACAGTCGAATCTGCCCGAACAGTCATAGCCCGAAACCAGTCTCCCGATCTGGGCTTCGACCGCTCGATCAATCCCTACAGGGGTTGCGAACACGGTTGCATCTATTGCTTTGCCCGTCCTACCCATGCTTGGCTGGGCCTGTCGGCCGGTCTGGATTTCGAAACACGATTGTTCGCCAAGCCGGATGCGGCGGCGCTGCTTCGGCGGGAATTGTCCCTGCCTTCGTATGCCTGCCGGCCAGTCGCCATGGGCACGAACACGGACCCTTACCAGCCGATCGAACGAGAGCGGCGGATTACCCGCGACATTCTGGGTGTGCTGTCAGATTGCGATCACCCGCTCGTCATCGTCACCAAGTCTTCGCTAATCGAGCGGGATATCGATATCCTGGCGCCAATGGCGGCCAGGGGCCTTTGCGCCGTCGGCATCTCCGTGACCTCTCTGGACCCGGGCCTTGCACGCACAATGGAGCCAAGGGCCTGCACACCGGCGCGGCGCCTCAGGACAATCCGCTCCCTGTCGGAGGCCGGGATTCCTGTGCGGATCATGGTCGCGCCAATCGTCCCCGGCATTACAGACCATGAACTGGAGACCATCCTGGAGTCTGGTCGAGACGCGGGCGCTTCTCTGGCAAGTTACTTATTGTTGCGTTTGCCCGGAGAGGTAAGGGATCTGTTCGTCGACTGGTTGGAGACTCATTTCCCGGCTCGTCGCAGGAAAGTGCTGAACGCCATCAGATCTTTGCGGGACGGCAAGCTGAATGATGCACAATGGGGCGAACGCATGGTCGGCAAGGGCCCGTTCGGCAAGGCGATCGATATGCGGTTTGTCATGGCCACTCGCCGCCTTGGCCTGAAGAGGGAAGGCAAGGCATTGCGTGCCGACCTGTTCGGAAATCCATCCCGAGACGCCCGCCAGTCGAGCCTGTTCCGGAAAACGCCCGAATCGCAGGCGGCGATCGCGAAGCAAAGGGAACGACATGCGTGACTGAACGCGGTGCTTCAGGTGCCCGCCGGATCGGCAGTGCTGCCTTGGGCCATGAAATCGGGCATGTTGCGATTCCGTGCCGATGTCTGGTCGCGTGAGTTCGCGAGAGCGGTTTCGCGGTCGTGTCTGTCGCCCCGAACATTCGCTGACGAATTCGGAAAACCTGGCAAGACGCCCCTTGCGTGTATCGGTCCCGCGTCGATGCCAACGGGTTCGCGCGGGTCGCCCTCCATGGGCACGATCGGTTGCACCATCGCCCGCAGCGGTGTCTTCACCGCTCGCGCGGCCGCAATGTCGCCCGACGGCGACGCCGGCAGCCAGAACCGGTCAATGGTCGTGATATGGAGCGAGCCGCCGTCTGGCTGTTCATCTGGTCAAGGGCCGCGATCCGCGGATCGGCCTGCTGACGCAGGAACGCATCGAGACTGCAACGGGTTGCCGTCGTCGTCTTGATGGACCAGTGTCTGACACACTTCATTCGGCCAAGGACACAATTCCCGAAGCAAAGGGGATTCTCCAACCGCCCCCGGTGATGATACACTTCCAAGATGCACGACGGCGTCGAACTGACCGGGCTCGCTCTCGTGGGCCTTATCGCCCTTGCCGGCGGCCTTTTCATGACGCGAATCCGCCAACCCGCCATTGTGGGATACATCCTGGCAGGCGTACTATTGGGACCATCAGGCTTTCAGTTGGTCGAGGATCGAGGAAGCGTCGAGGTTCTGGCCGAGCTAGGCGTCCTCATGCTGCTATTCCTGGTCGGCATGGAACTCAGCCTGCGAGGCTTCAAGGCGATCTGGAAAGTCGCCGTCGGCGCAACGTTGCTGCAGATCGTGCTGGCTGTGGGTCTGATGTTGCTTTTCGGGCGGATCGGCGGCTGGCCGACCCAGGTTTCCGTCGTGCTGGGCTTCGTGATCGCCTTGTCCAGCACCGCCGTCGTGGTCAAGATGCTGGAGCAACTCGATCTGTTGCGCCAGCCAGTTGGCCAACTGACGATCGGGATTCTGATTGCCCAAGACCTGGCGGTCGTTCCGATGATGCTGACCATAGGCCTTTTCAGTGAACTGGAATTGCGCCTCCTTGATGTCGGCAAGATTGCCCTGTCCATCGGACTGCTGGTTTTTTTCATCCTCTATCTCAGTCGCCGGCGGCGCGTGGTGCTGCCATTCAGCGCTGTCGTCGGCACAGCACCCGACCTTCAGCCATTGGCGGCGCTGTGCTTTTGCTTCGGTGCCGCGGCCATGACGGGATTGCTGGGCCTGTCGCCGGTGCTGGGCGCCTTTCTGGCGGGGCTCATAATTGGCAACAGTACCGCCCGACCGCACATGGTGCGATCCACCTTGCCGATTCAAAGCGTGTTGATGGTCGTCTTTTTCCTGTCCATCGGGCTGCTGATCGATCTCACCTTCGTCTGGGACAATCTGGGAACGGTGATCCTGCTGTTGACAACAGTCACGCTGGTCAAGACAATCATCAACATCGGGATTGTCAGAGTCCTGAGACAGCCATGGCCCAACGCGTTTGTTGCCGGTGTCTTGCTGGCTCAGATCGGCGAATTTTCCCTCATCATCAGTCAGGTCGCCCAGGAAAAGCGCATCCTGACGGCCGAATCCGGTCAGCTGATCGTCACCGTCATCGCCTTCTCATTACTGATGTCGCCGGTGTGGATCGCCCTGACGCGGCGCTTGGTGCGTGCCATTCTGCTCAGTGTCACGTCCCTGAGGGGGACATTGAAAGCCATCGAAACCCGCAACATGGTGGTGTTCGGTCATTATGTTCTGGCCCGATATGCAGCGCTGCGCCGCGTCGGTCGCCGTTTGTGGCTCGCCAGGAAGGTGCGCCGTCGCCAACGGGCCTCTGCCAAGGCATCCCGGTCTGCGGCGCCGCCCGCAGGTCTCTTGACCGACCGGCAGGACGAAGAACGCGACGCCAAGCCGGCGGCGGATACTCGTGCCTGATTTCCAACTCGAAAAGGCGTGCCAAGGCAGCGTCGCCGGAGTGGACGAGGCAGGACGAGGATCCCTGGCAGGGCCGGTTGTTGCCGCTGCCGTCTGTTTTTGCAGGCGCGCGCTGCCGCGCGGCGCGCGCCTGATGATCGACGATTCGAAAAAGCTGTCAGCCTCCGGACGGAACGAAGCATTCGAGGCGATCCGTGAATTTGGGGTGTCGGGAATAGGGGAAGCCAGCGTTGCCGAAATCGATCGGTTGAATATCCTCCGGGCAACGATGAAGGCGATGCAGCGAGCCGTGGACAACCTGGACCCCAGACCGGACATCGTCCTGGTCGACGGCAATCGCACGCCGGAAACGCCTGTCGTCTGCCGCGCAGTGGTGAAGGGCGACAGTATCAGCCTGTCGATTGCCGCGGCGTCCATAATCGCCAAGGTGACCCGCGACCGAATCATGACCCGGTTGGCCGTCGACTTCCCAGCCTACGGCTGGGACAGGAACGCGGGCTATGGCGTGCCCGATCACATTGCGGCACTTGAAACCTGTGGACCGACGCCGCATCACCGTCGTTCTTTTGCACCGGTCCGCAATGTCTTGTCTGACGCGATCAGAAAATAGACTTCCCAAAACTTCTTGACGATTTCCGGAATCAGTTCGACAGGGTCGCCACCATCACCTTGGCCTGTCAATCGCAGGCACAGAAGACGGAGCCGGGAAAGCCGCTGACGATAGCCCATGCTGCGGTGGCCCGAACGAGCCCCGAAGATCAACAGAATCCAGTCGTTTTACGGGCCATGTTGCCGCCGCGCGCCTTCTGATGCATGACCTGACCGTTTCAGGACGCCGAGCGGAGCGTTGACAGTTTCTCGATCGACTGGCTCCGACCGAAGATTTGCGCCATGTTGAACTTGCGCACCGGCCGACAAGCGGAAGACTACTCAATCAGCGTATCGCGGCTCTGGATTGCCCAAACATTGTCCGCACCGGTCGCCTTGACAACCTGCGCTTCAAGCCGGCTCAGCGCGTCACGCTGTCCATCGATATATTCCACGTATTCGGCGGCAACCTCGCTCACAGCAGCAACCAGGTTTTCGGCCGTATTGATGGACGCCGAAGCCACTGTCGCCAGCACGCTGTTCCGCTCAAGGGCACGCGCTGCAACAGACCGCGCTGCTTCCAGGTCGCGCTGGATCAGCACAACCAGCTTGTTCAGCTTGAAGACGTCGCCTTCAATCTCGTTCAACGCAGCGCGCGCAGCCTTCATGTCTGCCTCAAATGCGGCATCCGGGTTCGGCAAGGGGTCTCCGGCGGCAAGATCCAGTTCGCTTGCGGCTTTAAGATAAGCGGCGACAAACAGGGTCAGCGATTGCCTTCGGAACTGGAATTCGTCGTCCCGGTCGCTCAGGGCCTGACGAACCCGGTCATAGGCATGCATCATCGACGACCCGTCTTCCCGCCTTGTGTCTGGAGAGATGGACGGTGGGTAACGGGTCGTCGGAATACCTGGTGGCTGGCGGCCCAATCGCTGCGCCCCGGCAAACTCCGTGAAGAGAGTGCGATCAGTAGGCGCTTCACCGACAAATGTCAGGAAAACGGCGCGATCTGACGCCTTGCAGCCGGCAAGAACGGTCAGGGCGACAGCGGCCAGCAACCCGATCGCCCTGACGGGGAAAACTGTTTCTCGGCACATGGCAAAGAATCTGTCTCAACTGGGCTCGACAGCGAAATTGCCCGTGCTTGCTGGTCCGCGCCAGTTCGTTTTAGCCGCGGCTCCGGTCTTGCCGTTCGGGTCGCGGCAATTTCGATATCGCCGGTCTCGTCTCCTCATCAGGCGCGCCCCTTTCCAACCGGACTGCCATTGACTATATGCAGTTGCCTGACTAAACGACGCCTGCTGAAAAGAGTCTCCGCCGAAAACATTGCCGTACCGGATGGCAAGACACCTGTCACGCTGCGCCCCATGCGCCCGTAGCTCAACTGGATAGAGCACCTGACTACGGATCAGGAGGTTGGGAGTTCGAATCTTCCCGGGCGCGCCAACGATTTCAACAAGCCAGAAAGCCGCCCGAGCGTTTCGATCTTTCTCAAGAGGTGGTTTTTGATTTGATCGTCGCCGGCATGGTGGTTCGGCCGAATGATCGCTTCCGGTCAAAAGCGGCATGTCGGATTTGGCGCCGTTCGTTATCTGCCTTCAACGCCAAGGCGTTGCAGCGCGGTTGCCTCCCATCGGCCTTCCTGAATGGCGGAATCAATCAAGTCGGTCACCAATTCTCGCGTGGCTTCGATCGCAAACGACGGCGGCTGGTCGGCAAGTTCACACAAATGCAGTTTTCGAGTGATTTCCGGATCGGTGATTGGTCTGGCACAAACGGTTCCGTGACGAATTTGTTCCGCAAAATAGTGCCGGGTATTGATGGTTGCCCCCAGGCCGGCACAAACCGCATCAACGGTCGTCCGGACCGAGTTCAGTTGAAATTTTGCGGCAGTCTCCACGCGTTCAAGAAGGCTTTCGTCATCCAGCAAGATGCGCGCCCATGGTCCTGCGCGAGGGGCGATCAGCGGCAACTCCAGCACCTCATCAAAGGCGATGGCCTCTTCTGCATCGCCGATGACTTGAGGTCGGCCGATACACATCATCCGTTCTTCGAGAATGGCTTCTGTCTTCAGGCGCGGGTTCGCCGGCGGGTTGTAGACGATCGCCAGGTCGATCTCGGATGAAAGAGCCGAGACCAAAGTGGAGTTCGGCAGGCTTTCCGTCAGCGACAGGCGAACATTGGGAAAGTCGGACGCGACCCGCTTCAGCAAATCGATCGCGACAACCTTCACCGCGGAATGGGCCATCCCGACGGAGACGTCGCCGGCCACTTGGCCGGCAGCGCTGCGAACGTCATCCGCTGCACTTGACAGCAGCTTGAGAATCCCTGTTGCCCTGTCGTAAAGGCTTCTACCCGCGGCCGTCGGTTGCATGCCTTTCTGGGTCCGCACAAAGAGCGATGTTTCCAGTTCGGCTTCAAGATTGTTTAGATGATGGCTGAGTGCCGACACCGCCACACGGGCGCGCCGTGCCGCGCGTGCCATTGCACCTTCTTCGTAGATTGCCGCAAAATACCGGAGCTGGCGTTCGTTCATGTCAGATTGCAACGTTATCTAGAATATAGAAAGCGGGTCGCTAAACTTTATGGTTCTATGGCCTTGTGCGCAATGCTATGCAGGGATCCCTGTTCCGGAAAAATGACGATAACAATGGATTTTCGCCCTCTTGCCGGACTCCGCGTTGTGGAAATGACCCACATGATCATGGGTCCTTCTTGCGGGATGTTCCTGGGATTCCTTGGCGCCGAAGTCATCAAGGTTGAGCCGCCGGAAGGCGATAAATCTCGCAACCTGACAGGGATGGGGCGCTCGTTCTGGCCGCTGTTCAATCGCGGCAAGAAATCGGTTCAACTGGATCTCAAGGCGCCGGCGGGCAGGGATGCGCTGATGCGTTTGTTGAAATCGGCCGATGTGTTTGTCGAGAATTTCAGAGACGAGTCGGCTCGAAGAGCGGGTACGGACCCGGAGACGCTGCGCCGGCGTTTCCCCAAACTGATCATCGGATCTCACAAGGGCTTTCTGCGCGGCCCGTATCAGGGTCGCGCCGCCATGGACGAAGTGGTTCAGATGATGACCGGCCTGGCCTACATGACCGGTCCGTCCGGTCAGCCCCTGCGGGCTGGATCGTCCGTCAACGACATTCTGGGCGGCTTGTTCGGCGCTTTCTCGATCGTTGCGGCCCTGATGGAGCGCAAGGAGACGGAGCGGGGTCGAGAAATTCGGGTCGGCTTGTTCGAAAGTTGCCTGATGCTCGTCGCCCAGCACATGGTGCAATTCGAGCTGGAAGGCGAAAATCCGCCTCCGATGCCGGAGCGAACGTTCTCGTGGCCTGTCTACGACATCTTCAGCACCGCAGACGCGCACCAGCTGTTCATAGGTGCGGTTACCGAAGGCCAGTGGGCCGCGCTGTGCGCGATTCTCGGTCTGGACGATCTAAAGGACGACCCGCGGCTGCAGTCCAAGATGGACATGATCAGGGCCCGGGACTGGACAATCCCCCGGGTCTCCCAGGCCGTTGCGGACCGGCGGAAAGACGATCTGGTGTCGGCCTTCGAGGCGGCCGGCATCCCGTTTTCGCCGATCCTGAAACCATGCGACATGTATGAGGACGAGCACGTCACTCGCCCGGGCGGACTAACGGAATCGCACCTTCCAGACGGCACGCCTTTCCGCGCGCCCGCGCTGCCCTTCGAAGTGGACGGGGCAATCATGAGCGGGGGCGGCGACCTCGCGGGACTTGGCGACGACACCCGAAGCATTCTTGCCGCGCTGTCAATGAGCGATGAAGAAATCGCGGCGGCGCAGGGCATCTGACGGATGACGGCATGACAACCATCACCGACTTGTATCCGGACGGGCATACCGCGCTGCGCGAGGTGGGGCTTCGCGACGGGTTGCAGATGGCGAAGGTGTTTCCGTCCACTGCCGGCAAGAAGCGATGGATCGCGGCGGAATACGCAGCCGGGGTTCGATATTTCGATGCCGGCTCCTTTCTCCCGGCGCGGCGCCACCCTCAGTTTGCCGACGTCCGCGACGTGGTCAATTTCCTGTCCGACCTGCCCGATGCAGTGGCCTCCGTCCTGACACTCAACATGCGAGGTGCAGCAGATGCGTTGGAAGGGAAAGCCCGGCAACTTGATTGCGTGGTGTCTGCCACCGAATCGCACAGCCGACGCAATGTCCGCCGCAACCGAGAAGAGGCGCTGCAGCTGGTTGCAGAGATTTGCCGGTTGCGCAATCAGTCGACCCACAGGCCGCTGGTCGCCGTCGGCTTGAGCAATGCGCTGGGCTGCTCGCTGGAGGGTGCCGTCGATCCTCTGGAAGTGTATCGGCTGATCGGATGCTGCTATGAGGCAGGCGCCGATTTCGTCAGTATTGCGGATACGGTCGGTTTCGCCGGCCCGAGACAGGTTGCCGAGGTGGTGCGTACAGTTGTCGACATGGACGATAGCCGTCCCGTCGGCGTCCATCTTCACGATACGCGCGGGCTCGGCCTTGCGAACGCGTCGGCCGCCCTTGATGAAGGGGCGACGATTATCGACGCCTCGCTCGGCGGACTGGGCGGCTGCCCCGCCGCGCCCGGGGCGACCGGAAACATTGTGTTTGAAGACCTTGCGTTCCTTTGCGAGACCAAGGGCTTCGAGACCGGAATCGATATTGAGCGGTTGATAGGCCTTCGCGCCATACAAGCTGAAGAGATGCCTGGCGAGATTTTTTACGGTGCGCTGGAAAAGGCCGGGCTGCCGTCGAGTGTGATGCAAGGAGAACGCGCCCGTCAGGCGGAGATGCTCCGATATTGAATGAAACCGTCTTCAAGGAGGAAAAAATGAAGAAGACAGCGTTGATCCTGGCCGGTGCCGCAGTTGCGCCCGTCTTCGTTGCCGCTCCTGACGTTCTGGCGGCAGAGCAGATCATGCGTTGCAGTCACCAGTTGCCGCCGCGACATCACGGCGCCAAGCTGATCTCGCGCTGGGCCGAGGAAGTGGATACGCAATCCAAAGGCACCCTGAAGGTCCAGGTTTACGGTGCCAATTCTCTGCGTAACGCGAAGCAGAACATCCCGTCGGTCGCGCGCGGCAACATCGAATGCGCCTTCTCGGTGAACTTCCAATGGGGCAGGACCATTCCGGAAATGAATGTGACGCTGCGGCCCTACACGTTTACAAACAAGGCGCAACTCGAGACATTCCACACGTCCAAGGCCGCCAATATCCTCGAAGCCGCGATGCTGAAGAAAGGCGTGCGCAATGTCGCCTGGATGTTCATCACCCGAATGTCCGCCTTCACATCAAAGGACAAGCCCCTGATCAAGCCTGCCGACTTCAAGGGTGTAAAGATCCGGGGGCTGAACAAGCTGGTTGACAGCGGCCTTCGCGCGCTGGGCGCAGCACCTTCCGCCATGTCTGGCAGCAAGGTCTATCAAGCCCTGTCTACGGGCGTGATAGATGCCGGCCTGACCGATATTTCTGCGGCCTATTCACGGAAGTATTACGAAGTCCAGAAATACGTCACCGTTTCGCCGCTATTCAGCGTGTTCTTCCACGCCTACGTCAATCCGAAATGGTATGATGGCCTGGATGCCGGACAGAAGAAGGCGCTTGAAGTGGCCGGGGCCAAGCTCGGCAAATGGGCCATCGAAGTGTCGGACGCCACCGCTGCCAAGGCACCGGCCCAGCTCAAGGCCAAAGGCATGATTGTCCACATCCATACGCCGGCCGAAGTCGCCGCGATGAAGAAGGTCATGGCGCCGGCATTCGACGAGGCCTTCAACAGTTCGACGGGCAAGAGCGGCAGGATGCTCATGGAGATCATGAGCAAGTAGTCCGGAAACCCTCTGCAACGTTTGGGCTTCCATCTGTGGCGGTCACCCGAAACGACGCCGCGCCGGCTGCCGAACCGCTAGCGGGAGCCGGATTGCTGCTGCGGACTGCAGACCGCTGGCTGGGCCGGATTGCTTTCGGCCTTGTCCTTGTCGGCGCTCTGGTGGTTGTCCTGCTGACCGCTCTCATCGGGTACAGTGTCTTCTGGCGTTATGTCCTGGGCGTTCCGATCGCATGGACTGACGAATTATCCGGATATCTGGTCGTTCTGATGGTGATGGTCGGCGTTTCCGAGGCGCTTCGGCGAGGCGATCATATCAACGTCGATCTTCTTGTCGGCAAGCTGACGCCCTCAAAGCAACGATGGGTGGCGGCCTGGAGCATGCTGGCCGTGATTGCAGTTGGCGTCGTTCTGCTCCTGGACGCCATCAGTGCCGTACATGGTGTCCATGTCATGGGGTTGGTATCCGAAGGATATCTCGAGATAAAGATGTGGATTCCGCAATCCGCGATCGTCCTGGGCGCGGCGATGCTGATCGTGTCCGCGCTGGTGGGCCTGTGGCGGACCCTTGCCGGTTTTCCAGCAGTTGATCGCCGGGAACACTGACCGAGAGCCTGCGGCAGCCTATCCATGCTGACCCTCGTGATCGTTCTTGGCGGCTTGATCCTGCTCCTGCTGACAGGCGTGCCTGTCTTTGCCGGCCTCGGCATCGCTTCCATTGCGATCATGCTGCTTGCAGAAGGCAGTTTCAGTGGTATCGCCGATACGGTTTTCGGAAAGCTGAACATCAACCTGCTGGCGACGATTCCGCTGTTCGCCTTCATGGCTTACATCATGATCCGGGCGCGGATCGTCGATGACCTGTACCAAACGGCGCATACCCTCGTGCGTCACTTGCCAGGCGGGTTGGGCGTCGCGACGGTAATGTCCTGCACCGTCTTTTCGGCAATATCCGGGTCTTCGGCTGCCACCGCGCTGACGATCGGGACCAGCGCCATCCCGCAGATGAACAAATTCGGCTATCCGACGAAAGCGGCGCTGGGCGTCGTGGCGGCAGGCGGGACTCTGGGCATTCTCATCCCGCCCTCCGGCCCGATGATCCTTTACGCGATCGTGACCGAGGCATCGATCGGTGCCCTGTTCGCTGCCGGGTTGCTGCCTGGCCTGATCATTGCCTCCCTGTTCGCCCTGTGGTGCGTGGTGAGCAATCTGGGCGCCCGCGGTGCGGTGCGGGCGCCGCGGGCAACCGGGAAAGAGGCGCTGGTGGCCGTCCGGGCCTCCTTCTGGGCTCTCGTCATGCCGCCGCTGGTGCTGGGCGGAATATATTTCGGGATATTCACGGCGTCGGAAGCCGCCGCGATCGGGGCCATTCTGGCGCTGGTCGTGGCGGTTCTGGCTTACCGGAACTTCGGCTGGAGGGATCTGTTCGATTGCGCGTACGACACTGTAAGGATCAGCGCGATGCTGTTCATGATCGTGGCGGCAGCCGGGATGTTCGGCCACGCCGTGACGATCATGCGTTTGCCCAACGAACTGGTGGACGCCATCACCAGAGCCGGCCTGACAAAGATCCAGTTCGTCGTTGCGGTGATGCTGGTGATCTTGGTCCTGGGCATGTTCCTGGAGACGATAGCCATCATTCTCATCACCACGCCAATCATCTTTCCTGTGATTCAGGATTTGGGCGTGAATCCGGTCTGGTATGGCGTCCTGTTGATGATCAACCTGGAGCTGGCGCTGATTACACCGCCCGTCGGGATCAATCTGTTCGTTATACGGGGAATCACCCGCGCGCCATTAGGAAAGGTTATCCGAGGCACCGTTCCCTATGCAGCGCTGATGGTCATGAGCCTGATTCTGATGTTGCTGGTACCACAGATCAGTCTGTGGTTGCCGTCACTCATGGGCTTCGGTCAGTAGTTTGGTCGAAGTCGGCAGAGAGGCGGCTCCGAGGCGCTCGCACCGGCGCACATGGAGCGCCATGAGTTGTTCCGCGAGGTTGCGAGGCTGGCGGAAAGGGTTCGCGAGAGGCGGACATCCGACGATCATCGCGTCGGGCAAGCGCGAATGCCCTTGCACTTACCGTGCGGTGGAGCAGCAGGTTCCGGGCAAGCCGCGCCGAACTGCCTTGCGTCTCGAAATGGGGTTTCCGCGCAAGGTCGGAGCATGTGATCTGCCATGTCGTGACCCGCCTTCACTATCGAGGCCTGAATGACCAACTTCCGTGCCCCCGACGCGGTTCCGACAGAGAAGGCGACACCGTCAAGGTCGTGGCGGCGACTCACGAACACTGCGGCCACGGCGAGGAGGTGCACGCTCGACCTCGCGACCGGGATTATGCCAGCCGGGCGGGGGGCGGGGCGAAGGCCGCCTGGCCGCAGCTTCGAGCACTGGCGCTCAACGTGATGGCGCTGGGTGCGTTGTGGATCCATCTCGTCGCCTGCCTCACCCGTCACGAGCGAGGCGGGTCAAGCTCGTCCATCGCGCACCTCCCGGCGACGCAAAAGCCGGGGCTCTGCACGACCGCAGGGTCATGGCGGTGACAGATGCGCTGCCAAAACCTTACCGGATCGGCACCAATACGTTCCCGAAGCCACCCCTTGGCGACGAAATCGCGGAGCCGGTGAGTTCGACAGGCCGTCGCACAGGCAAAATCAGGTCGTGAAAAATTAGCGCGCCAATCAGGCCATCAGTGGTATTCAGCCGAAAGACAAAACGGGTCGAGATCGGGCAACGGTTTATGCCGCGACCTGTTGAATTGGCTGATGAATCTTGCCTGAGGCAGTTTGATGCGCATCGTTTCTCTGATCTGCAGCGCGACCGAGATCGTTGCCGCTTTGGGCCATCAAGATAGCCTCGTCGGCCGGTCGCACGAATGCGATTTTCCGCCCGGCGTCGAAGTCTTGCCGCCCCTGACCGCGCCGCACTTCCCAACCGGCGGCGACAGTCAAGAGATCGACATCCTCGTCAAGGACCTGCTGCGTGACGGATTGAGCGTTTATCGTATCGATACCGCCGCGCTGCGGGAACTTGCGCCTGACGTGATCATCACACAGGATCAATGCAATGTTTGCGCGGCCAGCCTGGCCGATGTGGAGGCCGCCGTTTGTGACTGGACGGGAAAGCAGACCCGCATTGTCTCGTGCAAACCGGAAAATCTCGACGACATCTGGACGGATATCCTCACCGTGGGCGACGCACTGGATGAGTTGGCCTGCGCAGAGGCCCTCGTTGCCTCCGTACGCGAACGCATGTTCAAGGTGTCGCAAAAAGCGCAAGGTCAGGAAAACCAGCCTTCCGTCGCCATGGTTGAATGGATCAGCCCGTTGATGGCGGCGGGCAACTGGATGCCGACACTGGTTGGCATGGCGGGCGGAAACAACCTGTTCGGCGAGGCCGGTCGCCACTCACCGTGGATGGAATGGGAAACTTTGTGTGCCGTGGATCCTGACGTCATTGTCGTGCTGCCTTGCGGTTTCGATATGGATCGCAGTGAAGCCGATATGCCAGCGCTTGCCGAACAGGATGGATGGCGCGGTCTGAAGGCCCGTCTGACCGGGAGGGTCTACCTGGCCGATGGACATCAATACTTCAATCGGCCCGGGCCGCGGGTGGCGGAATCTCTGGAGATCCTCGCAGAGATACTGCATCCGGAAACGCTTTCCTTCGGTTGGGAAGGTATCGGGTGGCGGCGCTTCACCGGCTAGCCGTGCAGCATCCGGCGGGCTTTCATGGCCGCGGCCAGCGTGCCATCATCCAGATAGTCAAGTTCGCCGCCCACCGGCACGCCATGCGCGAGGGCCGTCAAGGCGACCCCGGCACCGACCAGTCGGTCCGAAATGTAGTGAGCAGTTGTCTGTCCCTCGACCGTTGCATTGGTTGCCAGGATCACTTCCGTCACGACAGGATCCGTTGCGCGATCGATCAGTGACGGTATCCGCAACTCGTCGGGCCCAACACCATCCAGCGCAGAGAGCGTGCCGCCAAGAACGTGATATCGGCCTCGAAACACAGCCGGGCGTTCCATGGCCCACAGATCGCCGACCTCTTCGACTACACACAATACAGTCGGGTCGCGCCGCGGATCCGTGCAGATCCCGCAAGGATCGGCCGTATCGACATTGCCACAGGCGCTGCAGACCGTAACCCGAGCCACGGCCTTGGTCAGAGCGCGCGCCAGTGGATCCATGACATGGTCCTTGCGCTTGACCATATGCAGTGCGGCCCGGCGCGCGCTGCGCGGGCCCATGCCCGGAAGCTTTGCCAGAAGCTGAATCAGGCGTTCGATCTCAGCACTAGCCACGGCTCGAAATCGTCAGAAAGGCATCTTGAAGCCGGCCGGCAGATCCAGGCCTCCGGTCAACTTCAACATCTCGGCTTTCTGATGGGCCTCGACCCTGGCCCTGGCATCACCGAATGCCGCTGCGATGAGGTCTTCAAGGACCTCGACTTGAGATGGGTCAACGGCAGATGGATCAATCTTGACCGCCTTCACCTCGTTCTTGCCGTTCATCGTGACCGTTACCAGGCCGGCCCCGGCCCGGCCTTGATGGATCGATTCCTTCAGGTCACGCTGCATGGCCTCCATCTTGGCCTGCATTTCCTGTGCCTGTTTCATCAGGCTGCCGAGGTTTTTCATGCCTTGTCTCCGCCGTCGCCGCGGACCGGATCGAGAATCTGAACCAGTTCGCTGCCTTCAAAAGTGTCCAGTACAGCCCGAACCAACGGGTCCCGTGCCGCATCTGCCATCATTTGGCGCGTGGCGCCTTCATCCTGTTCGCGCAAGGTCGGTTCGCCAGGCTCGCCGGACACCGTGATGATCCAGCGCAATTGCGTCCACTCCTTCAGAAAGGCCGCCACCCTTGCCGACAGATCGCGCCGCGCATTGGCGCTGGGCCGGATTTCCAGGCGACCGACATCAAAAGACACCAAATGCACGTCGTTATAGAGTTGTCCAAACAGAACCATTTCCTTTCGATCGCGAAACAGTTCCACCAGCGCCCGAAAGGTCGAGGGTGGCTTGACCGGGCTGGTTCCGCCATCGGGCGACAGGTTCGTTTCTTCCGCGGTCTCCTCCAGAAAGTCTGAACGTTCCGCCGGATCTTCCAGGGCCGGCATCAGAGCGGGTTTCGCCCGGACAGAAGCTGGCGTGGCTTGAGTAACGTCAGTCGACGGTGCGGGTGCCTGCGACCGATGACCGGCGGGCGGCAACAATGAAGCCGGCGCGCCCTCCAGCCGGGCGACGATTTCGCCGGGAGTCGGCAACTGCTTGACGTAGCACAGCCGCACGATCAGCATCTCCAGCGCTGTCTTGGGCTGGTGTGTCTGCTGAATTTCAGCAACACCTTTCAACAGGATCTGCCAGAATCGCATCAGCGATCCCATGGCAAGCTTCTTTGACATCTCGCCGGCCCGGGCGGCATCGGTCTGAGAGACGCCGGTCCCGGAAGCCACTGCATCCGGCCTCAGCTTCAGCCGCGTCATCCAATGAGTGATGTCCATCAGGTCCTGGACCACGGCAAGAGCGGCGACGCCATCCCGGTACATCTGGTCCGCCCGAGCGATGGCCGCGGGCGCGTCGCCGGCGCCAATCATGCCGAACAGATCCAGTGAGTGCGACCGGTCGGCCATGCCCAGAAGGGCCCTCGCCCGATCTGCGGAAACTTCACCAGAATCAGGATGGCCTTGCGCAATGACCCGATCCAGCAACGACAAGCCGTCACGCACCGATCCGTCTGCAGCCCGTGCCAGAACAGCAATCGCCTCGTGACTGATCGCGGCGTCCTCGCGCCGGGCGATTTCAGTCAGATGCGTCGCCAGTTCGCTCTCGTCCAGCCGGCGCAGGTCAAATCGCTGGCAACGGGACAAGATGGTGACCGGCACCTTGCGAATTTCCGTGGTCGCCAAAACGAACTTCGCATGTGGCGGCGGCTCTTCCAGCGTCTTCAGCAAGGCGCTGAAGGCCGAAGCGGAAAGCATGTGCACTTCGTCGATGATGTAGAGTTTGTAGCGCGCTGCCACTGGCGAATAGCGCACGTCGTCGATGATCTTGCGCATATTGTCCACGCCGGTGTTGGATGCAGCATCCATCTCCACGACATCGACATCCCGATCCTCAGCGATCGCCACACAGTGGGCGCAGACGCCGCACGGGGTCATCGTTGGGCGGCCATGACCGTCCACGCCTACACAGTTGAGTGCCCGTGCAATAATTCGCGCTGTGGTGGTCTTGCCGATTCCGCGAACGCCGGTGAGAATGAAGGCGTGATGAACCCGGTCCATCCGGATCGCATTGGTCAGCGTCCGGACCAGCACATCCTGCCCGACCAGTTCGTCAAAGTTTCTGGGTCGGTGTTTCCGCGCCAAGACAAGGTACTCGCCGCCGACTTCGGGTCGGTCGGCAGGATCAGCGACGTTGGTATCGCCGGATGACGGGTTGTTGGCCATGCGTCGCCAAGCTGTCGCGGCGCTGGAAACGACCGGCATGGAAGCGCCGGATCGCGCCGTCGCGATGGGAACCGGTGGAAGACTGGACAGCGACCCGGGAAAAACTCGTTACGGCTGCTTCCTTCCGGACCTGACCGGGTTGGCGAGGCACCCGTCCGCGCCAGTCTCCCAAGTGAACTATATCGGGCGTCCGCCGCTCCGGCGCAAGCGGAGTTTCTGGCGTCATCCGGTCGCTGGCCGCAGTGACGGGGAAAAGTTCCTGTTTGCCGGCATGTTTCCGCGCGCCTTTCAAACTGCCGCCGGCCTGCTTGAACTCGCTCCGAATTCAGTGAAGACGGCGAGAAGGCCGAAAGGCTCCGGGAGGAGAGCGGCGGCACGCTGAGGCTGGCGAAGGCCTGCGCCAGATTCGTCGGAAGACCAGATCACTGCGGGGCCCGCGCAAGGACCCGAGCGCTTGACCGGACAACAATCATGGAAACTCTGTGCATATTCGCCGCCGCCACTCGGCTTGGCAGGATCGCCGAAATCGCGATTTCGACCACAGATGCAGCGCCTGTGCTTCTGGCCGGACAATCGGCACTGGCGTCGCGGCTGAAACATGAGCATGACCGTGGCGCCGAGCAGATCCGGAATGTCGCCGAGACGTTCGGGATGGCGGCAGCGGGGAGGCTGCAGCGCTCGTCAACCGGGACATTGCGCCTCGATGGCAGCGTTTTCTGTGACCGCTGCCCGTTCAAAAGCAGGAATGGAGCGCCATATAAGGATTCTGTCATTCTCCGCCCTCCGGCGCGAGCGCTCCTGCGACGCCGTCTGCTTCGCGACTTTACCGCCGAACATGTTATCTCAAAGAGGCAAATCCCCAGTGCCCCAAGCCAACTCGAAGCATGCTGCCATACCTGGCCGATCCGTCACGGAACGCCGCTGATGCAGCTGGCGGCGCAAATCGTTGGCGGTTTGGCGCTCCTGTTTCTGGGCGGCGAGTGGCTGGTCCGAGGGGCGGTCTCGCTTGCCAGCCGATTCAAGGTATCGCCGCTGATTATCGGTTTGTCCGTGATCGCGGCCGGCACCAGCGCTCCGGAGCTTTTCGTCAGCCTGGTCTCCGCACTTGAAGGAAGGCCCGGCATCGCCATTGGCAACGTCGTCGGCAGCAATGTAGCCAACATCCTGCTGGTGCTGGGGGCATCCGCGCTGATCTGGCCGGTTGTTGTTCGCCGCAGGGTGGTCCGCCGCGACGGCCTGGCGCTGATCGCCGCCACGGCCGTGTTCTGTCTGCTGGCCATTGGCGGCAAGATCGATCGCCATTTCGGCATTGCAATGCTGATCCTGCTCTTCGCCTATCTCTACGCGTCCTATCTGGCAGAATTGAAAGACGCACGGACCCTCAGCAAGATCGAGGAAGAGGTCGCCGAAATGGACGACGACCGGCCTGTTTGGCTGATCTCCGTATTCTTGATCGGCGGCTTCGGCGGCGTGATCATGGGATCCAATTTGCTTGTAGAAGGCGCCGTCGGCGTAGCAACAGACGCCGGCGTTTCCGAAACCGTCATCGGCGTGACACTGGTGGCACTGGGCACGTCGCTACCGGAACTGGCGGCGTCTATAGCAGCGGCCCGAAACCGGCATACCGAACTGGCGCTCGGCAATGTCATCGGCAGTTGCATTTTCAACTTGCTGGCAATTGTCGGGGTCGTCTCCACGACCATTTCCCTGGATGTTCCAGAAGAAGTTGTTGCTTTCGATCTTTGGGTAATGACCGGCATTACGGCAGCCTTCATTGCAGTCTCCTTTCTCGCGCCGCGCCTGGGTCGCGCGGTCGGGCTGGGCATGTTGTTGTTGTACGGCGCCTACATCGCCGCTCAGTTTGCCGGTCTTTCGGCCATGCCCGCCATGGGCCAAGATGGCTGATCCGTCGTTGCAAGGGCGAAAACCTCATGACTGAATCGGTTCCCAAAACAGCCCTGGTTACCGGCGCCGCCACGCGGATCGGCCGCGCTATCGCGCTCGATCTGGCGGCGGCAGGCTGGTCCGTCGCCATTCACTACCGACGATCGGAAAAGGAAGCTCTGGCCGTGGTCGACGAAATTCGGCAGCAGGGCGGCAACGCGGCGCCGGTGCGCGCCGACCTGTCGGTCGAATCCGAAACTGCCGCGCTGTTGCCCCTGGTTCACCGAACGCTCGGTCCTGTGGGATGTCTGGTCAACAACGCCAGCGAGTTCGAGCGGGACGAGATTTTGGACATGACCCGCGCCAGTTGGGATACTCATATGGAAACAAACCTGCGAGCGCCGGCCTTTCTGATGCAGGAGATGGCGCGCCGCCTGCCCGAGAATCATCATGGCGCCATCGTCAATGTTCTGGATCAGCGAGTATGGAACGTGACGCCGCATTTTGTCAGCTACACGTTGAGCAAGGCCGGCTTGTGGGTTTTGACTCGGACAATGGCGCTGGCGCTGGCGCCGCGCCTGCGCGTCAATGCTGTCGGCCCGGGCCCGGTCCTGCCCAGCAAGCGCCAGACCCGGGAGGATTTCGATCGGCAGGTAGCCATGCTGCCGTTGCAGCGGTCCTGTGGGCCCGGAGATATCGCTGCGGCCGTTCGATTTATCCTGGCCATGTCGTCGATGACGGGGCAGATGATTGCGCTGGATGGCGGACAGCATTTGGGCTGGGCGCAGCCCGCTGGAGCCACCGGAACGGCGGAATAATCGCAATGTGGCGACATTTTCCTGAAATTTTACTCGGCCTGGCGGTGTGCAAATGACTCGACTGCAGGAAGCCGCGGCGTCTCGGCTCACTGACGCGGCGCACGGCCTGCGCCACATTTTTGTGCGCGACCTGGTGTTGACCTGCAGCATCGGCGTGTACCGGCACGAACGCGATGCCCCGCAAAGCGTTCGCCTGAACCTCGACCTGGCAATCCGGGACGACCGGGCCGGGATCACGGACCGTATCGACGACACGGTCAGCTACGAAGGCATTGTCGACAGGGCGCAAGGGATTGTTGCTGCGCGGCATTACAATCTGGTCGAGACATTGGCGGAATCCCTGGCCGGCATGTGCCTGAACGACGATCGCGTTATTGTCGTGAATGTACGGGTCGAGAAACTGGATGTTTTTCCGTACGCGGGATCCGTGGGAGTCGAGATCGAGCGATCCCGGAAAATCAGGGAAAAATGAGCCTTCTGCCAAGAAACGATCAGGATTGCGCACATCGTCCCTGTCGGGCCATATCGGCGACAGGTTGACGGGAATTCTGACCATTGTTACGGAAACATGACGCGGTACTGGCCTTGGTATTATTGTAAATCAATGCTTTAGCACAGTTTGCGCAAATTTTAGGCGATCGTCCAAATCGGGCAGCTTCCTTCGTGATTTTTCGTTCGCAAACGCTTGGTCCACAGGGTTATCAACATGTTTCGTGGACAAGAATTCAAGGATCGGTCTCGGAACGAAAACCGTTTCTGAATCAAGGAAATATCCGGCGCGCATCGTCGTTGTGCAATTGACCTTGGTCATTGCGCGCGCGACATTGCCGGCATGTCGTCGAAGTCCGAACTCAAATCAGGTCGCGAAGAGCGCGCGCCCCACATTGTCGACGAGCCGCCCGTCCAGCACGACTCGACGACAGTGCCGGAATCTCTCGCCACAGGCATCGCCTACCTGAAAACCCAATTGCCGCGCCTGTCAACCGGGCCAGGCGTCTATCGCATGATCGACCGAAGGAGAAGGCCACTTTACGTCGGCAAGGCGCGCAACCTCCGGCGCCGCGTGACGAGTTACACGGCACCGGCCAAATTGTCCGAGCGATTGCGACGCATGGTGGCCGAGACGACGCTGCTGGAAATCGTCGAAACCCATACCGAGGTCGAGGCCTTGTTGCTGGAATCAAACCTGATCAAGCGGCTGCAGCCCAGGTACAATATCCTGTTTCGGGATGACAAGTCGTTCCCGTTTATCCGTATCGGAGAGAAGGACCGATCGGCGGGAGAGCATCGACCGGGCCGCTGGCCAAGGATCGCCAAATATCGCGGCAACCGGTCGACCCCGGGGCGGTACTTCGGCCCTTTCGCATCGGCCGGCGCCGTGAACAGGACGCTGAACGCATTGGAGCGGGCGTTCCTTCTGCGATCGTGCAGCGATTCGATGTTCGCGTCACGGACACGGCCCTGCCTGTTGTTCCAGATCAGGCGGTGCAGCGCTCCCTGTGTCGGTCGCATCACCGAAGAGCGCTACGATGCCCTGGTGAAGCAGGCAGACGACTTTCTTTCGGGACGAAGCGCGGCCATCCAGCGCGATCTGGCCCGGGACATGGAAGCCGCGGCCGACGCTCTGGATTTTGAAACCGCCGCTTGTCTGCGCGACCGGATCCAGGCGCTGGCTCATGTTCAGGCGCGGCAGGACATCAACCTGCCGACGCTGGACGATGCCGATGTCATCGCGGCGTGGCGGGAAGGCGAGCATACATGTCTTCAGGTCTTCTTCTTCCGCGCCGGGCGCAACTACGGCAACTGGGCCTATTTTCCCCGCCACGACCGCATGGCCGAAACCGCCGCGATCATGTCGGCCTTTATCGGGCAGTTTTACGACAACAAGACACCCCCGGGTCTGGTCTTGATCAGCGATGCGGTCGGCGATGCGGATCTTCTCTCGGATGCCTTGAGCACGAAGGCAGGGCGTCGAGTGGCGGTGTCCGTTCCCAAGAGAGGAGACAAGCGCAATCTGATGGATCAGGCGCGCAACAATGCGCGCGCCGCACTGACCCGGCGCCTGTCGGAAAACGCTTCCCAGCGCGCCTTGCTGGAAGGCGTGGCCCGCGCTTTCGGGATGGACGCGCCGCCGCAACGGATAGAGGTATACGACAACAGCCACGTCTCCGGGACGAATGCGGTGGGCGGCATGATCGTCGCCGGTCCCGAGGGGCTGATGAAGCAGGCCTATCGAATGTTCAACATCAAGTCGACCGACCTGACGCCGGGCGACGACTACGCGATGATGCGCGAAGTCCTGACTCGCCGGTTCTGCCGCGCCATCAGGGAAGATCCGGAACGCAGGCAGGGCACATGGCCGGATCTGGTACTGGTTGACGGTGGCCGCGGCCAGCTGCGCAAGGCTCTGGACGTCATGGCGGAGCTGGGAATCGACGACGTCATGGCGGTCGGCGTGTCAAAAGGCCCGGACCGCAACGCGGGGCTGGAGACCTTTCATGCACCTGACGGGCGCAGCTTCAGCCTGCATCCGGACGATGCAGTCCTGTATTTTCTGCAGCGCTTGCGCGACGAAGCCCATCGCTTTGCCGTCGGCGCGCATCGGGCAAGGCGCACAAAAAATCAGACCCGTTCTTCGCTGGACGACATTCCCGGGATCGGTGCCCGTCGAAAACGGGCCTTGTTGAACCACTTCGGATCCGTCCGCAACATTGAACGGGCGGGCCTGACCGACCTGGAGAACGTCGACGGTGTCAGCCGCAAGGTCGCACGGGCGATCTTTGACTGGTACCACACGGACCCCTGATCGATGGGTGGAATCTTCTCATGCCGGTGACGCGGGCGAAGCTGCTGCAGGCACCCAATTTGCTCACCCTGGCCCGAATTGTCGTGGTGCCTTTCTTCGTGGCGGCATTCTGGCTGCCGGCGCCAGCCCTGTTCTGGGTAACTTTCGCGCTGTTTGCTGGGGCAAGCCTGACCGACTGGCTCGACGGCTGGCTCGCTCGTCGAAACGATTCGGTATCCGAATTCGGTCGCTTTCTGGATCCGGTTGCCGACAAGATCCTGGTGGCTGCCGCCCTGGTGATGCTTGTGGCCAGCGGGCGTCTTTCGGAAATCTCCGTTGTCGCCGTGATCATCCTCCTGGTTCGGGAATTGGCGATCAGCGGCCTGCGCGAGTTCCTGGCAGGCGCGCTTGTCGTGCCGGTATCACCCCTGGCGAAATGGAAAACCGCGATCCAGATGGCGGCAACCTGCATGTTGCTGATCTCCGGCGCCTTTGCGGATGAAAATCGCCTGCTGACGATTGGCGAATGCTTGCTGTGGCTGGCCGCATTGCTGACCGTCGCGACGGGCGCCCGCTATCTGCGCGGCGGCCTGCGCCACATGGACGGGTGAAGCAAGCCCGGAAGCCGTCAGGATCGTCGGAGTGCTGTCAACCAGACGCCGCCGAGCAGGATTGCCGAGGTCACGACGATCGAAGGTCCGGTCGGGATATCCCAGACCAACGAAGCGCCGATTCCCGAAACAACGCTGAGGACTCCTGCCGCCATCGACCACAGCACCATCTGCTCCGGAGTGCGGGCAAGGCGCCGCGCGGTGCCGGCCGGGATGATCATCAGCGCCACGACCAGCAGGATGCCGACCAGCTTGACCGCCACTGCGATGACCAGCGCGGTCAGCATCAGCATGATCGCGTTGGCGCGCTCCACGGCGACGCCATCGAGGCGCGCCAGATCTTCGTTCATAACGATGGCCAGAACCGGCCGCCACAAGAGATACAGCCCGCCCAATCCAAGAACCAGACTGGCTGTCACGGCGATCAGATCGAGATCCGAAACAGCCAGAATATCGCCAACCAGGTAGCCCATGAGATCAACGCGCACCGTTTCCATCAGGGAGACGAAGACCAGACCCAATGCCAGCGCCGCGTGAGCAACGATCGCCAGGATTGCATCGCCCGGCAGGCTCCGCTGCCGTTCCGCGACTGCTATCACCAGAGCCGTCGCAACCCCGAATAACGCCAATGCCAGCATCGGGCTGAGGCCGAGCACGACTCCGGCAGCGACGCCCAGCAGGCCGCTGTGAGCCAATGCACCGCCGAAAAATGCCATCCGCCGCCAGACCAGGACACAGCCGAACGGGCCTGCGACAGCTGCAATGCCGACGCCGGCGATCAGGGCCCTGACAAGGAAATCATCCATCAGCGACCGTCGGCGCCCTGTCGATATCGGCGCCGGACCGAACGCTTTCGCCGTCCGCGCGACGTCGATGATCGTGATTATGGGTATATACTGCCAGCGTATCGCTGTGCCGGGTGCCGAAGATCTCCAGATAGGCCGGATGATCAACCACGCTTTTCGGCTGACCCTCGCAACAGACATGGCCGTTCAGGCAGATCACGTGATCGGTTGCGGCCATCACCAGATGCAGGTCGTGAGACACAACCAGAATGCCGCAGCCTCGAGCGGTCCGCAGGTCGCCGATCATCCGGTACAGTTCTTCCTGGCCAGAGACGTCCACGCCTTGGGCAGGCTCGTCCAGGACCAGCAGGTCCGGGTCCCGCAGCAGCGCGCGGGCGATCAGAATTCGCTGCATTTCGCCACCGGACACCTGCTGAAGCGGTCTGTCAGCCAGTCTGGCGACGCCCATGTCGTTCATGACACGGTTGACGGTCGCGCCATTCGTACCGGCGCCGAGCGAAAGGAAGCGGCGAGCTGTTATCGGCAATGACGGGTCCACCATGATCTTTTGGGGCACGTAACCAACCCTCAGTCTCGGCCGACGCCACACGCTCCCGGCGCTGACAGGCTGCAGACCCAATGCCGCACGCACCAGAGTCGTCTTGCCGGCGCCATTGGGCCCGACCAGCGAGACAATACGGCCCGGATCGACAGTCAGCGAAGCCGCCTGAACGACTCTTGATTCGCCCACGGTCACGTCCACCCCTTCAACGCGGAGCAGGGCTTCGCTGCCTGTCATGTCGCTGCCTTTTGCACGTTGCCGCCACCGGACGGCGGCGGCGATTCGATTGTGGAAGATCGTTCCAGCGGATCAGCTTATCCCGGTCGAGGGGGAGGAACAAACCCGTTTTATGTCTTGCTGACGGGACAGGACCCTCCCCGAACCCGGAAACGGAAAATCGCCATATATTACCGCGCCGACCGGACATCCAGAGCCGAAAATCCGCCGATCGCCCCCTGTGTAATTGCAGCAGCGACGCACGGGCCGCGCTTGGCAGGCCCAGTTGCGGAAGGGTGCCTGGCGATCCTGGCTGCCTGCTGTCTGGGTCGAGCAACGCTTCTGCCGCGCGCGAGGCTCGGGGGAGCATCGGAAAGTGCAACTTGCCGGGAACATGCGCAGCCGATGCTGCAGCGTCGACCGCTGCACCGAGGCGTCGACGACGCGACGCGACCGCAAGGCGCGGGGGATCGGCGACGGACTCGCGTTGACTTGGTTTCGTAATATCCAATATGTTGCACTGCGAAAAACGGAATGCCGCCCCGTGCGCATGGGCACGGGGCGGGCGCCATGTCAACCAGATTGGATCGAAGGTCGCTGTCGGGCCCCCATTCGAGTTCTCGGCCGCGCCTTTCAGAAAAGCTGCCGATGAAAGTTCTCGTCGCTGTCAAGCGCGTGATCGACTACAATGTGAAAGTCCGCGTGAAATCCGACGGATCGGGCGTTGAACTCGCAAACGTCAAGATGTCGATGAATCCTTTCGACGAGATTGGCGTCGAAGAGGCTGTTCGCATGAAGGAAGCGGGGATCGTCACGGAAGTGGTGGCGATCAGCCTGGGCGTCCAGCAGTGCCAGGAGACCATCCGTACCGCCCTGGCCATGGGCGCCGATCGCGGCGTACACGTGCTGACCGACGACGAACTGGAGCCCCTTGCCGTTGCCAAGCTGATGAAATCCGTCGCCGACAGGGAAAGCCCCGACATCGTGATCCTGGGCAAGCAGGCCATCGACGATGACGCAAACCAGACCGGCCAGATGCTGGCCGCATTGCTGGGCTGGCCGCAAGCAACCTTTGCATCGAAAGTTGTCGCCGAGAATGGCAGCCTGACAGTTACCCGCGAAGTGGATGGCGGTCTGGAAACCGTTCGGACTGCACTGCCCGCAATCGTCACCACCGACCTGCGCCTGAACGAGCCGCGTTACGCGTCGCTGCCGAACATCATGAAGGCGAAGAAGAAGCAGATCGACCGGATGTCCCCGGCCGATCTTGGCGTCGACACGGGTTGCCGCCTGAAAACCATCGGTGTGGCTGAACCGGAGAAGCGCAGTGGCGGCGTGAAGGTAGACAGCGTGACGGAGCTCGTCGAGAAGCTGCGGAGTGAAGCGAAAGTCATCTGATGCCCGGCAACCCGAATCCGGATGGATCAAGATTTACAGGAGGCGACGGGACATGACGGTTCTCGTCCTTGCGGAACACAACAACGCCAGCCTGAACGTGGCGACGCTGAGCGCCGTGGCCGCCGCTCGGCAGATGGACGCCGGCGACATTCATGTGCTGGTGGCCGGCAAGGATTGCAGCGTTGTGGCAGCGGAAGCCGCCAGGATAGATGGCGTCGCCAGGATCCTGCATGCCGAGGGTGCGCATCTGGCGCACGGTCTGGCAGAGAACCTGGCGGCGCTGCTGGTCGGCCTTGCCGACGATTATTCTCACATGGTCGCCACCGCGACGACCCATGGCAAGAATGTGATGCCCCGCGCGGCGGCGCTGCTGGACGTCCAGCAAGTATCGGACATTGCCGAAGTCAAGAGCGCCGATACGTTCGTTCGCCCGATCTATGCCGGCAACGCCATGGCAACGGTCAGGTCGACTGACAGCCTGAAGGTCTTGACAGTGCGCCAGACCGCGTTTGACGGAGCGGCGCCCGAAGGCGGCAGCGGCGCGGTCGAGAGCATTGACGCCGGAGCCGATGCGAAAGGGACCGAGTTCGTCGGACGAGAGCTGTCAAAGTCAGATCGTCCGGAATTGACATCTGCGCGGATCGTCGTCTCCGGCGGCAGGGGCATGCAGTCGGGCGAGAACTTCTCGATGCTGGAAGAAATCGCCGGCAAGCTGAATGCCGCCGTCGGCGCCTCGCGGGCGGCCGTCGATGCCGGCTTCGTGCCGAACGACTATCAGGTCGGCCAGACCGGAAAGGTCGTCGCGCCGGAACTCTACATTGCGGTGGGTATTTCCGGCGCCATCCAGCATCTGGCCGGCATGAAGGATTCCAAGGTGATCGTGGCGATCAACAAGGACGAGGAGGCGCCGATCTTTCAGGTGTCGGACTACGGCCTGGTCGCGGATCTGTTCAGCGCCGTGCCGGAGTTGTCGGCAGAACTGGACAAGGCGGAAGTGCGCAAGTAGCGCGAAGGGCAATGGACAGATCACGATGGACGGACATGCGCTCGCGGGGGCGGAAAGGAAGCCGGCGATGACGATCAGGAAGGTAGGTGTCATCGGCGCCGGACAGATGGGAAACGGGATTGCGCATGTGTCCGCGCTGAATGGTTACCGCGTGATCCTGAACGATATCAGCGACGATGCCATCGGCACGGCGATGGAAACCATCCGGGGCAATCTGGATCGTCAGTTGAAGCGCGGGATCATCGCCGATGCGGATGTTGACAAGGCTCTGTCCCGGATCACGCCGGCCCTTGAAACCGATCTGCTGAATGATTGCGACATCGTGATCGAGGCGGCGACTGAAGACGAATCGGTCAAGCGGTCGATCCTGAAGACCCTTTCGGACACGCTGAAAGAAGACGCGATCATCGCATCGAATACGTCATCCATCTCCATAACGCGCCTGGCGGCTGTAACCGACCGACCGGAGCGCTTCATCGGCATGCATTTCATGAATCCGGTGCCGATGATGAAACTGGTCGAGCTGATTCGTGGCCTGGCCACCAACGAAGAGACCTATTCTTCCGTCGCCGACATGGCCCGGAACCTGGGCAAGACCATTGCCCAGTCCGAAGACTTTCCGGCCTTCATCGTCAACCGCATCCTGCTGCCGATGATCAATGAGGCGATCTATACGCTGTACGAAGGCGTCGGCACCGTCGAGGCGATCGACACGGCAATGAAGCTGGGCGCCAACCATCCGATGGGGCCGCTTGAACTGGCAGACTTCATCGGCCTGGATACGGCGCTGGCAGTAATGCAGGTACTCTATGACGGGCTGGCTGACAGCAAATACCGTCCCTGCCCGTTGTTGGTGAAATACGTCGAAGCCGGGTGGCTGGGCCGCAAGGTCGGACGCGGCTTCTACGATTATTCCACCGGAGACCCGACTCCGACGCGATAGGTCGTCCCCGGCCTAGAAATCCGTGCAGCGGCCGCCAACTTCCCAATCGCCGTATCGCGTGGGTTCCGGGCCTTCCCGGCCGCCGGTCTCTTCGGTCTGATTCCTGTCCTTTGCCTTCGGACTTTCCGTGAGCCCTGCGTTGGTCCCTTGCGACTGTTCTTTGTCCGTATCTGGCATTCCCGGCACCCTGTTCATCTTGCCCGCATGGGCTTTCGTTCCCAAATCTAGACTTCGGAACAATAATTGGAACCAGCCAGGGGGAAGCCCCGGACCGCCATGCCCGCCCTGCTCCGCACCGGTATTCTGCTCGCCGCCGTCACGGCCCTTTTCGTTGGCATCGGATTTGTCGTCGCCGGTCCGCAAGGCGCGATGATCGCCTTTGTGATTGCGCTTGCGACAAATGCATTCGCTTACTGGAATTCCGACAAGATGCTCCTGTCGATGTACGGGGCCCGGCCGGTCACGAGATCCGACGCGCCGGAGCTTGTCGGCATGGTAGAGCAGATGGCACAACGCGCCGGACTGCCCGTACCGAAAATCTACATCATCGAAAACGACCAGCCCAACGCCTTCGCCACCGGTCGCAGTCCGGACCACGCCGCCGTCGCCGCGACAACCGGCCTGCTGAACGTCTGCACCCGCGAAGAAGTCGCGGGAGTCATGGCCCACGAACTGGCCCACGTGAAGAACCGGGACATGCTGATCATGACAATCACGGCAACCATCGCCGGCGCAATCAGCTTCCTGAGCATGTTCGCCATGTTCTTCGGCGGCAATTCCCGGAACGGAAGTCCGATCACGGGCTTGCTGATAGCCATCCTGGCACCGATCGCGGCCGGTCTGGTACAGATGGCCATTTCCCGCACGCGCGAGTATGAAGCCGATCGCATTGGCGCTGAAATTTGCGGCAATCCCGAATGGCTGGCCTCTGCGCTGGAGCGGCTGGACGCCACGTCCGGACAGGTCGTCAATCATGATGCGGAGCGCTATCCCGGCACGGCACATCTCTTCATTTCCAACCCGCTGAAATCGACGAGGGTTGACAGTCTTTTTTCCACGCACCCGAACATGGCCGATCGCATTGCCCGGCTGCGCGCGCCGACCGGAGGAGGCGGCCGTGGGTCGATCGGCAGAACATCAAGCACTGCAGCCAGTCGAATTCCGTCGTCGCACCGGCGGTCTCCGCGACGCGGCCCCTGGGATTGAGGAGCGCCGGCGACCCGGCCCGCCTTGCGGCGCACGCGGTGCTGATGGCGGTACTGCAGAACGGGGGCGCCCTGGACTGCGCGTTGACCAGACGATTGGAGCAGCAACACGATTCGACCAGTCGCCGCTTCGCCCATCGCCTTGTCATGACCGTCCTGCGGCGTCACGGCGCCCTGAAGACGTTGACCCGTCGCTTGCTGGATCGTCCGCTGCCGACGAATGCACGGGCTGTCGACCTGCTGTTGGAGTTGGGCATGGCGCAACTCATGTGCATGGATGTCCCTGACCATGCTGCCATCGATTCGACAGTTTCGCTGACCGAGCCGCTGAAGCTCCACCGATATCGCAGCCTGACCAACGCGGTGCTGCGTCGAGCACAAAGAGAACGAGACGCCCTGCTTCCGATCGTCAACGATCCGCAAACCAGCGTCCCGGATTGGCTTGCCCGGCGTTGGCGCAACCGATTCGGCTCGATCATGACCAGGGCTATCGCGGCAGCCCATCAGAAAGAGCCGCCTCTCGACATCTCCGTTGCAGAGAGCCCGGCGCATTGGGCCAAGAAACTGGATGGCAAACATCTCACCGGACTTACCGTGCGCCGCCAAGCCGCGACAGTGGCGTCGCTGGAAGGCTACGAGGAAGGCCACTGGTGGGTCCAGGATGCCGCCGCTGCGCTGCCGGCCCGCCTCCTGCTGACCCGGGTCGGCAGAGCAGATGGCCCAATTCTCGACCTGTGTGCCGCACCGGGCGGCAAGACCGCGCAGTTGTTGAACGCGGAGCACGACGTCGTTGCGGTGGAAAGATCTGCCCGAAGGCTGCGTCTGCTGAACAAAAACCTGCAGCGATTGAAGCGCACGGCCACGATCATCGAAGCCGACGCCGCGACCTGGCGCGCAAACCGCTTCCCTGCCATCCTGGTCGATGCGCCTTGCAGCGCTACCGGCACCATCCGGCGTCGGCCGGACGTTCCATGGACCAAGTCGGAAGCAGCCATCCTATCGTTGACAACGGTCCAGGCGGCGATCCTGCACAACGCGATCGCGCTCCTCGAACCCGGCGGCGTTCTGGTCTATGCCGTGTGCTCTCTGGAACCCGAGGAAGGCCCGGACCAGATCGCCCGGGCCCTTTCTCGCCATTCGAACCTCATGCGTCTGCCGATCGGGGAGGATGAGCTCGATGTCCTGACCGATGCCCGCACGGACGCCGGGGACGTGCAGACCCTGCCTTCTCACCTGTCTTCAAGCGGTGGCGTGGACGGATTTTTCATCGCACGGCTGACCAAGCTCTGATGCAGCACAGATCGCGAGTGACAATGTGTTCAATTGGCTTCATTTTCGACAGAAAATCTTCAGATAGAATGAGTCTTCAAGTTGCCGCGCCGGCGCGCACAAGCAGGTTTCATGACTGGTTCCGTCCTGATCGCACCGTCCATTTTGTCCGCTGACTTCGCCAGGTTGGGAGAAGAGGTTTGCGCCATCGACGCAGCCGGGGCCGACTATGTTCATGTCGATGTCATGGACGGGCACTTTGTCCCGAACATCACCATCGGCCCGGGCGTCGTGAAAGCCCTGCGCCCGTATACCGTCAAGACTTTCGACGTTCATCTGATGATCGCGCCGGCCGACCCTCATATCGGCGCCTTCGCCGAAGCCGGCGCCGATATCATCACGGTTCACGCCGAAGCCGGTCCGCATTTGCACCGGACGCTGCAGCTTGTCAAGGGCCTGGGCAGGAAAGCCGGCGTTTCCCTGAACCCGGGAACACCGGCAGAAGCGGTGCGCGAGGTCCTGGGACTCGTTGATCTGATCCTGGTCATGTCGGTCAATCCGGGATTTGGCGGACAATCCCTTATCGAGTCCCAGTTGGAAAAGATCCGTACGCTACGTGGCTGGATCGACACACTTGACCGGACGGTGCACCTTGAGGTGGACGGCGGCATCAACGCCGAGACTGCATCGGCCGTGATCGGCGCCGGCGCAGATGTTCTGGTTGCCGGGACTGCCGCGTTTGCCGGCGGGCCTGACCGGTATGCGGAGAACATCCGCCGACTGCGCGGCTGTTGATCGCGTCCGGGTTCGATGACACGACATCCGGCAGATACGGCATCTCGCGACGCACGAAGCCTTGGTCCGCGGCTTGCGACCGCCTGGTACAGAAGCATCTTCTATCAATGGCGACTGGGCGGCACCCGGGTCGTGCAGGTCCTGCTCGTGCCGTCCGATCCCTGGCCCGGCGATTCGGAGATCGGCAATGCGATCCTCGGTGGCGCCTTCTCTTTCGATTCCGGGCAGATGTGGCGCGGTCCCGAACTGTCGATCAATCCCCACTGCTTTACCTGGCTGCGGGATCTGAGGGCGACGGGCAGCAAGGCCGGCCGCCGCCTCGGCCGCGAGATGATCCGGGACTGGCTCGACCGATTTGGCCGTTACGATCATTACAGCTGGACTGCCGACATTACTGCCGAACGTCTGATCAGCTGGTTGAGTCAGTACGACCATTTCTGCCGGGAGGCAGACGACGAATTTCGCGGCCGCCTGCTTCGGAGCATCATGCGGCAGACTCGTCATCTGTCGCGTGTCGCGCGCAAGACAGCGCGCGGCGCAAAGCGTGTCCGCGTGGCCAAAAGCCTGATCTACGTCGGGGCGTGCCTGCCGAGCGCCCAAAGCCAGCTGGATCGTGGTCTGACGATGCTGGAGGACGAGGTGAGGCATTGCATCCATCCGGACGGCGGCACTGCGGAACGCTGTCCCAGTCTTCAACACAGTATCCTTCGGGACTTGATCGACGTGCGGAGCACGCTTGCCGCCAGCCTTCAGGAATCGTCCCCTCTGATCCAGGGGGCGATAGACCGGGCGGCGCCAATGCTGCGCGGCATGCGACTCGGCGATGGCGGGCTGGGCGTGTTCAACGGCGGATTCGAGGAGAAGGACTGGCAGATCGACAAGACGCTGAGCCAGTCAGGATCGACCGGAAACCCGCCGGGTCGAGCGCCGCATACCGGCTTTCAGCGCATCACGGCCGAGCGCACGACGATCATGATGGATAGCGGGTCCCCGCCGCCGCCCGGGTACGACACTTGCGCTCATGCCGGGCTGTTGAGCTTCGAGATGAGCGTCGGCCGGAACCGTCTGATCGTCAACTGCGGCAGCAGTTGGGACGAAAGCTCGGAATGGTCCGCAGCGGGCAGGACCACTGCCGCCCATTCCACGCTGGTGATCGAGAACCGGAATTCATCTCGCATTCACGAGGGCGGCGGCCTCAGCCGTCGGCCGGAAACCATTCGATCGGACCAGCGAAACCAGGATGGCGCAAGCCTGATCGAAGCCAGTCACGACGGTTATGCGCCGGCCTATGGCGTGGTGCATGTAAGGCGCATATATCTGTCGCCCAACGGGCAAGACGTGCGCGGTCAAGACATTCTGAAGCGCGCGGCAAAAACCCGACGGAATCCGAAAGTCCAATTCGCCATCCGCTTCCACCTCCACCCTGAAGTGACGATCGATTCCATGTCGATCTGGAGAAGGGGCGGTCAAATCATTGAAATCAGCCGACTGGGGGGCGGGAGATGGCAGTTCTGTCTTGAGGGCGGCGTTGCCATCGAGGTGAAGGACAGTTTCTACCAGGGCACTCGGAACCAACGACGACGGACCCGACAGATCGTGTTGTCGGGCGAATATCGCGGCCCGGAGCCGCGGGCGGTCCGCTGGGCGATCCGGCGACGATAGCATGCCGCAGACACTGTCGCCCGTTACAGCGACCAGCGCCTGTATGTATCCGGTAGCTTCTGAAAGCGCCACATGCCCTTGATGTCGGCAATCAATCCTCCGGCCCGGAGCAGGCCGGCGAAGTCGGTGGCGCCCATCCGAACGTAGGCATCGTGCGACACCGCGCCGACCACTGCATCGTAAGGCCCGCCGTCAAGGTCCGGAGCAAGATCGATGCCGTATTCCCGTCGCGCCTCGTCAGGATCGGCCAGCGCATCGTGCACGTCGACCCGATGCCCAGCGGCAACCAGTGTCCGGACAAGGTCAACCACCTTGGTATTCCGGAGATCCGGCACGTTTTCCTTGAACGTGAGTCCCAGCAGCAGGATGGAAGACAACTTCCCCAGAGTCGCATCGATGGACCGGGCCACATAATGTCCCATTTCGTCGTTGATGCGCCGACCTGCGAGAATGATCTCGGGATTGTGGCCAATCTGCTCGGCCTTGTGCGCCAGATAGTACGGATCAATCCCGATGCAGTGGCCGCCAACCAGTCCGGGCTCGAAAGGTAGAAAATTCCACTTGGTATTCGCCGCTTCCAACACGTCGTAGACGGACAGCCCCATCTTGTTGAAGATCATCGTCACTTCGTTGACAAAAGCGATGTTGATATCGCGCTGGGCATTCTCGATCACCTTGGCGGCTTCCGCTGTGCGGATGTCGCGCGCAACGAAGACGTTGCCGTCGGTCACGACACCGTAGACCGCGGCCAACATGGCTGCGACATCCGACGTTTGCCCGGCAACGACCTTGGTCAGTGTCGCAAGGGTATGGCACTTGTCGCCGGGGTTCATGCGTTCAGGCGAATAGCCAAGAAAGAAATCCGTCCCGCAGACAAGCCCTGAAGCCGACGCCAGGATTTCTCCGCACATTTCTTCAGTCGCCCCCGGATAGACGGTACTTTCCAGGACAACCGTCGCGCCGGGGGTCAGGCGATCGCCAACGTCCCGCATCGCAGCTGCAACAGCGCCAAGATCGGGGTTGCGATGTTCATCAACCGGTGTCGGCACTGTGACAATAAAGAGGTCGGCACCGGCCATGCAGGAAGGATCGTCCGACAGACGGGCCCTGGTAGAAACCAGCGCCTCTTCCTCGATCTCCCCCGTGCCGTCGCGTCCCGCGCGCAACGCGGCAATCCGGGCCTCGTCCTTGTCGATTCCGACGACGTCAAAGTGCCTGGCCAATGCGATCGCCAATGGCAGTCCGACGTATCCCAGTCCGATAACAGCGATGCGGTTTGGGATATTCATGGGCGATGTCGGCAAGAGAATTGCAGTCATGTCCGCCACATGAAGCGGAAAAAAGCTTGCACCGAGGAGAATGCCCAGCGTCCTGCTTGCGTCATGAACGACTCTTCGATCATGAATGGCAACCGCGATTCTGCCGCGGCCCGGAAAGAGGCCGGCCCCGGCACCCCGATGCGATGCATGCGACTGTGTCCGTGATGCCATGATCCGTTGCCCGGTTCGTCTGTTCGAGGCCGGATATCTTCGGGGGCGTGGCGTCGCGCGGGCAGTTGGCGTGCTGCCGGTATCAAGCAGCGCGCGGCGGACAACGGCGATGAGGAGATCGTTCCGCAAGACACAAGGAAGCAATGGCAATCGTCATCGCCACGCTTGCGTTTCGGCGCCGTTCTGACCGGGCCGGCAAGCACATGAAACGAAGCCCGGATACATGCGCTTGACAGAACCTTCGATTCAGGGTGTTGCCATCCTCTCGGGCTTGCGAAGTTGTAACTGCCCAAGAATCCCACCTCTGACAGCGTCCTGAGGTTTTTCGCCGACGACGGGATGCCGCCGTCGGCGCTGGTCTACTGCGACCCACCCTACCTGTAGGCGACCCGGCGATCCGAGCGCCGCTACCCCGGCACGATTTCGACGACGCGGCGCATGTGGCGCTGCTGACGCTCCTGAAGTCGCTGGAATGCCAGGTCATGATCTCCGGATGCCCGTCCCGGCTCTGCGCCGCGATGCTTCCGGCCGAGCGTCTGGTGGTGCTGGCGGCGATCATGGCGGTGGAGGCCGGGTGATGGCGACGGTGAACGGCAGGTCGCTATGCGAGGAGCTCAATGACCCTACAACTGGCGCGCCAGTCCTCAACTCTACCAATGACCCAAAATGACATTCAGACGGCTTGGGCAGTTACGCGAAGTTCTGGCTGGAACGCCACGCGTGTCGCGGCTCGGACAAAATCCGGCAAACGTCATCGAGCCGGCGCTGCCGCTGCCCGAGGCCAGCCGACACGGTATTGGAAAATCCATTTTTCGGTCTGATGCCCCGTTCACGGAGCCGGTTGGCAATCGGCCAGTTGCAAGAAAAACATACTATGAATAGAAACGATTGATGAATTTATCCGTGAATCAATCTGGCCCGGCGGAGGAGGCGCAGTGGCGGGGAGCCACTCCTCGGCAACACTCGACCACTCCGACATTCGTGTCACGGAGCCCGGCCGCCCCGCGGCAGAAGGACATGCTTCGGAATAAACTGTGGCGACGCCCTTGCAACAATACACGATGACCGACGTCACAACCATCAAGCGCGCCCTGATTTCCGTTTCTGACAAGACCGGTCTGATCGGACTGGGCGAGGCCCTGGCGGCCCATGAGGTGGAAATCCTGTCGACAAGCGGTTCGGCGAAGGCATTGCGCGGTGCCAACGTGCCGGTCACGGAGGTATCGGACCACACAGGTTTCCCGGAAGTCCTGGATGGCCGTCTGAAGACGCTGCAACCTGCCATACACGGCGGCATCCTCGCCCGACGCGATCTGGAGGATCATCGAGCGGATCTCGAAACACACGGGATCGCGGAGATCGATCTGATCGTGGCAAATCTTTATCCTTTCGAAAAGGCTGTCGCGAGCGACCTCGATTTCGACACGTGTGTCGAGAACATCGATATCGGCGGGCCGGCGATGCTTCGATCGGCGGCAAAGAACCATGCCTTTGTCACCGTCTTGGCGGATCCAGCGGATTATCCGGCGTTTCTGCAAGCATTCTCGGCACATGACGGCGGCGTGCCGGCAGACCTTCGCCGCAGCCTTGCTGCGCGGACCTTCGCCCGAACCGCGGCCTATGACGCCGCTATCAGCCGATGGTTCTCCGATCGGGATGGCGTTTCGTTCCCGGAACACCTGACCCTCTCCGGAAAGCGACGCCAGATCCTGCGATACGGCGAGAACCCGCATCAGGTTGCTGCCTTCTACGTCGACGGCAGCGCGCGGTACGGCATTGCCGACGCCGTCCAGGTTCAAGGCAGGGATCTGAGCTACAACAACATCAACGATGCGGATGCCGCCTGGGAATTGGTGGCGGAATTCGATGCACCGACCGTAGCCATTGTCAAACACGCCAATCCGTGCGGTGTTGCCAGCAGCGAATCCATCGCCGATGCTTGGCCGCGGGCGCTGTCCTGCGATCCTGTCAGCGCCTTCGGCGGAATCATCGCCTGCAATCGGCCGCTGGATGCTGCGGCAGCCAGTCAGATCGCGGATGTCTTTTCGGAAATCGTCATCGCGCCCGATGCAGATACAGATGCTCGCAGATTGCTGGCCAGGAAGCAGAACCTGCGGCTGTTGCTGACCGAACATCTGCCGGACCGAGCGGCAGTGCGCATGGTTGCGCGCTCGGTCGCCGGCGGGTTCCTGTTCCAATCCCGGGATGCCGGCGTGACTGTCGGCGAGTTGTCTGTGAAGACGAGGCGAGTACCGACAAAGGCAGAGGTCGCGGACATGCTGTTCGCCTTTGCCGTTTGCAAGCATGTCAAATCCAATGGCATCGTATATGCGCGGGATCGGCGAACAGTTGGTATCGGCGCCGGCCAGATGAGTCGGATCGATGCCGCCCGGATTGCCGTGCGCAAATCGGAAGATGCCGCCGTGGCGGCCGGATGGTCGGAAAATCCGATACAGGGATCGGTTGTGGCGTCCGACGCCTTCTTTCCGTTCGCCGACGGCATTCTGACCGCAGCCGAAGCCGGTGCAACGGCGGTTATTCAGCCCGGCGGTTCGGTTCGGGACGATGAGGTGATCGCAGCGGCCGACAAGCATGATCTCGCAATGGTCTTTGCAGGTCAGCGCCATTTCAGACACTGATCATCGGCAACTTGAGAGCGTTCCGGCAGATCTGGAACGGTCTTTCCAGGGCGACGAAGCGACGTCCGAAATCGGCAACAAAATGCGCCGAATTCATTCGAGGGCGGCACGCGCCTGCCTGGGCTCAATCTTTCGTTCGTACAAGGCGCGACCACAGATAACGCCTTCGATGCCGCTTTCTTCAGCCCGCTTTAACGCCCGCAAGTCATCGATTCCGGCAACGCCCCCTGAAGCAATCACCGGTGTCGTCACCGACCGGGCCAGTTCGGCCGTCGCCAGAACATTCAGGCCGTGCAAGGCACCATCGCGGTCAATATCAGTGTAGATGATTGCGGAGACTCCGGCATCTTCGAATGCCTTGGCAAGATCAGTGGCGGCAACGTCCGACGTCTCCAGCCAGCCTTCGATCGCGACCCTGCCGTCGCGGGCATCGATACCCACTGCTATCCGTCCGGGGAAGGCCCTGGCGGCCTGCTTCACAATGTCAGGATCTGTCAGGGCAACGGTTCCGAGAATAACGCGAGTGATACCGCGACCAAGCCACATCTCGATATCCGCCATGTTCCGAATGCCGCCGCCAAGCTGGACCGGGATCGTAACGGCGTCCAGAATGTCCTCGATGCTGGACCGGTTTACGGACCGGCCTTCAACTGCGCCGCTCAGATCGACTACGTGCAGCCACCGAAACCCCTGAGCCTGAAAGACCGCCGCTTGATCGGCGGGACAGTCATTGAAGACAGTCTCCTTGTCCAGGTCTCCCTTCAGCAAGCGGACACAGCGGCCGTTCTTCAGGTCGATCGCCGGATACAGGATCACGACACACACACGTCAGGCAACTCGTCATGGCTGTTGCGCAGATCCTTGTAGAAATAAAGCCCGGCAATCATGGCGCCGTCAATCTGGGCGTAGAACGGGTTTTCGCCCCAGCGGACATATCCCATGGCATCGTACAGGCGAATCGCCCGTTCCTGGGTGGACCGGACATCCAGCGTGATGACGTCAAACCCCTCGTTGCGCGCCAGGGCTTCGGCCGCTTCCATCAACATCCTGGCCAGACCGTGGCCTCTGGCCCAGGGTGCGATAAATGCGTGTTGAAGCTGAACGGCAAAGGCCTGGGCTTCGTTGTTGGCCCGGGGCCGCACCAGCTGCGCAGAGCCGCATATCACATCGTCAATGCGAGCGACGACAAGGATGCGTTCCGGGACGACCAGAACGCCCTTCCAATAGTTTTCCTGGACCGACCGGTCGGGCGCAGTAATCCAGCCGAAGCCGCCGCCAGCCTTGATGGCGTCTTCTGCTGCGTCACAGATATCATGCAGATCTCCTGGAAGAAAGCGTGTTATGGCCTCGACCCGCAGGATCGATTTCGGCGGGTTTCTGGGAGAGGGCTTTTTCATGGAGTTCCGTCAGGGTCGCCAATTCAGGAAGTTTTCGATCATCCGAAGGCCTGCTCGCTGGCTTTTCTCGGGATGGAACTGGGTGCCTATAATGGTGTCCCGGCCCACGATGGCGGCGACAGGCCCGCCATAGTCGCATCGTGCCAGCAGATGTGCCGGGCTGATACGGCAAAAGGCATAAGAATGCACGAAGTAGACATGGTCACCATCCCGAAGACCGGAGAGTACGGGATGACGAACGACATCGCTCCCGTCACGAAATATCAGGCTGTTCCAGCCCATATGTGGAATCTTCAGCGCAGGATCGTCCGGATCAAGCGCGGTCACATCGCCAGAAATCCAGCCCAGCCCCCCTGTCGCACGATGTTCGTGACCACAGTCGGCGAGCAGTTGCATGCCAACGCAAATGCCGAAAAAAGGTCGGCCGTCATGGTGTACCGCTTCCGTCAGGGCGGCAATCATGCCCGGCACTCTGTCCAGGCCGGCCCGGCAATCGGCAAACGCACCTTGACCGGGCAGCACAAGATGACTGGACTGGCGTACAATATCGGAGTCGCTCGTCACCACAATCTCGATCGCTCGGGGCGATTGCTCTGCGGCGCGGGAAAAGGCCTTCTGCGCAGAACGAAGATTGCCGGCACCGTAGTCGATGATGGCTACCCGATCAGTCAAGGCCGATTCCGAGCAACACGGATTTTGCAGTCAACGCTACAGTGAGCCACCCAACACACCTTTGGTAGAGGGCACGGTGTTCGCTCTGCGCGGATCGATTTCGATCGCTGTCCTCAGTGCGCGGGCCAGGCCCTTGAAGCAGCTTTCCACGATGTGGTGATTATTCTCTCCGTAAATGTTTTCCACGTGCAGAGTAATGCCCGCTGCCTGGGCGAATGCCTGAAACCATTCCTTGAACAGTTCGGTATCCATCTCACCCAGCTTGGGTTTTGAAAAATCGACGTTCCAGATCAAATAGGGGCGGTTCGAACAATCCAGCGCAACCCGCGTCAGTGTTTCATCCATCGGGACAAGGGCATCGCCATAGCGGCGAATGCCCTTGCGGTCGCCCAGCGCCCGGTTCACCGCTTCGCCGATGACAATTCCAGTGTCCTCGGTGGTATGGTGGAAATCGATATGCAAGTCACCGGACGCCCTGAGTGTAAGATCGATCAGCGAATGGCGTGACAGTTGTTCGACCATGTGGTCCAGGAAACCGATCCCTGTTTCCACACTATATTCTCCGGTACCGTCAAGGTTGAGTGACGCCTTGATCTGCGTTTCCCTAGTATTGCGGGTCACAGACCCGGTACGGCCCTCGGGCGGGATGTCGGTCATGGAAGGGCTCCGGCTAGAATCACCGGTTCATACCACTGCCGCCCGGCGGATGGCCACGGTCGTCGCGCCGCGGCAGCGCATCGAAGGCCTTCCGGTGTCGGCGGGATCAAGCGCGCGTTCCTGGTGTCTTGCGGCATTGGACGGATTTTGCGAGTGGCATGATGGAGGTTGCGCCTCCTGCGATCGTGTTTTCGTCATCGCATTCTGCATCGATGACGGATGCGGGTACGGGCCAGCGTGTTTCGGACCTGGAGCGTGAGGTGTCGCTGCTGAAGAACCGTATGAAGAAGGCGGAGTCGTTCGACGGGAGCCGTCTGGTGCGCTCGGGCAACAGCCGCGTGTCGCTGACGGTGTACGGGCAGGTGAACCGTGCGGTGCGCTTCGCGTTCACGGAGGAGGACACGCAGGTGTCGAACGTCGACCAGGACGGTTCGTCTTCGCGCCTGGGCTTTCTGGCGCGGGGCCGTGTGGACGAGGGCCTGACGATCTCGGCGCGGACCGAGGTCGAGTGGCAGTACAACCGGCGCAGCGGGACGCGGGACGACAACGGCGACTCGACGGAGCGTGTGCGGGCGCGCCACGTCGACCTGTGGACGGACCACCGGGACCTGGGCCAGCTGTGGCTGGGCAAGGGCTCGATCGCGTCGGACGCGGCGACCCTGATCACGATGTCGGGGACGAGCTACGTCTTCGCCTTCCACGGTCCGGGCGCGGACGATTCGCTCAAGGCGTCGCAGGACGGCAGTGCGAACACGGTTGACCGTCACGGGTTCCTCGCGTTCACGGGCCAGCGCCAGAGCCGGATCATGTACGCGACGCCGAACGTGATGGGCTTCAAGGCGCTGGTGTCGCACAGCGAGAAGGACCGCGTCGCGGCGGGCCTGCACTACGCGGGCAGCCCGTTCGGGATGAAGGACATCCGGGCGGCGATGCGCTTCGGCTGGCACCGCCAGGCGGGCGCGGGCGCGACGCATGACGACCTGGGCGACAGCCGGCGGCCGGGCACGCAGCACTACGGTCTGTCGGGCGGCATCATGCACGTGCCGACGGGCTTCAGCCTGAGCGGTTCGTGGGGCCGGACGGAGTGGGGCAAGGACCCCACCCCCGACAACCACATGGACGATCGCAGTCCGGAGATGTTCGCGGGAGAGGTCGGCTGGACCGGCAGCGTCTGGGACATGGGGACGACCAGCGTCTCGCTCGGCTACGGCCGGTGGACCGGCGGCGGGGATGACAAGGGTCACTCCGAGCGGGTGCACGCCGCGGTGGTGCAGCGCATCGTCCCGGCGGCGACCGACATCTACCTCGGCGTGTCCTACGACACGGGCAAGGACGCGGACAAGAAGGACCGGGACGCCGTGGTGATCGTGCTGACCGGCATCCGCCTGCGCTTCTAGGCGTGGTCCGGGCGGTTCCGGTGCCGGCGGTGGTGCTGCTGGCGGTCGTGGTGCTGGCGGTCGTGCCGGGGGCGTGCGGGGGCGCGCCCCCGTCGTCGGGGTCGGGGGCGTCGTCTTCGGGGGCGTCCGCGTCCCCGGGGGCGTGGCGCCTGTCGCGCTGGAGCCGTCCGGCGGACTTCGAGACCCCGGCCTGGGGCGAGGTCCGCCCCGGTCCGGGCCTGTTCGGCCCCGACGGCCTCGTCCTCTGGCGCCGCGCCGCCCCCGGATCGACCGATCCCGGCAAGCCCCGGAAGACGCGACGATGACACCACGGCCCCGGATCACCAGAGACGGGGCCGTAAGGGAAATTCGATCCAGAAAATCCGCGTATCCAATTCTTCGCCGAGCTGCGCGCACAAGGCTGTCCGAAAGAACCAGGCCATATCGTCTTGAACCAATGTAGATATTCGGACTGCTCTCGTATCCCGAGATCGTTTCCGGATTGACCGCTTTTGCAGCTTGACCTGTTGCACAGCCGCGCCGCATACATCAGGGCGATGAGCAATTCCAGCCCCTCGGGACTCCACGGCACAACAATTCTGTCGGTGCGGCGAGACGATGACGTCGTCATTGCCGGCGACGGCCAGGTGACGTTCGGAAACACCGTTCTCAAGGGAGGGGCGCGAAAGGTACGCAGGCTGTCGAGTGGCAAGGTCGTGGTCGGATTCGCCGGCGCGACGGCCGATGCATTTGCTCTGTTCGAGCGCCTGGAAGGCAAACTTGAGCAGCATCCTGGCCAGTTGACCCGCGCCTGTGTGGAAATGGCGAAAGACTGGCGGACCGACCGCTATCTGCGCAGGCTGGAAGCCATGATGGCGGTAGCCGACAAGGACGTCTCGCTCGTGCTGACCGGAATCGGTGACGTGCTGGAGCCAGAGGACGGCATTATCGGGATTGGCAGTGGCGGCCCCTTTGCCCTGGCGGCCGCCAGGGCGCTGGCGAAGGAGACCAGCCTGTCCGCAGAGGACATTGCCCGCCGCGCCATGGCGATCGCGGCGGACATTTGTATTTATACGAACGACCAGATTGTAGTTGAACGCGCATGACCGGCTACACCCCGACGGCTTTCAGCCCTCGCGAAATTGTTTCGGAACTCGATCGCTTCATCGTCGGTCAGAAAGATGCCAAAAAGGCCGTCGCGGTAGCGCTCCGCAATCGGTGGCGGCGGCAGCAGCTGGACGATGCGATGAAGGAGGAGGTGCTGCCCAAGAATATTCTGATGATCGGTCCAACCGGTTGCGGAAAGACCGAGATCGCCCGTCGTCTGGCCAAGTTGGCTGACGCCCCCTTCCTGAAAGTGGAGGCCACCAAGTTTACCGAAGTCGGCTATGTCGGCCGCGATGTCGAGCAGATCGTTCGCGATCTGGCGGAGATTGCCATCGGAATGACCCGTGAAAGGTTACGCAAATCGGTAATCGCTAAAGCGGAAATTGCTGCCGAAGAGCGCGTGCTGGATGCGCTGGTCGGCGAGAAAGCCCGTTCGGAAACTCGAGAAAGCTTCCGAAAGAAGCTGCGCGAAGGCCTGCTGGACGACAAGGAAATAGAACTGGAACTGCGCGACAGTGGCGGTAGCGGGATGCCGACATTCGACATTCCAGGCATGCCCGGCGCTCAAATGGGCATGATCAACCTGAACGACATGCTGGGAAAGGCCTTCGGCAACCAGACCAGAACCCGGAATCTTACCGTCGGCGAAAGCTATGAACTGCTGATGGCGGAAGAGAGCGACAAGTTGCTGGACGAAGACCAAGTGGTATCCAGCGCCATCGATCTGGTTGAGCAGAACGGCATCGTTTTTCTTGATGAAATCGACAAGATTACCGGTCGGTCGGAGCGAATGAGCGGTGCAGATGTCAGCCGGGAAGGCGTGCAGCGAGACCTGCTGCCGCTGATCGAAGGCACGACCGTAGCGACGAAACACGGGCCGGTACGCAGCGATCACATCCTGTTCATCGCCTCCGGTGCATTTCACCTGTCAAAGCCCTCGGACATGTTGCCAGAGTTGCAAGGCCGCCTGCCGATCCGTGTAGAACTGAAAGCGCTCGATACCGATGACTTCGTCAGGATACTGAGCGAGACCGAAAACAGCCTCCCGTTGCAGTACACGGCCTTGATGAAAACCGAAGACGTGACGCTGGAATTCGCCGACGACGCCATTCAGGAGATCGCCCGCTATTCGGCCGAGGTAAACAGCTCCGTAGAGAATATCGGTGCGCGCCGCCTGCACACGGTAATGGAGCGATTGCTGGAAGACATCAGCTTCACGGCAACCGAGCGCGGTGGCGAGGCCATCACCATAGATGCCAGGTACGTGAAGGATCAGGTCGAAGAACTCGCCAAAGACGGCGACCTTAGCAAGTTCATCCTGTAGGGTCCCGGCGCCGCAGCCGCGGGAGAAGACGGTCCGATCAGAATTCCGGAGCTGAGCGGTTTCGCCGGTTTCTGGGTTTCTGGCGCGCAGGGTGCGAAGGCGCTCACCGGTGAAAGACCTGGCAACGGAACCGGACGCCGGATCATCAATCGGGTTTGCAGGACAGCCGCCTTGCTTTCCCTCGGTTTCGGCGCAGCAGGACATAGAGGGCGCCGCGCCCGCCGTGATGGGGCCGTGCATATGCGAACGCAAGGACAAGCTTGCGAAATTCTTCTGTGTTCAGCCACCGGGGAACAGCCTGACGGAGCACACCAACCGACCAGTCATTTTTCAGGCCTTTTCCGGTGACGATCAGAACGCAGCGCCGGCCGGCTGCCTGATGATTCGTCAGAAAGGATTTCAGGGCCTGTCGCCCGGTGGTGCGGTTGTGGCCATGGAGGTCCAGGGTTGCCTCGATCGGCATCAGGCCGCGGCGAAAGCGTTCCGCGGTGCGACGGTCAAGACCCGGCGCCGATCCATGAGAAAGACCGGCGCCGTTTCGCGCATGCGATCGTGTATCGGAAGCTTCCTCGCTGCCACGGGCCGCGCGGCGATCGTCGATATCGGTCGGCCGATTTTCGGTCGAGGGCTTCCCTGTCTTCTTTGACGGCGCTGATGTCTCGGGGCCCCGAGACGAGACGATGCCGCGCCTGGCAATGGGTTTGACCGATCGAGTGACGCTTTCCCACAACCGGACATCGTCATCATCGCCGTTCGACTTGCGGCTAGACATCAACGATCACGATGTGGAGACGACGCGGCCCATGGGCACCAAGCTGCAAGGTTTGTTCGATATCGGCGCTGCGCGACGGACCGGTGACAAGGTTGACTGTCCGCGGCATCATTCCTTCGCCATATCGGGCACGCAGGCGGGTCCATTGACTTTCGTAGTCGGGATCGATCTGGTCAGCCCAAAGAATGACTATATGTGTTTCCGGCAGGAAGTTGAGCGTGGTCGGGGACGCGTTGCCGGAGGTCAGGACCAGCGTCCCGGTCTCGGCCACGGCCCCGAAAGCGCCCGTCACCGAGACGGCGTCATTTTCCGTCGCAGACCGCGCTTCCAGCGTCAATATCCGCTGTTGTCGCCAGGGAATTGCATCCAGGCGCGGGTCGGGGGCGCGCACCAGTCTTGTCGGCAGGTTGTGAGCCCTCAGAAACCTGGCTACCGCTGCCGGCACATCCTCCGCCGAGGCAACCCGGACAACGGTCGAATCGGCAGCGACAGCATGGTCTTCAAAAAAGGCGACACGAGCGGAAGGATCCTGCTGGCCGCGCATGGGGATCAGGTTTGGCGCATGTGTGGTGAGGCGCTTCATCACGGTTTTTGCGCCCTCGCCTCCATCTGCCGCGCGATGCAGGTTGGCGCGCAAGGCTCCCAGAATGGCTTCGCGGCTGTTCACCTGTCCGGCCGTTGCTTGCGCCACCTGTCCTGAAAGGTGCCGCCCTGCGGCGCAGGAAGATTTCGATGGCGGGTCCAGTCGCCGGCAGCAGGAAGGGTGCGTAAATGACCCCGCCGCCGGCCACACCTGGAAAGCAGTCCCACGGCCAGTCGTGTCGCAATCCGATACAGTGCCGGCCGGCGGACGAAAAAGGCCCACAGACCCAATGTCCAGCGAGCCCGGACAGTATTGAGCTTGCGATCAAATTCCACCTCCCGCCAGTGCCGCATCATCTTGGGCAATGGGATCCGCATAGGGCAAACTTCCTGGCACCGTCCGCAAAAGCTGGAGGCGTTTGGCAGCTTGCCGGCATCGCCGATACCCATCAGGGCCGGCGAGAGTGCCTTGCCGATCGGCCCGGGATAGACCGAGCCATAGGCATGGCCGCCGATGGCTCCGTATACCGGACAATGATTGAGGCACGCACCGCACCGTATGCAGCGGAAAATTTCCTGAAAGTCGGTTCCGTACAGCGCGCTGCGGCCGTTATCCAGCAGAACGACGTGATACTCTTCCGGTCCGTCCGGATCGTCGGGTCGACGCGGGCCGCTGGAGAAGGTTGTATACACGGACATTTCCTGCCCCGTTGCGGACCGGGCCAGGACGCGCAACAGAGTGGTCGCGTCCTCCAGAGTCGGCACTACCTTCTCCAGACTCGCCAGCACGACATGCACTCGCGGCAAGGTTTGCGTCAGGTCACCGTTTCCTTCGTTCGTGACGATCACCGACGTCCCGGTTTCCGCAATGAGGAAATTGGCACCCGTGATCCCGACCTCGGCAGCGACGAATCGGGCGCGCAGTTCCGATCGGGCCTCGGCCAGGATATCGACGCGGCTTTCCAGAGTGCGGTCGGCGGGCAGTTTCGTGTGATGCTCCAGGAATGACTCGACCACCCGTTTCTTGTTCACATGGATGGCCGGCGCGATGATGTGGCTGGGCGTTTCATCGCGAAGCTGGATGATGTATTCGCCGAGATCCGTCTCTATTGGCCTGATGCCGTTTCTTTCCAGAAATGCATTGAGGTGTATTTCCTCCCCGATCATCGATTTGCCTTTGGTGACGGTCTTTGCATCCGCGGTCCGGCATATCTCCAGAACGATCCGACGGGCCTCTTCGGCATCCTTGGCCCAATGCACCCGACCTCCCTGTTCGGTTACCCGTTTCTCGAAGGCCTCCAGATACAGGTCCAGATGGTCCAGTGTGTGGTTCTTGATCGCCTGACTCTCATCGCGCAGACTCTCGAACTCCGGCAAACGGTCGACGGCCTCCTGCCGCCGCCGGACGAAGCCGGCGCGCATGTGGCTGAGAGCCTGCTGAAGCTCGACATTCCGAAGGGCCGCGGCGGCTTGTTCGTTGAATCGCCGAGGAGAGGACTCGGTCATAGCGCCTCTACTTCCGAGCAGCCGGTCCGGGCAATGGGTGGCGCATCTATTCCTGCCAGAACTTCCGCCACATGGTAGACACGGATGGCAGATCCCTCCCGGCTCAGCTTGCCGGCAATATTCAGCAGGCAACCCATGTCGCCGGCCAGCACCGTATCGGCGCCGGTCCGGATGACGTCGGCAACCTTGTCTTCAGCCATGGCGTTGGAGACGTCAGGATACTTGACGCAGAAAGCGCCACCGAAACCGCAGCATATCTCCGGCGTCTCAAGCTCGCGCAGGGCAAGGCCGTCGACCGACTCAAGGAGACGGCGCGGCTGGGCCTTCACCTGCATCTCACGCAGGCTCGAACAGGAATCATGATAGGTCGCAATCCCTTCCAGTCGGGCATCGACGCCTGAAAGGCCACAAACGTCCACCAGATAGCCTGTCAGTTCATGGGTTTTGGCAGCCAGCCTGCCGGCCCTGTCGGACCAGGCAGGATCGTCGGAAAGAAGTTCGGGATAGTGTCTTGCAATCATGCCGCCGCACGATCCGGATGGAGTGACGACGGCATCAAAACCCTCGAAAGCCTCTATCACCTCTCGAGCGACTGCTTGCGCTGCGCGCCTGTCGCCGCTGTTGTAACCGGGCTGACCGCAGCAGGTCTGCGAAATCGGAATCTCGACCGCACACCCTGCCCGTTCCAGCAGCTTGACGGCCGCAAAGCCGACTGACGGTCGAAACAGATCAACGAGACAGGTGACGAAGAGGGCGACGGTGGGGCGTTCAGAAGACATCGGGGAAAACCGGTTCTGGAGTCGTGGAACCTTACAGCATTCGCCCGATCCCGGGAGCGGAAACAGCAGCGTCGGCAGTGAGGGTTCTACCGCGGACCATGTCGTCGCTCGCCGATCTTTCGGTATCCCGGAGCCTGTTCGATGCGGGGTGACGCGGCCCCGTGGCCGGCGCGTCGACTGACATCGTCACCCGCGATTTCAACACTTCAAAGGCGGCGCGGGCCTTGGCGAACGCTGGACAATGTCGCGTCGCCGTCGCCGCCAGATCGCGCCGCACGAAGCCTCGCACGCGGGAATTCGGGCCTCAACGAACATCGAACGGTCACATGCCGCCGGTCTCCACAAGCTGCCAGTTGGGGTTGCGAGAGCGGGTATCCCGCGCGAAGGTCCAGACATCGGTAATTCGTTCGATCGATGTCGGATCGCCGTCGACCAACTCTCCGTCTGCATCCCTCACTGCGTTCGATTGTTCGGATACGAACGTGACCGTGACGCGCGCGTCATGACCCTGCATGGCTGCAGCGGTCAAATCAGCCGACTTGAAGCCGATGAAAGTCGTCTCCAGCGACTCTCCGGCCTGTTCGCGATCGGCGATGGCCTGTTCAAAGCTGCGATAGACATCGGGTGCCAGCAGGGGCTGCAAGGTATCGCGATCGCCGTTGGCAAAGGCGCCGACAATCATTTCGAACGCCGCCTTGGCACCGTCCTGGAACCGGGCAGGATCGAAGCTGTCGTCTATCGCCTGAATTTCGCGGACACCATCTGCCGCTGGCGAATCGGTCGCGATTTCCAACTGGTCACGGTCGGCGCCGGTCGGCATTTGCACGACGTTGTCGCTGCCTTTTTCTGCCGCCGCCTTGGCCGATCGCTCCGCCTCGGCAAAATAGTCCGGTTGCTGCTGTTCGTGGCCTTCTCGCCGACCCAGAACGGAACGCAGCTTGAAAAGCACAAAGGCTGCCACCGCCGCAAAAATCAGGGTCAGGATCAGGTCGTTATTCATCGGATCAGCGCTATCGTCCGCGCGTTGACTGCAGATATGGCTGGGCAGCTACCTGCCGCCCATCATCAGTTTTATACCGGAATCGGCCGAGAATGGACTTGCCGATCACAATATTTCGACGCACGAGATGCACCGAATTGTCGTGTGACCTGCAAGATACGCTGGCAGCCGGGCCCTGTAACTCCTACATAGGGCTTGGACATTCGGATAACAAGAACGCATGCGGTATTGCCGGATCGCAACTGAAGAGGTGCCGGACGCCATATGGGCTGGATCTTGTTCGCGCTGCTGATCGGTGTGCCGCTGATCGAGATTTACCTCTTTGTCGAGGTTGGGGGGGCGATTGGCGCGTGGCCCACCATCGCTCTGGTGATCCTGACCGCAATTGCCGGCTCGATCATGCTGCGGGAGCAAGGACGAACGGCACTGGCCCGAGCCCGGGACAAAATGGAACGCAATGAACCGCCGGTGACCGACATGCTGGAGGGAATCGGCATCTTGCTGGCAGGAGCCTTGTTGCTGACGCCGGGCTTCCTTACCGATGTTGCAGGCTTCTCCATGTTGCTGCCCCCGGTTCGGGCCGCCCTGGCGACCAGAATCTGGATGCGCATCGACCTGCAAAGCAATCTGTATCGCAGGGGATTCGGCGGGCATGGATCGAACGAAAGCGGCGATGGCGTCATCGACGGCGAGTTCGAACATGTCGATACTGCCAGTGACAGCGACTTCTCCGAACGGGGCGACAAAAATCGGCAGTGGCGTCGGAAACATTAGCTTCGCACAGACAACAAGCAGCGGAGATTCAGTTACAGGCAAGCCTGATCATGCCGACAGCCCGACTCGCTTCGGGAAGCCGGCACCCAATCCTGTTCGAGATACGGAGACACCACCATGGCGGCAGAAGACAATGGCGCAGGTATGGAAATGACGAATGCCGCGCCGCTTATCGTGAAGGCACAATACATAAAAGATTTCTCGTTCGAAATGCCGGACGCGCCGGCTATTTTCGAGAAGCTGGACACAGAGCCGGAGATAGAAGTTCAAATCAACGTCCAGCCCGAGGAACTGGGAGACAACAACTATGAAGTTGTCCTGATCATTGAGGCCAGGGCATCGATGCGCGACGAAACTGCATTTATCGTGGAGTTGGAGTATGCCGGTCTGTTCGAGCTGGACAGCAGTGTCCCGGAAGAGTATGTCGGCTCCATCGTGTTGGTGGAGTGCCCGCGCATGCTGTTTCCATTTGCACGTAACATCATCGCGTCGGCGACCAAGGAAAGCGGGATGCCGCCGCTGATGCTGCAACCGATCGATTTCAACGCCATTGTGGCGGCGCAAATGACTCAGGGCAGCGGCAACGCCTAGCCTGTCTGTCGCAACTCAATCGGCCAGCCAGATCGGTCGACGCGATCCTTCGCTCATTTCCTCGAGTTTTTCGAGAAAGGCTCGGTGTGCGGCGAGATCGGCGTCCGTCGGTCGCGCGCCGGGCAAATCCGGCCTCGGCTCGCGATGGCGTCTTTCTGTTGCGTCAACCATCGCCGGCGCATCATCGTTCTGAAGGTCGAGACCGGGCTGCCGGCCGCCAGCCAGTTCCATGTAGACCGCCGCCAGGAGATGCGCGTCGATCAGCGCGCCGTGCTTGTCTCGGGCGGTGAGATCGATCGAGAACCGCTGGCAAAGAGCATCGAGACTTGCCCTTGCACCGGGAAATTTCTGGCGGGCAATCAGAAAGGTATCGATGGCCCGGCTGTCATCGATCCCGGTCCGGCCGACCAAGGCAAGTTCGGCATTCAGAAACTTAAGGTCAAACCCCGCGTTGTGTATTACCAGCGGCGCTGTCCCGATGAAAGTCAGGAAATCATCGACTACTTCCTCGAACTTCTTCTGTTCGCTCAAGAACTCGGTAGTCAGGCCATGGATATCGAACGCGTCGGACGGCATATCCCGCTCAGGGTTGAGATAGACATGATATTCCGCCCCGGTCGGGATATGATGGCTCAACTCCACGGCGCCGATTTCGACGATCCGGTGACCTGCCTCCGGATCCAGGCCGGTGGTTTCGGTATCAAGAACGATTTCGCGCATCAGGAAGGTCTCGATGGTATTTCACGGCGCAAAGCGCGGCGCATGAATGTTGCGATATCTGGTGGCCTGTGATGGGCGGGGCGATCAAGAACGGTCCCAACCGCATCACGCAGGGTATTCAGCATCGTCAGCCAGCCCTGGTGAGACGGCACCACGACATCGGCCTGCGCGCGTTTCACGTCATCCGGGGTCTGTCGAGCGAGGATGAAGTCAAATTTCTCCGGTGTCATTCCCGGGCGCGCAAGCACTCTGGCCCGCTGAATGAAGGCGGGCGCAGAAACCACGAAAACGGCATCGCACCGGTTCTCGCCTCCTGTTTCAAACAGCAGTGGAACATCCAGTGCAATCACGGGCCGGCGTCGAAGGGCGTTCGACAGCAAGAATCTCTGTTGCGTCATATGAACAATCGGGTGAACGATCTTTTCCAGCTGCTGCAGGACGGATTTATCGGCGGCGATGAGTGCATCGAGCGCTTCCCGATCGACCGCGCCGTCTCGGACCGCGGTGGGCCACAAGACCCCCACGGGTCCAACCGCTGCGCCGCCGCGTGCATAAGCGTTGTGAACGGCTGCATCAGAGTCATATACAGGAATACCCAGGTAGCGCAGGTAGCGGGCAGCCGCAGACTTGCCCATCCCGATGGAGCCGGTCAGTCCGATGATGCGCATCGCGACGCCTCCGACAGATTGTCTGCCACTGCCTGTCGCACTGCATCGCCTGCCACAGGATCGATGCCGAACCACGCTTCAAAGGCCGGGCGGCCCTGGTGCAACAACATGCCCAGCCCATCCAGCACCGGATTGCCCCGTGCCCGAGCAGCAGCAAGCAACGGCGTTTCCAATGGGGTGTAAACGATATCGTTCACCAGCGCCCCGGCCGGCAAGTCGTCAAGCGCCAGGTCGAGGGGCGGTTGGCCGCTCATGCCAAGCACCGTGGTGTTGACGACCAATCCGGCGCCGGCCAGCATGGCGTGACGATCCGACCAGTCAATGATCTCCATCGCTCCACCCAGTGCTTCGTGCATCGCTTCTGCCTCGGCGCGGGTTCGGTTCGTCAACCGGATAGTCCGGAAACCCCACCGCCGCAAACCGAGAACGACGGCCCGGGCGGCGCCGCCGCTGCCAAGAACGACGGCCGGACGGTTCGTGCCAAGGGAGCCTGCTCTTCGAAGATTCTCGAGGAAGCCGAAGACATCCGTATTCTTTCCGTGGATCAGTCCGTCAACCGCAAAAACCAGGGTGTTTGCGGCACCGAGCATCTTCGCCGTGTCGTCAGCGGAATCGCACAGGTCGAAAGCCGTCTTCTTGTGTGGAAACGTGATATTGAGGCCGACGATGCCGGCTGCCGCCAAACCGCGGATGGCTGTATCGAAGTCGTCCGGCCGAACCGGAAAAGGCGCATATATTCCATCTATGGCATGTTGCTGCAACCAGTAGCCATGCAGAAAGGGAGAGCGTGAATGCTTGACAGGCCAGCCGACAACCCCGGCGACGACAGCCTGTCCCGAGGGCAGCACATTCATGACATGACGGTGCCATGACCGCGCAGGAAATCCAGCAGCGGAAGCAACGGGAGACCCAGGACGGTGAAGAAGTCACCGTCGACTTCGGAAAACAGATGACTGCCGAGACCTTCAAGTTGATAGGCCCCGACAGAAGCCAGCGCTCGGTCGCCAACCGTTTCGAGATAGGTATCGATGAACTTTTCGGACAACGGACGCACTACCAGGCTGGCGCGATCGGACCTGCCCCATATGCGCCGGCCATTCTCGAGGATGACTGCGGCGGAAACCAGGCCGTGACGTGAGCCGGACAATTGACGCAGATGCGCCGCGGCGGTGTTCCTGTCAACGGGCTTGTCCAGGATTTCGCCGTCGATATACAACACCTGATCGGCACCGAGGATCAAGGCGTCGGGATGGACCGACGCGGTTTTGTGCGCGATTCGCAGGGCCTTCATCTCGGCCAGCGTGTCCGCAAACTGTTCCGGCGTGGCGCCTTCGCTGCGAAGGCTGTCTTTTACAGCCGCCTCGTCGACGGCAGGCGGCATGATTTCAAAGGTCAGACCGGCCTTTTTGAGCATTGCCGCCCGGGCCCCGCTACCTGACGCCAGGATCAGGGGCGATGCCTCCGACCGAACAAGGGCAGGCGGGTCGACGACACGGCTGTTATGCTGTGTGGCACGCACGGTTTGCCTTTCCGAACCCGTATCGTGTCGCCGTTCGCGTTCATGAACCAGCCGAATGATGGCGGCAGCCGTTTCTTCGATGGAACGGCGTGTAACGTCGATCACCGGCCAGCCATGCTTTCCAAACAGTCTTTGGGCGTTCTTGACTTCCTTCTTCACCTCTTCGATGTCGGTGTAGGCGGTTTCCGTGTCACCGAGCGACTGGCGCATGCGCGAACGGCGAATATCTACCAGGCGACGAGGATCCTCGGTAAGACCGACAACGAGGGGACAATCTGAGGCAAACAGCGAGTTGGGCAACTTCTGTCCCGGCACTATCGGGATATTCGAAGCCTTTATGCCCCGGTTTGCCAAATAAATGGATGTCGGGGTCTTCGAGGTTCGCGAGACGCCAACCAGCACGACATCGGCTTCTTCAAGATTCGTCGCCTGTTGACCGTCATCGTGCTGCATCACGTAGTTTATTGCCTCTATCCGCTCGAAATATTCCTCATCCAGTTCATGCTGGCGGCCGGGAAGACCGCTACTGTCGGCCCCGAAATAGCTGGCCATGATCTTGATGAAGGGATCGATCACCGAAATGCAGGTCAGGCTCCGGCGCAGGCAAAAGTCCTCGAGGACGCCGGCAAGCGCGGGATCAACCAGCGTGTAGAGTACAAGCCCGGGGTCAGCCTCGACGTCTTCGAGAACGGTTTCCAAGGCCCGCTGGCTACGCACCATGGGCCACAAATGCTCGACAATCTCCACATTCTCAAACTGAACAGTGCAAGCACGACTGATGTTCTGGACCGTCTCGCCAGTCGAATCCGAGATCAGGTAGAGGTGGTGGCAATTCATGGGCGGTCACATGAACAAGGGTGTGGAAAATCCGGGCCCGGCGGTTTCTGAACTGCCTGAGTTATACCGCTCCGTCGCCGGAAGTTGCGACCTGAAATTTCTTTCTGGTTTGCGGGTATTGGTTATCAAGCTCCTGTCCTTGGCCTGATAATCGGTTCACTCATTCGGAAAACGGGGTTCCATCATGACTCACTTCGTCATCATACCCAGAGTGTCCACACTGTTCCGGACACCGTCAGGTACCACTTTATTTTGGAAATTCATGGGCTTGTGATGTTATACTCATTCTTCACAAGCGACAAACCACATGACTGGCCTGGAGACCCGGAGATAGGGAAACGTTGAGAAGAAGACGTTATCCCCGTAACTCCGGCCACAACCACTACAAACACTTATCTTATTAAGATCAATAAAGAGATTTTTGAAGATCGGCCAATCCAGCCGGCGAAGGATCCCGTCCGGAACCCCAGTTCGCGGAACAACGGCAACGAGACTCCGGTCAAAGGAGATTCCATGACTGACCAACCCATGATCCGCGTGTTGAATGGAACCCCAGTATTTCCTCCTCCCATCTGGCTGATGCGCCAGGCCGGTCGATATCTGCCGGAATACCGCAAGATTCGCCAGGAAGCCGGATCGTTTCTGGACCTGTGCTACACTCCCTGTCTGGCAGCCGAGGTGACTCTGCAGCCGGTTCGTCGTTTCGACCTGGATGCGGCGATCCTTTTTTCCGACATATTGGTAATTCCCGATGGCCTCGGTATTCCAGTGCGATTCGAAGAAGGGCGTGGGCCGGTCCTGGACCCGATCCGCGATCACAAGGCTGTCAAGCGGCTGGAAGCGGAATCTGTCGGCAGTCGCTGCGCCCCGGTGTATGAAGCGGTGGCCAGGATCAGAGCAGGTCTTTCCAGCGCGAAGACATTGATCGGGTTTGCCGGGGGTCCCTGGACCGTTGCGGCCTATGCCGTAGAGGGAGGCAGCAGCAAGGGGTTCGAGGAGATCAAGGCATGGATGTGGCGCGATCCTCCGGGATTTCGTGCTCTGATAGATGTTCTTGTCGAAGCCACCACCGAGCACTTGTCCCGACAAGTTGAAGCTGGCGTCGACTGTGTCCAGTTGTTCGAGAGCTGGGCAGGGGTACTTCCAGAACCGGAATTTCAATGTTACGTTATCGATCCAACGCGGCGGATTGTGGATGGCTTGCGTTCTCGACACGCAAATTTGCCTATCATCGGATTTCCCCGTGCTGCCGGTCACATGATCGAAACCTACGTTTCCGAAACCAGGGTTTCTGCCGTCGGTCTGGATACTGGCGTTCCAATGGCGCAGGCTCTGGCCTTGCAGCGCAAGTTGCCGATTCAGGGTAATCTCGATCCCCTTCTCCTGGTCAGTGGCGGGTCGGCACTGCGCCAAAGGGTCGAAGATATTGTCGGGATTCTGGCGACCGGTCCGTTCATCTTCAATCTTGGCCACGGTATCGTACCGCAAACGCCACCCGACCATGTGGCTGGGCTGATTGCAATGGTACGGGAAACCGCGCAGGTATCGTCGGGATGAGCGACAGTGCCGTGATCTTGTTCAATCTGGGGGGGCCAACTTCGCCGGAAACGGTCAAGCCTTTCCTGTTCAATCTCTTTAACGACAGGGCGATCATCGATTTGCCAAGGCCTGTCCGATGGTTTCTGGCCATGTTCATTTCGAGCCGCCGGAACCCCGTGGCCCAGGAAATCTACGCGTTGATGGGGGGGAAGTCGCCGATCCATGAGGAAACTCAGGCGCAGGCCCTTGCGCTCGCCAAGATTCTGGAAGAGCGTCTTGGTCGGGATGCCGCGCCAAGCGTTCATGTCGCCATGCGCTATTGGGGGCATCGAGCCCAAAGCGTCGCGCAGGAACTGGCGAGGAACGGCAAGAACAGAACGCTTTTTCTGCCGCTCTATCCGCAGTTTTCAACAACGACATCCCTGTCTTCGATAAGGGAGTGGTCAGACGTTGCCGCATCGACAGGAATAGGCCCTGCTTGGGGTGGTATTTGCTGTTATCCGGCGATGCATGGCTTCATCAAGGCGGCAGCCGACCGAATTCGAGAGACGCTTGCAGTTCATGAAGGGCCCGCCCCGAGGCTGTTGTTTTCCGCACACGGCCTGCCGACGAGGGTGATCGATTCCGGTGATCCTTATCAATGGCAGGTCGAACGGACATCAGCCGCGCTGGCGGACGAACTGGGAGACATCGCCGCCGATCATGTGGTCTGTTATCAGAGTCGCGTCGGACCCTTGAAATGGATAGGGCCGTCGACCGAAGAGGAAATCAAACGCGCCGGCGCCGACAAGACGCCGGTACTTGTTGTTCCCGTCGCCTTCGTATCCGAACATTCCGAAACACTTGTCGAACTGGATATCGAATACCGACTCCTGGCGGAGTCCGTCGGGGTGCCCGTTTACTTGCGCGCGCGAACGGTCGGAACCCATCCGGCGTTTCTTGGCGGATTGGCGGATTTGGTGGAAACCGCTCTGCGCGATGGAGGTCTTTGTTCCGATCAAGGCGGCGGGAACTGCTCGTTGCACTGGTCTCGATGTCCACAACAGGCAAGTTCGCAGAAATATGTCAGGTAAGTGACATGGACTGGCTATCTTGGGTCAAGGCGCTTCACGTCTTTACCGTCATCGCATGGATGGCCGGCATGCTGTATCTGCCAAGGCTGTACGTCTATCACGCCGGTGCCGAGGTCGGATCAGACAAATCCGAGACATTCAAGGTCATGGAGCGCCGACTGCTGCGCGGGATTCTCAATCCGTCGATGATCGTTGCCTGGATTTGTGGTGTCATCATGTTCATAAAGCTCGAGTACTGGACTGAGGGCTGGATGCACGCCAAGTGGTTCGGCATCATCGGGCTGTCCACGCTGCACGGCCTCTATGCCCGGTGGCGCAAGGATTTCGAGCGGGATCAGAATACCCGATCCGCGCTATTTTATCGTATCTGGAACGAAGTACCGGTCATCTTCCTCATACTGATCATCGTGATGGTGGTCGTGAAGCCATTTTAGACGGTGACAGTTTATCGCGCCTTCAAAACCATGTCATAACCTGCTATACGAGCAAACACTGAATTACACCTCTGCCTTTCTCGTCATCGTTGCCGGTTGATTGCAGACCCGCCGAACGTGCGTGTCACATCAGCCTTCGAACATCCTCCATTCACGTTGAATGACGATGCATACGCAGAGAACAGGCCTACATCCTTCCGGATATCCATGTTCGGTCCGTCCGCTCTTTCAACAAGAACTTGCCGCCTTTTACCATTCGGCAGAGTTTATCAAACGAGTATCCTGTCATGTCCTCTGTAGATCTTCAGGACCTGAAAGCAAAATCACCCGGTGACCTTCTGGCCTATGCCGAGGAACTGGAAATCGAAGCGGCAAGCGCCCTGCGCAAGCAGGAACTGATGTTTGCCATTTTGAAGGAACTGGCTGTTCAGGAAACCACAATTATCGGGCAAGGCACCCTGGAAGTGCTTCCTGACGGTTTTGGTTTCCTGCGCTCATTTGAAGCCAACTACCTGCCCGGACCGGACGACATCTACGTATCGCCCAGCCAGGTGCGAAAATTCTCGCTTCGCTCTGGCGATACTGTCCAGGGACCCATTCGCGGTCCAAAGGACGGAGAGCGCTATTTTGCACTGTTGCAGATCGATCAGACCAATTTCGAGGAGCCCGACAAGGTCCGCCATCGGATCAATTTCGATAATTTGACGCCATTGTATCCCGAAGAGCGGCTCACCATGGAGCCGAAGGATCCCACGGCCAAGGACCTGACCAGTCGCGTGATCGACATAGTGACGCCAATCGGCAAGGGACAGCGCGCCCTGATCGTGGCGCCGCCGCGGACCGGCAAGACAATGATGCTGCAGAATATTGCGCATGCCATCTCGTCAAATCATCCGGAAGTATATCTGCTTGTTCTGCTGATCGACGAACGGCCAGAAGAGGTCACCGACATGCAGCGTACGGTTAACGGCGAAGTCATCAGTTCGACTTTTGACGAACCGGCGTCCCGACATGTGCAGGTTGCCGAAATGGTGATCGAGAAAGCCAAGAGGCTGGTCGAGCACAAGCACGATGTGGTAATCCTTCTGGACTCGATCACTCGTCTCGCGCGGGCTTACAATACGGTGGTTCCTTCGTCGGGCAAGGTGCTGACCGGCGGCGTCGATGCCAACGCGTTGCAGCGTCCGAAACGATTTTTCGGCGCGGCCCGAAATATCGAGGAAGGAGGCTCTCTTTCCATCATAGCAACTGCCCTGATCGATACCGGCAGCCGGATGGACGAAGTGATTTTCGAAGAGTTCAAGGGTACCGGCAACAGTGAAGTAAATCTGGACCGCAAGCTGTCCGACAAGCGTGTCTGGCCGGCAATCGACATTGGCAAGTCCGGAACCAGGAAGGAAGAGTTGCTGGTCGATCAGGCAACCTTGGCCAAGATGTGGGTCCTCCGCCGAATCCTTTTGCCCATGGGTATCACCGACGCGATGGAATTTCTGGTCGGGAAGCTGAAAGATACGAAAACGAACGACGAATTCTTTGACAGCATGAATACCTAAGCTTCTGCAAGACCGCCCGGTTCAGTTGAAATCTCCAGACAATTCGAAGTTTCGGCGAATCGTGCGACAATGGAATCAAAGGGGCTACTTGGGTATTTGCCGCCATGAAGCATACGATCGCACTGGTTGACGACGATCAGAACATTCTCACCTCCGTCTCCATTGCCCTCGAGGCAGAGGGTTTCGACGTCCGTATCTACAAGGATGGGGCGTCGGCCCTGAACGGCATCACGTCCCTCCCGCCGGATCTGGCAATCCTGGATATCAAGATGCCCCGCATGGACGGGATGGAATTGCTGAATCGCATCCGCGCACGGTCCCGCCTTCCCGTCATCTTCCTTACCTCGAGAGACGATGAAATCGACGAGGTCTTGGGCTTGCGAATGGGGGCGGACGATTACATCACCAAGCCCTTTTCCCAAAGCCTTCTGATCGAACGCATTCGCGCCATCCTGCGCCGGACAGAGACGGAATCCGCGACGGCCGGCCCGACAAGCGACAATACCATCGTACGCGGGTCGCTGGTCATGGATGCCGATCGCCATCTGTGTTCGTGGAAAGAAGAACCGCTGCAACTGACAGTAACCGAGTTCCTGATCCTGCAGTCGCTTGTACAACGTCCCGGCCATGTCAAGAGCCGCGATCAGCTGATGGACGCGGCCTACGGCGAGAACATCTACGTCGACGACCGGACCGTCGACAGCCACATCAAGCGACTGCGGAAGAAGTTCAAGGCGGCGGACGACAACTTCGACAAGATCGAAACCCTCTACGGGATAGGCTACCGCTACGCAGAAGCCTGAACACGTCGGCGGACGACAACGACCCCGCGCGGCCGTCACAGCTGCCGATGCAGAGTGCACGCAATGCCGGATCATGTTCGCCTGAGTTCGACAGACATCTACGGGACGACACCGCCGCCGCGGGCGGAGGCCATTGACGATTTGGCAAACAGCAGGCCGACCGGCGCCTTGCGGCGGCGCTTCTCTCGCCTGACACTGCGCATTCTGGCCATCAGCGTTTTTCCGCTGGCGACGATTTTCGGCGGTCTGATGTATCTGGGCGTCTACGAACGCAGTCTGATCGAAGCGCGGCTGCTGGCGTTGGGTACCCAGGCGCGCATCATTGCCGGTGCGCTGGGCGAAACGGCCGTGCCAAAAGGCAATCCAGCCACGACCGATATCAACACCCAGGTGGCGCGCAAGGTGGTACGACGGCTGGTGCGACCGACCCAGGTCCGCGCCCGCCTGTTCGACCGAAACGGCAAGATCATAGCCGACAGTCGATCGCTGCTGCGCCCGGGCGGCGCCATCCGGCAAGAAGAACTGGCACCGCCGAGGAGTTCAAGCTGGGTGGTTCGCAATTTGCGCGGAGTCTACGACTGGTTTTTTTTCCTGTTGTCGAAAGGCCGCGACCAAACCGTCGCATACAAGGAGAAACCCTATGAAAGCGCGTCGGACTACGGGGAAGTACAACGTGCCCTCGACGGCGAAGACCGCAGCATGGTGCGGCTGTCCGAACACGGCCACCTGATCCTTTCATCCGCCATTCCGGTGCAGCGCTACAAGAATGTCTATGGCGCGTTGATGTTGTCCATGCCCAGTATCGAAATCGACCGCTCGGTGCGCGACGTGCGCCAGAACGTCGTCCAGATCTTCGGGGTGGTGTTCGTCCTGTCGTTGCTGCTGTCCTTCTATCTGGCCCGAGCGATTGCCCGGCCAATCAATCGACTGGCGCTGGCTGCAGATCACATGCGCCGGATGCGCAGTCGGTCGGTACAGATTCCCACCTTTCCGGATCGACAGGACGAGATCGGCGATCTTTCTGCGGCGCTGAATGATCTGACCAACGAGTTGTTCGACCGAATGGATGCGATCGAGCGGTTTGCCGCTGACGTCTCGCATGAATTGAAAAACCCCCTGTCGTCCCTGCGCAGCGCGGTGGAGACCGCGGTCAGGATAGATGACTCCGAAAAGCAGAAACGCCTGATGACGGTGATCGAGCAGGATGTCGGACGGCTCCACCGTCTGATTACCGACATCGCCACTGCCTCAAGGGTCGATGCCGAGTTGGCCCGAACCGCCCCGATGCCGGTTGACGTGCGACGCATTCTGGTCGCCCTGGCCGACGTGTTTCGTGCGACGGCCAAGAACGGAATGCCGGAAGTATCGCTTGATATTCCCGGTCAGGGCGACCTGACTGCCCGTGCAATCGAAGACCGACTCTTGCAGGTCGTGCAGAATCTGATAGCCAATGCAGTGTCTTTCAGCCCGCCCGGCGGAAAAATCCTGATTTCCGCGAAATCGGAAAAGGGCGTCATTTCCATCGCCGTCGAGGATCGTGGGCCCGGTATTCCGCCGGGCAAGGAAGAGGACATCTTCAAGCGGTTCTATTCCGAGAGGCCGACGGACGAGGCGTTTGGCCAGCACTCTGGCCTGGGGTTGAGCATCAGCAAGCAGATTGTCGAGGCGGTCGGCGGCGGCATCCGCGCCGAAAACATCGTTGGCGAGGACGGGAAGGTGCTGGGGGCCAGGTTCGTCATGACGCTTCGGCGCATGACTCGATCCGGAAGCGGTCTGCCAAAGGACGGAGACGGCGCGCGCCCGAAGCCGCAGTCCTAGCCCGTACCATGCGGTTCCAGAAATGTCCCGTCGTCAGGACAGCGAGACGGACCCCAACGCCATGACGACGATTGCAGGCAGTGCAGCGAATGTCAGCAGCGTCGATACGAACACCACGCCTGCCACGGCCTCAGGATTGCGTTCGTATTGTACAGCCCAGAGGTAGTTGAACACGGCCGCCGGCATCGAGCATTGGATCAGCAGGACTCCGCGCGCCGTGCTCGACAGACTCAGGGCTTCGCCGAGGGCCATACCGACGGCCACGCCAGCCAGAATGCGAACCACGGCATAGAACAGGCTCCTGCCAAGGTCACTCACTCGCAGACTGGCCAAGGATACGCCAAGGGTGATCAGCATCAGCGGAATGGCAATCCCGCTCAACAACGTGAACGCGTTGTCGAGAGCCGCAGGCATCGACCATCCGGCTGCGTTCAGCGCCAGCGCCAGCGCTGTGGCATGGATCACCGGGGAGCGCACGATCATTCCCGGCGAGAAACTGCCGGCGCTGATGAACTGACCCAAGGTGAACTGGCCAATGGCGCCAACGGCAAAGTAGCCGATGCCCAACGCCAATCCAGCGTCTCCGAAGGCAAACATGCATAGCGGCACGCCGAGGTTGCCGGCATTCGCAAAGCCGAGCGAGGGACCATAGGTGCTGAAATCATCGCCCAGCGTTCGCGTGACGCCATAGGCAACGGCGAAGAAAACGGCGAGTGCACTTAGCGCTGCCACGCACATCAACCAGAATTCGCCGCCGCTCACGCGCAGATTCGTCAAGGTGGTGATGATCAGGCAGGGCGTGCCGATATTGGCCACCAGACCAGTTACCATCCTGGTATCGAACGCTCGTCCGGATCGCGCCCAGCCATACCCCAGGCCCGCACATATCAGCACGGGCAGGATGATTTCGATCAAGCGCAAAAGCATGACCGACTGTTACGTTACCCGGCTTGGCGGGTAAAGGGCGGCAACACGCCACCTTTTCGAGCGTTTGGCGCCATGCGAGCGATTTCCGGATGATCGCGCACGAAAAGACGAAATCGGAGCCTGTCCGCGAACTGACCCCGCTGGAACAGGCGCTTGCTGCTGCTGCCGCCGACAGGTCGCTCGTCGATGATTTCTACGACGTACTGCTGCATTCCAGCGTGGTCGTCGGGACCCGCGGCGCGCAGAACAGTTCCGAAGGCGAAGAAGACGATCTGATAGTGATCATGGGCGATGATGACATCCCCTATCTGCCGGTATTTGCCTCGGATGCCGCCATGGATGTTTGGAACGACGCCGACAGGGTTGGGCGGGTAACGATTCCGGTTGTGGAACTGATCTCTGGTCTGACCCGCAAGATGCGGGTCATGCTCAACCCGGGCCTCGGCATCACCAAGGTTTTCGATGCGAAGGAGATAAGGATGCTTCGGCGCATGGCGCGTCGTCGGACTCGCAGCGCCAGGCCGGAAGAAACGCGTAAAATCCAGGTGGCCTTCAAGCCGGTAACCCGTATTCCGGATGGCATCTGCACCCTCGTATCGGCCGCCGATTCGGCGCGGAGCCTCTTGAAGTCGATTTTCATCGTGGACGTGGAAGATGATCACCGCTCCGCCGGCCACTACATGCTGGTACTTGTCGATGTTCGCCCGGCCGATTTTGAGGCCGCCGCCGAGTGTTTGGTGGGTCCAATGGCGGAGTTGTTCGAAGAGGGCACGCCCGTAGAAATAGCCTGCTTGCGGAACGAGGCGATGTGGGCGGATCTGGTGCGCGATCACAGGGTGCCACCGGTCTATCCACGGGCAAACAGATTCCTCGGCACCGGCGGAAATGTCTGACAATACTCAAAAACACGTCACCTCGATGGATGCTGCCAGGGATCTGGCGCACGAGACCGAACTTCACGCAACCTGTATCGCCGTCGATGGCCGCGGCGTTGTTCTCACTGGCGACAGCGGCTCCGGCAAATCGGCCCTCGGCCTGCAGTTGATAGCCGGCGGGGGGCAGCTGGTGGCGGACGATGTCACCGCGATCCATCGCGATGGCCCGCGGTTGATCGCGCGTGCGCCTGTCCACGGTGCCGGGATGATCGAGGCATGGGGCAACGGTATCCTTCGAGTGCCTTTCGTCGGCCATGCGCCAGTCTCCTTTTTTGTTGAGTTGGTCGATGCCCTGTCCGGCAGGTTACCTGAGCCGGCCTATCGTACGGAACTCGACGTTGCCGTGCCTCTATTGCGCGTCGATGCCAGACATCCGACCTCGGCGGCCTTGATCCGGCTTGCTGTCAGTCGCGGTGCGCCGCATATCCCAGACACCCCTTGGATTCGTTAGCGCCGGTGGCGCATCGCGCGAGGGTGCCGGACCATGATCGACGACGATTTCGCGCAACTTCCCCCTGCAAGCACCAACCGGCGCCGCCGCGTGCTGGCATTGGTGACCGGCCTGTCGGGCGCCGGGAAGTCCACCACGCTCGCCGCGCTGGAAGACATAGGGTTCACGGTCGTCAACAATCTGCCCTTGTCGCTGCTGGACGATCTGATAGCGTTGGGCAGGCGCGGAGATCGACCTGTCGCCCTGGGTATCGACGTTCGGGCCCGGGATTTCAATTTCGAAGTCGTGGAGCGTATCCTGCGAGAAACGCCTCGTTGTGACGATCTTGACGCCCGACTCATTTTCCTCGATTGCGATGACGAGGTGCTGGTTCGCCGTTATTCGAAAACACGCCGCCGCCATCCCCTCGCAGGCGAGCGGCCGGTTCAGGACGGAGTTCGGCTCGAGCGTCAGTTGATCGCGCCATTGCGCCGGATTGCGGATCCTGTCATCGATACATCCGACGAGACCGTGCATGGCCTGCGCCGGCGTCTGCACGACCAGTTTGCGGAGACAGCAAAGCGTCGACTGTCTGTTTTCGTCATCAGCTTCAGCTTCGGGTATGGCGTACCGCGCCAGGCCGATCTCGTGTTTGATGTACGGTTCCTGCGAAATCCTTACTATGCCGATAACCTGCGCACGATGAGCGGCCTGGACACGCGAGTCGGCGCATATATCGCCGACGATCCGGCTTTCGAACCATTTTTTGGTCACCTGACAGACATGATGGGCCTGCTCCTGCCGCGGTATAGGGCAGAAGGAAAAAGCTACCTGACAATCGCCTTCGGCTGCACTGGCGGTCGCCATCGCTCGGTCTATCTGGCGCAGCGCTCCGCCGGCTGGCTGGAGGATCATGGCTGGCGACGAACGGTCAATCACCGCGACCTGAGCCGAGACGATCCGGCGAATCCGGGATGACACGGAATCGTGCACTTACTAATGTCACCCGGTTGAAGCAAGCGAAGACGCACCCATGATCGGAATGGTTCTGGTGACTCACGCCCGTCTGGCGGAAGAATTCATGGCGGCGCTGGAGCATGTTGTAGGCCCGCAGGCGCAGGCTGCTGCCGTCTGCATCGGGCCCGATGACGACATGAAGGCTCGCCGCAAGGAAATCCTGCAAAAGGTCGAGGAAGTCGACAGCGGCGATGGAGTTGTCGTGTTGACCGACATGTTCGGGGGCACGCCATCGAACCTTGCCATCTCCATCATGGAGCCGGCGAAAGTCGAAGTTGTCGCCGGGATCAACCTGCCGCTGCTGATCAAGCTGGCTGCGTCGCGCGAAGACGGAAACCTGCCGCTTGCCGTGAATGCAGCGCAGGAGGCCGGCCGCAAGTACATCAACATTGCTTCGGTGTTGTTGAGCAACATGGAATAGACAGCACGGGCCGGGTTCATGGCGACTGCCACTGTTGAAATCGTCAACCGCAAGGGCCTGCACGCGCGGGCCGCCGCTGCATTCGCGAAGACGGCGCGCCGGTTCAGATGTGCGATCAAGGTTTCCCGTGGCGGCACAACGGTCTCCGGCGATTCGATCATGGGTCTGATGATGCTGGCGGCTGCGAAAGGCACGACCATCGACATCGCCGCGGAAGGCGATGATGCCGACGAAGCACTGGCCGCGCTTCTGACGCTTGTGGCGGGGGGATTTGGCGAGGGGGGCGATTAGGGCCTGTCAACACTATCGGAGTGCCTCGACGATGAGCGCGAAGACGATGAAGCCGAGGAACATGACGTCCAGCTTCTCGAAGCGGGAGAAGATGCGCCGGAAGCCCTTGAGGCGCCGGAACAGGCGCTCGACCTCGTTGCGCCGCTTGTCCATCTCCTGGTTGTACTCCCAGGGGTCGACGCGGTTGCTCCTGGGCGGCACCACGGGATCGAAGCCAGGGTCGCGGGCCACCTGGCGGGTGGCGTTGTCCTCATGTGCCCTGTCCATGACGAGTGCCGTGGCGTCGACGGGCCGCTGCAGCCGGCTCATGAGCTTGCGGCCCTGCGGGGCGTCGTGCGCGTTGCCGGGAGAGAGGGTGAAGGCGACCGCCGTTCGGGCATCCGCGGCAACCATGTGAATTTTGGTGTTCCATCCGCCACGGGACTTGCCGATGGACTGCGGACCGTTTCTTTTCGAGCCCCCGTGCCGTCCGGGTGCACCTTGACGCTGGTGCTGCTCGAACACCCGGTCGAGCACGCCGCTCCTGGCCCGGCGGCTCGTTCGCGTACAGATCGTGTGCCAGTTGCCAGACCGCTTCGGCAGGTTGCAGCCCTGCTCGGCCACTTCGAGGATCGCGTCGAGCACCTGCAGGTTCGGCACGCTGACGTTCCCGCGCTGCCTGGGAAGCAGCGGGGCGATCCGCTTGAACTGCGCCTCGATGATTTCCATGCTTCTGATAACCCTCCACTTCTGTGGCTGAAGACAACGTGAAGGAGGATAGCATGAAATCCCTGTTTGGTGTTGACAGGCCCTAGTTCAGCAGCAGGGTTCTGTCGCCCCGCCGCGATCGAGCGGCATTTCAAGCCTGCTGCCGGGTCCAGGGACCGAATTCCTCGACCATCGAACGAAACGACATCCGCAGGAGCAACCGGCTTCCGGGGCCGGATCCGAAGTCGACGTGGCCGGCACGGCAAGACGCCTTCGCGTCTTCCGGGACCGCCACACGCCCCGCCTTGCAGCCGGACGGAGAACAGAAGGTTTTCATGAGCGCTTGAGGGGACTAGACTGGGCCCAGTCTGGTGTTCAATGACCGCCGCCGATCGCACTTGCACATGGAGAATTGAGAATGGCAACCACGGAGGATGCCGAACGGCCCAGCATGCCCTGGCTCTCGATGTATCCCGAGGCCGTCGACTGGAATGCCGAAATCACAGATGGCGCCTTGTGGGAAAATCTTGATGCGGCTGTCGCACGATACCCCAACCAGAACCTGATCGACTTTCTGGATCGCAAGTACACCTTCGCCCAGGTTGGCGAACTGGTAAGCAGGGCCGCCAGGGGCTTCCAGGACATCGGCGTCGGCAAGGGGATCAAGGTGGGCCTGTTCTTGCCCAACTGCCCGCAGTTCGTGATTTGCTACTACGCCATTCTCAAGGCCGGCGGCACTGTAGTGAATTATTCGCCACTCTATTCGGAGCCCGAACTGGAATATCAGGTCAGCGATTCGCACACCGACATCATGGTCACCCTCAATGTCGAGGCGCTGTATCCCAAGATGCTGTCCCTGCTGCCGAAAACGCGACTCAAGAAACTGGTCATCGGGACGATCGCCGAGGTGCTGCCCTTTCCCAAGAATCTCCTTTATCCGCTGGTCAAGCGAAAGGAGATATCCAGGATTCCGCGCGACGATCGACACATCCGGTTCAAGGACATCATTGCCAACAGCGGTGACTACTCGCCGGTTGATGTCGATCCGCAGGAAGACGTGGCAGTCCTTCAATACACGGGCGGCACGACCGGAGTTTCAAAGGGCGCCATGCTGACTCACGCCAACTTGCTGGCCAACGCGCAACAGGCCTGTCTTTGGAACACTGATATGGACGACGGCAAAGAGCGGATGATGGCTGTTTTGCCCTTCTTCCATGTCTTCGCCATGACTTCGGTCATGAACCTGTCGATCGCGATCGGCGCCGAAATGATCGTTCACCCGCGATTCGACCTGGAAGATGCGATGCGCGACATCAGCAGGAAAAAGCCCACGGCCTTCCAAGGCGTCCCCACGATGTACAACGCCATGGCCAACCATCCGAAAATTTCCGAATTTGATCTGAGTTCGATCAAGACATGTATCTCTGGCGGCGCGCCGCTGCCGGTCGAGGTCAAGGCACAGTTCGAAGGCCTGGCGGGATGTACCGTGATGGAAGGTTACGGACTGACGGAATCGTCACCCATCGCCACCTGCAATCCGCTGCAGGGTCTCAACAAGGCCGGGTCCATCGGCCTGCCCTTGCCACGAACGGAAATCATCATCGTCGATCGAGAAGATCCTCGCAAGATCCTGGGAGTTGGCGAGGACGGCGAGATCTGCGTCAAGGGTCCGCAGGTCATGAAGGGCTATTGGAACAGTCCGGAAGCGACGGCCGAGACAATCGTTGACGGGCGCTTGCGTACGGGCGACGTCGGCTACATGGACGAGGGAGGCTACATCTTCATCATCGACCGAATGAAGGATCTGATCCTCTGTAGCGGCTTCAATGTCTACCCACGAAGGGTGGAAGAGGCCTGTTACGAGCATCCCGCTGTCGAGGAGGTCACCGTCATCGGCATTCCGGACGATCATAGAGGCGAGGCACCGAAGGCCTTTATCAGGCTGAAGGAGGGCGCCGAGCCGATAGACGAAACCGGAATGATCGCGTTCCTGAGGGATCGTCTGGGCAAGCATGAAATCCCGCGCGAAGTAGAGTTCCGCGCCGAGTTGCCAAAGACGCTCATAGGCAAACTGTCAAAGAAGGAGCTGGTCGAGGAAGAACGCGCCAAGCACGAGGCAGGCAGCACAGAACAGACCGATTCGCCCTGATGGCGCTTGATGCTGCATCGCATGGTCGTGTTCCGTGCGGTCACAGCTTGTGTGTCTGCAGTTTTCACGTTCGGTCCGGGACCTCGCAGATCAAGAACAGTTGATGCGCCCAAGCGTTTCGGTTGATGGCGAAACATCGCCGTCTGCCATGCAAGGCCGTCGAAAGCGCGGTCAGTCGACAAGCCTGCGGCCCAATCAATGCATTGCCACTTGTCGGCGCAGGGTTTTTGGAGACCTGTAGCAGTGAGGTCGCGCAAGTCTTCTGGCGCTGGTTTTCGCTGAACAGGCGAGCAGGCGTGTAGAGCGCCTTTGCCACATGGCTGCGCTTCTGGCTGCTGCTGAACGGCGGATAATCGCGCTGCATGGGCTTGCTCGATGCGCCGCCGCTTGCTTCGACTACAAGATCGATGCCATTCTTGCGGGCCATGATGTCGGGTCCGCGCTGATGGGTGGCGACTGTAACCTTGCCTCCCCGCAGCCCTTCCTTGCCCGGCATCGAAACTCACTGACGTCTGAACGGTCGTTTGCCCCGGCTGGGCGGGATGTCTGCGGTATGGATCAGCGGGCCACGTTCGGATAGTCATCGGGCACACCTTGTCGGAGAGTTTGCAGATGCCCTTGCACCCTCAATGTCAGACCATTGTTGATGCGGTTGCCGCCAATCCGGAGGGCAGTCCGTTCACGGCCAATGAACCAGCTGCCGCCCGCGCCCGCTATGTCGCCTCGAATGCGGTTTACGCACCGGACACCCCATCCCTCGCACAGATCCGTGATTTTGCCATTACCGGCCCCGCTGGCAATATCCCTGTCCGCCTTTACATCCCATGGGTACTCGATGACAAGGCACTGCCGATCATGGTTTTCGTACACGGGGGTGGCTGGGTGTTCGGCGATCTGGAAAGCCACGATCATGTTTGTCGCGCCCTTGCTCACGAAGCCGGTTGTCTGCTTCTGGCCGTCGATTATCGACTGGCACCGGAAGATCCATTTCCCGCCGGCCTGGAGGATTGCATGGCCGTACTGGCTTGGGTCTCGGGCAATGCAGCGTCTCTGGGTGCCGATTCCGAGAAACTCGCCATTGGCGGCGACAGCGCGGGAGGCAATCTTTCGGCCGTCATGGCGCAGGAGGCACAGAAGAATGGCGGCCCGAACATTGCCTTCCAGCTCCTGCTCTATCCGGCGACAGATTTCCTGGCGGACAACAACAGCCTGAGAGACAATGCCGAGGGCTACCTGTTGACGAAAGAGGCCATCGCCCGATTTGCCGACTTGTATATCGGGGACCACCAAAACCGGCGCGATCCGAGGATTTCGCCAGTTTATGGCGATCTGGCAGGACTGCCACCTGCGCATGTCATTACAGCTGAGTTTGACCCGTTGCGAGACGAGGGCGCTGCTTATGCTGAAGCCATGAAATCCGCTGGTGTGGACGTCACTTGCGCCATGTACCCCGGCATGGTGCACGGCTTCATGCGGATGGGGGCCATCGTGGACAACGCCCAAGACGCCATTCGCGAGAGTGCCATCCGCATGAAGCAGGTCTTGGGCCTCGAGCGTCCATGATCGGCGCCTCCCCGGCCAGCCGCCGGCATCGCGCCATTGAGGCGAAGGCCCGCTCTACCCCCCCCGTCGTCGTGCCAGGTATCGAAATCAGGGAATTGTATGCTTGACGACCCAAGATGACCTTCACGCGTCAAGATAATTGACGATGGTCAAATTGACCTGTATTTCGCAGGTCAAATCAGGACAACCTCGTGAGTCGTCTCAAGCTTCTGGATATGTACTGCTGCGCTGGTGGCGCAGCAGTTGGGTATGACCGCGCCGGATTTGAAGTTGTGGGTGTCGATGTTCGTCCGCAACCGAATTACCCGCATGAATTCGTTCAGTGGGATGTTTTCGAGATTCCCGAATCGTACATGCAAAAGTTTGACGCGTTTCATGCATCACCGCCTTGTCAGGCATTTTCCGACCTGGCCAAGCGCAATGGCAACGCCGCCGACTGGTCAGACCTCATAGCAGACACCAGAGCCTTGTTGCAATCGCGTGGGTGATCGAGAACGTCGAGGGCGCGCCCTTGATGGATCCTGTGCTGTTGTTCAGCACGATGTTCCCCGCGTTGCGCGTCATTCGACATCGACTTTTCGAGACCAGTTTCCCGTGCGATCGGCCCCGGCATATTCCACACTCCGAACACCCGCTCGTGCACACGTTCGACAAGCGCAAGGCTCATTGCGGAAAAACGAGATCAACGAGGCAATTCCGCCAGCCTATACCGAGTAAATCGGGCGGGAAATGATGCGCGCAATGATGGGGCGAAGACATGCCAGAACGCGTCGGGTCGAAAGAAAGAATCCGTCGCTTTTTGAGATCGCAGGTCGGTGAAACCGTTACAGCAGAACAGATTCAGGAGGCAGCTGGGCAAGTTACGGAATGGCCGCGCCGTCCCAGAGCCTGAATCACAGGTCCCTGATATCATCATGTTTTCATGAACCAGGCCCTTGTCCCTCGCGCGACCCTTCGCATCAGGAAGCGGCAGGCGGCAAGCTGTTTTGCGGCCGGGAGAATACGTTCTTGAAGAAACGCCGCCGGATCGCGCTGCCTACGCGTTCACGCACCCGGTCTCCAAGCGATTGCGGGTGCAAGTTCTTGAGCGCGATGGCTATACCTGCCGGATGTGCGGCGTGGGTGCTGGAGATCTGCTGGAGGATGGTCGCAATGCGTGCGTGCATACTAGGTCACATTGTGGATAGACAGCACGGCGGAAAGGATGTTTTGGGGGATTTGCACGCCATTTGTAGCGACTGCAATCAGGGCGCAAAGGATTTGGTGCAGGAACGGCCAGGGCTGGTCGTGGTTGTTGGGCCAAGTGCGCCGCGCGACGGAATCGGATCAACGGGAGATATTGAAATGGCTGAAAAGAAAGTTCCGCTGCTAGCCATCATCCCCAGCAACCTGCGCTACAAGGGAACTCCGCCGGAAATGGTTGGGAAGACGCCCCTGAAGAGCAGACCCAGGCCCCGCGAGAAGTATGGGCCGTCAAGTATATGATTCCCAAAATTATCTTGCCGCGCGAAGGTCCGTCTGGTCGCTTGGCATATAGTTCCTGATTGATTACTGCCTCGCCAACATCATCTTTTTTATCTCGGCGATGGCCTTCGCCGGATTCAGGTGTTTGGGACACGTACGCGTACAATTCATGATGGTATGGCAGCGATAGAGACGGAAGGGGTCCTCCAGATTGTCCAGCCGCTCGCCGGCAAACTCGTCTCGAGTATCCGCAAGCCACCGATAGGCTTGCAACAACACTGCTGGGCCGAGATAGCGGTCACCGTTCCACCAGTAGGACGGGCAACTCGTGGAGCAGGAAAAGCACAAGACGCATTCCCACAGACCGTCCAGTCCTTCCCTGTCCTCCGGCGATTGAAGCCGCTCGCGTTCCGGTGCCGCAGTCTTCGTTTTCAGCCACGGTTCAACCGAGGCGAGTTGGGCGTAGGCCTGGCTCAGGTCCGGCACCAGGTCCTTTACAACCGGCATGTGCGGTAGCGGATAGATCGCAATGTCGCCCTTGTAGTCGTCGATGAAACTGGTGCACGCCAGCGTGTTGGTACCGCCTATGTTGAATGCGCAAGAACCGCAAACACCCTCGCGACAGGAACGTCGGAAGGCCAAGGTCGAATCGACTTCGTTCTTGATCTTGATGACCGCATCCAGAACCATCGGACCGCAATCGTCCAGATTGATCTCGTAGGTGTCCAACCGCGGATTTTGGCGATGGTCCGGGTCGTAGCGGTAAATCTTGAACTTCTTCACGTGCTTGGCACCCGCGGGCGCAGGCCATGTCTTGCCTTTCCGAACCCTCGAGTTCCTGGGCAGTGCTAGTTCGACCATCGTCGTTCTTTGCTCGTCTTGTTGGTCAGCAGGCTAGTATACCCGCTCTTTCGGCGGGATTGCCGCAACTTCGTTGGTGAGTGTCTTCATGTGAACCGGACGGTAGTCCAGCTTCACGCCACCCGCTTCGTCGCACCAGGAAATCGTGTGCTTCATCCAGCGGTCGTCATCGCGCTCAGGATGATCCTCGCGAGCATGGGCCCCGCGGCTTTCCTCACGGTTGGCGGCAGAGACAATAGTCGTCATGGCCTGGTAGATCAGGTTGTCGAACTCCAGAGTTTCGGCAAGGTCCGAATTCCAGACCATCGACCTGTCGACGACTCTGAGATCGTCCCGCATCGACCATATCTGCTTCATCCTGGCAACGCCTTCGCCCAATACATCGCCAGTCCGAAAGACGGCGCAATTGGTCTGCATGACCTTCTGCATTTCCAGACGGGCCTGAGCCGTTGTGGTGGTGCCACTGGCATGTCGCGCCTTGTCAAACCGGTCCAGTGCCAGATCGTCTGCTCCGTTCTTCAGCGGTCGGTGTCGCTCGCCTCTGGCGATGGTTTCGGCGCAATGACTGGCGGCAGCGCGACCGAAGACCACCAAATCAAGCAGAGAATTGGAACCGAGCCGGTTTGCGCCGTGCACGGAGACACAGGCGGCCTCGCCGATGGCCATGAGGCCCGGCACGATGGCATCCGAATCGTCGTTTTTCTTGGTGACGACTTCGCCTCTGTAGTTCGTCGGCACGCCGCCCATGTTGTAGTGGCAGGTCGGCAGGACCGGTATGGGCTCCCTGGTAACGTCCACCCCGGCAAAGATGCGCGCGGTTTCTGAAATCCCCGGCAGCCTTTTGCCGATCACATCCGGGTCCAGATGCTCAATATGCAGGTGGATATGATCGCCGTTTGCTCCGACGCCCCGGCCTTCACGGATCTCGATCGTCATGGACCGGCTGACCACGTCGCGCGACGCCAGATCCTTTGCAGACGGCGCATACCGCTCCATGAAGCGTTCGCCCTCCGAGTTTGTCAGATAGCCGCCCTCGCCGCGCACGCCTTCCGTGATCAGACAGCCGGCGCCATAGATGCCGGTTGGGTGGAACTGGACGAACTCCATGTCCTGACAGGGCAAGCCGGCACGCAGGGCCATGGCGTTGCCGTCGCCGGTTTGCGTATGGGCGCCTGTGCAGGAGAAGTAGATCCTGCCATAGCCGCCCGTTGCCAGCACCGTTTGATGGGCGCGGAAGCGATGGATGGTGCCATCGTCCAGATTCCAGGCCAAAACGCCAAGAACCTCGCCATTTTCCACCAGCAGGTCGATGGCGAAGTATTCGACGAAGAACTCTGCGCTGTGCCGCAACGACTGCTGATAAAGCGTATGCAGAATGGCGTGACCGGTCCGATCGGCGGCAGCGCAGGTGCGCTGTGCGATACCCTCGCCGAAATTTGTCGTCATGCCGCCGAAGGCGCGCTGGTAGATCTTGCCTGCCGGGGTCCGGCTGAACGGCACGCCGTGATGTTCAAGTTCGATGATCGCCGGAATGGCTTCCTTGCACATGTATTCTATGGCGTCCTGATCGCCCAGCCAGTCCGACCCCTTGACGGTGTCGTACATGTGCCAGCGCCAGTCGTCGTCTCCCATGTTGCCCAGCGCGGCGGAGATGCCGCCCTGTGCCGCTACCGTGTGGGAGCGCGTCGGGAACACCTTGCTGATGCAGGCGGTGCGCAAGCCCTTCTCGGCCATGCCGAAAGTCGCCCGCAATCCTGCGCCGCCGGCGCCGATCACCACCACATCGTGATGGTGTTCAATAATCTCGTATGCCTTGCGCATCCTGGCTCTTCCCTTGAGGCTCGCCGTCGCGTCAGCTGCCAAGGGCCAGCTTCAAGACGGAAACAACGGCGATTCCGCCCAGCAGCAGAGCTGCAAACTTGACGAAGACGATCAGCCCGATCTTCCAGATATCACTGTGAACATAGTCCTCTATCACGACCTGCAGACCCAATTGCGCATGATGAAAGGTCGCCAGAATCAACATCAACATCAGGACGGCAACAAGGGGGTTGTCCAACCAGTCGACGATCGCGACCCGGTCTGCGCCCATCATCGTCAGGATGCTGACCACGAACCAGACCGCAAGCGGGACCAGCGCGACGGCGGTCAGGCGCTGGACCCACCAGTGACGGGTCCCGCCCCCGGCGCTGCCGAGACCGCGAACCCGGCCGAGAGGTGTCTTGTAGCTCATTCGGTCCGTGCCCTTCTAGCTCGCAAACGCAATGGCGACAGATACCGCCGTCAACCCGACGGCAGCATGGACGACCAGGATGCCGCTCCTCCGCGCCGGACGCAATTCCAGACCGATTCCCGCATTCCAGAACAGGTGCCGGAGGCCGTTGCACAGGTGGTAATACAGGGAAAATGTCCAACCGATCAGCAGGATAATGCCCATCCAGCTGCCCAAGAAATCCTGAACGTCTGCGAAGTAGGCCGCACTGGATGCGGCGGCGGCGAGCCACCAGACCAGCAATACCGTGCCGACTGCCAGGGCCACACCGGTGATCCGGTGGAAGATGGACAGCATTGACGTCCATTGCGGCCGGTAGATCTGGAGATGCGGAGAAAGCGGCCGGTCGCGCCGGTCCGGAGAATCGGAAATCATGGCGGGTCGTGTGAAAAGAAAAGTGAGTTTGTTATTGCGCCGCCCCGGGGCCAAGGCAAGGCGCAACCCGACGGTTTGCGGCGATAAGACTTGCAGGCCTGTCATGCGCTCCTCTGGAAGATGCGCCGCTGACGCTAACGCGGCAGCAATACGGTGTAATCCAGATCCAGGACCACGCTTTCCGGGTATTTTCCGTCTTCGTCCTTGTCCGGATGCCCGGCGCAGGGCGTGTCCTTTGTCGCCAGCGTACGGATACGCAGTGCGCCCAGGGCGCCGTTACCAGGAAGTTCAATCCGTTCCAGGATCTCCGACCATGCATGAATCGTGTCCCCCGCGAAGACCGGATTGACGTGTCGCCCGCCGTTGATGGCGGCGATGCGGAAAGCATTGGCAAGACCGTTGAAGGTCAGTGCCCGCGCCAGACTGATCACGTGCCCCCCATAGATCAGCCGCCGGCCGAAGCGGCCCCGGCTCTCGGCATGCTGGTTGAAATGGACCCTTGCAGTATTCTGATACAGCCGGGTCGCCGTCGCATGTTCGGCTTCCTCGATCGTCATGCCGTCAACGTGGTCGATTTTTTCGCCCGGCGCATAGTCTCCCCACCGCCAGCCTTCACCGGACAGATCGAAATCCCAACCGTCGACGTCAAGACCGTCCGGTGGCGCCAGAGCCTCGACACCCACGGCCTTCGGCAGGGCCGGAACAACCGGATCGGGGGCGCGCGCGTCGCCGTCTCTCTTGCGGACCATGACCCAGCGCACATAGCTCAGGACCTTCTCGCCCTTCTGGTTCTCGCCGCTGGTCCGGACGTACAGAATGCCCGTCTTGCCGTTGGTGTTCTCGCGCAGCCCGATTACCTCGGATCGGGCGGTCAGACTGTCCCCGCAATAGACCGGGACGCCAAAGACGCAGGCGGCGTAGCCCAGATTCGCCACGGCATTCAGCGAGATATCCGATACGGTCTTGCCGAATACCGTGTGGAATATCAGCAGGTCATCCAGCGGTGCTCGCTCGAAGCCGACGGACTGGGCAAAGAAATCGGAAGACTGGACCGCAAACCGGCAGCCATAAAGAGCGGTGTACAGGGAGGCGTCGCCGACAGTCAGCGTCCGCGGCGCGGCGTGCCGGATCTGCTGACCGAGGGCGAAGTCCTCAAAGAAGTTGCCAAGGCTCGTTTTCGACATGGGAACAGATCATTCCTTAAGGTTCGATTAATGCCGTGAATCCTATTGATGCACTGTCATTGTCGATCTTTTCAAGATACCGACGCGCTGCGTAATCGTTCCGCAACCGGATTGGGCCAGAATTCTGTCGGGAAATGGCTCCCAATGCGCCAGATTTCCGGATTTCGGCCATTCGGGCCCGTCACCGAGACATCGCCGCTTTCACTTCCCGCCCCGCGGCTCCGCCGCTTTCGTGAGCACGATGCCGTAATCGTCGAGGCCGTCCGGAAACTCCGCATGACGGCCGAACTCATCAGTGCCGAACAGCCTCAGCTTGCCGAACGCCCGCTCGAACACGGCCACGCAGGCGGTCTCCCTTCGCTGCCCTCGCCATGCGGTCACCAGTGTATCGGGCGCGCCGACGCGGGAAAGCGCCGTCATCCGCCTGGCCGCCACCGCCGCGCGCACGGCATCGGGACGGGCGATCAGCGCCGCCACGTGCAGGACGCCCTCCAGCTCGCGTACCTTCTTTCCACCGCTCCGGGCCATTGCGGCCCTCCATCGCAGGAAATCCGCGCCCCGACAGTGGTCCATGCCGTCTGTTTCGTCAATGTCCTGCCACGGCCTGCCATCCGGCTCGCCGGCACAGGCCGTCGCATGCGGGCGGCTTTCCCGGATGTCCGGGATGCCGGTCAGGAAGATCGCCTCTTTCCGATGACCCGTGCAGGAGCGGTCTCGATGACCCGAATGCTCCGACAGGAACCCGATGGAGTCCGCGGGCGCCGCAGACCCTATTTGCCCGCGCGCGCAACATAGAAGCGCAAGAAGGCCTTGGCCTGTGGCGAATCCCACCTGGCCGCGCCGATCAGGTAGCCGATGATCCGGTGATTGTGGTCCAGCAGGAATGTTGCCGGCAGGCTGCCTACGCCCAGGTTGCGCGCCGACTTCCAGCGTGAATCAAGCAGGATCGGCAAGTGCTTGTAGCCCTGCTCCTTCCAGAACGGCGCGACCTTCTCGATACCCCTGCGATCAAGCGATACGGTCAGCACGTCGAAATGCTCGCCTCCCAGGGCTCCTTGCAGACGATCCAGCGTCGGCATCTCGTGAATGCATGGACCGCACCAGGTTGCCCAGAAGTTGACCAGCAGCACTTTCCCCCTGTACCGGTCAAGCGTGACGGGTGCACCTCGGGCGTCTTCAAACGGATCAAGGCGCGCGGCGCGCGGCTCCTTCAGGTGAATGAAGGGACGAGTGACACCGCCGAATGGAGGAGGGCCGTCTGCGCGTGCCGCCGCCGTCTTCGGGTTGGCGGCCGACATCGGGACGGCGACAAGGGCGGTCAGGACCAGCGCGGAAAAAAACCCGCGCCTCCAGTCTGTTGCCGGTATCCGCTTCACGCCTAACTCCCGTTCATGTCCCAGTCCAAGACCAACAAGCTGCGGGGCGATCGCTTTGCTGACGGTCCCGCCGCACTCCTGGAAGCGATCAACGCCTCGATCGGCTTCGACCGGCGGTTATACGCCGCCGACATTGCCGGGTCGAAGGCCCACGCGGCAATGCTTGCCGCCCAGGGCATCATTTCCAGCGAAGATGAAACGGCGATCCGGGAAGGTCTCGACACGATCCTTCAAGAGATCGAGAGCGGCCGCCTTGCCTTCAGCGCTGCGCTGGAAGATATCCACATGAACGTCGAGGCGCGGCTGGCCGAACTGATCGGCCCGGTTGCAGGCCGGCTTCACACGGCCAGGTCCAGGAATGACCAGGTCGCAACGGATTTCCGACTCTGGGTGCGTGACGCCATCGACGGCTTCAACGAGGCCTTGAAGGAACTGCAGGCCGCGCTTCTGGATCAGGCGGAGACGCATGCCGAAGCCATCATGCCGGGCTTCACCCATCTGCAATCCGCGCAGCCGGTCACGTTCGGCCATCACATGCTGGCTTATGTGGCCATGTTCGGCCGTGACCGCGCCCGGATGCGCGATGCGCGCGCCCGGATCAACGAGTCGCCTTTGGGCGCGGCGGCGCTTGCGGGGACGTCCTTTCCGATCGACCGGCAGGCCACGGCTCTGGCCCTTGGTTTCGACCGGCCCATGGAGAACTCGCTCGATGCGGTCTCGGCTCGAGACTTCGCGCTGGAGTTCCTGGCGGCATGCGCGATTTGCGCCACCCACCTTTCCCGGCTGGCGGAAGAAATCGTCATCTGGTCCAGCGTGCAGTTTCGGTTCGTCTCGCTGTCGGACAGCTTTTCGACGGGCAGTTCGATCATGCCGCAGAAGCGCAATCCCGATGCTGCAGAACTCGTTCGCGCCAAGACGGGCCGGATCGTCGGTGCGTTGACCGGACTCTCGATCGTCATGAAAGGACTGCCACTCGCCTATTCGAAAGACATGCAGGAGGACAAGGAACCGGTATTCGATGCCGCTGACAACCTGTCCCTCTGCGTTCAGGCGATGAGCCGGATGATTCGCGAAATGACTGTGCATGCCGACAATCTCCTCGCCGCCGCCGCCGCCGGGCATGCGACGGCCACGGATCTGGCGGACTGGCTGGTTCGGCAACTGGACATGCCTTTCCGCGACGCTCATCGTGCGACCGGCGCGCTGGTCAGGATGGCGGAAGACGCGGGCTGCGATCTGGCGGATCTTTCGCTGGCGCAGATGCGATCGGTCGAGCCCCGACTGACGGAAGCTGTGTTCGACATTCTGACCGTGCAATACTCCGTGGCAAGTCGAACCTCTTTCGGAGGGACGGCGCCGAAAAACGTCCGGGCAGCGATTCGCGCGGCGCGCGAGAAACTGTAGTCTTGCCAAGGCATGTCGGCAGGGGGCGATCGAATGCCACGAACGATGTTGATCGCGATGGCCGTTGTCCTCGGCTTGACGGCAGCCGCCTGCGGGAAAAAGGGAGACCCGCGCCTGGCGCAGGGCGCTGACGAATTTCCGGCCGGATATCCGCACGGCGCTCCTTCCGCTTCCGAAAACATCTTTCAGAAATCGCGCATCGACTAGATCGACCTGCTTCTCCTGAACGCGAACGCACCACCTGTTTTCATTTCGGAACCATCCGGTTGACAGACCAGCATCGGAAGCGGTGCCGTGAATCCGGCCGATCATCGCCGCGAGATCGCGAGCCCGGAACGACGTCAGCCCGCGACCCTGCGCTTCGGTCAGGTTCCGCAGCGCCTGGACCCTGCCGAGCACGGCGGCTGTCGCAACCTGAACGTCACCGAAGTCCGTTCGCCAAACCGTCGCCTTCACCGCCGCGTCGTTGTCGGGCCGCTCGATGGAGCTGGTGGCGTCGTTCGACGCCTTTCGCTCCCGTGCCACGGCAGTACCCTGGAGTGGCGTATGATCGCGTTGACCGTGACGGCGAACTGCTGTCGGCAATCCCGGCATTCCAAGACACCGGGGCGCGTGGCCTTGCCTTCGGGCCGGACAGCATTGCGGTTTGCACAATGCGGGCATTCGGGGTCGTTCGGCCACCTGATGCCTCGATCATCGTGCGGGCTTCATCCTCGCCAAGCCGCGCCGGTTCCGGTATCGTGGCCGTGTCGACCTCCCGTGCAAAAATTGTCGACTGGTTTGTCAACTGGTTTGTCAACCGGAAAGTTCCGTTTCATTTCATGGTATCGAGTGGCCCGCACCTGCGATGACCGATCGGCTTTCCTCACCGGAGTTTCGTTATGTCGGCGGAACGCTCCACGCCGAAAACATGCCGCTGGACTCCCTGGCGGACAGCGTCGGCACGCCGTTCTTCTGCTATTCCCACGCCGGGCTGATTCGCAGCTACAAGTCTTTCGCCGATGCGCTTGCCGGATTGCCTGCGACGGTTTGCTATGCGCTGAAGGCCAATTCCAATCAGGCGGTGATCGGCGCATTTGCCGCTCTTGGTGCCGGCGCCGATGTGGTTTCCGGCGGTGAGCTGCGCCGCGCCCTGGAGGCCGGCGTTCCGCCGGACAAGATCGTGTTCTCCGGCGTCGGCAAGACGCGGGAAGAAATGACCCTGGCCCTGCGCGCGGGCATCATGCAGATGAATGTCGAATCCGAGGCGGAACTGGACCTCATTTCTTCCGTGGCCGGCGAACTGGGGCTGACCGCGCGAATATCGTTGCGCATCAATCCGGACGTCGACGCCCGGACACATCGTAAGATTTCCACCGGACGCAAGCAGGACAAGTTTGGTATCGGGATCGATCGGACCGGGACGGTTTACGCCCGCGCCGATGCGCTGCCTCATCTGGAGCCGGTTGGCCTTGCCATGCATATCGGATCCCAGCTTCTCACGCTCGATCCCTACAGGACGGCCTTCCGGAAGATGGCGACGCAAGTCGCGGCGCTGCGCGCTGTCGGCATGACGGCCACGCGGCTCGATCTGGGCGGCGGAGTCGGCATTGCCTACAAGGACGAGACCCCCCCGCTTTTTCAGGACTACGCTGCCGTCGTGCGCGAGACCGTGGGAGATCTGGGCTGCGACCTGGTTTTCGAGCCCGGGCGATCCATGGTCGGCAACGCCGGGGTTCTGGTGTCGCGGGTGCTGTACGTGAAGCAGGCCGGCGCTCGTCCCGTCGTGATCGTCGATGCGGCCATGAACGACCTCGCCCGACCGGCCATGTATGATGCCTATCACGCGATCGTGCCGGTTTCGGAGCCACAAAATGGCCCAAGTCATGCACCAGTGGATGTGGTTGGGCCGATCTGCGAGAGCGGTGACACTTTCGCCGTTTCCCGGAATTTGCCGCCCCTGAAGCCCGGAGACCTGGTAGTATTCGGGTCGGCGGGAGCGTACGGTGCGGTGATGTCGTCGGCCTACAACAGCCGCCCGCCGGCACCGGAAGTGCTGGTGAGCGGTGCCCGGTCTGCCGTGGTTCGGGCTCGACCGTCCATTGAAGACCTGATCCGGCAGGAGTCGATGCCGGACTGGATACGGTCGCCGGAGAGTGTCCGCGGCGCTGCCTGAAGGGGGACGCATGAACGCAAGGAAGGGGGACGGACGGAAGTCTGCGGGTGCGGTGTCCGGGTACGGACTTCGCAGCGGCCTTTCCTGGCTTGCGTTGACCTGGGAGCGGCTATGGCCTCGCTTCTGGATGCCCGTCGCCATCGCGATCCTGTTTGCGGCCCTTGTACTTTTTGACGTGCTGCCGCTGTTGCCCGGTTTGCTGCATGCCGGCGTTCTTGCCGTTTTCGGCATCGGGTTCCTGTATGCATCGGCCCGGGGCTTCCGGCGACTGCGGCTTCCCCGCCGTCTGGCTGCCGACCGTCGGCTGGAGCGCACAAGCGGCCTGGAACATCGACCGCTGACGACGGTCCGCGATACCGTGGCGGTTGGCTCGGGCGATGCCTTTTCGGAAGCCATCTGGAATCTGCACCAGGAGAAAGCGAGAGCGGCTCTCGAGAATCTTCGGGTCGGCGCGCCGCGGCCGCGGGTGGCGCGCCGCGATCCCCTTGCGCTGCGCGGCCTGGCCGTGATCTTTCTGGTTCTGGGCCTGACAGCAGGCTGGGGCGATTCAGGCGACAGGCTTGCCCGGGCATTTTTGCCGGATTTCGAGGGCGGCGCCGCGGAACCGGTCACTGTCGAAGCCTGGTTCACGCCGCCGGACCATACCGGCCTGCCGCCAAGAATGATCACGCTGGCGCATGACGACAAGCCCGTGATCGTGCCCCAGGATACCGAGATCTTGCTGCATCTGCACGGCGGCAAGGGGCAGCCGACGATGACGTTGGGCAAGCAGAAGATCAGGCTGCAGAACCTGGATCGTTCCAGTTGGCAGGGCAAGCTTCTTGCCCGCAGTGGCGGCGAACTGACGGTGCGTCAGCGTGCCCGTGACATCGTCCGCTGGAAAATCTCGGTGACGCCTGATCTGGCGCCGAAGATTTCGTGGTCGGAGGATCCCGAGGTCACCCAGCGGCAGAACGTGCGGCTGGGCTACAAGGCGAGCGACGACCACAACGTCCGAAGGGTCCGGGTCTATATCGCCCGCGTCGGCGAAGTGGACGTGATTACCGTGAAGGCGCCGGTGAGCGGCGGCAAGCAGATCGCGGGTCGGGTTTACAAGGACCTGACGCCCCACCGCTGGGCAGGTCTTGACGTCTCGATGATGTTCGAGGCCGAAGACGATCTGGGCCAGCGCGGCAACAGCAGGTTCAAGGACATGACCTTGCCGGAGCGCATCTTCCGCCATCCGGCGGCGCGCGCGATCATCGCCCAGCGCAAGCGCCTGACGGTGGAGCCGGAGGAGATCGATCAGATAGTCGACATTCTGGGTGACATCGCCGTCCGGCGCCAGGCTTACCGCAACGATCCGACCGTCTATCTGGCGCTGCGCATGGCGCAAGGCCGCCTGATTCTGGGATCGCGGCATGACGGCCGGGACGACACGGCCTTCCGACAGGGGCGCGATGCAGCCATCCGGTCCGTTCAGCCGATCCTGTGGCAGACGGCGCTGCGTCTGGAAGAAGACGCAAACTCCGAGGCGGACCGAGAGCTGACACGCATCCAGAGAAAGCTCGAGGAACTTCTGTCGCGGAAGGACATCGAGGACCCGGAACTGAAGCGGCTGCTGGACGAGTTGCGCCGCTCCATGAAGGATTACATGGATGCAATGCGCCGCGAGATGGAGCGCAGCCCCGACCAGTTCGGCCGGCGCCAGTTGACCGAGCAGGACATCACGCGGCTGCTGGAACGCATGAGGGAAATGATGCGCAACGGCGACAAGGAAGCCCTTCGCCGCATGCTCTCCCGGCTGCGCGACATGATGCAGAACATGCCTCCGGGACAGCAACAGCAGCGCGTCGACCGGAATCATCCCGCCCAACGCATGATGCGCGACCTCGGCGACCTGATGCGCAGGCAGCAGGAACTGATGGATGAAAGCTTTCGTCGCGGTCAGCAGCGTCGGGACGGCGGCGAGCAGCATCGCCGCGCCGACCGCGACGCTGCGCGCCGGCAGGGCGAGCTGCGCAAGAAGCTGGGCGAAATGATGCGTCGCTTGGGCGAGATGACCGGCAATATCCCCCGCAACTTTGGCAATGCCGAACGCGAGATGCGCCGGTCGCAGGGCGATCTGGGCACGGGGCGTCCCGGTCGGTCGGTCGGACCGCAGGGTCGCGCCCTGCGCGAGCTCGGTCGCGGCATGCGGCAAGCCATGCGCCAGATGGCGCGGCGCTTCGGCATGCAGCGCGGGCCGGGTGGTTTCTCCGGCGAACAGGTCCGCCGTTTCGACGGCGACAGGGATCCATTGGGTCGCCGCATGGACGGCCTCGGTCCGCTGGATCAGAACGATGTGAAGATCCCGACAGAGGCAGAGCGAAAGAAAGCCAGCGATATCCTGCGCGAACTGCGCAGGCGCTCGGGCGAGTCGGAGCGGCCCAGGCTCGAGAAGGACTATATCGATCGTCTGCTGAAACGTTTCTAGGTTTCGCGACGTTGGCGCGATGCGCGCGCTTTCGGCCAGGGACCGGACAGGCTTTCCATGTCGCCCGGCGACAACCGGGGCGTCGGCCTGTCGCAGTCACGGCCGATCGGGGCGTCGGCTTTCCGGCGCGATCGTGTTCGCGCCTTTCGGCGACATCACGGGTATGCCTAGCGTCTTGTAGATTTGTGCTGCAGTCGGCCAGTGCACGACGATTTCGCTGCGGCAGCAGAAACTTCCGGCGACAAGGCTCAAGACGAAAAGAAGAAACAGGAACCAGATGGCCAGCGGGCGCGATGTCCTTCGTCTGCCGCGCGACTTGTCCTGCTCGCGGTTCCCCGCCCTGTCGTCTCCCCGCCCTGGCGGACGGGCGGCGATTTCGTCCGGATCGGGGGACGGCGACATCCGGTCTCGGACTGCCGATCGTTCGGGAGCGATATGACGCCATTCGTTGCCGCATGCGCCACAGCGAACCTTTCGGCTGGTCGACCCCAGATGGTCAGGGTCGATCAGGAACCGCGTCGAACATTTCGGGCAACTGAGTATCATCGATGGTAGTATGGCCTGGCGCGTCCGATTTTCCCGGGGCCCGGGCGGCCCCGGCGGCAGGTGCGTATCCGCCGGCTCCTGTTACTCAAGGCGGAAGTCGCGCCATAGAAGATGCGCTTTGCCGCACCGAGGCGGTCCCGGTATTGCAAAGCCTGAGAAAAGCGGTAACGGGGCGAGACAGTTCAACCGGCAAACGGGGTCATCGTTGCAGAACGATCTGTTCGATGGTGAAGAGCCGATCGTGCGATTTGACCAGGTCGGCGTCCGTTACGGCGCCGGCCCGGAAGTGCTCAGCGATGTCGCTTTCAGCCTTGAGCCCGGCAGCTTCCATTTTCTGACCGGTGAAAGCGGTACGGGAAAATCGACCCTGCTGCGGCTGATCTACCTCGCCATGAGGCCGACCCGAGGTCTTGTCCACCTGTTCGGCCGCGACATCTCGACATTGCCGCGAGACGATGTGCCGGGCCTGCGTCGGCGGATCGGCGTCGTGTTCCAGGATTTCCAGCTTCTGGATCACCTGAGCGCCGTGGACAACGTGGCGCTGCCGCTGCGGATCGTCGGCGCCCGGGGCAGCGCTGTGCGCCAGCATGTGTCGGAACTGTTGCGCTGGGTAGGCCTGGGCGATCGCTTGTCGGCGAAACCGGCAACCCTCTCCGGCGGCGAACAGCAGAGGGTTGCCATTGCCCGGGCCGTCATCAACCAGCCGAGGCTTCTGCTCGCCGACGAGCCGACCGGCAATGTCGATGACAATATCGGCGTGCGGCTGATCCAGTTGTTCGAAGAGTTGAACCGGATGGGGACGACTGTCATCATCGCCACCCACAATTCCGGGCTTGTCGACCGGTTTCGCTATCCGCGCATGGAGCTTGAAGACGGTGCCGTGCGTTTCATCAGGGGCTGACCGAATTCCGTGCTGATCCGCCGGCAGACAGATATTCCCTTCGATCAGGATGCCGCCAGCCGCCAGCTGCCGTGGATCGTGGCGATCATGATCTACCTGTGCGGCATGGCCATCGCCGGTGCGATTGCGCTGAACGGTCTGGTGTCCACCTGGTCGTCTGGCCTGAGCGGTGCCTTGACCATCCAGGTTCCAGCCGGCGGCAAATCGGAGCCGGCGCGCCAGCGAGCAGACGCCGTCCTGGCGATCGTTCGAAAGACCCGCGGAGTCCAGCAAGCGCGTCTGCTGGGGCGGGAAGAAGTGACACGTCTGGTTCAGCCATGGCTGGGCAGCGAAGCCGGCGCCGAAGACCTGCCCTTTCCCTTGCTGGTCGACGCGCGGATTGCGCCGGGGGCGCAAGTGGATACAGGCGCGCTGGCGGCTGCCGTTGCCAGGGCAGCGCCAGGCGCGACGGTGGAAAACCATGCTCGTTGGGCCGGCCGATTCGTCGGTTTCGCGCGGTCGATCTGGGCCATCGCACTGGTTGTGGTTGTCCTGATCGGTGTCACGACGGTAATCACGGTGGTATTCAGCACGAAGACGGGCCTGCGCATCCATCGCCGCGTGATCAGCCTTTTGCACCTGATCGGGGCGCATGACCGGTATATCGCCCGGCAATTCGAGCGGCAGGCTCTCTGGCTCAGCCTGCGCGGCGCCGTCTTGGGAATTGTCTGCGCCGTTGGCACGGTCTTCGGCATTGCGTATCTGGCCGGCAAGGCGGGGCTGGCGCCACCTGCCGGCGCGCTCTTCACGCCATTTCAGTGGGCGCTTTTTGCGAGCGTGCCGATCGGCGCCGCCGTGGTTGCGCTGCTGACGGCGCGGCTGACCGTCTTGCGCACCCTGCGTCGCATGACCTGATTCGCCAGATGGCGCTTCAGGCGAATCGAAAGGCCGGTCGCGACCGACCGGCACCTAGAACCGGCCCGGCAACGGTGCGCGGCCTGCGCTGGGACCTCGCTGTCCCTGGCGCTCCAGCCGCGTTCAGGATTGCCGGCCTCTTCCGGTTCTGCTTGACGATGCCGCAAACGCCAACGGGCACGCGCGCAGGGACCGGTACCATGGCCGTGCCGACCGGAAGGTCCCGTCGGGCGTCCGAGGGGACTGACCCGCTCGAGACCGGCGCGGCGCCCGTCCGGTTCATTTCCGGCGTCGATCGGTACGTCGGGAAGCTCGCCTCGTTGCAGGCGGCAGGTGTGGCTCCCGAAGAGCTGTGGCCGCGTATTGCATCGGACTGCCGGACCGCCGACACTCGCGGAAATGCGCATGAAACGGCTTCGTGGATCGATTCCCGGCAATCGAGATCCCTGCGGCCGGTTACTGCCAGATGCCACATGCGCGGCAGCTTGCCGGAACCGCGTCGGACATTGCCGAAGACGCAGATCGTCGCCCATCCCGTCTTTCCCTCCGCCGCCAGGGACAACAGACGGCACTTCAGTCCGGGCGGCATCGTGATCGTCGCCGGGGAATTCGGCAAGCATGTGGCGGCCGCGAACCGGCTGACGGTCTTGTCGGCCGAATCGCGTGGGTCGGTGCAGTGACAACGGTTCGCTCGGCCGTCTTCGCGACCTGCCTGTGGATCTGGACCCTGTCGGCGGGCCTCGCCCTGCTGCCTCTTCTTCTGGCCCCGCGTTCGGTTGTCTACAACCTGGGATTGATGTGGTCGGTCGTGGCACTTTGGCTTCTGAGGATCACGGTCGGAATTGACCATGCCGTATCCGGTGTCATCCAGCCCGATCCGTCCCGGCAGTACATCTATGCGTTCAAGCACCAGTCGACGTGGGAGACGATATTCTTCGTTGCTGCCGGCCCGAGATTCGCTGCGGTCCTCAAGCAGCAACTGCGCCACATCCCGATTTACGGCTGGTACCTGGCGCGAACCGGCATGGTGCCCATCGAACGATCGGCGGGGGCCGCGGCCCTCAGACGAATGCTGAGCGCTGCCCGCCGTCATGTTTCGGCCGGTCGGCACCTGCTGATCATGCCGGAAGGCACGCGCATGCCGCCGGGCCGGACCGGGCGGTACCATCCCGGCGTTTTCGCACTTTACAAGTATCTGAACCTGTCGGTCATTCCGGTGGCGCACAATTCTGGCCTGTTTTGGGCGCGCGGCCGTTTCGTCAAGACATCGGGAACCATCAGCGTCGAGTTCCTGGAGCCGATCGATCCCGGGCTGGACAAGGAGACCTTCATGGCGCTTCTGCAGGATCGGATCGAATCCGCCGCTGCAGCCCTCCACGAAAAGGGCCTTGCCGAACGATCGGCGTGACCGGCATCGCGCTACCTGATTTGTCCGGTTCTGTGGACAGTCCGGAAAAACATCAATTTTTCAAGAGGTTGCTCGATTGACGCATGTGTCTCAACATGCGGAAACAAATAAAGAACAAACGATTGTTCCGGACTCGCCCGGATGCTAGGTTGTGCGGGACGGTCTTCTTGCAACCTCCTTCGGTGCGTCACCCGCTCATGACAAATATTGCAGCCATCTCCCAGCAGATCTGGGACATGAAATACCGCCTGAAAAGGCTTGACGGCGCGCCGGTCGACAAGACGATCGACGAGACGTGGCGACGGGTTGCCGGGGCGCTGGCTGCTGGCGAGGACGATTCTGCCGCATGGGAGGGCGAATTCTACAGCGCCCTGCAGGATTTTCGCTTCATGCCCGCCGGTCGCATCCTGGCAGGCGCAGGGACCGATCGCGCCGTCACGCTGTTCAACTGTTTTGTCATGGGCGAAATTCCTGACGACATGGGCGGCATCTTCCATCAGTTGCGCGAGGCGGCGCTGACGATGCAGCAAGGAGGCGGCATCGGCTACGATTTTTCCACCTTGCGCCCGTGCGGCGCGCCGGTCCGCGGTGTCGGGGCGGATGCTTCCGGGCCCCTGTCCTTCATGGACGTGTGGGATGCCATGTGCCGAACGATCATGAGTGCCGGCCATCGCCGCGGCGCAATGATGGCTACCTTGCGCTGCGATCATCCGGATATCGAGGCCTTCATCGCGGCCAAGCGCGAGTCCGGTCGCCTGCGCATGTTCAACCTTTCGGTGCTGGTGACCGACGCCTTCATGGAAGCGTTGAAGCAGGACGATTCCTGGGACCTTGTTTTCAACGGCACCGTCTATCGCACTGTCCGGGCCCGCGCGCTCTGGGACACGATCATGCGGTCGACCTACGCTCATGCAGAGCCGGGCGTCATCTTCATCGACCGGATCAACCGCCGCAACCCGCTGAATTATGTCGAGAAAATACACGCGACCAATCCATGCGGCGAGCAACCGCTGCCACCTTACGGCGCCTGTCTTCTGGGATCGATCAATCTGGCGCGTCTGATCCGGGAGCCTTTCGGGGAAACAGCAACACTGGATCTGGAAGAGCTGGCGGCGCTTGCGGGAACGGCCGTCCGGCTGATGGACAATGTAATCGACGTCTCGAGGTTCCCGCTGGCGGCACAGGAAAAGGAAGCCCTGTCCAAGCGGCGGATCGGTCTGGGCGTCACCGGACTGGCCGACGCCCTGATCATGTGCCGGACGCGCTACGGCAGCGACGCCGCCGTCCGGTTGACGGAACGATGGTTGTCCACCATCCAGAAAGCCGCGTATCTGGCTTCGGCCGACCTTGCTGCGGAGAAGGGTGCGTTCCCGCTGTTTGATGTCGAGAAATACCTTGCGACGCCAGCCATGGCCGACGCGGATGACGAGGTCCGTGCGGCGATTCGACGGAACGGGTTGCGCAACGCGCTGCTGACCTCCATTGCGCCGACGGGCACCATCTCCCTGCTTGCCGACAATGTGTCGTCCGGGGTGGAGCCGGTTTTCAGCTGGTCGTACCGTCGTAATGTCCTGCTGCCGGACGGCTCTCGCCGGGAAGAAGAGGTTGTTGATTATGCCTGGCGACTGTTTCGCAGGCTGAAAGGCGCCACCACGCCGCTGCCGGAATGGTTCGTCGACGCCCAGAACCTCAGCCCGCACGATCATCTGGTCATGCAGGCTGCGGTGCAGAAACATGTCGACAGCTCGATTTCCAAGACCATCAATTGTCCGGAAGACATGAGCTTCGACGCCTTCAAGGATGTTTACCAGATGGCTTACGATCTGGGCTGCAAGGGGTGCACGACCTACCGTCCCAATGATGTGACGGGTGCTGTCCTTGTGGCGGAGTCGCCGGCCGAGAAGGCCGCCGCGCAGCAGGAACTGCCCCTGGCCCCACCTCAGGAGGCCGAAACCGCGACCCCGAAAGACGATCTGGATGCCGGTGGCGTGGTCTACATGACCCGGCCGCTTGATCGACCGGAGGCACTGCCCGGCAAGACCTACAAGATCCGCTGGCCGGAAAGCGATCACGCGATCTACATCACGCTGAATGACGTGATCCGGGACGGTCGTCGCCGCCCCTTCGAAATCTTCATCAACTCCAAGAACATGGAGCATTACGCGTGGACCGTCGGATTGACGAGAATGATCAGCGCCGTCTTCCGGCGGGGCGGGGATGTTTCCTTTGTTGTGGAAGAACTGAAAGCCGTCTTCGACCCGCGCGGGGGTCAATGGATCGGCCGGAAATACGTTTCCAGCCTGCTGGCGGCCATCGGTGAAGTCATCGAGCGACACATGATCGACACCGGTTTTCTGCCCGACCCGAAAGAGGAAAGGGAAGGTCAGCGCGAACTGAAGGTTGTCGGTGGCACCGACGCTGCATCCTCGTTGGGCGAGTTGACCGGCGTTGCGGTTGGCGCAGCCACTTCCGGCCCCTGGATGCGCGGTTGCCCCAGATGCGGCGCGCGGACGCTTATCCGTCAGGAAGGATGCGATACATGCATCAGTTGCGCCTACACGAAATGCGGTTGATGCGGTGCAGCCTCGATCCTGCAGGGCCGGCTGTCTTCTGCCTGCCATATCTCTTTCCCGCTTGCGCCGGCGGCTGAAAACACGAGATATCGCGTTTCGGAGCCCTGGGGAAACAGGCGCCCGAATCCGTATCCCTATTTCGCCGGCGGCCTGATCATTCGGCCCAGTTGCTGGCCGCCGAACAGATGAATGTGCAGGTGGGGGACCTCCTGTCGCCCGAACTCGCCGATGTTGGTCAATGCCCGGTAGCCATCGGCGGTCATCCCCAGCATCATGGCCGTTTCGCCGACGGCTCGAATGAAGCCGGCAATCTCTTCCGCGCTGGCGTTGGCCGAGAAGTCCGTCAGGTCGACATAGGCGCCCTTTGGAATGACAAGGACATGTATGGCCGTCTGGGGATCGATATCCCTGAATGCCAGTGCATGGTCGGTTTCGTGAATCTTCTCGCACGGGATCTCTCCCCTCAGGATCCTGGCGAAGATATTGTTCTCGTCATAGGCCATCGATCGGCTGTTCTCCTGTCATCGAGGTTTTCGGGAAGCCTTCTCGTCAAGCCCCGAAACTCTTTTGCGTTGCTGCAATTCCGTCCACACCATGTCTGGCGTCACCCCCCGGACCGACCACAGGACCAGCAGGTGGTAGAGCAGGTCGGCGCTCTCGGCAACGAGCGCCTCCGGGCCTTCCGCCAGCGCAGCGACAACCGTTTCGATCGCCTCTTCGCCGGTTTTCCGGGCGATCTTCGGCACGCCGCCGGCGAGCAGCCTGGCGGTCCACGAATCCTCGGGATCGGCGTCGCGCCGACCGTCGATCGTTGCATAGAGCGCGTCGAGCACGTGTTCCTTGCGTCCGGACATCAGGCTCCCTCCGCCGTCATCTCGTGAGGCCGCACCGGTATTCCCGCCTTCGCCATGTGGGCCTTGGCTTCGGCGATCGTGTGGGTGCCGAAGTGGAAGATCGACGCGGCCAGCACGGCCGAGGCATGGCCTTCGATCACGCCGTCCACCAGGTGATCCAGCGTTCCCACCCCGCCGGATGCAATCACAGGAACCGGCACGGCATCGGCGATCGCTCGGGTCAGTTGCAGGTCGAAACCGGCCTGCGTGCCGTCCCGATCCATGGATGTCACCAGCAACTCGCCCGCGCCACAGGCCGCCATGCGCTGTGCCCACGCCACAGCTTCCAGCCCGGTTGGTTTCCGGCCACCATGGGTGAATATCTCGAAGCCGCCGGCATTGGGCCCGCTTGCCGCCCGCCTGGCGTCGATCGCTACCACAATGCACTGGCTGCCGAACTTCCGGGCCGCTTCCTGCACGAATTCCGGCCGGCGGACGGCTGCCGTGTTCACCGATACCTTGTCTGTTCCCGCCAACAGCAATTTACGGACATCCTCCACTTCCCGAACCCCGCCGCCGACCGTAACCGGCATGAAGCATGAAGCGACCGTCCGATCGACCATGTCATAGATGGTGTCGCGGCTCTCGTGGCTGGCCGCAATGTCCAGAAAGCAGAGTTCGTCGGCACCTTCGCGATCATACATGCAGGCCTGCTCCACCGGATCGCCGGCATCGACCAGATCGACAAAGTTCACGCCCTTCACGACGCGGCCGTCCCTGACGTCCAGACAAGGTATGACACGAGTCTTGAGCATCGGGTCAGGCTCCTCCTGCGCCATGCCGACGCAAGTATCCGTTGCTTCGGACTTCAGCGGTCGGGCAGACAGCGTCGATTGTCCCGATCGTCTCGCCGGCGCCGATGAGGCCCTTCGGCCTTCTTCTGCACGCGAAGCGACTTCCTGCGTTTCTGCCTGCCGGTACGAAAAACCCTGCCGACGCCTTCCTCGCCGGACTTGCCGACAGGCGCGCAAGGTGCGCGAAATCGTCAGAGCCACGTATCGCCGCATGGGTGGCAAGGCAAGCTGCCTCACCCGTCCTGCAGAAGACGTGCAAGACCTTCGGCGGGTCACTGGGCATGAGGGTCTGCGGTCGAGGTCGGAATGTCATTGGACGATGTACGACGCCCCGGAAAAGGAAAGGCCCGGCATTGCGGAACCGGGCCTTTCCTTTTCCGGACACAAGCCGATTCTCTAGGGTTGTGGGACGTACCGCAGATACGGCTTCTCGGCGCGCCAGCCGCCCGGGAATTTTTCCTTCGCAGCTTCGTCGCTGACCGCCGGGACGATGATGCATTCCTCGCCGTCTTGCCAGTTCGCCGGCGTGGCGACCTGGTGTTCCGCTGTCAGCTTGCAGGAATCGATCAGCCGCAGGATCTCGTTGAAGTTGCGGCCGCTGCTCATCGGATAGGTCAGCGTGGCCTTCACCCTCTTGTCCGGCCCCACGATGAAAACGGAGCGCACGGTAGCGTTATCGGCGGCGGTTCGTGATTTGGCCTCTCCGCTCGCGTTGGGGTGCAGCATGTCGTAAAGCTTGGCCACCGTCATATTCGTGTCGCCGACCAGCGGGTAGACTACAGGCGCGCCCTGGGTCTCTTCGATGTCTTTTTTCCAGGCGTGGTGGTCTTCCACCGAATCCACCGACAGTCCGATCACCTTGCAGTTCCTTTTCCGGAACTCCGGCATCAGGCGTGCAACGCTGCCCAGTTCTGTCGTGCAGACCGGCGTGAAGTCCTTGGGGTGCGAGAACAGCACGCACCAGCCGTCGCCGACATAGTCATGGAAGTCGATCTCGCCTTCAGTCGTGTCAGCCGTGAAATTCGGGGCTTCATCGCCAATTCTGACAGCCATAGTCCTTGTCCTCGGTTGCTTGATTTCGGTGAGATGCGACGGCGTCGGCACCACGGCCTGGAACTAGGCAGCAAGTCGGGGCGGATCAATGCATGAATTTGCCGTCCCCCAAAGTTTTCATTCGATCAGGTCATCACTCGGATCCGGCGACCTGCGGACAGCCGCGACACGCTGGATCATTCGTTCGGACGGATGCGCCTTGTAGCCTTGTTCGAAAGCCATGAATGTCGATTTGTCCTTGAACGCCTCCAACAATTCGCCGGGCTGAAGCAGAAAATCCGGATTCCCCGGCTTCCCGAAGCGTTCGTTACCGACCATGAAAGTCTCGTAGATCAATACTCCGTCAAGGGCGAGGAGGGCAGGAAGCAGCGGAAGCAGGGGTCGATACAAATAGTTTGTCACAACGAGCGCGCCGTATCCGTCGGCCCGGTTCAACCGGGCTGCCACATCCGCCGGGCTGCCCGATTCCAGATCAATCTCGATCGCCTCGACCTCTGGAAGATCGAGGGCTGCAACGGCTGAGGTATCTCGATCGGCCGCCACGACGCGCCACCCCCGGGCGACTCCCAGCCGAACATGCCTGCCGCGACCCGCCGCCAGATCCAGCATCACCCGCTTTTGAAGCCGGTCTTCGTCCTGCACGTCCGGCAAGAACCGGCGCACCCATGCGCTGGTGTCGGCAAGGCGACTGTCTGAAGGGTTGGCGTTGGATTTCGATTCCGGCAAGATGACACCGAGGACTTGCATTGCCTGACAAACACCTACATAGCGAGAGCGATGTCCATACTAAAAGACCATAGCCGACAGTCCGGCGAGGGGGCGGTATGATCTGCTACAAGGTTCGCTGTCATGCTGGCCACAACTTCAAGGGCTGGTATCGGGATTCCAGGACCTACGAATCCTTGCAGGCCGCAGGCGCCATCGCATGTCCCGTTTGCGGGTCAAGGGACGTCCGTCGGGCGCCCATGGCACCGGCCCTGTCCGGAACCAAGGCCAGTCGCAAGGACGATGCCTTGTTCCACGAAGCCAACGGGGAGGCGCCATCAGCGGGTGCTCCCGAAACCCGTGCAACACCGGCCGCGACGCCTGTCTCTGCTGAGGATGCCAAACGGATTCATGTCATGGGCAAGATCCGCGAGGCGATGGTAGAAATCCGCAAGCATGTTGAGAAGAATGCGGATTATGTCGGTCCGAGATTCGCAGAGGAAGCGCGCAAGATCCATTACGGCGAAACCGAAGAGCGCAGCATCTACGGCGAGGCCACGAACAAGGAATCTCAGGCCCTGAAGGAAGAAGGCATCGAGTTTGGCCAGATTCCCTGGGTTCCCGAGACAGACGCCTGACTCGCTTCAAGAGGCCCGGCGCGGTCTGGAAGGCAGTGACGTCACGTTTCGGTCCTGGTGGGCCATCCGTCCGCCGGTCGGCACGCGAGTGATGCGGAGGATCGAGAAGCGGCATCCGGGACGTGGGCGCGGCCGATCCACGCGACCGCTGTTCCCCGACCCCGCCTCATGACGCACTCGTTGCGTCTGCCTTCGGGTTGGCGTGCGCTGCCCGGGCGGATGCGCTCCCTGGTCGGCACCGTGCCTGCTGCGTGAAGGCAGAGGGAGAGTCGCGATCGCACACGGATCGATGAACGAATCGGGGTTGGCAGTTTCACCCTGGATGTCACCAACACCAGGACGGGGATCGGTTCGTGACATCTCCAGAGGGACATGGCCGCATCCCCGGGGATTGATCCGCTGTCGGCACCCGCATCGTCGGTTCAGAGCGCTCTTCCCGGGCCGTCAGTCAGAAGGGATGCCAGCAACCGATCCACCTCCGAGGGATTGCGCCATTCCAGCATCACGGGCACGGGGGTTACCATCGCGCGAGCATCCGGTGGAAGGCGCACATAGTCTTTCTCCGTGCATACGGGCTGCGCGCCGCGTTCATGGGCCAGCTCGCAGATGAACATGATTTCGGTCTCGGGGAACATGTGATGATCGGGATAGGCCAGCGTTTCCAGGACGTCGGCACCCAGTGCCCTGACCGTTTCGAAGAATTTTTCGGGTCTGCCGATACCGGCGAAAGCGACGATCTTTTCGCCCCGCAAGACCAAAGCGTCTTCGGTGGGCACCAGACGGGCCTCCAGTTTCGGCAGACGATGGCCGGTCTGCTTCGCCGCGCCCGTCCGATCGTCGCCAATCAGGATGACGGCATCGGCCCGACCGACACCGCGCCGAACCGTCTCCCGCAGCGGGCCGGCCGGAATCAGGCGGCCGTTGCCAAACCCGAACCCGCCGTCGATGACTATCAGCGACAGATCCTTTTGAACGGAAGAGTTCTGATGACCGTCATCCATCAGCAGGACTTCCGCACCTTCGGCCACCGCCGCCTCAGCCCCTGCAGCCCGGTCCCGCGCCACGAAGGTCGGTGCCATCCGCGCCAGCAGCAGGGGTTCGTCGCCGACATCGCGCGCGGTATGCCGGCCGGGATCGACTTCGGTCGGTCCGGCCAGGCGACCGCCGTAGCCGCGGGTCACGACGGCAGGGCGCCGGCCCTGTTCGAGGAGACGCGCCGCCAGCGACAGGGTGACCGGCGTCTTTCCGGCGCCGCCAGCGGTCAGGTTGCCGACGCAGACGACCGGTACCGGCGGCCGCAGCCGAGGCGCCTTGCCAACGCGCCAGGCCGTGCCCTGTCCGTAAAACCACGACACTGGCAGCAACATCGTGGAGACCGCACCCTTTCGCGACCAGGCTTCCGGCATTCGCATCATCTGTTTTTCGCGCCTTCAAGGGGCGCGAGGAAGGGTGCCAGGTGCTCCATCACCCGGTCCAGCACGTCAGTTCGCTCCCGCACCGCGGCTTCGGCGTTCCGGGCCGCCACGGCCCGCGCCGCCGGGTCGTCCAGCAGCGCGATCAGCGCCTTGGTCAGGGCATCTGACGAATCTACGGTCTGCGATCCGCCTGCGGTCTCCAGAAGATCGGCGATCTCGGCGAAATTATCGACATGCGGACCGTGAAGAAGCGCGCAATTCAGTTGCGCCGCCTCGATGAGATTCTGCCCGCCGTGGGGCACCAGAGATCCCCCGACAAACGCGATCGGCGCCAATCGGTAGAACAGACCCAATTCGCCCACTGTGTCGGTCACGTATATCGCGGTATCGCTCGTGATCCGGTCGCCTGCGCTCCGCAAGGCGATCGCGCTGCCGGCACGGTACAGTTCGCGCGCGATTTCCGGTCCTCGTGCCGGATGCCTCGGTGCGATGATGAGAAGCGCGTCGCCGTATCGGTCCCGGACCGCCCGGTGAACTGCTGCCAGCTGATTCTCCTCGCCGGGATGTGTGCTGCTGGCCAGCCACACGGCGCGGTCGCCAACTTCGGCCTTCAGGGCGTCCAGTGCTGCCGGGCTGGCCTGCAGGGGCGGTGCCGCCAGTTTCAGATTCCCCGGAACAGAGACCGCGTCAGCCCCCAGGCTGCGGAAGCGGTCTGCATGCGTATCGGATTGTGCCAGGACCAGTCTGAAGGTCTTGAGCAGATGCCCGATCGTTCGCGGCATGCGTTGCCAGTGCGCAAAGGACCGGGCGGACAGACGGCCGTTCACGAGGACGATGGGGATCCGTCGCCGCGCTGTCTGACGCAAGAGGTTGGGCCATAATTCGCTTTCTACCCACAGTGCCATGTCCGGCTGCGCGCCATCCAGGAACCGCTCGACCCAAGCCGGGCAATCGACAGGAACAAACTGGTGGTAAGCGGACGAGGGAAGCCGCTCTTCCATTGCCCGGGCGGACGTGACCGTGCCGGTGGTCATCATGACCCGCGCCGGAGCCGCCTTGGCGAGCAGGCGATCGATGAGCGGCAGGACGGAGTTGGCCTCTCCCAGACTGGCGGCATGCAACCAGATCAGGGGGCCATCGAGCCGCTCTCGCCGCGGGAAACCCATGCGCTCGGCGATTCGGTCCGGATGCTCCCTGCCGCGAGCCCTTCGGTGCGCCAGGATCAGGCGGGCCGCCGGCGGCATGACCCGCCCAAGGCCGGCGTACAGGTTCAGCAGCACGGGTCAGGCTTGCCTGGCGGCATCGCTGCCCGTCTGGCCGGCGTGCAGCCGGGCGTAGGCGCCGCCGCCGGCCAGCAGATCGGCATTCGTACCCTGCTCGGTGATCCGGCCGTCCTCCAGCACGTAAATGATGTCGGCATCGGCAATGGTGGACAGGCGATGGGCTATGATGATCGTCGTCCGGCCTTGCCGCAGGGATTCCAGCGCTTCCTGCACTTGCCGCTCGGATTCGTTGTCCAGTGCCGATGTCGCCTCATCGAGAAGCAGAATCGGAGCGTCCTTCAGAATCGCCCGAGCGATGGAGATGCGCTGGCGTTGCCCGCCGCTCACCTTGGCACCCGTCCCGCCGACTCGTGTATCGTATTGCTGCGGCAGTTCCATGATGAAGTCGTGTGCCGCTGCCATCTTCGCTGCGGCGACGATTTCGTCGCCGGTCGCCCCCCGTCTGCCATAGGCGATGTTGGCAAGGACGGTGTCGTCGAACAGGCTGGTCTCCTGGCTCACCAGGCCAATGCGGGCGCGCAGCGAAGCCAGCGTCACGTCCCGAATATCCTGCCCGTCCACCAGGATGGCACCACCCTCCACGTCGTAGAATCGCGGGATCAGGTTCAGGACCGTTGTCTTGCCGGCTCCGGATGGCCCTACCAGTGCCGCGACCTTGCCGGCCGGTATCTCCAGAGACACGCCTTGGCCGGGAGCGCCCAGTGCCGGCGCCCTGCGATGGTAGGAGAACACCACGTTGTCAAACCGGATGGTGCCTGAGGAAAAGACAAGCGGCCTGGCGCCGGTCCGGTCCTTGATGCCCGGCTCGATATCCAGCTTGGCGAATACCCGTTCCGCCGCTGCCAGGCCTTCCTGCAGATTGGCATTCAGTCGAGCCAGCTTGCGCACCGGCTCGTAGGCCAGCAAGAGGGCGGCAATGAAGCCTCCGAAGTCGCCGGGGGTCCGGGTGCCCGCAATGACCTGATAGCCGCCATACAACAGGACGCCGGCAACGGCGCAGCCCGCAATGACTTCCAGCAGCGGCTCGGCAATCGCGCGCACCTTGGCGGCCTTGTAGTTGAGCCGGAAGATTCGCTCGACTACCGATCGCGTACGCCCGCTTTCGTAATCTTCCATCCCGTAAGCCTTCACGTGACGGACGCCCTGGAAGCTTTCTTCCTGCAATGTGGTGAACTGGGCCATCTCGATTTGGGTATTGGCGGAGAACCTGCGCATTCGTCGGCCGATCTGATTGATCGGGATGGCCGCCAGGGGAAAGACGAAGAATGCGACCGATGACAGTATCCAGTCGATCCAGAACATGGCGATGACCAGTGCAACCACGGTCACGATATCGCGCCCAATCCCGGTTACCGTGTCGGAAAAAAGAGTCCGCATCTTGGTCGCATCGTTGGTAAAGGCGGAAATCAGTGTGCCGGTCGGGGTGTTGTGAAAGTAGCCAAGATCGGCCTGCATCAGACGGGCAAACATGGTTTCCTGTATGTCGGCGATCGACCTGTGGCCGACATAGGCCATCATGGTTTCTGCCCCGTATGCCGCGCTGCCCTTGACGGTGAAGACGACGGCGGTGGCCAGCGTGATGAAATACAGCTGATTGTATCGCGGGTCCGGCGAGAACAGGCCTGCGATCGCCTCGGTCAACCGGGCGTTCTCCGAGGCTGCGCCCCCTCGGAAGGCGTTGTCCAGCAGTTCCTTCATGATGAAGGGAACCATCGCGGTACAGGCCGAAACGATGCCCAGCAACACAAAGCCCAGTACGATCCGCATCCAGTGCCGAGCCAGGTATTCGCGGACGACGCGCGTCACCATCGGCAGCGTCTTGGCGTTAAGGGACAGGCCTTGGGCGAATTTCTGGCTGGCAGCCAACAGGGGCTCCGGAGCAGTTTCGATCGGCGACCCTTATCATGTACGGGCCTGCGGACGGAGAATCGCGAGGGATCGCGCGGCTCTATGTCCCAAACGGGATGCCGGCAACAGTTCGCCCGCTACTCCCGCGACAGGATGTAGTCGATCAGCCCCCTCGAGAGGGTCGTCGGGCGGAAAGCGACGGTCAACGCCTCCGGATCGTATTCCTGCCGGACCCAGTTCCTGAAATCGATCCTGCCCTGTGCATCGGCGTCCCTGTAGGCTGCAACGAAGGCCTTTCCGATCCCGGTCGGGCCGCTTCCGACATAGCCGAAGCGTCGTGCGAACTGTCCGAGGGCCGTGCTCGCCGATTCGCCACGGGACAACAAATAGAGGGCGCTCATCAGGCCTGTCCTGTCGATACCGGACTTGCAGTGGACCAGGACAGGATATTCGATGCGTCCAAACAGGTCCAGCGCCTGCAGTACCGTCGCCTTGGGCGGCGCACGGCGGGATTTCATGGGAAAATCGACAAGGGCAAGGCCGGCTTCGGCCGCCGCTTCCCTTTCCAGATGATAATGACCGCTATCGTTGGCTCCACGCAGGTTGACGATCGTCCGAATGCCGAAGCGGGCGACGTGGCGGATCTGAAAGGGCGCCGGCTGGCTCGAGCGATAGAAGTCGGGACGCACGGCATGTCCGTGCCTCCAGCCCAGTCGCAAGACGCCGTGATCGACAATCAGCATGTCGAGCCAGGCGCATAGCCGCCCGAACGGGCGATTCAGGGCTGTCGGCGCGGCGTCTCCGGTACCTGTGCCGGGTTTTTCACTGTCGGGGTCCATGATCAACGGATTATGCCGATCCTGCCTTCGGCTGTGGACGATGGCAAAGTGGCGCGACATCTTTCCGATCCACCTTCATCGCCTCGTCGGAATGCCCAGGAAACGAGGCGTGGCTTCCTGACGCTGCTTTTGAGACTGAAACGATTGCGCGGTCTGTCGGCACTGCTGGTGCCTTGACATGTCTCTGCCGGAGAGGCCGGCCTGTCGCGGACAGCGAACAATTGCAGTCATTCGTTGAAATCGGCTGTGTCGTTTTCCTCGAGATTTGTCGACTGCAGAAATGACGCTCCCGTCGTCGCAACGGAAGATGCGACTTGTCTGCCGGCCCGCGTGCCGATCCATCGGGCCCGGTCCTGTGCTGAGCGTGAATTCGGAGTCGCGCCTCGCTGCGGCATGGTCCTTCATCCTGTGTTTGACATCATTCGGATCGGGTCATGTTGACTGAGCGATCTGCGCCGCGATGTCAATGCCACGGCTTCGCCTCGCCGCTTGGGTCGAGACAAGTCCTGTGGCAAGAGACTTCTGCGCGATGGGGTGATTTTTTCTGGCGTGCTCGATTTGCACCCTGGCGCTGTCCCGCTGAAAAGGCAGCCGACCGGGCGGCATGTCCGGAGATACCCCTCCGGTTCGATCGTGCCGCCGGGCGGAGGTCGCCGCGCGCCACATCTTCACCTCGCTCACCGGCGTGCCGCGCCGTTCCTGCGAGGGGGTCTGTTTCAGGCGGAACATCCGATCAAGCTGCATACGGCCCAACGCGCCTCCTGCCAGAGTCCGCTCGCCAACAACTGGTTCTGCCTCCCGCCGCCTGATGCTCGCTTGCCGCGATGCCGTGCCGTGCAGGGTGGAGCTTGCCCGTGCCGAATTCGCCGCCATCCGCCGGAGACTGCTCAAGGCCGGCGCCCGGGTGATGGAGAAGGCCGCCGTCTTCCGTCTCCTGGTGTGCCGGTTCGCGGCTTCCGGACCCTGACCGCCGGACCAGATCGCCCCACGAGCCCAGGCCCGTTCAACCCCAGGCCCCGAGTTCGAAAACGTCAAATCCCGGCACTGCATCGGTGCCCAACCACGGTCTCTGCCGATGCTGTCGATCGTGAGTGTTCGTGTTTGCCGATCATCCGGCCCGGCGCTATGGTCGGTGAGAGGACAGGAGAAGGAAATGACGGCACTGGCCAGGACGGCGAGACGGGCGACCTACCGGGACGTGCTGGACGCCCCGCCCCATGTGGTGGCGGAGGTGCTGTCCGGCGCGCTGCACACCCATCCGCGACCAGCCATGCGCCATGCGCGGGCAAGTTCCATCATAGGCGGCGAACTTGTCGGCCCTTATGACAGAGGGTACGGCGGTCCCGGGGGCTGGTGGATCGTTGACGAGCCGGAGTTGCATCTGGGCGACGACATCGTGGTGCCGGACCTGGCGGGCTGGCGGCGGGAGACGATGCCGGAGTATCCCGATGCGGCATACTGCGAGATCGCGCCGGACTGGGTGTGCGAGGTGCTCTCGCCCTCGACCCAGCGTCTGGACCGGAACGAGAAGCGCTCCCTCTACGCCCGCGAGGGGGTCTCGCACCTGTGGTTCGTCGACCCCGACGCGAAGACGCTGGAGGCGTTCGCGCTGCGCGAGGGCCGGTGGGTGCTTCTGGCGACGCTGGCGGACGACGCGCCGGTGTCGCAGCCGCCCTTCGACGCCATCACCTTCCCGCTGGACGCGCTCTGGCCCGAAGGGGCACGGGGAAGCCCCGGCGAAGGGCAGGAGGAAAAGACCGGGTCAGACTCGTGATCCGTCCGGATTCGGGCACCACTCCGCCGAAAGGCGGGATCGGCATCGGCGAAATGCACGCGAAACCGAAACACGGCCTCTGCCGGGAGCCCTGCGCCGCGTTCGCCCCGATCACCCTCGCACGCCATCTTCCCGCTGCGTCGGAACCGCGTCCGCGTGGCGCCGACGGACCCGTTCGGCCTCTCCGATGCAGGCCTGCCTGTCTACCCCGCTCCGAGCGCGTTGCGTGGTCTGGACAACCCGTCCGCGCCGGTATTTCGCACGGGAAACACGATCTCCGTCGGCGCGGGCACGCGGCCCGGGAACGCGACTCTCGCCGCGGCAGGCAGCAGGGGCGGCGTCAGCCTCCGTGCGGGGTCCATCGCGGACGGCACGAGCGCGAGGGATCTCGCCGCCATGTTCAAGCAGCTGGCGCCCGAGGATGCCGCACCCTTCATCACCTTTCCCCACCGCCCGCTGGTCAGGGTGATGCGGCGCCTTGCAACGGTTCACACTTGTATCGGTGATCGGGATGGCCTGTATGGCGTGCCATGCAGGTCGGTCTCCGCCATTTCGATTCGCAGGCGCTTGACCGGCTGGCCGGTGCCCTTCGTTCCGGCGACTTGAGTCGGCACGCGCGGTGCCGCGGCCTGTGCGAGCGGACGGGCTGGCGGCGCGTCTTTGACATGGGCCGGGCGTGGCTGGAGAACATGGGCGGGGATTTGCCGGTGATCTTCCCGACGAAGGCGGCGAAAACGGCCGCGTCCCGGCTGCTGTCGAACCCGGGGATGTCCGTGGATCCCATCATGCGGCCGCACCACGAGGCGACGGAGGGCCTTGCCAGTCTCGGCGGCGGAAAGGGCAGCGCCGGCATGGCGGCCCACGCCACGCTGGCGGTGACGGCGGAGGGCCGGCCTCTGATAGCCTGCGCCCTCTCACAGAGTTCGACGTGATCGTCTCGGAGGAAACACGTCAGAACCCAAACGTCGCCAACTTCAGGCGCGCGATCTTTTTGGCAGAAAGATGAAGTTGAACACATAATCACCGCGGCGTTCCGGGCGGCGGTGATGGCAATCGCCATCGAAGGCATCGACCGGCCGCAGCACGCCGCCTCGCAGAAACAGGCCGCGGTAGCCAAGCGTTTCGACGGCGGCAATGGCCTCCTCGATCGGTTGCCTGGTGTGTGATTCTTCCATTTCGATCAGCATCGTCGGCCAATCCCTTTCAAGGGTCTCGCGCGCGCCGCGAAGTATCGCCTGCTCGAACCCCTCTGCATCGATCTTGATGAAGCCGATATCGGCAATGCCGAGATCATCGATCCGCTTCGCCTCGACCTCGACACCCATGAAGTCTTCTGCGACCTTGACGTCGCTGAGACTCGCTCCCTGATTGGAGAAACCGCCGCGGCGGTGACGCGGTACCCTCAAGACCGCAGGGCCGCTTCGGTCGGACAGCGCGACGGGCGAGGTCACAATCCGGTTGCCGGCCGTGCGCTGCAGAAAACGGAACATCTTCGGATTGGGCTCGAAGGCGTAGACCTTGCGTGAGCAATCTTTCAGCAGCCAACTGTAGACCCCCTTGTTTGCGCCGACATCGAGGCTGACCCGTCCAGGGTCAGCGAGCAGGGGCAGCAGAGCAATTTCCGCCTCGCCCCAGCGACGTTCCTTTCTCAACCGGATGCGCCTGTAAAGCGGCGCAGGTACCAACGCGAATTTCAGCCGCTCTTCAAGGCTCCGGGGCGGCTGCCAGCCCATTCCGTTTCCACGCGCCATTACTGCGGGCCTGAATCATGAAGACCTCTGCATGATGCGCGTGATTTTGACCTGCGGCTTTGCCTTGGCGCTGTCCCGCTGCCTTTTTCAGCGGGCAAGACGGTTCTGGTGGTCTGGTTCATGCGATTGCCGGGGTTTGCGGGTTGCGGGCGATCTTGTTGGCGGCGCTGAGCAGGTTCTGCCCGATCGCCGCGATTGCCACTCGGGCGGGTATTCTGGTCAGGCCGAAGTATCCTGCGCGGTGCAGACCGAAGAGGCGCTCAGAGTCTGAATCACAAGTCCTTGCCATCATCATGTTCTTGTGAATCAAGCACTTGTCCCTCGCGCGACACTGCGCATGAGGAAGCGGCAGGCGGCGAAGCTGTACCCGGGCCATGGAACTCTCCGCGCTCTGCTCGAAGTCCCTGGCCAGCCATCTTGAGTGTGCCGCGGCCCATTCTTCGATAGGTCCTCGCCGATAGAGGGTGCGGGCGATCAGCGTTCAATTCCACTTCAACCGTATCAGGAAGACCTGTACAATCACCGGCTTCCGGAACAACGGGCATGGGCGAAAGGGTCTTGCCCTTGCCCTCGATTTCGGCTTCATGTTTTCCATCGGGAAGACCTCTGCATGACGGATATGATCTTGATCCCGGGTTTTGCCCCGGGCGTGCGGTCTGGTCCGGTGCCCTTTCGGCGGGCACGGCGGTTCTGTTGGCGGGATCATGCGATGGCCGGTGCCGGCGGGTTGCGGTGCGATGCTCGTCTCGGCGACCGACTGCCCTCGCCCGGGCAGGGACTGCCACGTCCCGTCACCGACATGGCTGACGTGGGGGAAGCATGGCCTGCCTGTCCCTTGCTGCATGTGTGCCTGACGCAGACGAAGTGGAAACGTGACCGGGATGGCCGGGTCTTGCGCAGATCCGCCGGTGCGAAGCCTCGCTCGGAGGTGGTCTTTCAGAAGCAGGTTCCACGACTTGCGGCGCGCGCTGCCGTCGGCCAGGCGATGATGTCGCCACGGGAGCGCAACCGTCCCGTTGCACCGGGATGTTCCGGGGAAGGCGCATTGCGCCGGACGTCACGCCCGCGGGCGCCTGCCGTGTCTGCGGTGCGTTCACCCCCCTGCCACGGGAGCGACCCATGACCTCCAGACGCCTGCCCATCGGCATCCAGGACTTCGAGACGATCCGGAGCGAGGGCTTCTGCTATGTCGACAAGACGCCGCTGATCCGGCAGCTGGTGGACGAGGGTCGGCACTACTTCCTCTCCCGCCCGCGGCGGTTCGGCAAGAGCCTTCTGGTGGACACGATCAAGGCGCTGTTCGAGGGCAGGAAGGAACTGTTCGAGGGCCTGGCCATCCATGACCACCGGGACTGGTCGGTCACCCATCCCGTCCTGCGCCTGAGCTTCGACGGGAAGTATGACGGACCGGCGGACATCGAGGGGGACATCATCGAACAACTGGAGGGTGCCGAGCGCGAGCACGGCCTCTCGCCTGCCCGGTCGTCCGATACCGGACCGAGGCGTCTGCGGAACCTCCTGGACCGTCTCCATCGCTCCACGGGCCAACGCGTGGTGATCCTCGTCGACGAGTACGACAAGCCGATCCTCGACGCGCTTCGCGACCCGGCGCTGGCGATCGCCAACCGGGACTACCTGCGGGGCTTCTACGGCATCGTCAAGGGCAGCGCCGCCCATGTCCGCTTCGTCTTCGTCACCGGCATCAGCATGTTCTCGAAGGTCAGCCTGTTCTCGGGTCTCAACAACCTCGAGGACATCAGCCTCGATCCGCGCTACGCGACGCTCTGCGGCTACACCGATGCCGATCTCGACACGGTGTTCGCCCCCGAACTCGAGGGGCTGGACCGGGACGCGATCCGCACCTGGTACAACGGCTACCACTGGCTGGGCCGGGAGCGGCTCTACAATCCCTTCGACGTGCTCCTGCTGTTGCGGAAGCGGGAGTTCAACCCTTACTGGTTCGAGACCGGTTCGCCGCGTTTCCTGTTCGAGGCCCTCAAGGCCAAGTCCGTCAGCCTGATGGAACTGGAGAATCGGACAGTGGACCGGCCACTGATCTCAAGATTTGATGTCAATGACATTGAAGCCGAGGCCCTGCTGTTCCAGACCGGCTACCTGACCATCACGGACGTGGTCCGCAGGGGCCACCGCACCCTCTGTCGGCTCGACTATCCCAATCAGGAGGTCAGGCTCAGCCTGAACGATCATCTGCTGGCTGCCCTGAGCCCGCAGGACCGGGTGCCCCTGGACGAGGGGGAGACCCTGCGGGACCAGCTTGCGACCGGCGACTTCGAAGGCTTTGCGGCGACCCTCAAGGCCTGGCTTTCGGGCATACCCTACCAGTGGCACATGACGGGGGATATGGCCCGCCACGAGGCCTGGTATGCGAGCCTTCTGCACATGTGCTTCCGGGCCGTCGGGGTCGCGGTGCGTTCGGAGGAGGCCTCGAGCCACGGGCGGGCCGACATGGTGGTTCCCCTGGGGGACGAGGTGTTCGTGATCGAGTTCAAGATGGCGGAGGGCGCGGACGATGCCGAGGCGGCGCTGGCTGCCGCGTTCGCCCAGATGCGGGCGCGGGGCTATGCCGACAGGTATCGCGGGCAGCCGGTCCATCTGGTCGCCGTCGCCTGCGGGCGCGAGGCACGCAACCTGCTCGAGGTCCGGGCGGAGCCGCTGGAGGAATGATGCCTGACGGATCGGCTGCATCGGCGGCTTTCCGCGACGGCGAACGAGGAGACGTCCCGGGTCGTTTCATCCGAGATGAGGCTGGCCGGAAGCAAATTTCGATCGAATTTCGCTCCTTGTCGGAAAGGCGGACGAAGGGCGGGGTCCGCGAGGTCTTGCGCGCCTTCGTGGACGTGGCCGCACCGGTTGCGAGTCCGGAGCACGACAGTACGGCCTGCCGCCCACGGGGAGCCGGACACGGCATTTCTTGGCTGGTTGACGCGCCGGGAGCGGCAGCAGCAGCGGTTCACGCAACAGATCGTCAACACCTGGCAGTCTGATGCGGAGGGTCGAGGCGCAAGCCAGGGGGAAGCGCGACGCGTCTTTCAGAGCCTGTTCCTGAAGTCTCGGATGCCGTCCTGGTCTGACACATGAGTGGTTTTGACGTGACAGATCAAGGACTTGTCTTTTTCACGCCCTTGTGCACGAGAAAGCAGCATGCGGCCAGACCGTCCATGGCCAGGGCATCCCGCAGCACGGTGTCCTGCGGCTCTGCAGACGTTGCGCGACGATGCACGAAAATGGCTTTGAACCGCGGAAAACGGTGGATGACAAGGGAAACCTGACGCCATGGGTCGGCGGCGCAATCAATCGCCACACCCGTCACGCACATCATTCCGCCGGTGGTTCCCCACGCGCTCATGCGGCCTTCGGTGGACCCATCGCATCCGCCATGTCCCCGGCAAATCCGGGCAAAAGACCAGACCGTCAGACCATCCGCGACTTCAGGAACAGGCTCTCAGGCTCGGTGGAACACCGCGCGGGTCGGATCGCCGACTCGTTGTCGGATCAGCTATCTGCAGAAGTCAGTCTGGATGCCTCGCGCGTCTTCGGAGTCGACATCACCATGAGCGCGCGATCCTGCAAGTCCCTGGTCGGTGCCGGGATGGATGCGACGACGGCTGCTCGATTGACGGGGTTGGAATCCGATGGCTGCATCCGCGACCGAGATCGTCACTCCGGCACGAGACAGGACCCGGATCGAGATCCCGGCTGAAATCACCAGTGAAGACGATCAGGTGACGGATCTGATCGCGGAGGCGGTATCCCGGGTCGAAGGCAAGATCGGACTCCCGCCCCGCAGGCCCCGGCGCGTCTTCGCTGCGAGGTTCTTCGGGAACGGCGCGTTCATCGTGCCCTCGAGGCCGACGTGCAGCTCGTCGATCTCGCCTTCGCCTGCCGAGAGCGTGAAGATCATCACGCCGGCGCAGCGCAGGTGCTTGCAGAGGGTCGCCACGTCGGCCTCCCGGTCGAGGGCCCCGGCGACGACGATCTCGAACGCGCCCCGGCGCGCGTCCTCCGGAAGCGCCTGGACGCCGCGCCGGAGGATCATGCTGTCTCCCGAGATGGCGGAATCCCTGCAGCAGCCGACGACCTTCCCGCCCTCGCGTTCCGCACGCTCGCGGCAGACCCGGAACGGATCCTCGACAGAGGCCGCGCCTTGCCGGTCGGAGGAATGGCAAGCACAGAGGGCGCAATGGTCTCCTGTCGGCCGTGCGCCTCCTTCTCCGGCGGCGCGTTGTCGTTGGCGGCAACGCGGGGAACTCGCTCCCCCGTCCCTGTCGCTTCCGTCTCTCCGCATCGCCTCCGTCTTCCCGGATTCCATGACCCTGGAAGGGAGACCCGAACCTGCGGACAAGTCTTGTCAAACCGTCGGGCAAGGGGATTTCCTGCATGGAATCAGCTTCCTGAGGCCTCCTGTCATCCCCCCTGACGGGACAGAAGACTCCAGGAGGATGATCGAAAGGATTTCGCACAACCCGAGAATCATGCCGGCTGATAGCGCCGAACGTCGATTTCGTCGGCCCGCGCGCGCATCTGCGTCGCAGAGCAGGTCGAGGTCACGGGTCGTTCGGAAAGGATCGTCGAGCCATGCGGCGCAGAGCATGGCGCCCTTGAGGACGAAGAGTTCCTTGTGAGGCGAGACACTGAGTGGGAAGAGAAGCCTTTCGAGGGCGTGTCGGGTAAGCACGCGCTGGAAATTGGCCTGTTGTTCCCTGGCGAGGTTTTGCAGCCGCGCGCGTACAGACGCGGCAACATTTTTGGTTCACGCGCCATCGGCGACCATCGTTTCCAGATAGGGCCGCAGAATGGACCAGATGCGGATATCGCGGGCGTATTCAACAATCTGCGCAGGTTTGGCCTTGCCGGACCTCACGACGTTGTGGAGACCTTCGAGCACGACATGTTGTCTGAAGCGACAGCAATCGACGACCGTCTTGGCTGGATCGAAAATGCATACGGACACGCCGTCGACGGTGTGGACTTGCACGCCGAGGGAGAGGGCGTGTGGCCCGAAACGCACGACCCGGGATCGTGGCGCAGATCGGCATGGTCGTTCAGATCCCGTAGCCCGGTGCAATCCCGAACGCCCCCGGCGCACCATGTCCACCGCCCCGTGGCGACGCTTGCCGCGCCACCGCGGACGTCAGACCGAGCCGGCGATCCGCCTGAGCCAACAGCAGCGCACCGCCATTGCTTGTCACCGCACCACCGTCGAAACCCGCCTTGGCCAGGCGGCTCATCGTCTTGCCGACAATCGGTCGGCAATGATAGCAATAACGGAGAAACCGAGAAGGAAATCCTGTTGACTGCAACGTGACCGCGTCGCGTCGCTCCGAGGCGGCTGCCTTGCTGACACTGAGTGGCTGCATCGGGTGATATCGGCCGACTAAATTGGTGATACTCGGCACGGTATGACCACCTTTCCCGCGATACCGTGAAGGCGCCTGCAACGCGCATCGGCGACAGCATCGACAACGATCTCGATGCCACGGAGGCCGTTCCGCCCGCCAGATGAACGATCACAACGGTCCTGCCTGGACTGCGTCACCACAGCATCTGTCCGAATATTGCATCACTTTTCGGACATGGATCGAATTGTCGGAAACATGTGTCATATTTCGGACATGACAGTCTTGACGCAAGATACCGGTTTGCGCTCCCGCATCCTCGACCGGGTGGCGGCTGACCCGGATGAGGTCTGGGTCCCCGGCGACTTCGCGGACCTCGGCAATCGTCATGCCGTCGACAAGGCCCTCCAGCGCCTGGTTGCTGCCGCCGGTCTGCGCCGCATTGACCGAGGCCTTTACGACCGCCCGCGTACCAATGGACTGACCGGTCGCCCGACCGTACCCGACTATCGTGCCGTCATCCGTTCCGTTACCCGCCGAGACCAGGCACGCGTCGTCATCGACGGCATGACCGCGGCCAACGAACTCGGCCTCAGCACCGCAGTGCCGGCGCGCATTGAAATTCTGGTAGATGCGAGGCTGAAGCCGATCAGGCTGTGCCGTCAGGAAATCCGTTTTCGATACGCAGTGCCCAGCCGCCTCTACTGGGCCGACCGGCCGGCCATGCGGGTCGTTCAGGCCCTGCACTGGATGCAGGACATGCTGTCCCGAGACGACGAACGGGATCGCATCCGGGCCGCGTTGCGCCGCATTCTTGAAGACTCCCGGCACGGCCCGGCAATCCGGGCCGATCTGGGGGCGGGGTTTTCCGCACTGCCGATCTGGATGCAGGAATTCCTGCGCGACCTGCTGAGTGCCTCCGACGCAGAACAGGCGTGACCGTGACCGCTGCGGCCTACAGACAGATCGGCACCGCACCCGCGCGCGACCGCCTTGATCTTTTTCTCGCTGCTGCCAACCGGCTCGGCGCGCCGATCAGCCATGTCGAGAAGGGCTTCTGGGTCTGCTGGACGTTGAACGCGCTCTATCGCGAACGGCCTGCCGGCGGTCCCCGTCTCCTTTTCAAGGGTGGTACGTCACTGTCGAAAGCCTACGGCCTGATCCTGCGTTTTTCCGAGGATATCGACATCACCGTGTTCCGCGACGACCTCGATGAGCCGGCATCGGTCGAGGAACTGGAGGCCCTGTCGGGAAAGAAGCGCCGGGCCAGGCTCGTTGCAGTCAGGGATGCGTGCCGGGCTTGCGTCACTGGGCCGCTCCGAGAATTCCTGGACGAACAGATCGCGGACGCCACCGACGGCGCAGGACGCATTGAGATTGATGACGCCGATCCCGACGGGCAGACACTACTCGTCTGGTATCCTGCGACCGAGCCGACTGACGAAACCTGTGTGCAGCCGGTCGCGCGAATCGAATCAGGGGCGAAATCGGCTCTCGACCCCCACAGAACAGTCACGATCAAGCCCCACATCGCCGAAGACACCCCTGGTATCGACCTGGCAGTCGACGGCGTGACCGCCATCGAAGCTGCCTGCACCTTCTGGGACAAGGTGACGATCGCGTATGGCCTGCGCCGCTGGCACGAACGAAGAGGTGTTCTTCGGCAAGAAGGTCAGCGGGTCTCGCGACACTACTACGACCTGCATTGTCTACTTCACTCGGAGTTCGGCAAACCGGCGATTGCAGACTCGGAACTGGGAGCCGACTGCGTGCGACATGCTCGCATGTTCTTCGACCGACCCGACTACGACTTCTCTTCGGCGGTTCCAGGGACGTTCGCGATCACCCCAACTGGCTCGATGGTTGACGCCCTCACCCGCGACTACGCCAACACCATGGCCATGATCTTCGGCCAGGCCCCTGCCTTCGATGAAATCTTGGAGTCTGTTCAGACGATCGAATCGGCACTGAACAGTCAGCCTCGCCCAAGTTCGGACAACCGAGAATGAACCGATTTTTCAGGACAACAATCCTCGAACCGATGAGGAAGATGCCGTGTCAGACAACGCCAAGGAACCGCCGAGCGAATACCAACTGATCGGACCAACGGAAGACAGGCGGATCAATGATCTTCTTTTCGGGAAGACCGCCAAGGAAGCCCGTCAGCGGCTGCAAGCGCTCATAGCTGAATGGCTGCGTATGGAGAACCTCGTCGTCCTGGCTGGTGCGGGAACCTCGGTGAGCTCGGGCGGAAAGACGATGGATACGCTCGAAACTCTGAAGGTGTTGTCCAAGGCTCCACTGAGCATCGGAGCGGTCGTTGACGCGCGGCTCGCCCCTGTCGTACCGGACGCCGAACCTCCGAGACTGGGCTTCGAAGACTGGCTGTCCTGCCTGGTGAACGGCCATTTCATCGGCTCGGTTCCGAACTCACCGTTCGATGGCGTGTAATGGAAGTCGACTCCATCTCCCACCTAGCCTGAACCGTCTTGGTTCGTCGAACGGATTCGGGCCGCCATTTTCGCCGAATGCGCGCTGACACTGCCGGAGGCCAAGGTCGCCGCGGCGGGTCCCGCCGGCGTTGCGCCACACCTAGCGTTCCTGGCGAAGCTGGTCGCGCGGGACAGCAATCTTGGATGAGCACATCTATTCACGCTCAATTACGACACCCTCTTCGAACAAGCATGCGAACTGCTCGGGATACAGTATTTCGACGGTTCTAATGGTCGCGCGGACGCGCGCTTCGATCCTTCGGTCTATGGTCTAGACATCTACTATCCAGGCGAGGTGTCGGAAGGTCGTGTCCGCCGCTTCGACAAGTTTTTGCACTTCTATAGTAAGCGGTGCGAGCGCCCCACCCTGGTTTTCAGCTTGACGCCGGGTCGAAGTTCCAGGGCAGGAGTTCCTGGATTTGGGATTGAGGGTGGCCGGCGTCGATCTTCTCCAGCGTGTTCTTGAGCCAGGCGCAGGGCTCGACGCCGTTCATCTTGCAAGTCTCGATGAGCGAGCCCACACGGCCCCAGGAGCGAGCTCCCTGGTCATGGCCGGCGAACAACGCGTTCTTGGCCGTGAGCTTGATCGGACGGATGCGGTTCTCGACGAAGTTGCCATCCATCTCGACACGCCCGTCGTACAGGAATACCAGCAGCCCGTCCCACTGGTTGGCGATACAGGTGAGCTTCTCGCCCAGGCGCGAGCGCGGCGACACCCGCGAGCGCTGCTCGTCGAGCCACACGCCGAAGGCGTTGACCAGCGGCGCGGACTCGGTCCGGCGGACGAACTGGCGCGTCGCCGGCGCGGCGCCCCGGATCCTGTCCTCGATCTTGTAGAGCTGCGCGATCCGCTCCAGCCCTTCCTTCGCGATCGGCGCGCCGTTGCTGTCGAACATCTCCTTGAGCCCGCGCCTGGCGTGAACCCAACAAGAAGCCAGCGTCAGCGCACCGCCCGGGCGGTCCGGCCGAGCCAGCCGGTTGTGGCCGGAGCAGCCGTCCACCTGAACCGTTCCCTCGAAGCCCTCAAGCAGCTTCTCGCCATACTTGCCGCCGCGCCCGGGCGCATACTCATGCACCACACCCGCTGGTCGCGCGCCATCGTCCACATGCAGCCGGTCTTGGTCTTGCCCCGACCCGGGTCGAGCACCCGGACCGTGGTCTCGTCCAGCCCGAGGGGGTTCGACGTCTTCAACTCCGCCTTCAGGCATTCGTACACGGGCCCGAGGTGGAACGACGCCTTGCCGACCCAGCCGGCCAGCGTCGAGCGGTGCAGTTCGATCCCCGAACGGGCGAATATCCGCGATTGGCGGTACAGCGGGAGATGGTCCGCGAACTTCGATGCCAGCACGTGGGCGATCATGCCTTCGGTGGGGAGCGCTCCCTCAATGAGGTGCGCCGGCGCCTGGGTGACGCCTTCCTCGCACTTGCGGCAGGCGTACTTCGGGCGCACCGTGACGATGACCCGGAGCGTCGCCGGAACGACGTCCAGCCTCTCGGTGCGGTCCTCGCCGATCCTGGCCATCTCGCCGCACCCGCACGGACACAGCGTGCTCTCGGGCTCGATTACGTCAAAAACCCGAGGCAGGTGAGCCGGCAGATGACCGATGTTGCGCTCCGCGGCGGGGCGCCTGGTACGCGGCGCCGTGCTCGCCTGGGCGTCCGCCTCGGCCTCGGCGAGCAGGAGCTGGTCGGGATGGAGCTTCTCGGACTTCTTGCCGCAGATCGCCCGGCGCAGTTCGCGCAGCAGATGTTCGAGCCGGCGGTTGACTGCTGGTTGCGGCCGGCGAGCGCCGCGTTCTCGGCGCGAAGCGTCTCAGGAGCCGCCTGCTGGCCTTCGATCAGCGCCCGCAGGGGCGGTGCAAGTGATGCGAGATCGACAGTGCCGGGGCTCGGTTCCATGACTGAATACCATCATGGAACCAGTTACTCATTGATAAGGAACAGGGGAAAATGGGAGCCTGGCCACCCCTCGGCATCACGCCGCCGCGAGTGGCCGGCGCACCCGTGGTCCCCACACCCGGCGCCAGTCCAGACCCTCGAACAAAGCCTCGAACTGCGCCCGCGACAGGCGCATCACCCCGTCGCGGACCGCCGGCCAGGCGAACCGGGCCTGCTCAAGACGCTTCGAGGCCAGCACCAATCCGGTCCCGTCCCACCACAGAACCTTGATCCGGTCGGCGCGCCTGGGGCGGAATACGAACACGATGCCGGAATACGGGTCCAGACCGAGCTCGTGCTCAACCACCGCCACCAGCCCGTCATGGCCCTTGCGGAAGTCCACAGGCCGCGTCGCCACCACGACCTTCAACCCAGAGCCCGCGACGATCATCGGATCGCTCGCAGCGCCGAGGCGTACCGTCACGCCCCGCGCCTCGATCGAAACCGAACCGACATGGCCGGGCCCCGACGCCGCCTCCACTTCGACATGGGCGAACGGCGCCTCGCCCTGCGGCGCCAGAATGACAGCCGCCTATGCGGAACCCCATGGCGCCTGGCGACCTCCTCTACGGTCGTCCCCTGCTCAAAACTCTCCTGGACGATCCAGGCCTTCTCTTCTTCCGAACAGTGCTGCCGACGTGCATCCGGCTGCAAGGCGCGCCAGCCTTCGACCGATCCGGCCTCCTCGTTATCCTCTTCCCCAACCAGCTGTTCCTGGTCGAAGCGATCCTGCTCTTGCATCGTATGATCCTCCCGGTAAAAGGATCATCCAACTCCAACAGCGATACAGAGATAAGGTGGGGCGCTCGCACCGCTTACACCTGTCCTGAAACCGGACACCTTATTTGTTCCCAACACGCGGGCCCGGTAACGTCGGGAGTCATGTGTCAGGGAGAGTGGGGTACCGATTCCCCGAGACCTGTCTTCGTGGATGAAGACCGCGTGGAGGATGCGGTCCGTCGATGTCCGGTCCCGGAATGTTCCCATGGGCCGTGTTCGTCTGCGGACCTCTCGGAACCGTCGTTCGATGGCATTGGTGGTCCTGACCTGCCTTCGCCCGGCAAGGGTCCTGCAGCGGAAGCAGGCGAGCAGATCGTCGGGATCGTTGCGCAGGGAAGCGACGGCCCCGGGGCAGATGCCCTGCCAGTGGTCGGCGAAGCGGCGGGCGGCGGCGAGCGCCTCTGGCCGGGTGCCTGCGTTCATGACGGCCTCCCGGTGGGCGACGCGGACCCTGTCGAGGATGTTGCGGATCCTGTGCGCCCGGCACCTCCGGACGGGGATGCCGTGCCGGACGACCGGCAAGGCGGCGCGCAGGCCCTTGCCGCCATCGACGCAAGATCATCCCGAGGCCCTCGCCGGTCAGGCCGCGGTGGTACGGCCGGTCGAGGAAGCGCTCCCGTTCCGCGGCGCTCTCGCTGCCGGCGCGCCGGAAGTCGATGATCTCCTTCCTGCCGTCGTGGCGGATCCCCGGCGCCACCAGGACCGACCTCCCGAGCGCGCCGTCGGGCATCACCGCCTTGCAGTCATTCTTCAGCGGCCGGCGGTGGAAGGCGTCGACCGACCGGTCGAGGGTCCTGGCGACCCGGCTCACCGTCGCGGCCGGGACCGGGCGCCCGGGCAGGGCAAGCAGGACCTCGCCGACCTTGCGGGTCGAGAGCCCCGGAACGACGCCGGCCGGGATCGCACGGTCGATCTCCGGCGCGCGTCTCGCGGAGCCCTTCGGAACCCCGGTCGGGCAGAAGTGCCGGGTACGCGGCACGTCGCGTTCGATGTCGCCGAGCGCGCCGAGCAGGCAGCGTCGGCAGGTGCCGTTGCGCCGGTCGCGCATGGCGCCGGCGTCGAGGGTGTCGCGCCAGACGTCGACCGCCTCGGCCATCCGGCCCTCGATGATCCCGGCCCTCGATGATCCTGGCCGGGGCCTGGCGACCGAGAGGGCGACAGCCCTCGCCCCGCTCCGGTCCGTCTGCCTGCATCTCCTTCACCATCTCGAACGCCTGTGGCAGGCTCCCGGTCGTTGCAGCCTGCCGTGGCATCGGGGGGCTCCTTCTTGCGGTTGTCGTGAACCACAGGGAGGACCCCACTCCCACCTGACACATGAATCCTTGCGTCACCGCGGGCTCCGAGGCCTTGACCCATGCCGCCCGAATAGATCTTCTGGAGTCAGCCTGAAATGCAGGATCCCCGTCGACGTCACCTCCAAGCGGTCGGCGTAAACCGCCAAGCCGGCGGAGCCGCGGCCAATCGTGCAGTCGCGGTGGCACAGGGCATTCGCCGGCGCCTCTCGCGCAGACAAGGGTGGGTACAGCGGTTCGTCGATGCACTCAATGCGGCCCGATTCGAACCGGCTGCAACGAGGAATCATGATGGACTTCTCACGTTGCGCCGTCTTGTGTCACTTGGGGACCTTGTTTTGAAGCGAGGGCGATCCTGCTGGGCGGGAGAGAGCCCTGTCGCACTCCTTATGGGGCCTTCCTACGGCAGCCCATCATCCTGAAGCTGGGCCTGCAACAAGGCGGCGAGATAATTTTCCATTTCGCTAAAATCCAAATGTCCATCGTCCCAGGCCCGGTCAGCGGCCGTTAACGCAGCCTCGTATCCATCTCGGTTATCGCGGATTCGCTCGGGCACAATTCTGTGCCCGGGGAGTAGTGCGCCGGATCGAACGCAAAGTAGAAAGTAGCACGTTGCTCGAGCGGTGCGGCCATTGCCTTCAATAAAGGGATGTATATCCAGTTAAGGCGCCACAAGCCGTACGCAGCAAGCTCGGTAGGCGTCCAGACGTACCAATTTTCTTGGACGGTCGAAACAAATCGATCCATCCAGTCATCTACATCGTTGAAATGAGGGGGACTATGATCTCCAACGTAGATCGGTTCCCGACGAAATCGACCGCCGAACTGCGAGATATTGGCGACAGCAACGTGGTTCAATGCCCAAAGCAAAAACTTGTCGAATGAAACGGGGCCTTTCATCATGCCTATTTCGATGCAATTTGTCAGCAACTCGTATTGGCGGTTCAGGTTTTGCTCCTGAACTCGATTGAATAGCTCCCGGTCTTCTTTTTCGAGAATGAACAATATCTATGCCGCCGAGCCGGATGGAAAAATTGCGTCGCTCAACCGCGCAATCCAGCGACTGTCTTTCCTACCCGGAGGCGCTTGGTCGACTCCGAAGCGGACTCTCGCGTAATTCCGGAGCCTTTTGGGGCATTGCCGTACACAAAGCTGGCGCGTTGCGCCAACAACTCTTCATCGCTGATTTCGACATTTTTTGCTTTTTCCAGCAGCGCATCCAGTTCCGGACGCGCCGGTGCTCGTTTCAATGCTGATTTGCGCTCGGCCATCGCACGTCTCCTCCTGAAAATCAGCGCACCAATGTGCCTTCGTAGTGATATCAGTGTCTATTCCTGAAGTCGCGGTTGGCCTCAGGCTGCGGTACCCTGTCGGGAGTTGAATGCCGACAATGGAGGATACCATGGCCTGAAGCGAGGCCACCCGGACGCAGTATGGCCGTCCGCATGACGATCGGCAAGACGATTCGGTAGTGTCTCGGTTTGAAATCACGGTTTGTGTTGACAGGGGTATTCGGCCCCGTGTTTCGCAAGTCAAATGGGGAGGATGCCATGCCGAAGCGCCCCTGGGACGTCAACAGGCCGGCCAGGATGGTCGTTGACATGACGACGGGTCAGATCCCGAACGATTCGCTTGCCGGGCCTTCCGGGAAGGCGAGGGGCCGGCAAGGCCAGCGCCGCGAGGCTGTCTCCCGAACGCCGCCGTGAGGTCGCCATGGAGGGTGTCAGGGCGCGTCCACATGCAAGGCTGGTGGAAGATGCTGCCCTGAAGCCGGGTCCGCGTGACCCTTACAAGAAACGCTCGGAAATTTCAAACTGAGTTACTACCGACGATTCGACAGATGCGGCACGGGCGCCGATTGCACCGCCGGTCCCGACACAGGGGCGGTCGGGCCGACCGCGGGCGCCGGACCCTCGACGGGTGTTCGACAGGACCTAGAAGGTGGAAAACCGACCGAAAAAGAACCGATCAGGGCGTGACCCAAAACATGGACGCTTCCTCATGCGCAGGGTCGCAAGAAGGACAAGCGCTTGATTCACAAGAACATCATCATGGCAAGGACTTGTGATTCAGGCTCTCAGCACAATCCTGAACGAGCCGACTTGCAAGACAAGAAGCGCTTATGCCGTGCCAGCCCAAGCATGCATTCAGGCCGGGTGACGCAAGGCTTGCCTGACGTCGCACCCCGGACTACAGTCGGGTGCCCGCTGCGTTGCGGGTTTCCGTTTTTCACGGCGAGGGGAGACGACGGATCCCATGCCATCTCCAGCGGCCCTCGCGCTGCCGTCGGCCAGGCGATGATGTTGCCACGGGAGCGAACCCGTCCCGTTGCACCGGGATGTTCCGTGAGCAGGAGATTCCGCCGGACGTCACGCCCGCGGGCGCCTGCCATGTCTGCGGTGCGTTCACCCCCCTGCCACGGGAGCGACCCATGACCTCCAGACGCCTGCCCATCGGCATCCAGTCCTTTTCCCGACTGCGGGAGACCGACAGCTACTACGTCGACAAGACGCCGCTGATCCGGGACCTGATCGAGCAGGGCGACCACTGGTTCCTCTCCCGCCCGCGGCGGTTCGGCAAGAGCCTTCTGGTGGACACGATCAAGGCGCTGTTCGAGGGCAGGAAGGAACTGTTCGAGGGTCTGGCCATCCATGACCACTGGGACTGGTCGGTGACCCATCCCGTCCTGCGCCTGAGCTTTGGCGGGAAGTACGACGGGCCGGAAGACATCGCGCACAGCCTTGGTGCCCAACTGGATCTGGTCGAACATGCGGCCGGACTGGCTCCGGACCCAGCCCCGGGCACCGGTCCCGTCCGGCTCCAGAAGGTGATCTACCACCTCCATCACACGACAGGGCAACGGGTGGTGATCCTCGTGGACGAGTACGACAAGCCGATCCTCGACGCGCTCCGCGACCCGGCACTGGCGACGGCCAACCGGGACTACCTGCGGGGCTTCTACGGCATCATCAAGGACAGTGCGGAGCATGTCCGCTTCGTCCTCGTCACCGGCATCAGCATGTTCTCGAAGGTCAGCCTGTTCTCGGGTCTCAACAATCTGAAGGACATCAGCCTCGATCCGCGCTACGCGACGATCTGCGGCTACACGGACGAGGACATCGACACGGTGTTCGCCCCCGAACTCGACGGTCTGGACCGGGACGAGATCCGCACCTGGTACGACGGCTATCGCTGGCGCGGGGAGACACGTCTCTACAATCCCTTCGACGTGCTGCTGCTGCTCGACAGCCGCGAGTTCCGCCCCTGGTGGTTCGAGACCGGCTCGCCGCGCTTTCTGTTCGAGACGCTGAAGGAGAAGTCCGTCAGCCCGATGGACCTGGAGGGGTGCCTGGTCGACCGGTCCCTGGTCTCCCGGTTCGACGTGGACGACATCAGTGCCGAGGCCCTGCTGTTCCAGACCGGCTACCTGACGATCACGGAGGAGCGCCGGGACGGGTTCGACACGCTCTACCGTCTGGACTATCCCAATCAGGAAGTCCGCATCAGTCTCAACCGGGGCTTGCTGCAGCATCTGGGCAAGACGGTCACGGAAGCCGCGGGACAGGGGCGCGGTCTCTGTGCACTTCTGAAGACCGGCGACTTCGAAGGCTTTGCGGCGACCCTCAAGGCCTGGCTGGCCGGCATTCCCTACCAGTGGCACGCGACGGGGGACCTGGCGCGCCACGAGGCGTGGTACGCCAGTCTGCTGCACATGGTCTTCCGCGCCGTCGGGGTGGATGTGCGGGCGGAGGAGGCCACCAGCCACGGGCGGGCCGACATGGTGGTTCCCCTGGGGGACGAGGTGTTCGTGATCGAGTTCAAGATGGCGGAGGGTGCGGACGATGCCGAGGCGGCGCTTGATGCCGCGTTCGCCCAGATGCGGGACCGGGGCTACGCCGACAGGTATCGCGGGCAGTCCGTCCATCTGGTTGCCGTCGCCTGCGGGCGCGAGGCGCGGAACCTGCTCGAGGTCAGGGCAGAGCCGCTGGAGGAATGATGCCTGACGGATCGGCTGCATCGGCGGCTTTCCGCGACGGCGAACGAGGAGACGTCCCGGGTCGTTTCATCCGAGATGAGGCTGGCCGGAAGCAAATTTCGATCGAATTTCGCTCCTTGTCGGAAAGGCGGACGAAGGGCGGGGTCCGTTCCGCGTCCGTCAGATCGTCTTGCCCATCGTCATGCGGTCGGCCATGCTGCGCTCGGGCGGCCTCGCTCCGGGCCATGGCATCCTCCATCGTCGATGTCGAACCTCCCGACAGGATACTACAGTGTGAGGCCGCCCGCGACTTCAGGAACAGGCTCTCAGTGATGTCACGGGAGGACATCCTTCCCGGTGATGCGGCGCAGGCTGTCGTGAACCGCCTTTGGACCGAAACGGGCCATTTCCCGAAGCAGATCGTCCGTCGTCATCGTCGGTCGCGCGTAGACGGCACGAATGATCTTGTCGTCGACCATCCTGTCGTGCGCGTCCGTCCCGGCCGAGGAAACCCAGCCCCTGTCGTCGATGGCCAGCAGTGTCGGCGGCAGATCGACGCCTTCGCGCTGGACGGAATGCACGAACCGCGCCTGGCCGTCGCGCATCATCGAGACAAGCGTGTCGCACGCCGCGAGGAACGCCGTCGAGCCCATCACCTCGGCACCGTCTTCGCCGCCGGACTTCCTGCAGGGGTGAGTCGCCAGAATGCAGGCCCCTGTCCGGCGGGCGACCCGCAGCAGCGGATCCAGGGCGTTGCCCACCTCGGCGCGGTCATTGATGTTGCCGATCTGCGCGAACCGCAGCAGGGTATCGAGGACGACCAGCATCGCCTTGCTGTCGGAAATCATCGCCTCCAGGAAATCGAGCCGTTCATCGCGCCGGAGCGGGAGTGCCGTCGGCGTGATGATTCCGAGCGGGTCGCCGTCGGCGAGTCCGATTGCGCGGAGATGCCGGTGCGTGATTCGGTCGCTGTCTTCCAGCGAAACGACCAGCGCGGTTCCCGGGGCGACCTTGCGTCCGAGGAATGGCAGGCCCCTGGCGACCGCGACCGCGAGGCAGCGCGCGAAGATGGATCTTCCGACCTTGGGCGCTGCGGCGAGAAGGCTCAGTCCGCCTGGCGGCAGCACGCCGTCCAGCAGCCAGTCGTGTTCGGGCTCCGGCACGTTCGGAAATTCCGTCGGCCAGAGAATCCCGGGCGTGCCACCGGGGATCTGCGTCGGTGGCGTGCGCTCGGCAGGTGTGGCGTCCCGTTGTTCCTTCTCGCTTTCCCGCAGTGTCGGTAGCGCTCGCTCGATGGTCTTGCCAGTGTTGTCCGTCGTCATTGGAATGTTCTCCGTCGGAATGAAAGGGCCCCCGGAACCCGGGGGGTCTGGTCAGGCGTCGTCGTCTTGCGAGCGGGAGCGAATCCGGTCGTCGATATCCGCCGGCCGCCACCGGATGGCGCGCCCGGTCGGATCGACCGGCTCCTGAAAATCGTCCTGCGTTTGCAAGACGCCAGCATCTGCTGGAGCGCGATATAATGTGTTTACCAGACAGGTGCCGATGCCAGATCTGTGGGCGCGTGGTGCTGACGGGATACAGTGTGTTCAACAGATCAGACCCGGCGTGGACACGGCGGCCTCGCCCGGGGGCACCTTCGTGTGCCCGGTTCGCCTTCATCCTCCGACCGCCGTGCGTCTCCGTCGCGACAATCCGCGGACGTTGTCCGGAACGTCACCGCACCATGGTGCGCCCGTCGGTCAGCACGGATCGTGCCCGGTACGGGCTGCCCCGGAAGGAACGGGTGTCTTCAGGTGCCGGTCCGGCAGGCCGACGGCAAGGACGACCCGAACGACATCGAAACGACCGCGCGCGTCACTGCAGCAACTGCACCAGGGCGACGATCAGCCCGCCCTGGGCGATCAACGCGCCGAACATCCACTTCAGGAGATCGGACCTGATGGTTTCCACGCGTGCCTCGACCTTCGCGATCTCGGCCTTGGTCTCCTGCCTGAGGATCTCGATGCCGGCCTTGGTCTCCTGCCGAAGGGCCTCGATCTCGGCCCTGATGGCCTCGATGTCGGCCCTGGTCGCCAGATTGGCGTCGACCAGCACCTCCGCCTGCTGCTCGGCAAGGCCGCCGTCGGTCAGATGCTTCACGAAGCGATGGGTGTCGAACGCAATGGCCTCGATCATGGCCGGATCACAAGAACCGCGCACGCCTTGCACAAGAGACTTCATGCCGCGCCGAAGGACGGGCGGCAAGGCTGCATGCCGGGCCGACGAGGGTTGCACCTCCGGCCCCGCCTGCCCCGCCGTGGAGCGTCACCGGTCCGGGTGAAGGGCGTGGTGACGCCTCGTCGCCTTCCCGACCGACCCTGAAGAGGCGCCTTCCGCGACTTCGGGACCGGCCCTTCGGAACGATCGCGGCATCTCCGGCACATGCCCGGCGAGAAGGCCGGGGACGAGGCTGGTCGAAGCCGCCGCGACCCGATGCGGTCGGGTTTCGCGAGATTTCCGTTCCACGTCATGTTCCTCGCCTCCATGGGCCTGCAGGCAGGCATTCGCGGCCATGCAGGCCTCTGCCGCCGCGGGTTCGCCGATGTCGAAGAGGGTGGCGGCCTTCCGTTGCGGCACGGGTTCCGGCGTTCATGCTCTCCGGAACGTGTCCGGACCCCCGGCCTTCCTCGCCCGGCAGATTTTCCGCGGGGACTTCCAGGTCGTCGAAGAAGGTTTCGGTCACGGCATGATCGATCATTGTCCGGATCGGCCGGATCGTCAGACCGTTGCCCGGGGCCTCCTGCATGTCGACCACGAACACGGACAGGCCCTCGGTCCGCTTCCCGACCCCTTGCTTCGGCACGGTCCGCACCAGAAGCACCATCAGGTCCGAATGTCCGGCGCGGGATGTCCGGACCTTCCGGCCATTGACGACATGGCGGTCGTTGCCCTTCCTTTCGGCGACAGTGCGCAGGGACAACGTGTCGGTTCCGCTGCTCGGTTCGGTAACGCCTGCCCTTGCCATGTCGGGGAGACCGATCCTTCGATGCCGAGCGCTTCACGGAGGTCGCGGCCGAACTTCGGGATTCCCGCGGGCATTGCCGGGTGACGCAGGGATTCACGTGTCAGGCGGAAGGGGGTACTCCCCACAAGCGTCAACCTGCCCTGATTTCCTGCCATGGTGTCCCCGGGTCCATTTCCCGGGGGAGATCGGGCATGAAGGAAGATCGGGAGTTGTCGACGAATTTCCTGCCGGATGGCCGGGAAGGCATGGCGGTTCGATCGGGCGCATCGAGGGGTTTGCGCAAGGACAGGTCGACTGGACATCTGCTCCGGATCCTGCTGCTTCATCCGGGTTGTGGCTGTTCCCTGTCGGAAACCGTTGTCCGTGCACGCCAGAGCGGGCTGGCGGGGGCTCTGCGGCTTGCTCGCGATCCGTTCGAGGCGCGCGCGGTCCGCGTCCGAAAGCGCGATCTCCTGCCGTGTGATTTCCTGCCCGTTGGCCTGCCCCCGCGTGTCATGCGCCGCGTGTCAATTGGGACCGAAAATCTCCCATTTGTGGGGACTGAAAGATTCCCACTTGGGGCGTGGCATCGTCCCCCCAGGCCCGGGGGAAGGCGGCGGCAGGATCGTGCCGCGATTCGGGAGCGAAGGGAGTCTCCTGTTTCCGCCTGACCACCAGGCAAGGCCTCGACGATCACCACAGCCCGGGACGCCGTACGCTTCACGGCGGCTGGAGCCGGTCACATGACCGCGACGAACCGGGATGCCGTCACGCCAACCCGGAGGAACACCCCGATGTCCCGGCAGGCTGCATCGATCGGGACCTTGCCGCAGACTCTCGAGGCAGCGAAGGAGATTCCGGCAGGCGGACCGGGCCGAGGGCAAGGGCTGTTGCCCGCCGCGTGCGGGGATGTCGACGTCTTCCGGCGCCTGCCCGTACGGGCCCGGAGATCGCAGGAGCCCTCTTCCTCGATGACCGGGCCCGCCGCCTTGCCGGTCGCGAGTGCGGGAGCTGTCGTCCGGCGGGGACAGGGATGTCTTCTAGAACTGCCTGACGAGCCGCGCCTCGAAGCGCCATTTCCTGTAGTCGGCGCGCTGGGCGTTCGAACGGCGTCTTTCGTGGAAGGCCAGGAACCGGGGGCTGAAGCCGCCCACGGTGAAGCGTCGATGGAGCAGGGAGACGCCGTAGACGCTGCCGACGTCCTTGCGCCTGGGGTTGCCGACGGTGAGACTGTACCACCGGAAGCTGGGCTCGTACCGGGTCCACGAGAGGCTCGCCGAGCCGCCCAGCGTGATGCCCCGGGGCAGGAGCCAGGATACCCACATCCCGACCGACCGGGTATCGTTGCGCCAGGTCCGGGAGCGGGTATCCTCGGTGGAATAGCCGCCGTGGACGCCCAGGTCGAGGACCGGCAGCGCCTGCCACCGGAGTGCGGCGTTGACCGACCAGCGGGGGCCGTCGAGCGCGTCGGCGATGCGATGGACCCGGCGCGACCACGCCGCGCGCGTATCGAGCCACAGGCTCCGGTCCAGCCGCCGCCGGATCTCGAGGCGGAGGCCCGTCTCGTCATGATTGATGCCCGACCCCTGCCATGACCGGCCCGCGGTCATCAGCAGGCTCGCCGTGGTCCGGCGATCGATCAGCCACGACGGACCTGCATGGAGGCCGACGCGCATCCGGTCGAAGCGTCCGTGGGCGTACTCGCGTCTCGATCCGCTGATTCCGAGGCGACCGCGAAGCCGTGTCGTGAAGGGGTGCAGGTATTCGCCGCCGCCCCAGACCACGAGGCCGATGCCCGAGGACGGCCTCGATGCCTCGTCGGTCCGGAAGAGCAGCCAGTCCCTGAACTGGGGGACGTAGACCCAGAGTGTCCGGTCACCGGAGGTCGCGCCGATGTTGGTGTCCGGGGCCGCGGCCAGGCCACCGGAGAGCGACCAGTTCCGGCGTGCGCGCATGGCGTCCTGGAAGCGCCGGATGTTGGCCTTGACCGGTTCGGGCGGTCCGGCGGCGAGCACCCGGTCGAACTCGCGCCCGGCGAGACGGTCCTCTCCCTTGAGGAAGAAGGCCCGGGCGAGTTCGAGGCGCGCGCGCAGGAGGTTCGGGTTCCGGACGAGCATGCCCCGGAAGATCGCGATGGCGCGATCGAGCAGGGCGTCGCGTTTCCTGCCCCGGGGCGTCTTCAGGGCCCGGGCCACTGCCGCCAGTCCGCCCTGCAGTCGGGGGTCGGAAGCGTCCTGCCCGCGGGCGGCGTTGCCGCCGCCGACGGGCGCGAGCAGGGCGGCAAGGAGCAGGACAACGGGCAGGCGGGTCACGAGGCGGGCCCGGTTCCTCCGCTGCCCGTGCCGGAGGTCGCCTCCCGTGCGCGTCACGAGCCCCCGAGGGGGATCCGGTCAGGCGACCCGCTGCCTGTCCTCCGTGTCCGCCCGGTCATCTCTCAGGGGCAGTCGAGAAGATCGTCGTCCGCGATGTTCCACCGACCCGTCTCGGTCGTGTCGTCCGCAAACGTGACGGTCACGCTCACGCCCTCCATGCTCCGGCAGTCGTTGTCCACGCTGACGATGCCGAAACGCACGGTGTCCGGCATGGGGTTCTGACCCGCGCAGTCCAGGGAATAGTCCGTGGCCGTGTAGGACACGACCGCCGGCTCGTCGTGGGCGGGAATGGTGTGCTCGTTCTGGCAGACGTGGTTCGGAACCGGATTGCCTTCGGCATCAAACGCGGCGGCATCCAGACAGACCGTCTCCTCTTCGCGCGCCGTCACGTTGCCACTGTCCGTGGCCAGGAACCGGATGGGTCTGATCAGCGTGTTCTGCAAGGCGACCGCCGTCTCCCCGTCCGGGACGACCTGGGTGAACGTCATGCTCTTGATGCGCTGGCCCGGTGCATACTCGTGATGCCATTGCGCGCCCTCCACCCCGGATTGCGTGCCGAGGGTGGTGACGGTCTGCCCGGACGCGGGCAGCGCCGTCATCGCCACCGCCAGTGCGGCGGCGATCACCGTCAGGCGTGTCGTCGGTCGTTTCATCATGGTCCTCTCCTCGTGAGGGTGAAGCGGTCGAAGCGGTCCCGTGCCGTCGCGGCCGGTCATTCCGCCTCCGGCACCTTGGGCGCATCGAAGACGCCCGCCGCGGCCCCGTCCCCGAACTCCAGCCGGAAGCCGCCGTAGAAACCGTCGGGGCGGTTGCCCGGTCTTCCGTAGGCGACGCCCGACCATTCGCCGCTTGTGCCGCCCGGACCCGAAACCGTGCCTCCGGTGACCCGTCCGCCCTCTTCCATTTCGTCGGGGGTATTCGGATTGCCGTCCGTATCCCCAAGGTTGCGATCCGCCAGTGGCGACGAATCCAGTTTGGCGCTCCAGGCCGAGTTCACGTGAGCGGTGCCCTGGCCCTCGGGGTCGGCAGACCGGAAGTTGTCGATCCTGCCCTCGAGCGTTGCATCAGCCCCGAACGTTGCGCTGAGGAACACGTCCGCCTCGAAGTGGCCGGAGGCCGTCGTCCCGTCGGTCTCGCGGGCCGAGAGACCCTTCGCCGTGCCGCTGTAGGTGGCGCTGCCGGCAAGATTGGGGTTTTCCCGGGTGCGGACGCCGTGCACGTCCACTTCAGTCCCCAGATCGTCCGCGGATTTCTGAGGCCCGACAATGCCGGCGAGCAGGTTCAGGGTCAGCGTCGTGTCCCCTTCCAGCCACATGCCGTAGTCGACGAACGGGACCAGCTCAAAGGTGCCGTCCCCGTCTTCGTCCACGTACCGGAACAGTTCGGGATTCCTGCCGCGCAGGCGGTCTTGCCCTGCTTCGGTGGCATCCGTGGTGGGCGTGAAGAACCAGCTGGATCGGGTGAGGCCGGTTTCAGGATCGTTCCAGTCGTAGACGTACAGGGTCCCGTGGACGCCCTTGTAGGTGCCCTCGAAGAACACGCCGATATCGCCATTTCCCCCTGTCGCGGCAGCGTAATTGGCCCGGTCGCTCGCCGTATCCGCGAGAGTGAAGTCGCCCTCATCCGGCTTCCCCCCTTCCAGACGCAACGCCCGGTGCTCGCCGATCGTGTTGAAAAGAAGAGCGATGTCTGTGCGCCTGGAATAATTGGGGTCGCTGGTTTGCGTCGGGACAGTGATGGTGATCGTGCCTTCGCCGATGCGAAGAGCCGTCCAGGCATCGACCGTGCCCTCCGGCACGGGTGCCCGGGCAAAGACGGATTTCGGATCGTTCCCTTCCCGCTCCCTCAGCACACTGAAGTTGGCACCCTCTCCCAGGAGAATCGCTTCTGAAGCTGCCGTGGTTTCAAATTGCCCTTCCAGATAATCGAGCACATTTTCCGCTTTCCTGCTCTCCAGCCGCACCCTGTTTGCGTCCTTGTCCTCGTCCAGATCGTAACCGCTATCGCGCGCCAGATTGTTCTTGTCGCCATCAGCGCGATCATTCTCCAGCACTTCCTCGAGCGTGGCCTTCTCGTCGCGGATGGAGTCGATCTCGTCCTGGATCTTTTGAGCCTCGGTGGTCTCCAGTCGATCCGCTTCTGCCCGGAGATCCTCTGCCTTCTGCTTGTCCGCTTCCGATTCGGCGAGCAGGTCGTCGGCCATTTCTCGGAGTCGCTTTTCGGTCATGCTTTCGGTCTTCGAGTCGATCTGGCCTTTCTTCTCATCCCTCTCTCTGCGCTTGTCCTCCCACGCGGTTCGGCAGGTGGCGACGCTGTCGCAGTCTGAGGCTGATGAAGGGAGGTTGCCCAGGTCCGGGTCTGACGCATCTGATTTTCGATCCCCGTTTTCATCAAGCCCGAGCCACCCCTGCAGCTCTTCGATATCGCTGTCCAGTTCTGTGAGAGCGTCTCGCAGACCGCTGATCTCGGCCTCCAGGTCGCGGGCCTGTTGACGAAGCCTCATCGATTCGTCGCGCTTCTCCCTTGCCGACCCCCCCAGAATGCGCTGATTGAGATCGTCCCGGCCCTCCACCTGGACGTATCTGTCGCGCCCGATCAGCGCGACGATCTCCACCTCCCGCAGCCGCCTCGCCTCATCCTCGAGGGCCTTCTTCGCGTCCTCGGCCTTTTCCCTGTACGCGTCGATCCTTGCGATGGCGGCCTCGATCGCCTCGATGTCGTCCAGGGCGGCGTCCGCGATGCCCCTGCTGACGCCCTGGGCCCTGACGATAACCGCCACGCCCTGATCGCCGGCGTCGACGAACTCCTTCAGGGACGAGCCCTCGGCACCCTTCTCGTGGCCGTACTGGCCAACGGGGCGGTAGCCCTCATCGTCCTCGTAATAGCCCTCCTCGTGATTTCGACCCTCCCTGATGTCGTCGATCAGTAACCCGATGTCGACCACGGTGCGACGGGCGTATTCGGCGTCCCGCATGATTTCCGTGATGTAGGAAGCGCGTCCATCGGCATCCACCCCGGGGATCGTGTATCCGGTCTTGAACCTGTAGGGCACAACATCATTATTCTCGTCCGCTGGATCGTCCCAGAGGACGCCGAGGAGGGCGTCGGGATCGGTAGCGCCCATGGAAGGCGGAGTGACGGGGGTGTTGTCGGAGGTGTCGGAGGTGCTGGTCGTCGGCGTCGGCGTGCCGCCTCCGCCGCCGCAACCGGCGAGCGTCAGAAGGGCGACGACCGGCAGGGCGGTCAGGATTTTCGCGCGTGAAGCGAAGATCATGGTCTTTACCTTTGGTATCTTACTTTTCGTGTGACGGCGAACGCTGCCGGGAGGACATGGATGCACGGCATCTGTTCCGACCGGCGATTACTGAGAAGCGTTTGACAAAGTATCATTACTTCGGCCGAATCTCCAACATCAAAACTCGGATGCATATAAATGAACCCACGGAGAAAGACAATACCCTTGACCCTGCCAGGTTTTCCGGCCCGAAATGAATTGAGAGCCTAATCGCAAATCCTTGATATCATGATGTTTTTGTGAATCAAGCCCTTGTCCCCCCCCCCCCCCCATTCCCGGACAGAATCTTGGCCTGACCGGAGAAAGTGCGCACGCTGCGCGCGAAAACGTCGCCATTGCCGGTGCGCATTTCCATCGCATCGCAGGGGGCACCATGAACGCATTGCTCCCCCGTTCTCCCGAAGTCGGGATCGATTCACCGCCTTGCATGAACTCCCCCGAAAGCGCGCGGTGTCGACAAGGGTCTCGACCAGGACCGGGCGGCAACCGTACCTGTGATGCCAGCTGCCTGGCGGCTGGCCCCGAGGCCGGGTTGGGCACCTCACGCCGTCGAACACCACGTAGCGGGAATTGACCACGACCAGATGCCGCGTCCGGCTCTTTTGCGCATCGCTCCGCCCGATCGACTCGTCACGGCAGCGCAGGTTCCGGGTGATCCCCTCGAACAGCAGGCACCCCAGGACGCGCCGCCGGCCCTCCATGATGAAGCACTTCAATCTGACAGTTGAAGGGATGCCTGTAGCCGAGGTGGTGATGATGGTCGACGGACACGTTCCGGATCCTTCCCTCCTCTGGAGTGCCGACCCGTTCGAGCGTGATCGGCTGAAGGCTGTCCGGAGTGTCGGCGACCGGCGTTTTCCGGAAGGGATGTCCTGTGCATCCATGTCCTCCCGGCAGCGTTCGCCGTCACACGAAAAGTAAGATACCAAAGGTAAAGACCATGATCTTCGCTTCACGCGCGAAAATCCTGACCGCCCTGCCGGTCGTCGCCCTTCTGACGCTCGCCGGTTGCGGCGGCGGAGGCGGAGGCGGCACGCCGACCAGCACCTCCGACAACACCGTCGTCACTCCGCCCGCCCCTCCGCCTTCCATGGGCGCTACCGATCCCGTCCCCATGGGCCTCTTCGGCGTCCTCTGGGACCATGACAAGGATCCAGCGAATGCTGATGTGGCCTACGAGTTCAAGACCGGATACACGATCCCCGGGGTGGAGGATGCCGAGGGACGCGCTTCCTACATCACGGAAATCATGCGGGACGCCGAACACGCCCGTCGCACCGCGGTCGACATCGGGTTACTGATCGACGAAATCAGGGAGGGTCGAGATCACGAGGAGGGCTATTACGAGGACGATGAGGGCTACCGCCCCGTTGGCCAGTACGGCCACGAGAAGGGTGCCGAGGGCTCGTCCCTGAAGGAGTTCGTCGACGCCGGCGATCAGGGCGTGGCGGTTATCGTCAGGGCCCAGGGCGTCAGCAGGGGCATCGCGGACGCCGCCCTGGACGACATCGAGGCGATCGAGGCCGCCATCGCAAGGATCGACGCGTACAGGGAAAAGGCCATGGAGGCGAAGAAAGCCCTCGAGGATGAGGCGATGCGGCTGCGGGAGGTGGAGATCGTCGCGCTGATCGGGCGCGACAGATACGTCCAGGTGGAGGGCCGGGACGATCTCAATCAGCGCATTCTGGGGGGGTCGGCAAGGGAGAAGCGCGACAGATCGCAAGAGCGTCGTGACGAGGCCGACGACCTGGAAAAAGAGATCCGCGTTCTGCAAGACCAACTCAAAGAACTGAACATCGATATCGACGAGCTGCAGGAGTGGCTCAAAATTGATGAAGACGGGGATTCGACGATAGAGGAGGGCGAGCAAGGCCCGGACCTGACAAACCTCCCTTCACAAGCCTCAGACTGCGACAGCGTCGCCACCTGCCGGACCGCGTGGGAGGACAAGCGCGGAGAGAGGGATGAGAAGCAAGGCGAGATCGACTCGAAGACCGAAAGCATGACCGAAAACGGTGTCACGACAACCAGGGTCCAGCGACTCCGAGAAATGGCCGACGACCTGCTCGCCGAATCGGAAGCGGACAAGCAGAAGGCAGAGGATCTCCGGGCAGAAGCGGATCGACTGGAGACCACCGAGGCTCAAAGGATCCAGGACGAGATCGACTCCATCCGCGACGAGAAGGCCACGCTCGAGGAAGTGCTGGAGAATGATCGCGCTGATGGCGACAAGAACAATCTGGCGCGCGATAGCGGTTACGATCTGGACGAGGACAAGGACGCAAACAGGGTGCGGCTGGAGAGCAGGAAAGCGCAAAATGTGCTCGATTATCTGGAAGGGCAATTTGCAAGCGCGACAGCTTCATCCACGATTCTCCTGGGAGAGCGTGCCAACTTCAGTGTGCTGAGGGAGCGGGAAGAGGAAGATAAGCACTCCGTCTTTGCCCGGCCGGACGAGAAGGCGGGCACGCACGACGCCTGGGAGGCTCTTGGCCTCGAAGAAGACGAAGGCATGATCACCATCACTGTCCCGACGCAAACCAGCGACCCCAATTATTCCAGGCGCACAGACATCGCTCTTCTTTTCAACACGATCGGCGAGCACCGGGCGTTGCGTCTGGAAGGGGGGAAGCCGGATGAGGGCGACTTCACTCTCGCGGATACGGCGAGCGACCGGGCCAATTACGCTGCCGCGACAGGGGGAAATGGCGATATCGGCGTGTTCTTCGAGGGCACCTACAAGGGCGTCCACGGGACCCTGTACGTCTACGACTGGAACGATCCTGAAACCGGCCTCACCCGATCCAGCTGGTTCTTCACGCCCACCACGGATGCCACCGAAGCAGGGCAAGACCGCCTGCGCGGCAGGAATCCCGAACTGTTCCGGTACGTGGACGAAGACGGGGACGGCACCTTTGAGCTGGTCCCGTTCGTCGACTACGGCATGTGGCTCTCAGATGAGGGCACGCTGTCCCTGAATCTGCTCGCCGGCATTGTCGGGCCTCAGAAATCCGCGGACGATCTGGGGACTGAAGTGGACGTGCACGGCGTCCGCACCCGGGACAACCCCAATCTTGTCGCCACCGCCACCTACAGCGGCACGGCGAAGGGTCTCTCGGCCCGCGAGACCGACGGGACGACGGCCTCCGGCCACTTCGAGGCGGACGTGTTCCTCAGCGCAACGTTCGGGGCTGATGCAACGCTCGAGGGCAGGATCGACAACTTCCGGTCTGCCGACCCCGAGGGCCAGGGCACCGCTCACGTGAACTCGGCCTGGAGCGCCAAACTGGATTCGTCGCCACTGGCGGATCGCAACCTTGGGGATACGGACGGCAATCCGAATACCCCCGACGAAATGGAAGAGGGCGGACGGGTCACCGGAGGCACGGTTTCGGGTCCGGGCGGCACAAGCGGCGAATGGTCGGGCGTCGCCTACGGAAGACCGGGCAACCGCCCCGACGGTTTCTACGGCGGCTTCCGGCTGGAGTTCGGGGACGGGGCCGCCGCGTTCGAGGAGATGGCATCCCAGTTCTCGACCGGGCCCCAAGTGCTCATCTCTCGCCCCCGCGTTCGGGGAGATGGCCACGCTGCGCGACGGATCTGAAGCGCTTGAACACCAGCACCACCTGCCACCTGAGCCAGTACCGGTCGAGGATCGTCCCCGGGACCAACCCGGATTCGGGGAACGTGGTGAAGACGATCACGCATTTCGCGCACGCCCGCGAACAGCGGCTTCGGAGCCCGGCCGACCTGGCCTCCTTCCGGCGAAGCTTCTCCGGGACGATCCCGATCGCGCAGACCGGTCCGTCGACGGAGAGTGCCGACCCGTTCCCGGGTGGCCCGGCAAGGAAACCGCCTTCCGCAGGTCGAACCGACGACCGCTCGGCAAGAGGAAACGGAGGGCGCTGGTGCTGTCCCGCACCATGACATGGCCGCCGGATTCCGCCACGTGCCCGATGCCGTCGCGCAGCCGCGGTCCCCGGCCGGGAGCCGCCGGAACGACTCGCCAGTCCCCATGCCTTCGGTCGCCGTGACGAGGAATTCGCTGTTCGCACCCGAGACGATCGCAGGCCGGGCGATCCGCGTCGGACGCCAGGGGTACGGCAGGCAGTATCTCCCGGTCGACCTCGATCAGCCCGAGGAGGAGCGGCGCCTGATCACGGGCATCCACGAGGTCTGCGGCGAGATGTGCCGCCGGCTCGAGGAGGACTTCGGTGTCAGCCTTCCCCTCGAGAAGGTCTGCCGGATGATGGACCAGATCGACGCGAAGACGATCGACCATCTGCGCCCGCGCGAGGGCGAGGCACGCCGGTCTCTGCTGCCGGAGCCGGTCGCGATCCTGTTCTTTGATTGCACCACGCTCTCCTTCGGGACCGCGGTTGAGGATGCGCCTCGCCGGCACGGCTCAAGCAAGGACTGCAAGCACAGGGATTCGCAGGTCCTGCCGGCCCTGATGGTGACGCGCGAGGGGCTGCCGATCAGTTGCGAGGTCTTCCCCGGCGCCACCTGCGAGGGGCACGGCCCGGTCCCGGTCCTGCAAGGACATGCAGCGCTGCCAACAGGTGGAGCGCACGGTCTGTGTGGCCGACCGGGGCATGCCGAGCGCAGACGATCTTGACGCCATGCGGAAGCAGGTCCTCGAGACCGACGACATCGTCATCATGGACAACCTCGGCTCTCGCAAGTCCAGGGCCGTGCGACAGGTCATCGGCCAGGAACTTCATCGGTCGAACTCCCTGCAACACTTCTGCTCGTCTCGTCGCCCCCCTTCGGAGGCCAGACGATTGGCTGATGCGCCGCCGGGTCCGGAAGCCGGGCTCCTCTTCGTGGTGGTGCGCACACCTCCTGATCTGTCTGTCTGTGTGTCGGCCTTGACCGGTTCAGTTCTGACGCTTATCGTGACGACGGTGAGCGAAGAGCGGGACAACGCCTTGGCGATTGCCGGGTTGCGGGGCGATCTGGTGGCTGTCCGGGCGGAGACGCAGGCCATGGAATCACGAATCGAGTCACGAATTGATGCCGGTCTGGCGCGGATTGCCGAAGACGCGGCGAAGCGCGATACCGAGGCGGCGAAGCGTGAAACCCGGCTGATCCTGACGATGATCGGCCTGATCGTGGGCGCCGTGACCATTCTGGGCCTCCTGATCCGCCTCGACTGATCGACCCGTTTCGGTTGCGACGCACGGCATGAAACCCGCGCGTCCGGCCCGGGTCGGGTTCTCCTTGTCGACCGTGTCGGCGACTTCAGGCGCATGCCCGTCGCGCGAGCCCCGATCCGGCTCCTGACCCGGCCGTCGGGGTGCGGGCTCCGGCCGTACTCCCGCGCGACCCCCCGCGCAATGCAGGGTTCCCGACCAGCCGGGAGCCCGTTGCGGCCTGCGCCAGACCGCGCGACGCACGCCCGAACGCCGCCCGGCAGCTCGGGCCGGACATCCCCGGCCCCGTGAAGGTCTGCGCCAGGACAGGGCGGACACCGTACCCGGTCGTCCGCCACCTGCGCCGTGGCCCTTCACCCGGTCGCCGGAAGGCAGGAGGAACCTGTCGTTGCACACGACCCTGCCGATGCCGGCCCCGCGGGCATCGGCAGACCATCTGATGACGCCGTCGCGGGGGGCAGGCTGGATCCCCGCCGTCGCGAAGCCGATGCCGCCCGGCACACCGTGCCGCTCCGAAACTGATCCGGTACCGGAGCTGTCCGCCCGGCGGGCGAGGCCATCCCTCGGGATGACGGGTCTCGACCATCGCTTCCCGACGGCAGCGAGCGGCCGCGTCTGTCACGAGGTCAGGGCGACAGGGTGCCGGGATCGCAAGGCGCGCACGCGACAGGATTGTCGGGAAAGTCCGAGGGAGGGCGCATGTGCCCATCGAGCGGCGGCAGCATCCGGCGCGCCGACGCCAGGACCCCAGGACGGCCGGCCGGAGGGGCACGCCTTGCGGAGCCCTTCGGAACCCCGGTCGGGCAGAAGTGACGGGTGCGCGGCACGTCGAGTTCGATGTCGCCGAGCAGGCAGCGCCGGCGTCGAGGGTGTCGCGCCGGCGGTCCACTGCCTCGGCCATCCGGAGGCGTTTGCGCTGTTGTGGCCGGGTTGATTTTCAAGGCCCTGATCGCGGCCCGAGATTTTTGATACCCCGTTGGGGTGGTTGACATCGGCGGATTGAGGTTTGACGCGGGGTGTGTTTCGGCGATTTTCACCCCACGCCCGCGGTTGCGGCCTTGCGTTTCGCCTTCGCCGTTGTTGCGCCCGGTCATTGTGCGTATCCCTGTCGTGCGGCTCGCGATCGTGGAGCGCATGAGGTAGAGTTGTCGCCATCGGACCCTTGGACCTTTGTTCCACCATCAGCACTGACTGGAGAACGACGATGGCGACGGCGTACAAACTGCCCTTTTCGTGGTGTGATGTCGAAGGCCTTCCGGACCTTGAGCGTTTGCGTCCGGTTTTCGAGGTTCTTCCCGATGAAGGGATCGTTGCGGCCCTTGAGGCGGGTCGGGGCCGCATGGTGCGCCCGTCGGTCAGCCCGGATCGTGCCCGGTACGGGCTGCCCCGGAAGGAACGGGTGTCTTCAGGTGCCGGTCCGGCAGGCCGACGGCAACGACGACCCGAACGACATCGAAACGACCGCGCGCGTCACTGCAGCAACTTCACCAGGGCGACGATCAGCCCGCCCTGGGCGATCATCGCGCCGAACATCCACTTCAGGAGATCGGACCTGATGGTTTCCACGCGCGCCTCGACCTTCGCGATCTCGGCCTTCGTCTCCTGCCTGAGGATCTCGATACCGGCCTTGGTCTCCTGCCGAAGGGCCTCGATCTCGGCCCTGATGGCCTCGATGTCGGCCCTGGTCGCCAGATTGGCGTCGACCAGCACCTCCGCCTGCTGCTCGGCAAGGCCGCCGTCGGTCAGATGCTTCACGAAGCGATGGGTGTCGAACGCAATGGCCTCGGTCATGGCCGGATCACAAGAACCGCGCGCGCGTCGGGCAAGAGACTTCACGCCGCGCCGAAGGACGGGCGGCAAGGCCGCATGCCGGGCCGACGAGGGTTGCACCTCCGGCCCCGCCTGCCCCGCCGTGGAGCGTCACCGGTCCGGGTGAAGGGCGTGGTGACGCCTCGTCGCCTTCCCGACCGACCCTGAAGAGGCGCCTTCCGCGACTTCGGGACCGGCCCTTCGGAACGATCGCGGCATCTCCGGCACATGCCCGGCGAGAGGGCCGGGGACGAGGCTGGTCGAAGCCGCCGCAACCCGATGCGGTCGGGTTTCGCGAGATTTCCGTTCCACGTCATGTTCCTCGCCTCCATGGGCCTGCAGGCGGGCATTCGCGGCCATGCCGGCCTCTGCCGCCGCGGGTTCGCCGATGTCGAAGAGGGTGGCGGCCTTCCGTTGCGGCACGGGTTCCGGCGTTCATGCTCTCCGGAACGTGTCCGGACCCCCGGCCTTCCTCGCCCGGCAGATTTTCCGCGGGGACTTCCAGGTCGTCGAAGAAGGTTTCGGTCGCGGCATGATCGATCATTGTCCGGATCGGCCGGATCGTCAGACCGTTGCCCGGGGCCTCCTGCATGTCGACCACGAACACGGACAGGCCCTCGGTCCGCTTCCCGACCCCTTGCTTCGGCACGGTCCGCACCAGAAGCAGCATCAGGTCCGAATGTCCGGCGCGGGATGTCCGGACCTTCCGGCCCTTCGACGCTTTCCGCTCCCTGCCCGGGATCGCGGCAGAGGACCAGGCGCCAACCTGTGCCGGACTCCATGAAGGTGACTGGCGTTACCCCCACATGTGGTGGCTGTGGGCGTCAACTCGGACAGGCACGGAATATATCCTGCCCTGCAGAGCCGCATTTCGGACAAGGCTGTTCGACCGTCCCGGCCCACTCGGGCGGCAAGTCTGCGTCACGCTTCCGACATTTCACTGCTCTGACGCTCTGTTCCGACACGAACCGCTCCTGTACGCTTCCTGAGCATTGTCCTGCCTGCACCGCAAATCTACCCCACCGCTGTTGCCGTTGGTGTTTTGCGATCGCCGTTTCACTCCGCAATCGTTTCGCAAACCGATCGGGTCAACCCGCAGGCGGCGTCAGTGCGCGCATGACGGCATCCGGCTCGCGATCGATCACCGTCAGCAACACGCGCGCCGCCCGGTCGGGAACCCGGCGGCCCTGTTCCCAGTCCTGGACCGCGCGCGCATCGAGCCCGAAACGGTCGGCGAACTTCTGCCGGCTCAGTTTCATTCGCTTGCGCAGCGCGACGATCTGCTCGGCGGCAGGGTCATCCACGATCCGGCAGGGCAGCGCCGCCTCGATCTCCCGGCCGGTTCCGGTGCGTTCGTCCGTCATCATTCCTGTCTCTCCCGTTCGAAGGCCGTCACCAGGCGCGCCAGCGACTTGCGATCCGCTGCCGTCAGATCGTCGCGGTCGGCCTTGGCGCAGGCCGTCAGCATGCAGACCGCCTCCGGGTCCGCGTGACGTGGAGGTTCATCGCGCGCATTCTGCGGCATTGCCGCATGGCGTGCAAGCGGATTTGCTCCCGACCCGTCTCCCGCCTGTCATCCGCCGATGCCTCCGGCATTCCCGTGCGGCCCCGCCGTCTCCAATCCCGCCCTTCCCGCCGGCAGGAGAGGGGTGCTGGCCGTGAGCGGGGCCTGTCAATCCAGCACACTTGCCTCGGTGTCCCTTCCTTCCGTTTCGGTTCCGTCTGCGGCGCGACAATCAGCTTGGGACCGGGCGGGCACCTGGGCCGCGATGGTCGGGAGACGAGCTGCGCGCCGCGACGGATGACCGGTAAGGTGGCCCGCCGCATCGCCTGCGGCAGGGGGGCGGTGATCAGCGGGGTGGACGGGGCGGAAGCGGCAGGGGTGTGGATGCCTTGAGGGTGTCGGGCGGTGGGGAGGCGACTGACGCGACCCACCCCGTCAGTCGGTGACGTTCGGCTCTGCCCTGACCTCGAGCAGGTTGCGCGCCTCGCGCCCGCAGGCGACGGCGACCAGATGGACGGGCTGCCCGCGATACCTGTCGGCGTAGCCCCGGTCCCGCATCTGGGCGAACGCGGCATCGAGTGCCGCCTCGGCATCGTCCGCACCCTCCGCCATCTTGAACTCGATCACGAACACCTCGTCCCCCAGGGGAACCACCATGTCGGCCCGCCCGTGGCTGGTGGCCTCCTCCGCCCGCACATCCACCCCGACGGCCCGGAAGCACATGTGCAGGAGACTGGCGTACCACGCCTCGTGGCGCGCCAGATCCCCCGTCATGTGCCACTGGTAGGGTATGCCCGAAAGCCAGGCCTTGAGGGTCGCCGCAAAGCCTTCGAAGTCGCCGGTCGCAAGCTGGTCCCGCAGGGTCTCCCCCTCGTCCAGGGGCACCCGGTCCTGCGGGCTCAGGGCAGCCAGCAGATGATCGTTCAGGCTGAGCCTGACCTCCTGATTGGGATAGTCGAGCCGACAGAGGGTGCGGTGGCCCCTGCGGACCACGTCCGTGATGGTCAGGTAGCCGGTCTGGAACAGCAGGGCCTCGGCTTCAATGTCATTGACATCAAATCTTGAGATCAGTGGCCGGTCCACTGTCCGATTCTCCAGTTCCATCAGGCTGACGGACTTCTCCTTCAGCGTCTCGAACAGGAAGCGCGGCGAGCCGGTCTCGAACCAGTAAGGGTTGAACTCCCGCTTCCGCAACAGCAGGAGCACATCGAAGGGATTGTAGAGCCGCTCCCGGCCCAGCCAGTGGTAGCCGTTGTACCAGGTGCGGATCGCGTCCCGGTCCAGCCCCTCGAGTTCGGGGGCGAACACCGTGTCGAGATCGGCATCGGTGTAGCCGCAGAGCGTCGCGTAGCGCGGATCGAGGCTGATGTCCTCGAGGTTGTTGAGGCCCGAGAACAGGCTGACCTTCGAGAACATGCTGATGCCGGTGACGAAGACGAAGCGGACATGGGCGGCGCTGCCCTTGACGATGCCGTAGAAGCCCCGCAGGTAGTCCCGGTTGGCGATCGCCAGCGCCGGGTCGCGGAGCGCGTCGAGGATCGGCTTGTCGTACTCGTCGACGAGGATCACCACGCGTTGGCCCGTGGCGCGATGGAGACGGTCCAGGAGGTTCCGCAGACGCCTCGGTCCGGTATCGGAAGACCGGGCAGGCGAGAGGCCGTGCTCGCGCTCGGCACCCTCCAGTTGTTCGATGATGTCCCCCTCGATGTCCGCCGGTCCGTCATACTTCCCGTCGAAGCTCAGGCGCAGGACGGGATGGGTGACCGACCAGTCCCGGTGGTCATGGATGGCCAGGCCCTCGAACAGTTCCTTCCGCCCCTCGAACAGCGCCTTGATCGTGTCCACCAGAAGGCTCTTGCCGAACCGCCGCGGGCGCGACAGGAACCAGTGGTCGCCCTGCTCGATCAGGTCCCGGATCAGCGGCGTCTTGTCGACGTAGTAGCTGTCGGTCTCCCGCAGTCGGGAAAAGGACTGGATGCCGATGGGCAGGCGTCTGGAGGTCATGAGAACTGCCCGACAAACTTGCGGTATTCTCTCAAGTGGTTTCTCGATTCATGCCTTGCCGCCGCCATGATCGGGTGGCAGCCTCCGTGTCTGATTCAGGATTCTCGTCATTCCTGTCTCTCCCGTTCGAAGGCCGTCACCAGGCGCGCCAGCGACTTGCGATCCGCTGCCGTCAGATCGTCGCGGTCGGCCTTGGCGCAGGCCGTCAGCATGCAGACCGCCTCCGGGTCCGCGTGACGTGGAGGTTCATCGCGCGCATTCTGCGGCATTGCCGCATGGCGTGCAAGCGGATTTGCTCCCGACCCGTCTCCCGCCTGTCATCCGCCGCGGCTTGCACGGGCGACCCTATATCGGGACCCGACCGAGCAAGGCGAGCGTCCAAAGCATCTGCCGTCGGATCAGTGAGCAAACCGCCGCGCGGTATGGGGCGATGAGCACCGAGGACATGGTACAGCGCCTGAACCGGATGATCTCCGGGTGGGCGAACTACTACCACCACGGACAGGTCGGCCCGGCCTGCTCGGCTATCAACAACCATTCGACGAGACGGCTGCGACAGTGGCTCTGCCGGAAGCACAAGGTGAAAAGCGGGAAGTACGTGCGCTACCCGAACCCCCGGCTGTGGAAACACTACGGCCTGACCTGCCTTGAGCCGAAGACCCAGGGCCTTCCGTGGGCGAAGGCATGATCCCAAAGGAAAGCCGGATGCCGGAAATCGGCACGTCCGGCCTGACGAGCGAGGGTGAGGAAACGTGGCCACGGCTGAGACCGAAACACCGGCAGAGAGCGAAAGCTGCCGGAAACAGCTACTCCCTCAAGCCTGCAGCAGGGCGCGCCTCCCCTCGACTCTACTCAGGATGCCGCGCAGACCATCCCGCCAGCGCCCGCACCCGGGCATGCGCCGCGTGACGGTGGCAGCAGGAGAATGCCATGATTCGGGAAAAAGGGAATCTCCTGTTTCCTGCTGATCACTAGGCCTGCTATCCCGGGGCATGCGCCAGCAGTCTCAAAATGAATCTCTCGTCCAGTTCGACCAGATCGGGCTCGGTGCCGTTATGTTCCTTCATTCCCCTGACGACTTTACGGGGAATTCCCATTCCCATGTGTTCCAGATACCGGTAGTCGCGCATCACGTCTTTCAATAGCTGGTTTCGTGCAGCCCGGGTTCCGAGCCGCATGCGGTCTGGCGTTATGCCGTTCGGCAGTCGCCCTGGCGAGACAATCTCCATCCGGTCGGAATACACAGCCAGCTCGACATCGGTGCTCGTGAGCAGGTAATCGCGGTGAATCAGGGCATTGACGATGCCCTCGCGAAGGGCGTCGTGGGGATAGACCGGACGCTCAATGCGCCTTCCACCTTGTGCCTGGACGACGACGCGAGTGTTGCGTTTCACAAAATCCAGCGCCTGTTCCACCAGACCGTTTTCGACGATATCGCCGCCTTCGCTCAGCAAAGGCACCATGGGGCCACGAAGCGCCGAGCGCTCCTGCGCATCGTAGTCCTGTTCGGTTCCCGGATATGCGACGGCGTCGATCCCCGCGTGAGGCAGAAACCGGTTCGGCGTTTTGCCAAACATCAACATGCCGCCGACGGTTACACCTTCCTCGGCCATGACCTCGGTGTTGATGAGAAGCGATTGCCATGCTTCGTCATCTTCGTCGGCTGGCACGTCCTGTTGGCGGATATTGCCGAAGTAGTTTCGCAGCCGCCTCCGGTCCAGATGTGCAAGCGCAGCGCCCGATACGGGCCTTAGCTCGGCTCTTACGGAACCCCGTTTCTGGAAGAGGCGTGCGAGCTCCTCCTGACTCGCCTCCCGACTCTGTGTGCCGACACGTATCAGATATCTGTTGGTGTTGCGATGCCAGAGTGCGTGCACGTCGTAGCCGCGGGTTACGCGGACGATGGCAACATCGTTGCCGTCCTTGACATCGCGAACGACTTCGAAGAACGGAACGATGGCCGGCCTGATCTTGTCGCGGCATACATTCATCACCCATTCTTCGAGGTCCTGCCGCGCCAGGCCAGTGATCATTCCGACGTCTTCCACGCCCAGCAGCACCATGCCGCCCTGCAGGTTCGAGAAAGCGACCAGCTCTTTGGCCAGATCCTGAGTGCGTAGATCGTCCCTCTTGAATTCCACCCCGGAATTCTCGCCGTTTGCAATGATCTCCAGCAATTCCGTGCGAGTCGTCATGCCTCAGAACCCGTACTTGGAGCGGCGCATCTCGAACGCGGCCTTGCCGCCTTCGAGGATATCCTCGACCAGTTCGCGCACGGGCTTCGAGTCGATAGAGGCCATATGCTGCGGCGCGATCCGCGCCTGGCCCTCCCGGGCCTCCCCCGTCGCGGCGAGCCCGAGGATGAGTTCGGCATCGCCAAGGACCGGGATGTTGGCGTTGTGCGTCGAGAAGATGAATTGGCGGCGACGCTTTTCCTGCCGCAGGATCGGCACCACGCCCTCGGTGATGAAGCGGTTGTCAAGATCGTCTTCGGGCTGATCGACAACCAGCGGCGCGTCCGATTCAAGCAGCAGGAGCAACAGGACAGCCGTTGCCTTCTGGCCGGTCGAGAGCGCCTGAAGGGTCTGCCAGTTGGGCGGTGCACCGTCGGGTGCCGTGTTCAGCTCGATCTCCGTTGTCGCAGGTAATTCCAGCTCTTCGATACGCATGAACAATTCCGGGTCGGCTTGCACGATCCGCTCGGCCGCACCGGTCGGCAGCTTGTAGTGCGTCCTGAGCGCGTCCTTGCCTTCCCGGCACCGCCGTGCAAGTTCCCGCAGGGACAACTGGTCACGTCCGCGCAGCCGCTCCAGCGCGGCGGCAAGGTTGCCGCCGACCTCGCGCAGGAGTCGTTCTAGCGGGTCGCGGTTGCCGGCCATCGTCACCCTGACCTGCACACGGTCTCGGAGTTTCCGGGAGACCCGCTTGGCCGCGGTCTCGACCTGCCGGTATTCGGTTGCCTTGATGTCTTCCCACTCCGCGAGGAGGTTGCGGCGCTTCATCTCATGAGCTTCCAGATCGCGCCGATGGCGTTCCATCCGGTCGTTCAGTGGGCGCAAGTCTTCGATTTGTTGGCGCAGCCGGATGAATTCCGCGCCGTCGATCTTCGATTTCTGGAGTTCGCGAAGGAGCTTTTCGTAGGTTTCCTCAATCGCGGTCTTGCGTTCGCTCCAACGCGACTTCGCTTCCGTGAGCGTGCTATCTGCTTCGGCCAGGGCCTTGCCGAACTGTTCGCCGAGTGTCTCCAGTTTCTGGCTCAGCGTGCCGAGCACTGCCCCAATCCCGGAAAGGATGTCGGCATTCGGCAGCCCTTCGAGAGCCTTGTTGGAAACGAACGCCGTATCGATGGGCACTCCGTCGGCGAGCTCATTGCGAAGGACACGGTACTGATCGAGGCGTTCGTCCAGGCTCACGAAAAGCCGCTCTTCGCGAACGAGCAGGCTTTTTTCCTTCAGGCGTTCTTCGAGCCCGGCCTGCTGGAAGCGCGTTTGCGTCTCTTCGAGACCCGGCAGCGCTGCCAGCCGTTCGTCAAGACGCTGCAGCTCGCGGCGCACATCCGCGATCCGGCTGCGCGAACGCTCCAGTTCCAGACGCACCTGCGTTTTCCGTCCCTCAAGAGCGGTGTCCCGGTCGATGAAGCGCTCCAGCAACAGCGTGAGTTTCTCGGGGCTTTTCGTGAGCTCGGATATCTCGTGCTGTCCGAAAATCTCCACGCCCGGCATCACGTCCTGCGGCGAGAGCGTCAGGACTTCCCCAGCCTCGTCTTTCACGACGGGTGGGTTCGGTATCGATCTTTCGATCGTGTAGCAACGCTCGGACGGCTGATGCGATCGCACCTGCAACGAGACCTTGGTGCCGGATTGCAGGACATGACGGATCACGCCTTCATGGGCCTTTCGAGCTTCCTCTCCGAGAGGGTCGAGGCCGAGCGCGTAGCGTATGCTCTCGATCATCGTCGATTTGCCTGTGCCCCGTCCGCCTACCAGCACATTCAGGTTTTCGTTGAAGTGCACGGCGGTGTCGCGAAGGAACCCGCCTTCCCAGGTCACGGCAAGGAACTCGGCATGGGGTTCGGGCTTCAGATCGCTGTGCAGACGGACCCGGGAGTCCGGGTCGAGAAACGCCTGCCGGAACGCTTCGACCGATACAGTGGACATCTTGATCAAGCAGGAGGCGCCCTCCCTCTTCAGGTCGTCCGGGCCGTTGACGTCCGAAGCGTTCAGAACGGCGGCGGGGCGGTCGCGTCTGTGCCGGGCGTCCTTGTTCTCGAGGATCGGCCGGAGCTTGCCTGGCGCGTCGCCCACCGGACCCGGCAGCGCACAGGCAAGCAGGTCGGGATGGGTCCAGACATTGATTCGCGATTGTCCCGACAGCTTTCTCAGCAATCCGCCTTCGGAGGCGACATGGGCGGCGATGCACACGGCACCCCAGGTCTTCGCGGCCTCAAGCAGTTCTATGGCGTCCTTGGTGCCCGTCTGAGACAGCCGATCACTGTCGTGAACGCCGCACTCCCCGATGAAACGCTCCAGGGCTTCGTCCTTGTCCGGGTCGAACAGGCAGAGCAAATGGACACCGTCCTTCGTGACGGCTTCGAAACCGCTGAACGCATGGAGATTAGCGTTCCGCGCAGCGTGCACGAGACCTGCCGAATGCTTGACGCGATAGTGATCCGTGACCGCGATGACCTCGATGCCGACGTCAAGGCAGGCCTCGATGATCGCCTTGTTGTATTCGTCCTCCGAAGTGAAGGGAGTCGCCTTCTTGTGCGTCTCAAGATAGGCGAACGGATTGACCTGCAAGGCGCAGCGGTAGAACCGTGCACCGTCCGGAAGATCCAGTGCGGCCTGCATGCGATCCGGGAGCGGACGCGTCAGGCGGGGTACCTCTGCGGTCATTTGCTGGCCTCCGCGCGCCTGCCGCGCTGCAAGAATTGAAAACTCGTCTCTCTTTCGCCAGATTGCCCTTGCGGTTGGGTGGCGGGCTCGAACAGAAACTCGTTCATTGAATCCGGAACCTTTCTTTCATCTTTGGCGAGGCGCATCGCTTGCTCCATGCAACTCCTCGCAATTCATTCGCGCCCATGAACGTGCGGCCCGAACCCGCAGAAGCCCGCCGTCGTACATTTGGGTGCCTGATGAGTGTGCGCTGACCAACTGTCATCCCAGAAATTCTGCCCTTCCACGAATTCTGTTCGGCAGACGGACTTCAATCTTGTAGCGCGTCATCCCATGGATGCCCTTGCATTGCGAGGAAGCTCTCAGCTTCCTTTCTCTTGTCGATGACCGGAACCGTGAGGCCGGATGGCAACTCCGAGAAACGCCGCTTCATTCGCTTGATCTGGAACAAGTGCAGATCATGACGTCCGAGATGATCCGGTCCCCACAGGATCTCCAGCCTGTCGCCGAGGTCGGCATGGCCGTCAGAGTTCATCCTTTTGTCCTGCCAGTCTACATGCTTCTGGGCGCATTGTTCATGCAGGCGCCAAGAGCGTGTGAAACGGGTCGGGTCAATTTTTCCACCACATTCGTGCACTTCCAGCATCTTGATGCATCCGAAAACGATTTCGTGCATGTACTCCGCACTGACTGTCGGCATTTCGTCGCCATGGTGTTCTTCAATTGGAAAGTACTGCCAATCGAATGATCCGGCATTTTTGCCACGCTCATCCTTGGTGCCGTCGCGATTGACAAGAAAGCCATCGATCCTGTCGTGCGGAAAGGAAGCAAGTGTCCCGCCTGTTGTCGCCCTGTAGTCACTTTAGCACTCGCGGAGAATGCCTTTGTCTGGATCCTTCAGACGCTTGAACAACCCGGACAACGAATGTGTTTTTGGAACATCCAATTCACGCACCAACAGGATCGCCTTCACTGCCGACTCGATGAGAAAATAACCGGCGACGACATATCCCCATTCTTGCGCGTTAACATGCTCAAGTATCAGGTCTCCCCCGTTCCACAGTGATGTGCAGCATCCCATGTGTGTGGATCCTGGTCAGGCCGAAGGGCTCCCGCCCCCTGACCTGGGCCGAGAGATGCCGGATCCCCGGGCTGAGGAAAAGCGGGCTCTCCGACGCGGCGATTTCCTGTCCATGTGCCTGTCCTCCGCGTGTCATGCGCCGCGTGACGGCGGCGGCAGCAGGAGAATGCCATGATCCGGAAAGGAATGGAGCGCCCTGTTTTCAACAAACCAGCAGGCGTCGAGACCGAAGTCCCTTTTGCGCCGGTGCGCGATGAGTTCGGGCCAGCACTGCTTGCCCAGCACGACGGCCAGCCCCTTGGGAGATGATTTCATTGAGAGCACTTTCGATTCGGGTCCTCGAGACGGGCATTCGGATACCGCGCAGAGCGATGAGGCAAGATGGCGGAACATGCCACGGCATCCTGAAGGAGAACGGCCTCGGGCCGCACCGGGTCGGGGACCTTCAGGGTGTCCCGCGACGTCGTCGGCCTCTGCATCGACCCGCCCGACCATGCCGTCGTCCTTTCGGCGGAGGAGAGCGAGGACGCGAACGCCACCGGTCCGGGTGAGCGTGCGAACCGGATACAGGCGCTCGGGCGGACGCGGAAACCCCTGCCCGTGACGCCGGGCCATGCCGTGACGCGGACGCACGACTGCAGGCGGCACGGCACGACCTGCCTGCTCGCGGCCCGCGATGTCGCCACCGGCAAGGTCGTCGGCCGGACGGTCGACCGCCACCGCTCGCAGGAGTTCCTCGCCTTCCCCGACCCTGTCGCCGAGGGCGATCGCACCCGGAACCCCGGTGCATGTCATCCTCGACACCGTCTCGTCGCACGGGTCCGCACGTGGCCGAAAGGCCGGCCCGACCGGACGTTCCGCTTCACCCCGACCCCGGCGTCCCGGACGAACGCCGTCAAGGGGTTCTTCCCGAGGCTGTCCGGGCAGAGGCCGAAGGATGCGGCCTTCGACCCGCTCGACGAATGCATCACGGCGATCGAGGGATGCATCGCGCACCACGATGCCCACCACGCCCGTCCGTTCCGATGGAGCCGGAAGCCGGAGGACCTCGTCGAGGCGTGCAAGGGAGGACACCGGAGACTTCAGGAAATGGCACCGGATGCATGAATCAAACCACTAGGACCACAGGGTGTTCTCTGCGAGTACCTGTTGCAGCCGATCAGTGGACCACACGTCGATCCCGTCGCTGGTCCGGAAGGATCGCCTGCCGCCGTAAACGAGCACGCGTCGCGCCATTCCCGGGAGCTCAGCGATTGCACGCAGACCGGACAGCATGCCGGTGTTATAGCGGGGCTGGGACTTGACCTCGATCGCTGCCAACTCGCTGTCCCGGCGCAGCAGGAAGTCAACCTCGGTGCGATTCGCCGGGTGTGGCGCCCAGTAGTGCAGCTCGTCGAACAGCCCGCCATCCTCGGCGTGCGCCCGCAGAAGATGCAGGACCCAACCTTCCAGAAGCGCGCCGCGTTCCTCGGGCGCGATCGGTCCGTGAAGTTTTTTCACCGCTCGGACCAGACCCGGGTCGACCCAGTAGAGCTTCGGATGGCGGCGTTCGCGGACCCGTAGCCGTGGCTGGAAGGCAGGGAGGCGGTACGCAAGCAGGGTATCCTCGAGAATGTCCAGATAGCCTTGCACCGTGGTGCGCGCGACGCCACAGTCGCGCGCGATGCCGGAGATGTTGACGACCTGGCCGTGGCAGAGCGCGGCGACCGGGAGGAAGCGCGCGAATCCCGGCAGATTTCTGACCAGCCCTTCCGCTCGGACCTCCTCGCGGAGATAAAGCCTGACATAGCTCTCGAGCACTGCTCGTCGGTTGTCGGAGACCCAGACCAGGGGGATGGTTCCGGTATCGAGGACCGCATCGAGGTCGAAGTCATCGCCCAGCTCGGCCAGGGTCAGGGGATGCATCGTCCTGTGCAGCGCCCGGCCCGCGAGCAGATTGACGCCTGACGCCTTGAGCTTTCGCGCGCTCGATCCGAGCAGGGCGAAGTTGAGACGCCGGTCCTCGATGTGCCGATGTACTTCGTTGAGGAGATTGGGAAGGCGCTGAATCTCGTCGACCACCACCCAGCTGCCCCTTGGCGCGGACTGGAGATCGGCGGCGAAGAGGGACGGATCGGCCAGGTAGTCCTGGTAGCGGGCCTCGTCGAGCAGATCGATATTCGGCGCATCGGGAAACTGCGCTCGCGCCCAGGTGCTCTTTCCGACCCCGCGGACACCGAGGAGAAAGAAGCTCTGCCTGGGCGGCCGGATCAGACGCGGATAGATGTTTCCTGTCATGTCACCGTCATTTTTCGAAGAATTATGACGGCATGTAGTCAGTCAGGCGCTGGCGAGTCAATAACGCGACGCGGACCCCCGTGGGCGAGGTCTTGCGCCGGGGGAAGAGGAGATGCCCTCGGCCATGGCTGACTTTCGGCTGTTGTTGCCAACAGGTTGCCGGATGTTGACGATCAGGGACCTGAACGGGAACACGTGAAGAAGGACCGCATCGATCTCCCAGCCTTTGCCGTCTGCGCCCTGGCGCTCAGCGGGACGCTGCCGGTGATCGCCAGTGGTCTATCAGAAACAGGAAATTCCCTTGATTCCCGGATCGTGGCATTCTCCTGCCGCCGCCATCACGCGGCGCATGACAGGAGGGGGACAGACCGACGGGCAGGAAATCGACGCGGCAGGCGATCGTGCTTCCGGACGCGGACCGCGCGGACCTCGAACGGATCGCGCGCAACCCGCGGAGCCTCCGGAAGCACGTCTGGCGGGCCCGCAGCGTCCTGGAACCGGGTTCGGGCTGCGGGCCGGCCGGGACCATGCGGCGGACGGGCCTGTCGAAGCCGAGGTAGGGGATGCTGACATGCTTCATTGCGGCGGCAGCGTTCGGGCGCAAGGATCTCCGGGCGTCTTCATGAACGGTATTCCGGTTTCGCGGCAGGGAGATTTCAACACTCCGCATCTTCTCCCGTCACCCGTCCCTGCGTGCCCCGGTCATTCGGCTCCCATCTCAGACGGTGTTCGGTAATGGCCTGGGACGCGGTCAGGGATGGCATTTCGGGCCGCGCGTCGGTAGCACAAGGATCTCCTGACGTTTTTTCCGGGTACTGTTCCATGCGTTGTCGGAGGTGAAGCGATGAGCTTGAAAATGTGGATGTATCTGATCGCGCTTCTGGTTGCGACGGCTGCAATCATTTTTGCCGTTGATGCCTTGGTCGGCAATCCTGCACGTCAAGTGCAGGTCGTTCCGTGTACCTGGCATGTGACTGTCGAGCGTCGGTGCTCGACGTGCGAGTGGAAATCGGTCGGGCAAACCCAACGCGTCCCTGATACGACAAAAATCACTTCGATAGAGTCCGAACATCCCTTCGGAACGACCGGCGCTGTTTCGCGAGTGTCCGGGAAGCAACAGCCTCTCACACGGGTGTCCGATTCGACGAAGGCTTTGGTGACAATTCTTGCAATTCTGTTCTTGTCTGGCTGCATCATGCTCGGTGGCAAGGATTAAGGACTGATGATGCCCCCTTTGACGACTGACGGCACTCGCCGCTGCGCCAGTGGCAATGATGATGGCCGTGCCTGAGCAGGCGCAGGATATTCCCTTCATTGCGAGAGCATCAATGGTCCTGGACAACGAGGGCAGGCAAGTCACTGACCTTGATGCTGACGTGCTGACAGATACGGTCTTGCTCGGCAGATGGAAATCAAGGTGCTGAACCGGCCCGCCAGCGCGAAATTCGGTGGCGGCTCCGGCTTCCGCTGCGCGCATGATCCGGGCGATGACGGGTGAACCTTCAACTGGGACACGAATTCACGGGAAGGGACGACTAGGAAGATGGTCGGTTTCCATTGCGCGAGCGGCACGGATGGCCATGGACAGCCCCTTGCCCGCGACCGCACCTGTTGGGGCCGCCCGAACGACAACATGAAACTGGCCGCCCGCCATGTTTCCCATGCCGGCATCTTCGGCGTCCGGATCCGGGGCAATATCTGGCGAGTCAACAGCGTCCGGCGCGCGACCTCACTGAAGGGTGGCGACCTTTCCGGTCCTGGTACCCCCTCCGACGGGGATGAACATGGCCTTGCCACCACCTTCAAGCCCGGCACCGACTGCGCGGCACGGCCCGCCGGCTGGTCCATGCCGGAGGTGCGGGAAGCGGACGGCCCCCTGTGCCGAGTGGTGCGGTTTTACCGTTACCGTTCGATGACGCCGAACAGGATACGGGGCGGTTTCACAGAGCCGCCACGCGACGGACAACCGGTTTCACGCGGACCTGCGCTGGTTCACCGGGTGACTTCCGCTTTTTCGCCGAGACCCCTCCCCGGGAACGGGAGGCCATCGCGGAATCCGTCACCGGCGGCTTCCGGACCGGCACCGATGACAGATCCGGTCCCGTGCGGCTGAGGGCGAATCGGGCCGGGAGGGACGGCCCGGTTTGGTCCAGTGAGCGTATATTCAACTTGCCGGTTGCCCGGATGACGAGGTCGATGGCACCACCGCCCGTGCCGTCCGAGTGATCGAGGCGCCTTTCGCCGTCGACGCCGATGACCGAATCCTCCCGCCTGAAGCGCGCCCTTCGAGCCGGGGTTGTCGTTCCCGTCTCTCCGCATCGTCCCCGCCTTCCCGGATTCGGTGACCCCGGAAGGGAAATCAGCGTCCTGTCCCCTCATGTCCTCTCCCGCCGGGACCTGAGGGGACTGGCGCTTCCCGGAGAATGATCGAAAAATTCCGCGATCACTGCGTTTGCGCGCAATCGGCCAGCGTCAGGACGGATTCGCCATGCTTGGTCGATGAAACGGCCGTCACGAATCGACGATCCGCCGTCACTACCCTGCCGCCGATGCGGTGCGCCAGCGCGAGATACACGCAGTCGTAAACGGGGTGGTCGAGGATCAGCGCCAGACGAGCCGCATTGACGGAAAGGATTTCGTCGGCGCCCCAGCGCACTGGCATGTCCTGCACATCCCCTAGCAAGATGCCGGCGGCACGGCGCTCTATCTCGCCCCTCCGCGCCTTCCGCCACAGCGCATTGGCGACCTCCGAAGCCATCAGGCGCGGCGCGTGCAGGTCGTGGCCGCCGGTCGCCAGTTCCTCCGCGATATCCGCATCGTCTTCGGCGACCAGCCACTTGACCGCCACGCTCGCATCGACGACGAAGCGCATCAGAAGTCGTCGCGATGGCCGCGGTCGCGATCCTCGCGGATCAGCACTTCCGCCGGTGTGTGCTTGCGTCCTTCGGTCAGGGGGCGTCGCTGCCTGATGGTCTCCGCGAACGCCGCGCGCTTCGACGCCATGTCGTCGTCGGCGGCGCATTCCAGGATGTGGCGCACTTCGCCCTCGAAGGAACGGTTGTTCGACGATGCCCGCCGCTTGAGGCGGGCCACCACCTCGTCGTCGAGTTGCCTCACATGGATTGCTGCCATCGGCCGATCTCCAACATTGATAGCATATTGGTAACGCATCGTCGCGGCTTGCGCAAGCGCCTGCGGGGAGGGGTAACGTCAGGAGTCATGTGTCAGGGAGAGTGGGGTACTGATTCCCTGCGACCTGTTTTCGTGGATGAAGACCGCGTGGATGATGCGGTCCGTCGAGGTCCGGTCCCGGAAGGTTCCCGTGGGCCGTGTTCGTCTGCGGACCTCGCGGAACCGTCGTTCGATGGCGCTCTCGGCCCTGCGACGATGGGGGAGTTCAAGACGGCGTGGAGGTCGGTCTTGCGGATCTTGTGTGCCCGGGGGCTGTTGAAAAAGCTCCTCATTCGTGATTCTTCAAGCAGATGTTGGGTGTTCACTGCCGGAGACCGACTGGATGTTGGGTTTGAAGGATCGCCAACAGATGGATTTGTTCGTCGCCGGGTCGCTGGAGCAATTGGTGCCCCAGGATCACGTCTTGGCGCGGGTCGATCGGGTTCTCGACCCTGGCTGGCTGCGCGAAGAAGTTGCGGACTGCTACTGCGCCGACAACGGGCGGCCTGGCATCGACCCGGAGGTGGCGGTTCGTTTGATGCTCGCCGGCCTGCTGCTCGGGATCGTGCACGACCGCAAGCTGATGCGCGAAGCGCAGGTCAACATCGCGGTCCGCTGGTTCATCGGCTATGGGCTGCACGCGCGTCTCCCTGACCATTCGAGCCTGACGCGTATCCGCCAGCGCTGGGGCGAGGAGCGGTTCCGGGCGATCTTCCAGCGCACGGTGACGGCTTGCCTGGAGGCGAAGATCGCGACGGCCGAGGTGGTGCATGTCGACGCGACGCTTGTCCGCGCCGACGTCAGCTGGGAGAGCCTGGTCGCGCGTCATGCTGACGAGGTGATGGCGGAGAACCGCGGCGAGGGGGAGGTCGAGGCGGAGAAGAAGGGCCGCCAGAGCGGCAAGTACAAGAAGATGAGCCGCACTGATGCGGATGCGAGCATGGCGACCACGGCACGCAACCGGCGTCTTGAGCCCTGCTACAAACAACACACGGCGGTCGACGACGAAAGGGGCGTGGTGCTTGATGTCGAGGTGACGACCGGAGAGGTGAACGAGGGCGAGTTGATCGAGGCTCAGGTCGATGCGGTTCAGGAGATCGCGGATCGCACGATCTCGACGGTCACGGCCGACGCCGGTCATTCGTACGCCAAGGTCTGCGGCGGGCTCGAACGGCGCGGCATTGATCCGCTGATCCCGGCGAAGAGGGAACCGATCAAGAGCCGCGTGCCCTTGCGCCGCTTCCGATACGACGCCCGGCAGGACATCGTGAAGTGCCCGCGGGGGAAGGTTCTGCGCCCGGGGCCGCGCTTCAGGCACGGCCGTTTCTTCTACTCCAGGGCCAGGGACTGCGCGCACTGTACGCTCAAGGGCGACTGTCTGTCGAAGGGACGCGTCAACAAGGCGGTCGTGATCAGCGACGATTATCCGGCGCTGCTCCGCGCTCGGCGCCGGCGCGTACGCTGGAGCACGGATGATCGGCGGCTCTGCCAACGCCATCGCTGGCGGTCGGAGGGCTTCCATGGCGAGGCCAGGACCTGGCATGGGTGGGGCCGAGCCGTCCGCCGCGGCCTCGACAACATGAAGATCCAGGCCTGCCTGACGGCGGCGGCGATCAATCTCGAGCGGCTCGCCGTCGCCGTTCTCGCCGTTCATGGGCCCTCTGGGCCGCTGGATGCGCCGTCCAAGGCTTGCTACGCGCTCGTCGAACTCTGGCCGTCCGATAGGGGCTCGCGGCGATTGCCGCCGCATGATCCGACACCCGTCACTAACCAAAACCGGGTTCTTCAACAGCCCCGCCCGGCACCGCTGAACGGGGATGCTACAACGAACTCTCGGAGACGATCTGCACGCACCTGAACCGGACCGCCGAGAAGGGCGGTTGTCGGGTCGCGGCCTGCCTGCGCCTGCCGGAGCGCCTGGAGGAAATAGGGATAGCCCTGGGTCTCACGGATCACCGCGGCAACCGCTTCGTCGTCGAACTCGACATTCGCATGCGCGGCGGGCTTGACCAGCGAGCGTCGCGCCTCGGCGGGGTCTAGAGCCCCGATGTCCGGATATTCGAAGAGACGCTCGGCGTAGGTTTTCGCGTTGCCGGAGAGCCTGACCAGCAGCGGCAGTCCCGCACCGACGACGAGCAGGGGAAGCTGCTTCTGGTCCGTGCGGTGCACGGCCATGATGAGCGCCTCGAACTCCTCGGGCGGCAGGTTCTGGATTTCGTCGATCAGGATTACGATCGAGGAATTGCGCGCCCTTGCCGCCTCGCCCGCGGCGACGAAGACCTCGGCGAGATCGCGGCTCAGCGTACCGCTATCGGCGACGCCCGATTCGCCGTCGATGTCGATGGCGAATTCGACGCCCTCGACCGTCACCCTCACCGCACCGACGAAACTCTTCAGAACCCGCAGACTTCTCTTGACGTGCTCGCTGACACCCTTGATGCGATCGAGCTTCAGCAGGATCGTGCGCAGGGTAGCGATGATCGTAATCGACAGGGGCTCGTTGTTGGCGACCTCAATGAAATCCGTCAGCGCACCCTCTTCCTCGGCCATGGCTTGAACTTCGTTCAGCAGGACCGTCTTCCCCACGCCGCGCAGCCCCACGAACATGAAACTGCGGGCTGAGCGGCCAGCCTTGTTGCGCTGAATCACAAGTCCTTGCCATCATCATGTTCTTGTGGGTCAGACACTTGTCCCTCGCGCGACCCTTCGCATCAGGAAGCGGCAGGCGGCGAGCCGTGCCCGGGCCAGGGAACTCTCCAGGCTCCGCTCGAAGTCCCCGGCGAGCCGGCGGCATCGTCCCCTCCGGGCGAAGGTCCGCGCCACCACCCGGCGGCGGGGGATGACCGTGAAACCCCCGGTTTCCTTCGACCTTGCCACGATCTCCAGGATGTCCGGAAGCTTAATGTCCTTCAGCCGGTCACCCCTGTACCCGCCATCGGCAAACACCTTCGAGACCCCCCGGGCCTTGCCCGGGAGGTCCGCGATCACGTCCGGCGCACCATCCCGATCCTGCACGTCGGCCGGGTGCACCCGAGCCGCGATCGGGCTGCCCTCCGCGTCCACCGCGATGTGTCGTTTCCGTCCCCTGATCTTCCTGCCGGCGTCGTGTCCCGAAGGCCCGTCGCCTTCCGTCGATGATCGCCCCCGTCGGCGCCACACCACGGCCTGCCCGCGCCAGGGCGCGAAGCGCATCCGGCATCCGCTCCAGGGTCCCGTCATTCCGCCAGACGTCAAAACAGTTCCGGACCGTGGAAGACGGCGGATGACAGGGCGGAACGAGCCGCCACCGACATCCCGACGACAGCATGGACCGGATCGCATCGAACACCCGTCGAGAGTCCGTCGCCCGGGGTCGACCCGGCCGGCCCCGTATCGGGATCAGCGGGGCAATCAGCGCCCGTTCCGCGTCCGTCGGATCGTCTTGCCCATCGTCATGCAGACGGCCATGCTGCGCTCGGGCGGCCTCGGTCCACGCCATGGCATCCTCCTTCGTCGATGTCAATATCCCGACAGGATACCACAGAACGAGGCCGCCCGAGACTTCAGGAACAGGCTCTAAGTAAAGGCGTCCAACTTACCATCCGGCAATCGCCTCCCGAACCCCCACGGCAATCGTCGCCCCGGCCCGCCCGTCAGGCTCCAAGCCGCCCGCCCATACGAGACCAGCGCTCACCGGGCTTGGCGGTTCACCGTTCACACTGTCCTGCGCCACTGGCGTGTCTCCCGCCGGCCTCGGTTCGTCGGTAAGGCGGCGGGCCCGGCGTCGAGAGGATCGCCGCCCGCTGGGCGGAGACCAACGGCATCGACCAGGTCGTCTGCAAGCCGGACTGGGAGTGCGCCAGGCTGACTGGTGCGAGTGTAGCCGGTGAAAGTCCGGCAGGAGGGAGAAGACCAGCCATCACCTTCACCCCGAGTCATGGGCCGCCATGGCGAGGCGGGCTGGAATCCCGCGGTGTCGAAGAACCCATGCACGTACGCAGGCACTGCACCGGGACCTGGGAGGTCTCCATGTCATCCCGCTGTCGTGGCGGGATCGCAAGGGAAAGGAGCAGTACGCAACCGATGATGAACGGCATGGAGAAGTCAGACTCGGCCATGGTAGCCATGAAGCCGGCGAACAAAGGGGCATCAGCCCCGGCGGAGCCGGTGGAGCCAGGGGGCCGGGCCCAAGGGGAATCCGGAAGGCCAAGGCACGCGCCGGACACAAGACCGGGAAAGCGTGACACAGGCGGCTGACCGGATACGGCAATTTGTACAACGGGAGCCACGGGAGCGTCTGACGGCGCTTCTCCACCATGTCACGGTCGATGTGCTCCGTTGGGATTTGAAGAAGAACGCGGCGGCGGGTGCGGACGGCATGATGTGGCGGATGTACGCGGAAGGGCTGGAAGGCCGGTTGGCCGACCTGCACGACCGTGTGCATTCGGGAGCGTACCGGGCGACGCCATCGCGGCGGGTGAACATTCCGAAGCCGGATGGCGGCACACGACCGCTCGGCGTCGCCGCCATAGAGGACAAGATGGTCCAGAAGGCGGTGGCGGAGATAATCCTGACGCCGATCTGCGAGGCGGAGTTCCCGGGGTTCGGCTACGGGTTCCGGCCCGGGCGAGGGGCGCATGACGCGCTCGCGGTCGGGATAACACGGCGCAAGGTCAACCGGGTGGTCGATTGTGACCTCCGCAAATTCTTCGACACGGTTTCGAGGGACTGGCTGGTCCGGTTCCTTGAGCACCGGATAGGGGACAAGCGGGTTGTCAGGCTGGTCATCAAGTGGCTGAACGCCGGCGTCATGGAAGATGGAGAGTGGCGGGACGACCTGCGGGGAACTCCGCAGGGCTCGGGGATTTCGCCGATTTTGGCGAACGTCTGCCTGCACTGTGTCCCCGACCTCCGGTTCCACAAGAAGTGGCGCCGCCACGAGGTCAACGGCGACGCGATCATCGTGCGTCATGCCGGCGACTTCGTGGTGGGTTTTCAGCACAAGCGAGACGCGGAGCGTTTTCCGGACGCCGTGAAAGAGCGGTTCGGAAGCTTCGAGTTGGAACTGCATCCCGACAAGACCCGGCTCATCGAGTTCGGGCGGTTTGCGACAGAGAGCCGACGCAAGCGCGGTCAGCGCAGACCGGAGACCTTCGACTTTCTGGGCTTCATGCACTACTGCACGAAGTCCGGAGGAGGTCGATGTCAGTCGGGACGCAAGCCGGACGCGAAGCGGATGAGGCGCACCCTGAAGCGGCTGAAGGAGGCGCTACGCAGGCGCATGCATCACAATGTGGTGGATACGGCGAAATGGCTGGCGCGGGTGCTCGACGGATGGCTGAACTGCTTTGCCGTCCCGAACAGCTACCGCTACCTCCGGCAATTCGTCGCGCGCCTCAAGCGGCTGTGGCTTCGTACTCTACGCCGCCGGTCGCAGCGGGACCGCTACACGTGGGAGCGACTTGCCACACTGGCCAAGACCTGCTGGCCGAAGCTGACAATCCGACACCCGTGGCCAGACCGCCGATTTGCCGTCAGCGCTAACGTGGGCGAAACCCAAGGGAGGAGCCGGATGCCTTGACGGGCACGTCCGGATCTGTGCGGGGGCGCTGGGCAACCAGCGTCCCTGCCGCAATCCGCCACGGCTGCGCCGCCCCGTTCCGGCGCAACGACGAACTGCTCAACCTCCTGCCGAAGGGCGTCATCGACTTCCCCGGGGCCGGCATCACCGACAGCCTGGTGGACAAAGCCAAGTCCCTCGGCATCCCGGTCCGTTTTGCCTTCGCACATCGGTCGCGCGACAACAAGTGAAAGGAGAGCCTGTCGCCATGAACAGCAACACCCCCCATCATGCACCTGTGCGCTGCGGCAACGTGTGCGTCGCGCCCCTCAACTCAGCGGAGCATGTGCGCGCGCGTTGAGGGAGCACCCGCGGTTCCGGTGCGCCATGTGTGATGAACGCCGCCGACAAGCAAGACTTCCTGCATTGCGATGTTACCTCCTGCTTCCTGTAGCGCGGCCCGGAAGTCTCGCGTCGGTCCGGAGACTCTCTCCGCAAGTGCGCGGCGGGCGCTGCCGCTCAAGCGCCGCTCGGGCCAGATGCCGATTGCACAACGGCTTTCATTTCCCGAGCGCTTGTGCGGCCAGGAAGCACGACGGGGCCGCCATTCGGCGCTTGGTTCTCACACCCTCGAAGCCGCGCTTGCGGAAACGGATCAAGGACCGAAAGCGAGAAGCTTTCAGCTGCAATCCGGGATCCCGCAAGACTTCGTCCGGGCCGAACAGGACGGGACAACACGCACGGGTCTGTATCGGGTCGGGGTGACCTGGGACAGCGGCAGGCCTCTCCGCGCGGCGCCTGGTCGTCTCTCCCGAATTCAGTCGTTCCGGAAATTCACCGCGTTCAGATACGCCAGGCAGCTGTCGACGCTTTCGACATCACCGAATTTCGCGTCGATATCGAACAGGTTCCATTCAACGGCGCCCGGGATGCGGTCGCCGATGGCTTCACGGACTGCAATTGTTCGGAACCCGTCGGCGATGCCATCGGTGATCGTGGCGCGAACACAGGCTGACGCCGTCACCCCGGTCACGAGAATCGTGTCGACGCCGATCGCGCGCAAGTAGCCGGCCAGATACGTACCGTGGAACGCACTGGCTCGCTTCTTGATCATGACCTGCTCGCCCTTGATGGGTGCCATCCGGCTGTCGATGGCCCAGATGTCCTCGTTCGAATGGTCCGCCACCTCGATCGGAATTTTCTTGTGCCAAAGGCCCATGTCCGTGTTCGGATTGTCCGGATCGACGACCTGGAAACAGGTGGTGGTGAAGACGACCGGGAAATCATGTTCCCGACATGCTTCCAGCAACTTCAGATGCGCCGGAATCACCTGCTCTTCGATCTTTTCGCAGGTAAAGGGATACCCCGGTCGTGTCCAGGCGTTGGCCATGTCGACGATGACCAGTGCGGGCTTTCGGCCAAAGCCTATTCGTCGTTGAAAACCCCGTTTCCGATAGATCGCCGTGGCGGCGGCAAAGGCATCTTCCAGTCTGCTCTGCAGATCCTGCGTTTCCCGGTCCATTTTCAAGCCTCCCTTGCGGTCATCACAGCCTTGAGATCAATGTCGAAACCGTCAAGCAGGATATCGCAAATCTGGTCATAGACCGCCCCCACGCGGATGGTCTTCCATGAGATCAGATCGATGATGGAACTGCCCAGGCCCCTCTCGTTGTGAAAGGGCGTCAGGCCGTAGTCTACCGTGATATCGGCAGCGCCTGCCACTGGCTCCTCGATATCCTCGAAAACGAACTTGCTCCCCCGCCCGGAGACGTTGGCCGACGAACCGATGACGGCATACCTGTTTTCCCGGGCCATTCGCGCAATCTCGTCATGCAACGGTCCGGCATTCAGCAGCATGTCCATGGTACCGGCCAGGGTTGCATTCCTGAAGGCGAACGGCGGCAGGCTTCGGATCACCGGATGTGTTTCGTCAAACGGCGCGACGATCGAAAACGGCAGGTTGTTGTCGTGAATGATCGCGCTCACGGCATCGGCTGTCTTGTCCGGCACCCTGATCGCCTCCGTGAACAGTTGCCAATCACAGAAGTTGCCGCACGGCTTGCTGAAAGGCCTCTGCTTGGCGCGATACATCCGCCGGACCGCTTCTTCTTCGTGCCCCACAATGGCATAGCCCACGCTGACCGGAAAAATGGCGACGCCACCGCCTTGGACCGTCCGGAAAATCCTTCGGGCATCGCCCCTGATCGGCTGTCCTTCGAACACGCAAAAGCCCTCCCCTGATCTCCAGTGACCGCTACAATATAACGGTAGTACCATGGCGCAAGACCGCCGGAAGAAAACCCTTGCCGTCGTTCCGGACGGCCGAAGGGATCCCGGCGCGGTCGTGGCAATCCGACGGGCAGGCAGGGACTTGGTCCTGAGGTTCCGCCGCGCTCAGGAGAAAACGAAGGAAGACAGGTGATGCCGAGACCGGATATTCGAGGCGATGCGCGACGTGCGTTCGATGTGATCAAGGACGGCGGCATCGGCATCCTGCCGATGAATGTCGGCTATTCGGCAATCGGCGGCAGCGCGGCGGCTCTCAAGACAATCTTCGACGCCAAGCAACGCACACCGTCCAAGCTCAACGCAATGGTTGCGGATTGCGCCCTTCACCGTGACATCCACATCGTCGATCAGCGCGGTGCCGAAATCGTGGCCTGCCTGACCGAGGATTACGATCTCCCCGTCGGCGCCATTGCGCCGGCTCGCATGGATCACCCGCTGCTGACCAAATTGACCGGCGAGGCGGTGAAAGCCAGTCAGAAAGACGGCACGATCGTGATGTTGCTGAATGCCGGGCCCTTTCATGCCGAGATCACGCGCCTCAGCCGGGAGGAAGTGCATCCCCTGTTCGGATCTTCGGCAAACGTCTCCATGACCGGCACCAGGTTCCGGGTCGAGGATATCGAACCGCAGATCAAGGCCATCGCTGATGTCATCATTGATCACGGCCTTCTCAAATATCATTACTACAAGGCGTCATCGACGCTGCTGAACGTGATGACACTGGAAGTGGTCCGGATGGGCAGTTGTCACGAGATGATCCGCGATGTCCTGAAACGGCACTTTCAGATCGACCTGTTGCGAGTCTGATTCGGTGAATTGTCCGGTCGCCGATCCGCAATCTCGTGCCACCTTGCTTCAAGCGACGACACGTCGGACGACGAGGAAAACCAGGGGAATTATATACCTGATTACCCATCATGCAGCCGGTCGAGTATATGATTCTTGAACTTTTCCCGACCTGGTTTGAATGACAAAGGGGATTGGCTGGTCAATCCCCTCGGAGTTTTATCTCATGGCCAATGTCAGCGCATATCGACAGATTGTTTATCGTCTCCTTCCGGGGACGGCTTCAAGTGCGCGTTGGCTGGATCGGACTCTTGAAGACCAGCGCATCTTGTACAATGCGGCATTGGAAGAGCGCATCGGCTGCTACCGGAAAACCGGCAAGACGATCAAATACTTCGACCAGTGCAAGTCCCTGACGCAATGCCGAAAGGACGGCATGGACGGGCCTCTTCGGATTCAGCGCGGGACTCTCAAGCGTCTGGATGAAGCATACACGGGGTTTTTCAGCAGGGCCCGGAAGGGACAGGCGTCAGGGTTTCCCCGGTTCAAGGGAAAGCATTTCTGGACCAGCCTCTCGATTGCCGAGGGCGTCAAGGTCAAGGACGACAGGCTGCACATTCCCGGATCTGGAAAGATGCGGATCAGGAGGAAGGGCGGGAATCCTTACCCTGACGCCTGTCCTGTCTGTGCCACGCTGAAGCGTGAAGGCCGCAAGTGGTTCGCCGTTGTCTGTTTCGAGGTTGAAGTCCACGAGCAGGAGGATGACGGGACGGCTCTGGGGCTGGACCGCAATGTCGGGCAGGTGACGGACAGTGACGGCGTCATTTATCGCATGCCTGAAATGAAGCGTCTGGAAGCGCGCAAGTGCCGTCATCAGCGCAAGCTGGCTCGTCAGCGGCGGGGCAGTCACCGCCGTCGCAAGACCCTGACGATGCTGAAAAACACGACTCGAAAGATCAAGATGTGCCGCCACAACTGGCAACATCTTGTCAGCCGGAGCCTGGCCAGGGGAGCGCATGCCATCATTCTGGAGAAACTGAACACGCAGGGAATGACCAGGTCGGCCAGGGGCGATGCGGAGAATCCGGGAAAAAACGTCAAGGCCAAGGCGGGGCTGAACAGGGGAATTCGCGATACGGGATGGTTTGCCTTGCAGCAAATGATCGGGTACAAGGCCGGGAAGATCATCGAGGTTGATCCAAAACATACCTCACATACATGCCATGTGTGCGGAACGACAGACCGCCGTTCACGCAGATCGCAGGCATCATTTCATTGCGTGGCTTGTGGCCACTCGGACAATGCCGACGTCAACGCGGCGAAGAACATTCTGGCCTCCGGGATTGGGGCTGCTGCACGAGGAGGGGCGTTTTCATTTGAAACCCCTGTGAGCCGTGAAATCGATACCAGATTGGCCGCGTGACGGGTAATCAGGTATATAATTCCCAAAGATTGCGACACTTCGCAGCCGCGGCGCCATCTGAAGCCTCATGGAAGCACAATTGGATCGCCGGATATTGTCTGCGCCGAAATCAACAGGATCTGCATCCTCTGCGGTGTCATATTGTCCGCGAGAACAGTGTACATGCGGCGAGTGACGCCAGCACGATTTCATGCAATACCAGCAGGCTCACGGGATCGCACGGGGCGACCGTCAGCGAATTTGGTGGGGCGCTATCTTTTTTGAGGTCTTTGCCGTTGGCGCAGCATTCGTCTTCGGACTCGCGGCGAAGCCGTTGGGCCTTCCGCCGCTTGTGGGCTTTCTTGCCGCCGGTTTCTTCATCAATGCGATCGGACCGAAATTGGGCATGCCGGCTGCGACCGGACCGATCCTGGATCATCTCGCCAATCTGGGTGTCCTGTTGCTGCTGTTCACGGTTGGGCTGAAGCTGAAACTCAGGCAGATCGGCGAACCGCATGTCGTTGGAGGGGCGCTCCTGCACTTTGCCCTTTCCGCCGCCATTTTCACCCCGATGGCGCGCTTCCTGTTCGCGAACGACTGGACCATTGCCCTGATCGTGGGAATTGCGCTGGCGTTCTCCTCAACGGTCCTGGCGGCCAAGATGCTTGAAGCAAAGCGAGAGCTGGGCAATTTCCATGGCCGCGCAGCCATCGGGATCCTGATCGTTCAGGATATCATTGCGCTGGTGGTCCTGGCCGTCTTCTCGGGCAAGGTGCTGGAGCCCTGGGCGCTTCTGATCTTCGGGACTCCGCTTCTGCGGCCAGTACTCTACTGGTTGCTGGACATGGCCGGTCACGATGAGGTCCTGGTGCTCGCGGGCATGGCGCTGGCTTTCGTGATTGGCGGCTACGGCTTCGAGATCATCGGCCTGAAAGGAGAGATTGGCGCACTGGTCATGGGGCTCCTGCTGTCGAACCACCCGCGCGCGGGCGAACTGTCGAAGTCTCTCTGGGCGCTCAAGGAAGTCTTTCTCGTCGGCTTCTTCCTGTCGATCGGCATGTCGGGCCTGCCCGATTGGAATGCGGTCGTGTTCGCTGCCCTGATGGGGGCATTGCTTCCCCTGAAGTGCATTCTGTTCTACTTTTTTCTCGTGGCGTTTCGCCTGCGGGCCCGAACAGCCTTTCTCTCGGCGTTGTCGCTGACTGCCTACAGTGAATTCGGCCTGATCGTTGCAGCCGGCATTCCGGCTGCCGAGGGCTTCCTGGTACCGCTGGCCATTGCGGTTTCTGTTTCATTCCTGATCGCGGCGCCGCTCAATCGCTATGCCCATCCGCTCTACGAGCGATTGGAAAAACGCCTGCAACGCTTCGAGCGAGAGATGCGCCATCCCGACGAGCAGCCGACGGATCTTGGCGACGCCGATGTCCTGATCTTCGGCATGGGACGCACGGGGTCTGCCGCCTATGAACTGCTGGTCGAGCGCGGTTGCCGTCCTGTGGGGCTTGATGCCGATACCTACAAGGCAAGGGTCCACGCGACGGCAGGGCGTAACGTTGTCTTTGCGGACGCCGAAGACAGCAATTTCTGGAGCGGGATCGATCTTGGTGCGATCAAGGCAGCGGTGCTCGCGATGGACGATCTGGAAGCCAAGCTGATTGCAGCACGAATGCTGCGCTCGAAGGGCTTCCTGGGTCCGATTGTCAGTCACGCTCTCTATGAGGATCACGTCGAAAAAATCAAGGAGGCGGGCGCTGACCGGACTTATCTGACAATGCGTCAGGCCGGCCGCAGCCTTGCCAATCATGCTTACAAGGCGACAAGGCTGCGGAGCCAGATCCGAGGGCAATCCGCTGTTTCACCGCCAGGAACGTGATCATGGGCTGGCGTGTTGCTGGGAACTCGCTCGTCAAGGGTGACGCCGGTCGAAAATGTCGATCGGCATTCAAGGCCGAGCCGGAATCGGCGTGCAATCTTGACCCTCCGGGCAACCGGCACAGGTGCTGACCTGTTTTCAATTTGCCGGTCCGTCTGCCGTGGTTGCTCATGGACAGGTTCGACGGCTGCAGGCGATGGACGAGGACCGGGACTTCTTCTGACGTTCATTCTCCGAGAGTGGGAACAGGCCATCTGTCGATTTCGACGGAAGCCATGAAGGAGTCCCGCAAGGCCGCATCGTATGCACACATCTGCTCCGGCGAGTATTGACCGGGGATTTCCGTGAGCCTTTTGTTCTGCGCTTGATCCCGTTCCGGGATTGGCATGAGAAACGAGCGTGGCGCGCCGCGGCGCACAAGTGAGGTTTCGTATTACGGTGACTGGCGCATCGATGCGGCCGGGCGGTTCCTGCGGACCGGGAAGGCGACATCTGCGAGATGTTCGCCTGCCGGCTGGGCGCGGCCAGAAGGCGCGCACGGCCCGCATCTCGGTGCGCTCCGGTGCCCGATGTACCGGGCCGCGGATCTCGGCGCGTCGAAGTCCCGGCCCGTCTTCCTCGTCGAGGCGCGCGAACAAGACCCGCCCGCGGGGGTGCAGCCCGTGCACTGGCGACCGCTGGCCGGCCACCGGGTCGAGACGCACGACCGGGCCCGGTGGATCGCCCGACTCTGCCGCAGACGTCTGACGACCGGCACCCCGCCCAGCGCGCCCTTCGAAAAGGCCGCGTGCAGGTGTACCGCAGGGCGGCTTCCGGAAAACGCGTGGAACGCCCGCGAAAAGATCGTCGCGCTCTAGGCCGAGGCCCACGCGGCCGGCCGCGCGGCCGTCGCAGCGACCTTCGCCCTGTCGATCGGGTCGCGGGTCGACTTCGCGATGAATGCGCACACCGGTGCCTTGCGGTCCTGCAGCATTCGGCCTGGAACGCCGCGATGAACCGCTCGACATCGACGAGATGCTTGTGATTCTCCAGCAGCGCCCCGACCTCCTCGGCAATCGCCGGGAAAGGCCCCTTGAAACCGTTGCCAGACAGTGGACAGGCCCGAACGCAAGGAAAGGGGGCGCCTCTTCGACAGGGAGTGGCTTGAACACCTTCGAAGGACTGGAGAAGCGGCGCCAGGTCCCCGATCGGAACCCCTGGACAACCGCCCGGTTCAAGGAGATCCCCGACAAATCCAGGGTCTTGCAAGACGCTCGACAGAAATGTCTTTTGTGGTCGGAGCGGCGGGACTCGAACCCACGACCTTCTGACCCCCAGTCAGACGCGCTACCAGGCTGCGCCACGCTCCGAAGCAGGACCCAGCTTAGGACATCGGCAAGGCCATGACAACAAGGCTTTCGCCCCGTGACGCACAAGGTCAACGCGTTGCCGTCTCGTGAAAGCCCCGTCCATGATTGTTCAGGATCCCGGCGGCGGGCCACGCAGCCGGTCTCGGATTTCCTCCAGACTGCCGATCAGGTTTCCCAGATCGATCAGCCTCCTGTCGTCGAGATCTCGCACCGGTCTCTCGGCTGGCGGCACGTGATCGATCGGATCATCAACGGAATCCCGGTCCGGTTCGGCTTGCCCGGCAACCCCGCGCAACGCCGGCACCGAGTCGTCCTGGCCCAGGTCCGGATCGGTATCCACGGTCCCCTCAGCATCGCTGTTCCCGGTTCCTTCGTTGACACCCGATACTGAATCCCGGTCGACCCGTTCAGAACCGGCAGTGGCTTCGGCGACATCGGTCTCGTCGCCGGCCAGACCGGGCGATTGCAAATCCGGCGGCCCTGTCGACGCGACGGGCTGGGAAAACTCGCCTGATGACTTCCGGGAAGCGACATCGGCGTGTCCCACATCTTCGTCCTGGCGCGTCGACTGCCGATCACAGTTTTCTTGCAAGAGTTTCTGGACCCCCTTGATGGTATAGCCGTCATTGTGAAGCCAGCCTCGAATCCGCTGCAGCAGCGCGATATCCTCGGGTCGGTAGAAGCGCCGTTTGCCGCCGCGCCTCAGCGGCCTGATCTGCAGGAATTTGGTTTCCCAAAACCTCAATACGTTCGCAGAAACGCCGACTTCTTCCGCGGCCTCGCTGATGGTCCGGAAAGCGTCAGCCGACTTTCTGCGGCGATCACTCGGCAATGCCATGGTTTCTCCATCCGGTCATTCGCGTCAACCCGGCGAATACGAGGTTCGGCCGGGCCGGGGTTCGGCCGGCCCGGCGTCCGGCTGGTTCAGGCGATCCTTGAGTATGTTCGACGGCCGAAAGACAAGCACTCGCCGCGGCGAGATCGGCACCGCTTCGCCCGTCTTCGGGTTGCGGCCGGCCCGTTCGCCCTTGCTGCGCAGCATCAAACTGCCGAATGAAGAAATCTTGACATTTTCGCCGCTGACCAGCGCGTCGCAGATTTCCGCAAGAACGGATTCGACGAGCCTGGCCGAATCGTTGCGCGACAGGCCGATTTCTTCGTAGATCGCTTCGCAAAGGTCGGCTCGAGTTATCGTGTTCGCAGGCATGGACATCTCCCATCGGGAAACAGATTTAGCCAGCAAGCCGTTGTAGCGTCAACAAGATCCTGATGTGGATTTTATTCTGCCGTGACTACCAGCGAATGACGCTGGCGCCCCACGACAGGCCACCGCCGATTGCTTCCAGAACCACAAGGTCTCCCTTCTTGATCCTGCCGTCCCCTGCACCTTGATGCAGGGCCAGGGGAATGGAAGCCGCCGAGGTGTTGGCATGCTGATCGACTGTCAGAATCACCCTGGCCGGATCGATGCCCAGTTTTTCGGCTGTACGGTCGATTATTCTCTTGTTGGCCTGATGCGGCACGAACCAGTCAACGTCCCCGGTATCGAGGTCGTTCGCATCCAGGGCTTCCAACACGACCTCGGCCAGCTTGTTTACCGCATGCTTGAATACCTCCGGGCCCTGCATGCGCACATGACCCGTCGTGCCGGTTGACGACGGACCGCCATCGACATAAAGGAGGTCATGCAACCGACCGTCGGAATGAAGATGGCAGGAGAGAACGCCCGATCTTTCCGCGCCGTCGACCGTGCTGTTCTCGAGAACCATGGCACCCGCGCCATCGCCGAACAGCACGCAGGTTGACCTGTCGTTCCAGTCCAGGAGACGGGTAAAGGTTTCTGCCCCGATGACGAGCGCCTTTTGAGTCTGACCCGTGATGATGGCATTCGTCGCCACGCTGAGAGCGTAGATGAATCCGGCGCACACGGCCTGAACGTCGAAGGCGGCCCCCTGGGTCATGCCAAGTGCTGCCTGGACCTTCGTCGCCGTTGCGGGAAACGTCGAATCCGGCGTGGTGGTGGCCAGAACGATCAGGTCCAGGTCTTTCCCGCCGACACCGGCGTCCGCCAGTGCATCGCGCGACGCGGCAAGGGCAAGATCGGACGTCAGTTCGCCATCAGCCGCCAGATGTCTCTGCCTTATCCCTGTACGCGCCTGAATCCACGCATCAGAGGTCTCCATCTCGATCTCGAGCGCTGCGTTTGACAGCACCTTGTCCGGCAGGTAGGCGCCAATGCCGGTTACGATAGCGTTCCAGCCTGCTTTCATGTTGTCGACACTGTATTTGTCTCTCTGATCGACACGACTTCTCCGATGTCGTCGACATCGTGCCGTTCGAGGGCCATCGGCGTTTTGAACTCCTTGGCCATCTTGTCGATGAATCCGTTGCTGATCATGTCGCGGGCGACTCCGATAGCGGTCGCGAAGCCCAAGGCATCCGACCCGCCGTGGCTTTTGACAACAATGCCGTTCAAGCCCAGGAACGTGGCGCCGTTGTAGCGTCGCGGATCGACCCGAGACCGCAGTTTCATCAACGCGCTTCTGGCAAACAGATAGCCGATGGCCGCGAGCAGCGAACTCTTGAAGGTCTGGCGAACGAACTCGTTGACCAGCTTTGCTGTGCCCTCCGCGGACTTGAGCGCCACGTTGCCGCTGAATCCGTCGGCCACCACCACGTCGACGGTTCCCGCCGCGATGTCGTCGCCCTCGATGAAGCCGCGATAGGCGATCGCGCTTTCCTTCAGGATCGCATGCGCGTCGCGCAGTTCGTCATGCCCCTTCATCTCCTCCGAGCCGACATTCAGCAATCCGACCGTGGGACAGAGGGAGCCCAGAACCGTGCGCGAGAACATCTCGCCCATGATGGCGAACTGGACCAGATGCCGGGCGGTACACTCGATATTGGCGCCCAGATCGAGCATCGCGGTCTCGCCCTTGAATGTCGGAAAGAACGATGCCATCGCCGGCCGGTCGATCCCGGGCACGGTCTTCAGCACGAACTTCGACATGGCCATCAGGGCGCCGGTGTTGCCGGCAGACACCACGCCGGCGGCTTCCTCGTCGCGAACCGCGTCGATCGCCTTGCGCATGCTGGAGTTGCGACCGTTGCGCAGCGCGGCGGCGGCCTTCTCTTTCGGCGAGACGATATCCGGCGTGTGGATGATGGTGCAGGCCTTGCGCAGCCGCATCTTGCGCTTCATCAGCGGCCCCAAGCGCGATTCGTCCCCGAAGATCAGATACTCGAGATCGGGATACCGGCGTTTGGCAATCGTGGCGCCGCGCAGCACGCTCTTGGGAGCGTTGTCGCCTCCCATGGCATCCAGCGCTATAAGAACCCGATCACCCAATGTCCTGCCCGTTTCCGCTCATGCAAAACCACAGGCCCGGCTGGCGTTGCGGCCGAGCCGGCGACCATGCTTTACCACAGGCCTCGTGACAATGCCTTAAACGTCCGCCGGCTCGGTCACTTCCCGGCCATCGTAATAGCCGCAAGCGTCACAGACATGATGCGGGCGCTTGATTTCACCGCAGTTCGGGCATTCGACAAGATTGACCGCCTTGAGGGCATCATGCGATCGTCGCATGTTGCGGCGGGACCTTGATATCTTTGTTTTGGGTACTGCCATGATCTTGCTCGCACAATATGCCCGCGCCACAACCGCCGGAACGCTGTCGAATGATTGGATTACCTAGCGATTTTCGCAGCGGGCGACAAGGACCAACGGTCGCATGGCCGCGCCGTGCGGCAATCATTGCGCCTCGGGATCGCCGTCCGGGTTGCATGACCGGTCAGCCAGATCGGCGAACGGGTTTTTCGGCGCGACCGAAGCCTTTTCCCGGGGCATGATTTCGGCAAGATGGGCGTCGGCGCCGGCAGACCGCGGATACGGCGTCATCGCCACGGCAAGATGCTGGACAGCCAGGTCAGCGAGATCGATCTTGCCGCCCGGCGCAATCTCGAAATCTTCGTCGCCGGCATTTCCATCGGACGTCAGAAAAGTATCTGCGCCAAGGACGGTGGTCTCGAAAGCCTCGAAGATATGCTCTTCCATCGGCTCGCAAGTCACGACGCAGCGTCGTTCCAGCCGGGCGCTCAGATCGATGCGAACCTCCGCCAGCGCGCCATCCTTCGGCAGGATCACGCAGGACGCCGCGCAGGACAGAACAGCGGGAACATCGTGCATCCTTGCAATCTCGGCCCTGTCCGCCTCGCCGGCTTCCAGCCTGAAACGCCAGCCGTTCGCCGGAACCGAAGCGGCATCGACCACCGCGTCCCGCCATGAGAGTTCCCTTGTCACGCGGCGGGGTCCGCGAAGCGCAGGGCGCCTTTCCGGGCAGCTTCCATGTCCTGGTCATGAAAAAGGGCTGCGGTTCGCTCGATGTAATCGGCCGCCCAGGCCACGTTTTCAGGAACTGGCTCGTCGACGGTACCATAAAGATTCCGGATCACCGCTTCCTCCAGAGCACGCCGATGCCCGCCGTCCAGCGCTGCGGCATAGGCATCGAGCCGACCGTAGAATGCCCGGGCCATTTCCTTGATCCGCATTCCAAGCGACGGCTCGTTGACGCCCAGTTCCCGCAGATTGACATCCAGGTCGTCAATCATGGCGTCGAACACGTTCTGAGACAAGCCGATGCCCTGCTCGGTAGCGGCTGCCAGGCGCCGACAAACCAGAACCGTATGGAGCATCAGGAGCTCGAAACGGCCATCCAGCGTGTCCGGGACACCTCGATCGCGATAGAAGTACTCCTTCCGGGAAGCCTCGATGATCCTTGCATACAAGGCCTGCGCCGACTTGCGCGCAGCACGCCGTTCTCGGTCAAGCGTTTCCTCTAGGTGGGCAAGAAGTTTCATGGTCTTTCCGCATCGTCGAAACAGCACTGCGGCGGTGGGCTCCGTTGACGGCCTTGGGGCTACCCGACAGATACTTCCCCAGGCGGCTCCGACAAGGCGGCGACCGATCCGGGGGCGCGGCATCTTGCGAAGACGGAACAGTGCGAAATCGGATGATGACGATGGCAGACACCGGCATCGGTGAAAATCGGGAAAGAGCTGCACGGCAGGGCACCGCCGGCCGGACGATACGGCGTGTCGCACTGGCTGTCTGCCTTGGCGCCCTGGTCGCGACGACGGCCTGTACGCCGCGGGTGGATGTCCGCGGCAACGTCGCCGAAAACGAAGACATGATCCGGATCCGCCAGGGCGTCACCAGGGCTTCGGAAGTAAGGAAGGTACTCGGATCGCCGTCGACCGTTTCGGCATTCGACAGCAAGACATGGTACTATGTCAGCAAGCGAGAGGAGGCCTTGGCCTTCTTCCGGCCAACGACCACGCAGCATCGGGTAATCGAATTGCGATTCGACAATGCCGACATTGTCCAGGATATCCGGACCTACAGCTTGAAGGATGCCCGGGAAGTGGCGCGCGTTTCGCGGGTAACGAAGGCTGATGGCGGCGAGCCGGGCATTTTCCGCAGTCTCGTCGACATGATCATCCGGCGTGGCAGTGTGATGCGCAACACGCAGAGTGCCTCCGGTCTGTGAACCGTCCCTGAGAACCCCTTGAGACGTGTTTCGGGGGTTCGGACATGCGAACAAGGGCGCTGGCGTCAGTGCGCCAGCACCGCCAGCATCAACAAGGCGACAATGTTCGTGATCTTGATCATCGGGTTCACGGCCGGACCGGCGGTGTCCTTGTAGGGGTCGCCGACGGTATCGCCCGTCACGGCCGCCTTGTGCGCTTCGCTCCCCTTGCCGCCGTGGTTGCCGTCTTCGATGTACTTCTTGGCGTTGTCCCAGGCACCGCCACCGGCTGTCATCGACAGCGCGACGAACAGACCGGTCGCGATCACCCCCAGCAGCATGGCACCGACGCAAGACAATGCTGCCGATTTGCCACCGACAGCCCAGATGATCAGGAACAACACGATCGGGGACAGGACCGGCAGCATCGAGGGGATGATCATTTCCCTGATGGCCGCCCTGGTCAGAAGGTCGACACAGCGGCCGTATTCCGGCTTGCCCGACCCGTCCATGATCCCCTTGATCTCCTTGAACTGACGTCGAACTTCCACCACGACCGAACCGGCCGCACGGCCCACCGCGGTCATCCCCATTGCTCCGAACAGATACGGCAGCAAACCGCCAATGATGAGGCCCACCACGACATACGGGTTGGAAAGCGAGAAGTCCACGGTGACGTCCCGGAAGAACTCGACGTTGGTCCGCTTGAAGAAGGCGATGTCCTGGGTATAGGCCGCGAACAATACCAGGGCGCCGAGACCGGCAGACCCGATGGCGTAACCCTTGGTCACCGCCTTGGTGGTGTTGCCGACGGCGTCCAGAGCGTCCGTTGTGTTGCGCACGTCTTCCTCGAGTTCCGCCATTTCTGCGATGCCGCCGGCGTTGTCGGTTACCGGACCATAGGCGTCGAGTGCGACAACCATGCCGGCAAGCGCCAGCATCGCCGTCACGGCAATGGCAATGCCGAACAGGCCGGCAAACAGATACGTGGCCAGGATCGCGACACAGATGATGATCGCCGGCAGCGCTGTTGACTCCATCGATATGGCCAGGCCCTGAATCACGTTCGTACCGTGACCGGTCTCGGACGATTTGGCGACCGAGCGCACCGGGCGGTATTCCGTGCCGGTGTAATATTCCGTAACCCAGATGATCAGCCCGGTCACGACCAGGCCGATGACGGCGCAGATGAACAGATCCAGGCCGGAAAAGTCGGCGCCGCCCGCTGCAAACCTGGCGCCGAAGCCGACAACCACTTCTGTCATGACGGCGATGCCGATCAGAGACAGGATCGCCGCCGCAATAAACCCCTTGTAGAGCGCTCCCATGATGTTGTTTGACGCGCCAAGGCGGACGAAATAACTGCCGACGATCGACGCGATGATACAGACGCCGCCAATCGCCAGCGGATAGAATACGCCGGCCGTCATGCCGAAGATCAGCGCCAGAACCATCGTGGCCACGATCGTCACGGCATAGGTTTCGAACAAGTCAGCCGCCATGCCGGCACAATCTCCGACGTTGTCCCCCACGTTGTCGGCAATCACGGCCGGGTTGCGAGGGTCATCTTCCGGGATGCCTGCCTCGACCTTGCCCACCAGGTCGGCGCCGACATCGGCGCCCTTGGTGAAGATGCCGCCGCCCAGGCGGGCAAAGATCGAAATCAGCGATGCGCCGAAGCCCAGCGCCACCAGTGCATCGATCAGGACACGCTGCCCGACGCCGATCTGGCCGAGAAAAATCAGGTAACCCGAGACGGCCAGCAGGGCCAGGCCAGCCACCAGCATGCCGGTGACCGCACCTGCCTGGAAAGCGATCTTCAGACCTTGCGCCAATCCCTGACGAGCGGCTTCGGCGGTCCTGACATTCGAGCGAACCGACACGTTCATGCCGATATAGCCGGCGGCACCTGACAGGATTGCGCCGATCACGAAGCCGATCGCGACCCAGATACCCAGCAGGATGGCCACGATGATCGTGATGACGACACCCACGATGGCGATCGTCATGTACTGGCGATTCAGATAGGCGCGTGCGCCTTCCTGAACGGCGGCGGCAATCTCCTGCATCCGGTCATTGCCCGCGCTTGCCGACAGTACCAAGCGGCTGGTGACGACTCCATACGCGACCGCAAGCAAGGCGCAGGCCAGCGCAAAATACGGTACCCATTCCATTTTACGACTGTCCCTTTCCCGAGGTTTTTCGTCGAGGAGACTGAACCGAAACCGTATCGATGGCGCACGGCGGCGACCGTTGCAGTTCAGACGTGCATCTGTTCGGAGCGACCGGGATCTCTCCGCCGGACTGGTCACGACCGGTTCGCGAATCCGCATTCGCACGACGGGCAAGCCCGACGTTGCGCGGCAAGATGCCGAACGGCGGTCAACCATTCAATGTGACAACTTTGCGGCGGCGGACGCGCGCTGTCAGGCCACACCAGACAGACAGGGGCAGGTCCGGTGTGCCTACCGGTGGCGATACCCCGTATCGTCGAGCACGATTTCATCGCCTGCGGGATCCAGGATCCGGATGCCGGCACCGGAGGCGAAGGATCCGATCCGGGTCACTGCGGTTCCGCTGGTTTCGGCTGCCGCTTCGACAGCCGAACGGCGCGACGCGGGCGCCGCGAACAGAAGCTCGTAATCATCTCCTGCCGTAACCCGCCTCGCAACGGCATAGTCGGCGCAAGCCTCTACGGCTGCAGACCAGGGAACAGCCGCCAGATCGAGGGTTGCCGCCACGTCCGATCTCTCGGCGAGATGCGTCAGGTCGGCCACCAGCCCGTCGGACACGTCGATGCACGCATGGACCAGACTGCGAAGCGCCAGACCGAGCCGCAGGCGCGGTTCCGGCAGACGGTATCTGCCGATCGCTGCCGCGCGCAGCGCCGGAGCGAGACCGGCATCGTCTTTCTCCTGCAAAAGGCGTAATCCGAGACCGGCATCGCCAACCGTCCCCGACACATAAAGATCATCGCCCGCCGCCGCGCCGGACCGGCGCAGGACCTGATTGTTCGGGACCGACCCGATGACAGTGATCGACAATGAGGCAGCGCCCGCGGAAGAGACGGTATCGCCGCCAAGCAGATGGACGCCGAAGCGATCCTGATCGACCCTCAGACCCGCAGCAGCTGCTTCCAGCCAGGCATCGTCCCAGCGCGTCGACAGGGACAGCGCCAGTGTGTAGCCTTCCGGTTCCGCACCCATGGCCGCGAGGTCCGAGAGATTCACCCGAAGCGCCTTCTGTGCAATCCGGTCGGCCGGATCGTCTTGCAGGAAATGCACTCCCTCGACCAGCATGTCGGTCGCCACCACGCGAGGGTTGCCGTCAGACACGTCCAGAATGGCCGCGTCGTCTGTCAGGTCGTACGCGCCGGGGTAGCCCGAGGCCAGGGGTGCAAAGAAGCGGGCAATCAGATCGAATTCGCCCGATTGACTCATCGCCGGCGCCTACGCTTCCGGAGCGGTTTCCGGGGCAAATTCGTCCGGTCGGGTCTTTCGGGCCAACCGGTCCAGCACGCCGTTGACGAAGGCGGGCTCGCGGCTGTCGAAGAACAGCCGCGCGACATCGACATATTCGGTAATGATTACACGGGCCGGCGTCTCTGCCCGTCCGAGCAGTTCCCACGCAGCGGCGTTCAGGAGCGCCACCAGAACGCGATCCATTCTGTCCAGTGCCCAGTCGTCGGACAGCGAGCCCTGGATCATGTCGTTCAACACCGATCGGTTGCCGCAAGCGCCCCGGAAGACCTCGCCAAACAGCGTCTTGTCGGCAATGGCTGCCGGTCCGGCTTCGCTCATGCGGTAGGTGCGGAATTCGTCCAGTACGTCGTCGGGCGCCGCATTGGTTGCGCCCAGCTGATACAGCGCCTGAACAGTCGCGATGCGCGCCTGGGTGCGTCGGTCCGGCCGACGAACCTTGGCGCCGCGAGGAGTGCGGGAACCGGTCGGCATCTGCTCAGGTGCCGGTGAAGCGCCGCTTCACCGCGATCATCTGGAGGCAGGCAGCGACGGCGCCCCGGCCCTTGTCCTTCCGTTTCGGATCGGCCCGGACGGCGGCTTGCTCCAGATTTTCGGTCGTCAGAATTCCGTAGCCGATCGGCGCCCTCTTGTGCAGCGCCAGTTCCTGAAGGCCTCGGGCGCTCTCGCTACAGACATGGTCGTAGTGGGTCGTCTCGCCCCGGATGATGCATCCGAGCGCCACGAAGCCGTCGAACCGATCGAGGGCGAAGTTGATGGTCGCCGGGATCTCGAACGCGCCGGGGACTTCGATTCTCTCCCACGTCGCGCCGATCTCGCTGAGCGCTGCTTCGGCGCCTTCGACCAGCATGTCGGCGATTTCCGCATGGAAGCGGGCCTCGACGATCAGGATGTGGGGCGGCCTGGGCGTCATGAGGGCGTGTGCTCCCATTTGGTCTTGATCGGCAAGCGGTCGCTGATCGACAGGTCATGCCCGTCCAGGCCGATCACCGTGCGGTTGCTGTTGGTCAGCAGGATCATGTCGCGAACGCCCAGATCAGTGAGGATCTGGGCACCCACTCCATAATTGCGCAATTCTCCCCGAGGCCCTGCGGCATCGTCACCGGAGGGTTCGCGATTGCCCAGATGGCGCGACGTCGTCAGCGACAGGGGCTCGCGAATCAGGACGATTGCGCCACGGCCGGCGTCGCCGATCATCCGCATGGCCTGTTGCAGTTCGCCGGATTTGCCTGTGCCGGCCTCGTAGAGCAGATCGCTGAACACGTTCAGGGCGTGCATTCGGATCATCACCGGGGCGTTGTCGGAAACGTCGCCCTTTACCAGTGCGATATGCTCGGCGCCGGAAATCTTGTTTCGATAGATGACCGCCCGAAACGCGCCGCCAAACTCGGAATTGAAATCACCTTCCTCGACCCGCTCGACGAGCTTGTCGAAGCGTCGGCGGTGGGCGATCAGATCGTCGATCGCGCCGATCTTCAGACCGTGAAACTGGGCAAAGGCCACCAGTTGCGGCAGGCGGGCCATCGAGCCGTCTTCATCCATGATTTCGCAGATCACGCCTGAAGGATTCAGACCGGCAAGCCGTGAAATGTCGACTGCCGCCTCGGTATGGCCGGTGCGGACCAGCACGCCGCCGTCGCGCGCCACCAGCGGAAAGACGTGGCCCGGCGTGGTGATCGCGCTGGCATCGGACTCCTCGTTGATCGCCACTTCGATCGTTTTTGCGCGATCGTGGGCGGAGATGCCGGTCGTGACGCCCTCCCGCGCCTCGATCGACACCGTGAAGGCCGTGGAAAACCGGTTGTGGTTCTTCTGGGGCATCAACTGCAGGCCCAGATGTGCCGCGCGTTCGCCCGTCATGGCCAGGCAGATCAGGCCGCGACCGTACTTGGCCATGAAGTTGACGGCTTCCGGCGTGGCCTTGTCCGCCGGGATGACCAGATCTCCCTCGTTTTCCCTGTCCTCGTCGTCAACCAGGACGAACATCCTGCCGCGCCGGGCTTCCTCGATGATCTCCTCGATCGGCGACAGGAAGGCAAGATCGTCCACGACCCGGCGGATATCTCCTTTGGAAACGACTTTGAGATGATCGCGGTTGCTCAAGGATCGGCCTCGTCATGCTTCCGGTCGAACGCCAGAATCCTGTGAACGTAGCGCGCCATCATGTCCACTTCCAGATTGATCGGCGCGCCCTGCTGCAAATCGCCCAGCGTCGTAACGGCCCGGGTGTGGGGAATCAGGTTGACCGAGAATCGCGTGTCCGCGTCGTCTTCAACGCGGTTTACCGTCAACGAAACGCCGTCGATCGTCACGGAACCCTTGGGTGCGATGTACCGGCCAAAGGCGCGGTCGACGGAGAACCAGTATACCGAGCTGTCGGCCGCCGCCGCATCGGACACGACCGCCCCTACGGTATCGACATGACCCGAAACGACATGACCGCCCCATTCGTCGTGGCCGCGCAGAGCCCGTTCCAGATTGATGCGCCGACCTTCACGCCAGCCGCCAAGTGTCGTGCAGGAAAGGGTTTCATCAGACACCTCGACAGCAAACCAGTCCGTTCCCCGGTCGACGACCGTCAGGCAGACGCCGCTGCAGGCAATCGAGGCACCGATATCGATTCCGGCAGTTTCGTAGCGGGTTCTGATCTCGATGCGCGTATCGCCGCTGCCTGACGGCGGCATCAACCGGTGCAACCGGCCGACATCGGTGACAATTCCGGTAAACATGTCTACTTGTCCGTCAGTCGATGCCAGATTTCCAGCAGATCGTCCCCACAGGGCTCGCGAGAATGCAGCTGCCATTCCGCGGCCTCGGAGATGCGGGCCAGTCCCAGGCCTGCGACGCCGGGGCGCGCATCGTCGCCCAGAACCATTCCGGCGTGCAACCAGCAGAGCCGGTCGACCAGATCGCTGCGCAGCAGGCTTGCCGCTACCCGGCCGCCGCCTTCTACCAGCAGGTCGTTGACTTCCTGTCCTGCCAGCACGGCCAGCACCTGCTCCATGCGCAGGCGACCGGCGTTGTCGGTCGGGCAGGTACTGACAGTCACGCCCGGGCAATCCGAAAGCGCCGATCGGACCTGATCCCCGACCATCTGGATCAACGGATGTTCGGCGGCCTCGGATACAAGCCTTGTCTCCACAGGCAGTCGCGCCCGCGAGTCGAGCACGATGCGCGTCGTCGGGAGTCGCCAGCCGGGCAGTCGGCAGGTCAGTTGCGGGTTGTCGACGAGAGCTGTCTCGATGCCGACAAGCACGGCGTCGTGCTGCGCTCTCAGAGCCTGATTCCGGAGTCGCGCCGTCAAGCCGGTAATCCATTGGCTGTCGCCGCCGGCTGTCGCGATCCGGCCATCGAGGCTCGTGGCGAGTTTCAGCGTCACTCGCGGCCGTCCGGATTGCTGACGCGTCAGGAATCCTCCCAGATCCGACACTGCCTCGATGGCGCCTGATCCGACTGTCGTCCTGATCCCGGCGTCCCGAAGCATCTTCAATCCGGCACCGTTGGTTCGCGGGTCGGGATCGGTGGCCGCGATCACGACCCGAGATATGCCGGCGGCAACCAGCGATGCTGCGCAAGGCGGCGTGCGTCCGTGATGCGCGCAGGGTTCGAGAGTCACGTAGGCCGTTGCGCCGCGGGCAGCATCACCGGCCCGGGCCAGCGCTTCGGTTTCTGCGTGAGGGCGCCCGCCCGGCTGGGTCCAGCCGCGCCCAACGACCCGATCCTCCTTGACGATCACGCAGCCGACAGAGGGATTTGGCGCCGTCGTTCCCAGGCCGCGCCGCCCGAGATCGAGGGCGACGGCCATCCATCGCGCATCGGCGATTTCGGTAGTCAATCCTCGACCTTCTCTTCCTCCTGCGACTTGCTCAGACTCCCCAGAAACTGCTCGAAATCCCTGGCTTCGCGGAAGTTCTTGTAGACAGATGCAAAGCGCACGTAAGCAACCTGGTCCAGCCCCTCGAGGGCTTCCATCACCAGTTCGCCGATATGCTGTGCCGGAATATCGGATTCACCCGAGCTTTCCAGGCGACGGATTATGGAACTCACGATCCTGTCGATGCGGTCTTCTTGGATCGGTCGCTTGCGCAGCGCTATGGAAAGCGAGCGAAACAGCTTGTCCCGTTCGAACGGCGCCCGTTGGCCATTCTTCTTGATGACCACCAGGTCGCGAAGCTGCACCCTTTCGAACGTCGTGAATCGGGATCCGCAGGACGGGCAGAAGCGGCGGCGGCGAATTGACGATCCGTCTTCTGTCGGCCGCGAATCCTTGACCTGTGTATCTTCGTTTCCACAGAACGGACAGCGCATGATTCCTCCTCACCCCGGCCGCATGCAGCGCGGCGCGGTCTGCCCGCTACAGTTCAGGATAAACCGGGAAGCGCCTGCACAGGGCCAGCACCTGCTCCCGGGCGGCTGTTTCGGCAGCAGCATTGCAATCGCGATTTTCGGCGAGGCCTTCCAGCACATCGGCTATCAGGTCGCCCACCATTTCAAACTCGGCCAATCCGAACCCGCGTGTGGTTCCTGCGGGCGTCCCCAGGCGAATCCCGGAAGTTGTCGTCGGTTTCTCCGGGTCGAAGGGAACGGCATTCTTGTTGCAGGTAATTCCTGCCCGCTCCAGGCTTTCATCCGCGATGTTGCCCGTCACCTTTTTCGGGCGCAGATCGACAAGCATCAGATGCGTGTCGGTGCCGCCGGCAACCATGTCGAACCCGCGGTCGAGCAGCTTGCCGCACAGGGCCTGTGCGTTGTCGATCATGGCCTGACAATATTGCCTGAATTCCGGCTTCTGCGCTTCCCTGAATGCCGCCGCCTTGCCGGCGATCTGGTGCACCAGCGGCCCCCCCTGCGATCCCGGGAATACCGCCGAATCAATCTTTTTGGCCAGGTCCGGATCGTTGGTCAGGATCATGCCGCCCCTGCCGCCGCGCAAGGTCTTGTGCGTGGTTGTCGTCGTCACGTCGGCAAAGGGTACCGGCGATGGATGAACGTCAGCGGCAACCAGCCCGGCAAAGTGCGCCATGTCCACCATCAGGAAGGCGCCGACCGAATCAGCGATATCGCGGAACCGGGCGAAGTCGATGAAGCGCGGGTAGGCGGAGCCGCCGGCGATGATAAGCCGTGGCTTGTGCTCCGTCGCCAGGACGGCCAACCGGTCATAGTCGATCCGATGATCGCTTTCGCGCACGCCGTACTGGACCGAATCAAACCATTTGCCCGAAATCGCCGGCGCGGCGCCATGGGTCAGATGTCCCCCGGCCGCCAGCGACAACCCCATGATGGTATCCCCCGGCTTGATCAGGGCCAGCATGACCGCCAGGTTGGCCTGCGCACCGGAGTGGGGCTGGACGTTCGCAAAGTCACAGCCGAAGAGTCGCTTCGCCCGGTCGATTGCCAGTTGCTCGGCGACGTCGACATGATCGCAACCCGCATAATAGCGGCGGCCCGGATAACCCTCGGCGTACTTGTTGGTGAGAATCGAGCCCTGTGCCTCCAGAACCGCGCGCGAGACGATGTTCTCGGATGCGATCAGTTCGATTTGATCCTGCTGTCGTCGCAGTTCGCCCCGAATGCTTTCGTGGAGTTCCGGGTCCGACTCTTCAAGCGTGTCGGTGAAGAAGCCGTCGGTACCGGAAAGGACTTCGGCAGTTGATGACCTGGTCATGGCGGGTGTCCGATCGAGCCGCGCCGGTTGTGCGGCGCCGCGGTCTATCTTTTCGACGCGACGCGCATGCCGGCCGCCTTCAAAGGAGGTTTCCAGAAAAGCGCGCAGGGCATCGCGCGCGGCCTCGACCCCGATCAGCCGTTCGCCCAGCGCCAAGACATTGGCATCATTATGCAGACGGGCGAGGCGCGCCGAAAGACCATCGTGACACAGTGCGGCGCGGACGCCCCGATGGCGATTCAACGTCATGCAGATGCCGATGCCGGAACCACATACCGCAAGGCCGACCTCTGCATCGCCCTCGGCAATCCGGCGCGCCAGGGCGTGTCCATAATCGGGATAATCCACGCTTTCGGCGACGGACGGTCCGAGATCGACAACTGCGTGACCCATGGCGCCCAGGTCTTCTGCCAGCACTGACTTCAGGGCGAAACCGGCGTGATCCGAGGCAATTGCTACGACTTTTGATACCATCTACCGCTCCGCCGGACAACGCCTCGCTGGCTGCAGGCGGTCCGTTGCCTCGACCGGTTGCTGCAGCGACAACCCATATCTGCCGGTCGCGGCAGTCTCCGTGGCTGGGAAAGACACCAGATATCGCGGATCTTGCCTGCAGAATGACGGAATATCGCATACCAGTTTCCCGGACAGAAGGCAATTCCGGCATGTCCACTGGCCGGCTCCGACAAGACATCGGTCTTGCTTGTGGCGAGACGTGGAAAATCCCGGAGGTGGCGTCACCAGAGCAGGGTGAAGACGGAACGTCGGGACAGAGGCCCGACCACGGCGCCTTCCCTCGATTTGCACAGGTTTCACGTCAAGGCTGCAGAACAGGAATTTGGTCTGTCAACAGTTCAATCAACCCAATTGAAATTGACTTGCAGGCGTACCTGTGTGATAGCCCGACAAGGTTCTGGCAGATCAACACTCGGTAAAGGGTGAATTGTCGGAACATCAAAAAAGACAAAGGGATGCGGGGAATGAGTAACGATGGCACGGAGCGTATCTCCGAAGAGGGGATGCTCCGAATGACTGCTGATGTCGTTTCGGCATATGTTGGCAACAACGCGACCGCGGCGACGCAGATTCCGGACCTGATCAGGACAGTTCACAGTTCACTGAATGTGCTGGGTGCGGCGCGCCCCGCCGAGGCGCCACCGAAGCCGGCCGTTCCCATCCGCCGTTCCGTGACGCCGGAATATCTGATTTGTCTGGAGGACGGCAAGAAGTTGAAGATGCTGAAACGCCACCTGCGGACGACCTATGACATTTCGCCGGAGGAATACCGGCAGAAATGGGGACTGCCTGTCGACTATCCCATGGTCGCTCCGAACTACGCCAAACAGCGTTCGGAATTCGCAAAGAAAATCGGTCTCGGTCGACGGGGACGCCCAAAGATCCGGGTGTCGCACTGAAGCCTCGATCGGCTTCACGGCAATCTGATGACAGAATGGATGCAGGCGACATGATCTGGTCCGAAAGCCGGACACAGGGCTGCAATCCGGCCATGCCCTCAGATCCGAATCGATCCTGACGCACCGGAACGCGTCCGTACAAGCCGCAGTCAGGCGGCTTCTGGAGGAACCGGCCCGGAGCCCGGCGCCGAACGTGGCCGCGACAGGCCGCTTCGGGTCGGTCTTGCCCATGGCGAGAGCTCGAACTTTCCGGAATCAGAGGCCCGCCGGCAATCAGGGCACGGACCAGACTCCTGCGCCGACTCGAGGAAGTATTCCGGTACCACCGTTCGCAACCAGCAGAGGGGCATGGGCCCGATCGTGCGGGCGGGCGAACAATTTCCGCACAGGAATGACGGGCTCATGCTTCGGTCACATCAGGAATCGGGTGAAGCAGAAGACATGGCCACACATGATGCGGAAGTGCGAGCGTCGGGCATTTGGCTGGAAGGGTCGGAGCAGGCGGCAGATCCTCGAGCGACCCGGACTGTTCTCCGAACATCGGGTTGACTGCCTGCTGCCGAAAGCGCTCCCCAGTCAACACGCCCCATAAACCGAGGGATGAAGGCCACGGGAGAGAACGCAGAGCGGGAAAACCGCATGCGGCGTTTGAGGGCGCGGAATCCTGATCGCGGCCCGAAAGCGATGGACAGGGCGGACATGACCGGCCAGCCGGCGCATCCTTGGCGGACCTGGGTTCCTGTCGTCAGCCGGCTGTCCTGGCCATCGCCAAAAAAGCTCCGGCAGTCTCCCGCCGGAGCTTTCTCGCAAGGCCGCTGTTCGCGGAGGAAGGCCGGACTACCTGTAGTCGTAGCTCCCCTTGCTCCACTTGTACCAGACATATCCGGGCGCAGTGACGTCACCCTTATTGTCGAATCCGATACTGCCAAGCACGGTATCGAACTTCTCCGTGCGCATCGCCTTTACTGTCTTGGCAAGGTCGGTCGATCCGACCTTCTTGACAGCCTGTGCCCAGACCTGAATCGCCCCGTAGGTATAGAGTGTGTAACCTTCCGGATCGTAATTCTGGGCCTTGAACTTCGCAACTACCGGAGCAGCCGAGGCATTTTTGCGCGGATCCGGGGAGAACGTCATCAGTACGCCTTCACCCGCCTTTCCGGCGATCTTCCAGAACTCGTCGGTCACGAGCGCGTCGCCAGAAACCAACTGCGGTTTGTAGCTCATCTCGTGCGCCTGGCGAATCATCAGGGCGGCTTCGGTATGGTAGCCACCGAGATAGAAGACTTCGACCCCTGCGGCCTTCATCTTGGAAACCAGGGCGGTATAGTCCTTTTCACCGGCTGTGTAGGCTTCGACCATGGCCGGTGTGCCGCCTGCCTTCTTGTAGTTTTCCAGCGTGGCGTCCATCAGACCCTTGCCGTAGGCTGTCTTGTCATGCAGGAAGGCGATCTTCTTTCCGGCATAGGTCTTGGCCAGGAAGTTGCCTGCCACGACGCCTTGCTGGTCGTCACGACCGCAGACGCGGAAGACGTTGGGCCCGCCTTCGTCGGTCAGCTTCGGGTTGGTAGAACCCGGCGAAATCTGCAGGATGCGGCCTGTGGTGTACACCTTGGAAGCCGGGATTGAAGAGCCGGAGCAGAAGTGGCCGCCCACGAAGACGACGTTCTGGCTGACCAGCTTCTTGGCGACAGCAACTGCCTGCTTGGGATCACAGGCATCGTCACCGACGATGAGCCTGACTTTCTGACCGAGGACGCCGCCAGAGGCGTTGATGTCCTTGACGGCCTGCTCGGCGCCGCGGCGCATCTGCTCACCGAAGGAGGCATATTGGCCGGTCATCGGCCCGACAGTGGCAATCAGGATTTCTGCCTTCACAGTCGTGGCCGCCAGTGCCACCGCAGCCGCTGCAGCCGCAAATAAGATTTTCATCCGGGTCATTTCAACACCACTCCCTTTTTGATCCTGAAGGATGGACGCCAGCAACGACCAACGCCATCATCTTGCTTTCTTGATGCACTGCCACGCGTCCATGCAGAATGGTCCGCGCGAAGGCCAGCATTCAACCCCTCTCTAGCAGAATGTGCGAGATTGGCAAAGGCCTAAAGCGCCGTGGCAACGTCATCGTCCTTGACTGACATGCCCATCATGTTCCCAGTTTCCTGTTCGCCATGTACGGCAGACGTCATGAAACAACCGGGAGCTTGTTTCTGAAGTCCGCGGGAGGCCGGAGGCGCTGTGCTCTGTGCTGCCGTCGGCCATCGCCGGGCGCGCGGCCCCCCCAAGCCGCTGGTCGCGCCCTGCCTCGGGATCGGGATGGCGCCTTCTTGGCTGGAGAGCCACTCCAGGCCGGCATCCCGATCGGCTGGAAATGAAAGCTGATCCGGGATCACGGCCCGCAGCCTCCGCGCGCTCCTGCATCGGATTCGTCTTGATCAACCGGACATGACACAAGACGGAGCGCAGGATATCCGATCCATGAAACGTCCGGACCGGGTCCTTTCCGGCCTTCTGCACCAGTTCCTTGCCGAACTCCCTGTGCCAACCCTGAATCGGCGGCAGCGACGCTCGTTCCCGATCATCATCATGGACGGTCGGGCGGCGGACCGTTCATCGCGCGGCAAGCGCCGCCGCTGCCACCAGGGCAGCAGCAGCGAGCAGTGACGGGGTCAGATAGCTGCCGCTCCCATCATGCAACAGGCCCGCGAGCGGCGGACCGGTCATCTGCCCAAGACCGAAGGCGGCTGTCATCAGCGCAAGATTTCTGCGCGGATCGCCCAGCGAGAGGCGCCGCGCGTTGACGAGGCCTAGCGCGGTCAGCCCCATGAAGGTGCCGCCCAGCAGGATTGCTGCCGCCAGCACCGGCCAGATGCCGCCGCCGAGAACGCTCAGCAGCACGCCGAGTGCCTCGACCAGACAAGCGCAGGCGAACGCCCGTTCATGGCTCCAGCGCTGTCCCGCCCAGCCCCAGAGCGCAACCGATGGCGCTGCTGCCAGCCCGACGCAAAGCCAGACAGCGTTCTCGGCTGGCCGCAGGGCCGGATCGGCGCGCACCATGTCGGAAATGAAGGTTGCGGTGATGACATAACCGAAGCCGAACAGCCCGTAGGCGAGCGCGAACCGGCCGAAACCTGCCGCCCGCCCGCTGTCAGCCTCGGCATCGGGCCTTGCAGACGTCGTCGCCCGACGCGCTCGCAGCAGCAATCCGACCGGGACAGCGAGCGCCAGCGAGAGCACGCCGCAAACGAGCCAGGGGCCCTGCCAGTCATCGCCCCCCACCGCCGCGGCCGGTACGGCCAGAGACGAGACCGCGATGCCGACGCCGACGCCTGCATAGACTGCCGCAGCCCAGACTGTCTGTCCGGCGGCGGCCAACCGGTCCATGGCAAGCGATGAGGCGAGCACCATCACCAGCGCCGCGGCGGCCCCGCTGGCGAAGCGCAGGGCGAGGTAGGCGTTGATGTCCGCCGTCAGTCCCATGGCGCCGGTCGTCGCCGCGCTCACCGCCAGCGCGCCCAGCAGCCATGGCCGCGCATCGCCCGGTGCCGGCCGCCACGCTGCCGCCAGCGCGCCCAGAAGATAGCCCAGGAAATTGGCGGATGCGATCAGCCCCGCCTCGAACTTGCCGAGCCCGAGCGCCGTCGTCATGTAAGGCAGGATCGGAGTATAGACGAAGCGCCCGATCCCGATGGCGGCCGCAAGCGCCAGGCAACCGGCAACCGCCAACGCCGCCGTCCGGATCAGATGGAACCGGCGCCCCCCCGAGCCAATCTTTGTCTTCTGCGTCCCCCCAAACCCGTGGCCCTTCATCAAACGGCCGGGTCAGCGCGATCGACGGTACAGGATTGTATACACCACCACGAACAGGCCGATCAGGCACAGCGAAAAGATCGTCGATGCGGTGCCGAGCGCGAACAGGGTCGGCCGGACGCGTTGGGTCATCTGAGCATTGATGTCCAGTGGCAGCGTATTGAACTCGCCGGAAAGCAGGGTCGTCCGGGCGAACTCGTCGTAGGACAGCGTAAATCCAAAAAGGCCGGCGGCCACGATTCCGGGCAGGATCAACGGCAGCGTTACCTCGCGGAATACTGTCCATTCACTGGCACCCATGTCGCGGGCCGCCTCCTCCAGTCTCGAATCGAATCGGTTGAAGACCGCCATCATGACGAGGAAGCCGAAAGGCAGTGTCCAGACCACGTGCACGCCCAGGCCGGACGACCACCATGCCGGCGGAATGCCCAGCTGGCGCATCAGGGTTGCAAGGCCGAGGCTGAGGAGCACCCCGGGCACCATGAGGCCCAGCATGATCGTGTAGAAAAGGATGTTGGAGCCCCAGAATTTCCTGCGGAACGCCATTGCGAGCATGGTCGCAAAGAGAGCGGTAATCACCATCACGACCAGCGCCAGAAGCAGCGACCGGCCCAGCGCACCCTGAAGGTCGCCGATCGTCGAGGGCTGCAACAGCCGCTCCCACCAGTAGAAACTGAACCCCCGCATCGGGAAGCTCGATCCGCCGCGCCGGCCCTGGAAGGACAGAACGAACATCGCGATCATCGGGCCGAAGATGAAGATGATGAAGACGATGTAATAGAAGCTGAAGCCGGTCTTTGTCGCCAGGGCCTGCGTCCGCCGCCTTGTCCATCGCGCCATCTACAACTCCTTCCGGATATCGACGATGCGCAGAATGAAGACGACGCCAATCATCATGGCGAGCATCAGCATGATCGCGTTCACGGCCGAGAACGGATAATTTGCGATGGCGTAGTAGTTCAGGATCACCGTGCCGGTGGTCGATGTCTTGCCGCCATAGACGACAACGGCGGTCGCAAATTCGCCCATCAGCATCACAAACAGGAAGATCATGCCGATGGCGACGCCCGGCAGCGACAACGGCAGGATGATCTCGCGGAAAACCTGGAAATTCGTGGCACCCATGTCCTTCGCGGCCTCGATGATCGCCTTGTCGATCTTGGCCAGCGAAAAGAAGATCGGGCCTATGCACAGCACGACATACAACTGCGTCAGCGCCATTGTGTAGCCGAACTCGGAATACAGGAAGAAGCTGCTGGGTTTGTCGATGATTCCCAGACTCTGCAGCATCTTGTTGAACAGACCGCGGCGGCCGAGCATGGGCAGCCAGGCGACGGCGCGGATCAGATAGCTGGTCCAGAACGGCACCATCGCCAGCAGGAACAGCGCGAGTTGCCACTTGAAGTTCTTCACCTGCATCGCCAGGAAGTAGGCGATCGGATACCCGATTATCAGGCAGATGATCATTACCGTGAAGGTAAAGCGAAAGGTTGTCCACAGGGTCGTCACGAAGATGCTGGGCTTCAGGAAGTTCCGGTGGTCGGGGTCGAGGAAGCCTTCCTGCGCGAAGAAGCCGACGTAGTTCGCCGCCGAGAAATCTGGCGTCATGCCGCCGCTCTTCGGAGTCCAGAAGCTGAAGACGACAATGCCGATCAGCGGCACCACAAGGAATGCAATCAGCCAGATCGTGGCGGGCGCAACCAGCCACCCGGGATGGAAACCCTGATCCCGCTTCGACTTCTTGATCCCGGCGACGTCTTGCGGTGGCGTGGGCTGGTGGCCGATCAGGCCGCGATGGAATCGGTCGGTCTGATGCTCCTTTGAATGCGGTGGGGCCGTTTCAAGCATGTCAGCGTGATTGGATCGTCAGCGATCGGGTCGCGGGATCTCGACCGGACCAATTGACCGGAAAGACGAGGGCGGGACAATGCCTCGCCCTCGTCCTTGTGCAAGGGCCCGGAAGCGGGGCTCCAGCGCAGGTCAGGCGCTCAGGAACTCTGTCCACCGTTTCACGAGGTAGTCGTTTTCCTTCATGAGGGAGTTCCAGACGGCGATGTTCTTGAAGCGCTGCTCGTAAGAGCCGCCATCGCGAACTTCGCCCTTCTTGACGATCGGCGTGCCGAACGGATCGCTCAACTCCTTCGCCGCGGCCTTGCCGCCGTACCAGAAGTCCCATTCCTCGCCGGAGAGATGCGGCCTTACCTCGTTGAAGTTGGACATGTAATAGCCCTGACGCGCGACAAACGCGCCGGCCCAGCCATCCAGCCACCAGTTGATGTAGTCGTAGGCGGCATCCAGCTTCTTGCCGGTGACTTTCGACGAAATGGCCATCCCGCCATGCCAGCCGCGCATGCCTTCCTTTGGCGCCGCATAGACGCAGGGCACGCCTTCGGCCTTCACGGCCGTGACGGCCGGGGACCACATGCTCTGCAGCGCGACTTCGCCGGAGACCATCAGGTTGACCGACTGTCCGAAGGTTTCCCAGAAGGCGCGGAAGTGACCTTCCTTCTTCTTCTGGATCAGAAAGCCGACCAGCTTGTCGATCTCGGCCTTGGTCATGTCGCCCTTGTCGCCGAACTTCATGAAGCCCATGGCTTCGACGCCCATGGCAGCATCCATGGTGCCGATCTGCGGCACGTTCAGCAAGGCAACCCTGCCCTTGAAATCGGCGCTGAACAACTCGGCCCAGCTTTCGATCTTCCGTTTGGTTTCCTCCGGGTTGTAGCCCAGGGAATCTGCGTTGTGGAACGTCGGGATCATGGACACGTACCGGGAAGGCCCGCTCGCCCGGGAGCCGTCCTTGTTCAGCCACAGGTGGCGGAACGGCGCATCGCCCTGGCCCTTGCTGGAGCCCGGGGTCAGGGCGCCGGTCTTGCACAGGTTCGATATCCTGTCCCAATTCTTGATCCGCCCGGTGTCGATCGGCTGCCAGGCCTTCGACGGAATCATGACATCCATGTCGTTGAAGTAGCCTTCGGTGATCTCGTAGGTGCTGTTCTGGTTCAGCATCTTTCCGAACAGCGCGCCGTAACCCAGAGCCTGGCCGCGGACGCGGAGCCCGGTGTCCTTTGACGCCCTGCTCTGGATTTCATTGATGATCGAAACACCGAGACCGATCGTCCGGATGGTTTCGGCGGCGTATGCGATGGCCGGTGCGCCCAGCGTGGCACCCGCGGCCGCCGAGCCTGCAGCGGCAAGCACGAAACGGCGTCGCGACAGGCCGGTTCTGGTTTCGTGCATTGTAGGTTTGGTCAGTGCGGTCATCCTCTGGTATCTCCCTTTTCAGTCGTTCGTTTTCGTCACTCCGCGGCCAGTCCCGGAGCCGGATCATCGAAGCGATGACCCGGAGGCAGAGCCGGAAAAACAACTCTGGCTGCGTCACGACCGATGCAACCTGATCGCACCATAGCTGTCAACAATGACGCAGGAAACAGAAAAGCTGCACCCTTTCGGGAATCCTGTGCCGCGACGATCAGGTTCGTTCGGCGTGCAGGCGAACCAGCCGCAACAACCAGAAAATGACGGCAAAAACCCCGGTCAGGACGATCAGGGCGAGGATCGCCGCCAGACGTCTGCCCAGATCAGGCCCCAGCACGACCTCTTCGCGCACCAGATAGACGATCAGCGTCTGGACCGATTGCAGCGCGGCGCCAGCGCTTATCATGATGGCGATGAAGGTGGAGCCGCGCAGCGAACTGAGCACCATGCCCTCCATGTTGCGCTGGTCGACGATGAACAGCCTGTAGGCGCGCCAGTGATAGCCGCAGAAGCCGACAATACCGGTCAGGATCGCGGCCCAGAACAAGACATTGTCATAGGTCGTGTTCTTGATGACGAAACTGAACAGCTCTTCAAACGGCTTGTAGAAGAAAAGGAAGATGAGAACGACGATGTAGACCAGAAAGCCGACGAGCGTCCAAAACCACCCCCAACCGCTCATTAGCGTCTCTCCCTTGCCAGACAGCCCGGCATCCCGACCGACCTGCCATTCATCCGCTGTGGGTACTTAAACGAACCTGTCCCAAAAAGGCAAATCAGCCGCTTTTTCGTCAGCGGGTCAATTTGAAAACCCCGGCCTCAACCCGGGACGTCGAACTGGAGCTTCGGCGATCGCGCTTCGATCGGCCCGATGCCCCGCTTCATGCCCTGCATCCCGTTGATCCGTCCGGCCTGCCCGGCTCGGACAATGCGACCACGGTAGAGCCATTGAATTGCTGCCGCCACGAAGACGCACGGAACCGGCAGGGGTGCATGAAAAAAGTCGAGCCGGAGGACCGCCCGGCGTCCCGGCGATATCGTGCGTTGGACTCCGACTGGAAATCGATCCCGACATCGCTTTGAGGACCGGCTCGGGCAGGGAGTCGGCCTCTCCCCGAGAATGTCACGACCCTGAAATTCATTGACAAGGCAATCAAATCACGAGTGTTGATGTGAGCAACGACCGACCATGTCCTTGTGACAAGGATGAATCAGTGCCGTTCCGGCAACCGAAGACTGGCGATCCCTCTCGGAAGACAATCATCCATCCGGACGACGATAGTGACGAAGGTGTTTCGACATGACAGGAAAGGAAGTTGAAGGGTGTGCTTGCCGCCACGGGAGCGACCCATGACCTCTGAACGCCTGCCCATCGGCATCCAGGATTTCGAGACGATCCGGAGCGAGGGGTTGTACTATGTCGACAAGACGCCGCTGATCCGGCAGCTGGTGGACGAGGGCCGGCACTACTTCCTGTCGCGCCCGCGCCGGTTCGGCAAGAGCCTTCTGGTGGACACGATCAAGGCGCTGTTCGAGGGGCGGAAGGAACTGTTCGAGGGCCTGGCCATCCATCCGCACCGGGACTGGTCTGTCACCCATCCCGTCCTGCGCCTGAGCTTTGGCGGGAAGTACGATGAACCGGCGGACATCGAGCGCAACATCATGGCGCAACTGGACGTCATCGAACGCAATGCGGGGCTTTCGGCGGCTGTCTGCCGCACCGCGCCGGAACGCCTCCTGGACCTGCTGGACCGTCTCCATCGCGCCACGGGCCGACGGGTGGTGATCCTCGTGGACGAGTACGACAAGCCGATCCTCGACGCGCTCCGCGACCCGGCACTGGCGACGGCCAACCGGGACTACCTGCGGGGCTTCTACGGCATCATCAAGGACAGTGCGGAGCATGTCCGCTTCGTCCTCGTCACCGGCATCAGCATGTTCTCGAAGGTCAGCCTGTTCTCGGGTCTCAACAATCTGAAGGACATCAGCCTCGATCCGCGCTACGCGACGATCTGCGGCTACACGGACGAGGACATCGACACGGTGTTCGCCCCCGAACTCGACGGTCTGGACCGGGACGAGATCCGCACCTGGTACGACGGCTATCGCTGGCGCGGGGAGACACGTCTCTACAATCCCTTCGACGTGCTGCTGCTGCTCGACAGCCGCGAGTTCCGCCCCTGGTGGTTCGAGACCGGCTCGCCGCGCTTTCTGTTCGAGACGCTGAAGGAGAAGTCCGTCAGCCCGATGGACCTGGAGGGGTGCCTGGTCGACCGGTCCCTGGTCTCCCGGTTCGACGTGGACGACATCAGTGCCGAGGCCCTGCTGTTCCAGACCGGCTACCTGACGATCACGGAGGAGCGCCGGGACGGGTTCGACACGCTCTACCGTCTGGACTATCCCAATCAGGAAGTCCGCATCAGTCTCAACCGGGGCTTGCTGCAGCATCTGGGCAAGACGGTCACGGAAGCCGCGGGACAGGGGCGCGGTCTCTGTGCGCTTCTGAAGACCAGCGACTTCGAAGGCTTTGCGGCGACCCTGAAGGCCTGGCTGGCCGGCATTCCCTACCAGTGGCACGCGACGGGGGATCTGGCCCGCCACGAGGCGTGGTACGCCAGTCTCCTGCACATGTGCTTCCGGGCCGTCGGGGTGGATGTGCGTTCGGAGGAGGCCACCAGCCACGGGCGGGCCGACATGGTGGTTCCCCTGGGGGACGAGGTGTTCGTGATCGAGTTCAAGATGGCGGAGGGTGCGGACGATGCCGAGGCGGCGCTTGATGCCGCGTTCGCCCAGATGCGGGACCGGGGCTACGCCGACAGGTATCGCGGGCAGTCCGTCCATCTGGTCGCCGTCGCCTGCGGGCGCGAGGCGCGCAACCTGCTCGAAGTCAGGGCGGAGCCGCCATGAGCAGGGCGTCGGGTTCATCCGGATACGGCCCCTGGTCCTGCGCCGATCGTCGGTTGTGACGGCGGCGCGATCCCGGATTCGCGCTGTTTTGCCGCATGACCTTCGACCAGCTGCCAATCCGGAGGCAGCGCTGGCTGCCGGCAGCCCGTTCTGGCATCCGCGGTCGCCATCAGATCTCCGGGTGCTGGAACTTCCAGCCGCCGGCGGCTTCAAGGGCCCCGGCAAGTTCCAGGAGTTGTTCGTCGGCGTTCCATCGCCCGATCATCTGTACGCCGATCGGAAGCCGCATCGTTGTCAGTGCCCAGGGAAGCGAAAGGGCCGGCTGGCCGGTGAACGACGCCAGGCGAGTCAGGCGCCCGAGTACGGTAGCGCCATCAATCGTTCTTCCACCCAGATCACCGCGCCCGTCGTCGGCGTTGACCGCCGGAAGCGGGGTGGTGGGCATGACAAGCGCATCATGCGTTTCCATGACGCCGGCCATGTCGACATGAACCGTCTTGCGGACTGTCAATGCCTCGTCGATCTGATCGCGGGCAATGTGACGTCCGGCCCTGATGCGATCACGAACATCCGGCGACAGCCTGTTGCCGGCGGTACTTGCCCGCGCGCCATGCAGGGCGTTGACCCGGCCCAGCGTGATCGTGTTCCAGGCGCACAGGGCCTTGTCTGCAAAATCAAGGGCAACGACCTCCACGCCGGCACCCAGCGTCTCCATCGCGTCAAGTGCGCCGCGCACGGCCGCGCAGATTTCCGGATGGACGCCTGATTCGAACAGCGCTTCGGGAACGCCGATCCGGATACCGGCCAGGCTGGTCGCGGGAGCGTATCGGTCAAATCCGCCGGCCGGGTCGAGAGCGGCCATCATCGCCGCGACGTCCCTTACGCAACGCGCCATGGGGCCGCCGGTGTCGAATTCACCGACCAGGGGATAGATGCCGTCCTGGCTGATTCGCAAATGGGTCGGTTTCAGTCCAACGATGCCGCACAATGCCGCCGGCAGGCGCACGGAGCCGCCCGTGTCGGTTCCCATCGCACCCGCTCCGAGCCCGGCCGCGACGGCGCAACCCGAGCCACTGCTCGATCCGCCGCACACTTTCGTGGCGTCCCACGGGTTCAGGGCCGTACCGAAATGCGGATTGATGCCGGTGGGACCGAAGGCAAACTCGTGCAGGTTGGCCATGCCCAGAAAGATCGCGCCGGCCTTGCGCAAAGCCGCGACCGACGCCGCGTCCACGGGGCCGGCGTTCTCCCGGACCAGTTTCGAACCGCAGGTGCGCGTCATCCCGGCGACGAGAAAGAGGTCCTTGATCGCCAGCGGCACGCCGTGAAGGGGCCCGAGACTGTCGCCGCGGGCGACGGCCGCTTCCGCAACCTTGGCGGCCTGCAGCGCCTGGTCCGGATAGACAGACACATAGGCATGAAACTGCGGATTCAGCCGGTCGATCCTGTCAAGATAGGCCCGGGTGATTTCAACGGGGCCAAGGCGCCCCGATCGAATGTCGTCTGCCATCACAGCGGCGGACATCCAGGGGAAATCGCTCATTGCCGCCTACGATGCCGCCGTTGTCGGCACAGCGGCAATCAGCGCAATGGCCACCAGGATCACATACAGCGCGTCCTTGATCGACGGGATGGCCTGCTTCTTCCGGTCGCTGGAGGCGATCACGGCGATCAACTCGAGTACGAAGAAGATCACGCCGAGGAAGAACATCGGCCAGATCGTCCCCCACCATTCGGCATCTTCAGGCGTCTCGACATCTTGGGCTGCCCGCCAGATCAGGAGCAGGACCGGCAGCAGCGTGAGGTACAGGTATGCAATCAGGAAACGGACCCGCGTCAGCTTGCGGTCCAGCAGCCAAAACACCAGGAAAAACGCGACCAGGTGGATCAGATCCCACAGGAAGGCTTCGTACCCTGCTCCGGCCTTCAATTCGTGAAGGTTCAGGAAGCCGAGGACAAGCAGAAAGACCATGAGGTCGCACAGCAGCCATTCCCTGAACGTCTCGCCGCCGTTCTTGGCGCTCCAGGCCCGTGTTGCCTTGTCGAACAGCATGACGACGGCCACGGCCAGTGACACGGGGTACAGCACCTGCTTCATCAGGACGAACCGAAGATCGGGCGTCAGGTAGATCCACGTCAGCAACAGGATGGCGATGACGAGCAGCGCCAGACCGAGCAGACGCGCTGCCGACGGCGTTTCGACTGCGGCCGGCACGGCGGCGTCGGCATCATCATCATCTTCTTCCGCCAGACCCTTTGCCAGCCGGGGATTCGACCGGATCGTCAGTGCCGCCAGAAAGATCAGCACTGCCGCGCCGGCGACGACCAGCATGATGGTGAAATAGGTCCACGCGTCCGGATCGACGCGCCAACTGCCGCCAGCGGCAAGGCCGCTGCTTCCATCCAGCGGCGGAAACTGCCACAACAACGCCAGCGCAACCACAACCAGCAGAATGACCGCCAGAACGACCTGCGGCCAGCGAATGTTGAGAGACCGCGCTCCGGCGGAAGTGGCCATGCGAATACGACCAGCAAGCAGAAAGACGGCAAATGCCAGCACACCGACGACGGCGATGCCGATCATCACTTCAAGAAAGGCCGCAGACCTGTTGTCCATGAATCCCGGAAGACGGTTGGCAGGAAAGCGCCCGGACCAGCGGGCCGTCGAAAGTTAGCGGTTTCCGTCGAGATTGCCAAATGGCTTGGACACAACCGGCGCAATCTGGTTTTCTGCGGAACGTGGCCCCGGATGGCCCCTGTGGGAGCGATCATGAACGTTGATGCCTCGACGCATGTCTGTGACCAGCTGTGATCAGCGCACTTGCGGCGCGTCTCCGATTGATCGCGCGGTGCGCAATACGGCGCGATTGCCGGATGTTGCGCGGCCTGCAGACGTCCCGGTCGCCCCATGCCATGCCGCTTGTTCCGGGACCGGGCGGGACACCCCCTGCTGGAAGATCAGGGCGGTGCCGGAAGATTGCGTCGGCGACCGGCACGAACGCTCGCACCGGGACAACCTGTGCGATGTCGGGTGCGCCATGCGGACGTGACCGATCTGTCAGTCCGCGATCGACCGGATGGAAGACCCGCACGGCCGAAACCGGCACCAACCGTCCAACCGCAAGAGAGAATCGATGACCAGTTCCGAAAATGACCCGACAAGCTGGTTTGACAGCAAGCTTGACGATCTCCAGAAGCAGATCGACAGGCTTGGAAAGGGCGACGCCGCTGGCGCCGAAGAACCTGATGCAACGGCCATGCCGACGACGTCAGCCCCGGCAGTCCGGACCTCGACCCGGCCGGAGCACGGCACGCCAACCCCGGAGGTCGGGCGCGACGCGTCGGCAAGATCCGGCCGCAACGGCAGCATCGTGGCCGACGACGTTCACGAAGCAAGAAACACCGCAGCGGCGCCGGCGCCGCAACGGCGCCCCGCCCCGACGGCGACGCCCCGACGGCGTCTCGACACGGGGGGCGGCTACCGGCTTGGCGTCGATGTGGGCGGCACCTTCACCGATCTGTTGCTGATCGAAGATGCGACCGGACAGACCTTCACGGCCAAGGTGCCTTCGACGCCCGACGATTCTTCGCGCGGTGTCCTGAACGGAATCGAGCGCATTTGCGCCATCGCCGGAATTGAACCGTCGGCCATCGGATCGGTAATGCACGGCACCACGGTCGCCACCAACACCGTGCTGACAGGGAGCGGCGCGCGCGTCGGTCTGGTGACCACCAAGGGCTACAGGCAGACCCTCCAGATCGCCCGATCCTATGTGCCCGGCGGCCTGGGGGGCTGGGTGATCTTCAACAAGACCGATCCGCTCGCGCCGCTGGAACTGACGCTTGAAGCCGACGAGCGCATGGGGGCAAGGGGCGAGATTGTCGATCCGCTGAACGAAGAGACGTTGCGGCGCGACTTGCGGAAGCTGCATGGGGAAGGCATCGAGGCGATGACCGTCTCGCTCCTGAACGCCTACACAAACGGGGTCACCGAACAACGGGTCCGGAGGATCATCGAGGAGATGCTGCCGGGCATACCGGTGTCCATCTCCTCCGAAGTCGTCCCGGAGATGTACGAGTACGAACGGACGGAAACAACGGTTGTAAATTCCTATATCCGGCCGGTCGTCTCGAAATATGTCGAAAACCTGAAGTCCGAGCTGGATCGCCGAATGAATGGCGTCCAGCTTCACATCCTCCGCTCCGACGGTGGTCTGGCGAGCGCCGAGGCAGCCAAGGCCACACCTGTCAACCTGCTGATGAGCGGACCGGCCGGCGGCGTGTCCGGCGCCATCTGGATGGCCAGGCAAGCCGGCTTTGACCAACTGCTGACCTTCGACATGGGCGGTACCTCGACGGATGTGGCGCTGATCCAGGACGGCGTGGCGCAAACACGACGCGAGACCCGTGTGGCCGATGTCACCGTGCGCGCGTCCTCCGTCGACGTTCGCACCGTAGGCGCCGGCGGCGGCTCGATTGCCTATGTCCCGGAATTGACCGGGGCCCTGCGCGTCGGTCCCCAGAGCGCAGGTGCCGAACCCGGTCCGGCGGCATACGGCAAGGGAGGCAGCGATCCGACCGTCACGGATGCAAACGTCGTCCTGGGTTATCTGCCTGCCAATGCCCGCCTGGGCGGCGACATGAAGCTGGATGTCAAGGCCGCCGAAGCGGCGGTGTCCAGGATCGCCAAGGCAATGGACATGCCTGTGAAGGCCGCCGCCGAAGGAATCATCGACATCGTCAACGAGAACATGTTCGGCGCCCTGCGGCTGGTGTCGGTCGAGAAGGGCTTTGATCCGCGTGACTTTGCCTTGATCGGCTTTGGTGGCGCCGGACCCCTGCACGCCAACGCGCTGGGCAAGCTGATGAGCTCTTGGCCGGTGATCGTTCCGCCGGGTCCGGGCGTGCTGTGCGCCCATGGAGACGCGACGACCCGGGTGCGGGACGAGGCTTCGCGAACATTCGTGCGCCGGTTCGACGAAACGTCAGATGCCGAGGTGGCCGATCAACTGGAAGGCCTGATGCGACAGGCGGCGGAGGCTCTGAATGCAGAGGGCGTGCCGCGCAACGAACAGACGACGCTGTATCAGATCGACCTGCGCTATCACGGACAAGGCATGCAGCTGACCGTCGACATCGCGCCGGAAGAATTTGCGCAAGGCGGCCTCCGGGAAGTCTCGCGCCGCTTCGATGCGATGCACGAGCAGCTCTTCACCTTCAGGCTCGATGCCATGCACGAAAGCTACAACCTTCGCGCCCTGGTCCAGGGCCGGGAGAGCTCGGCGACAGCGCACCAGCTTGACCACGGCAACGGCGATCCTTCGGGTGCGGCCTACGAGCAGACCGGAGTGTATGTTGACGGCCGGGAGCATGCGGCGAAGATTTTCGATCGCCTGTCCTTGAAGGCCGGCGATCGGATCGCCGGCCCCGCCGTCGTTACCGAGATGGACTCCACCACCATGATTCTCAACGATCACGTCGGCAAAGTGGATGAAGTGGGCAACATCCTCATCACGCCGGCCGGCCATTAGGGGAGGGCAGCGCAATGCCAGCACGCGTCATCCAGAGCAATACGACGCCCTTCAAGAAGGTCGATCTGGACATCATCACCCTCGATATCATCGAGAACGCCATGCGCAACGCGAGGACGGAAATGGACGCGGTCCTGTTCCGAACCGCCATGTCGCCGGGCATTCGCGAACAACACGACGCTTTCCCGATGATCGCGAATGCTGACGGCAAGATGGTGGTTGGCCAGTTCGGTTCGTTCTTCCACGGATTCCAGCAGGGCTATGACGGCGACATCGAGGAAGGCGACATCTTCCTCACCAACGATCCGTATTTTTGCAACGGTGCCATCAGCCACCTGAACGACTGGTTGACCATGATGCCGATCTATATCGACGGCCGGATCGTCGCCTGGGCCGCCATGTTCGGACACATGACGGATATTGGCGGCAAGGTGCCGGGCAGCCTGCCTACGGATGCCGCGCAGATATTCGAGGAAGGAATCCAGATCCCGCCGACAAAGATCTACAGGAACGGCGCACTCAACGAGGAGATCCTCGAACTCATCCTGCGCAACTGCCGTCTGCCGGACTGGAACCGGTCGGACTTCAACGCCATCGTGGCGGCGCTGCGTCTTGCAGAGCGGCGTGTCGTCGAGATGGCAGACCGGTTCGGCGTCGATGTCCTGCACAACGCGATGCAGGAAATGCTCGACCGCAACAGGCGGGCAATGCAGGAAATCCTGCAGATGGTGATCCCGGAAGCGCCGCAGTATTTCGAGGACTTCATCGACGACGACGGCCTGGGCATGGGGCCGTACAAGATCGCCTGCACGATGTGGCGCGAGGGGAAGCGGGTCATTTTCGATTTTGAAGGAACTGACCCGCAATCCATCAGTTCGGTGAACTTTCTCCTCAACGAGGAGATGTTCAAGATGTTCCTGGGATCCTTCTTCATCAACATTTTCGATCCGCAGATCCTGTTCAACGATGGCTTCTACGACCTGGTCGACGTCCGAATCCCGCGCGGAACAATCCTGAAACCGATCCGTCCGGCGGCGCTGAGTTCGCGGACACACATGCTGGCGCGGATTTTTGACATCATGTCGGGCCTGCTCGGCCAGGGATCGCCGGATGCCTTGTGCGCGGCCGGTTTCTCGGACAGCCCGCATTTCATGTATTCGGGTCACGACAAGGAGGGCGAGTGGTATCAACTCTATCAGATCGGCTTCGGCGGTGTTCCGGGTCGGCCGGCCGGCGACGGACCTGACGGCCACTCGCTGTGGCCCAGCTTCACCAACGTGCCGAACGAGTTCCTGGAAGCTTATTTTCCGCTCAGGATCGTCCGGTACGAGACGATCGCCGACAGCGGCGGCCCGGGCCTGCACCGTGGCGGCAACGGCCTCTCCATGGGCTATCAGTTTCTGGAGCCCGGAGAGATTTCCATCCATGACGACCGCTGGCTTACCCATCCATGGGGCGTCAACGGTGGCCAGCCCGGCCAGCGCAGCAACAAGTTGATGATCCGACGCGACGGCACGCAGGAGTGGATGGAAAGCAAGTGCGACCGCGTCAAGGTGGAAGCGGGCGACACGCTTTACTTCAACACCTGGGGCGGCGGCGGCTGGGGCGATCCCCTGAAGCGCGATGCCGAACGGGTGGCGCTGGATACAAAACGCGGTCTGGTGACCAGGGACGGGGCCAAACGCTATGGTGTGGTGCTGAACGACGACCTGTCCGTTGACGAACGGGCGACCGCGGACCTGCGCAACCGCATGGCGACCAGCCGCGGCGAGGTGAAGCTGTTCGATACCGGCGGCACCGTGGAAGATCTCAAGGCCCGTTGCATGCACGATACCCATCTGGAGCCACCGAAACAACCGATCTTTCAGAAGTGGACGCAAGTCCGGCAGCCGATGAACTAGGCCGCAGACTAGGATTCCGGCTGCTTCGAGGCGGACGGGCGCTTGCCGGATCGCTCCCGGCGCAAGGGGATGGGCACGCCGTCTGCGTCGCGCTGCTCCGGGCGGCAGCGCCTCACCGGTGGGTGGCGCAGACAGTCCGGCCCGAACCAGACGTGCCGAGGCGAGCGTCGTCCGGCTGACCACCCGTGGTCGCGCAGCGCGGTCCCGTTGCGGGATCATCGCATCCCCGGCCTTGATCGCTGCCGCCGCGACCATCCTGCAACGGTTTCGTTGCCCGAAAGCTCATGACATCCATTTTCGCGATATTTGCCAACAGATTCAGGAAATGCCTCCATGCGAACGTATTTTGCCTTCGCCGGTCGAACCGGCACGCTGGCTGTGACCTTTGCCGCCACGGCGGTGTTCCTGATCCTGGTGTTCCCCAATCTCCCGGTCGACGGCCAGTTGCTCGACTTGAAGCCGGGCTACTCGTACGACGAGGCCATGGCATTGATGGCGCAGTACGGGCCGGACGGAAGGGCGACATACGCTTGGTCGAGCGTCCTGCTGGATACGCTGTTCCCAATCTCGTACGTGACTCTCTTCGCCGGTCTGATCTACCGCTTCCGGCTCACCGAGGGGACCTGGTGGCTGGCTTTCGTTCCGGTTGCCGCGGGACTCTGGGACCTGGCAGAGAACGCTCAGATTGCGGCCATGCTGGTTCGGTATCCTGATATCGGCGCCACACAGGTAGCCTGGGCGTCAGCCTTTACGGCGGCGAAGGGCTGGATGGGTCCGATTTACCAGACACTTGGAGCAGGGCTGTTGCTGCTGGCCATGGTCCGTAATGCCGTTCGCGCGATCCGTCGTCGAAGAAGCGGCGCATGATCGCCAGATGTCGCGACCTGTCCGGTGGGCGGTGCAGCGTATTGGCCTGGACGGACGGATCGCACCTCTCCGCGAGCGCCTTTCTCGCTGCTGTCCTTCGTCGGAGGAGGGGATTTGCAGACGCTTGGCCATGGGATGGCCGAACGGCTGCAAGGGCGGCGTGGCGGTCGAGCAGCGATTGTCGCCTGTCTTGCAGGTCGGCCAACCTGCATGCCGTCGGAGCGCACCGGGTGACGCCATTGAAGCTCCGGCGAACCGGTTGAGGTCGGAGTTGGCGGAAACCATGATGCAGCCATGCTCCACCGCGATCGGTGCTGCATGTCGAGCTTGGGCAACGGCTTCCCCGCAGTACTCGCTTCACGGCATGACCGCTCGAAAACCCCAAGGTGATCGGGACCGGACCGAAAATCCGTGCCCTCGGCCCTTCGGCAGGCGACGGGAAGAAGACAAAAGCATTTTCCGTGCCCGATGGCGGATCGTGGAATCCAGAGATGCGAACGAATCCGGACATGAGGAGGATTGAAAGGGCGGGCGAACGGCTCGGATTCCTCAGGCTAACGGGCGTAAGTCGACTTGCTCCGTGCGTTTCAGTCCGGCTTCGGACATGTTGGTGAAGAAATCGAGCCGGCCCTGGCGCCGGTTGAGGAAATCCCGGCGAAGTAGTCGGATGCAGGGTCGGCGAGTTCGGCCTTGTGCACGGGGTGTTGCAAGATGCGTTTGTCGCCGGACGCCGAACCCGATGAAAATCAAGGGTCTTGCCTGGCTGAGGTTGCTGTGATGTGTGTCAAGGTCAGGCATGGCAATGAAAAACAAGTCCGCGAAACGTTCGAGGATTTCGGAGGGCAAGGTCCGCGAGTGGGTGCGGTCCTTCGCCGCCGCTCTCACCGCCCTTCAGGCGGCCACAGCGGTTCTGTCGGTGGGGTCATGCAATGGCGGGGCTGGCGGGTTGCGGGTGATCCTGCTGGCGGCCTGGGGAGGTTCTGCCCGATAGCCGCGATTGCCGGTCGGGCGTGTGTCCCGGCGCGGCCGAAGGATCGGGCGCAGTGCAACCCGAAGCGGCGCTTCATCATGCCGAAGCATTGCCCGATCCGAAACCGGCGTTTCGAGATCGGCCTGTCGGACCGTTTCCCGGAGGGTCGCAGGGAGCGGAGACGGGCCCGAGCCGAGGCCCCTGTGTTTCCGGCCTCCCCAGGCATGGGCGGTGAACGCCTCGATAGACGGGCGGACCACCGTGGCGACGCCGCCACGCGCCGCATGCCGGAGCACCTCCCGCAGACGCTCCAATGCAATCGTCAGCCCGACCTTCCGGCGATGCCGGAAACAGTCCGTGATCGTCCCGGCGACGCCGAAGACGTTCACGGGAACATGCTCGACAGGCACGGTCAGGACCTCGTCGCCGAGAAACCCATCCGTGAACCGCACGATCCGCATCGTCGGCCTTCCCTCATTCGGCATCCAGTCCCTGGCGCCGATCGCCTCGCGCCCCACGGGCTTGTGGCGCCGCACCCGGACTTCTTCATCGTCTGCCTGCAGAACCTCGATGAAACCGGCTTCCGAGGTTGCCGACAGGGGCGAAGCGGTGGGGCTGATGGAACCGCTACTCATCAGAGAAAACTCACGCCATCGCACGACACTGACGGATTTCGCCATCGAGTCGGCCGGCAAGGCGGCAGGATTCCGCCGCAGCCTGTCCAAGGGTGTACTGACAGCATTGGCCGATCTGGTACGGGGCCTGCTTCCCGGACAAGGCTTTGGCCTGCCCGTGGAAAGTGCGCACACTGCGGGCGAAATCGGCGATATTGCCGTTGAGCATTCGATCACCTCGCAGGTGCGCCATGAGCAGGTTGCTTCCCCGTCCTCCCGAAGTCGCGATCGACTTCACCGACGCGCAGCCTGGCGGCTTCGGTGGCTGGCCGGTGCCGGGTCAGATGGCGGATCGGCCTGGTCTGCCGCGGGCGCTGTCTTCGGTATCGGTCAGGCAGCGCGAGCGACGCGGAGACGCTGTGGAGCCTGATCGCCTCGCTGGCGGCGGGCAACGGGGCGCTGTCGGACCTGGACGCCCTGCGCGCGGGTCGGGTCGGCCAGCGTCTTTCGGGCCCTGGCCATGTGCCCTCGGGCCGGCGTCCTGGCGCGTGTCTGGCGCGCATGGACGAGGGGCAGGTCGAGGCCTTGCCGGCGGTGGCTGGACACGAGGAGGCGGTGCGCGACGACGACGGCGCGCGCCGGTACTGGCTGCACGGGGTGTTCATCGGCTCGCTGTGGGCGCGCGGGCGGCTGCATCCGGGCGGCGTCGATGTTGCCCGGGGCTGGCGCGAGCAGCCTGACCGCGATGTGGCGGTGTGGCGGCGCGCGGACAACGCCTGCTGCCGGGAGCGGGGCCGGGACTGCCCGGTGAGCCTCACCGACCGGCGCAAGCGCGCCCGGATGCTGCTCCGCGCGGTGCCGTACCAACTGCTGCCGGCCCGCGCCCGGCGTCACGGCCTGCGGCCCCTGATCCGCCATCTGGTGCGCGCCGTCGGAAGGCGGGTGCGCAGCGGCCGGTGCCGGCGGCTCGACCGGCTCTGTCACGCCGCCGTCCAACTCGAATGGCAGACCCCGGCGTCGATCCCCCTGTCCCCGGTCCAGACCGGCAGGCCCGGAGCCGCCCGCTCGTCCGCCGAACGGCAAGACACGCCTCCAGACGGTGAATCTGCCCGACCTGACCCTACGTCGAAGGCAATCACGCCAGTTCCCCATCGCGCCAATGGAAAATCCACCTGCCGAGCCTCGATCCCTCCCAGGCTCGGCGCCTGTCAGGGAATCAGGGACGAAAATACCGTCGCAGAGGTCGCTCCCATCCTCGGCTTCCTGCGTGACATACAACGTCGCTTCCAGGCCGCCGTCTTGCTCGTCCACCACGCTCGCAAAAGCGGTGCCACAAGGCCTGGACAGGCGCTGCGGAGGAGCAGCGAGCTGCATGCCTGGGGAGACAGCAATCTCTACCTGCGACGCCGCGACAGGCAGATCTTCATGATCGTCGAGCATCGCGCCGCCCCCGGCCTCAACGACATCGAAATCGAACTTACCGACCAAGGCAAGGGGCCTGCGACTGCGCCAGCTCGACACCGCCGCGCCCGAAACAACCCAAACAGCGCATCGTCCAGGCCCTCACCGAAGCCGAAACGCCCCTCTCGCAGCGCCAGATCCGGGAACGTGCCGCTACTCGGCACAAGACTGTCGGCGATGCCCTGCAAAAACTCGTCCGCGAGGGCCGCGTCCGCCACGATGCCGAGGGCCGCTACAGCCTCATCATACGCCAGTCCGAAAAGACTACGCCGGCCGCTAACGGCAGCCGCTCTCTAGATACAGCCCGGTTCCCGCCTCCCGGTTCCGTTCATCCCTAGGAGTTCAAGGCGGAACCGCTCGCGGGAACCACCCCACCGACTGTCAGGCGCCCGCAACGAAATGCGTCGAGCGTTCGGCCCATGGCTGAAAGCTCCGCTTAAGGCCATGGATGCGCACCGGCGGAAGGACGGCGGCAGGTCACCCGAAGGGCCGCAGCGAAGCGGAGGAGCCGCAAAGCGGCTTGACGCGACGACAACTCTCCGACACCACAGTACCATCTATCCCTGCCGAAAGGGACCGAACAGTCCGGGAAATACCTCTGCATGCCGCCCGAAATAATCCGGGAAACTCCTGGTCAGATAATCCGAGAAGCAACACCGCCGCCCGACTTGCCGGCCTCCACCCGGCCGCGCAGCCCCCAATGCGTCTTTGCCGCGAGGTCCTTCAGAAACAGTGCGTTCATCGTGCCCTTGAGCCCGACATGGAGCTCGCTGATCTCCCCCTCGGCCAGGGTCACCCCCGTCACCCCGGCGAAGCGCAGGTGCTTGAAGAGGGTCGCCACATCGGCCTGGTCGCGGCTCACCCGGTCGAGCGCCTCGGCGACCAGGATCCCGAACATGCCCCGCCTTGCATCCTCCAGCAGCGCCTGGATGCCGGGACGCAGGATCATGCTGTCGCCCGAGATGGCGGAATCCTTGCAGGCGCCGACCACCTTCCAGCCCTCGCGCGCCGCGCGCTCTCGGCAGACCCGGAACTGGTCCTCGACCGACGCCGCCCGCTGCTGGTCCGACGAGTAGCGGGCATGGAGCGCGCAGCGCAGGATCATGGCTTCCGATCTCCTATTGCTCGCCAGCCTCGCTGGCGGGCGCATTGTCGTTGACCGCGTCGCGCCTGTCGAATTCCTCGCGCGCGATGCGCCGGCCGATCAGCCGGGCGAGCGTCAGCACGGCGGTATCGACCCGTGCTTCTGCTTCGCCATTGTCGTTCGCCCCCCGTATGACGGCAATACCCCGATCCTCGCTCTCCGACATCCCCTCGCACCTCCCGCAACGCTGCGCACCCGAGAGACCATTTGGAAGTGCGATTCGGCCATGTCAAACGGGACAGGTAGGGAATTTTCTGCATGGAATCATGCACTTGAGTAGAACAGGCGGCGCTAGTGGGGTCATGCGGTGCCTGACGTATGATCGAAAAAAATCCGCTGCGAGGCGATCATGCCGGCTGATACCGTCGGACATCGATCTCGTCGGCGCGCGCGCGCATCTGCGCCGCATCGTACCATGCCTGCATCCGAAGTAGCAGGTCCATGCTAAGGCCAAATGCCTTCTCGACCCGCAGCGCCATCTCGGGCGACAGCGAGGCGTTGCCGTTCACCAGATCCGAGAGCGTCGCGCGGCGCACACCGAGAATCCGCGCCGCCGCCGCCACGCTCAACCCCAGCTCCTCAAGGGCCTCGATCCGGATGAAGGTTCCAGGATGCGGGGGAGTCATCCCCATCTTGATGCCGCCGTCGTTCATCAGTGGTAGTCCTCCAGGTTCACGCGCTCGATGGCGCTGTTCCGCTCCTCGAAGGTAATCCGCCAGTTGCCCGACACCGAGACGCTCCACTCGTTGCGGCGGGCGCCGGAGAGCCGGTGGACCCGTCATCCGGGAGGCGCCTCGCGGATGAAGCCCTCCATGTTCTCCACCAGGGCGAGCGCGGCCAGGAGGCCGCGCACGCGGTCTGCGAGGTCCTGTTTCAGCAGCCGGGACGAGTCGGTTTCGTAGAGCAGGCGCAGGCCCCGGTGGCGAAACGAACGGACAATCATGACGTGCATGTGTACGGCAAGACCGTGCACAATGCAAGCGACTTCGGTCGCCGCATATCCCGTTTCCCCGGCGCGGCGTCAGCAGACCGGACCCGGGTCAACCTTGGCGGGGCGTACACCGCTCGCCTGCCCGTGATACCTCACATCGAGAGCAGTGGTCCGCAGGCAGGAGACTCCCGGTCCCCCACTATTCCAACATTCTAGGAACGTCGGCCCTCAAGAGCGAACCCGCGAGCGCGGCAATCTACGACGACACGCGCGACGCCGAAACCGCTGCGTGTACTCAACCGACCCCTGCTCACCAGTTGCGAGGCTTCACGTCTTCGAGCGCCAGGGCCAGGTCTGCACCGAGATCGTGCCTGACGGCTCAAGGCCGACCCTGCAGGGCATCATTCGCGGCCGGGTGGACCCCAGTACCGTCATCAACGCCGACGGCTGGCGAGGTTGCAACGGCCTGGTCGACCTCGGTCACGGTCACTTCCGCGTCGATCATTCCAGGGACGCGTTCACCAACGACACCGTTCACATCAACGGCATCGAAGGCTTCCGGGGCCTGGCCAAGGTCCGGCTGGCGAAGTTCAAGGGACTGCCTCGGCGCACCTTCCACCTCCATCGCAAGGAAACCGAATGGCGCTTCAACCACCGCAAAGCCGACAAGTACAAAACCCTGCCACGCCACATCCGCCAAAACCCCCTCAGCCAGGCAAGACCCAAAATCAATTTGACTGATTTTCATGCAGCCCCTACGGTCGGGGTTCGGGCGGCAGCGAAATATCCAGTTTGGGCGCAGGCGCCAGCCGACTCTCCCAACCGGATTTCCTGTCGAGGATCTCAAGGGAGGTTATAATGCCCAGAATGATGATCAACGGGGTACGTCTGGCAGCCGGGGCTGCATTGATCGCCGGCACCGTGGCGGTCACCGCCGCACACGCACAGGACCTGAAACCCCAGACGTTCAATGCCGTCGGCACCTGGGGCAATCTGAACAACTTCAAGAAACACGAAGGCCCGTTCTGGCGCGATGTCGTGCCGAATGCCTCGGGTGGCAAGATCACGGCCAAGATCCAGCCGATTACCGAAGTCGGACTGAAGGGCTTCGAGATGACCCGGCTTCTGAAGCTGGGCGTGTTCGACATGGCGTTTGGCGTGATCGGCTATGTGGCCGGCGAAGATCCGGTCTTCGAAGGGCCGGACCTGTCGGCCGTCGCCCAGGACATCGACACGGCGCGAGGCATCGTGAATGCATACCGGCCGATCATGGAGAAGGCGTTCGAGGAGGTTTTCGAAGCCAAGCTCATGGTCCTCTACCCGTTTCCGAGCCAGATGTTCTGGTGTAACGCCGAAATCGGGAAGATCGAAGACCTGAAGGGCAAGAAAATCCGCGTCTACAGTGCCACCTTGGGTGACTTCGTGGAAGGCGCCGGCGGCATCTCCACCACCATCGCGTTCGGGGAAGTGGTGCCGGCGCTGGAAAAGAAGCTCGCCGACTGCGGCATCACCGGCACGACGCCGGCCTATAACGCCAAATGGCACCAGGTCGCGACGCATGCCTATGCCATGCGGGTGGGCTGGGGTATTTCTTTCGGCGCCTTCAACCTGAAGCGCTGGAACAGTCTGGACGCCGCCACCAAGGCGTTCTTCGCCGCGCAATTCCGGATGCTGGAAGACCGCATGTGGAAGACGACGGGCGCAGAAGATGCCATGGGCCTGTCCTGCAACACTGGCGGCGAGTGCGCGATGGGCAAGCCGGGCGGGATGAAACTCGTGACGCCCAGCAAGGCCGATCTCGCCAGGCGAACCGAAATCCTGCACAGTCATGTGCTGAAGCGCTGGGGTGAACGCTGCCTGAAGAAGCGGCCGAATTGCGTGAAGGACTGGAACGCCACGATCGGCAAGGTTCTCGATCTCACCATCGCCAACCAGGCGCGCTGACCCCAGCCGGGCAAGCGGCGCCGGCGTTCACTCCGCCGCCGGTCCGTTTCCCGGTACCCGGAATGCCTTGTCTTCTGTCGCCTCACCCGGCAGCGGCCCGGACCCTGACGACCACGTGCCCGGCGCCGAGATCGTCCGGCTGCTGACCTGGATTTCCCGGTCGGCCATCTGGATCGGGGGTGCCGGAATTCTGTTCTCGGCCGGACTTGTGACCGTCGAGATCACGGTCCGCAAGTTTTTCGGCATGAGCCTCGGTGGCGCAGATGAGGTCTCGGGCTACATCTTCGCGGTCAGCACCATGTGGGCCCTGCCGTTCGCGCTGCTGAACCGCGCGAATGTCCGCATTGATGTCGTCTACCTGCGGCTGCCGGCCTGGTTGCGATCTTTCCTGGACGTTGTCGGGCTGGTCCTCCTCGTCGGCTTCGTTGCCGTCGTGTTCTGGCATTCGGTGAACATGTTCCTGGAGCATCGGGCCAACGACACCCGCTCGATCACGCCGCTTCAGGCCAGGGTGTGGATCTGGCAAGGTCTGTGGATCCTCGGCATGGCCCTGTTCCTGCTCACCGGCGCGGTCCTGTTCGTTCTTGCCGTCGCCGCTCTGGTCGTGTGGCGGCACGACCGCGTCGCCGGCCTGATCGGCAGCCGCAGCAGCGAGGAAGAGATCGCCGGCGAGACCGCCTTTCTGGATGAGAGCGGTGGCGGAACCCGTTCCGACGATCGCAGGGGCGTGTGACATGGCGACAAACACCCTTGTCCTGCTGCTCGTCCTGTTGGCCGCCAGCGTGCCGGTCGCCGCCGCGATCGGCGTGCTCGCGATCTTCGTCGGCGAAGTCTATTCGCCCATGCCGCTGGTCCGGGCGATCGCCGAAAACCTGTGGCAGACCGGCCGTGAGTTCATCCTGATCGCCATCCCCATGTTCATCCTGCTGGGCGAAATCCTGTTGCGCTCCGGCATTGCCCAGCGCATGTACGATGCGCTGGCGAAGTGGCTGTCGTGGCTGCCCGGCGGGTTGATGCATTCCAATATCGGCGCGTGCGCGATGTTTTCCGCGACATCCGGCTCCAGCGTGGCTACAGCGGCTACCGTGAGCACCGTGGCGCTGCCGGAGGTCGACAGACGCGGCTACAACGAACGTCTCTTCCTGGGCACGCTGGCGGCCGGCGGTACACTCGGCATCCTCATTCCTCCGTCGATCAACCTGATTGTCTACGGATTGTTGACCGATACTTCGGTGCCGGACTTGTATCTGGCTGGATTCTTGCCGGGCTTCCTGCTCGCCAGCCTGTTCATGCTGACCGTGATGATCGCCTGCCTCGCCCGCCCGCACTGGGGCGGCGAGCGTATCCGGGCCACTTGGCGGGAACGCTTCGTTGCGTTGATCGATCTGCTGCCGCCGGTATTGCTGTTTGTCGTTGTGGTCGGGTCGATCTACGCCGGATTTGCCACCGCGACAGAGGCGGCGTCGCTCGGGGTCGTTTTTGCGCTGATCCTGGCGGCCTTTCACGGGCGGTTGTCGCTGCGCATGATCGCGCAGGCGGTCGAAGGCGCGATGACGACGACGGCGATGGTCATGCTGATCATTCTGGCCGCGGTGTTCCTGAACTTCGTCCTGGGGATCGCCGGCGTGATCCAGGCGTTGACCGCCGCGATAACGGCGCTCGGCCTGTCGCCCCACGAATTGCTGCTTGCGATTGTCGTCTTCCTGGTCGTCCTCGGATGCTTCATGGAGACCTACTCGATGTTGATTCTGACGGCCCCCTTGCTGGTGCCGATCGTCGCGCAGCAGGATTTCGGGCTGACGAACGCCGACGCCAACAAGGTGTGGTTCGGCATCATCATGATCATGCTGCTGGAAACCGCGCTGATCACGCCGCCGGTCGGGATCAATCTGTATGTCGTCCAGGGCGTGCGGGGCCGGGGTTCCATCACGGAGACGATTTCCGGCTCGCTGCCGTTCGTCGCCACCATGTTCCTGATGATCGCTCTGACCATTCTGTATCCTCCGCTCACGCTGAACCTTTTCCAGGACCATGCGGTGCCGGTGATTTCGTGGTTCTTCGTCGATTTCCTGGGTTCGATGTTCTAGAGACCGGGACAGCAGCCTGTCATGAAGGACATGGCGAGGACTTGAACGGGTATCGACGGCGCATCGCATCAAGCCACAAAAACAGAAGGACGCGCGAGGCGTCCCTGGATCCGTGATGGCTGGATCTCACATCCTCTTTTTCTGGGCGGCGGTCCAGGTGGTTCTCCTGAAGGGTGTTCCAGCCCACTGAGCGGGGGACGCGGATCGATTCCGATCCCACAAGGCGCTCGTTCGTCAATCACGATCTGCGCCTAGTTCGAGAAGGGTTTCCTCCGAGTTCAACCAGCTGATAATGGACTCGATCGCCGCAGTGACGAGATCGGGCTTGCGAAGCGCGCATTCCCAAACGGTGGCCACCCTCCAGCCTCCTGACGCCAGAACCTGCCGTACGTCTCGATCGCGCTTGACGTTTGCGGCGAACTTCCTTCTCCAGAAGTCGGGACGGGTAGCCGGCGTCGTGGCGTAGCGGCAGCCCTCGTGGCGGTGCCAGAAGCAGCCATGCACGAAGATGACAGCGCGGTGCCCTGCGAGCACCAGGTCTGGACGACCGGGCAAGTGGCGAGCGTGGAGGCGGTATCGGAGGCCACGAGCATGCAGGGCCCTCCTCAGGACCATTTCCGGTTTGGTGTCCTTGCCCCGGATCCCCGCCATCATTCTTGAGCGGGTTTCCTGATTCACGATATCCGCCACGGTGACGTAAGGATTTATGTGTCAGGTGGGAGTGGGGTACTTCCTGTGGTTCACGACAACCGCAAGAAGGAGCACCCCGATGCCACAGCAAGCTGCAACGATCGAGAGTCTGCCACAAGCCTTTGAGGTGGTGAAGGAGATGCAGGCAGACGGACTGGACCGGGGCGAGGGTTATCGCCCCCTCGGTCGCCAGGCGCCGGCGGGGATCATCGAGGGCCGGATGGCCGAGGCGGTGGACCGCCGGCGAGGGCCTCGGGATGATCTTGCGTCGATGGCGGCAAGGGCCTGCTCGCCGCCTTGCCGGTCGTCCGGCACGGCATCCCCGTCCGGAGGTGCCGGGCGCACAGGATCAGGAACATCCTCGACAGGGTCCGCGTTGCCCACCGGCAGGCCGTCAGGGCCGACGTCCACGCCGTCATGAACGCGGACACCCGCCCGGAGGCGCTCGCCGCTTCGCCGACCACTGGCAGGGCATCTGCCCCGGGGCCGTCGCTTCCCTGCGCAACGATCCCGACGATCTGCTCGCCTGCTTCCGCTGCAGGACCCTTGCCGGGCGAAGGCAGGTCAGGACCACCAATGCCATCGAACGACGGTTCCGCGAGGTCCGCAGACGAACACGGCCCATGGGAACATTCCGGGACCGGACATCAATGGACCGCATCCTCCACGCGGTCTTCATCCACGAAGACAGGTCTCGGGGACTCAGTACCCCACTCTCCCTGACACATGACTCCTGACGTTACCATCCGCCACGATCCTTTTGGCCTCTTTCGCATTGCCTGCTATACAGGTGAGTGTGGAAATCCGGCGGGAGTTCGATTTGCCTTCGTCTTTCGGTGTGGTCGATCTCTTCGCGGGACCGGGAGGCCTCGGTGAGGGGTTTGCGTCTCTCGACGAGGGTGGTCATGCGCCTTACCAGATCGGCATCTCTGTTGAAAACGAATTATCGGCCCATCGCACACTCACTCTGAGAGCCTGTTCCTGAAGTCTCGGATGGTCTGACGATCTGGTCTTTTGCCCGGATTTGCCGGGGATATGGCGGATGCGATGGGTCCACCGAGGGCCGCATGAGCGCGTGGGGAACCACCGGCGGGAATGATGTGCGTGACGGGGTATGGCGATTGATTGCGCCGCCGACCCATGGCGTCAGGTTTCCCTTGTCATCCACCGTTTTCTGCGGTTCAGAGCCATTTTCGTGCATCGTCGCGCAACGTCTGCAGAGCCGCAGGACACCGTGCTGCGGGATGCCCTGGCCTGAGACGGTCTGGCCGCATGCTGCTTTCTCGTGCACAAGGGCGTGAAAAAGACAAGTCCTTGATCTGTCACGTTAAAATCACTCATGTATCAGACCAGGACGGCATCCGAGACTTTAGGAACAGGCTCTCAGACCAAACCTGCCCAACGAAGGCTAAAATCGCCGCAGCACTCGCTCCGTTTATCAGCATTGCCGCTTTCATGGCCCCTTGTCCCAAGGTGACAAGCGAATCGGCCAAGTCTGCCCGCTCCTGATCCGTTGCCATTGACTTCGCCCTTTCCAAAGTTCCTTCGCCAACTGGGCCGTCATCCCGCCCCGAACAGCGCATCGATATCCTCGTCCGTCAGTCCGAGCGGCCCTCGTCCGGCGCCCTCGAACAGCGCGTCCGCCAGCGCCTGCATGCGCTGGATCGCGGCCTCGACGGTGTTCTCGGCGATCAGCCGGTGCACGAACACCGGCTTGTCCTGGCCGATCCGGTGCGCCCGGTCCATCGCCTGGCGCTCCGTCGCCGGGTTCCACCACGGATCGTAGACGATCACCGTATCGGCGGCGGTGAAGTTGAGGCCGGTGCCGCCGGCCTTCAGGCTCACCAGGAACAGCGGCACATCGCCGGACTGGAAGCGCGCGACGTGGGCGTCCCGATCCTTCGTCGACCCGTGCAGCATGGCGTAGTCCCAGCCGCGGGCGGCGATGTCCGCTTCGATCAGCTTCAACATCTCGACGAACTGGGAGAACACCAGCACCCTGCGTCCGCCGGCGACCAGCTCTTCCAGCAGATCGAGAAGGCGCTGCCGCTTGGCGCTCGCGGCGACCTTGCTGGCCGCGTCGAGCTTGACCAGCGCCGGATCGCAGCAGACCTGGCGCAGCTTGAGCAGCGCGTCGAGGATCGCGATGCGCGACGCCGCCAGCCCCCGCGCCGCTATGGCCTCCCGGACCCGTTCGTCCATCGCCGCGCGGATGCTTTCGTAGAGCGCGGCCTAGGCGCCTTCGAGCGGCACGAACTCGTCGATCACCGTCTTCTCGGGCAACTCCGGCGCGACCTCTTCCTTGGTGCGCCGCATCAGGAACGGCTTGAGCCGCGTCGAGAGCAGCCGCTGCCGGGCAAGGTCGCCGTGCTTCTCGATCGGCGTGCGGAACTCGGCCGTGAACCCTTTTCGGTTGCCGAGCAGGCCCGGCACCAGCCAGTCGCAGAGCGCCCACAGCTCCTGGAGGTTGTTCTCTAGCGGCGTGCCGGTCAGCGCCAGGCGCTGGCGGGCGCAGACATCCCGGATGCGCTTCGAGACCGCCGCCGCCGGGTTCTTCACCGCCTGTGCCTCGTCGACCGCCACGCGCCATGAAGCGGCATCCACATCTGCCCATTCAGGCTTGCCGGCTGTGCCGGCGTGAAACTTGATGAATTCGTCCGGCAGCCTGCCTTGACGCCGTCGCACTTCACGAAGAAATGCCCTCAGAGCCTGTTCCTGAAGTCTCGGGCGGCCTCGTTCTGTGGTATCCTGTCGGGATATTGACATCGACGAAGGAGGATGCCATGGCGTGGAGCGAGGCCGCCCGGGCGCAGCATGGCCGTCCGCATGATGATGGGCAAGACGATCCGACGGACGCGGAACGGGCGCTGATTGCCCCGCCGGTCCCGACACGGGGCCGGCCGGGTCGGCCCCGGGCGACGGACCCTCGACGGGTGTTCGATGCGATCCGGTCCATGCTGTCGTCGGGATGTCGGTGGCGGCTCGTTCCGCCCTGTCATCCGCCGTCTTCCACGGTCCGGAACTGTTTTGACGTCTGGCGGAATGACGAGACCCGGAACGGAGGCCGGACGCGCTTCGCGCCCTGGCGCAGGCAGGCCGTGGCGTGGTGCCGACGGGGGCGATCATCGACAGAAGACGACGGAAGGCGGCGGGCCTTCGGGACAGGATGCCGGCAGGAAGATCAGGGGACGGAAACGGCACATCGCGGTGGACGCGGAGGGCAACCCGATCGTGGTGCATGTGCACCCGGCCGACGTGCAGGATCGGGATGATGCGCCGGACGTGATCGTGGACCTCCCGGGCAAGGCCCGGGGGGTCTCGAAGGTGTTTGCCGATGGCGGGTACAGGGGTGACCGGCTGAAGGACATCAAGCTTCCGGACATCCTGGAGATCGTGGCAAGGTCGAAGGAAACCGGGGGTTTCACGGTCATCCCCCGCCGCCGGGTGGTGGCGCGGACCTTCGCCCGGAGGGGACGATGCCGTCGGCTCGCCAGGGACTTCGAGCGGAGCCTGGAGAGTTCCCTAGTGTCCTGATTCCCAAGTTTTGCTGATTTTCTTTTGGCATTCTGCGGTATCCAGGGTGCGCAGACAGAAGCGTTTGATGGTGGCGAGGATGTCGTCTGCCGACCTGGTCCAGCGAGAGGGTCTGGGGTTGACGGTGTCGACATGGTCCCGGATGGCCTGTTCAGGTTCCCGGGTCGCGCGATGGACCCCGCGCCGGAGCTGCTTTATCGGTCAGGGCGGCGAAGAAGCGCTCGACCTGGTCGAGCCAGGAGGCGCCGGTCGGGGTGAAGTGGAGATGCCGTCGCCGGATGGCGGGCGTCTTGCGGGTGGCGTGGTTGTCCGTCACCAGATGCCCGTCGAGGTCGTCGGGGACCCGGGCCTCGATGCTGCGCAGGAACTCACGGCTGCGGTGGCGTGGGAAGCATTGGCTGATGACCTTGCCGGTGGCGATGTCCAGCGCCGCGAACAGGGTGGTGGTGCCGTGGCGCATGGGGTCGTGGGTCCGCCGCGCGACCTGGCCAGGCCGCATGGGCAGCAGCGGCTGGGTGCGGTCGCGCGCCTGGATCTGGCTCTTTTCGTCGACGCGGAGCACCAGCGTGCGCTCGGGCGGGTCGAGACAGAGGCCTGTGATGTCGCGTACCTTGTCGACGAACAGCGGGTCCGCCGACAGCCTGAAGGTCTCCGAGCGATGCGGCTGCAGGCCGAAGGCTTGCCAGATCCGGTGGATCGTCGACGGCGCAGGCTCCAATGCGTGGCCCCGGGCGGCGTCTCTTCCAAGGTGCGGGCGATGATCTCCTCGTCGCCGATCTGGCGCGGCGCCCCGGAACGCGGCGCGTCGCAGAGCCCGTCGAGCCGGTGCTCGGCAAACCGTCGGCGCCATTTGCCGACCGTCGTCGGGTCGCTCCCCACGATCGCCTTGTTCTCCAGACCTTCCGCAGCCGCCAGAACGATCCGGGCACGTCGCGCCAGACCCCGGGCCGTCTTGCGGCGGCCCGCCAGACCTTCCAACGCGCGACGCGCCGCTTCCGACAAGCTGATCGCAACCGCTACCCTGCTCACCCGTCATCCCTCCAAAACAACCAATGAACTTATTATACCAAACTTATCGATCAGGACAGTAGCCTGGGTACAGCTCGCCGCCTGCCGCTTCCTGATGCGAAGGGTCGCGCGAGGGACAAGTGCTTGATTCCAAAAAATAATTATATCAAGGACTTATGATTCAGGCTCTTAGCACAAAGTGGGGACGCGTACGGACCACCGCTTCGCGGCGTTCGGGCACGCCGTGCCCGTTCGCCACGCGAGAAGGCGTGGCGCCTCGATCCGGCGCGGCGCCGGCGTCGACCGTTGTCTTCAGCAGCCGGTGCAGGGCGCGCAGGTCGGCATGCTGCAGGAACACCGCAAGCCGCGGCGAAGGTTATCTTGGCGCCGACCGGGAGCGGCGTGAGGTAGACCTTGTTGGCGAAGATCGCGGGATTTCCGCGATCCTCGCATCCTCCTCGGGCGAAACCGCCTGCGGAGGGTCCAGCTGTTCCATGATCGTGTCTCCCTGCACCGCGCTCTTGTCGCCATCGGTCCGGCGGAGGTCAAGCGGATCGGCGCGCCCGTCCGGCCCTCGCCGATGTAGCGCGTGCCGCGACGGACCGCCGCCCGCCATGCCGGTGCCGCCGGCGTATTCCGCTCCCTGCGGCATTGGCGTTGCCTCCGGACGCGATGCGGAAACCCGGCGCCAATGGGTTCGGAGGAATCAGACCCCGCCGCCCTGGCCGTATTCCCGTTTCTCGTAGACCGAGACGACTCGCCGACCGTCCCAGACGTAGCAGAGATGCCGCTTCTGACGCGCGTTCGAAAGAAGGGGCGGTCGGAACACGGCGACGCACTCGCCCCCTGCCCGGCGGACGCTGTCGTAGGCGATCCCGTTCGACCCGGCGTCGCGCAGGGTGCGTGCCAGGCGCTGGCCCGCCGCGTAGTCGTTCCGGTGGTAGACGAGCGGCAGGCTGTCCGACCGGCCGCGCAGGTCGTGCAACTCCCCGTCGAGGTCGACAAGGTAGACCCGCATGTCGATCTCCATCCGTTCCTGGGCCGTGGCGCGCATGAACCTCTCGCGATGGTGCTTCGTCTCTGCGATGGCCGTGTCGAGATCCCGCGCGGCATAGAACACGCCGTAGCTGCCATCCGAGAACCGGCTGCTGTCCGGATTGAGATGGGTGAAGGCGGCCATGATGACGGCGGTGCCGGGCCCAGCGATCCGGTCGCCGGGGGGCACAAGGCCGATGACGCCTATCTCGTCTCGCAGCCGGGGATTGGTCAGCGCCTCCAGCTCGAAGACCGCTTCGAGGTCGGCCGGATCGGTCACGCGCTCGAAGAGCTGGATCGGCGGAAACCGGCTGGGAACGATGCGCCGGCACGGCTTCCACCGGACGCGGGATAGCGGCGGCGTCACGCCCAGCCGCCGCGCTGCGCGTCGAGGTATTGCCGCACGATGAAAAGATCGGCCACTTGGCCGGACAGCATGCGGTCGAGCGCCGACCGGCCCGCGAAGGCCGGCGCGGCGTTCGGACGCCTGACCCAATCGTCGGCGGCGGTTTCGTCGGGCAGCAGGATCTGGAGCGCCTTGTAGATGCCCAGGATGTAGGAAATCCGCTCCAGCGTGTCCTTCGGCAGGGCGGCGTTGGGGTTCTTCCTCCACTTGAAGAAGGTCGACCGGGCGGTCAGGCCGAGCAGGGTCATCTGCTCCTCGACCGAGAGGCTCCAGAGCCCGGCGATGCGGAAGAAGGTGCGCAGGGCCGGGCCGGACAGGCCCTTGCGGTCGAACGCCGTCGCGGGAAGAGGCTGCGCGGTCATGGTTTTCTCCATATGCGCCTTTTGGGTAACAATTAGTCCATTAGTGGACTTTCAGCAAGGCTGAAACGAACCCGTCGGGGGCACCATCCCATCGGCGCGGACCGGCGCAATGCCGGTGAGATGAGGCAGGGACACGCGCGAGGGCGAGAGCGTATGGCGCGATGCGCGCCTCGATCTCGACGTAGCCCGCATTTCTCACCGAGGGTAGGTGCATCGGGGCTCTGCATGTGAGAAAGTTCTTTTGCAACAAAAACTTGTCCGGTTGCAGAGGAACTCCCGATGCTGACAGAGTGTAACCCGACCTTGATGCGCTTTGCACGCCTGAAGGGGCGTGACGTTGTGGCCGATTTTGGCGGCGGGACGATTTCGTCGCCACCATGATCCGCAACCGGTTCGACGGGAAGATCATGACGTCGCGTTCAACGCAAAGACGATCTCCGCCAGCCGGCGTCCCGGCGCCGAGCCGGACCGTGACCTTGTCCAGGACCACTTCCAGATGCTCGCCGCTCGCCTCGGCAGCGCCGCGCCCTGCAGCCCGCACCACCAGCGGCGCAAACTCCACTGCCTCGTCCGCCGCAGGCAGAACCAGGCGACCTTCCCGCGCCATGCGACGCCAGTCCGACAGATGGTTCGGGCGAAGATCGTAACGCCGAGCCACCGAACCCACTCGCGCGCCAGGCTCAAGCGTCTCCGCAACAATCCGCGCCTTCAACTCAATCTGTCAATTGGGACCGAAAATCTCCCATTTGTCGGGATCGAAAGATTCCCACTTGGGGCGTGGCATCGTGCCCCCAGGCTCGGGGGAAGGCGGCGGCCCCCGAGGCCGTTCCTGTCATCGCCGGCGATCACGACCCGTCCCTCTTCCGGCGCCGATCGGAGCCGGCCTGAAGCAGGTTCTGGTGATCCCGCATCCTGCAGGAGTTCCCGCGGATGTTGACGATGTGGCAGTGGTGGACCAGCCGGTCGATGAGGGCGGCGGCCATCACCTCGTCGCCGCGCACGCCGCCCCACTCCTCGAAGCCCTTGTTCGACGTCAGCACGGTGGAGGCGCGTTCGTGCCGGGCGTTGACGAGCTGGAAGAACAGCACGGCGCCGTCCTGGTTGAGCGGCAGGTAGCCGATCTCGTCGACCACGAGGAGCGCATGGCGGCCTTGAGCCGGCGGTTGTTGCGCAGCGCGATCTGGGCGCCCAGCAGCCGGTCGCGCCGTGTCGGCGCCGGGGGCTTCATTGCAGTGCCTCCGCGTAGACGCTGAGCGGTCGCCGCTCGACCTCGACGGTCACCGGGAGCTGCCGCCGTGCGGGCTTCGGAGCCTGGCGGAGGCCGAGACGGCGGCAGGGGCTGTTGGCCAGGGGCCGCAGCACCGCACGCTCGAAGCGGTCGACGGGGCGCTCCCCCGTCGTGCCGTGCCGGCGCACGTTGGCGGTGCCCTCCAGCCAGTTCGCGGCCTGGGCGTCGAGATCGTCGTCGTTCGCGAAGCTGCGCCCGTAGAAGAAGCTCTCCCGGATGTAGCGGATCGGGCGCTCGACCTTGCCCTTCGTCTTCGCCCGGCAGGGTCGGCACGATCGGGGATCGAACCTCCAGTGCGCGGCGAAGCGCAGGAACTCCGCGTTGTACAGAAGGCCGCCCCCGGCGGCGCGATCGTCGGACAGCACGACGGCGCGCATCTGGTCGAACAGCAGTTCCTCCGGAACCCCGCCGAACGCCTCGAAGGCGCTCTCCAGCGCCGCCATCGTCTGCCGGGGGGAGAAGCTCAGCCACAGAAGCCGGGAGGAGCCCGGCACGACCACCAGGGCATGACGTCGGCCCCAGGGAAGCGTGAAGCTCCCGAAGTCCACCTGGCCCTGCCGTCCCGCCGGCGTCTCGAACCGGATCACCGGCTCGCGCACATGGTCGTTCACACGCTCGTGGCAGCCCGGGTAGCCGGCCGCGCAAACCTCGTCGAACAGCCGCTTCGCGGACAGCTTGGGGAACTCCTCCAGACGCGCGTCGATGATCCCCTTGCAGGAATCCAGCTTGTGAGCCACCGGAGGCCGCGGCGCAGACCCTCTCGGAGCGGCCGACAGGTCCCGGTCCAACTGCCCCGTCTCGATCCAGTAGGGGGTCGTGCGCCGCCTCACCCCGAACCGCCGCGACAGCTCGGCCTTCGATACGCCCTGGTCGAGATAGTGCTTGAGCAGCATCCTGGTCTCCCATCCGTGCATCCGTGCCCCGCATCCCGCTCTGTCGGAAAAGCCCACAGAGCAGGACGCGAGCCCCGGAATCGACAAGCCCAAAGTGAGAAATTTTGAGTCCCAACGAATGAGAAATTTACGGTCGCAGCCAACAGAAGGATGACATGGCCCGGGTCCATGTCGCGGTCGAGCCGGGTGAGACAGTGATTCTCGGCTATCACGCCATCAATGTCGGCGCGCTGGCCAGGTCGCCGAGGGGCGCTCCCATCCACGGTGAAATCCCGGTTCTGTTCCTCGGCCAGGTGGCTGTCGATCTGAAGGCTCAGGGCCTTGGGGTCGGGAGCCTGCTTGTGCACCATGTCTTCGAGAAAGCCCGCGTCATCGCCGATGAAGCCGGATGTCATGCGATCCTGCTTGACGTGATGTCAGATGGTCAAGCTGCTGTTGCACTGCCGCCTCCAGGGAGACGGGATCCCCTTCATGTCGACCAGGATATCGCATGTTGCCCCGCGAAGGATGATTGCCGGTCAGTATTTTTGATCGATCGCGTGGCCTTGCGCGGCGAGGCCGCGTCCGATCTCGTGAGACGAACGCTGCAGTTCCATGGCGTAGCCGGCGGATCGCACCGTACGGATCACGTCAGGCGATTTCCCGACATTCAGCGCCTTGCGAAGACGGCGAACATGCACGTCCACGGTGCGCGGTTCAACGTGGACATTGTGGCCCCACACCGAATCCAGCAACTGCTCGCGGCTGAAAACGCGGCCCGGATGCTCCATGAAATGGCGCAACAGACGGAATTCGGTCGGCCCCAGATGGGTTGCCTCGCCACTTCGGGTAACACGGTAGGCGATCAGATCCATTTCAATGTCGGCAAATGTCATCTTCTCTGCCGAGATCGACGGGCGGGTCCGGCGCATGACGGCCCGGACTCGGGCAATCAGTTCCCTTGGCGAGAACGGTTTGGTGACATAGTCATCGACGCCGCTGTCGAGGCCCCTGATCCGGTCTCCTTCCTCGGTTCGCGCGGTCAGCATGATGACAGGGAGGTCTCGGGTGTCCCGCCGTCGCCGAAACTGGCGACAGACTTCCATCCCGGAAACCATTGGAAGCATCCAGTCCAGGATGACGAGATCCGGTTTGCGTTCCATGACGCAAATCAGGGCTTCCTCGCCATTCGTCGCTTCCTCGACCTCGAATCCCGCCTCCTCCAGGTTGTAGCGAAGCAGGGTCACCAAGGGCGCTTCGTCCTCTACGACCAGAATATAGGGCTTCATGGTTGGCTCTTCGGCAGATCAAGCCGCTCGTATTCGTTCTCGCCCCCTTTGGGCCGCGACTGGAGCAGCGGCTTCCCTTCCACGAGGTAGTAGACGTATTCTGCGATATTCGTCGCATGGTCGCCCACTCGTTCGATGTTCTTCGCGATGAACAACAGGTGAGTACACGACGAGATACTCCGCGCATCTTCCATCATGTAGGTCAGCAGTTCCCGGAACAGGCTGGTATACATTTCATCCAGTTCTTCATCGCGATGCCAGACGGCGATGGCCTTCTGAGTGTCGCGATCGGCATAGCTGTCAAGGACATCGTTGATCATGGTCAGCGCCAGACGCGCCATGCGCGGGATGGCATGTGCAGGCCGTACCTGCGGTGAATGAGCCAGCGTCATGGTCCGCTTGGCCACGTTGGTGGCATAGTCGGCGATGCGCTCCAGATCGCTGGAAATCTTCAGGGCAACGATGATCTCGCGAAGGTCACTCGCCATCGGCTGGCGAAGGGCCAGCAACTGGACAACAAACTGGTCGATCTCCTGTTCCAGCGCATCGACCCTGAAGTCCTCTTCGATCGTGCGGCTGGCGATTTCGGTGTCGCGCCGCTGCATGGCTTCCAGCGCGTTCTCCAGCTGCGCTTCGGCAAGCCCGCCCATTTCCGACACCTTGGATTTCAGTTCGGTCAGTTCCTCGTCATACGAACTGACGATATGTTCCGAAGCCATAGTGGTTGTCCTTCAGGGTGACGCTTGCGGCTGCGCAAAGACCTTCCCGACCAACTTATCCGAAGCGACCGGTTATGTATCCTTGGGTTTTTTCGTTCTGAGGATTGGTGAAGACCTGCGGCGTGTTCCCGTGTTCGATCAGATCGCCCAGGTGGAAGAACGCTGTCTTCTGCGACACGCGCGCGGCCTGCTGCATCGAGTGGGTCACGATGACAATCGTGTAATTCTGGCGCAGTTCGTCGATCAATTCCTCGATCCTTGCTGTGGCGATGGGATCGAGGGCGGAGCACGGCTCGTCCATCAGGATGACCTCCGGACCAACGGCGATGGCGCGGGCAATGCACAGGCGCTGTTGCTGACCGCCGGACAGGCTGGTGCCTGGATCTTCCAGCCTGTCCTTCACTTCGTCGAACAGGCCGGCCCGGCGCAGGCTTTGCTCCACGACTTCGTCCAGATCGGTTCTGTTCGACACCAGACCATGGAGTCGCGGGCCATAGGCCACGTTTTCGAAGATCGATTTCGGGAACGGATTGGGTTTCTGGAACACCATCCCGATGCGGGCGCGCAACTGCACCACATCCACATTGTCGGAATAGATGTTCTCGCCATCCAGTTCGAGATTGCCGGTTACCTTGCAGATGTCGATGGTGTCGTTCATCCGGTTCAGGCAACGCAGATAGGTGGATTTCCCGCAGCCCGACGGGCCGATCAAGGACGTCACTTCGCGCTCGCCGATGTCCAGGGACACGTTCCGAATGGCGTGTTTCTCGCCATAGTGAACGTTGACGTTCGTTGTGCGCATCTTGACCGGATGATCGGTAGCGGATGGTGCAGGTCTTGATGCCTCCCCCGCCGCGGTCTGGGATTTTTCGACTTCTTCCATGACTGTCTCGCCCACGTCAGCCCTGCTACCACCGGCGTTCGAATCTTTTGCGAAGATACACGGCAGACGCATTCATGGTGACCAGGAAAATCAACAATACCATGATACCGCCCGACGTCTTTTCCACGAAGCCGCGTTCCGGGCTGTCCGCCCAGAGATAGATCTGGACCGGAATCACCGTCGAGGCGTCGGCAGGCCCGCCCGGGATGTCCACGATGAATGCTACCATGCCAATCATCAGCAGCGGAGCCGTTTCACCCAGGGCCTGGGCCATGCCGATGATCGTGCCGGTCAGGATGCCCGGCATGGCAAGCGGCAGGACATGGTGTGTCACGACCTGAACACGGCTGGCGCCGAGGCCCAGTGCCGCTTCTCGCACCGAGGGCGGCACGGCCTTCAGCGCGGCACGGCCCGATATGATGATCGTCGGCAGCGTCATCAGCGCCAGCACCATGCCTCCGACCAGCGGAGCCGATCGTGGCAGTTCGAAGAAGTTCAGGAACACGGCGAGGCCGAGCAGACCGAAAACGATCGACGGAACGGCCGCAAGGTTGTTGATGTTGACCTCGATCATATCCGTGAAGCGGTTCTTCGGCGCGAACTCCTCCAGATAGACCGCCGTGGCGACGCCGACGGGGAATGCCAGAATCAGGGTGACCAGCATCGTGAAGAACGAGCCCACGATCGCACCCCAGAAACCCGCCTGTTCCGGTTCCCGTGAATCGCCGCTGTAGAAGAAACCCGTGTTGAAGCGGGAGACGATCCGTCTTTCGGCGGTCATCCGGTCGTACCAGCGCAGTTGAAGGTCCTTCACCTTGCGCGCCGTCTGCGGCAAGTCCCGATCGATCCGACCCTTGTAAAGCTGATCGATATCGGAAGAGGCCCGTACCCAGATCGAGACGGTCCTGCCGATCTCGTTCGGGTTCCTGATCACATGCGCCTGCAGGGTCTTTTCGGCACTGGTGCTGAACATCGCCATCAGAAGCCGTTCTTCCTCACGCCCGTTCGGCTTGAATCTCGCTACCAGCGACTCGATGAGCGCGGCCCGGAAATCGCCATCTTCCCGTAGCGTTTTCGGGTCGGTTCTGCCGTCCGGCGCAATCAGGTCTTTCTCCAGCGTCACGTCCACTTTCAGCCAGGTCTGGCTGAACGCCGGATAGCCGTTGGAGATGATCGTGCCGATCAGGAAGACCAGCATCAGGACGGCGAAGCTGATGGCAAGGACGCCATAGGCGCGGAAGCGCCTTTCGGAACGAAGCCGTTTCCGCAGGCTTTCCTGAACCCTTTCCTTCTGGTTCGCGATCAGCACGCTGCGGGACGCATCAGTCATATTTTTCACGGTATCTCTGCACCACCCGCAGGGCGACCACATTGAGGCACAGGGTGACGAGAAACAGCATCAGGCCCAGTGCGAAGGCCGAGAGGGTCTTTGGGCTGTCGAATTCGGGGTCGCCGGTCAGGTTCGTGACGATCTGCACCGTCACTGTCGTCACCGCGTCAAGCGGATTGACCGTCAGTTTCGCCGACAGGCCGGCGGCCATCACCACGATCATGGTTTCCCCGATGGCTCGCGAGACCGCCAGCAGCACGGCGCCGACGATGCCCGGCAGGGCAGCCGGCAGAATGACCTGGCGAATGGTTTCGGACCGGGTTGCGCCCAGACCCAGGGAACCGTCGCGCAGCGATTGCGGCACGGCGTTGATCACGTCATCCGAAAGGGAACTGACAAAGGGGATGATCATGATGCCCATGATCAGGCCGGCGGCCAGCGCGCTTTCCGAGGCCACGGTCAAGCCGATGGCGTTTCCGGCGTCACGGATCATCGGGGCGATGGTCAGGGCGGCAAAGAATCCGTAGACCACCGTCGGGATGCCGGCCAGAACTTCCAGAACCGGCTTGACGGTCGCGCGCACGCGGCGCGAGGCGTATTCGGACAGGTAGATGGCCGCGAACAACCCCACCGGGACAGCGACGATCATCGCGATGATCGTGATCAGCATCGTACCGGTAAAGACCGGGATGGCCCCGAAGGCGCCGGAGGCGCCGACCTGATCGGAGCGGATTGCGGTCTGCGGGCTCCATTTCAGACCGAACAGGAAGTCTATGGGCGATATCTTCGCAAAGAACTGAAAGGCCTCGAACAGCAGCGACAGCACAATGCCGACAGTCGTGAGCAAGGCGATGGTCGAGGCGACCATCAGCAACAGCAGGACCACGCGCTCCACCCGATTCCGCGCCCTCATCGACGGCGATATCGACCGGTAGGTGAGCAGCAGGCCGATGGCGATCAGCATCGCCATGACGGCGACCATGATCAGGGTCGACAACTCCTGGAGGCGCTGGTAGTGGGCGGCGCCGCGCCTGACAAGATCGCTGATCGCGCCGATTGTGATGTCGCCGGTAGCGTAATTCGTGATGTTGTTGATCAGAAGCTGTCTTTGCTCCGCGGACACCGAAGACTTGGCCCTTTCCTCGCCCAGCACCATCACCCTGTCAGGCAAGCCGTTCCAGACGATACCGTCGATGATCACACTCTGGAATGATATCCAGAACAGGAACAGCACAAGGGCCGGCAGCGCGATCCAGATCGCGACATGCGCGCCGTAATAGCCGGGCAACGAATGCAGACGGGTCAGCCCGCTGGCGTTGACGGCCCTGGCGCGGCTTCGCCCCATGTAGAAGCCGATGACCGTCAATACCAGCAGCACTGCCAGTATGAGACCGTAACTCATGATTCCCCGCTCGGCGATTTCCGCTCGCCGTGATCGCCCGCCAGTCGGGTGCCGCCAGACGGTTGTTCAGTCAAGTTCCAGACAAGTGATCCAAGATACGGCCGGCTGCAAGAAGACTGGCGAACGGACAGGAGAAGGGTCGGTGCGTCGGAAGACGCACCGACCCGGAACCCGTTTACATCGTCAGGTCCGGCAGGGACCTGCCAGCGCCGATATATCTCTTCATCTCGGCCGTCGGCAACGGGATCAGGCCCTTGTTGATCAGATAGCCACGCTTGCCGATCGCCCTTCGGTTCATGAACGCCTGGACATATTCCTGGATGCCCGGGATCTGACCGATGTGGTTCTTCTTGACGTAGAAGAAAAGCGAGCGGCTGACCGGGTACTTTTGCGAGGAAATGTTTTCGAACGTCGGCTCGACGCCGTCAACGACGGACCCTTGAACCTTGTCGCGATTCTGGTCGAGGAACGAGAAGCCGAAGACGCCAAGGGCGTTCGGATCGGCTTCAAGCTTCTGGACGATCAGGTTGTCGTTCTCGCCCGCTTCCACCCAGGCGCCGTCTTCACGGATGCCGCGACAGATCGCCTTGTACTTCTTCTTGTCCTGTTTCTTGATCGCCTTCAGTTCCGGGAACTTCTTGCAGCCCCCTTCCATGGCAAGTTCGTTAAAGGCGTCGCGGGTGCCGGAGGTCGGCGGCGGACCCAGAACCTTGATGGCCACGGCCGGCAGGTTCGGGTTGACGTCCTTCCAGGTGCTGTTCGGGTTCGCGACCAGCTTGCCGCCTGCCTCGTTGCCTTCGGGAACCAGCTTGGCCAGCGCCAGGAAGATTTCCTTTCGGCTCAGGCTAACGCGCCCGGACCTCTTCGAATTTGCCATCACGATGCCGTCATAACCGATCTTGAACTCGGCGATCTTGACGCCGTTCCCGGTGCACTTGGTGTATTCGCTTTTCTTGATGCGACGCGACGCATTCGTGATGTCCGGTGTCCTGACGCCCAAACCGGAGCAGAACAGCTTCAGGCCGCCGCCGGAACCGGTGGACTCGATGACCGGTGTCTTGAACTTCGAGTCCTTGCCAAAACGCTCTGCAACCACGGTGGCGAAGGGATACACGGTGGACGAGCCGACGATGCGGACCTGGTCGCGCGCCACCGCCTGACCAGCCCCACCGACGACGGCGAGCGCGCCAAGGGTGGCGAATGTCAAGGTTTTCTTCATGAAGTCTCTCCAGTCTGGTTGCTGCGCCGACGACCAGCCGCCGCGACGCAGGAGGGTTGGATAAGTCAGGAAAGCTGTCTGGACACGACAGTATCCACCGAACCTCGGTCATGACGCTGGGTGCCTTGCTCTCCCTGTCAGATACCGCAGCGCTTTCTGCACTGTCGACACGCCCGATGCTATTGGAGCCAGACGTCGTTATTGCTACAGAAATTTTACAGTTTCATGACATCCGGGACAGTTCAAGGCGTCCTTCCCGAATCTTGCCGGCATCGTGCGACTGGCAGGAAAACCCTTCGATATCAAGGCGCTGCACCTTCACCATTTCGGCAAAGCCTCCGACCCGCGAGTTCGCCTTCGGCTGCTCCTCGATCGGTGACGACAATTTTCCTGCCCGGGTTCTTCGAGATCTGCGTGACGAAAGGGCGGGTCGTGGAGTCGCTGCTGACGCCGGCATGGAGCCGACGACGATGGCGGCCGGCCCATCGGCTGTTCTGGTCGTCACAGGCGACATGTCGGCCATCGACATGACTGTCGCCAGGTCGCCGCCCGGCAACGATCTGCCATGCGCCGCCGTTTCTTCTCGGATCCGATGTCGGCAGGATGGCTGCCGTCGATGTTTCAAACAAGCAGCGGCGCGCCGGGTCCCTGTCGAAAGACCTTGTTGCCGACGCGCCGACAATGTCGACCTTGCCAGGAGATCATGGACCAGGTCGATCAGCCCTGGCTGGCAGCGCTCCTGTTCTGCTTCCGTGGATTGCAGGCATGATAACGGTTCGTTCCTCGCATGTCGCCCGGCCGGGTCGCTTCGAAGACCATCTCCTGAGTGATGCCTGCGTATCGGAGCTCAAATCCGGATATCCCGGCAGGATCAGGCATTCCGATGCGAACAGGGCGACGGCCTCTGTTCGAGGCCGAGGGCGCTCATTCCCGTCAAGTTCGCGTCTGGCGCCATTCGGCTGATGGCAGGCCAAGGCGCTTGCCGCGATCCAGCAATCGTTTTGCACGATTGACGATCGGCAGGTCGATCATCCGGCCGTCAAGCCGCACCGCGCCCTTCCCTGCCGCTTCCGCCTCCCGGGCGGCGGAAACGATTCGCGCAGCGGTTTCGAGTTCCTCCGGCGCTGGAGTAAAGACCCGATTCAGCCGCTCGACCTGTCCCGGATGAACGGCAAAACCGCCTTCGGATCCCATCTGTCGACCGCGTCGGGCAGCCGCCTCGAACGCATCGAGATCCGAGAGATTTGCCAGCGATTCGGGGATGACAAGCGGTATGGCGCCGGCTGCCCGGGCAGCCTCCGCGAGTGAAAGCGACGTCACGGTCAGCAGTTCGGTCGAGGGACAAGCGGACATGTCAGACAGATAATCTTCGATGCCGAAAGCGGCGCAAGTTACACGGTCTGAAGCCCGCAGCACGGTGTCGGCATCACGCACGCCGCGGGAGGATTCAATGATCGGGATCAGACATGTCTGACTGTCGGCAAGCCCCTTCTCGATCTCCAGCTCACGGACGACAGCATCCACGGCCTCGATCTGGCTCCGCGACTCGCAACCCGGAATGACGATCGCCTTGACACCAGCCTGCACGGCGCATTCGATATCGTGGAGTGCGGGACGCCACAGCATGTTGATCCTCACCAGGACATCCTGATTCTGTGAGCAAAGCCGCTCGATTGCTGACGGCAAGGCCGCCCGCGCCTCGGCCTTTCGGTCAGCCGCAGTGCCGGCTTCGAGGTCCAGCACGATGGCGTCGGCCCGGCGCGTTGACGCCTTGGCCAGGAAACGCTCTTCCAGAACCGGTACAAACAGGATCGAGCGCCACATCAGATTGTTCCTGCGCTGCGCAATTCGTCGCGTTTCTCCGGGGTCACGCCGAGCAGATCGAGGATTTCTTCCGTGTGTTCCCCCAACAGCGGTGCGGGTGACCTGATGGTTCCCGGCGTCTCGCTGAATCTCGGGAACACGCCGTGGAGCGGGACCGTTCCATGGTCGGCATCGGGAAAATCCTCGAGGACGCCGCGGCCGCGGATGTACTCATGATCGATCAGGTCGGTCGGGTCGCATATCGGGCCAACCGTGACGCCGGCCGCCTCAAAATGGGAGAGATTGTCCGCAAGTGTTCTTGCGCCGATGAATCCGCCGACGATTTCGTCGAGGGTCGCAATATTTCGCACCCGATCGCTCCCGGTCCTGTAGCGTTCATCCTCGATCAGTTCCGGCCGGCCGATCGCATGGGCGACTTTCTCCCACATCGACTGCATTGAGGCTGAGAGTGCGAGATACTTGTCGTCGGAACATTCGTAGACGTTGCGCGGGGCGGCAACCTTTGTCCGATTGCCTTCGCGGACCGGAATCTTGCCGGTGGTCTTGAAATGGGCGACCCACGGACCGATCACACTGAAAAGAGGTTCGAAGAGCGACAGGTCGATCACCTGCCCCCGGGCCTCGCCTTTTTCACGCGCCAGGAGCGCCACGGCAGCGGCCCCGAAACCGGCAGTCCCGGCAACCATGTCGGCCAGCGCCATCGGCGGTAGCAACGGCGGGCGGTCTGCAAAGCCGGTCATCGCGGCAAAACCGGTCATGGCCTCGATCAGGGTCCCAAAGCCGGGTTTGTGCGCATAGGGTCCGGTCTGGCCCCATCCCGAAACCCGAATGACGATCAGATCGGCGTTGTCGCGGAGGAACTCCGTCGGTCCCATTCCCCACCTCTCGAGGGTTCCGGGCACGAAATTCTCGACCAGCACGTCCGATCTGGCAACGAGGTCAAAAAGCAGTTTTCGGCCTTCTTTGCTCTTGAAGTCCAGCGTAAGGCTTTTCTTGGAGCGCGCGTATTCCTTCCACCAGACGCCTTCGTCACCGAAGCGTCTGAGGTCGTCGCCGACTCCAGGGCGTTCGATCTTGATGACCTCCGCCCCGAAGTCGGCAAGCAAGTGAGTCAGCATGTTTCCCGCCGCCAGTCGTGTCATGTCGATGACACGGGTCCCCTTCAGGGGCCCCGCTGCATCTGGCCAGTATTCGCCGTTCTGCAACTGTAATCTCCGGTCGAGGGAACGAATGGACGACGGGAAGCAGCCGGATGCCTACTGGGCGACCATCCTGTCGTACCACGGCTTCAGATGCGGGAACTGTGCCACCACCTCCCTGGCCTTTGCACGGAACGGCGCCTGATCGATCGTGATGATCTCGACACCCAGTTCCTTGATCTTCGCCAGTACTCTTGTGCGATTGGTCTTGTAGTTGTCGTTGAACTGCCTTGAGGCGGCATCTGCCGCCTTGTGCAGCGCGGCTCTCAACTTTTCTGGCATCGCATCGAATTTCTTGGCATTGAAGACGAAGGTCCAGCCGTTTGCCATGTGTGAAGTGAGGATCATGTATTTCTGAACCTCGTGCAGTTTCTGGGAGATGATCACCGGAGCCGGGTTTTCCTGGGCTTCAATGACGCCCTGCTGAAGCGACGTGAACACTTCCGACCATGCCATCGGGGTCGGGCTTGCCCCAAAGGCCTTCCAGGTTGCGAGACGCTCCTTGATCGGCGTTACCCGAATCTTGAGACCGGCGAGGTCCTTGATGGAGGTGATCTTGCGGTTGGACGTCAATTCGCGTGTGCCGCGAAACATGTGGCCGATGAACCTGAAGTTGGCCTCCTTGGCGATCTTGTCCTTGATCTCCTTGCCGACTTGGCCATTCCAGATCTTGAAGTAGTGGTCGGCGTCCTTGAAGAGATAGGGCATGCTCTCGATGCCGGCGAGTTTGTGGAATTTCGATACCCTGCCAAGAGTATCGACAGCCATTCCGATCGTGCCCTGCTGGATGCCTTCGAGAACCTCCTTGCCCTTGCCCAGCTGGCTGCTCGGAAAGATTCGAATATTCAGTTCGCCGCCGGACTCCGCTTTCGCCACACGCGCGAATGTCAAGGCGGCAGCGTGAACGGCGTCTTCTGTGTTGGCAACGTGCGCCAGCGATATCTTGGTTTCTGCCAGAGCAGGCCAACTGCCCAGCAGCAGGGCGGACATCCCGATTCCGGCAAGGATCTTCGGTTTCGTTTCCATGATGACGTTCTCCTCAGGTCTGTCTGTTGGCGCGGTTCGAGTTTCCAACCTGTTCATCAGAACAGGTTGGGGAGGAACAGCACGATCGCCGGTACGTACGTGATGATGATCAAGACGACTACCATCGCGCCAAGAAATGGTAGGGATGCGACCGCGGCCTTGTCTATGGGGACATTGCCTATCTTTGATGCAAGGCTGAGCACGATTCCGATGGGCGGTGTTATGAGCCCGATCAGGCTGTTGAAGATGATCACGATGCCGAAGTGGACAAGGTCAATGCCCAGGGGCGGCAAGACCGGCAGAAGTACGGGCATCAGGATCAACAACGTTGCCTTGGGCTCCATGAACATGCCTATAAAGAGGAAAAGCAGGTTCAGCATGAGCAAGATGACGTATTTGTTGTCTGAAATTGCCAGTATCGCAGTCGCCAGGTCCTGGGGAACTTCCTGAATGGTCAGGACCCAGGCGAAGATCAGGGCCGACGCCGCGATCGACATCATGGTGCCAACCTTGACCACGGCATCGCGCATGGTTCGGAACACATCGAAGACTGTAAGTTCGCGATAGATCGCCAGGCCGACAAGCAGCGTGTAGACGACGGCAACGCCGGCTGCTTCGGTAACGGAGAAGACGCCGGTCAGCAAGCCGCCGATGATCAGGAAAGGAAGCGCGGCCGCAAAGAAACTCTCGCGCAGGGCGACGAGGACTTCCCTGATGCCGGCCCTCGGATGAGTTGGGTAGCCCCGCTTCCTGGAAATGAAATAGCTGGTCAGCAGGAGCGAGCCACCGAGCATGAGGCCGGGTATGTAGCCTGCAAGAAAGAGCTTGGTGATCGAGACATTGGCGATGACGCCATAGAGAATGAGCCCGATGCTCGGCGGAATGATCGGTCCGCAGCACGATGAGGTTGCCGTCAAGGCAACGGCAAATTCCGGGTCGTATTTTTCCTTCACCATGGATGGAATCAGGATCGAGCCAATGGAGGCCGTATCTGCTGTCGAGGAACCGGAAATGCCTCCGAAAAACATCGAACTCACGACGTTGACCTGCGCCAGCCCGCCGGCCAGATGACCGACCAGTGCGTTCGACAGGCGGATGATGCGCTTGGTGACGCCTGCATTGTTCATGAGATCGCCAACCAGAAGGAAGAACGGGATGGCCATGAACGAAAACGAGTCGATGCCGGAAATGAACCGCTGTGGAACGATTGTCAGCGGAATGGGAAAGTCCAGAAAAAGGAGCGCGACGAGAGCTGCAGACCCCATGCAGAACGGCAGGGGCAACCCAATGATCAACGTCACGATCAAGACACCGATCAAGAGGGTGAGCGCCATCAGAAGAGCCCTCTTTCGCCCTTGATGATGAGTTCAAGGACGAAAAGGATCATTGCCGCGCCGGATATCGGCACGCAGAGGTAGACGTAGAAGGCAGACACCTCGAGACCGGTGACGGTCTGCCCGAGATTGGCAACGGAATGCTGGGTGCCATAGACAAGCAGGACGCCGGCAAAACCCAGGACGGCCAGAAAGCGCATCCAGGCGAATATCGTCTTCACGGCCGCCGGAACCTGGCGGGCGACGAAATCGACATGGATGTTCTGACACTGACGGATTCCGACGGCCAGGCCGAGAGTCACGATCCAGATCATCGAGTAGCGCGCCAGCGCCTCCGACCAGAACGTCGGCGCATTGAAGACGTAGCGCATCACGATCTCGTACGACACCGCGAAGATCATGACGCAGAAGAGGATCGTTCCGACAATCTTGAGGACAGTTTCAACCCTGTCGCAAAGTCTGTAGAACAGCATGGTCATTTCAAGGCTTCACCCCGGCTGCATTTCCTCATCGTTCGTTGGCAGAAAAACACCCTGTGCTTTCCCTTTCGTGATCGCGCCACTGAAAACGGAGACCGAAAGGGGCGACGGAAACCTGTATATCACCTTGTGAGAGCCTGTTGGTGAAGTATCGATCGGCCCCGGGCCCTTGTATTCCTTCGGATGTGCGATCCGATCCGGTCCGTGCCGCCTCGGGCTGCCGGTGGCGCTTGATGCCCGTTCCGTCATCCGCCGTTTCCAGCGATTCGGAACTCCTTCCACGCGCAGTTTCGCGCGCGGGTCGTGGCGCGGATGCCGGATGCGCTTTGCGCGCTGCCTGCCGCTTTCTCATGCGCAAGGTCGCGCGGCATGCAGGTCGCTTGTTCAAAAAAACATGATAGAATCAATTTCTTGTCATTCAAAATCCGAGACAACCAGGTCGACAATGAGGTCGAGGCAGCGATCAAGGCGGCGTGACGGGCCAATCAGGCCGTAATTCACCGCGAAGCCGTCGAACGCCATGAAGAGAATGTGGGCAAAGGCTGTATCCGAAAATCGGTCTGCACGATCTTCAGGCACGCAGGAAGCGACCATCTTCGACAGACGCTCTTCGGCCCAATGGAGAAGGTCCCGCGAATACCGACCTTCGCGCCCCGACACGGCGAGGCCCTCGATGAAGATGGTGCCGAAGCCGCCATCAGCCGCCGGAAACGTCTTCCAAAGAGTCGCAATGATCACGCGCAATCTTTCCCCGGGATCAGCGATTTCTGCTGCCCGCGCCTCAAGTTGCAGGATCTGGGTGCGGAGCCATGGATCATAGATCGCGAACAGCAGCTCCAGTTTGGATTCAAAATAGACATACACGTTCGACGTCGATATGCCCGCGCGCCTGGCAATGCCCCGGATCGTCGACGCAGCATAGCCATGGTCCTGGAATTCACTTCGGGCGCTGTCCACGATCCTGGCGCGGACATCGTCTTTCTTGATTTGCGCCATCGTCGAATCGACCTTGACTGTTCTGATGCCTCAACCGTAATCTCCGCCCCATAAACGAACACCGTTCTTTTATGGGGCATCGCTGGTTGCGATACCGGGGGAGCGAACATGGTGCATCTCAATCAGCGCACGCAAGAGGTCAATCCGGCCAAATTGGCAATGCTTTACAAAAGGCAGTTTCAACTGTGCAAAGTGCGGCAAGGAGAGACGATTGCGTGCGTTTCCGACCTGTCTACCAGACGGGAATTCATTGAAGCGGCTTTCGCAGCGGCCGATGAGTTGGGTGCGGACATCTACGAGATGTGCATGAACAACATTCCGTCGTGGACCAAGGTCGGTGTTCCGACGATCGGACAATGCAAGGGGACACTGGAAGCGGTGAAAGCTGCCGACATGATTGTCATATTTCATGTCCCTCTCTTTACCAGGTGGCTCAAGGAGGTGACGGACGCAGGGGGCAGGGTTCAGATGATCATTGATGCTCCTGACGACCTGGAGCAGCTACAGGCCCCCAGCGGCCTCAAGGAAGCCTGTCTTTATGGCGATGCGCTTTACAGGAAGACAAGGGTCGCACGCGTCACCAGCGCCGCCGGCACGGACCTGACCTGGGAGTGCGGCGAGTATCCGGTGATGACCCAATGGGGCTACGCCGATGCGCCTGGCCGGTTCGACCATTGGGGTGGCGGGCATATCCATACCTTCCCCAACGAAGGGTCGGCCAGGGGCGTGGTGGTACTGGCTCCCGGCGACATCGTGATCCTGCCCTATTGCAGATACATCCAGGATCCTGTCCATCTCACGATCGAGAACGGCTACATCCGCGAGATCAAGGGCGACCTGGATGCCAAGCTGATGCGGGACTGGCTGGAGGACAATCAGGAAAACGAGAATGACATGGACCCCTATGCCGTTTCGCATCTCGGCTGGGGGCTCAATCCGCAGGCGTTGTGGTACGGCATTGCCTTGAACGGCGACGAGCCGGAGCGGAGTCGTGCAGCGGCACGGACCTTTCCCGGCAACTTCCTGTTCTCGACCGGTCCCAATACCCAAGGCGGCGGCAAACGCAACACCCGCGGTCACTATGACGTGCCGATGCGTGATTGTACGATGGCACTGGACGACAAGGTCATCATCGATCGAGGCAAAATCGTCGACGAGAACATGATTGTCGCCCGCGAGCCGCGCTAGGATCACAGACGTATCAGGGCCCAGTCAATGAGGATCGCGGACAGTTTCGTCGTGCATGCGCCGGTCGAGAGAACCTGGACAGCGATTACAGATCCTGCGATCGTCGGTACCTGCATGCCTGGCTGCGAGGAAATCGAAATGGTTTCCGATACGCTCTATCGCGCGAGGGTCGGGATCAGGATAGGCCCTGTTTCGGCAAGTTTTGCCCTCGAGGTGGAAGTGCTGGAAGAACAACCGCCGACCCGGATCGTTTTCGTCTCTCGCGGCGAAGAGGGTGATCGGGCCAGCAGGGTGCAAGCGGAAAACATGCTGATCCTTGAACCGCTCGATGGCGGCGCCACCAGAGTTCTCTACGAATCCGAAGTCTCGGTTACCGGGCGTCTGGCGAAATTCGGCTTCGGGATGATGAAGAAGAAAACACAGTCCCTTGCCGAGGAATTTGCGTCCAGTCTCGAGGACCGGCTGAATGTTGCTGTGAACGGGTAATCCATCATGGAACTTGTCAAACCGGACAGTCTCGACGCGGCTATCGATGCGCTCCAGGAAGACGGCGCCGCCTGCCTGTCCGGCGGCGCGACCCTGGTCGCCATGATGAATGCCGATCTCGCGGCGCCGGACCGGTTGGTCTCCTTGTGCAATATTCCTGCTCTTCGCCATGTCCGGTATCAGGCAGATGGAAGCGTCGTTATCGGCGCCATGAGGCATCACCGTGAAACAGCGCAGGAAACGGATTTTCGCGACGGCCAGTCGGTGATCAGCGAGGCGGCACGGCAGATCGCGAACCCACCGGTGCGCAACATGGGTACGATGGGCGGCTCCTGCGCCTTCTTCGACCCGGCAGCAGACTACCCGCCGGCGCTGGTCGCTGCCGACGCGAGGTTTCGTCTGAGAAGTCCGGAAGGCCATCGCACGGTGTGTGCTGACGACTTCTTTGTCGATTGGTACGAAACGGCCCTCAACGATGGCGAACTGATCGAGTCCGTTGTGATTCCGCCGGCGCCTTCGGGGTCGATCGGAAGCTATACGAAACTCGCGCGCGTCTCCGGCGATTTCGCGACCGCGTCCGTGGCGCTGGTCATGGCGATGGAGGAGGATGTGTGTTCCTGTCTTGCCGTTGCCGTGGGCGCATGCGGGCCAAAGCCGGCACGCAGCCGCGAGGCAGAAGCCGACATCATGGGACGCCGCCTTGATGATTCGGCCATCGCGCGATTGACCGACGCCATCGACGCCTTGCTCGATCCGGTCGATGACGTGCGTGCCAGCGCCGACTACCGCCGCCGGGTCGCGCCGCGCATGATCCGTCAGGCGATTCACAAGGCCCAGCAGGTGCTGTCGGAGGTCTGATGAGCACAGACGCGATCAAGCTGATGATCAACGGGGTTGCGCACAGCGTGGCGGGAGTCGCTGCCGGGACAACCCTCTTGACCGTCTTGAGAGAGAAGCTGGCGCTGACAGGAGCCAAGCGCGGCTGCAATCAGGGAGTCTGCGGTGCGTGTACCGTGATGGTCGATGGCGCGCCAGTGCGCAGTTGTCTTTCTCTGGCGGCGAATTGCACGGGTCAGGATATCACGACGGCAGAGGGTCTTGCGCCGGATGGCGCCCTTTCGTCAGTGCAGCAAGCGTTTGTTTCCGGCAATGCCGTGCAATGCGGGTTCTGCTCCCCCGGAATCATGATCAGTGCCCACGCCTTGTTGCGGGGGAACCGTGCGTTGACCGCAGAGGAAGTCCGGGCGGGGTTGTCAGGCAATCTGTGCCGGTGTTCCGGTTACAAGAAGATCGTCGCGGCGATCGTCAAGGCTTCGGAGACCCGGCCTTGAGACCGCCCGATGCCACGGCAACCGGCGTCGGCGCCAGTGTGCCGCGCGCAGATGCTCGCGACAAGGTCACCGGACGTGCGCAATACATCGCCGACATGGTGCGGCCCGGCATGCTGCATGCAGCAATTCACGGCAGCACCGTCGCTCACGCCAGAATCAAGGGATACGATTGCAGCGAGGCGCTGGCCGTGCGGGGCGTCGCATGTGTATTGACCGGCAAGGATTTTCCCGATGGCCGAATGGGCGCGTTCATCAAGGACGAACACGCCATCGCCAAGGACAAGGTGCGCTATCTCGGCGAACCCGTGGCTGTCGTGGCGGCCGAAGACGAGAGTACGGCCCGGCGCGCTGCAGCCCTGGTTCGCGTGGAATACGAAGATCTGCCGGTCGTCGCGACGCCGGAAGAAGCGATGGCTGACGGTGCCGCGGTCGTTCACGAGGGTCTGACCGACTATTTCAAGGTCTTTCCGGCGATTTGCGGCGGCAACGTCGCTTCCGAAACGTCGATTGAAGAAGGTGACGTCGAATCGGCCTGGGATGATTGTGACATCATCGTCGAAGGCGAGTTCGAAACCCCCGCTCAGGCCCATCTTTCGATGGAGCCTGTTGGTGCCCTCGCCGAAATCGACGCCGATGGACGGGTTACGCTGTGGTCAGCAAATCAGTCGGTGTTTCGCGTTCAGGCCAACGTTTGCGAGAGCCTGCAACTGCCGATGTCAAGGTTGCGATCCCTGACGCCGAAGGTCGGTGCCGGGTTCGGCAACAAGATGGAGCCGCACGTCCAGCCGCTGGTTGTGCAACTGGCCTTGAAGACCGGCCGTCCGGTCAAGCTGATCCTGAACCGGGCCGAAGATTTCGAGATTGTACGCGCCCGGCATCCCTTCAAGATTCGCTGCAAGACCGGTGCGAGGAAGGACGGAACCCTCGTCGCGCGGGAGCTGGAGGCAATCCTGGACTGTGGCGCCTACGGTGACGACAGTCCGGGTGTGCTGGGCTACAGCCTGCTGATGAGCCGGGGTCCTTATCGTATTCCGAATTGCCGTTGCCACGGCAAGCTGGTCTACACCAATCGGATGCGCTTTGGTGCCTTTCGGGGTTTCGGCAATCCTCAGGTCACCTTCGCCACAGAGCAGCAGCTCGACGAGATCGCCGAACTGCTCGGTATGGATTCCCTCGATCTTCGCGAACAGAACATGATGCAGCCGGGAGATCGCTGGTTCGGTGGCGGCGAAGTGGCTTCCAACGGATTGGCTGAATGTCTGGGGAAGGCCAGGACGGCATCGGGCTGGCGCGCCGCCGGAACCCGATCCCCGAAAACGCCGGGTACGCGCCGCGCCCTCGGCGTGGCGGCCTGCGCCCATATCAGCGGGCTCCTGGGCACCGGCGCCATCGTCCGGCTTCTGGAAGACGGCTCGGTGGTTCTCAATACGGGCGCGGTCGATATCGGCCAAGGCTCCGATACGGTGCTGACACAGATGTGTGCATCAACGCTCAAAGTGCCTGCGGACCGTGTCGCCATTGCAAGTCCCGACACAGACGGCTCGCCCTACAATTGGGGGACTACCGCCAGCCGCGTCACCTATACGACCGGTCGGTCGGTTGTCGCAGCTTCCGAGATCGTCGCCGAACAGATCAAGCAGCAGGCGTCGGAAATCCTCGAATGTGCTGTCGAAGACCTTGAGCTTCGCGACGGCGGGCGGGTCGGGATCGTTGGGTTGCCGGACAGGGATCTCACCTACTTCGAGATTTCGGCTCGAGCCCATTGGGCTGCAGGCGGGCCGATCGTCGGGTCGGATACCTGGGTCTTCAACCAGCCCAGCGTCGATCCGAAACGCGCCGTGGCGACGGGCCTGCCGTTTCCTCAGATCGGTGTCTACAGCTTCGGCTGCCTCGTGGTCGCCGTCGAAATTGACGAGACGACCGGCAAGACGGAGGTGACCGATGTCTGGTCGGCAATGGATGTTGGCAGGGCCATCAATCCGGGCTCTGTCGAGGGACAGATCGAGGGCGGTTTCGTTCAGGGGATGGGGTTTGCCCTGACCGAGGAGATGGTGTTTGACGGTCCGCGCCTCGTCAATCCGTCCATGCTGGACTACAAGGTACCGACAACCCTCGATTCACCGCTTGAAATCGAATCGATCATTGTGGAAGCGGCCGAACCGGACGGCCCGTTCGGCGCCAAGGGCGTCGGCGAGATCGGCTTGGTCCCGGTCCCTGCCGCCATTGCAAATGCGGTTGCGGCGGCGACCCGTTGTCGACAGCGCCGTCTGCCGCTCACACCGGAGCGGGTGCTGAACGGCATGCTGGAGCAGTCCATTGAAGATTGAGGACTATCCACCGCAGGAACCGCTGTCGGATTTTGCGAAACCCTATCACGACACCTGTATCAGCCGAGCCGAAATGGTCGATTACGAGGAATTTCCGTACGGAAAAGACGCTTATCAGGGCGTTCTGGTCTGCCGGGCCAATGACCCGACCGGCGACGTGCTGGCCTTTGTCCACGGCGGCGGCTGGAGCAGCGGTTACAAGGAATGGCTGGCCTTCATGGGTCCGGCGTTGTCGCAATGGGGCATCACATTTGCTTCCATCGGCTATCGCCTGGCGCCCAGGGTCTTTTTTCCGGATGGATATCACGATGTTCTGGCCGGTTTTGCCGGACTGGTCGACAGGGTCGGGGAGTTCGGCGGCCGGCCGGATCGCGTGTTCGTTGGCGGCCATTCTGCCGGCGGTCACTATTCTTCCCTGATGGCAGTATCAGCGGACTGGCAGCGCCCCCGCAACATGGCGCCGGATATCGTGAAAGGATGCCTGCCGATTTCCGGAGTGTACGACTGTCGCGAAGGCAACGGCATGTCGGCGCGACCGCGATTTCTCGGACCGGAGGACCCCGAAACCGATCGGCAAGCCAGCCCTGTCGTCAACATTGGACGTGCGCCACCCTTCTTCATGGCATGGGGCAGCGATGATTTCCCCCATCTGAAGCAACAGGGTGCCGACATGGCTTCGGCGCTACGCAACGCCGGAGCATCAGTCGAGACGATCGAACTCGAGGGTTGCGACCACCTCGGCGCCAGCATGGAAGCGGGTGAGCCGGACGGCGATTGGGCGCCGCGTGCGGCCAGGTGGATGCAAAGCCAGGGCCGACATGCCAGGTCCGCCGGCGCCTGAATGGTCGAAAGCCAAAAAAGAACGCTGTTCTCTATTGACCATCCTTGATGAATGCTGTGAACTGTCGCCAGGATGTTGCAGGTAGAAAAATTCGGATCATTCGTGTTCATCTGCCAAATCCGGCGACTACAGTGCACCACGACACGCCGATGAAGGACTGCTCACCCAGGCTCGGCGATGAGCTGATTGTCGATCCGAAGATGGCGACAGCCTTGAAAGACCGCGCGTTGGCGCGCTGGGCGCCAACGCAATCGAAATGGGAAGACAACAGATGAGAAAATCGCTGATGACTCTTGCCGCGGCCGCGCTTGGGATTGCCTGGGCGCCGCCATCCGGCGCGGCCGACGTGAAGATCGGGTATTCGATCGCGAAAACCGGCCTGTTCGCACCTGCGGCACCATCGCAGATCAACGCCTATAACCTGTGGGCCGAGCAGGTGAACGCGCGGGGCGGCCTGAATATTGGCGGGAAGGAAAAACGCAAGATCAGGCTGATCCAGTATGACGATCAGTCCAACCCCGGAAACGCTGTCCGCATCTATGAAAAGCTGATTACCCAGGACAGGGTCGATCTGCTGCTGTCACCCTGGGGCACGCCACACCATTTCGCCATAGCTTCGGTCGTGGAGCGGTACAAGTTTCCGATGATCGGCAGCACGGCGGCGTCGGTTCAGTTGCGCAACATGAAGCCGGGCAACATCTGGTTCACGACAGCCGCCATTCCGGACAAGCTGGCGACTGCGATGGTCGGGCTGCTCAAGGATGTCGGCGTCAGGACGGTGGCGATTCTGACCAACCAGCTGCCGTTCGGCCAGGAGAACAAAAAATTCCTGATGCCGGCCCTTGAAGCGGCCGGCATCAAGGTTGTCGTCGACAGCGACTATCCGCCAAACATCAAGGACATGACGGCGATCCTTGCCAAGGTGAAGGCGGCCGGCCCCGATGCTGTTCTGGCGCTGGCCTATCCCGGCGACTCGATCCTTTACATGAACAAGGCGCGCGAACTCGGCCTCGAGGCCAGGTTTCAATATGTCATGGTCGGGCCAGCCATCGGCTTCTGGCGCGGCATGTTCAAGAATGCGGCAAGCGGGATCGTGACCTTGGGACACTGGTCGCCGCACGGCGAGAATGCCAGAGCCAAGGCCTTCCATGAAGCCTACCTGCAGAAGTTCAAGGAGGAGCCGGATTATCTCGACTCCGTCGAGGCGTGGGTGTCGGCTGAAATCCTGGAGCAGGCCGTCGCCAAGGCCGGCCTCGACAAGGACAAGCTCCGCAAGGTCATCTCGACCGGCAGCTTCGACACGATTATCGGCAGAGTCCGGTTCGATGGCGTGCAGAATGCCGTTACACCGACCGGCTTCCTGCAAATCCAGGATGGCAAGATCCACATCGTATGGCCGAAGTCGCGCGCGACGGCCAGGTGGCGGACAAAGGCCGGCTGGAAATAATTGGCGATTCCGATCCGGATGTGCGGAGTGGTCTCGAGGCCGCTCCGCTTTTCTTTCTGCAGGGTTCCCGACGTTGGACATCCTCCTTTCCGGACAGTTGCTGATGGCGGCGCTGATCATCGGGTCAATCTACGGGCTGGTAGCCCTTGGTCTGAACCTGATCTATGGCACCATGCGTTTGCTGAACATCGCCTATGGCGATTGCGTCATGATCGGCGGCTATGTCGGGTACTGGTTGTTCACCATGGCGGCAATTTCACCGATCATCGCCATGCTTGTCGCCGGTGTCCTGACAGGACTGCTGGGGGCGGCGCTTTACCTCGGGCTTTTCCGCCGTCAATTGTCGGGTCGCCAGTCGATCGAGCGGATTGAAGCCAATTCGCTCCTGATCTTCTTCGGCATCTCGATCATCATCCAGAATGTGACGGCATTGGCGTTCTCGGCAACTCCCCGAACCTACAAGGCCCTGGATTCACTTGTCCGCATCGGGGAGATCAGCATCACGCAAGGCCGGGTGGCCGCACTCCTGGTATGCCTGGGCCTTTCCGTTCTGATTGTTCTTTTTCTGCGCCTCAGCCCGCTGGGCTTGTCCATACGTGCACTGATTCAGAACCGCACCGCCAGCCAGATCGTCGGGATTGATGTCAACCGGGTGCAACTCTCCGCGTTTGCGATGGGTTTCGCATTGGCCGGGCTCGCCGGGGCGCTGATCGGGGTGACGGAACAAATCTCTCCATTCATGGGATTTCCGTTTACCATTGTCGCATTCGTGGTGATCATCCTGGGTGGCCTCGGCAACCTTGCAGGCGGGCTTCTCGCGGGCATGCTCCTCGGGGTCATCGAGACTTATGGCGTGGCGCTGACATCGGCCAATCTTCGGTCAATCCTGATCTATGGCGTCTTCATCGTGGTCCTGGTGCTGCGCCCCGAGGGGCTGCTCCAGAAGCGGCGGATGACATGAGCGTCAGCTTCTGGCGCGATGCCCTTCCGTTGTTGCTGGTTGCCGTCGGCGCCCTTTGTCTGCCGTTGTTGGGAAACGACTATTACCTGGGCGTCGGTTTCACCCTCTTCGGTTGGGTCGCACTCGCCCAGAGCTGGACCCTCGTTTCCGGTCTCGCCGGATACATTTCCCTGGGTCACGTAGTCTTCGCCGGAATAGGCGGTTACCTCCTCGTATTGACGTGGGGTACCCTCCCGGTCTGGTTGGGCGCCACGATCGGGGCTGGCGGGGCAGGGCTCTTCGCACTCCTTGTCGGTCTGCCGGTCATGCGGGTGCGCGGACCTTATTTCGTCATCCTGACGTTCGGCCTGGCTGAATTTGCCAAGCATGTCGTGATCAATATAGAAAATACACTGGGCAAGTTCAGCCGCTTGCTGCTCGGCGGCCCGGCGCTGCAGGATCTCTATTGGGCGATGGCGGCGCTCGCGCTTGTCGGCACTTTTTCGGTGGTTGTCTTCCGACGCCTGCGTCTTGGAGCTGGTCTGATTGCGATTCGTGAGGATGAAACCGCTGCCGGGACTCTGGGGGTGCCGACGATGCGTTTCAAGCTGATCGCATTCGCCCTGTCTGCGCTCTTGCCGGGATTGGTTGGCGCGATGTTCGTGCTGCGCACCGGATACTTCGAGCCCTTGCAGGCCTTTGATCCGGTTATCTCGTTCACCATCGTCACGATGGCAATCATTGGTGGCAGCGAAGACGCCCGGGGGCCGGTCTTGGGAGCAGCCTTCCTGGTCTTGTTGTCCGAACTGTTGTGGTCGAACTTCCCACAAGTCTACATGGTGATTCTTGGCGTGCTCCTGATCGGATTTGTGCTGTTTGCGCCAAACGGCGTGTCCGGTCTGCTGGATCGTCTGCCGTCGCGTTCCCTGCGGCGGCCGGCCGTCGGGCTGGTATGATGCTGAAGGTCGATCGGATCAGCAAGTGCTTTGGCGGGATAAGGGCCCTGAGCAACATTTCCTTCAAGGTGCCGGAGCGGGCCATCTTTGGCATCATGGGCGCCAACGGGGCCGGCAAGACCACACTGTTCGCCGTCATTGCCGGCAACCAGCTTCCCACGACTGGTGACGTATGGCTATGTGAGCGGCGATTGACTGGCCTGGCACCCCATCGTGTCGCCAGTGCAGGCGTCGCTCGGACTTTCCAGATTGTCCGTCCTTTCCGGGGCCTGACCGTTCGGGAGAACATCAAGATCGCATTCAGCTTCGGTTCCAGAAATCGTTCTGAAGCCAATCAACTCTCGGAAACCGATCTCTTGGGCTTCATGGGCATGGAGCGTTTCGCAGATCATCTTGCAGGCGACCTCACGTTATCCCAGCAAAAGCGGTTGGAGATCGCACGGGCCCTGGCAACCGCCCCCCGGATGCTGCTTCTGGATGAAGTCATGGCGGGCCTCACCGCCACAGAGGTTCAGGACTTGATCGAAATGATCCGAAAGATGCGGGCCGAACTGAGTGTCACCGTGATGATCATCGAGCATGTCATGGGCGCTCTGATGGCTTTGTCGGATCAAATCATGGTACTTGATCACGGCCAGAAGATCGCCGAAGGCCCGCCGTCATCGATTGCCGAAAACCCTGATGTCCAATCTGCATATCTGGGTGTGGCGTGAACGGCGGTCCGCTTCTTGATGTTCGATCGCTGGCCGGCGGTTACGGCCCGATGCAGGTGCTTCACGGCATTGACCTCACGGTTCAGTCGTCTTCGATCACCGCACTTGTCGGCGGAAACGGTGCTGGCAAGACTACAACGATGCGTATGCTCGCCGGACTGCTTCTCCCGACATCCGGCACGGTGATGTATCGAGGAAAAGAGATAACGACCTGGGACGCTGCCAGGCGTGTTGCGGCTGGTATGGCGCTGGTTCCGGAAGGGCGGTTGGTATTTCCCGATCTTTCCGTGGAACAGAACCTGCGTCTTGGGGCAATTTCACCGTCAGCGCGCCCACATACGGCGAATCGCCTCGAGCAAGTCTATTTCCAGTTTCCGCGCTTGCGGGAAAGAAAGCGGCAAGTTGCCGGGACGCTTTCCGGAGGTGAGCAGCAAATGCTGGCTCTCGGAAGAGGGCTGATGTCCCGGCCAAAAATCCTACTCCTGGATGAACCGTCGCTCGGGCTGGCGCCCATGATGGTCGACCAGATTTTTGAGACGATCGCAGGTCTGACCAGTAACGGCATGACGATATTGCTCTCCGAACAGAATATCGGGCGCGCGCTCAAAATGGCTTCTCGAGCTTATGTAATTGAGAACGGCCGAATAAGCCTTTATGGAAAAGGGCGGGAACTGGCCGACAAACCAGAAGTCCAGCGAGCTTATCTGGGCCTTTAAGAGCCTGTCCCCATCCGTCCGCAGTCCGGGGCAGGCGAAAGCGGTACGGGCGCCGGCTGGCGGCGCCCTCTCGGAGCGCAGCCCTTATCCGATCAGCTTCGTCAATCTGCCTTTCTGGATCTTCCTCGTTGGTGTCATCGGCATTTCTTCGATGATCTCGAGCCGCTCAGGCCAGCGCATCTTGGCGACGCCTTTGTCGCTGAGGTAGGCCGTCACGTCATCGAACGTCAGGCGGCCACCGGGTGCCAGAGTCGCAAAAAGGCACATGCGCTCGCCCAGCACGTCGTCTGGCATGGGCACGATGGCCGCCAGAACGATAGCCGGATGGGCTTGCAACAGATTCTCCGTATCTGTCGGATTGATCTTGATCCCGCCGCGGTTGATGATGTCCTTGACCCGGCCGGTGATGACCACGTTGCCGCATGAATCCATAGTCGCGAGGTCGCCTGTCCGGAAGTAGCCATCGGCGGCAAATGCTCCTGCGTTAGCCTCTTCATTGTTCAGGTACCCAGGAAAGATCGAGTACCCGGCCAATTGGAGTTCGCCTTCCTCCCCCACAGGCATTTCTGAGTCGTCAGCGGGATCAGCAATGCGAACCTCGATCCCGTCTGTCTTTCGCCCGGCGCTGGTGTGTCGGATCTCCGGCGGTCCGTCGATCGGCGTCTGCATGACAAGGATCGTCTCGGTCATGCCGAACAGCTGTCCAACCCGGCCATTGGGCAAGCGTTTCTCAAAATCGGCCGCGACTTGCGGCGGGCAGACGGACCCGGCAACCACCACCTCGCGGACCGACGCGAGATCGACATCGTCCAGCAAGCCGGCTTTGATCGTTGCGGCAATATGGGCTGGTGCCGAGAAGACAACGGTCGGACGACCGTCGGCCAGCCGGTCAGCATAGAGTTCGGGCGAGAACAGCGGCATCAGGACGTTCGCTCCGCCGGTCATCATGGCCTGAATTCCGCAGGTAAGTCCAAAAACATGAGTGAATGGTGGCGCAACCAGCACTCGATCTTCGGCTGTCTGCTTGATCGTGCGGGGGTAGATCCGGCCGTTTGCCGTGAATGTCTCATGCGTCCGGACCACGCCCTTTGGCGCTGCGGAGGTGCCTGACGTGAAGCACAGGATGCATGGATCGGACGCTACCGGGGGATCGGCGATGGGCGTGTCCGTCCCGTTGGCGATCATGTCTTCCAAGGCGCGCCGGTCAGAGCCGGCATCGCCCGCCACGATGACATGTTCCAGCGTGGGTACCCGGGTCTTCAGGCTTTCCATCGTTGCTGGCGCGTCATACCTGTTGTCATCCGGCCCGCAGATTATGGCCCGGGCGCCCCCGTGATTCAGCAGCGGCGCCATCTCGCCTGCGCGGTAGGGCATGTGCAACGTGCAAAGCACGCCGCCCATCATTGCCACGCCAAGAAAGGCAATCAGAAACTCGGGGTGGTTCGGGTACTGGATGGCGACGACGTCGCCACGCGCGATCCCCAGGTCCAGCAACGCGTTGGCGAAGCGGCGGGATTGATCGCGCCACTCGACATAGCTGATCTCCCGCTCGGGCGCTACCAGCGCCGTGGCGTTCGGCGTCTCCGTCGCCCATTTCTCCAGATAACCCGAAAGCGTATCGTCGTTCCAGAAACCTTCATCCCGGAATTTCTTTGCGAGCGCCACGTCATGGCGCGGGAAATCGACGAGTTTTGTCATGCCGCGCTCCGACGCTGCTGCTGGACTCGATTGATGCGAGGAATAGTTTTCCGACACGAGGAAAGAAAGCCGTGAGCGCCACGAACCCCACCGCGCCCTCGCTGCGTACCAAAGGTCGTCCGAAGGGAACCGGCGCACAACGCGTTTTCGACGGCTTGCGGGAAGACATCCTGCATTTGAGGTTATTGCCCGGCACGCCGATTGACGAAGGAGCTCTGGAGCGGCAGTTTCGGGTGTCGCGAACGCCCGTGCGCGAAGCCCTGATCCGCCTGGCAGGGGAAGGCCTGATCGCCTTGCTGCCGAACCGCGGCGCGCAAGTCAGCCAGATCGCCTTCGCTGAAATCCCGCAGTTTTTCGAGGCGATGGACGTTTGTCAGCGACTGATCCTGCGCCTGGCCGCCGCGCGTCGAACCGATGACCAGATCGCTGAGTTGCGCCAGCTGAACCGGGCATTCCGCATTGCTGCGGAATCTCACAAACCCGTGGCCATGAGCGAGACCAACAAGGCCTTTCACTCGGTGATTGCCGCAGCAGGCGGCAACCGCCATGTCGAGGACTGGTACGAAGACCTGCTGAAGACCGGCCTGCGTCTTTCGCTGTCGGCGTTCGGGACCGCTTTCATGGCCGGAGATGTGGACGAGGAATACTATCAAGCGGTTGTCGACCAGCATGACGCCATGATTGGGGCATTGGACGCCAGGGACGCAGCGGCAGCCGAAGTCTTGGGTCGGGCCCATGCCGACCTGTTTCGCCATCGATTGATCCAGGCGCTCGAGCAAGGCGGTGCTCACGGCTTCTCGCTGGACTGACGCACTTGTGGATAGTGTGCAGCGAGGCAATCCTCGTCAAATTTTTCGCTGGCCATGTCGATTTCCAGATCGCCTGACGATCTCTCGGCCGGGTCGCCGTAACCACCCGCGCCGGGAGAGTGAATCTCAAGCGCTTCGCCGGGTTGTATCGCCACGCCGACGGGTTTGTTCGGCAGCCGCCGGGAGACGCCTTCCCTGTCGACGTGACGAAACTCGCCGGTCGCCCCGGAATGCCCCCCAAAGACGCCCCAAGGCTTCCGCGTGAATCGTTCGCCGGCGCCATTGAACGAACAGGTGTGTCCGACCGGTTCGACTATGCGTTTCAGGCCCAGGCCGCCCCGGTACCGCCCGGCGCCGCCGGAATTCGGAATCAGGCCGTATGACCGGACACGCAACGGATATTCCATCTCGATCGCTTCGACCGGCAGGTTGGACGTGTTGGTGATGTGAACCTGCACGCCGTCCTTGCCATCCTTGTCCGATCGCCCGCCGAAGCCTCCCCCCAGAGTCTCGAGATACACATAGCCTTCACCGGAGCGCGGATCGACGCCCGAGAAGACAGCCGTGGTATTGGCGCCGTTGGCCGCGCCTACCGCCGCTTCCGGCATCGCCGGGGCCAGCGCCCCCAGAATCACGTCGATGATCCGTTGGCAGGTGTTCGCACGCGCGGCGACAGGAGCGGGAAAGGTCGCGTCCAGCAATGTTCCTTTCTGGGTGATCAGCTTTGGCAGGTCGAGGACGCCCTGGTTGTTTGGTGCATCCGGATCGAGCAGGGCTTTCAGGGTATAGCACACGGATGCCTGCGTGGCGTTGCGCGTGACATTGATGTTGCCATTCACCTGTTGCGCCGTGCCCGTGAAATCGAAACAGATGTCGCCGCGGTTGACGGTAACGGTCAGCTTGATCGGAATGTCGAATGACCCCACGCCGTCATCGTCCATGACGTCTTCGAACCTGTAGACGCCATCGGGAAGCTGCTTGATCTCTTCCCGGATCCTGTTGGATGTCCGGGTCAAGATCTGGTCAAAACCGTCGCGCATGGCTGATGCGCCATACTGGGCGATCATGTCCGCCAGCCGATCACGGCCCAGGTGGCAGGCAGCGATTTGGGCGTGATAGTCGCCGCGTCGCTCGGCCGGCACACGAACGTTGAGCAGGATCATGTCCATGATGTCTTCCTGCAACACGCCCTCGCGGAACAGTCGAACGACCGGGATCCGAAGCCCCTCCTGATAGATTTCTGTCAACCCCCCTGCCATGCTGCCGGGCACCGCGCCGCCGACGTCGGCATGATGCGCGATGTTGCACATGAACGCCGCCAGTGCGCCGTCGGCAAACACCGGTACAGCCATGTTGATGTCCGGCAGATGCGTGCCGCCTGCCACATAAGGATCGTTGGCGACGAACAGGTCCCCTTCGCGAACGTCATTGCCAAACCTGGTCAACAGGCTTTCCATCAGCCCTTTCATCGAGGCCAGATGAACTGGCAGCGAGGCGTCGGCCTGGACAATCAACCGGCCGTCGGCATCCATGATCGCCGTCGAGTGGTCCCGCCGCTCCTTGATGTTGGTGGAATAGGCGCTTTTCATCAGGGAAACGAACGACTCATCCGCCACCGAGCGCAGCCCGTTCATCAGGATTTCGAGCGATACGGGGTCGAGTCGGGAATGCGATGTTTTCACGCAGCCTGTCTCCCGGCAAGGTGTTTGGCGTTCACGGAGATCGCGAGATTGCCGGCGTCATCGACGATCAACTCGTCATCCGGAAACACGATGGCGGTCGAATCGAACTGGTCAATCACTGCCGGGCCGATGAGGGATGCGCCCGAAGCAAGATCGGCGCGCTGGTAGACAGGCGTATCGACCGGATCGTCATCCTGGAACCACACCGGACGACGAGCGATGGGCGTGGCAGTCTCGGTCGAACCTGCCGGGTGTTCCGGACCCGTCGCGCCCTCCTCCATGCGCCCGGCGGCAGTAACCCGAATATTGACGACTTCGATCGGTTCGACGGCATTGTGAAAGCCGTAACGTCTCTCGTGCTCGGCGTGAAAGGCACGCTCGATTTCGGCGATGGCGGAGGGTCGCTGCCATTCTCGGGGATTCGCTGCCGTCAGCACGACCGGCAGTTCGAAATTCTGGCCGACATAGCGGGCGTCGAGGCTGACCGACAGTGACTGGCTGTCGAAAACCACATCTTCCCCTTCGAACCACGCCCGCGCATCGCGCTCCAGATCTTCCAGCACCTCGCTGATCGCCGCCCAGTTTGCCGCGTCGAGTGCAAGACGCCTGCTGCGAACGAATTCCTCCTTGATGTCCGATACGATCAGGCCCTGCGCACACAGGATTCCCGGTGTGTCTGGAACGACGACATCGGACATGCCCAGAGCGCGGGCCACTTCGACGGCGTGCAGCGGGCCGGCGCCGCCGAAGGGGAGCAGGGCGTAGTCCTTCGGGTCAAGGCCGCGCTTGACGGAGATGGTGCGTACTGCGCGCACCATGTTTGCCACAACGATCCCCAAGATGCCTTGGGCGGCCTTTTCGATCGAAACACGCAATCGCATCGCGATCGGCGCGATTGCGTCGCGAGCTGTTGCCTCGTCCAATGCCATCGTGCCGCCGACGAGGCCGCCAGCCGACAACCGCCCGAGCACGAGGTTGGCGTCGGTGACGGTCGGCTCTGTCCCGCCGCGGCCGTAACAGGCCGGACCCGGGTCGGACCCTGCGCTGCGCGGCCCGACCTTGAGCAGACCGTCCCGCTCGAACCAGGCGATCGATCCTCCGCCGGCACCGACAGTATGTATGTGCACCATCGGCAAGCGTACGGGAAATCCGGCAACATCGCCGCCCGGACTGACGCCCGGATCGTAGTTGCGAATCAGGGCCACATCGGCGCTGGTGCCGCCCATGTCAAGCGTGATGACGTTGGATTTTTGGGCCAGACGAGCATTATGTACCGCTCCCACCGCACCGGCAGCCGGGCCGGAAAGCGCTGTCCGGACCGGATAGGTCCTGGCGGTTTCGACAGACATCAAGCCGCCGTTGGACTGGTAGATCCGGATGGGCGCGTCCGGTGCAACGGCTTTCATCTCCGCGTCAAGATAATCGATGTAGTCTCCGATCACCGGTTGCAGATAGGCATTCAGCACGGTGGTCGAGAATCGCTCATATTCCCGGAATTCCGGCCACACTTCCGATGACAGCGACACCGGCAGGTCCGGCCGACGGGCGCGCAGCGCTGCTGCAATCTTGCTTTCGTGGGCAGGATCGACAAACGAGAACAGGCAGCAGATGGCGCAGGCGTCCGGCTCGCCGGCAACAACGGCGTCGACAGCGGCTGCAAGACTGTTTTCGTCCAGGGCGGTGATGACGCCGCCGTCCGGGCCGATACGCTCGATCACCTCGTGGCGCCGCTCGCGGGGGACAAGAGGCGCCGGATGATCCTTCTGCAGCGAATACATGTGAGGCCGGGTTTGCCGGCCGATTTCCAGCAGATCGCGGAAGCCGTCCGTGGTCACCATGGCGACCTTGCCTCCGCGACGCTGGATCAGCGCATTGGTCGCGACCGTCGTGCCGTGGCACAGACGGGTGATGTCAGCGGAATCGACGGCGAGCGCTGTGCACATCTCCCGCAGCCCCAAAACAATGGCCTCGCCCGGATTGCGGGGTGTTGACGGTCGCTTGAAGACGCGCACCGCGCCGTCTTCCCTGCGGCGGGCATAGAAATCCGTAAACGTGCCGCCCACGTCGACGCCTACGAACCAGGCCACGGCATATCTCCTCCATGCTTATTTATACATATTGTATAAATATCGGGTCGTGTCTATAAGGATTGAGATGCCCTGTGCCGTGCGCTGCTGCCCGAAGCCTGGAGCCCTGATGCCGGACTTCTCGATCCCGGAAGAAATACGCCCCGAAGCGCGCCATGTCGGACGGCGCATGCTGCGGATCGAGGATCGCACCCTGCTGCGCGGCGCGGGGGCGTTTGTGGACGACGCGCCGGTCAAGAAGGGGACGCTGCACGCCGCCTTTGTGCGATCACCCCACGCGCATGCCGAGATCGTCAGCATCGATGCGACGGAAGCCCTGGCCATGCCGGGGGTCTTCGCCGTGGTCACCGGCGAAGAGATGGCGGAGCAGACGGACCCCATGATCGTCGGGTTCGAGAACCCGATCGATTATTATGGCCTGGCGGTCGGCAAGGTCCGCTATGTCGGAGAGCCCGTTGTCGTGGTGGCGGCGACTGACCGCTACAAGGCCGAAGACGCTGCCGACCTGATTGCGGTCGCCTATCATGTCCTCCCCGCCACGATCGATCCGATAGAGGCATCGGAGCCTGATGCGCCGAAGCTGCATCAGCGGTCCGACTCGAACTGTGTCTCGAAGCGACACTTTGTTCACGGCGAACCCGGCAAGATCTTCGCCGAGACCGAAAACACGACCGCGATGACTATCCGCTACCCGCGCAACTCCATCACACCGATGGAGACTTACGCGATCGTTGCGGAGGCCAACGGCGAGAGCGGCGGGTTCGATGTCCTGTCGAACTTCCAGGGGCCGTTTTCCGTCCATACCGTCATGGCCCTGGCCCTGCGCATCCGGACCGCCGCCCTGCGTCATCGCAGCCCCAGGAATTCCGGCGGAAGCTTCGGGTCGAAGCTGGTGATCTTCCCTTATATCGTCGTGATGTGCGTGCTGGCCCGAAAGGCCCGGCGGCCCGTCAAGTGGATCGAGGACAGACTGGAGCATCTGTCCGCCTCCAGCATGGCGCCCAATCGGGTCACAAGAGTAGAGGCCGCTTACACGAACGACGGGATTGTCAAGGCACTGCGGCTGACCCACTGGGATGACCACGGTGCCTATTTGCGTGCGCCCATGCCTGCGCCCATCTACAGAATGCACGGCGTTTCGACCAACGGATACGCAATCCGCCATCTGGAGGTCACGAACCATATCGTCGTGACCAACAAATGCCCGACAGGCGCGGTGCGCGGATTTGGGGGGCCGCAGCTGTATTTTGCCGTCGAGCGCATCATGCAGCGGGTCGCCGTCCTGACAGGGCGGGATCAGCTTGACGTGATGCGCAAGAACCTGATTGAGGCGGACCAGTTTCCCTACAGGACCATCGCCGGGGCGTTGCTGGATAGCGGCGACTATCGGAAGACCGTCGATGAAACGGTCGAGGCCGGCGACCTCGCAGAACTCAAGGAACGGCAGGCCAGGGCGCGTGAGGAAGGTCGCTTGTATGGCATCGGCTACGCCTCCTGCGTCGAGCCAAGCCAGTCCAACATGGGTTACATCTCGACGCTCAAGACAGGTTTGGAGCGTGAACGGGCAGGCCCCAAGGATGGCGCCGTCGCGTCTGTGACCGTTTCCGTCGATGCGCTCGGGTCGGTAAACGTCATCGGCGATTCGGTGCCACAGGGCCAAGGTCACCAGACGGCGCTTGCCCAGATTGTCGCCGATCAACTGGGCCTTGATGCCGAAGACATCGTGGTATCCCTGGATACGGATACGGCCAAGGACGGCTGGTCCATCGCCGCCGGCAACTATTCGTGTCGGTTTGCGCCGGCGTCCGCCAGCGCCGCGCATCAGGCGGCCGTACGCGTACGACAGAAGATGGCGCGAATAGCAGCATCCCGTCTCAACGTACCGGTTGAGGATGTCGCGTTTGCCGAGGGCAAGATTCACGCCGCCAATAATCCGGACAACGCGATCCCCTTCTACAGGGTGGGCGGGTTGGCGCACTGGTCGCCATCCAGTCTTCCCGATGATGTGGAGCCGGGTATCCGCGAGACGTCGATGTGGAATGCTCCGGAACTGACGCCCACGACGGCCAACGACGAAATCAACACGTCGCTGGCCTACGGCTTCGGGTTTGATTTCTGCGGTGTGGAAGTCGATCCGTCCACCGGCATTGTCACCGTCGACAAGTATGTTTCGGCCCACGATTGTGGCGCTGTTCTGAATCCGGGACTTGCCGAAGGGCAAATTCGCGGGTCCTGGGCCTCGGCCTATGGCGCGACGTTTCTGGAAGAGTTCTGCTACGATGCCGACGGCGCTTTCCGGTCCGGAACCCTTGCCGAATACCTGGTGCCGACGGCCGCCGACCTGCCAGACCTGACACTGGTCCATCCCACACCCAATCCGTCGCCCTATACCCGACTGGGCGCCAAGGGAATCGCCGAAGGCAACCAGTACAGCACACCTGCCTGTATCGCAAACGCCGTCGCCGACGCGCTGGGTATCGATGACGTGGAACTGCCCTTGAAACCGGCCAGGGTTCTCGAATGGCTGGCACCCGAAGAACCGACGCCATCGTCGAATGCCGTCCCTGGCTTCGCCGTGAGCCCTGCACCGGCGACACCAGGCCGACCGACAATCAGCGGAAGCGGCGAGGCGCAGATGCCGGCATCCCCGGCGGAGGTCTGGGATATACTGCTGGACCCGGACCGCCTGGCGCGCATCGTGCCAGGTTGCGAGCGACTGGATGCCGCGGGCGACAATGGCTTTACCGGTACCGTGATTCTGGGTGCCGGGCCTGTGAAGGGCCGTTTTGACGCGCGAATCGACCTGATCGATCTGGAAAAACCGCACCAGGCCACGCTTGTAGGGTCGGCACACGGCGCGCTGGGCGCTTCGCGCGGGACCGGCGCTTTCGAGTTGATCGACAGCGACGGCGGCACTCTGGTGCGATACAGCTATTCTGTCGAGTTGTCGGGGAAGGTGGTCGCTGTTGGCGGGCGCATGATTCGCGGGGCGGCCAAACAGCTGATCGACCGCTTCATGCACGCCCTGATGCAGCAGGCTGGCCGCGAAGATGGCCCGCGCGATCCTGCGGGCGGTCTTGCTGACCGCCTGAAGCGTTTGATGCGAGGGGATCGATGAAGCCGGCGCCTTTCGACTACGTCCAGCCGGATAGCGTTGACGAGGCCGTCGAGGTACTGGCGCAGCACGGCGACGATGCACGAGTGATCGCAGGCGGGCAATCGTTGATGCCCATGCTGAACATGCGTCTGGTGCGGCCGCGCGTCCTGGTGGATATCAGTCGCCTGCCGGCCCTGAGCGATGCAGTGGACGAAGATGGCGTCCTCGCTGTTGGCGCTGCCGTAACCCAGGGCATGTTGGCCGCATGGCCGAATCTGGGGGTGACCCTGCCATTGCTGGATCAGGCCCTGCCGTACGTTGGCCATTTCCAGACACGCAACCGAGGCACGGTCTGCGGCTCGCTGTGTCATGCCGATCCGTCTTCCGAACTGCCATTATGCCTGGCATTGCTGGGCGGCGCGATGGATTTGCACAGCAGCCGCGGCGTTCGCACCGTTGCGGCAGGGGATTTCCAGCGCGGTGTCCTGACCACTGCGAAGGCGCCGGACGAATTGGCTGTCCGGGCGCGCTTCCCGAAGGCATCTGCGGACGACAGTTTCGCCTTCCGCGAATTCTGTCATCGGCATGGAGACTTTGCGGTAGTCGCCGTCGCGGCGTGGCGGTCGGGTACCGCAATCAGCCTCGCCGTTGGCGGAATTGCCGATCGTCCCGAGGTCTGTCATTGGGACGGTCTGCCGGACGATTCGGTCGAAGACGCGTTGAATGACCTGGCCTGGGTACTGGGCGGCAGCGACGACATTCACGCTACCGCCAGACATCGCCGCCAGTTGGTTCGTCATCTTGGCCGCCAGGTTATCGACGCCATACGGCCAGACGATGGCGCCGAATGAAGACCCTGGACCGCCATGGGCGTTTCCTTGTGCGCCTCACCCTGAACGGCGTCCCGGAAGAAGGCTTTGCCGAACCACGGATGCTGCTGGCTGATTTCCTGCGCCACGAAATCGGCGCCACGGGCACCCATGTCGGTTGTGAGCACGGCATTTGCGGCGCCTGTACGATCAGGATCGACGGCAAGGCCACTCGCGCCTGTCTGGTTCTGGCCGTCCAGGCTGATGGCGCGAAGATAGAAACCATCGAGGGGCTGAGCGAACCCGACGGATCGTTCGGGCCGCTGCAACAGGCCTTTCACGAGAATTTTGCGCTGCAATGCGGCTTCTGTACGCCCGGGTTCATGATGTCCCTGAGCGAGTTCCTGGAAATCAATCCGGATCCGACGATCGACGAGATCAAGGTTGCCTTGTCCGGCAACATCTGTCGCTGCACCGGATACCACGAAATCATCAACGCCGGTCTCGACGCCGCCAAGGCGCTGCGCCGGCGGGCATCTCGAACAAGCTAGAGAGGCAGTATGCGCGCCGTTCTGGTCAGCGAATTCGGTCCCGTCGACAGCCACGTGGTAGTGGATGTTCCGGATCCGGAAATCGGCCCCGGCGAGGTGCTGATCGAAAACCATGCCATCGGCGTCAATTTCCCGGATGTCCTGATGATGCAGGGAAAATATCAGAAGCGGCCGGACCGACCTTTCGTCCCGGGCCGGGACTGCGCCGGCTACGTCAAGGCAGTTGGCGAGGGCGTTACTCGATGCAAGCCGGGCGACCGCATTGTCGCCCAGGTTTTCAAGGGCGGATTCGGCCAGATCGTGCCGGCGCCGGAAGGGCGCTGCTTCCAACTCCCCGATTCGGTCTCGTTCGAAGATGCAGCTGCGATGATGACAGCCTTCAATACCGCCTGGGTGGCCGTCAGCCTGCGAGCGCAGGTCCAGCCTGGCGACACGGTCATGGTCACGGGGGCTGCCGGCGGCGTCGGAAGCGCTGCGGTTCAGTTGTGCAAGACGCGTGGAGCGATCGTGCTGGCTGCGGTATCGAGCACCGAGAAGGGCGATTTTTCCAGAAATTGCGGCGCTGACGGTCTGATCGATTCCAATGCAGCTGATGCCAAGGCGCTCAAAACCCACCTGAAACAGCAGGTGACCAGGTTGACCGGCGCTGCCGAAGGGCGCGGTTGCGACGTCGTGATCGACATGGTCGGAGGCGACCTTTTCGAAGCATCGCTGCGGGTTCTGCGCTTCGGGGGAAAGCTCGTCATAGTCGGTTTCGCGGATGGGGCCATTCCGGCGGCCAAGGCCAACTACCTGCTGTACAACAACCTGACCGTCATGGGGGCGCCGCTTGATATCCAGTTCGACAACGTCCATGCCGACATGGAGAAGGGCGTGAATACCTGGCTGGGCTTGATGGCTGCGGGCAAGTTGAAGTCGAATATTTCCGCCTTTTATGACCTGGACGAGTTTGTCGCCGCATTCAGTCAAATCACCGAACGCAAGGTCAAGGGCAAGGTTGTGCTTCTGCCTCGTTGACCGCCCAGGGCTGCACCTGGCGTCGCGCGGCGCTGCCGCTTTCGACGAACTCTCGATATGTGTCCATCGGTGCCGGGGGCTTTTGGAAAAGCTCACCGGGAGCGCGACATCGGCTCGATCCTGCATGTCCCGGATCTGCTGTGCGGCGTCAGAGGGCTGTGCGGACCGCGGAGAAGAAACATAGATGGCAGAACGGCGAATCGTCGCTGGCAGGGGCGTGATGTTCCGGACACTCAAACTTTTGTGTTGGTAATTGAACTGAGCGAGTAGTAGGTTTTTGGAAACGCCGGTCCGGCGGTGTCGCAGCGGTCGGACGGGGCGGTGTCTGGTAATGTGGCAAATCCGTCGGATGGTGAAGCCCAAGGTCATGACGACGATGGTGCGGCATCAAGCCGACATGTGATATGTCAGAAAAAACTCTTTTCTTGATGGCGGTCTCGACCGCGCCGAGGAGGATCCGCCCGAGCAAAGTCAAGTCTGCCCCGGTCAGCGGCTTCCGCAAGCGCGAGGACGCACAAGGTGACGAATGCGATGATCAGGATGGCGTTCTCCGCTGCACTCGACTGCCGGAGCGCCCGCGACGATATGGCCGCAAGCTGGGGATCCGCGCGTCCGAACTTTCGGAAATGAGGCAATATACCCCTCGACAACATCAAGAGTGCCATCGCCAGATGGACTTCAAGGGCAGCCAGGATGAAAGTTGTTCATGACGAACCGTCCGCTCATGCGCATGACGGGCCGGGTCTGACCAAAATTCTGCCGTCGCTGAAGGAATCGTTGCGGCTGGTCGTCATCTACAACGGCGACAAGTCGCAACCCGGCTCGGTCATCCAGGAAACCGCGAACCCTCGGGCGTCGAAATCCTACCGACCGGTGGCGGAGGACATCGCCGACTGTCTGGAGAAGTCCGGTTTTCGCCATGTCACGCTGTTGCCCGACGACATCAGCTTGCCTGCGCAAATCATCCGGCATGACCTGCAGTTTGCATGGATCAACTCTGCAGGAATCCAGGGCTACGACTCAGCCGGCCATACGTCGAGCATGCTGGAGATGATGGGGATTCCCTATGTCGGGCACTCTCCTGCCGCAGCGCTGATTCTGGACAACAAGCATCTGTTCAAGCAGGCCGCGGCAGGGCTGGGAATTGCCACCGCGCCCTTTACCGTCTGGAACCCTGTCACCCATGGGAATGCGCATCGGGAGGCTGTATTTTGGGATCGCCCCTTCAACGCCTACCAGGGACCGTTTATCGTCAAGCCGGTATCCGGCCGGGCATCGTTGCATGTTCACTTCATCGACGATCGTTCCGGCCTTGCTGAAGTCGTCGAGAAAGTCTACGCCGACACGCACAACACGGTGTTGATCGAGACCTTCCTGTCCGGGCGGGAATTCACGATCGCGGTGGCGGGGCCGACGCGGTATCGCAAAGGCGTTGTCGATCGCCTTGACCAGCCTTTTGTCATCTCGGTCGCCGAGCGTGTCCTGGCGCACGGCGAGCGTATCTTCACATCCATGGATATCAGCCCCATAACGACCAAAAGAGCCAGTATTCTGGACCCCGCTGCCGAACCGGATCTCCACGACGAGCTGGTCAGAATTGGCCGGAACGTATTCATGCAGCACCAACTGGGTTCTTTGATCCGGGTGGATGTTCGGGCAGATGCGACCGGCCGGCTTCATGTGCTGGAGGTCAACCCGAAGCCCGACCTGACGCGTCCCCGGAAAGACAAGACGCCGTTGGTGGCCATGGGCCTGCCCGCACTGGACATGTCCTACGAGGACCTGTTGCTGAGCTTGCTGCTGGATCGCCTCCAGTTCTATTGCGATCACCGGCCCGGCGCGATCCGGCATATCGCGGATCTGGCCGTGTTGCTCGAAGCGTAGAGATGTCCGGGAACATGACGTCCGCAACCGCTGAAGCGCCGCAAACCGGCACGCCGAAGGGCCGTGCCAGCCTTTTGTACGGGCTGATCATGCTGATCGTCGCCTTGGCGTCGCTCTGGCTGCTGATCTATGTCGGTTATGCCGAGGGTCGGCGAACCTATCAGAATCTTGTCGTCGACAAGATGATCGCGCAGGCCGAAATAGTGCAGACCCCTCTGAACACCTATCTGCGCGCCGGTTTGCCGTTACAACACTTTCCGGGATTTGCGCAGATCGGCAGGCGCGTGTTGTCTTCGGACCCGTCGATCCTTTCCATCACGGTGATCGACAGCAGCGGCAGACCGGTTTTCCGCGAGGCGCGAGAGGGCGTCGGAGACGTCGTGAACCTGCCTCTTCCGCCCGACGGCGAGCGGCTGCTGGCGCCAGAGGATCCGACAACGATCCGGGCTCTGCTCCGCTTGCGCGACCGGTTTGAAACGGTCGGCGCGGTTGTGGTCGCGACGCCGCGTAGCTCTGTGGACTCGGTGGCGCGCAGGCATTTTTTGCTTGTGGTCCTTGTGGCCAGCGGCCTGGCGATTCTGTTTGCCCTCGGTGCCGTGTTGTTCAAGCGGCGTCTGGACGGAGTGCGGTTCCCTTGGCTTTACATCAGTTTCGGCGCGGCATTCGCTGCCGTCGCCGCCGCAGTGGTGTTGAACCTGGTCTCCCTCTATGCCGGCGGCCTGCAGGGCAGGGCGCAGGCGCTGGCCGAATCCCTGCGACAGCGCGTGGCGCCCGTGGTGGAATTCGAACTGGACCTGAAGGACCTTGGCGGTCTGCGCGAGACGTTCCAGCAGTACAGGCGTCTGAACAGCGATATCCAGGCCATCGGCATGATGCAGGGTGACCAGGTTCAGATTCACACTGACAGTGCGCGTGAAGGCACCACATGGCAGCCTCGCGCCGAAACCTACGAATTCGCTTCGACGATCGGCACCACCAACTTGCGAATCGCGGTAACCCTGCCAACCAGCGTGGTCTGGCGCGCCGTTGCCAAGAACATCAGGAATTTCATCGCATTGTTCCTTGCAACGGTACTGTTCGCCGGTGTTCTCCTGCGCCTTGGTCACGTCTTGAGCGATAACCGAGATGCGGCGAAAGATGCACACGGGTCAACGGAGTCCGCGAATGCGACGACAGCCATTGAATGGCTCAAGCTTCTGTTCTTTCTGGCGGTCTTTTTTGAACACCTGCCGGTGAGCTTTCTGCCGCAAATACTGCGCGACGCTGCTGCCGCTGGCGGTTATGGCGCTGCGGCAGCCTCATGGGCCTTCACCACCTATTTCCTGTGCTTCCTCATCGTGCTGGTGCCGGCCACCAAGATCGCCGACCTTCATGGTCCGCGCCCCTTGTTGTGGACCGGCGCTCTGCTGGCAGGCAGCGGCGCGCTGCTGCTCGCGCTTTCGGACTGGTTCCCGGCGCTTGCCGCCGCCCGGGGCCTTTCAGGGCTGGGGCAGGGCGCGCTGCTGATCGGTACTCAGACTTATATTGTAACTCACGCACCCAGGAACATGCGCACCCGCGCTGCAGCGGTGATCGTCTTCGGCTTCAACGGCGGCATGATCTCCGGCACCGCGATCGGCTCGCTACTGGTCAATTACATCACCGCCCAGGGCGTATTCCTGCTGGGCGCCGCGACCGCCGCCTTGATCGCGTTCGCCGCGCTGACGATGATGCCGCGCATTGCGGGCGCCGCGGCGAGCAGCGTTGCAATGAACGCCAGCTTCTTCCAGGCCAGCAGGCGGGCGCTGACAAATCTCAAGTTCTTGCGGGTCATATGCCTGATAGGTCTGCCGACCAAGGCCGTCCTCACAGGCATCGTCGTCTTCGCCATGCCGCTCGTGTTCAACGGAATGGGTTATCCGCCGGAAGATATCGGCCAGTTGATCATGATCTATCCATGTGGCGTGTTGCTGGCGAGCGGCTGGATTTCGCGACGTGTGGACAATTTTGGCGGGGCGTTGAAGGCCCTGACGGCCGGCACCCTGATCGCTGGAGGAGGCATGATGACCGTCGGCCTGACCGGGTGGGCCGCCCCGCCATCGATTTTGACGTCTGGCAATCTGGAGCCGGTGATCATAGGCATCGGGATCTTCCTGCTGGGTCTGGCCCATGGATTGATCAATGCGCCGATCATCTCCTACGTGGCCAGCATGCCTCTGGCGCAGGAAATGGGCGCCAACCAGGTCACGTCGCTGTATCGTGTATTGGAACGCGCGGGCCATGTGGCGGGGCCGGTACTGGCGGGACAATTGTTGCTGATGAGTGGCGGTGGACCGATCTCGGTCGGCTGGGCCGGCATCGTCACCGTGTTGCTGGGCATTCTGTTCCTGCTGACCATGCTCGGCCGTCACTGGCAAGTAAACGCAAGATAGAGAGATTGGACGTGTACAAACGGAACTCGACCATCGCCTTGATCGGTGCCTGCCTGATGCTGTTCCTGACCGCGGGCGAAATCGTCGCCCAGGATCGGATGGCGCGGATCGGCAAGTGGTTCAAGATCGGCCCCCTGGCTTTGAAACACTGGAAGGTGATTGCCCATCCAGATGATCCGCTTCGCGTCACGTTGAAGGCCAAGCCTGGCGTCTACAACGGTGCCACCGGCTTCAAGAAAGTCATGGTGATATATCCACGCAAGTCGACGGCCTACGATATCGCGATGACCGAAATTGCTGCCACCTACGCCAACAAGGGCATCCGCGCGCAGTTCGAGGTGGTGAATTTTGACCGGAAGGCGGCGCGTGGAGAGGCGCTGGTTGATGAAGCAGCAGACAAGGGCTATTCGCTGATTTACTCCATGGGCTCTCAGACCACCGCCTGGCTATGGAAAAACCGGCGCGACGGCAAGGTGCCGATCGTGACTGTTTGCTCCAAGGACCCTGTTCTGCTGGGCCAGATCAGGGACTATAAGTCCAGCAGCGGAGTCAACTTCGCGTTCACGTCGTTGAACGTTCCGGTCGACGTCCAGATCGTCTACCTGAGGCAGCTGATGCCCGAATTGAAGAACGTTGTCATCATGGTTGACGAGAATAATGTCAGCGCGGTGAAAACACAGGCCATTCCGATGGAACAGGCGCTTGAAGCGGAAGGGGTCAATGTCTTCCGTGTCTCCGTCACCGATCCCAAAGTCGCTCGGGCCCAACTGGAAGCCATGGTGCCCGCTGCTGTGGCACGCTTGCGCGAGACGGATCCGGACCGCAAGAACAGCCTGTTCTGGATCACAGGCAGCACGTCGGTTTTTGCGGAAATCAGGACGATCAACGAGCACTCCGACGGGGTGCCCGTCTTGAGCGTGGTGCCAGATATCGTTCAGAAGGGACCTGACAGCGCGACGCTGGGCATTGGCGTAAGCTTCCAGAGTAACGCGCAGTTGGCGGCTAAAATTGGCTCCGACATCCTGGAGGGCAAGGTGGAGGCAAGGGATCTCAAGGTGGCCATCGTATCGCCGCCAAACATCGCCATCAGCTTCCTGCGCGCCCGCAAAATAGGTTTGAAAATACCTTTCAGCCTGTTCGAGGCGGCAGATGACATTTACGGTTATGACGGTCAACCGCTGCGCCGCCGTGGCAAGACTGTGAATTGAGGCTCGCTGGCACGCCTCGATGCCATCCTTTGACCAAGGGGTGATCTGCCCGACCAAGAGGACTGGCGTTATCGGATAACGCCGGGGAAAAAGAAAGGGTTTCGTCCTCTATTCGCCATTTTACGGCTCAGGTTGAAGGCCGATCGTCGATATGGATGATGATTATGATTACTCGCTTGGGAGCGGATGCGCCTTTACCGGTCCGCGCTGTCTCACCAAGTTGCGTGGAGTCTGCGGTCGCGCCCGGGCCTTCCGGTGTCAAGCACCCTCCATGGTCGGTGTCTGAACTCCCGACAGAGGACCACAGTTCGAGGCCGCCCGAGCGCAGCATGGCCGTCCGCATGATGATGGGCAAGACGATCTGACGGACGCGGAACGGGCGCTGATTGCCCCGCTGATCCCGATACGGGGCCGGCCGGGTCGACCCCGGGCGACGGACTCTCGACGGGTGTTCGATGCGATCCGGTCCATGCTGTCGTCGGGATGTCGGTGGCGGCTCGTTCCGCCCTGTCATCCGCCGTCTTCCGCGGTCCGGAACTGTTTTGACGTCTGGCGGAATGACGGGACTCCGGAACGGAGGCCGGATGCGCTTCGCGCCCTGGCGCGGGCGCAGGCTGGCCGTGGTGTGGCGCCGACGGGGGCGATCATCGACAGTCGATCGGTGAAGGCGACGGAAGGCGGCGGGCCTTCGGGGTACGATGCCGCCGGCTCGCCAGGGACTTCGAGCGGAGCCTGGAGATCTCCCTGGCCCGGGCACAGCTCGCCGCCTGCCGCTTCCTGATGCGAAGGGTCGCGCAAGGGACAAGGGCCTGACCCACAAGAACATGATGATGGCAAGGACTTGTGATTCAGGCTCTGAGACTTCCGGAATCAGAAAATGCCATGATCAACGCCGAACTGTCTCCTTTCACCCGGTACGCAAACGCCGCCAGCGGCCAGGCCTTCGTGCGTGTCGAAATCCAGGTCCGAATAGAAGACGCCGCACTTGTGCGCGCCGGCGCCACTGCGTGGCCGAACGAAAACACATTGAGCGGGTGCATGGCCGATGAAGGCAGCGGTTTTCCCGTGGCAAAAAACCTGAAACGAGGCGACGGAGCCGGCGATGACTGACAGTCACCGGTATCGCCGGATGCTCGCTTCGGAGCACGGCTTGCCCGATCACGAGTCCGACCCGGTCTTTTCCTCCTGCCCTTCGCCGGGGCTTCCCCGTGCCCCTTCGGGCCAGAGCGCGTCCAGCGGGAAGGTGATGGCGTCGAAGGGCGGCTGCGATACCGGCGCGTCGTCCGCCAGCGTCGCCAGAAGCACCCATCGGCCCTCGCGCAGCGCGAACGCCTCCAGCGTCTTCGCGTCGGGGTCGACGAACCACAGGTGCGAGACCCCCTCGCGGGCGTAGAGGGAACGCTTCTCGTTATGGTCCAGCCGCCGGGTCGAGGGCGAGAGCACCTCGCACACCCAGTCCGGCGCGATCTCGAAATACGCCGCATCGGGATACTCCGGCATCGTCTCCCGCCGCCAGCCCGCCAGGTCCGGCACCACGATGTCATCGCCCGGATGCAACTCCGGCTCGTCAACGATCCACCAGCCCCCGGGGCCGCCCCGTCCTCTGTCATAGGGACCGACAAGTTCGCCACCAATAACGGAGCTTGCCCGCGCATGGCGCGGGGCCGGCCTCGGATGGGTGTGCAGCGCGCCGGACAGCACCTCCGCCACCACATGGGGCGGGGCGTCCAGCACGTCCCGGTAGGTCGCCCGTCTCGCCGTCCTGGCCAAGGCCGTCATCGGCCGCCACCTCCGTCTTCTCCTCGAAGATAGCTTCAGGGCGCAAGGGCGGCAACGCCCGTGCGAGTTTCCGGTGACATCGCCCCATGCCCCATCCAGGCGAAGGTGCGCGCAACGACCCTGCGGCGAGAGATGACCCTGAAACCCTCGGTTTCCTGCCACCAGACCGGGATGTTGCTGGCCGGGATATTCGAAGCGGGGTACATCGGGAAGTATCGTCATTCAAATCACTGGCATTCCCGGCTGTGAAACGGCCAGCGATCTCTGGGTCATGCTGTTCGTGGGTGCAACAGGGGTCTCGCTTGACAACGGGGTCAAAATATCCGCATCACCAACCCTCGGCCCTGGGCAGCATCCGCCATCCCTTTTGCGCGCCGTTATGTAACGACGTAGAACGCATTGCGTCACGGCGATCGCCAACGGGTTCGTCAGGGGGCGTCAATGCGACAACGCCCCATCCGAACATGTTGACGTTCAGCCCCGGTAACCGGGATATGCCGAAGACGGAACAGCAACGGGCAGATCAAATTCTCGGAACTGCAAGCTGTTCGTCAGGTTTTTGCACAAAGTGTCCCTGATGGACGATATCTTCAACCATGTCGTCTTCAAAACGGTTCGGGTCGTGGTAGGTGATAGCAGCGGAACCCGAACAACTTGCCACTGATTTGTGAGGCACCATTCGCCTTAGGTGGCGCGATTCCCGGCTGAATTCCTAAAGGTTTGGGAGTGCTCCAGCGCCTCCGGCGAAGGCGATGCCGGACGCAGACAAAACGCTACCCGACCGGAATTCGGCGGACTGCCACCTTTTCTTCGCCTCGATGTTGCAGGAAGAAGCGCAACGCCCAGCTGGCGAGATTGTCGAATCTGCAAACAGTTCAGTTCAACCGACCAATCGGGCAGAATGCTAGGTGTCCAACGATTTCGGCAATTCGATAATCATTTCGGTGAATTCACCGGTTTTCGTCTCGACGCGGATGGTACCTCCATGTCGCCGTATGATATCGTTGGAAAGTGCAAGGCCGAGCCCAGTGCCTTCGTTGGTCGGCTTGGTCGTGAAGAAGGGAAGAAAGATTTTCTCGACCACCTCATCCGGGATGCCGTTGCCATTGTCTCGAATGCGGATTTCCACGCTACCGTTCAGGTTTCGTGTGATCAGCCGCAACAACGGCTTGTAGTTGACCTCGCCTTGCTTCATCTCGACTGCGTCCGGGTCGATCTTCGTTAACGCCGTCTGCTTTTCGTGGGTTGCGTAGCAGGCGTTGGTCACCATGTTCAGGAATACTCGACTGAGGTCTTGAGGGATTACCTCTATTTCGCCGATTTCGGAGTCGAAATCCTCCTGGATCTCGATGTTGAAATCTGAATCATCAGCCCGCTCGCTATGATAGGCCAGCTTGGCGTGTTCCGATAGCAATACATTGATATTGGTCGGAAGGCGCTGGCTTGAACCGCGGCCCATCTGCAGCATGCTCTGGACGATGTTGTTCGCGCGTTGGGTGTGCTCCTGAATTGTCTCAAGGTTGCCGGTCAGGTCTCCGGCGATCTCTTCGATCAGTTCGATGGTGTCGTCTTTCTCCGGACCATCCACGTCATTCTTGTTATTGGCTGCAGCCTTTCGCTCTTCGGCAAGACGGCCGATTTCTTCCAGCATCTCATTCAGCAGTTCTCCCGACACCTCGGAGAAATTCTTGATGAAATTCAACGGGTTCTTGATCTCGTGGGCGACGCCAGCGGTCAATTCGCCGAGAGCAGCCAGCTTCTCTCTTGCGATGATCTGATCCTGGGCCTGTTCCAAGTCACTCAGCGTGCTCTCGAGAGAGGCATTCTTGGATTTGAGTTCTTCGGCCAGGCTCTCGACCAGATTCGTCTCATCAATAACCCGATGCAACGGCCGAATGAACAAGCGGCGCGAGAACCAGATCGAGAATAACGCAATAAACAGGAGCACGGCACCCAATGCAGCCACCAGCCTGACGTAGTTGTCGTCAAGGGCTGCGGTGAAATCCGCTTCGGGAATCACTGTTCCGATGAACCAATCCTGCTTGGCCAAAGGGGTGAGATTGACAAAGTAACGCTTTCCACTTCCGGGCTCGGTATAGAGGCTAAACTGTTTCTTCCTTTCCGCGAGATCCTCAGTATCCAACGCGGCGCTCGCGATCTTCAGTATCGGGTTCTTGGTCTGGCTGAGCGGCGTCAACTCCAGTCGGAGGCTGCCCTGTTGAGTGCGCGTCACTTCCGACTTGTCCTTAAAGGCGATCATTCGCCCTTCGCGGTTGATGATGAAGGCTGCGCCGGACCGTACGGATTTGATGTTGCCAAGATATCTGGAGATACGATCCAGTTCGATAGCAATACTGACGACGCCGACCAATTCATCGTCCTTGCGAAAGGTGATCGCTGAGTTCAGACCGGGAATGCCGGTGGTGGCGAAAATGTAAACACCTGTCCAGATATCAGTATCTGGCTGGGCAATGGCGCGCTTGTACCACTGACGTTGTGTGGCGTTGTAGATGTTTTGCTGTTCTTCCGCACCGACTGGCTGCACCTCGTCTCTGCTGTCGACTTTCAGGGACATTATCTGTCGGTTGGCAGTGCCTGTTTCCGGGTTCCAGATGCTTTCGACCAAGCGGTAATTCTCGGCATCAAGCCGCTGTGCACCGTAGAAATCGCCCTCGGGCTTGCCGAAGCTGATCCACGAGAAATGCCTGTTGGCCAGCAGGAATGACATGAATACGGGCTCGCGCTTGGCTCGGTCTTCAATATCGAACGCCCCTTCAGTCAGCATCCTTCGGATCGCGCCTTGTGCCGCAATTGCCGAGGAAAAGACCTTGTTGGACTCAAGAGAGACGCTGGCGACGATTTCGTCGGTCAGCTGCTTGATCATCTCCTCCGTATTTTCCCGGGACGCGAAATGCCAGGGCCCGTAAACCGCTGCGGCCGTGATAATCACAAGGATCAGGCCGAAAAAAATATTACCAACGCTCAACCCGACACGCAGCTTCTCTTGCCCGGCCTGAACAGTCTTCAGTGACTGGTTTTCTATTTCCGACAAGTCGGATTCCTTTTTGCAGAATTACTTCGACATGATTGCGAACTGTATCATACTGTCGAAAAATGTCTAAGTCAGTCGCGAACCGCTTCAGGCCGCCAGATCCGACAGAAATCTGTGGCCAGTGACGGGAAGACATCGCAGGCGATAGAAAACCGCAAGCCTCCGGTTCGGGCGACTTTTGCCGGATCCGTGCGGTCGTCGATCCTCGCTCTTGCTGGTCGCGCGATTCACCATCAGCTTGTTTCAGCACAACGTTCTATGGTCCTTCTTCATCTGCCTTGTCGCAGGGCGGTTCGCCCCAAGCTGGCGCGGCCGGCTTCGGCAATGGCCTGCATCCTCTCGATTGTCGTCCCTTCGGCGAGACGTGACGTGAACGAATAATTCGGCGCCGCCTCCGCTGGCCATCACGAACGGCGTGGTACGCATGCAAGCGGTAGCTTCCGGCTTTTTCCCTGTAACGCTTGCTCCCGCACTTTCCGACGGCCATGGAGCGACATGACCGGTTCGCCTGGTCGGAGGAATGATGGCGTCCGGCAGATATCCGCGTCCTCGGCAGGGCCGTGAGGCCACGATCTCCTGGCATACCACACAAGCCGTTAAATCGGATCATCGAGCACTTCTTTCCCGTTGGGAAAGTCATTTGCATCCTGTCGCGCTCTGTCGATGGCCGAAAACGCCGAGGAAGCGGCTTGCAGGGGGATCGACCGGCTTGCCGAAGCCTTGATGAAGTCGTATGAGACAAAAGCTTGTCGGGATACGGTACGAAGTTGGGGCCGACCGCAACCGGCGACGCGCGAGCGCCTTGGGGGTCCATCTGGTCAGGGACCGGAAGAGCACCGACCGTTCGATCAACGCTTCTCCGAGGCGCAGATCGCAGTTGATGAAGTGCTATCCGTTTTGGATCAGGCAGGGAACAGGGATATGCGTCTCCGGATCGCGGAACCCCAAACGGCTTGGCGTGCCGAAAATATTGCCACAAGACGGTTACGACCATCGGGAATATCGGGTCCATTGCTGACGCGGGATAATATCAAGAACGGCGTGCTTCAGGACATGATCGGGGCAAGAGGTGCCTCGCTGCAGGTTTTGTCCGACGCGGAGTTGGAGCAATCCTGGACAGAAACGCTTGCCGCCCATCCCGAACCTGGCGCAGACATCTGGATCTTTGGCTACGGATCGCTGATCTGGAATCCGGCTTTCCGGTTTGCCGAAAAGCGTATCGGGCGCCTGTGTGGCTATCACCGGCGCTTTTGCCTGTGGACACATCTGGGGCGTGGTACGCCTGACCAACCCGGCATGGTCCTGGGCCTTGAGCGTGGAGGCTCCTGCCGGGGGCTGGTATTCCGGATTGCAGCACAGGATGTCGCGGGCGAGATCGAGATAATTTGGCGGCGCGAAATGGTCAGCGGCGCCTACCGGCCGCGCTGGACGAAAGTGGAAGCCGAGAAGGGCTCCGTGACAGCGATCTCCTTCATCATCAACCCGGCGCATCCGCGCTATGCGTGCAAGCCACCCGAGGCCGACATCGTGAAGTCTCTCGCACATGCCAGAGGACCTTTGGGGGCAGCACGAGAGTATCTCGACAACACTGTCGAGCACCTGGAGGCGCTGGACATTTGCGACAGGAACCTTCACCGCCTTCGTCACCTGGTAGCCCGGGAAGCCGACACCGCCTCACAGAACCACTCAGTCACCGCCGCGCGCCAGACAGGCTCGCACATGAGCAGCGCGTGACGCCTATCTGCCCCGGCAACTGCGCTGAACGGCTCGACAACGGGACCGGCAAGATGATGCGCAGGCCTGTTGACGCAAGATTCCGATAGGCGCTTCGAGTCGGTACCCGCTTGAAATGGCGACCTTGCCCGATGTTCACGTACATTCGGGGATCGGGCTGACAGCGATGCGATGCGGCCAGAACGGCAGATCCGTCGCTTGTCGCGAACAGCATGGCCACCCACCAGACACAGGAAAATTGTGGGCTTCGGATGGAACTCTGCAGGCAGAAGATATCGTATCGGTCCCCGGAACGCTATCATGGTCAAACTGAATGTCGAATGAATCAGCCTGTGACGCGAACCGCGACCTTCGCCTGCATCAAACGAATGCCCGCAGGAGCCCGAAATGAACCAGGATGCGACTTGTCCTGCTTGCGCCGGTCGGAGGTCGGTCCTCGGGGCGGGTGGCCTCGCTACACGGTTGGCTGCAGATGGCAGTCTTGACCAGAGAAACGCGCTCGAAAGCGGCAAGTGTACTTCGTCCGGCGAGACCCGGCCTTGAATTTCACAGTAAATCCGAAACACCAGGGGATTGGTGTCAGAAGCTGAACAGCAAGCCGACCGGAGAGGAGCTGAAGGCGCTTTCCAAGCCGGCCGAATCGGTCTTGGTCATGATCGCAGGCCGCCGAATCGAGTATCTTCACCCGCGTTGCGAATCAGCGTCGACAGCCGGTCGATCGAACATAATTCCTGCAGAGGGGTGCGCGCCGCTCTCGAATAGAACATTGAGCTTCGGGGTAGGAGCTGTCAAATTGACGTCGGACTTGAATTTGAGGGGATTTTTGCCATGACGGACCCGTTCTTGCCGAATGTCGACCATCTTGCTGCGGAAGTGCCGGACGGCGCCAAGATCGTGGTTTTCAAGGCCGAGGGCGGGGCGGCTGCGATGGCGGCCACCCGCGCGCTGATCCGACGCGTCGTCAAGGGCTTGCACATCGTGACCGCGCCGACAAGCGGCCTGCAGACCGATATCCTGATCGGTGCCGGCTGCGTCGCCACAGTAGAGACCAGTGGCGTCACGATGGGCGAGTACGGGCAGGCGCCCTGCTTTAACCGAGCGATCCGCGCCGGAACCATTCGTGTGATCGACAGTACCTGCCCGGCGGTCTACGCTGGCCTTCAGGCGGGCGAAAAAGGCATTCCCTTCATGCCGCTGCGCGGCCTGATCGGTTCCGATATCGTGAAATATCGCGACGACTACCGCATCATCGACAATCCGTTTGCGGAAGATGATCCGATCGCGGCCCTGCCGGCGATCGTCCCGGACATTGCGCTGTTCCACGTGTCGATGGCTGACAGGCTCGGGAACGTTTACGTCGGCCGGAACAGGGAATTGCTGATCATGGCCCACGCTGCCCGCAAGACGCTGGTGACATATGAGCGACTGTATGACGGCAATCTTCTGGATAACGACGAATTGGCGGCGGCCACCCTGTCCGACCTGTATGTCGACGGCTTGGCGGCGGCGCCGCAGGGTGCCCGGCCCTATGGCGTGCCCGGGTTTTATGACGATGACGTCGATCAGTTTGCCGCCTACATGACGATGGCCCGGACGGAGGAGGGGCTTGGTGCCTATCTGGACCGGTTTGTCTACGGGGCCGCCCCAGCAGTCGCGGCGGAATAAACGGGAGCGCCATTGATGATATTGTCAGCGGACCGGGCGCTTGAAGAACTGCTGATCAACACGATCGCGGACCTGCTTGTCGGCTGTGGTCATATTGCCGTCGGCGTCTCGTCCCCGATTCCGGGCTCTGCGGCATTACTGCGCCGGCACCGCGACCTGTCGGTTGGCAAGCGGACTCGGGTCTCCATCATCGGCAGCGCGCTCCCGGACTTCCGGACCGACGGCGGGGTGGATCTGTTCGACCAGGCCGGTCAAGGCCGCATCGACGCATTTTTCCTGTCGGGCGGCCAGATTGACGGCAAGGCAAACATCAACCTGGTGGGTATCGGTGACGGATATCCCCGACAGAAGGTTCGATGGTCCGGCTCGTTCGGCAGTGCTTACCTGTATTTCATGGTGCCAAAGGTCGTCCTGTTCCGGCTAGAACATTCGCCGCGCACGATGGTGGAGGCGGTAGATTTCATCAGCGCGCCCGGCGCAAGCCCGGCAAATGTCCATCGCCCCGGCGGTCCCTACGCGCTGGTGACCGACCTGTGCCTCTTTCATTTCGCTCGTGACCGCCAACGCTTCTCTCTGAAGAGTGTTCATCCCGGCCATTCGGTAGAAGAAGTGCAGGACAGCACCGGCTTCGATTTCGATTTGCCGGAGCAGGTTCCCCTGACGCCCGTTCCGAGTCCGGATACCTTGACCATCCTGCGCAAGACAGTGGCACAGGATATCGCTGACCCTTATCCTAAGTTCGCCCGGCGCGTTTGGGGCGTTTCCGCTGCTGCATAGGTTTCGGCCTTGCGGACCGGTCCCTGTACACGCCAAATTTGTGGTTGACGCCTGCGGCCGGTTCGATTGCAATCGAACTGGCTTGAGACGCCGACTGTCCGAGTGCAGGCCGGTAGAATCGGGGGAGAGTGATTGACGCTGGACCGGCTCGGCTTGGCAAGCACGGAAGTAGGGCGCGCGCTGGCCTTGGTGCTCGCAGCGCTCACCCTCTATCTCGTGGTCATTGCGCTGATTGACGAAAACATCCTGCGTCTCGGCGTGATCGCAATTTCCGCGTTGATCGTTTTGTTTACCGAGCCGCTGGCGATCAAATACCCGACGTCATCACCCCTGCGACGGCTGCTTTGCTGGATTATCGACGGGATATTGCTGATCGGTTTTCTGATCACGGTCTACTGGTTCTGGATCACTGCTGATGAGCTTTGGGAAGGCGTCTTCGATTTCGAGACCTCCCACATCGTCACCGGTTACTTTGGCTTGATCGTTATTCTGGAACTCACTCGGCGGACATTTGGCCCGCCGCTGATGCTGGTGACGCTGCTGTTCATCGTTTATGCTGTATTCGGGCGCGATCTGCCCTGGATCCTCCAACACGCCGGGATCGATTGGACGGAGATTATCAGGACGACTTGGTACAGCCAGGACGGCGTCTTCGGCAGACCGGCCAGTATCGTCGCCAACCTGGTGCTGATCTTCATCATTTTCGGCGCGATTCTGGAAGCCAGCGGCGCCGGCGCGATTCTTCTGAAGATGTCCTTTGCCGCCACAGCCGCGATTCGCGGCGGCCCGGCCCACGCCGCGATCATGGCGAGCGCCCTGTTCGGAACGATGTCCGGCAGTGCGATGGCCAACGTGGTGGGAACCGGCGTCTTCACCATCCCAATGATCAAGAAACGCGGCTTCACGCCACCCTTCGCCGGGGCGGTGGAGGCCGCCGCAAGCTGTTCCGGCCAAGTGACGCCGCCGATCATGGCTGCGGCAGCGTTTTTCGTCGCCGACTATACGGGCACACCGTATCTGATCCTGATCGTGGCAGCGTTGATGCCAGCCCTTTTCAAGTATATCAGTATATTTGCTCAGGTGTATGCCGAGGCCATCCGGCTGGATATCAAGCCGATACCCAAGGAGGAACGCGAGAAACTGACCCGGTATGACTGGTTGCAGTCGCTGCGGTTTTTCCTGCCCGTCGCAGCTCTGATTGTCGTGCTGATCGAAGGCCGGTCACCGGCGATGGCGGGCGCGATCGCGATGGCGGTCGCACTGATCATGTCCTTTGCCCTCGACCTCACGGGGCGGGCAAGAGGCCTGAAGGCTTTGGGCGGTGACCCTCTCCGATATGCAAAAGCAATTGCCGAATCCGGATATCAGTGTGCGCGGATCATGGTGGCGGTGGGCGCTATCGGCATCATCATCGGCGTGGTGAACGAAACAGGAGTCGGCATTCGGTTCGCCCAACTCCTTTCGGTCGGCGACGGCAGCCTGTTCCTGGCGTTTGTCTTCGCGATGCTGGGGTCCCTCGTGCTGGGCATGGGCTTGCCGACACTGCCTGCCTACCTGATCATCGTTCTCATTCTGGGTCCGGCCATCGTTCAGTTGGGCGAGGATGCCGGGGTCACGTTGCTGGCTGTCCACTTGTTCGTTTTCTATTTCGCCGCGCTGTCGTCGCTGACGCCGCCTGTTGCGCTGGCCGCCTATGCGGCCGCCCCGATCGCGGGCGCCAAACCATTCGAAACAGCCATCCAGTCGGTGCGTATCTCCCTGGTCAGCTTCATCATTCCGTTTGTTTTCGTCTTCAATCCGTCGCTACTGCTGATCGACGAGTTCGACATCATCGACTTTGCTTGGGTAAGCGCGCGATTGCTTCTGGCGATCTGGATGGTCGCCACCGGATTTGCTGGCTATGACTCGACTGGCAGATTGTCGATGCCTGTCCGTCTTCTGCGCCTCGGCGCCGGATTCGTCATGCTCTATCCGTCACTCGTTTTTGAAGCAGCAGCATTCGCAGTGGGCTTTATCTTGTATATAATGGGCTGGATTGTCCGACCGCGGACACGAAAAACAGATGATTCCCCATCCGTCTGACCTGTCAGGCAGCCAAACCCGGGAATTGGGACCATAGAGCGAGAGAAGTAACATGATATGCAGAATCGTAATTGCCGCCGCAATGACCCTTTCCCTCGGCGGCGCTGTGGCGCAGGCCAGGGATTTCTACAAGATGGGTAGCCTCGCCCCCGGCATGTCGCCGTTCACCATCAACACAGCCTTCGCCACGATCGTGAACAAGCATGTCAAGGACGTGCAGATACAGGTGTCGGCGACTGGATCCGGCATGCGCCACCAGCTTCTGGTTTCGAAAGGCAAGATGGATTTCTACATGTCTTCGCCCGTCGGTCAGTGGTTGATGGAAAGTCAGACCGGCCCATTCAAGAAACTCGAGAATGGCCAGGAACTTTCCAGCAGGCTGCGCCACATTTTCACATATGAGATCGGGCCTTATCATTACGTGACCTACGCCGGATCCGGCATCAAGACGATCGCCGACCTCAGGGGAAAGAAGGTATTCATCGGCCCGCCCGGCGGCGCCGCGACCCGGGTTGTTGCCATCATGATCAAGGCGCAGTCCGGTCTTGAGGCTGGCAAGGATTATACCAAGATCAATATGGGGTGGGGTGCAGCCATTCAGGCCTTCCAGGACAAGAAATTCGATGTTCTGGTCTTCCCGACCAACGCGCCGAGTCCGGCTATCCAGCAAATCGCGCTGAACAACAAATTGCGCCTGCTGTCAGTGGACGTATCCAAACAAGGCGGGTTGCTGCGAACCCCTGGCCGGACGATCCGGACTATCGATCCGACGGTCTACGGCAAGAACATGATCAATAGCGCGCCGGTTTCGACTTTGGGTGCTCTCGTAGGCGTCGGCGTGCGCGCCGACATGCCAGAGGATGTGGTTTACAGGATCACCAGAGCTTTCTGGGAGAACGTGAGCGAGGCGCACGCTGCGGCGGTGTGGATGAAGAATGCCGTCAATCTGATGGCGGCTCTTGTCGTGGTGCCTCACGGCTTGCATCCGGGCGCGGCACGCTACTACATGGAGAAGGGGCTGAATATCCCGGCAGCCTACCGGGTTGGCCAGAAGTGGGACGCCAAATCGATGACCTTCAAGAGCAAGCAATAGACCGCCCTGAAAGCCGTGCAGGCGGTTGTTCCTGAAGTCGCGGGTGGCCTCGAGCGCTGGTGCTCTGTCGGGAGAAGTTTGATACCGGCTATGGAGGATGCCCTGGCTTGGAGTGAGGCTGCCCGGCCTGCTCCAAGCAAATGCATGGTGCGCTGGTGATGAAAAGCTGATCGCCACTTGCACAGATCAAGCGCTTCGCTGCGACAACTGGTGAACACCGGCAATCGGATCGCGAAGATGGCTTCGGACCATTGCGCTTCGCGGGCATCAAGGAGAAGGTCGCCGTCATCAAGGGCGGTAGCTATGGTGGCCCGGTTGCGCTCCGGCGCGCCATGTTGTTGCAGATGCGGGTCGCCTGCCCTCGTGAGTGTCGGGGACGTTGCTTCCGCGGAGACTGTTGCCGCCCTTGCGCCCTGAAGCTATGTTCGAGGAGAAGACGGAGGTGGCGGCCGATGACGGCCTTGGCCAGGACGGCGAGACGGGCGACCTACCGGGACGTGCTGGACGCCCCGCCCCATGTGGTGGCGGAGGTGCTCGCGGGCACGCTCCACACCCATCCGAGACCGGCCCCGCGCCATGCCTGGGCGAGTTCCATCCTCGGAATGAAGATCGGTCCGACATTCGGTTTCGGGAATGGCGGTTCCGGGGGCTGGTGGATCGTTGACGAGCCGGAGTTGCATCTGGGCGACGACATCGTGGTGCCGGACCTGGCGGGCTGGCGGCGGGAGACGATGCCGGAGTATCCCGATGCGGCGTATTTCGCGATCGCGCCGGACTGGGTGTGCGAGGTGCTCTCGCCCTCGACCCGGCGGCTGGACCATAACGAGAAGCGCTCCCTCTACGCCCGCGAGGGGGTCTCGCACCTGTGGTTCGTCGACCCCGACGCGAAGACGCTGGAGGCGTTCGCGCTGCGCGACGGCCGGTGGGTGCTTCTGGCGACGCTGGCGGACGACGCGCCGGTATCGCAGCCGCCCTTCGACGCGATCACCTTCCCGCTGGACGCGCTCTGGCCCGAAGGGGCACGGGGAAGCGCCGGTGGGGACACGCGGAAGACCGGATCGGAACCCTGACCTGCCCCTTGGGGCGTCACCAGCCGGGTGACGATCATGGTCGCGTCTTGTCGCTCTCCGGTCAGGCTCGAAGTATCCCGGGAGGGCGTGTACCTGGCAGTCTGGTGTTGCCGTTCGAGATGCCGGCGGCGAAGCGCATCCTGTCCGGCTTCTCGCGCTCGGGTGGCGGCCCGTTGCCGGGCTGGAGCGACGTTCAGACGATGCTGTCGGTGCTGCTTCTGACCTTGTCCGGGTTCGACCGGGCATCGGGCATCGAGCATCTGGATGCCGATGCGGGGCTGTGCACGATGCCCCGGGCGCCTCGAGCCGCAGTAGTTAGGGCTTTCGATGCGCGCCATAGCCGGGCGGTCCCGGGACGGTCGCGTGTGGTGCTTTCCCAAGGCCCGTTCGCTGGGCGACTGGCGCGACCGCTTCCATGTCACAGAGCGCGAGAAGGGCACGGCATTCATCCCCCCGGCGCACACCGAACGCCACGAACTGTTCCGCGAGGTGACCGGCGAGGCATGGCGCGTCAGGTGTGCGAGGCGGCTGCGGTCGCCCTGACCGTTGATCTGGACGCGATGATCGTCGCATCGGGCAGGCGCGGGGGCATCGCTCAACCCGGGAACGCGAGCAGGCCATCCGCAACTCTGCCAACGCAGACCCGCGACCCTTCCAACAGATCAAGTCAGCCAACGATATCCCAGATACCATCGAGCACTCATGTCTGAGGATGCTGGAAACTGCCCAACGCCAGACGAAAATCACCAGAACCTCAGAATCAGTACACTAGCTCGAAAACAGATCATGGGGCATATTCCCTGTCGTGACAGCATAGAGTAACGCCGAGAGGGTCAACACCGACGCCAGTGTGCTCGTCAGGAGACTGGCCGAGGCGCGGTTGACCCAGACGCCATATTGCTGGGCCAGGACGAACACGTTCGTGGCCGTCGGCAGTGCGGCGAGCAGAACGGCGGTCAGCACCCACACTCGATCGAAGTCGCCGGCCCAGCCGAGCAACAGATACATCACCAGCGGGTGAATCAGGATCTTTGCCGGAACGATGAAGGAAAGCTCGGCCGGAAAGCGTTTCAAGGGACTGACCGCAAGTGTGACGCCCAAGGCGAAAAGAGCGCTCGGCGCGGCTGCCTGTGCCAGGTAGTCAACCAGATTGGCAACAGGTTCCGGGATGGAGACCTGTGTCGCCGCAGCCGCGATACCCAGAGCGGTAGCGATAATGAAGGGATGAAATGCAAAGCTCCTGACAATTCCAAGGACCAGCCTCGCCGAGCTTTGGCGACCTCCATCCGACTTCGTCATCATGATTGGGACCAAGCTGAAATGCATGATATTCTCGAAGCAAAAGATGATGGCGACCGGGACTGCAGCGGCCTCGCCGAATGTCAGGATGGCCAAGGCTGGTCCCATATAGCCGATGTTGCCATAGGCGCCGGCCAGACCTTGGATGGTCGCTTCCTTTCGGGTCGCGCGCCCGACCAATCTGGCGATCAGGAAGACCGCCAGGAAAACCAAAAAAGTTGCCCCCAGGTTCGTCGCGATAAAGTCCCAGTTGGCCAGCTGCTCGATCGGTGTCTTGGCAAGCAACTTGAAGAACAGTGCCGGAAGCGCAAGGTAGATGATGAAGATACTGAGCCAGCCAAGAGTGGCCTCGGATTGTCGAACCAGCCGTGCAGCGATGAAGCCGAGCAGAATCAGGCCGAACAGGGGCAGGACAAGGTTGGCGACGGTGATCATGCAAACGTTCTGTCGTTTGCGGCGCAAGTATCATCACCTGCCGCTTTCGCCCGTGGTCTAGAACCGGCTTCAGGTTGGCTCACGGGTACCGTGACGAGGATGGCGGTGCAGTTTTCGAGACCGACCCGGTGCGGTGTTCACGACGGAGACGGCATACCGCTTGCCGCTGTCGGGTTTGCCACGGTGTCGGGCGGCTGGCGGAAACCCAAGTCGGCTGCGACATGACATCTACGTTATTTGCTGTACACCCTCGCTGTCCGGCTTCCGTCGTGAAGATCAACGGCGTCAAGCCGCATGCCCTTGCGCGGCTTGGTATCCGGCATCGGGATCGCGCCACTGCACGGCGCCTTCGGCAGCCGCTATTCCTGTCCGGATGGCTTCGGAAAGTCAGGGATCCTGACGATGTCAAACGAAAAAGGAACAGTCCGACGACGGAAGAAACCGCGCGGCGTCGATGTTTCAATGCACCGGGAGGAATGTCATGGCGAGGGAGGTTTCGATTTCCGTCATGACTTTCGATATCTCGCGACCGATCAGATCCATCTGGCGGACTTGCTTGATCCGCTCGGCCACTGCCCTCAACTCGCGGGCAGACATGATCCCCTCCAGGATCCGGCATGTATCGGCGAGTGAGATCAGGACGATATCACGCGGATCCGGGATTTCATCGCTTAGCAGCACGTCCATGATGCGGAGTTTCACCTCGCGCACCGTCTTGTCGTCGATGACGGGGTAGCGGCGGGTTCGCAACACCCACATGAAGCGACCATCTTCCTGTTGCAGGATGCCGCGGTCGACAAGCCGCGAGAGGGAACGCGCGCGAATATCCTCGGAGCGCGCAACGGATTCCTTGAGCCAGTAGCGCACATCCTGGCTCTCTTTCGACTGCTCGATCTGAGCCAGGGTCAGGTCAAGAAGCTCGTCGTCGACCGGCGTCGGGTCGATAACAAACAGGCGCTCCGGGTCGGTGTCGATCCGTCCCTCCAGTGCAAGATCCATGAGGACTGCCCCCGCGAGAGCGTATTCGAGCGACGCGGTGGGAATGTCGATGAATCTGCCCCCGCGGTCGTCCAGCAGTAGCAGCATGATCTCTTCCGAGAACCTTAACATACGGTCGGTTTCCTGAATTGCGTGGGAAGATTACACCGTATTTGCAACCCCGCGACCATAGCGCGCTGTTTGCGGCTTGCAAAATCAAATTTCCGCCGCATGCGTCAAACCATGACGGGTTTGCCAGTGTGGAACAAGCGCCGCAACGGCTTGATCGTCGCCCTCGACCGCTTCCCGCCAATTGTGCGCGCAACCCGATAGAAAATGCGATAACTGCCGGAATTCAAGCTCGATCCAATTACCCGCGCCGGACGGCGACCTTCGACCGAGACAAGCTCGACCCCAAACCAGCAGTGTCAGAACTGGCTTGTCGTTCGAGGCACCCTCAGGAGTCATGTGTCAGGGAGAGTGGGGTACCGATTCCCCGAGACCGGCCTTCGCCCGGCAAGGGTCCTGCAGCGGAAGCAGGCGAGCAGATCGTCGAGATCGTTGCGCAGGGAAGCGACGGCCCCGGGGCAGATGCCCTGCCAGTGGTCGGCGAAGCGGCGGGCGGCGGCGAGCGCCTCTGGGCCAGTGTCTGCGTTCATGACGGCCTCCCGGTCGGCTGCGCGGACCCTGTCGGGGATGTTCCTGATCCTGTGCGCCCGGCACCTCCGGTCGCGGATGCCGTGCCGGACGACCGGCGAGGCGGCGAGCAGGCCCTTGTTGCCATCGACGCAAGATCATCCCGAGGCCCTCGCCGGTCAGGCCGCGGTGGTACGGCCGGTCGAGGAAGCGCTCCCGTTCCGCGGCGCTCTCGCTGCCGGCGCGCCGGAAGTCGATGATCTCCTTCCTGCCGTCGTGGCGGATCCCCGGCGCCACCGGGACCGACCTCCCGAGCGCGCCGTCGGGCATCACCGCCTTGCAGTCATTCTTCAGCGGCCGGCGGTGGAAGGCGTCGACCGACCGGTCGAGGGTCCTGGCGACCCGGCTCACCGTCGCGGCCGGGACCGGGCGCCCGGGCAGGGCAAGCAGGACCTCGCCGACCTTGCGGGTCGAGAGCCCCGGCACGACGCCGGCCGGGATCGCACGGTCGATCTCCGGCGCGCGTCTCGCGGAGCCCTTCGGAACCCCGGTCGGGCAGAAGTGCCGGGTACGCGGCACGTCGCGTTCGATGTCGCCGAGCGCGCCGAGCAGGCAGCGTCGGCAGGTGCCGTTGCGCCGGTCGCGCATGGCGCCGGCGTCGAGGGTGTCGCGCCAGACGTCGACCGCCTCGGCCATCCGGCCCTCAATGATCCCGGCACTCGTTGATCCCCGCCGGCACCTGGCGACCGAGGGGCCGGTAACCCTCGCCCCGCTCCGGTCCGTCTGCCTGCATCTCCTTCACCCCCTCGAACGCCTGTGGCAGACTCCCGGTCGTTGCAGCCTGCCGTGGCATCGGGGTGCTCCTGTCCGTGGCTGCTGCTTCACCACAGGGAGGACCCCGCTCCCGACCGACACGTGAATCCTTGCGTCACCCCGTGCGATCAATCACTTGCCAAGCATCGAATCAATCATTATGTTGATTTCATAGCGCCGATTTGAGCACCAGCTTGCGGGCGCGATACAAATGCAGCTAAAGCGGCGGCGGACATGAAAAGCCCTGCTGCCAGGATCGCTGCGGCGGGGTTTTCTATGCCTGACTGCTGCGGTCTCCAGCGATACCAGACCTGTCCGGCGCTGCAGGCTTCGTTTGCTCCGTATGGAATATCTGTGCGGGGAATGGATACAGCAATGGCGTAACCAGTCTGTTTCTGCAACCGGGCGCGCCACAAGTCAGGAGTACATCTCATGAGCCAGCATCCCGAAACTATTGCCCTCCATCATGGATGGCGCGCCGATCCGACCAGCGGCTCGGTTGCCGTCCCTATCCACCAGACAACGTCGTACCAGTTCAACGACACCGATCACGCTTCGAACCTGTTTGCGCTCTCCGAACTGGGCAACATTTACACTCGAATCATGAATCCGACGAATGATGCGCTGGAACAGCGCATCGCGGCGCTGGAGGGGGGCGTGGCCAGCCTGGCATTGGCATCAGGTCAGGCGGCCTCCGCCTTTGCGCTGCAGAATCTGGCCAAGACGGGCGACAATGTCGTCAGCTCCACGGACCTGTACGGCGGCACGTGGAACCTCTTCGCGAATACGCTGAAAGACCAGGGTATAGAGATCCGCTTTGTCGATCCTGCCGATCCTGAAGCCTTCCGGAAAGCCGTCGACGGTCGCACTCGCGCCTTCTATGCGGAAACACTGCCGAACCCTAAACTACATGTGTTTCCGATTGCGGAAGTAGCCGCCATCGGACGCGAATACGGAATTCCGCTGATCATGGACAACACGGCTTGTCCGATCCTGTGCAAGCCGTTGGAGCACGGTGCGGCGATTGTGGTCTATTCGGCGACCAAGTATATCGGGGGGCATGGCACTTCCATTGGCGGCCTGATAGTCGATGGCGGCAACTTCCCTTGGGGTGAGCACAAGGACCGCCAGCCGGCATTGAACACGCCGGATCCGAGCTATCATGGCGCGGTATGGGTGGAAGCGACAGCGCCGCTGGGCCCAGTGGCTTATATCATCAAGGCGCGGACGACCCTGCTGCGCGACCTCGGCTCTGCAATGTCGCCGTTCAACGCCTTCCTGTTCCTTCAGGGCCTGGAGACGCTGCCCCTGAGAATGCGTCGGCATTGCGAGAACGCCTGCAGGGTGGCCGACTGGCTATCCGGGCGGGATGAAGTTACCAGGGTGATTCATCCTGGCAAACAGGACGGAAAATCCCGTGCTCGTGCCGACAAGTATCTTTCGGGCGGTCACGGTGGTTTGGTCGGATTCGAACTTTCGGGAGGCCGGGAGACTGGCCGGAAGTTCATCGATTCGCTGGAATTGCTGTATCATGTGGCGAATATCGGCGATGCGCGTTCTCTCGCGATTCATCCAGCCAGCACGACGCACAGTCAATTGACGCCGGAAGAACAGGAACAGACTGGAGTTACTGACGGCTACGTTCGCCTGTCGGTGGGCATCGAACATGTCGACGACATCATCGCCGACATCGAGCAGGCGCTGAACAAGGCCGGATGAATGTCGTTTCGCCCCTCGGTGCCAAGACCGTGCCGAGGGGCGACGACTGTCGCCATTCCGAACCGTCACCAGGGCGACCAGCCGGATACCAGATTCGCTGGCTGTCGGGATCAAGCCGCCCGTGATCATTCCGGCGAACGACAAAATCGTGCGGGACATGGCGAGTCGTGGTTGACTTCGGTTTGGCAGTCGGCTATCGGCCGACGACGAGCCGTCCATTCCGGCTCCGGGTTTGCTCGCAACCGGGACCGAAGATATTCTCGATTCACCCGCTGCGAGCGTTGTCGACATCCAACGCCTGCTGCTTGTGGCAGGATTGGAGGCGGGATCCGCGCTTCATCACGCCGAGGCACTTTCGATGGCGGCTCCCGTCAAGAAACACTCCATCACGATCCGCGGGCACCGGACCAGCGTGTCGCTGGAGGCGTTGTTCTGGCATATGCTCAAGGAAAAAGCGGCCCGGGAAGGCTGCTCGCTCAGTCACCTCGTTGCCGAGGTGGACGAAGCCACCGACGGCAATCTCTCCAGCGCGTTGCGCCTTCACGTCGTGGAATGGTTGCACAACCGGCTGAAGAAGCGGGAATCTGCTAGTTGAGGATGTCCGGCCACTTCTTGTCGGCTGTTTGAATGTAGCCTTTCGGGTCTTTCTTCCAGCGTGATTGCACAGACCGCGAATAGTTCAGGTACAACTTGCCGTCGAGGATGGCCCACTGATCGACCTCGATCTTGACGACATAACCCTGAGCAATCCCGTAGGCGCAGTAGCCGCCGTATTGCGGCGCGTAGCGGGTCGGATTGCCCTTGAACATGTCCAGGTGATCGGCGCTGGAGAAGTACCACGTCGCGCCTTTCCATTTGTAAGTATGGCGGGGATCGCCCTTCACCGGTTTGCCTTGGGTGAAATATGCGACCGGATCGTAGCCCCGGATGGCCTTGCCGCCGGGCGCGAAAACTTCCGGTTTCCCGGCGACGGCCGGGGCGGCAAATGTGGTGGCAACGGCGACAGGCGCAGCAAGGAATGCGGCGATCAGGACGCGGCGGGAGAAGTTCATGGGGAAGGCTCCGCACAAAAGTGATAAGTTAGAGTGTCAATGTGGTGCAATCCGAAAGTTTTTCTACTAAATCTGCGTAACACTGGCGTGAACCCGGCGTCACGATTCTGGAGCGGACCCGCGCGGCAACGCGGCATCATGGTTCGTCAAATGCCCACTTCCCTGCGCGATAAAGCCGTGTCCCACAAATCCGGGCTGGCTGCCAAACGGCCGGTCACAAGGGAGAGACGAAATTGAGAGCCCGTCGTTGGGTCGGCGCGGTCAAGCTGGGTGATGCGCCGTCGGCCCAGGCCCGCGCCGTCCTCGAAGCCGAGAGCCGCGCCGCTGAAGAAGCGCTATCGCGCCGCAGGGCCAGCGAGGTCGGGCGAGTGCGCGGTCGCCTGCGTGCCATGATTGAGGATCCACGGTTCCAATGGGTCATCACCGTGCTGATCGCGATCAACGCCGTGACCCTCGGCCTTGAGACATCGACCTTCGCGATGATCCATGCCGGGTGGGTTATCGCCGTTCTTGACAAGGTCATCCTGGGCGTTTTCGTGCTCGAAATCGTGCTGAAGATGATTGCTTTCGGTCCGGTCAGCTTCTTCAGACGCGGCTGGAATGTTTTCGACTTCGTGATTGTCGGCATCGCCCTCCTGCCCAGTGCGGGCGCGTTGTCGGTCTTGCGGGCTTTGCGCATTCTGCGGGCCTTGCGTCTGGTCTCCATCGTGCCGGCGATGCGCAAGGTGGTGCAGGCGCTGCTGACCAGCATCCCCGGCGTCAGTTCCATCATGATGCTGATGGTTCTGGTCTTCTACATCTTTGCGGTCATTGCTACCCGGTTGTACGGCACGGCCTTTCCGCAATGGTTCGGCACCATTGGCGAAAGCATGTATTCGCTGTTCCAGATCATGACGCTGGAAAGCTGGTCGATGGGGATCGTCCGCCCGGTGATGGAGACTTTCCCCAACGCCTGGCTGGTCTTCGTCCCGTTCATCTTGATCACCAGCTTCGCAGTACTCAACCTGTTCATCGCCGTCATCGTGAACGCGATGCAGGAAGAGCATGTCCATGAATTGGAAGAAGCCCGCGATACCATTGAACAGGACATTGCCGAGCAGACGATGAAGCTGACCGGGGAGGTGAAGTTTCAGACCGATTCGCTGAACAGAAAGGTTGACGGCCAGACAGATCAGCTACGCACGGAAATCCGCACCCTGCGAGCCGAGATCAAGGAGTTGAAATCGCTGGTGGCCAAGAAATCATGACCCGTCTTCCTCGACCGACGACGCCTCTCAATCGCTTGCGCTGCCGCGTCGGCGAATTCATGGAAGGATCTCGGATGACGCGGTTCATTACCGTGATCATCGTCTTCAACGCGATCACGCTGGGACTGGAAACATCCGATGCCGCGATGGCTGAGGCCGGGTCGCTGCTCCTTTCCCTGGACAAGGCGGTTCTGATCATCTTTGTCATGGAAATACTGGCAAAGTTGTTCGCCTTTGGCTGGCGCTATTTCACCAGTGGTTGGAACGTCTTCGACTTCATCATTGTGGGGATCGCCCTGCTGCCGGCGTCCGGCGACCTAGCGGTGCTGCGATCCCTGCGGATTCTGCGCGTCCTGCGCCTGATCGCCATCGTACCGTCGATGCGCAAGGTGGTGATGGCGCTTATGTCGGCCATCCCGGGCGTTTCCAGCGTCATCGCCCTGTTGTTGCTGGTCTATTACGTCTTTGCGGTGATGGTGACCAAACTGTATGGAAAGACTTTCCCTGACTGGTTCGGTACCATTGGCGACAGCATGTATTCGCTGTTCCAGATCATGACGCTGGAAAGCTGGTCGATGGGGATCGTCCGCCCGGTGATGGAGACTTTCCCCAACGCCTGGCTGGTCTTCGTCCCCTTTATCCTGATGACCAGCTTTGCCGTCATCAACCTGTTCATCGCCGTGATCGTGAATGCAATGACGGAACAGAGTCATGCAGAAGCCAAGGCGCTGAAGGATGAAATCCAACAGGTGTCGGAGGCCGAGGCATCGGTCCTGATCAACCGAATGGAAGCGTTGCAGAGCCAGATGGACGAGATCAAGAAACTGCTCGAGAAAGGCCCCGGTCGCGCTTAGCCCGGCTATTCTGTGAACGGGCGAGGCTTGTGCGATTTCGGTGTCATTGCGGCGCGACTCCAATTTCGCCTGTGCCGTCCGCGCGTTCTTCGATCCGCTGCGGATCGTCGTCCAAGACCCGCCGCGGGACCATGGCGAAGACCGCTGCCGGCTGTTCGACGTCATTGACGGGCGGGCCTGTGTCGTCGTCTGCGCGGTTCGGGTTTCGGTCGTCCGCATCATTTCGGTCCGCAAGGCCAACCCGAAGGAGGTCGCGGAGCATGAGCACAACGCGCATCAGGATTGACCCCCACGATCCGCCCACCGTCTCCGAGGCGGAGATCGCCGCGCAGGAGCGGGAAGACCAGGCATTGCAGGATATGGCGCGCTACACGCGCCGGGTCCGGCGGATGGGCCTCGGCCAGACGGAAGTCGCTCGAGACGATCCGCAATCGGGAGCAATGGAAACGCTGCCCGACCGGGGCGGCGCGCCCCCTGTTGCGGGTGCTCGACAAGGGCTCTAAGACCGCGCTTCGCGTGCTGATGTGAAAAAATGGTGGCAATTCCGAATCGCACGAAATTTTTTCGATCGCCCTCCTGTTCCCACGGGTGAGGGGACATCGATTCGATGCAGGAAATCTCCTTGTCCGGCGGTTTGACAAGGCTGGTCCGCAGGTTCGGAACTTCCGTCCAATGTCGCCGTATCCGGGAAGGCGGAGGTGCTGCAGAAAGACGTGCAGGAAAGCGAGCGTGCGCGATTTTCCAGCAGTCCGAAGTCGCCAGCGACAATGCGCTGCCGGAGAGGGAGGCGCACGACCGCTGAGCCGATGCCTGCTACTCGTCCGACCGTCAGCAGGTGGCTTCCATCGGGGACCGATTCCGTCCTGCGCGGCCACACCAAGCGTGGCTCTGCAACGAGATGCATGCCGGCTGGGAACCGGCAGGGCTTCCTGAAGAACCCGGAGACCGGCAAGCGGGTCGCGCATCGACCCGTCGGAGGAATGGATCGTCGCCGAGGTTCCCGGGCTTGGGAGCCTGGACGCCCCGCTCCACGCCGCCCTCGGTACCATCCTCGAATGGGTCGGAAACGCGGGAAAGGGGCGACCGAGACTCCCGGGTCGGGAATGTCGGTCGCGTTGGTTGCGGGGACGCGATCACGGAACACGGTGTGTCTCATTCGTGAAGTTGCCGTGCTAGTTCTCGCTCAACGCCTTGATTTTATAGACCAGTTCCAGCGCTTCACGCGGCGTGAGTTCGTCGGGAGTGGCGTCAGCGAGCAGTTGCTCTGCCAGCGAAATCTCAGCAGCGGGCGCTGAATCCAATTTTTGCGGCAGACTCGCGCCGAACAATGGCAGGTCGTCGGCGAGGCGCTTGACATTCGCCCCTTGCTCGTCGGCTTCGAGCGTCGCCAGTACTTCTTCGGCCCGGGCGATGACCGCTTGCGGCAGGCCGGCGAGCTTCGCGACATGAATGCCATAGCTGGCTTCCGCGTTGCCGGGTGCCACCTCGTGCAGAAAGATGATTTCGTCCTGCCACTCCTTGACCCGCATCGTGTGACAGGACAGGCGGTGCAGTTGCGCCGCCAGAGCGGTCAGTTCGTGATAGTGCGTTGCAAACAGGGCGCGACATCCCAAGACTTCATGCAGATGCTCGACCGTGGCCCAAGCGATCGCCAGGCCGTCGAATGTCGCCGTCCCACGGCCGATCTCGTCCAGAATGACCAGAGACCGGGGCGTTGCCTGGTTCAGGATTGCGGCAGTCTCGACCATTTCCACCATGAAGGTTGACCGGCCGCGAGCCAGGTCGTCCGCCGCTCCGACGCGGGAGAAGAGCTTGTCCACGATGCCGATCTCGGCGGCAGATGCCGGTACATAGCTGCCCGCCTGTGCGAGGATGGCAATCAAGGCGTTCTGACGCAGAAAGGTACTTTTCCCGGCCATGTTGGGCCCGGTCAGCAACCAAAGGTTCCGATCCTGGCCAAGATCACAATCATTCGGGACGAACAGCGTATCCGACTGCATCGACTCGACTGTCGGATGGCGACCGCAGGTAACGGAGAAGCGGATATCTTCAGCCATGATGGGACGGCACCAATCGCCGTCGGCGGCAAGCGCCGCCAGACCAGTGCTGACATCCAGGACAGCCAGCGCGTTGGCGGCCCGCGCGATGGCATCGGCCTGATCCAGGATCTCTGCCGCCAACGCGTCGAACAGAGCCAGTTCAATGGCGAGTGCCCGGTCGGTGGCCCGGGCAATGTCGGATTCGAGACTGGACAGCTTGATGGTCGTATACCGGGTGGCGCTCGCCATCGTCTGGCGATGGATGAACAGGCTCTCCGGACCGGCGGGCATCTTGTCGGACTGCGCCGTCGTGACTTCAATGAAGTAGCCCAGGACATTGTTGTGCTTGATCTTGAGGGAGGCGATGCCCGTCTCCTTCCGGTAATCTGCCTCCATGCGGACGATCAGGCCTTTTCCGCCTTTCTTCAGCGCGACCTGTTCGTCCAGCGCCTCTGAATAACCCGGCGCGATGAATCCGCCATCCCGGCCTTGAAGCGGGAGATCCTCGGCCAGTGCGCGGGCCAGATGATCGACCAGACCGTCGTGTTGGCCGATCTGCTGTTTCAGCGTTGCCAGTTCCGGCAGATCGGCCAGCGACGATGCCGACAGCGTCGTCACAAGCGGTACCGTCGCCGCCAACGTCTCGCGGATGGCAGCCAAGTCACGGGGACCGGCACGTCTCAGAGTCAATCGAGACAAGGCCCGTTCGGCATCCGGCGTCTGGCGAAGCAGGTCGCGAACGCCATCGCGCGCGACGGGATCGTTCCGAAAGAAGGCAACCAGTCTGAGACGAGATTCAATCGACTGGATGCTGGTCAAGGGTGCCGCGATTCGTGCGGCCAGCATCCGGGCGCCCGGCCCGGTCACCGTCCGGTCCACAATGCTCAGCAGGCTACCCTTCCTCTCGCCCGTCAGCGTCTGCGTCAATTCCAGATTGCGGCGGGTTGCGGCATCGATCTCCATCGTACCGTCACCGGTTTGCCGCACCGGCCGGTTCAGGCGCGGAGCGCGACCACATTGGGTGAGATGCACATAGTCCAGCAAGGCTCCGGCCGCCGCGGTCTCGCTGCGTCCGAACGCGCCGAAGGCGTCCAGGCTGTCAACGGCGAAATGAGATTTCAGCCGATTGGCCGCGTTCGTGCTGTCGAACCGGTCGCCTGGCTGGATCGTCAGCAGGTCTCGCCATTCGGCAAACACTTCGGACAGGGTTTCCTGGTCGACGAGGCTGTCCGACACCAGGATTTCCGCTGGCTCCAGCCGCGCCAAGGCGGCGCCGAGTTCGCGCGCGCCCACGGGCTGCATCGCGAAATCTCCGGTTGTCATGTCCAGCCAGGCCAGACCCAGTTCGCCGCCAGCCGCCGCCACGGCAGCCAGAAAACTGTGCATGCGAGCATCGAGCAGCGTGTCTTCCGTCAAGGTCCCCGGCGTCACCACGCGAATGACATCGCGCCTGACGAGGACTTTGGAGCCGCGTTTCCTGGCTCTTGCGGGGTCTTCCATCTGTTCGCAGACAGCAACCTTGAACCCGGCACGGATCAGCCGCGCGAGATAGCTGTCGGCCGCATGGACCGGCACGCCGCACATGGGCACGTCCTGTCCCGCCTGCTTGCCGCGTTTGGTCAGCGTGATGTCCAGCGCTCCGGCCGCTGCGACGGCATCGCCAAAAAACAGCTCGTAGAAATCGCCCATCCGGTAGAAGATCAGGCAATCGGGATGGGACTCCTTGACCTCCAGATAGTGGGCGAGCATGGGAGTCAGGCCGGACTTTTCGGGAGGCGGAGGGTGTGAATTCATCGACGTCCGATTGGTATGCCCAAGCAGGATTGCCATACTTATCGGTGGACGGCTGGCTGTCGACAGTCATATTGCTGCCGAAGCCTGTCAGACCTGTCAAAAGGGTGTGACGGTCGCGGCGGTGTGCAGGAGTGACGGGGCCGCCTATAACGCATCGAAATCATCGCCATTCCAAACAAGCCGTTTCCATGTCCGAGCCCGAACAAGTCACTGACGACGACGCCCTTTTGATCCACGCCTCCGGGCGACCAGGGAAAATCGAGATTGTGCCGACCAAGCCGCTGACCACCCAGCGTGACCTGGCGCTGGCCTATTCGCCCGGCGTCGCTGCGCCGGTCCTGCGCATCGCGGCGGACGAAGGCGCTGCCTACGACTACACCGCTCGCGGCAACATGGTGGCGGTGATCTCCAACGGTACCGCGATTCTGGGCTTGGGCAATCTGGGGGCCTTGGCGTCAAAGCCGGTCATGGAAGGCAAGGCTGTCTTGTTCAAGCGGTTCGCAGACGTCGATTCGATAGACCTGGAAGTCAGTACCGAGGATGTCGACAGGTTCGTCAATTGCGTGCGTTACCTGGGCCCGAGTTTTGGCGGCATCAACCTGGAGGACATCAGGGCGCCCGACTGTTTCATCATCGAACAACAGTTGCGCGAGTTGCTGGACATCCCCGTTTTCCACGACGATCAGCATGGCACAGCCATCATCATGGCCGCCGGCATGATCAACGCGCTGGAACTGACCAACCGGTCGATCAGCGCCTCGAAGATAGTCATCAACGGGGCTGGCGCAAGTGGTGTCGCCTGTGCCGAACTGATCAAGGCCATGGGCGTGCCGAGTGACCATGTCGTCATGTGCGACACGCGCGGCGTGATTTACCAGGGCCGCGAGCAGGGCATGAATCAGTGGAAGTCGGCCCATGCCGTCAAGACCAGCGAACGGACGCTGGAAGATGCCCTGGAAGGGGCTGACGTGGCAGTCGGCCTGTCGGTCAAAGGCGCGTTCACGCAGGACATGATCACGTCGATGGGGAAAAGGCCCATCGTCTTCGCCCTGGCCAATCCGGATCCGGAAATTCTACCTGAAGAGGTACAGGCGATCCGCGCCGACGCGATCGTCGCCACCGGGCGATCGGACTATCCGAATCAGGTCAACAACGTGCTGGGGTTCCCTTATATCTTTCGCGGCGCCCTGGACGTAAGGGCATCGACCATCAACGATGCCATGAAGATTGCAGCGGTCGAGGCACTGGCCAAGCTGGCTCGAGAAGACGTTCCTGACGAAGTTGACGCCGCCTACTCCGGTCGGCGCCTGCGCTACGGTCCCGACTATCTGATCCCTGTGCCTTTCGATCCTCGCCTGATTGAGAAAGTGCCTTATGCGGTCGCCAAGGCGGCCATCGAAAGCGGCGTGGCGCGCAGGCCGGTCATCGATGAAGACGGCTATCGCCAACAGCTTCGAGGACGGCTCGACCCCACCGCTTCGTCGCTGCAACGGGTCATGGATCAGGTTCAGGCCAATCCGAAGAGGATGGTGTTCGCCGAAGGGGAGGAAGAACGCGCGATTCGGGCCGCCATCGCCTATGTGAATTCGGGGTATGGCACGGCAGTACTGGTCGGCCGGGACGCGCCGATCCAGAAGGCGATCGACGATGCCGGGCTGGAACTGCCCGTCGGCGTCGAGATCCAGCACGCCCGCAGGTCGGCCAAGAACCGGGGTTTCGCCGAGTTGCTATACGAGCGCAAGCAGCGCGAAGGATGGTTGTTCCGTGATTGTCAGCGCATGGTCAATCAGGATCGCAACGTCTACGCAGCTTGCCTGGTCGCCAGCGGCGAGGTCGAGGCCATGATCACCGGACTCACCCGACGGTTTGCGGTCAGCTATGAGCAGGTCCGGCACGTTATCGACAATCAGCAAGGCGCGCGTGTTTTCGGGATGACGATGATCGTCACCCGCGGACGGACGGTCTTCATCGCCGATTCAAGCGTCAATGAGGAACCGACATCGGACATGCTGGCGGACATCGCGGAGCAAGCGGCTGCCAAGGCGCATGATCTGGGACACGAGCCGCGCGTAGCCTTCCTCTCCCACTCGAACTTCGGCAACCCGATGACGGAGCGCAGCGATCGGATTCGCGATGCCGTCGATCTGCTGGATTCGCGGCGTACCGATTTCGAGTATGACGGCGACATGTCGGCGGACGTCGCGCTTGATCCGACGCTGATGGAGCTTTATCCGTTCTGCAAGCTGACCGGGCCGGCCAATGTGCTGGTGATGCCAGCCCTGGACGCGGCCAACATTTCGGCCAAGCTGTTGCAGAAACTGGGTGGCGGGACGGCGATCGGCCCCATCATGCTGGGCCTTGAAAAGCCGGTGCAGATTGTACTGATGGGCTCGACAGTCAGCGACCTTATCAACTTGGCCGCCTTTGCTGCCGCGGACGCTGATAGGACGTAGGCGATGCAGCGGCCGCGCCCGGCAACGCAAGCATTTTCCTGGATCAAGGCGGCACATCTTCCGATCAGGATGGTCCACGTCGACCAGACGTTGAAAACATCTGAAATCAGCGATTACCCCTTCAGAGATCAATGTGTTATGCTTCAATCCGATCAAATGTCGGGATACCGGTCATTCCAGTATGAGCACATCGCCCGAACCGGCAAATACGATATATCTGGACGCGGAATTGCGCCCGAACCGCAGCCTCAGCCCGCGCTGCTTCCATTGGCTGATGGGAGTCCTTGTGACGTTTTCCCTCGCTGTCGGCACGGCTTGCGCATCCATCGGCGCCTGGCCGGTCCTTGGTTTTTTCGGACTGGATGTCTTGCTGTTCTGGCTGGCCTTCCGGGCAAGCTACCGCAGCGGAAACCTGATCGAGAATCTGCGCATGACTTGCGACCGCCTGGATGTGACGCGGATCCATCCTTCCGGTCGGAGCCAGCACTGGACCTTCCAGCCCTGGTGGGTCAGGGTTTCGATACCCCGACCGGTGGAGCATGAAAGCCAGTTGATCCTGTCTTCCCATGGGCGATCTCTGGTGGTCGGGGCGTTCCTGTCGCCGGATGAACGCGGCGAGGTGGCGGATGCCCTGGAAGACGCCCTCTGCCGGCTTCGCGGCGCGCTTGCCTGACCGGCTGGCTGTGCGGCTGGCGAAGACGGGCGCTCAGTCCATTCCCAGAACGTCGCCCATGCCATAGAGGCCGGCCGCCTTGCCGGCGACCCAGCAGGCGGCGCGGACAGCGCCCCGAGCGAAAATGGCCCGGCTGCCGGCCTTGTGCGTCAGTTCCACCCGCTCATCCTCGGCGGCGAACACGACCGTATGTTCGCCCGCCACGTTGCCTCCACGCAGAACGGCGAAGCCGATGTTGCCCTGTCGCCGTGCACCGGTGATTCCGTCGCGCCCACGATCGGCCACCTGGTCCAGATTCACGCCACGTCCCCTGGCGGCTGCCCGACCAAAGCCGAGTGCGGTGCCCGAAGGGGCATCGACCTTGTGTTTGTGATGCATCTCGACGATGTCGACGTCCCACTCGTCACTGAGGGTCCGTGCGATCTGTTCCGTAACCGCGAACAGCAGATTGACGCCCATGCTCATGTTCGGCGCCCACAGGATTGGCGCCTTGGTGGCGGCCTGGTGTACCGCCGCCGTCTGGGCTTCGTCCAGTCCGGTCGTACCCAGCACGAGGGCCTTCCCGGTTTGCGCGGCCACCGCAGCATGTGCAACAGACGCTGTCGGGACAGTGAAATCGATCAGGACATCGGCAGCCTGGGCAGCCGCGTGCGCGTCTTCGATGACATGAATCCCGACAGGAGCCAGCCTCGCCAGCACGCCGGCGTCCTTGCCCAGCGCGGCGTTTCCCGACCCCTCGGTGGCGGCGGCAAGGGTGCAGTCGGCGGAACCGTCAATTTCCCGGACAAGCATTTGACCCATCCGGCCGCTGCAGCCCAGCACGGCAATCCGGCAAATATCCATGATGCCCGACCCTTTCCTGTACTTTCAACGGCACAGAGCTATGGCAGGTTGGCCGCGCGCGCAAGCGTGGCAAGCCTAGTCCTTGACGCCCGACGCTGCAGCGCCCCTCGGATATCGAGCCAATCGACGTCAACGCGTGCCGCGCCGGAGAAAGTGCTTTCGGGAAAGAGGCCCGCGAAGGACATTGCTCCGGTCGGCAGTCTTTTCGAGCCTGTTCCTGAAGTTTCGGATGGCCTCGCGCTGCGGTCCTCTGTGAGGAGATTGACACTGGCCGTCGAGGGTATCGTGGCCTGGACCGCGGTCACCCGCATTCTTGTCGCTTCTGCTTTTGACAGGTACGATACTTCTCGCCGGAAGGATCGGGCCGACGCTATTCGAGGGCATAGGAGCAGAGCATTTCATAGGCTGCGCCGTTGCGGCCAAGGTGGCTCTGATACAAATGAAAGGCCGTGACCGGAAACGGCGGGGCGCGAAAATCGCCGTGCTCCGACAGGAAGTTCGCCAGGTGATGCCCCGTTTCCCCCTTGATGCGCGCCAGGGTGACATGCGGCTTGAAACGGCGTTCCTCCGCCGCAAATCCCGCGCGCACGATCGCCGATTCCACCTTTGCCTGCAAATGCTTGAGCGCCGGGTTCGCGTGGACGCCAGCCCAGATCGAACGAGCGCTGCGCAGTTTGCCAAAATGGCCAACCCCCGTCAGCGTCAGCGAAAAGTTTCTGGCGCGAATGGCGCGAAGTGCGCTGTCAATGTCCTCCGCCTTGTGTTCGGCCACGTCACCGACGAAGCGCAAGGTGACATGGAAATTGTCTGAAGCCACCCAACGCGCCCCGGGAATGCCGCGCTCCATGATGGACAGCACATCGCGAAGGTCGTCGGGAAGCTTCAGTCCAACAAACAGGCGAATCATGGGAGCAGGTCAGGTTTCGACATGAACGGAATCGCCTCGTATCTCCGGACGCCGGGACAAGAAAGAGTTCAGCCGTCGGTTCTGGCCACCAGGCGTTCGACGTAAGGCAGGATGCGCTTGACGACCACGGCAACGCCCCTGGCGTTGGGATGAATAAGGTCCGGCTGGTTCAGTTCGGGGTCCAGCGCCACGCCATCAAGGAAGAAGGGGTACAGGATGACGCCATGCCGGTCAGCCAGTTCCGTGTAGACGCTGTTGAATTTCCCTTCGTAATCCGGTCCCAGGTTGCGCGGCGCCAGCATCCCGGCCAGAAGCGCCGGAATCCCTTCCTCCTTGAGGCGCTTGAGGATGGCATCCAGGTTGGCGCGTGTCTGGACCGGATCCAGGCCTCGAAGCCCGTCATTCCCGCCCAGTTCGATGATCACGAAATCCGGTCTTGACGAAAGCGCCCAGTCGAGGCGCGCGCGGCCGCCTGCGGTGGTGTCGCCAGAGATGCTGCCGTTCATGACCGTGATGTCGTGACCGCGGGCGCGCAACGCCCGTTCCATCTGAGCGACGAAGCCCTGCTCTTCCGGCAGGCCGAACCCTGCGCCAAGGCTGTCGCCCAGCACCATCAGCTTGCGGGCTGCCGCCTCGACCGACGCTGCCCCGATCACGCTGCAGAGAAGTGCCAGCGCAAACGCAAGGCGGTTGATCCGGCGGCGGGTATGCACATATGCCATGAATGAATCCATGAGGATGCCGACGCGCAGGCCTGGTCCGCGCGATACGTCGTATCTGGGGATTGATGCGCCGGGATTCCACAACTGACGCGTTGAACTTGCAAGGCGTGCATGGCGGATTGATGATCTCCCTTTCGAACATCCACGTTCGTCTGCCCAGTCTGGCGGGGGAAGTGCACGTCCTGCGCGGCGTCGACCTGACGCTGGAGTCGAGCGAGGCGGTCGCGGTCGTCGGTCCGTCCGGTTCCGGCAAGTCTACCATGATGATGGTGCTGGCTGGTCTGGAACGCGCGAGCGACGGCCGTATCGAGATTGCCGGCCACGATCTGACTTCCATGGGCGAGGACTCGCTGGCCCTGTTTCGGCGCGACAATATCGGGATCGTCTTCCAGAACTTTCATCTCGTGCCCACCATGACGGCGCAGGAAAACGTTGCGTTGCCGCTCGAATTCGTTGGCCGGCGGGATGCGTTCGATCTTGCCGGAGAAGGGCTTGCCCAGGTCGGTCTGTCCCATCGGCTGACCCATTATCCCGCGCAGCTTTCAGGCGGCGAGCAACAGCGTGTCGCCCTGGCGCGCGCCTGTGCCGCGCGGCCACGCCTGTTGCTGGCGGACGAGCCGACCGGGAACCTTGACGGCGATACCGGGCAGGCGGTCATGGATCTGCTGTTTCAGATGCGGGACCGTCTGGACATGACTCTCTTGCTGATCACGCACGAGCCGCGGCTTGCCGAACGCTGTGACCGGGTGGTCAGGATGGCCGACGGCCAGATTGTAGCCCCGGGACTGGCTGCCGAATGAGCGGCTTTGCCGCAGATCTGCGTATGGCTGCCCGATTGGCGCGCCGCGAACTGCGTGCCGGGATCAGCGGGTTCCGCATCTTTCTGGCCTGTCTGGCTCTGGGTGTCGCGGCCATTGCGGGAATCGGCTCACTTGGCACGGCAGTTCGCGAGGGCCTGCGCGCCGACGCCCGCAAGATACTCGGCGGCGACATGGAGGTGCGGCTGATTCACCGAGACGCCAAACCGGAAGAAGGAGCCTGGCTACGGCGGAACGCGATCGTTTCACGCGCCGCCATCCTGCGCGGCATGGCCTACACTACAGAGGCCGGCGCCGACAGGCGACGGCGGGTGCTTGTTGAATTGAAGGGGGTCGACGGCCGATGGCCTTTGTATGGCGCGCCGCAGGTTGACGGAAAGCCGGTTTCCCACGCCGCCCTGGCGCAGTTTCTGGCCGAGAAGGAGAGCGTGCCGGGCGCTTTGGTCGATCGCGCGCTGCCGCTTCGGCTGGGCGTCAGCATCGGCGACCGACTGCGCATCGGCAAGCAGGTCTTCGAGATCAGGGGGCTGCTCACCCGGGAACCTGACCGCGGGACGCGCCTTTTCACCCTGGGCCCGCGCGTCCTGGTCAGTGATGCCGGGCTGGCGGCGACCGGTCTCGTCCGGACCGGCAGCCTGATCCATTTCCACTATCGCCTCAAACTGCCGCCCGGCGCGAACCTGTCGACCTTTGCCGCCCGCCTGAAAGCCGACTTGCCCAAGGCCGGATGGCGAATACGGTCGTTGGGCCAGGCGACACCGGGCGCGCAGCAGTTTCTGGCCCAGATCACCCTGTATCTGACCATGGTTGGCCTGACCGCGCTGCTTGTTGGCGGGCTGGGCGTCGCCAATGGCGTGCGCGCCTGGCTGGATGGCCGGTCCGCAACCATCGCCACCCTCAAGTGCCTTGGCGCGCCGGCTCGCGTGGTTTTCTTGACCTATCTGCTCCAGGTTCTGGCGCTGGCGGCGATCGGCATTCTGATCGGCCTGGTCGTTGGCGGCGTCTTGCCGGCGATGCTGGCGGGAACGATCGAGGGCATGCTGCCGGTTTCCGTGCGTCTGGATCTCTATGCCGGGCCGCTGATCGTGGCGGCGCTGTTCGGGCTCCTGACGGCACTGGCCTTCTCATTGTGGTCAGTGGCGAGGGCGCGGGAAATACCACCCGCGATGCTGTTCCGGCAGATGGTTGCCGCCGTGGAAGGCAGACCCCGTCGGGTGTACATGCTCGCGACGGCGTGCCTGATCGGCGCCCTCGCCGCGCTGGCCATCATGACGGCGACCGACAGGCTCCTGGCCATGATCTTCATCGCTGCCTGCGCCGGGGCATTCCTGTTTTTCTGGGTCATGGCCCGGCTGATAGCGCGGACGGCTGCCCGTCTGTCGGAGTCCGAATACGGCATCCGGCGGGGACCGCACATGCGTTTGGCGCTGGCCAACATCCATCGACCGGGCGCCCCGACCGTGAGCGTGATCCTGTCGCTGGGTCTGGGCGCGACGATCCTGGTCGCCATCACGCAGATCCAGGGCAATCTGGCGGACCAGGTGAGACGCCAGATGCCGGCTTCCGCACCGGCCTTCTTCTTCATTGACATCCTGCCGCACCAGGTGGCGGCGTTCGACCGGGCCGTGAAGACTACCGATGGCGTCTCCCGGGCAACGCGAATGCCGATGGTGCGCGCACGAATCGCGAGGCTGAACGGCGTACCGGTTGCCGAGGCCGCCGTTGATCGGAACGTGCGCTGGGCCCTCCGGAACGAACGCGGCCTGACCTATGCCGCGACGATGCCTCGGGGGTCTGTGCTGACCGCCGGCTCGTGGTGGCCTGCGGACTATGCCGGCCCGCCGCTTGTGTCCTTCGATGCCGATCTGGCCGCAGGCATGGGTCTCGCGGTGGGCGATACGGTCACGCTCAATGTGCTGGGTCGCGAAATCACCGCGACGGTAGGCAACCTGCGCCGTATCAAGTGGCGAACGATGGCGATGAACTTTTCCGTCATTTTCGCGCCTGGGACACTGGAATCTGCACCGCACAGCCATATCGCGGCCGTCTACGTCAATCCGGACGCGGAAACCCGCCTGCTGGGCAACGTCAATCAGGCGCTGCCGAACGTCTCCGGCATTCGTGTGCGCGACGCCCTTGCCGCCGCCGCGGGCATCCTGGAAAATATCGCTTTCGCCTTGCGATCGACGGCCTTGGTGACGATCTTCGCAGGCCTGCTGGTACTGGCCGGGGCGATTGCCGCCGGCCATCAGCGCCGGGTGTATGACGCCACTGTGCTGAAGGTTCTGGGCGCAACCCGATGGCGCTTGCTGCGGGCGTTTCTGCTGGAGTACGGCCTGCTGGGTTTCGTCGCGTCGGCAATCGCGGCGTTGTTGGGCGGTATCATCGCGTGGGTCGTCCTGACCCAGGCGATGCGCTCTCCCTGGATTCCTCTGCCCGGCGCCGCGATCGGCACCGCCCTGTCGTGTCTGATGGTCATGCTGACATTCGGCTTCATCGGCACCTGGCGCGCGATGCGCCACAAGCCGGCGACTCAGTTGCGCAACGAATGATCCGTCCTCCGAAGAAGTCCCGTTGCCGTCAGGAAAATCTCGCAAGGAAGCTTGCCTGGAGTTTCGACACGAAAGGAACGGTCAGACGCGCCATTAAATATTGATTTTTTTTTTCTGTCGCCCAAATTACAGGACGGGTTTTCAATGTCTCAACAAAAAGGGGCTATTCAAGTCATGGATCCGCGTTATCAGGGTGGCGTCGTCAGCGGTGCCGAGCAGGCCGTTGCTTACGATGAAGGCCTTCGAGCATACATGCTCAAGGTCTACAACTACATGACCGTTGGCCTGATCATGACGGGCGTCGTGGCGTTCGCCGTGATCCAGGTGCCGGCAATTTCCCAGATCTTCTATGCCGAGGTCGAGGTGGCTGGACGCACGTATGCGCAGTTGAAGCCCCTGGGTTGGGTCGCGCTGTTTGCGCCGCTGCTGTTTGTCTGGGTGTTCGCTTCGCGCATTCACACCATGAACCCTTCCACGGCCCAGACGCTCTTCTGGGTGTACGCCGGCATGATGGGTCTTTCTCTGGCGCCGATCGTGGCCGTCTACACATCGATGAGCATCGCCAAGGTATTCTTCATGACCGCCGGCACCTTCGGCGCGATGAGTCTGTACGGCTACACAACCAAACGCGACCTCACCAAGTGGGGTTCGTTCCTGATGATGGGTCTGATCGGCGTCATCATCGCCATGGTGGTGAACATCTTCCTGCAGAGTCCGGCACTGCATTTCGCCATTTCGGTGATCGGTGTGCTGGTCTTTGTCGGCCTTACGGCCTATGACACGCAGCGCATCAAGTCGCTGTACTCGGCTGCCGACGGTGCCGCCGTGGCGACCCGAAAGGCCATCATGGGCGCGTTGCAGCTCTATCTGGATTTCATCAACCTGTTCATCCTGCTGCTCAGCCTGTTCGGCAACCGTGAGTAGGGTCCGGGTGCCTTGACCGGAACAAGCGGCCCGGCAGGGAACTGCCGGGCCGCTTTCGTTGGGCGATGCGCCGCCACCCTGCGGCAGGATCAAGCGAAACGGGCGGTGCTGGACCTGGGCGGTTGCCGCGACCGGGTCGGCAAGTGCTCGGCCCGGGTGGGCCGAGCAACCACGAGATGGTCGGCATCCCGACGAGCATCGCCTTGATGTCAACAAGCCGTTTCTGATCGTCCGACGGCCTGTTGGTGCCCGGGCGAAGGCCGGGACAGACAGCGATCAGCTTGTTGCCTGCATGGAGCCGTGCTGATACCGGTCGCGAGTCCGGCATGTGCCATATCCCCGGCTCTCGCCTGCCGTCACCATTATGGCATCGGTGCAGAAAGTGGTGCCCCGCCCCGAAAGACTGAGGACCGCCGACGCAACAGGTGACGAGTTGTCGAAAAACTCGAGGGCGACAGAGATCTTCTCGTTCTGCGCGATCAGTTCGTCGCGCAGCTCGAACGCCTGTTCCTCGATGAACAATTCCAACTCCGCCTTGCAGAACACGACCATGTCGCCGATATCTGCCGGCAGCACCGGTCTTCGGGCGCGAGGATCAGGCGCTCGTCAACGGGGATGACCCTTCGGCGTCTGGCTTCGCCTGTCGGAGGCAGGAATCAGACATCGAGGTTGGCCACTTCCAGCGCGTGGGCCTGGATGAACTCCCGGCGCGGTTCGACGACGTTGCCCATCAGGGTTTCGAACAGCTTGCCGGCCTCGTTCAGGTGCTCGACTCTGACCTGCAGCATTGTCCTGGCGCCAGGGTCCAGAGTGGTTTCCCACAGCTGATCGGGATTCATTTCACCCAGTCCCTTGTAGCGCTGGATCGACATTCCTTTTCGTCCTGTCGCGACAACAGTGTCAAACAGGGTGACGGGGCCCGTGACCTTGTATTCCGTCTCCTTCACGCGGAAGGTCGCGGGATGGGCGTAGAGTTCCTGCATCCGACCGACCTCGGAGTCAATCTGCCGGGCCTGGGCGCTACGCAGGATGCCGGGCGGGATGGCGTGCTTCTCCACGACATCGCGAACCTGCCGCTCGAACCGCAGTCCGCCGTCTTCCGAGACCGCGCCTTCCCAGCCACGCTCGTGCCTGGGCGCCAGCGCATCCAGCCGGGTGGCGACATCGACGGCTGCTTGCTGGAGTTGTTCCCGACTTCCCACAATGGCCGGTCTCAGCGCGCCGGCAATCGCAGCCTGTTCCAGGATGCTCGAATCGGCCGTGTGATGGAGCAATCGCTGGATCAGTGTCCTGATTTCGTTGGCCTGCTTCACCCGCTCACGCAAGTCGTCGCCCGCGATGGCTACGCCATCGTGCAAGACCAGCGCCGCCTCGTCGAGAGCGACGTCGATCAGGTATCTGTTCAGGGCGCGATCGTCCTTGAGGTAGACTTCGGACCGGCCGCGCTTTGCCTTGAACAGCGGCGACTGGGCAATGAAAAGATATCCGCGGTCAATCAGTTCCGGCATCTGGCGATAGAAAAACGTCAGCAACAGTGTGCGGATGTGCGAGCCGTCAACATCCGCATCGGTCATGATGATGACCCTGTGGTAACGCAGCTTGTCGACGTCGAACTCGTCCCGGCCGATGCCCGCGCCGAGCGCCGCGATCAAGGTGCCGATTTCCTGGGACGACAACATCTTGTCTTCCCGCGCCCGCTCGACATTCATGATCTTGCCGCGCAAGGGCAGAATCGCCTGAAAACGTCGGTCACGGCCTTGCTTGGCGGAGCCGCCAGCAGAATCACCCTCGACGATGAACAGTTCCGAGAGGGCCGGGTCCCGCTCCTGACAATCCGCCAGCTTGCCGGGCAACGAGCCGACATCGAACGCGCCATTCCGGCGCGTCATCTCTCGGGCCTTGCGTCCGGCCTCCCGGGCAATGGCGGCTTCGACGATCTTCCGGATCACCCGCTTGGCGTCATGCGGATTTTCCTCCAGCCACTGCTTCAGCCGCTCGTTCACCAGCCCTTCGACTGCCGGCCGAACTTCGGACGATACCAGCTTGTCCTTGGTCTGAGACGAGAATTTGGGATCGGGCGCCTTGACCGACAGGATGCACGTCAGCCCTTCCCGCGCGTCGTCGCCGATGATCGTCACCTTCTCTTTCTTGGCGATGCCGCTTTCGCTGGCATAGCCGTTGATCTGTCGTGTCAGCGCCGCGCGGAAGCCAGCCAGATGGGTGCCGCCGTCATCCTGACGAATGTTGTTGGTGAAGCACGACACGGTTTCATTGTACGAGTCGTTCCATTGAAACGAAATCTCGATCTTGATGTTGTCACGTTCGCCGATGATCGTCACCGGTTTCGGGTGCAGCGCGGTCTTGTTGCGGTCGAGATAGTCAACGAAGGCTTCGATTCCCCCTTCATAATGCAGGTCCACCGACCTCGGTTCTCCGTCGCGATCGTCGGTCAGCGTCAGCCTGACGCCGGAATTCAGGAAAGCCATCTCGCGCAGACGGCGTTCCAGTTCGGCGAAATCGAATTCGGTCCGGGTGAAGGTTTTCGATGACGGCAGAAATGTCACTTCGGTGCCGGTGCGTCCGGGACTGTCGCCTGCAGTCTCAAGATCACCGTCTGGCTCGCCATGATGGAAAGTCATGCGATGCTCGCTGCCGCCACGCCAGATCGTGAGATCCAGCCTCTCCGACAGGGCGTTGACCACGGAAACGCCCACGCCGTGCAATCCTCCGGATACCTTGTAGGAATTCTGGTCGAACTTCCCGCCGGCATGCAGCTGGGTCATGATCACCTGGGCGGCGCTGACGCCTTCCTCCGGGTGTATTTCGGTGGGAATGCCACGACCGTTGTCCCTGACCGTTACCGACCCATCGCTGTTCAGGTTGACCAGAATCGTGTCGCAATGGCCAGCGAGGGCCTCGTCGACGGCGTTGTCGACGACTTCGTAGACCATGTGGTGCAGTCCGGATCCGTCGTCGGTATCGCCGATGTACATGCCGGGGCGTTTGCGCACGGCATCCAGACCACGCAGGACCTTGATCGACTCGGCGTCATAGCCGGTGTCAGCGCCGTTGGCCGCAGGGAATTCCTGGTCACTCATGTGGAGGTGTTCGGTTGGTGTGAGATGGCAAGGGCGCCGTCCTCGACGACGACAAACGTGGCCCGGCCCGCCAGCGCTTCGAACAGCGACGCGTCCGTGCCTGTCATCCAGGCCTGGGCGCCCAGGATGTCGATCTCGTCAAACAGGGCTTCACGACGCTCGGCATCCAGATGGGCGGCTATTTCGTCCAGCAGGAGCAACGGTGCCGCGCCGCGCTCGATTCGCTGAAGCCGTGCCGCGCCCAGGATGAGCGCGATCAGCAACGCCTTCTGTTCGCCGGTTGAGCAAAGGCCGGCCGGCATGTCCTTGGCGGCATAGCGGACTGCGAGATCGGAGCGATGCGGGCCGACGAGGGCCCGGCCTGCTTCGGCGTCCTGCCCGCGGGATTCCGCCAGGCGCGAGCGCAGGGCCTGTTCCGCCAGAAGGGATGGCTCGCCGGCCGCCAATTCTTCCGCCATTCCGTCGATGGCGAGCACCGGCGCCGGAAAGACCGACACCGCTTCGGCACAGGAAGACGCCAGCCGCGCGACAAATTCGATCCGGGCCGCCGCGATGGCAATACCCCGTTCCGCCATGGCGACCTCCAGGGCGTCGAGCCAGACCGGATCGCGCCCGCCGTCCTTCAGCAGGCGATTTCGGTCCCGCATGGCTCTCTCGTAACCGGACAGCTGAGCGGCGTGGGATGGAAAGAAGCCGAAGACCAGCCGATCCAGGAATTGACGCCGCGCGGTGGCCCCACCGGTAAACAAGCCGTCCATGTCGGGCGTCTGCCATGAGACCGCGCCCAAATCTGACAGGGCATTATGGCCTCTGGCCGGGGCACCGTCGATCCGGATCACGCGCCGCTCGATCTCGCTGTCAGGATCGCGGCCGGTGCCAACTCGTCGTGGCCCTTCCGGAGTTTCCACCGACGCGCTGACCGCCCATTGCGCGGCAATTTCCTGCTGGTTCTGCACCTGAGCCATTTGCGCCCGCCGCAAACCACGGCCGGGAGCCAGAAAGGACAGGGCTTCGAGGAGATTGGTCTTGCCAGCTCCGTTCATGCCGGTCAGCACAACGGAATGGGAAGATACCGAAAGGCGGGCACTCCTGTAGGACCGAAAGGCTGTTACCGACAACTGGCGCACGGCGAAGCGCGCGCTCAGAGCGTCTGCATCATCAGTCGAGGCGGTCGTGACTTGAAGGGGAACGATAGCGTTCAGCGGTGACTCGCAATCGGCAGGCCCGGGGCTGGCGGCCTGCGTATCATGTGTGGCAATGGTGGGTTGAGGGTCGAGCAGCGGCGATCACCCTTCTTCAGACCCGCATGGGCATCAGGACATACAGCGAGCCATCGTCGGACATATCGCGAATGATTGTGGGCGAGCCGCTATCCGCCAGTTCAAACTTGATCTCCTCACCTTCGATCTGCTTGGCGATGTCCAAGAGATAACTGGAGTTGAACCCGATCTCCATCTCGTTGCTGCCGTAGGCGATTTCCAGTTCCTCGGTGGCGCTGCCGGCATCGGGGCTTACGGCCTGCAGCATCAGGTTGCCTTCGGCCAGGACCAGTTTCACCGCACGGGATTTTTCGCTCGAGATGGTCGAAACACGGTCGACCGCCTCGCGGAACAGCCGGGTTTCCACTGCCATGGTCTTGTCATTCCCGGTGGGAATCACGCGTTCGTAGTCCGGGAATGTGCCATCGATCAGCTTTGAGGTCAGGACGATATTGTCGAAGGCGAAACGGATCTTGTGTTCCGACAGGCCGACGTGAACCGAGGTGACTTCCTCGGCGATCAGACGATACAGTGCATCGACCGTCTTCTTCGGCACGATCACGCCGGGCATCCCCTCTGCGCCGTCCGGCAGCGGCATTTCGAGGCGCGCCAGACGATGGCCATCGGTTGCGACTGCCCGCATCAGCTTGACACCATTGTCTTCCTTGGCGTGCCAATGGATACCGTTCAGGTAATAGCGTGTTTCCTCGGAGGAAATGGCAAACCGTGTCCGCTCTATCATCGCGCGCAGGTCGCCTGCACCTATGGTGAATTCGTGCGACAGGTCATCGCCCTCCAGCGTCGGAAAATCGTCCTCGGGCAGGCAACTCAGCGTGAAGTTGGATCTGCCGGCGCGCAACGAGATCTGATTGCCGCCATCCTCGAGGGCCATATCCACGTGGGCGCCGTCGGGCAGCTTGCGGACGATGTCGTACAATGTGTGCACCGGAGCCGTCGTCCCGCCTTCCGTCGTGACGTGAGCTTCCACCGAATCGACGATGGCAGTGTCCATATCGGTGGTGTTCAGCTTCAGCATCCCTCCTCTGGCTTGCATCAGGACGTTCGACAGGATCGGGATCGCGTTCCGCCGCTCGACGACGCTTTGAACATGGGCCAGCGAGCGAAAGAGGGCGGCGCGTTCAATGGAAATCTTCATGGGATACTTTCAGCGGCTCCTGTTCCTGTCGCCTCCTCCGAGGCCAGAAGATACCGGTTTCTCGGATGGAAAAATGATCCGGGCGGGGTGATAAAAAACCGTCTCTGGGCTTCCAGGACGGAAAACTGAACGGCATCGGAAGCGCCTGGTTGACCTCATTCTGTCAACTATAGCAGAATTCCCTTGAATCAATAAAGGTTTTCATCCGGCAGCCCTGACCCTCGACAGCGTGCCGCAGCCCCCGGGATCCGCTAGCCACGCAAGGCCCGGATCAGGATTTCAACATCCTCGTTGATCGAGGAATCGATTGCGCGCAATTCCTCGATCTTTCGGACGGCGTGCATCACTGTCGTATGATCGCGATTGCCGAATTTCCGGCCGATTTCCGGCAGGGAGCGGCTGGTAAGCATCTTGGCCAGGTACATGGCGATCTGACGCGGCCGCGCAACGACGCGCGCCCGTCGGGCCGACGACATGTCTGACATCTTGATATTGAAGTGTTCACAGACTCGGCGCTGGATCTCGTCGATCGTGATGTGCCTTTCGTTGGCGCGCAGAACGTCCTTCAGCACTTCGGTCGCCATCTCGATCGTGACGGCTCTGCCGATCAGGCTGGCATGGGCCGCCATGCGGTTCAGCGCCCCCTCCAGCTCGCGCACGTTGGACTGGATCTTGTGGGCGATGAACTCCAGAACCTTGTCCGGAATCCTGCTGCCGATCTCGGCGGCCTTGGACTGCAGGATGCTGAGTCGCAGTTCATAGGTCGTCGGATGAACATCGGCCACCAGCCCCCAGTTGAAACGGGAGATCAGCCGTTCTTCGATTCCCGCCAGATCGCTGGGCGATTTGTCGGCGGAGACGACAATCTGGCGGCGCTCGTCGATCAAGGCGTTGAACGTATGGAAGAACTCCTCCTGGGTCGCGCCCTTGTCCGCCATGAACTGGACATCGTCGACCATCAGGACATCGACCGAGCGAAACTGTTCCTTGAACGCCTCCGTCTTCTTGAAACGGAGCGCCCGGATGAATTCGTGCATGAACTTTTCCGCCGAGAGGTAGGCGACCTGGCGCGAGGGTGTCCGCTTGCGAATGCGCCAGGCGATGGCATGCATCAGGTGGGTCTTTCCCAGACCGACCCCTCCGTGAATGAAAAGCGGATTGAACTGGATGCTTTCCGAGTCGGCGACTCGTTGCGCGGCGGCGCAGGCCAGTTCGTTCGTCTTGCCGACGACAAAGCTGTCAAAGGTATAACGTGGGTCGAGCGGCGCGCCGACCGAAGTGTCGGCTTCTTCCTTCGGCACGGTGAACCGGGGAGCCTCGGCCAGCGGCTCGCCATCGGCACCGGTGTTCACGACCAGATCGATCGTGACGACTCCGGAATGCTCGGCATTGAAGTGGCTGATGATTCGCTGCGCGAAATTGGCAGACACCCAGTCCCGCAGGAAGCGCGACCTGATCGACAGGATTGCCGTGCCGCCGTGCACGGCCTCCAGCGTCAGAGGATTGATCCAGCTGCGAAACGCTTCGTCGCCAAACTCGTTGCGCAATCCGGCGCGCGCGCGGGCCCATGCGGTTGAAACAGCGGGGTCGACCGACGTTGCTTCGCCAAGGGCTGGTCCGGGCTTGAGGTCGGTCGATGCGTTTTCCATATGATACTACCCCGTTTTCCCCTGTCATTTCGCAGGGGTTTGTTATCATTTGCATTCGCCGTCACCGCTTTGTGCCGGCGATCAGCCCTGCTTCCAGGGAAGGCCCTCAACCTTCCATCCGCCCACAGTTCCCCGATGGCCTCGAGCGTCGTGATCGCCTTCGAAACCTGTGGCGATGTTGAAACAGGGGCCAAAGCCCCGTTGTGTCATGACAAGGGCTGCGTCGCGAGACCGAGCGCCGGAACGGCAGAGAAAATAGATTGCGGCGTCCTTTCGGGCGCCGGCGGCTACCGCGTGCTCCACGAAGCGATCGTTGACTGCCATGGCGGGAAACCGTTTCCACTCCACCGTGATCGGATTCTTGCCAATGCCGCTGAGATCAGGCAGGCCGACATACGCCCATTCCGCAACCGTGCGCACATCAAAAAGTTGAGCAGCGGCATCGGTCGACAAGGCAGACCATGCCTCGGCGGGCGACACGTCGCCGGCATATCCTTCAGATGGAGACATCGATCAAGAAAAGCCGAGCAGAGGGGAAAGCGAGACAATAGTGAACAGAGCGGGCTACATTTCCATAATTCGGGTCGTCGCCAACGGCTCCCGAAACTCGGCAAGTAAATTCCCAATACTGTGTATTCATTACTTGTTTCCGCCGATTTTTATTTGTTTCTGGAAAGTTTTATTTGGATTTCGCCACCCTTGAAATAATCATAAAAAATGATTCCGGAACCTGCAACCGGACAGATCAGGAACACGGTGACCGCAGTTGACCTCCGGACTTTATGCGCCGATATTCCGGGCGAGGCTGCAGATCGTCCGGGAAGCTGTTGAAATCGCATGTTTCGGCACTGGACGGCGAGTCCCTATTGCGGGATTTTCAGTTTTTTGATTTCGCGTATCAGGAGAATTTTTGAAACCGGTGAGACAAAAAAAATTCCGGAGCAGCGCGGCGGTGCGGCTGGTGCTGATCGGCCGGGGTTATGTCGCTCGACGGCTTGTCGAGCGGAGCCGCGAAGGCCTTCCGGCGCGGGCCGGTCTGCCGATCGCCATCGAAACGGTTGCGGCCACGCACCGACCCGGCGGTTCGCCCCGCGCTTGCGGTGATATTCCCTTTGCGGAATCGGATGCCCTGACCGCTCTTCTGGCGGACGCGACTCATCTCCTGCTGTCCGCGCCGCCCGGTCCCGAAGGCGATCCCCTGCTGGCGATGATCGGCGTCGACGGCCTGCGCCGCCTGCAGAACCTGCGCTGGATCGGCTATCTGTCATCCACCGGGGTCTACGGCGATCATGACGGTGCCTGGATTGATGAAGATTCTCCGCGACGGGCGGCATCTGCGGTATCGATCAGGCGGTTGGGCTCGGAAGATTCATGGCAGGCGGCGCGGGACTCCGGATTGCCGGTTACCATCTTCCGCCTTTCGGGGATTTACGGTCCCGGAAGAAGCGCCCTGGATACCCTCCGCCGCGGCGCGGCGCGGCGAATCGACAAGCCCGGCCACGTCTTCTGCCGTTGCCATGTGGATGACATTTGCGCAGTGCTCGAGCGATCTATGGCTGGCCATGGCCAACATGCCGTCTACAACATCGCCGACGACCTGCCGGCGCCCCAGCACCAGGTGGTAAGCTATGCCGCCGGATTGCTGGGCATCGCGCCGCCCCCCCTGACGCCTTTGGCGGAGGCCGACCTGTCATCTGCCGGACGCCGTTTCTATGAGGCCTGCCGTCGGGTCGGCAACGACCGGATCAAGTCCGACCTGGGGGCGAATCTGCTCTACCCTACCTATCGCGACGGGCTGGACGCGATTCTTGAGGGAGAGAAGACAACCGGATCATTTGACGACGAAGCGGATGGTCAGGCAGCCTGACAGACGGAGTCGACGACCCCTGCGAGCCTTGCAAGATCTTGCGGTTCGGACAGACGGTGGTCGCCCGCCTTCACCAGCACGACTTCGACATCGGGGCCGGTGATCGCATCTGCGATTTTCAGCGCATGCCGCCACGGCACGTCGGGATCGGCCAAACCCTGAATGATCCGAACCGGTCCCTCGAAGCTGAAGGGCTCCCGCAGCACGAGGCGTCGTCGCCCGTCCTCGATCAGCCGACGCGTGATGGGCGTGGGGTCGTCGCCATATTCCGATGCCTCATGATAGACTCCCTTATCGTCCAGCGCGGCGCGCATCTCGGCTGAAGCGTTGGCCATCAAAAGGTCTTCGGTGAAGTCCGGCGCCGGGGCAATGCCGACAAGCCCGGCAACCCGGTCCGGCAGGGATCGGGCCACCAGCATCATGATCCATCCGCCCATGCTTGAGCCGACCAGGACCTGAGGCCCCTCGGTCAGGACCGATATCGCCAGTACGGCGTCTTCCGCCCACTGTCCAATCGTTCCGTCCTCGAAGTCGCCGGAGGACTGGCCGTGCCCGGTATAGTCAAAGCGCAGGAAGGTCCGGCCCCGTTCCCGGCATTGGCGCTCCAGAGCCAGGGCCTTGCCGCCCTCCATGTCCGAACGGAAGCCTGGCAGGAACACAACGCCCGGCGTTGCCGCGGCCCCGCGGCCGTCTGTGCGGTTATAGGCGATTGTCGCGCCGTCACTAGCGCGCGATAAGAAACGGGGTCCGGTCAATGAGGATCTCTTGATCTAAGGTGTCAGTCTTCGGCGCCGGCGCGAAAGCATGACATGACGGGATGAAGAGCTCGGTCAGCAGCGTCCATGGGACAAGAAGGTTTCAATCTGACAGTGTTGCAGGTTCTGCCCGCTCTGGAAACCGGCGGCGTCGAGCAAGGCACGGTTGACGTTGCCGCAGCGATTGTGGCGGCTGGCGGTCGCGCGATCGTGGCGTCCGCCGGCGGACGGCTGGAATCCGAACTTGCGCGCGCCGGCGCGACGCATCTGACAATGCCTGTCGATCGGAAGAGTCCGCGGTATCTCTGGCGCAATGTCGAGAGGCTTGCCGCGTTGATCCGGAACGAGAAGGTTGACATCGTTCATGCTCGATCGCGGGCGCCGGCCTGGAGCGCGCGGGCGGCTGCCCGTCGCGTCGGCATCCCTTTCGTCACGACATTCCACGGCGTCTACAATTTCGGTGGCCCGCTGAAAAAGGCCTGGAACCGGATCATGACGACAGGCGATGGGGTGATCGCGATATCGGAATTTGTCGCGCGTCACATGGAAGAGAGCTATGACGTTCCGAGATCCCGGATCGACGTGATCCATCGCGGCGTCGATACTGGCCGGTTCGACTCCAGCGCCGTTTCTACGTCGCGCGTCGCCGCGCTCGTCAGGAACTGGCGGCTGCCTGACGGGGCCCCGATCATCATGCTGCCCGGTCGCCTGGCGCGCTGGAAGGGGCACAGGATCCTGATCGAAGCGCTGTCCGGTCTCGGCCGGGCCGATGTGATCGCCCTGCTGGTGGGCTCCGAAGCAGGTCGGGAATCCTACCGGAACGAGTTGATCCGGGATGTCCGTGGCAAGGGGCTGGAGCGGATCGTTCGATTTGTCGGTCATTGCTCCGACATGCCGGCTGCCTTCAAGCTGGCCGATGTCGTGGTCAGCGCCTCGACGGAACCCGAGGCCTTTGGCCGGGTCTGCGCCGAAGCCCAGGCCATGGGCCGGCCGATCATCGCGAGCAATCATGGCGGGGCTTGCGAAACCGTGGTTGCAGGCACGACCGGCTGGCTGACACCGCCGGGTGACGCCGCGGCACTGACGAACGCGCTGGCAGAGGCCCTGTCTCTGTCGGAAGAGGCCCGCATGACGATGGCCCAGGCCGCCACTCTGCATATTCGCGAGAAATTCTCTCTCGCGTCGATGACGAGGGCCACGCTGGCGGTCTATGCCCGTGTGCGCCGTGACGCGAGCCCCGGCGATGCCTGATGGCGCCGCGCGAAACATTCTGGTCATCCGTCTGGGCGCACTGGGCGATTTCGTGCTGTCGTTCGGACCGATGGCCGCAATCCGCGCGCATCACCGCAAAGACCGGATCACCTTGCTGACGACCGATCCGTTTCGCAATCTCGCCGACAGCAGCGGCTATTTCGATGAGGTATGGACTGGTGGCCGGCCCCGCCGCTTCACGCCGGACTGGTTCCGCTTGGGCAAACGTTTGAAGAAAGGCGGTTTCGACCGGGTATACGATCTTCAGACGTCCAGGCGGTCGCGCGCTTACTACTGGATGATGAAACCGGTGGAATGGAGCGGCAATATCGCCGGCGCCAGCCATCCGGACCCCGATCCCGACCGGCACGCGCTGCATACCGTGGATCGGCAGCGCGGCCAGTTGGCGGCCGTGGGGATCGACGCCGTGCAGGCTGGCGACGTCAGCTGGATCACGGCGCCGGTGGACGAATTCGACCTGTCGGGCTCCTATGTGCTGATCGTGCCGGGCGGATCGGCTCACCGTCCCGCCAAGCGCTGGCCCGCGGGTCGCTACCTGAACCTTTGTCGCCGCCTGATTCGCAGCGGCCGGACCCCTGTGCTGATTGGCGGGTCGGAGGACGCTGCGCTGCTGGCCGCCATCTCGACAACTGATCTGGCTATCATCAACCTTGTCGGCCAGACCAGTCTCGAACAGGTTGCCGTCCTGGCCCGTCAAGCAGAGGCTGCCATTGGAAACGATACCGGCCCGATGCATCTGGTCGCCATGACGGGCTGCCCCAGTCTGGTGCTTTTTTCGAGCAGTTCCGATCCGGCGTTGTGCGCGCCGAGGCCGGGACTTCAGGGTGGTGCGGTTGACATCCTGCGTCGGCGCGCACTGGAAACGCTGTCGGTCGATACCGTGATGGAACGGTTGGAGGCACTGACGGGCAGTAGAGACAGCGCTTGACATGAGCATGGCCGCTGCCGATATTCCTTGTCGTGATGTTCGAATGTCCCACAATTGAGACGACCGCGACGACTACCCCTCTGGAGGGGTCGTAGCGCGGCGGGCGTGTGCAAATGCCCAACCTGCAGACCCTCCCGGCTAACGCTCGGAGGGTTTTTTGATACCTGTCGTTGTACTGCTCAAGACCGAGGCATCCAACCGGTGATCGACCCCATGGCAGACCAACCGATCAATATTTCGCTCCCCGATGGCAGCATCCGGCAGTTTCCTGTCCCGGTCACCGGAGCGGATGTTGCCGCCTCCGTCGGCCCTGGTCTGGCCAAGGCGGCCCTGGCCATCAGGATCAACGGAGATTTGCGCGATCTGAACCGGCTGATCGACGACGATGCGGCGGTAGAGATCGTCACGATCAGGGACGACGATGCGCTGAAACTGATCCGTCACGACGCCGCTCATATCCTCGCCGAAGCCGTGCAGGAACTGTTCCCTGGCACGCAGATCACTTTTGGGCCAGCCACGGAGCACGGATTCTACTACGACTTTCACCGCACCGAGCAGTTCACGCCGAACGATTTCGAGGCCATCGAAGCGAGAATGCGGGAGATCGTGGACCGGAACGAAGCGATCATCCGTGAGGTTTGGGATCGGGATGACGCCATCGGATTCTTCAACGGAGAAGGCGAGCAGTTCAAGGCCGAGTGGGTCAGCGAACTGTCGGCCGACGAAGAACTGACAATGTACCGCCAGGGCGACTGGGTCGACCTGTGTCGTGGCCCGCACCTGCCATCGACGGGAAAGCTTCCCAAGGCGTTCAAGCTGACGAAATTGGGGGGCTCCTATTGGCGTGGCGAAGCGGACAATGCTCGACTTCAGCGCATCTACGGCACGATCTGGCGCAACGAAAAGGAACTGAAAGCCCACCTTGCCATGCTGGAGGAGGCAGAAAAGCGTGATCATCGCCGCCTCGGCCGAGAGATGGGCCTGTTCCACATTCAGGAAGAAGCCGCTGGCGGCGTCTTCTGGCATCCCAAGGGCTGGACGCTGTACCGCTTGTGCGAGGAATACGTCCGTGGCCGTCTGGAGAAAGCCGGCTATGTCGAAGTGAAAACGCCCCAAATGATCGACCGCGTCTTGTGGGAGCGGTCCGGCCACTGGGAAAAATTCCGGGAGAACATGTTCACGGCCAAGGACGACGGCGAAAAAACGCTCGCCCTCAAGCCCATGAATTGCCCGGGCCATGTCCAGGTGTTCAAGCATCAGGGCATCCTGAGCTATCGCGACCTTCCGCTGCGCATGGCGGAGTTCGGCTCGTGCCATCGCAACGAACCCTCGGGTGCATTGCACGGCATCATGCGGGTGCGCGCGTTCACGCAGGACGATGCTCACATCTTTTGCACGCCGGAGCAGATCAACTCGGAATCCAAGGCCTTCTGTGACCTCCTGACCTCCGTCTATAACGACTTCGGCTATGACGATATCTTGGTGAAATTCGCCGACCGACCACCGGTGCGCGCTGGTAACGACGAGACCTGGGACAGGGCCGAGGCTGCGCTGAAAGAAGCGATCGAGGCGGCAGACATTCCTTACGAGATGAATGCCGGCGAAGGAGCGTTTTACGGTCCGAAGCTCGAATTCGTCCTTCGCGACGCGATCGGGCGTGACTGGCAATGCGGTACGCTGCAAGTGGATTATGTACTGCCAGAGCGGCTTGATGCCTCCTATATCGGCGAGGATGGCAGAAAGCACCGACCGGTCATGCTGCACAGGGCGATTCTCGGCTCTTTCGAGCGGTTCATCGGTATTCTGATCGAGAATTACGCCGGTCGCCTTCCCTTGTGGCTTGCTCCGGTGCAGGTGGTTGTCGCCACAATCGTAAGCGACGCCGACGCCTATGCAGAAGAAGTCGCCGGGGCTCTCCGAAATGCCGGATTACGCGTGGAAACCGATCTGCGCAACGAAAAGATCAGCTACAAGGTCCGGGAACATTCGAACGCGAAAGTCCCGGTGATTGCCGTAGTGGGTCGTAACGAAGCCGAAGAAAACACGGTTTCTTTGCGCAGGTTGGGAAAAAGGGAGCAGGAAGTGCTTGCCTTAAACGCCTCGGTCGATACACTTGTGAAGGACTCTGCGTTCCCGATCCAACAATAAGGCAAAGTTTACAGTTCAAATCAGTGCTCCGGGTCGCGCGGAGCGCTGATTTTGGCGTTTGTCGGATCCATGATCGGTCCGACCGACTGAACAGAGAAAGGAAGCAAACCCATACGACGCCCATCCAGTCCGATCGCGCCGGTCCATGAAGGCCCGCGCATCAACGATATGATCCGAGTTCCATCCGTCCGCCTGATAGACGAGAAAGGCAATCAGGTTGGCATTGTGCCTACCGACGAAGCCCGCGACCGCGCTGCAGATGTCGGCATGGATCTGGTTGAAGTTTCTCCAAACGCCGAGCCGCCGGTCTGCAAGATTACCGATTTCGGCAAGCTGAAGTACGAGCAACAGAAGAAGAAGAACGAAGCCCGGAAAAAGCAAAAGACCATCGACGTCAAGGAAATCAAGATGCGCCCGAACATCGACACGCATGACTATGACGTGAAGATGCGCGCCATCCACAAGTTTCTGGGAGAAGGCGACAAGGTGAAGGTCACCCTGCGCTTTCGCGGCCGTGAACTCGCCCATCAGGATCTCGGCATGAAACTTCTGGAAAAGGTCCGTGACGCGTTGGAAGATCAAGCCAAGGTCGAGCAGTTTCCGAAGCTCGAAGGCCGCCAGATGACGATGGTGATGGCACCCCGCTGAGTGAGCGCGGGCTTTTCCTTCTCCTCCGAAGAAAGGCGGTGCCGGCTGCCGATTGCGCCAGGCCGATCATCTGACTGCAGACCGGAAACTGTCGAATCCGACCTGGCGGCAGCATCTGCTGCCCCACGGGATATCCCGGTCGTCGTGCTGCTGTCGCCGCCAGAACCCCATCCACGCAGCCCACCCCGCGCGACTGTTTGCCCTGGAGCGACGACACAACGCTGACGCAATTGGAGAATGGGAGTTGTACCCCTTTTCGCTCCATGGTACCGTCTATTTCTCTTTGACGCTGAAGGCCCTCCCATGAGGCAGCAAGCTGGTGGCGACCGCCTCATCGTCGCACTCGACGTTTCCACCCACGACGATGCTCTACGCCTCGTCAGTACACTCACAAACGTCTCGTTCTTCAAGATTGGCCTGCAGGCATTCGTGGCGGGTAATTATCTGGATATCCTCAAGGAGATTCAGCAGACGCGCGCCGAAGACGGCGGGGTGTTCATCGATCTGAAGCTCTCCGGCGACATTGGTAATACCATCAGGCGGTTCGTCGAGACGTTGATGGGTCTGAACGTCAAGCTCATGACACTCTCCGAGTCGGTCGCTACGTCCAAGACTGCCGAGACGATCAATACCATCAGGGATGTGCGCAATGAGCCGGAACAGCTGAAGATCCTGATGGTTCCCATGCTTTCCAGCCTGGACGACACTGACAGGGAAGCGCACGAATCCGACGACCCACGCGATACGAATACATTCATCGTTGATCGAGGCAGGAAGCTGCTGGAACTCGGTTGCGACGGGCTGATCGTGTCAGGCGATGCAATCGGTGTATGCCGAGACAAGCTCGATTGCTTGATCGTCAGCCCGGGGATCAGGCCGACGGGCTTCCCTCCCCAGGATCACAAGCGCTTCACGACTCCTGCAGAAGCTGTTCGGATGGGTGCCGACCGTCTTGTTGTCGGGCGGCCCGTTATTCATGCCGATGATCCCAAGGGGGCAGCTCAGGCTATCATGGACGAAATCGATTCCGTTTCCTGAGCCCCACTCCATTGCTGAAGAGATCGGCAGCCAAACCCGGTCGTGCTGAAAGAAATGCTTGAAATGGCTTGTGCGCCCTGTATGGGGCCACGAACAATCTATCCACACAGAAGCACGCATATCTTCGAAATGCTGGTCTGTGGCATGTCCATGCGGGCCGCAATCCGGATCACCGGCGTTTCGATAAACACTGTCAAAAAGTTGATGAATCGCCTCAATCAGGGATTTGCAGGCCGAGCATGTCAGGGGCGAAGCCGAATCTCGGCTCCACCCGACCTGACGATCAACGAATTGGTTTCGAGCATGCAATGATCAGTGGCAACCGGGCGCCGTTGCAGCCGCAGAGGACGGAGTTGATGCGCGGCCCGCCTGCCGGTGTCCGGATTCCTCATGAAGCGCAACTGGTTCCACACTGGAAAAATACATGAAAGCGGCCTTGATGCTGAATGGCCACTCAGCCAAGGGCTGCAATGACCAAGCTGGCGAATGGCTGTCCTTCGGACACGAATTTCGATACGCTATGGGTGTATCAGGTCATCTGCCACAGAATCAGAATCTTGCCCGACAATCTCCCGCGCCCTTCCAGGCGCACGCTCAACCACTTGCGTGACGAGACGCCGGAGGCTCTCTCCCGCTGATTACATGCGGTGGCAATGTCGGTTTCGTGCAGCACTCCTGGGATTTTTCAAGCTCTACTCCCTGACCCGGCATGGCGGGAACCAAAACGCTTCGCGATGACATGCCGAATTCCACGTTCTTGCGAGGGATCCGGATCGTGGCATTTCCGTTCGTTGTGGGTCACCAAGACTGGCATGGCCGGGGTCGTTTCATGTTTTGACCGGGTCGTTCTGACAGGCTCTTTCCCGGACGTCGGCCATGTCCGTGCGATGGATATCCGGCTGCGCATCCATGGGGGCCGGCTGGCCGCTTGCCCGCGCAGCGCCAGGCCGATACGCGAGGATATCCGTGACGACGCCATGAAGATTGCCGAGCAGGCCGGTCTCGATATCGCGTTCATTCGCAAGCTCAAGGCCTTTCCCAAGGAGGATCGTGTCAAGAGAATCCGCGATGAGCGCGGTGACGCGCCGGATCTCGTACACCTCTTCCCGGCGATTCGCATGGTGCGTGGTCGCGCGATTCGGGGAGGCGGGCCAGATCCACGAGGATCGGCATGTCCTGTGAGATATGGAATGGATCGTCGGCCTGATCGATGCTCGTGCTCCAGTTTCTCAGTGCACCGACACAAGGCCGGGAACGGGCGGATGGCCCAAGAGTCGAAGCGAGAACCGCCTGATTTTCAGGCAGTTTGCTACTGGTCAAGCCGAATTTTCATTCCTTGATGCGTCGCCTGAAAACCAAGTCTCCTGTAGAACAGGTGAGCGTCCGACCGGCTGTTATGTGTGGTGAGTTCCATCTGCACGCAGCCTGCGTTACGAGCCAGATCCATGACCCGCCGCACGAAAATGCCGCCCAGGCCCTGGCCGCGTCGGTCGCTGCGAATGCGCATGGATTGCAATTGGGCTCGCGTGCCGCCTTTCATCGAAATGTGCGGTATCAGGTTCAGCTGTATGCAACCGATGATTTCGCCGCTGAGTTCTGCCAACAGCAAGCGGACCAGAGTCGTGCTCGCGATGGAATCGAAGGCCATGTAGTAGCTGTTCGGGATCGGCCCATCGACGGATTCGCGCGCGCTGCCCAGTCCGTCGTCCGCGAGGAGCGCCACGATCGCTGGAACGTCCGCCCGCTGTGCGTCGCGAATGGTCAATTCTGTCAAGCTGCAGCGGCCTTCCATTTCACGATTCGATGGCACAGTTGCCGGGCGCCCAACCTTGCTTTGCCTCGCCGACAGCAACTGTCTGGTGCCGACCTGCGTCGGGTGGCCCGACTGATTCCCGGCTCAAACAGTATAGATCGTGCTGCCTGTGGTCTTGCGACCTTCCAGATCGCGATGGGCCTGGGCCGCGTCGGCCAACGGGTAAGTCTGGTTGGTGTTGATTCTGATGGCGCCGCTGCCGACAACATCGAAAAGGTCGTTCGCTGTCATCTCCAGGTCTTCGCGCCTGGCAGTATAGGTGAACAAGGTCGGCCGGGTGAAATAGAGGCAGCCCTTCAGCGCCAGCAATCCCGGATCGAAATTCTCGATGGCACCGGAGGCGTTACCGAACGAGACCATAAGTCCAAATGGGCTCAGGCAATCCAGCGAGGCAGGATACGTGTCCTTGCCGATCGAATCGTATACCACCGGCACACCTTTGCCGTTCGTGATTTCCCGGACGCGATCGACGAAATTCTCCTCCCGGTACAGGATCGTGTGGTCGCATCCATGGGCCTTGGCCAGCGCCGCCTTCCTTGCGCTGCCAACCGTACCGATCACGGTGGCTCCCAGATGTTTTGCCCACTGACAAGCGATGAGGCCAACTCCGCCGGCAGCGGCATGGAACAATATCGTGTCGCCGGGCTGTACCGCATAGGTGCGCCGCAGAAGATACTGTGCTGTCATGCCCTGCAACATCATCGCGGCGGCGGTATGGTCGTCGATGCTGTCCGGAATCTTGACGAGGTTGGCCACCGGAATCAACCGGCTTTCCGCATACGCGCCGATCGGGCTGGTGCCATAGCAAACCCGATCTCCGACCGCAAAACCATCAACTGTCTCGCCGATCGCCTCAACGACTCCCGCTCCCTCAAAGCCCGGCGAAAAGGGCAGATGGGGCGCCGGGTAGAGGCCAGCCCTGAAATAGACATCGATATAGTTCAAGCCGATGGCGGTGTGCCGAATGCGGACTTCACCCTCGCCCGGCTTGCCGACGTCGACATTTTCCCACAGCAATTTTTCCGGGCCGCCGGTTTCGCGGACAACGATGGCGCGGGTCATGGCTGAGATCCTTTGATGGGGTTGGCGCTGTCTGGCGCTTGCGGGGGCGCAGGGCTGGTGACGGATGCCTGTCGGCCCCGTTCCCGATGCTGGCGTCAGTCAGGACAGGTGGGATTTGAAGAAAGCCGCCGACCGCTCATTGGCTGTTTGTGCCGCCGCCGAATTGTAGTGTTCGCCGCCCGGACGAGCGAAGGCGTGATCGACGCCGGGATAGTCGTGAATCGTGACGTGGGCGTGTCCATCCAGGCTGGCGTGGATCTGGGCCTGCGCCTCTTGCGGGCAGAATCCGTCTTCCTCGGCAATGTGCAGCATGGTCGGCCTGGCGATATTGGCGGCCTCGTCCAGGGCGTTTTCGATCCCGACGCCGTAGTAGCCGACGTTGGCATCCGCGTCCGTCCGCGTGCCGCACAAATAGGCAAGCTTGCCACCAAGGCAAAAGCCGACGGCGCCAACCTTGCCAGTGCAAGCTGCATCGTTGCGGATGGTGTTGATCGTCGCCTGAATGTCCTCGATGCCCTTGGCCTCGTCGAAGCCCTGATAAAGTTCGAAGGCCCGTTGCCACTCGGCTTCGCTTTGGTCAGTCAACTGGATGCCGGGCTCCTGGCGCCAGAATATGTCCGGGCAGATGGCGACATAGCCCTGACTGGCCCACCAGTCGCTGATATCCCGCATAACCTTGTTGACGCCGAAGATTTCCTGGATGACCACAATGGCCGGGCCTGAAGCGCCGGTCGGGTCGGCGCGATAGGCCTTGAAACGCCCGTCCTGACCGTCAATCGTGATTTCTGGCATGCTGTTCTCTCCTCAATAGGCCCGATTCACGCGTCTGCGCTGCAGATGCTGCTGCCGCGCATCCTCAGGCTTGGTAAGCAGCCGCGTCCCCTGTTTCAAGGCAGCTGCGCGATCGTCTGCCGAGGTCGGCAGGTCAAAAAGCGACGGGCTTGCTGTCGACGGCCATCCTTCCAGTTTCAGGAGCCATTGCTTGGTGTCGATACCGCCGCTGCCCGAGTAACCGCCGAGTCCCGACGCCGCGACAACCCGATGACACGGAATGATGATCGGGATCGGGTTGCGGCCGCAAGTGACGCCGACAGCGCGCGGCGAACTGCGCAGCCACAGGGCCATTTCGCCATAGGTCCTGACCTCGCCATAGGGAATTGCCAGTATCTGCTTCCAGACCGCCTTCTGGAATTTCGTTCCGGCCGGGGCGACGGGCAGGTTCAGGGCGCATCGGTTGCCAAAGAAATAGGCGTTCAACTGGTGCACCGCGCGGTTCAGCAAGGGCGTGTCGTTTTTGCAGGGCGGTGGATTGCGATCCGGTTCGCTCTGGAGCGCAGGCCCCCAGTCCAGATGAGTGATATGGCCATACGCCTCTCGAAGGCGTATCGGCCCTAACGGGCTCTGGTAAACGGTTTCGGCCATCAGTTGATGTTCCTCATGGCTTCCTTCTGGTCGACGGTCCCATGCTTCAGTCCGGACGACATCGGGAAAGATGCTCTGTCAAGGCGCCCGGATCCGTGACCGGCAAACCGCATGACGTGCCCTGGCAGATGTAGGCGGCTGCCTTGCCGTCAACGAGGCCCTTGCCCTGGGCAGGGTGCCCATCCGGCAATGTATCCTGTGGTGACAGACGGCGAAAGATCCGCGTTGGCAGAGGGAACTCCCAGATGGCGCGCACCAGCCGGTCGACGCCGACATCGTCACGCCGTCCGACGACGATAACCTGTGTTGCCGTGTCCAGCAAACGAGCGCCGCCGATCAGCAGCGGCATTGCCATGCCGCTACGCTTCAGTTCACCGGAAAAGGCCCTGATCAGGGCGTCTGCCCTGTCGAGCAACGTGACGTCGCCCGTCAGTACGCCCAGGCGGACAAGGTTGTGGACCATCAACCCGTTGGACGAAGGCGTGGCGTTGTCATGGACTGACTTTGTCCGCACCAGAAGACCCGAGACATCGTCGGCAGTAAGGAAATACCCGCCTTGGCCCTTGTCCAGGAAGTGCCGGTCCATGACTGCGGTCCATGTCAGGGCCTGGCTGCAATAACTGGCCTCGCCAGTGGTTTCATGCAGTATGAGAGCCGCCCTGATCAGACTGGCATGGTCTTCGGCCGTCGCCGGATGCGCTGCCTTGCCGTCGCGCCAGCTGTGCATGAGGCGGCCATCCCGCTCCATGTTCTGCAAGACAAAGGAGAAGGCCTGCCGCGCCAGATCGATCCAGGCCGGTCGGTCCATGACGGCGCCGGCCAGCGCCAGGGCATGGATCATGTAGCCGTTCCAGTCCGCCAGTACCTTGTCGTCGAGACCGGGCCGGGGGCGATTGTCGCGCGCTTCCAGAAGAACCCCGCGGCAGCGGGCCAGCTTTGCTTCATGCCTTGCATCACCCAGCACGGGCTGCCGGGAGCGGTTAAGGATGACCTTGCCTTCCCAGTTGCCGTCGGGTGTTGCGTCGTACGCGGCGGCAAAGGCCGCTGCGTCGTTGCCCAGAAGCTCTTCCAGTTCGTCGCGCGACCAGACGTAGAACTTGCCTTCCTGCCCCTCGCTGTCGGCATCCAGCGCGCTGGCGAAACCGCCACCCTCAGTGACCATTTCCCGTAACAGCCAGCCGACCGTTTCTTCTGCCCGCAGGCGATAGAGATCATTCCCGGTTTCGGCCCAGGCATGTGCCAGCAATTCGAGGATCTGGGCGTTGTCGTAAAGCATTTTTTCGAAATGCGGCGCGAGCCAGACAACGTCTGTCGAGTACCGTGCATATCCACCGCCAAGATGATCGTAGATCCCGCCCTGGGACATGCGGTCGAGGAGCATGAGCACTGCATCGCGGTATTGCGGATTCCCGGTTTCGCAATAGGCGCGCCAGATCAGGTCGAATACCGAGCATTGAGGAAACTTCGGCGCGCCAGCCATGCCGCCGTGCGTATTGTCCATCCGGCTGACCAGAAGATCGACGATCTGAAGAAAGCTCTGCCGACCGATGGCGTCGCCAGCCTGGTTGGCTCCGAGGCGGGCGAGCGCCGTCCTCAGGCTGTCGGCGTTGGCCCGGACCTTTTCGCCTTCGTCCCGATAGAGCGCCGCGATCCGATCGAGAACCATCGGAAATCCCGGGCGACCCCAGCGGTCTTCTGGCGGGAAATAGGTGCCGCCCCAGAAAGGCTCGCGATCCGGCGTCAGGAACATGGTCAGCGGCCATCCTCCCTGTTCGCCGAGCAGGGCGAGTGCATGCTGATATATCTGGTCGACATCGGGCCGTTCCTCGCGATCGACCTTGATGTTGATGAAATTCCGGTTCATTTCCGTCGCGATGGCGGTGTCTTCGAAGCTTTCGTGGGCCATTACGTGGCACCAGTGACAGGCGGAATAGCCGATGGACAGGAGGACCGGCTTGTTTTCCCGGCGGGCGAGGCCGAAGGCGGCATCCGACCAGGGCTGCCAGTGGACCGGGTTGTCTTGGTGCTGCAACAGGTACGGGCTGGTCTCTTTCGACAGAATGTTGGTCAGGGTCACGGCGAGTCCCGAAGCTGCGGCGCGTGCAGCGCCTTTTCTGAAATGTCACGCATTATATTGCGTACAGACGCCGATCGGAGCAATGGTTTGTCCTTTTCATGTCTGTGCGGTCGCCTCTTGACAGCCTGCCGGTTCTCGATTTCGGCGGGACGGGTTCAATCGCCACCCGCTTTGCTTCGGGTTGCGCAAGGCGTTCGCGGATGACGGCTGTTTCCACTGGCCGCGGGATCTTTTGTCCGTCGAACTGTCCTGGCCGATCCGGCTCCGAGCGTGTCGATGGCGATGAACATCCGTTCCGGATGGTCCTCGATGCTCGGGAAACCGGGACACTGGGAGGCACCTTCCGGCTTTTCGTCGTTCATCCCTTTTCACGCTTCACCGAGCATCCGTGATCCCGCGCCATTCCGGCATCGTCCGCTGTGATCAGGTCTGTCGAACGCATTCCGTCAGTTCAGCGCGTCCTTCAACGTCTTGCCGGCGCCCCAGGGCAAATTTCATGCACATCCACCGCAAGACCGTTCGGTCATCCCCATCATCGTCACCCCTTGATCGAACGGTTGCCCTTGTGCCGACTGAACCCTTGCCAAATCCGGCTTCAAATCGCAATCAGGTGATGGTCAAATCCGGGCTTGCGGCTGGCGCAATCCGGAAATGATCGGAAAATCCACATCTTTGATGATTACGGTCAATCATCAATACCATGTCGCTCTTTCAGTCTTCTCTGACGTCACTCCCTATCGATCATGTTTCTTGTACCCTGGAGGCCGACATTCATGCGTGACGAGGGTTTCGGTCCAGAACAGAATCGGCGGAAAGCTTCCGTGGACCACGATCTCCATCTCTTCGATCTTCGCATGCGGACGGCCGTACCGTGACGGCGGACACGATCGTGGCCCTGTCCTCCGGGGCCGGGAAGGCCGGGGTTGCGGTCTTGCGCGTCTCGGGAGAGGCTGCCGGCACATGTCTGCGGGCGCTAGTCGGCCATGTGCCGACAGCGCGGGAGGCGCGACTTGTGTCATTGCATGATCCGGGTGACGCCACGTTTATCGACCGTGGCCTGGTCCTGTGGTTTCCGGGCCCTCAATCCTTCACCGGCGAGGACGTTGTCGAGTTTCAGGTCCATGGCAGCCCGGCGGTGGTCGATGCCCTTGTCGCGTGCTTGTGTCGGCTTTCCGGGGTCCGTCCTGCCGAACCGGGAGAGTTCACGCGCCGCGCGTTCGATAACGGAAAGATGGACCTGTCGGCAGCCGAGGGGCTGGCCGATCTGATCGATGCCGAAACAGAAGCACAGCGCATACAGGCGCAACGACAGATGGGTGGCATATTCGCCAGGCATTGCGCCGACTGGGGCGATCGTCTCCGCCGCGCTCTTGCCTGGCTGGAGGCCGTGATCGATTTCCCGGACGAAGGCCTTCCGGATGGCCTGTTCGCGCGAATCCGATCGGACATGGAAGCGGTTCGCGCCGGATTGACCGGCTGGCTGGCTGCGCCGGATCGGGGAAGGGTGGTGCGCGACGGCTTCCGGGTAGCCATCGTCGGCCCCCCTAACGCGGGAAAGTCGTCGCTCATCAACCAGATCGCCCGGCGGGATGTGGCTATCGTCGCGGCGACATCCGGGACAACACGAGATGTCATCGAGGCGCGGGTCGACCTGAGCGGCTATCCGGTGGTCTTTGTCGATACGGCGGGGCTGCGAGATGAGCGCGATGCCGACGCAGTGGAGCGAGAAGGCATGGCCCGCGCTCGCGCCGAAGGCCGTTCGGCAGATCTCGTTCTGTTCCTGGTGGACATGACACGCCCCGGAACCGCCGTGGCCCGAGACGCGCTCGCGGCGACTGCCGGACGCTTCTGGACGGTGGCAAACAAGATCGATCTGGCGTCTCCGGACCCGAACGCGGATCATGCGATCAGCGCCAGGACAGGCGCGGGAATCGATGATCTTATGGCTGCAGTCGCCCGGACCCTGTCGCGGGATTATGGAACAACAGAGCATCCGGCCCTCACGCGGGTCCGCCACCGGGAGGCGCTGGAAGAGGCGGCAGACGCGCTGTGGCGCGCTAGTGCCGCCGCGGCGGCGGAACTGATGGCGGAGGACCTCCGTCTGGCCTTGCGCGCCATGGAGCGTTTGATCGGAAGGACGGATGTGGAGGCTCTGCTGGACGCGATCTTTCGCGATTTCTGCATCGGCAAATAGGCGCGCCAGGTCAAGGATGTTTCACGTGAAACATCCGGTTCCGGCCGAGATGAAGCGGGGCGGGCCTTGAATCTTTTCCGATCGATCCAAGCTTGCCGTCCATGGACGACCGCGGCCCGGAAAAAGCTGACGTGATTGTCGTCGGCGGCGGCCATGCCGGATGCGAGGCTGCTGCCGCGGCCGCGCGCGCCGGCGCGACGACGGTTCTCCTGACCCATTCCCGCGACTCCATCGGCGTGATGTCCTGCAATCCCGCCATCGGCGGTCTGGCAAAGGGTCACCTGGTGCGCGAGATCGACGCTCTCGACGGAGTCATGGGGCGGGCGATCGATCGCGCCGGAATCCAGTTCCGGATGTTGAATCGAAGCAGGGGTCCGGCCGTCCGCGGGCCACGGGCCCAGGCCGACCGTGCGCTCTACAGGGCGGCGGTGCAGGATATCCTGCGAAACCAGCCCGACATTCAAGTTGTCGAAGGCGCCGCCGGCGACCTGTTGATCGACCCCGGAGGCCACTGCTCCGGCGTCATCCTGGAGGACGGGCGGTCGCTGCACGCCGGTGCTGTCGTGGTCACCGCCGGCACCTTTCTTCGTGGCGTCATTCACGTGGGCGAGAAATGCTGGCGCGGCGGACGCCTCGACGCGCCCCCCTCGACGCGCCTTGCGGAAACGCTGAACCGCCATCGGTTGCCTCTGGGCCGACTGAAAACGGGAACCCCCCCGCGTCTGGACGGGCGGACGATCGACTGGGGTGTTCTGGAGACCCAGCCGGGCGACGATCCGCCGACCCCGTTCTCTTTTCTGACCGAGCGGATTTCGGTGCCGCAGACGGTATGCCACATCACCCACACCAACCCTGTCGCGCACGCTGCCATCCGGGACAACATCGGTCGGGCGCCGATCCATTCCGGCCGGATCGAAAGCGCCGGGCCGCGCTACTGCCCGAGCATCGAGGACAAGGTGGTCCGTTTCCCGGATCGCCCGAGCCATCAGGTTTTTCTTGAGCCAGAGGGGCTGGAAGACGACACGGTTTATCCCAACGGCATCTCGACCTCGTTGCCAGAGGATGTTCAGGAACAGGTCGTCCATGCCATTCGCGGTCTGGAGAAGGCGGCGATCCTGAGGCCGGGCTACGCCATCGAATATGACTTCGTCGATCCTCGCGCCCTGCGCCCCACGCTGGAATGCCTGGCCATTCCAGGCTTGTTTCTGGCGGGCCAGATCAATGGCACGACGGGCTATGAGGAGGCGGCTGGCCAGGGTCTGGTCGCGGGACTCAATGCGGCTTTCAAGGTGTCGGAAGCCGAAGAATTCGTCCTGGATCGGGCCGACGCCTACATTGGCGTGATGATCGACGATCTGGTGACGTTGGGCACGCGGGAGCCTTATCGGATGTTTACCTCGCGCGCCGAATACAGGCTTTTGCTGCGGGCGGACAACGCGGATTTCCGCCTCACGCCGAAGGGCCTGGCGCGCGGGATCGTTTCAGCGGCGCGGCGATCGCAATTCGAGGAGAAGCGACGGCTTCTGGATCTTGCGCGTCAGATGGTTGCGTCGTTCCAGGCGACGCCGTCGACGTTGGCGGAAGCGGGATTCGCCGTGAACCAGGACGGCGTTCGGCGTTCGGCGCATGATCTGCTGAGATCGCCTGATATCAGCCTGTCGCAGCTGGCGATGCTCTGGCCCCGGCTTGGCGATCTCCGACCGGATGTGGCGGAACAGATCGAGATCGAGGGCAGATATGCCGGCTATCTGGATCGACAGGTGGCCGACATTCGCGCGTTCCGAAAGGATCACGCCCTGAAGATCCCGAGGGGACTGGATTACGACGGGGTTGGCGGCCTGTCGAACGAGGCGCGCCAAAAATTGGTGGAGGCGCGCCCGGCGACCCTGGCGGCCGCTGCGCGGATCAGTGGCGTTACACCGGCGGCCCTGACAGCCTTGCTGCGCCATGTTGATCGGGTTCGCACGGCCTGAGAGCCTGAATCACAGATCCTTGATATCATCATGTTCTTGTGAATCGAGCGCTGATCTCTCGTGCGACCCTGCGCATGAGGAAGGGCAGGCGGCGCGCGATCCCGTGCGCATGTCTAAGCACCGCAGGACCGAGCGGATACGCGCGTCCTGCGACTGGCTCTAAACGCCGGATAGCATGCACAGACGGGTGACGTAAGGATTCATGTGTCAGCCGGGAGTGGGGTACTCCCTGTGGCTCACGACAACCGCAAGAAGGAGCACCCCACGGCCGGATTTTCTGTTCCCCGGCGAAGAAGCGTACCGGGTCGCTCCCGAGGCCGGCGACGCGTGCCTCACCATGCTCGGAGCGAAGTCGAGCTGCAAGGACCGCTGGAGGCAGGTTCTCGCTGAAGCGAAGGAGATTCCGAGGAAGCATCTTCTCACGCTCGAGCCGGGAATTTCCGAGCCGCAGACAAGTCAGATGATGAATTCGGACCTGCAACTGGTCGTGCCGCAGTCGATTCAGGAAACCTGCACGAACGACCAGTGCGCCTGGCTCTGGAATGGCAGTGACTTCATTCGGGATGTACAGGCGCGAGCATGCAAATGATCGCTCTTGCTGCGGGGTAGACAGGTAATGTGGTCGAGGGCCAGCCCATCCGGCCCTGTGTCAGGCTCAGCGGTAGTATCCTCCATCGTCGGTGTTCAAACTCCCGACAGGATGCCACAGCTTGAGGCCGCCCGGGACTTCAGGAACAGGCTCTTGTTGAAAATGGTGCGCGAAACGGGCTGGATATTGTCCAGAATATGCGGCTTGACACACAGCCGGCGGCGGCCAGATAGTGGAACTAGCGTAACATTGCAGTATTGCGCTAGAAATTGGGGAAAATGAGACACACATGCGCGAGGAGGCGATCAGAGGGTGTAATATCTACGGTAACCGTGCCGTCAGGCCTCAATGCTCCGCAATGTTATCGATAACGCCATAACCATATCCTGGGTCGCTGTCGGAAGGCTTGAATACACCAAGACGCCGCCGAATAGAGTAAAGGAAGGCTGTGCTGGCGGCGCGGCTCGTAGGGTTGCGCTTTCGCCGGAACGCCAGGCTGAGATCGCCCGCGCGGCGGTTGCCGCTAGGAGAGAGACTAACCATGAGTGACTCCAACGAAACCGGCCAAGCAATGAATCTGACCGATCCCGGCAAGATCGCTGAAGCTGCCGAGAAAATCTATGAAGAGCGTTACCGAGCGGCTTTCGAAAAATCTCACTCGGGACAGTTCGTCGTCATCGACGTGAGGAATGGAGAAGCATATCAAGGAAGTTTCGCTGAAGATGCATTAAAAACAGCTAGAGAACGCTCGCCGCATGGCGTGTTCCATTTGATCCGTGTAGGATTCCCAAGTGCTTTCAGGGTAAATGTCGTTGGCCAGCACTCAACCGCTTGGAATTGGGCATTTCGATCAACAGGGTAATGCTTGCTTGAAACTCCACCTGTGTGGAGTAAGGCATGATCCTCCCGGCGTAGAGTTCGAAGTGCTTATCGACACTGGCTTTACTGGCTTCATCCAGCTACCGCTTTCGCATGCCATGTCTTTGTCTCTTCCTCTGGAAGGCACAAATGTGGTGACACTTGCTGACGGGTCTAAAGTCGTAATGCTTACTGCTATGGTAGAAGCTACGCTGTTAGACAGGACAGAATCTGGCGTGGCTCTATTGTCCACGACTTCGGATACAATCTTGGTCGGAATGGATTTCCTCAGGAGATTTGAGCGGGCGCTAGTGGTTTCCAAGGCGCTAGGCGTCGTCCTGATGGATGAATTTCCATTCGAAGAAGCGCGAGATAGATACCCTTCTGGTGATGATAGTGAAAATGATGCCTGACTGACGCTGCATCCCGAAAAGGGTCTTCGCGACTCCTATGCTGCGCTCCGGGCCTCTCGCCAGAGTGTGTCGCTCTTGAACGGATTCAGGATTTCAGTGACGCTGTGTCTGTAATTCCCGTACTCTCGAAGCAGATATGGGAGTCCAAAGGCCTGAATCACAAATCCTTGCCATGTTCTTGTCAAGAAAGCCCTTGGTCCTCGCGCGCTCCTGCGCATCAGGCAGCGGCAGGCGGCGCGCCGCACCCGGACCGGGGAACCATCTGGGCTCCGCGCGACGTCACTGGCGAGCCGCCGGCATCGCCCCGTCCGGGCGAAGGCCTACCCATCTCCGTCGTCTTCACCGGCTGGCTGTCGAAGGTCGCTGCCGTCGGTTCTACACCACGGCTCGCCCGCGCCCGCGCCCGCGCCAATGTCCCGTCGTCGCGCTGGGTTCTGAACCGTGGAAAACGACGGATGACAGGGCAGCCACCGACGCCACCGGCACCCCGACGACGGCATGGACCGCCGAACACCCGTCGAGGGTCCGTCGCCCGCGGTCGGCCCATCCGGTCCTGTGTCGGGACCGGCGGTATCATCAGCGCCCGTTCCGCGTCCGTCAGATCGTCTTGCCGATCGTCACGCGGAGGGCCATGGTATCCTTCATCGTCGGTGTCGAAACTCCCCACAGGGGACCAGAGACCGAGGCTAGAGCATGATGTGACCTGATTGAATCGTTTGGGGATTCACGGGTCTGGGGATTTGTGATTCAAGATGTCGTCCGGGTCGAGGAGGCCGGCAGTGATGTCGAAAGCGCTTTCCCTTGATCTTCGCGATCGGGTTCTGTCGGCGGCATGTGGGGGCATGAGCCATGGAACTGCGGCCTCTCGTTTTGGCGTGAGCCGCTGGCGCAGCCTGGAACGGGAACAGGGCGATGCGCGCCCGAAGGCGCCTGGCGGGGACCGCCGCTCGGGGCGTATCGCGGCGCAGCGCGATGTGATCCCGGGTCTTCTTGAGGAGAGGCGGGACATCACCATCGAGGCGTTGCGCGCGGCTGGGCCTGGCCTTCAGCTACGGGTCGATACAGCGCTTCCTCGTGCGCCACGCCATCACGCGCAAGAAAAGACCGGCCACGCGGCGGCGCAGGACCGCCCGGACGTGCTGAGCCGACGGCGCACCTGGCGCGACAGCCAACCCGGCCTCGACCCCGACCGGCTGGTCTTCATCGACGAGACCTGGGCCAGGACCAACATGACCCGCACCCACGGGCGGAGAACGTCTGCGCAGGGCCGTCCCTCACGGACACTGGAACACGACCACCTTCGTCGCCGGGCTCACGCCGCGCGGCATGATTGCCCCCTTCGTGCTCTCCGGCGCCATCGACCGCGATGCCTTCGAGGCCTGCCGTCAAAGTGGTCCTCGTCCCCGAACCGAGGCCCGGCGATAGCGTCGTCATGGACAACCTCTCAAGCCACAAGGAACCCGACGTCCACAAGATGATCAAGGACGCCGGCGCCCAACGCCTCTTCCTGCCTCCCTGCAGTCCGGACCTCGATCCTGTCGAACGCGCTTTCGCAAAGCTCGAGGCACGGCTCCGAAAAGCCGCCGAGAGAACCGTCGACGGTCTCCGGAACACCAGCGGACAAATCTCCCGGACCTTCTCACCGCAAGAGTGCAAAAACTACTTCAACGCCACCGGATACTGCACAACATGATCCGATTCCGCTCTAAACGAGCATTCAGGAACGAACCCTGAGACTGAAATGACCCGCTCCGACCAGGCGTATGATGCGGACGATTTTCGCGCCCAGTTCGATGTTTCACGTGAAACATTGGATCGACTGGGTGCCTATGCGGCGACGCTGCTCAAATGGCAGTCCCGGATCAATCTGATCAGCCGCGGAACAATCGACTCGATCTGGCGACGACATTTTGCCGACAGCGCCCAGATCGTTGGCCATCTCCGCCAGGACGCGCAGCGGCTGGTGGACCTGGGCTCGGGCGCCGGGTTTCCGGGTCTAGTGGTCAAGGTGCTGCGTCCGGACATTGACGTCACTCTCGTCGAGGCGGACCAGCGCAAGGCCGCCTTCCTGCAGGCGGCCGCCATTGCTTCGGGGGTCCGGGTGGACGTTGTCCCGCGCCGGATCGAGTCGCTGGCGGGCGATCCTTTGCGGCCCGCGGCGGATGTGGTTTCCGCGCGGGCACTGGCGCCGCTGCCGACGTTACTGGCGCTTGCGGCAGGGTGGATCGACGACGAGCCGCAATTTTTGTTCCTCAAGGGAAAAGATGTCGAGAGTGAATTGATTTCTGCTGCCAAATGCTGGACTATGAATGTCCGAAAAATTCAGAGCGCAGTCCAGACTGACGCCTGGCTTCTGAGTATCGAAAGTCTTGCCCGTGCTGACACGTGAGTCGTCTCTGCCCAGGTCGATCGGTCGTACTGCCGCTTCTGCGCACCGAACCCGGATTCTTGCCATTGCCAACCAGAAGGGTGGCGTGGGCAAGACCACGACGGCCATCAATCTCGGCACGGCCATGGCAGCGGTCAAATCCAGAGTCCTGGTGCTGGATCTCGACCCGCAGGCGAATGCCACGACGGGCCTGGGGGTCACGCCCCGTCCGGACGCGGCAAATTCCTACGACCTGATGGTCGGGGAGGCGGCGCTGTCCGATATCGTGGTGGAAACCGAGGTGCCGTGCCTGAGTCTGGCGCCCACGTCGGTGCATCTTTCCGGCGCGGAAGTCGAACTGGTCAGCATGCCCCGGCGGGAATGCCGACTGTCCGATGCCCTGCAGGGGGAGGTCGACGACTACGACTATGTGCTGATCGATTGTCCGCCGGCCCTGGGCATGCTGACGCTGAATTCATTGGTTGCCGCCGATGCAGTGCTTGTTCCTCTCCAGTGCGAGTATTACGCCCTGGAAGGCGTGAGCCATCTCGTTCGCACGATCGAGCGAGTCAGGAGCGCATTCAACGAGCGACTGGAAATTCAGGGTGTCGTTCTGACCATGCATGACAAACGGAACAATCTCAGCAACATGGTAGCTGACGACGTGCGCCAGGCCTTTGGCACCAAAGTTTATCGAACGATCATTCCAAGAAACGTCCGGGTGTCGGAGGCGCCGTCCCACGGCAAGCCCGTTCTTCTGTATGACCTGGAGTGCGCGGGTTCCCTGGCCTATGCTCACCTTGCCCGCGAGGTACTGGCGCGAGAGGCGGCAATTTTGAGAACGAGCGCCGATCGATGACCAAGGGTGACGGAAAACGACGGAATCTTGGGCGCGGCCTGGAGGCGCTGCTGGGCGGCGATGACGCACTGTACAGACCCAAGACGGACAACAGGCCGACTTCAGATGGCGAAGACCGGGGCGTTCTCTCCCTGCCGCCCGGCGATATCCGCCCCGGCAGATATCAGCCCCGGCGCAAGTTCGACGAGGATGATCTGAGAGCGCTGGCCGGCTCCATAGAGGCGAAGGGCATTCTTCAGCCCGTGCTGGTCCGGCCCCATCCGAAAGAGAAGGGCGCCTGGGAACTGGTTGCCGGCGAGCGCCGCTGGCTCGCCGCACAGCGGGCGCGTCTGAACGCCATTCCGGCGATCGTTCACGATTTGTCCGACCGCGAGACTCTGGAAGTGGGCATTATCGAGAATGTCCAGCGCCGAGATCTGACGCCGCTGGAAGAAGCCGAGGGCTACAAGCGTCTGATCGCCGAATTCCGGTATACCCAGGACGACCTTGCGAAGATCGTCGGCAAGAGCCGCAGTCACGTGACCAACACCATGCGACTGCTCAATCTGGCCGGTGGGGTCAGGAAACTCGTCGATGACGGAAAACTGAGCGCCGGGCACGCGCGGGCGTTGCTGAAAGCCAGGAACCCGGAGGCCATCGCGGAGCAGGTCGTCAAGAAGGGCCTGTCGGTGCGTGAGACCGAGAAACTGGCGCAAGGCGGCGGGCGCGCCCGACCCGACCGCGGCGCCGCGGCGGTCAAGGACGTACCGACAAAGGACGCCGATACCGTCGCGCTGGAGCGCGACCTCGAAGGCCGGTTGGGCCTGAATGTTTCCATTGATCATGCAGAAGCGGGCGGTCAGGTCGTGATTCGCTACAATTCCCTCGAACAACTCGACGACCTGCTGATCCGATTGCGCGCCACCTGATCCGCCCCACTAGTGGCGTCATCTGTTCAATGCCGCTGGGTCGCCACCGCGATGCCGAAGAGCGCGCGATCGCAGATGGTGTCGTGCGGCATGCCGGTCTGGCGAGTCATCGCCTCGGCTTCGGCGAGCCGCGTCATGGCGGCCGACAACAGTGTCGGCGTCAGTCGCGCTTGACGGCTGACTCGTGCCAGACGGGTGAAATGCACCCCCGGTCGCATTCGACTGTTGGCTTTCGACCACGCGCTCCTCGCATCCAGACCACTGCGTGTTGCCGCCTGGAACCGCAAGAGCCAGACGACGTGACTGGAAGCGGCGCGCAGGATCGATGCGGAGGGTGTTCCCTCCTGTCGGACCCGCAACAAGTTGCGCTCGACGTCCCGATGCCGCCCTTCAAAGACCGCATCGATCAGCGAATCGACAGTCAGCAGCGCGGTGTCGCCGACTGCCGCCCGGGCCTGCTCCAGATCGACCGGAATCGGTTTTTCGGGATCCGAAGCTCCCAGGAAAAGGGCCAGCTTTCCGATCTCCTGACGGGTCAGCGCCCGGTCGCTGCCGGCATGGGCCTCGATGTGGCTCACCACGCCGGGCCCGGGCTTCAAGCCGTTTTCGTTCAGGGCATCGGTCACCACATCGCGCAGGGACGTGTTTTCGTCATGGTAGCAGGGTATTGCGGCGGCATGCTTCGAACCGATCGCAGCCTTGACGATCCCGGTATTCTTGTTGGCGCCCGGCGCCTCGAGGATGACTCGCGCATCGCCCACAGGCTCCTTCAGGAAGGCCATTACCGCATCGGCGATTCGACCCCTCAGGCGTCGAACCTTCACGACGCGATCGCCGCCACCGAACGCCATCGCGCCGGCCTCGTCATACAGAAGGGCAGGATTGTCGTTGACGGCGTCGCCCTCAAGGTCCGCCATTCGGAACGGATCCTGCGGATCTTCAACCACCTGACCCTGCAACTGGCTGCTCCGCTCGCGAATCAGGCCCTCGTCCGGACCAAACAGCAGGAAAACACGAAAGCCCGCATCCGGACTCTCGACGAAGCGCTTGGCGCGTGACGGTATTATTTCCACGCCGCGCGCCCGGCCAGGGTGCTATTGACGCTTGCGCAGGAAGCGCAGCCGATTGAAGTAGGCGGACAACCGCAGATTGATGTTTTCCGCTATGACGATCAGGCCTCGCCGGATGGCGCTGCGTTCTGCCGAAAGCGTTCCATATCCGCTATCGACGATGTTGTAAGACGCCGTTGTCGCCGCCCTGCTGCGGTAGGTAACCGCGCCCGAAGCTTTCTCGCGCAGGAAAAACACCGAGGTGAGCGTCATGTTCGCCCGTGTCGCCGTTTCGTCCTTTTGAATTCCCAGCTTCTCCTTGCGGGTCTTGAGGGTGACCTCCAGCGTGTATTTCGGGTTTTCAGGCTCACCGTTCGGATTCATGATGTCCAGCAGTTCGTTCCGCAGGATCTGGCCGGCGCGATCAGGGATCCTGCGGATTTCGACCGCGGCCAGATCGCCGGGGACATCGCCGCTGCCGGCCCGTTCGGCGTAGAGCGGCCGGAACCCGCAACCGGATACGAGGATCGCCGCTGCAAGACAGGCCGCCATGGTCGAGACCCGCGCCATTTTCGGCCGTGTTGCGTTTGTCCTTTCAGTCACCGGACGACGGGGCCCCTTCTTCAGTGGATCAGACCACGATATTCACAATCCTGTCCGGCACAACGATGATCTTGCGTATCGTTCGCCCTTCGACTAGCCGGGCGACAGCCGGCAACGCCAGCGCCGCAGCCTGAACACTGTCGTCGCTCGCGCCAGCCGGCTGTTCCATCGTGGCACGCAGCTTGCCTTTCACCTGGACAGCGATGGTCGCCAGTTCGTCCACGGTCAACGCCGGGTCGGCCTCCGGCCATGGCTGCCTCGCCAGCAGGTTGCCATGACCCAGACTCTGCCAAAGCTCTTCGCCGGCGTGCGGCGCCATCGGGCCGATCAGCTGCACGGCGGTTTCCAGCCCCTCCCGGTAAGCCCATGCGGCGGCCGGATCGCCGCCAGGCTTCGCGTCCGCCAGCACGTTGGTCAGCGCGCGGATGCGGGCGACGGCCCGATTGAAGTGGAAACGTTCGAAATCTTCGGTTACCCCGGCAATGGTCTTGTGCGTCGCCCGCCGGGTGATCAGCGCGGCCCCGGACCAGGCGTCGGGCGCTGCCGCACCCGCCGGCGGCAGACCGATCACCGGCGCCGCCACCAGGCGATAGAGCCGGTTGAGGTATCGCCATGCGCCGTCAATGCCCGCTTCCGTCCATTCCATGTCGCGGTCAGGCGGGGTATCCGAAAGCATGAACAGTCGCGCCGTATCGGCGCCATAGGCCTTGATGATCGATTCCGGATCGACCACGTTGCGCCTGGACTTGCTCATCGATTCCGAACGGCCGATCACGACCGTCTCGTCGGTCTCGATGTGGCGGGCCGAATCCCCGTCCCTGACCACCTCTTCCGGAAACAGCCAGTTGCCCTCGGGATCCTTGTAGGTTTCGTGGCAGACCATGCCCTGGGTATAGAGGCCGACAAACGGCTCTCTGCAATCGTTTATCGATCCGGTGTCGGACATCGCCCGGACATAGAAGCGCGAGTACAGGAGATGCAGGATGGCGTGCTCGACGCCACCGATGTACTGATCGACCGGCAGCCAGTAGTCCGTGGCCACCTTGTCCAACGGCGCTTCCTTTTCGCGCGGCGAACAGTATCGGGCGAAATACCAGGACGAATCGACAAAAGTGTCCATCGTATCGGTATCGCGCCGAGCGGCCTTTCCGCACGACGGGCAATCGACATGTTTCCAGGTCGGATGACGATCCAGCGGGTTTCCCGGCTTGTCGAAGGTGACGTCGTCGGGCAGCAGGACCGGCAATTCCTCACGCGGCACAGGCACGATACCGCAGTTGTCGCAGTGAATGACCGGGATCGGACAACCCCAGTAACGCTGTCGCGAAATCAGCCAGTCGCGCAGGCGGAACTGGATCGTCCCGTCGCCACTGCCGTCCGCTTCCAGCCGGCTGATGATCGCTCGCTTGGCAGCGGGGACATCAAGACCGTCCAGGAAATCGGAGTTGATCATTGCAGTGCCGGCGTCGCTCCTGACGAAGGCCTCTTCGCCTATCTCGACGGGCCGGACCTTGCCATCGACAACCGGCGCGACGACCGGGATGACAGGCAGATCGTACCTGTGTGCGAATTCCAGGTCGCGCTGATCGTGACCCGGACAGCCGAAGATGGCGCCGGACCCGTATTCCATCAGAACGAAGTTGGCGACATAGACGGGCAGCCTTTCGCCCTTGACAAGGGGGTGCTCGACCCTGATCCCGGTTCGATAACCCTTTTTCTCGGCCGCCTCGATGGCCGCCTCGCTGGTGCCGGTCCGCATGCACTCGGCCTTGAACTCCCGCAGCGCCGGATCGTCTTTCGCCAACTGCTCGCTCAACGGATGGTTCGGGGCCAGGGCGCAAAAGGATGCGCCGTAAAGCGTGTCCGGGCGAGTGGTGAACACCTCCAGGGTCTCGCCATCGCGTCCGACTATCGGAAACCGGATCCGCGCGCCCTCCGATCTGCCGATCCAGTTCTCCTGCATGGTGCGGACCTTTTCCGGCCAGCGGTCCATGGTCTGCAGGGCCTTCAGCAATTCGTCGGCATACTTCGTGATGCGCAAGAACCACTGGGACAGCTGACGCTGCTCCACCGCCGCGCCCGACCGCCAGCCCTTGCCGTCGATCACCTGTTCGTTGGCCAGTACGGTCTGGTCCTTCGGATCCCAGTTGACCCAGAATTCCTTGCGGTAGGCCAGATCGTTGGCAAGGAAATCCAGAAAGATGCTCTGCTGGTGGACGTAGTATCCCGGATGGCAGGACGCGATTTCCCGGTCCCAGTTCAGCGAGAAACCCATCATCTTCAGCTGATGCCGCATCGTCGCGATATTGTCGTAGGTCCATTCGCCCGGGTGGACGCCCCGCTCCATCGCCGCGTTTTCGGCCGGCAGGCCGAACGCGTCCCAGCCCATCGGGTGGATCACGTTGAAGCCCCGGGCTCGGCGATAACGCGCCACCGCGTCGCCCAGCGTGTAGTTGCGCACGTGCCCCATATGGATTTTTCCAGACGGGTACGGGAACATCTCCAGCACATAGTACTTCGGTCGGGAAGGGTCGGCCTCTGCCGTGAAGCAGCCGGCATCTTCCCAGGCTTTCTGCCATTTTGGCTCAGCGTGTCGGAAATTGTATCGCGCCAACACAGGTGAGACCCCGCTAGTCGTTCATTCGTGCAGTCCCGTCAGCGGAATGCCATCCCGGACGGTCGGCTTCGTGCATTCGGATCAGGTCTTGGTTTCGGCGGCGCGACTTCGCGCCGCCTTCATTATCTGCGCATGGAGCGCGTCGACAGTCGAGGCACTGACCGCGCCGCTGCGCCATACTCCGTCGCGTCGCACCTGTTTCGTGATCAGGATTCTCAGGTTGGATTCGATCAGTTTCGGGCCCAGGATGCTGATGATCAGCCTGAGTCGTTCCCCGGGCGCGCTCTTGGGCGAATACCAGGCGGTCGCTATCAGGCCGCCAAACGGGTCGGACATGGTCTTCCGGACGAGTTGCACACGCTCGCTGGCCGCTGCCCACAAATCCGGGTTTGGCCGCTTGGCGCGGGCGCGCTCGTAGCGGCGGCTGACATCCACTGCGACTTGTGGCCCTTCTTCCTTCCGCGCGCATCCGGTCGTCATCGCCGCCGCGACCAGAATGACCACTGCCGCGACAGGGATTCGCATGCGCGGCATGTCAACGATTGCGGCGCCTTGTGCACTCGTGGCGCTTTCGCTTGCATTCGATTGACCGGTTGTGCGCATGGGCAGTCGCCAATTTCCGCTGTCTACAGCACAATATTCGAGAGCTCCGATATCAGCAAAGTGACCGGCCGACGCCCCGATCACCATACGACGTTTTCTGATGGACATGATGGCAAGCGCTCCAAATTGCCTCGTCATCGCAATATGTTGGTGTGACGCACCGGACAGCCTGCGTGGGAACAGTGGCGATCGACTTGCAACGACGGGAAGATGAAAGGGAAGGGCCTCGGCGTGGCGGCAGGTTGAGGCAATTGATATTGTTCTGCCCGAGCCAGGATCGACCCCTGTCTACTGACCGTGCGAGGCGCACGGCCCCGTCTCTGGTGATCCGGGGCCGTGGTGTCATCGTCGCGTCTTCCGGGGCTTGCCGGGATCGGTCGATCCGGGGGCGGCGCGGCGCCAGAGGACGAGGCCGTCGGGGCCGAACAGGCCCGGACCGGGGCGGACCTCGCCCCAGGCCGGGGTCTCGAAGTCCGCCGGACGGCTCCAGCGCGACAGGCGCCACGCCCCCGGGGACGCGGACGCCCCCGAAGACGACGCCCCCGACCCCGACGACGGGGGCGCGCCCCCGCACGCCCCCGGCACGACCGCCAGCACCACGACCGCCAGCAGCACCACCGCCGGCACCGGAACCGCCCGGACCACGCCTAGAAGCGCAGGCGGATGCCGGTCAGCACGATCACCACGGCGTCCCGGTCCTTCTTCATCTTGTCCTTGCCCGTGTCGTAGGACACGCCGAGGTAGATGTCGGTCGCCGCCGGGACGATGCGCTGCACCACCGCGGTGTGCACCCGCTCGGAGTGACCCTTGTCATCCCCGCCGCCGGTCCACCGGCCGTAGCCGAGCGAGACGCTGGTCGTCCCCATGTCCCAGACGCTGCCGGTCCAGCCGACCTCTCCCGCGAACATCTCCGGACTGCGATCGTCCATGTGGTCCTTGGGGGTGGGGTCCTTGCCCCACTCCGTCCGGCCCCACGAACCGCTCAGGCTGAAGCCCGTCGGCACGTGCATGATGCCGCCCGACAGCCCGTAGTGCTGCGTGCCCGTCCGCGAGCCCACCCGCATCTCCTGCACTTTCACCTCCGGGGCGTCGCCCAGGTCGTCATGCGTCGCGCCCGGGCCCGCCTGGCGGTACCAGCCGAAGCGCATCGCCGCCCGGATGTCCTTCATCCCGAACGGGCTGCCCGCGTAGCGCAGGCCCGCCGCGACGCGGTCCTTCTCGCTGTGCGACACCAGCGCCCGGAAGCCCATCACGTTCGGCGTCGCGTACATGATCCGGTTCTGGCGCTGGCCCGTGAACGCGAGGAACCCGTGACGGGCAACCTTGTTCGCCCGGCCGTCCTGCGACGCCCTGAGCGAATCGTCCACGCCCGGACCGTGGAAGGCGAAGACGTAGCTCGTCCCCGACATCGTGATCAGGGTCGCCGCGTCCGACGCGATCGAGCCCTTGCCCAGCCACAGCTGGCCCAGGTCCCGGTGGTCCGTCCACAGGTCGACGTGGCGCGCCCGGATACGCACATTGCCGGAATCGCTGCGGTCGACTTCAGGATTGTTGCCTAAGTCGTCCCGCGTCGCGCTGCGCCGGTTGTACTGCCACTCGACCTCGGTCCGCGCCGAGATCGTCAGGCCCTCGTCCACACGGCCCCGCGCCAGAAAGCCCAGGCGCGAAGACGAACCGTCCTGGTCGACGTGATGCACCTGCGTGTCCTCCTCCGTGAACGCGAAGCGCACCGCACGGTTCACCTGCCCGTACACCGTCAGCGACACGCGGCTGTTGCCCGAGCGCACCAGACGGCTCCCGTCGAACGACTCCGCCTTCTTCATACGGTTCTTCAGCAGCGACACCTCACGCTCCAGGTCCGAAACACGCTGGCCCGTCCCCGCATCCGTCATCGATGCAGAATGCGATGACGATACCGAAAGACACAGCGCAGAACCCGTCAGAAGAGCCATCTTGCCGAAGTGCGGCGCGTCGAAGCCTCGCGAACTGCACGAGGCAGGGACAAGCCGCAATTATTGCGAAATTCGTTGCCCGTGCGCAGCGTCCCGCCGACCGGGATCTTCGTCAGCGGCGGCAATACCCTGCAACAGGATCCTTCCCTGCTTGCTGGCCATTTCGGTTCGTATGCGTTGCTGCATGTACCATGCGGATTTCTGATTCATGTTCAGATCCCGTGCCAACTGGCAACTGGACAGGCGTTTTCCTGCGTTGACGATCAGCGCAATGCCCATGAACCACTTCTGAAGCGGTATCCTGGTCTTTTCGAAGATCGTGCCGGAAAGAACGTTGAAACTGGACTTGCAGTCATGACAGTTCCACCGTCCGACGCGGCCTTGATCTTCCTTGCGGGCGACGCGCGGCGAGGCACAGTGCGGGCAGCGGGGCTGGTCAGCCCAAAGCGCCTTCTCGAGGTGCGCGATGCAGGCCTCTTGATTCGGGAACCTTTGAGAAACGCCTGCGATGTTCATGGCCGCCTCCTTGCACGGTAGGTACGGATGGCGCTCGCAGTCCGACCGGCAAGGTCTCTGTCTTCCAAAATGTCCGATTTGATTCCATGGACGCGGCGGCGCAAGTCGAGCTTCAGCCAACTCATATGACGGAAATTGACCGAACTCTACGCAAGCAGGCGAATGAAAGCACCCAACACCACAACAGCACCTATCACCAAAGCGATTGCCCAACGGGTGTTGGATACGTCACGCCTGGCCATGTCGGCTCTGAATTGATCGAGAGTGGCCGAAAGATCGGATTTGGTTTTCTCCACTTCCTCCTCCAAGACAGCAATTTGCCAGGCAATATCGTGAATATTTGGGTCGCCCATGCTGTTCTGTCCCCTCCCGGGCATGGCCCCGGCTGCGCCGGAACCACGAGGCGAATTATACCAGCGCGTCTATATATGTCCAGGGGCATCCAGCCCGAGATAACGTCAAGTGTCATATGTCAGGGAGAGTGGGATGCTGATTCCCCGAGACCTGTTGTCGTGGATGAAGACCGCGTGGAGGATGCGGTCCGTCGATGTCCGGTCCCGGAATGTTCCCATGGGCCGTGTTCGTCTGCGGACCTCTCGGAACCGTCGTTCGATGGCATTGGTGGTCCTGACCTGCCTTCGCCCGGCAAGGGTCCTGCAGCGGAAGCAGGCGAGCAGATCGTCGGGATCGTTGCGCAGGGAAGCGACGGCCCCGGGGCAGATGCCCTGCCAGTGGTCGGCGAAGCGGCGGGCGGCGGCGAGCGCCTCTGGCCGGGTGCCTGCGTTCATGACGGCCTCCCGGTGGGCGACGCGGACCCTGTCGAGGATGTTGCGGATCCTGTGCGCCCGGCACCTCCGGATGGGGATGCCGTGCCGGACGACCGGCAAGGCGGCGAGCAGGCCCTTGCCGCCATCGACGAAAGATCATCCCGAGGCCCTCGCCGGTGAGGCCGCGGTGGTACGGCCGGTCGAGGAAGCGCTCCCGTTCCGCGGCGCTCTCGCTGCCGGCGCGCCGGAAGTCGACGATCTCCTTCCTGCCGTCGTGGCGGATGCCGAGCGCCACCAGAACCGGCCTCCCGAGCGCGCCGTCGGGCATCACCGCCTTGCAGTCATTCTTCGGCGGCCGACGGTGGAAGGCGTCGACCGCCGGGCGGACAGGTCCGGTACCGGATCCGTTCGGAGCGGCACGGTGTGCTGGCCCCGCGCCCCGCAATGGCATTCGGACAAGGGTTCCTGGCGTTCGGACAAGGAAGGCCCCGCGCTTCGGGCTGCTGCCGGAAGCCGGGGGCCTTGTCCTGGCAGCCTTTCGTGATGTCAGGCGGCGGCGCGCCGGATCCACCTGCGCTCTGGCCGTTTCGATTTCCTCGGGTCGCTGCGTCCGGGTCTCTCCCGCCGGAGGCAGCGCGAGAGCCCGGTCATGATCCGCCGGACGGACTGCGCGAGGAACATGGCCTCGATCTCCCTGCCGACGAGGCGCAGCCCGTTCCGGAAGTTCGCCCGCATGGCGGGCAGGCCGTCCTCCCCGCCGCCGGCGTCGAGGTCGCCGTCGCAGCGGCTGGAGAACCGGCGCGCGAGCGTGAGCAGGACAAACGCGGCGTGGAGTTCCTGCCGCACGCCGCGCTGCCGACCTAGCCCGGATATTTCATGAATTAGGCACCGCCGCGTTCCGTTTTGTGTCATGATTCAGTTGGTCAGGAGAATCTGACACGGGAGCGCGGCGGTGACGTATTGTAGCTCTGGACGGCTTTCATTTCCAGCCTGTCGGGGACGCTTGGTCGAGGCGGGTTTCGACGGTGGTGCGGTGACGAGCAATGGCGGTGCGCTGCTGTTGGCTCAGGCGGACCGCCGGCTTGGCCTGACGGCGGCGGTGGCGCGCCGGCTTGACGATCCGCGTCAGCGCGGCAAGCGGCGCCATGAGGTGATGGACATGGTTCGCCAGCGGGTGTTCGGGATTGCGCTGGGCTACGAGGACCTGAACGACCATGCCGATCTGCGCCATGACCCTGGTTTGCAGACCGCGACCGGGCTCTGGCCAGCGCGCCGACGCTGTGCCGTTTCGAGAACCGGGCCGAGCGAAGTTGGGCGTGGGCGGTTCACGAGGTTCTGGTGGAGAGCTTCATCGCCTCCTTCGCGCACCCGCCGGAAGAGATCGTATTGGACATGGACGCGACCGACGATGCGGTGCACGGCTGTCAGGAGGGGCGCTTCTTCCATGGCTGTTACGACGGCTACTGCTTCCTGCCGCTCCATGTGTTCTGCGGCGATCACCTGCTGGTGGCTTGGCTGCGGCCGGCCGACATCGACCCGGCGAAGCATTCGCTCGGTATCTTGAAGCTTCTGGTCGGGCGCCTGCGCCGGGCCTGGCCCCCTTTTGTGCCTTGGGGGGGCGCGTATCGTCGTGCGCGCCGATTCGGGGTTCTGCCGCCGGCGGCTGATGCGTTGGTGCGAGCGCCACGGCGTGGGCTGCATTGTCGGCTTGGCGCGCAACCCCCGGCTGGCGGCCCTGGCGGCGCCCGCGATGGCGCTGGCCGAGGCCGGCTTCGCCGAGAGCGGGCTGAAGCAGCGCCACTTCGCCGAACTCACCTGCGGCGCTCGCAGCCGGGACCGGATGCGCCGGGTGATTGCCCGCATCGAGCACGGCCCCAGGGGCGCCAACCCGCGCTTCGTGGTGACCGATCTGGCGGGTGACGGCCGCGCGCTTTACGAGGGTCTCTGCTGTGCCCGCGGCGAGATGGAGAACCGCGTCAGGGAACAGCAACTCCAACTCTTCGCCGACCGCACTTCGTGCCACAGATGGTGGCCCGACCAGTTCCGCCTGCTGCTCGCCAGCCTCGCCCATACCCTGCTCGACGCGATCCGCCGGCTCGGCCTCCAAGGCACCCGGATGGTCCGCGCGCAATGCGCCACCATCCGCCTCAGGCTGCTGAAGATCGGCGCCGTGATCGTCCGCAACACCAGGCGGGTGCGCTTCCACCTGTCGTCGGCCTGTCCCGAGCAGGATTTCTTCCGCCTGGTCGCCGCCCGGCTGAAACCCGGATGGCGCCCGGCCCACAGACCGGTCGGGTCAAGTCCATGCCGGTCGCGCAACCGGCAACCCCGGCGTACGTCCGGACCCCGCGAAATCCAACCAAATCCAACCAAAACCACCATCCCGGCAGACAGACAACCGTCCCAACACCCCTCAGTCCGGCAACCGAGACGCAAAAACACCGCAGTCGATGAAACTGCGTCCCTTCATGAAATATCCGGGCTAAGAGCCTGAATCACAAGTCCCTGATATCATCATGTTTTCATGAATCAGGCCCCTGGTCCTCGCGCGACCCTTCGCATCAGGAAGCGGCAGGCGGCGCGCCGTGCCCGGGCCAGGGAACTCTCCGGGCTCCGCTCGAAGTCCCCGGCGAGCCGGCAGCATCGTCCCCTCCGGGCGAAGGTCCGCGCCACCACCCGGCGGCGGGGGATGACCGTGAAACCCCCGGTTTCCTTCGACCTTCCCACGATCTCCAGGATGTCGGGAAGCGTGAGTTCCTTCAGCCGGTCGCGCAGCCTGCTGCCCCTGTACCCGCCGTCGGCAAACACCTTCGAGACCCCCCGGGCCTTGCCCGGGAGGTCCACCATCGGATCCGGCGCGCCATCCCGGCCCTTGATGATCCCGGCCGGCGCCTGGCGACCGAGGGGCCGGTAACCCTCACCCCGCTCCGGCCCATCTGCCTGCATCTCCTTACACCACCTCGAAGGCCCGTGGCAGGCTCCCGGTCGTTGCAGCCTGCCGTGGCATCGGGGGGCTCCTGTCTGTCGCTGTTGTGCTTCACCACAGGGAGCACCCCGCTCCCGACTGACACATGACTCCTTGCGCCACCCACCCACATCGGGTGTTGCACTTCACTGTGGAACGGGGGATATAATTCCCTAATTTATTGGCCGCGCCGGCGCATTCCAAGCCATCCTACAGCACCGAACAGGAGGTTGCCGTGTCAGACAAAGATCCACTTGAGGCTAACTGGAAAGAGTTTGAAAGGCTGCAGGAGACCATGACGGCTGAGCACATGGGCCGAACTGCACTCCTGCATGAGGGGAAGCTGGTCGCCATCTACAACGACAGCGGCGACGCGTACCAAATCGGCGTTGAGAAGTTCGGGGCGGGCAATTTCTCGATACAGACGTTTGGCGAAGCGCCAAAGTCTCTCGGATTTCTGGCAACCCACGGCCGCATGTTCGAGGGCGCCCCGTAATGCCCACATTCGGGCAGGAAATCACAAACAACCAGATCATCATTTCGGCTGGAGTATCCAATCCTGGCCAGAAGTCCGGAAAAACCTATTCCACGATCGTGGATACGGGCGCGCAAATGACGATGGTATCCGCAGGGGCAATCAAGGAAAACGGCTTGAAGCCGGTTGGTCACATACCCGTTATGGGCATAACCGGCCCGGACATCGTGACCAAATACAAGGCGCGCGTAGACATTCCGGTCAGTGTGACGAACAACAGCGTCATGGCTTCCGGCAGGGAAATGGAGGTTGTGGCCATGCCGCAGGACTTGGGCGAATTTGACGTGCTGCTTGGCATGGATTTCCTGTCAGCATTCCACATAACGATGCACGGCAGCATTTTCATCCTGAGCATCTAGACATAAGCGACGGGAGGCCGCGCTGCCCGTACGCCGCGTCGAACTCGAGGTTGACGACGCCCAGGGGAACCCCATCGCCGCTGACCGCGAAAGTCGTGTGCAGGTGGATGCCCAGCGTCCCCGAAGATACCCTCGTATACTCAGCGAATTAGCAATGACCGGGGGATGTGGCTGTGGAAAGGTCGGGTGCGGATTCCTTTGGAAAAACCGTCCCTTGTCTGCCGCCGCCCTTTCGGTCGATGCTGGTCCCGGGACCGCCGCCACCTGGCCGGGCGGCCGCCGGCGTCGCGCTGCCGCAGGACGAGCCTCCCGCGGCGTCGACGGCCTGCGCGGCGCGCGAGAAGCCGGACGAGGCCGCGTTCCGGCGCCTGCACGCCGGGATTCTCGCCAGTGCCCCCGAGGCCACGCCCTGGAAGGGCCGCAGGATCCTGGCCGTCGACGGGTCGAGGATCACCCTGCCGAGGGAACTCGCGGAACGCGGCTGCCGCGTGGCCGAAGGGGCGCATCCTCCCCGGGGCATGGTCAGCGTCCCCTGCCGGCTGCGCGACCGCATCCCGGTCGACTTCGACCTGTTCCACCACGAGAACGAACGCACCCGGACCGCGCCGCGGAGGGCGACGTGATCGTCCACGACCGCGGATACCGGTCCTTCGCCATGGCGCCGGCCCACGCGGAGCGCGGGCTGCACTTCAGTCTTCCGCATCCAGGAGAACGCCGGCCCCGTGTTCGACGCCTTCATCGCCTCGGGCGAGACCGGACGGACGGTGACCCTCGACGCGCCCGGGGACGGGCCCGCGCTGCGCGGCCGGAACCTCCGCGTCCGCCTGGTCAGGTACACGACGACGGACGCTTCGACGTCAGGGCACTGTCCTGCCTCTGCCACGGACGCCGGGGAATCGAGGAGATGTACGGGACCGGCAAGGCCGTGATCGAATGGTTCCACGCTAGCCCGGATATTTCATGAAGGGACGCAGTTTCATCGACTGCGGTGTTTTTGCGTCTCGGTTGCCGGACTGAGGGGTGTTGGGACGGTTGTCTGTCTGCCGGGATGGTGGTTTTGGTTGGATTTGGTTGGATTTCGCGGGGTCCGGACGTACGCCGGGGTTGCCGGTTGCGCGACCGGCATGGACTTGACCCGACCGGTCTGTGGGCCGGGCGCCATCCGGGTTTCAGCCGGGCGGCGACCAGGCGGAAGAAATCCTGCTCGGGACAGGCCGACGACAGGTGGAAGCGCACCCGCCTGGTGTTGCGGACGATCACGGCGCCGATCTTCAGCAGCCTGAGGCGGATGGTGGCGCATTGCGCGCGGACCATCCGGGTGCCTTGGAGGCCGAGCCGGCGGATCGCGTCGAGCAGGGTATGGGCGAGGCTGGCGAGCAGCAGGCGGAACTGGTCGGGCCACCATCTGTGGCACGAAGTGCGGTCGGCGAAGAGTTGGAGTTGCTGTTCCCTGACGCGGTTCTCCATCTCGCCGCGGGCACAGCAGAGACCCTCGTAAAGCGCGCGGCCGTCACCCGCCAGATCGGTCACCACGAAGCGCGGGTTGGCGCCCCTGGGGCCGTGCTCGATGCGGGCAATCACCCGGCGCATCCGGTCCCGGCTGCGAGCGCCGCAGGTGAGTTCGGCGAAGTGGCGCTGCTTCAGCCCGCTCTCGGCGAAGCCGGCCTCGGCCAGCGCCATCGCGGGCGCCGCCAGGGCCGCCAGCCGGGGGTTGCGCGCCAAGCCGACAATGCAGCCCACGCCGTGGCGCTCGCACCAACGCATCAGCCGCCGGCGGCAGAACCCCGAATCGGCGCGCACGACGATACGCGCCCCCCCAAGGCACAAAAGGGGGCCAGGCCCGGCGCAGGCGCCCGACCAGAAGCTTCAAGATACCGAGCGAATGCTTCGCCGGGTCGATGTCGGCCGGCCGCAGCCAAGCCACCAGCAGGTGATCGCCGCAGAACACATGGAGCGGCAGGAAGCAGTAGCCGTCGTAACAGCCATGGAAGAAGCGCCCCTCCTGACAGCCGTGCACCGCATCGTCGGTCGCGTCCATGTCCAATACGATCTCTTCCGGCGGGTGCGCGAAGGAGGCGATGAAGCTCTCCACCAGAACCTCGTGAACCGCCCACGCCCAACTTCGCTCGGCCCGGTTCTCGAAACGGCACAGCGTCGGCGCGCTGGCCAGAGCCCGGTCGCGGTCTGCAAACCAGGGTCATGGCGCAGATCGGCATGGTCGTTCAGGTCCTCGTAGCCCAGCGCAATCCCGAACACCCGCTGGCGAACCATGTCCATCACCTCATGGCGCCGCTTGCCGCGCTGACGCGGATCGTCAAGCCGGCGCGCCACCGCCGCCGTCAGGCCAAGCCGGCGGTCCGCCTGAGCCAACAGCAGCGCACCGCCATTGCTCGTCACCGCACCACCGTCGAAACCCGCCTCGACCAAGCGTCCCCGACAGGCTGGAAATGAAAGCCGTCCAGAGCTACAATACGTCACCGCCGCGCTCCCGTGTCAGATTCTCCTGACCAACTGAATCATGACACAAAACGGAACGCGGCGGTGCCTAATTCATGAAATATCCGGGCTAGACATTTGAGGCCGACTTCCGACCGCACAGTGAGTGAATTAAGGTTTGTAGAGATACAAGGACAGCGAGATGATTATTGACGCATTGACATCTCGCGACATGCTACGCAAAAACTCGCGCCTACGCCTGAGGGCCACAACGAGTTCAAGAGGATGCGCGATACGTTTCCCGAATGAGGGCCAAGCGGAATTTGCGCAGGAACTATAGACATTTCCACAACTTGCTACCATGATCTCTTTCGGGAGGTTGCATGATGTCGGCACTACCGCTTGCGTTTAGTCAGGATGGGGGCGGGCCAGCACGGGCACCAATTTCGCCGCAAATGGAATTGGGTGCCTACGAAGAGCTCTGGCTTCAAAAGGGTATGACGTTCAAACGAATGGCGGAGAAGCTGGAAGCTGATCCGCACGCGATGCCGTCTGACTTCGTTGAACCAAACAAAGCGATGAAGCGTTTCAACGAAGTCATCGAGACGCTGCACAAGCAGGGCGTGACTTGGTTTGGTACACGCATCCATCACGCGGGCGAATACCCAATAAAACTGCGGGATGCCAAGTACCCGGTCGAGCTTCTCTACTATCGAGGCATTTGGGAGCTCTCTGAGTTGCCCAGTGTTGCCATCGTTGGCAGCCGCAAGCCCAGTGAAGAGGGAAAGAAGCGTGCGGCGAAACTCGCTAATATGTTCGTCGCTCATGACTATGTAGTCGTTTCTGGACTCGCGACAGGGATCGATTCGGCGGCACACAGGGCTGCGTTGGAAGCGAGCGGAAAAACAATTGCCGTAATCGGGACCCCAATTGGGGATTCTTACCCAAAGGAAAACGCGGATCTACAAGAGCACATTGCCGAGAATTATCTGCTTGTCTCTCAGGTGCCGGTTCTTCGGTATAGTCAGCAAGATTACCGGGCCAACCGAACGTTCTTTCCTGAGCGCAATGCGACGATGAGCGCTTTGACCGAGGCAACCATCATTGTTGAGGCCGCGGACACGTCCGGCACGCTAACCCAAGCCCGCGCCGCGATTCACCAAGGTCGGAAGCTTTTTATCCTGAACTCATGCTTCGAGCGTGGTGACATCACTTGGCCGGCCGAGTACGAGGAGAAGGGGGCGATCCGGGTTAAGGATCCGGAAGATATCTGGCGCCACCTGTGAAAGCGTGCCCATCCGGTTTCAAAAGTTAGACGCGAGCCACCTAAACGACCATTACTTCATGACAGAGGAAGATGACTGCTTCTTCCTCAGAGAGTACACGAGTCGTGTTGGGTTCAGTTTTGGCGGGACCAATAGCCTAATTTCCAATCTAAAGAAAAAGATGGATCGCCGTGACCGGCCGGAATGGAAACACAAAGAGCGCGCCATAATTCAGTGTGCGGAGGAAATGAGTGACGCTCTACGCGACGAGTGGCTTGAGCGGGCCACACTTGTTCCCATACCTCCGTCGAAATCTCGAGACGATCCAATGTATGACGACCGCATGGTCAGAATCTGCAACCACATCCAAGCTGGGGTGGAGGTAGATGTCCGTGAAATCGTCTACCAAGAGGGCTCGCTCGAAGCTGATCACGAGCAGCATGAGGTTCCTCGGCGGACGATCGGCGAGATTGCCGCTTCGTATCGCATTGACGAAAACCTACTGGCCGAACCGATAGAATTCATTGGTATCGTCGATGATGTACTTACTAACGGTCGACACTTTCAGGCAATGAAGCGGGTGTTGGCCACGAGGCTCCCTAATGTGCCGGTACAGGGCATCTTTATCGCCCGACGCGTGTTCCCCGAAAAACCCAAGACGCTGATCGCCGATAGCCCGTAGCTCAAGACCGTGCGCATCTATCTCGGTGCGGATGGCCTCGCGACAAAGAAATGCTGCACTCCCGAGATCGGGGCGCGATGGGAAACAGCAGGAACCCGAGCCCGGTTCAGGCGGAACCTCCGGGACTTCATCCGGTCACAGCGGCGAGGGATTCGTCGCGGACGTCGAACCATCTGGCATGGCCCCCCAATTGGGCAAAGTCGAATCTCTGGCCATGAAGTGCGCGGAGATCGACCCTCATCGGCGTGTCAGCCAGGTCCAGTTCGAACACTTGGCGAAAGTTCCCTCGAACCTCCCATCGCGGATCCGCCACGCCGTGCGCGTAGGCGCACCGTACCATGTGGACGAGTGTGCGGAGCTTGACCACACGTTCTGGGGAGCCAGGATCGGGCTGGATGCCGGCAACGTCCCAGACTTGGTCGAGTGTCAGGGCGGAACCGGCGAGGGCCAGCGATACGGCAACCATTGAGGCACGGACAATTTCCTTCTGCGTGCCGAAGCGGCCGGTGGGGAATGTCAGGTTTTCCCTCTCCAGCAGGACGACCTGATGGGTATCGAATTCTGCCGGATGGATGCGATCCAGCTTACAGTACGAGAGCAGCTTGATCGAGAACTCGACCTGTTGAAACGCGATGTCGACGTCCATGACAGCGTCATCGAGTGTCAAGGCGACAGACATCCTCCGACCTTAGGAATCGCTCTCGGCATTTCTCAACCTTGTAGCGGCACATCATCCGACGAGACTGAGGTGGTCCCGGAATTTTGGACAGTCTGACGGCGTTGCCAAGGTGTATTCCGTTGTCTGATCATGCCGCCAGAATCCTGTTTGTCAGATTTTCCTGCTGTTGTTGAGCCTGTGGGGATGTGGACAAGGCGGTCGCCTTGTCCATCATATCCACCGGCTGGCGCGCGCCGCAGGCTTCCGCCGGCGTTCGGCCGCCGAGCGCCGAATGGGGACGCTCGGTGTTGCAGAAGCCGATCCACTCGCCGATGACACGCTCGGCGTGGAAGCCATCGGTGAGTTCGTGCAGATGGACCGCCTCGTATTTGAGCGCGCGCCACAGCCGCTCGATGAAGATGTTGTCCATGCAGCGGCCGCGGCCGTCCATGGAGATTGTCACTTCGGCATCCTTGAGCCGGCCGGTGAAGTCGAAGCTGGTGAACTGGCTGCCCTGGTCGGTATTGAAGATCTCCGGCCTGCCGCAGGTGTCGCGCGCCTCATTCAAGGCCTCGACGCAGAACCGGGCATCCATGGTGTTCGACAGCCGCCAGGCCAGGACCGCGACCAGATGAAGGAAGCCGCGGTTGACCGGGATGCAGGTGATGTCCGCGCACCAGACATGGTCGGGGCGCTCGATGGCGAGGCCCTTGAGATGGTACGGATAAATCCGGTGTTCCGGGTGCGGCTGGCTGGTCCTCGGCGCCCGGCAGACCGCCTGAAGGCGCATCAGCCGGCGGACACGGTGACGGACCATCTGCCGCGAGCCGTGGAACGGATACCTCAGGAACAGCTCGTCGAGCCGCCGCATCAGCGCCAGCGTCTCCGCACTCTCCCCCTTCGGCTTGCAAGAAAGCGAAGACCGGCTGATCGACAGAACCTCGCATTGACGGCTCAAGCTCAGGCCAGGAACATCGCGGCGCACCATCGGCCGGCTCATCGCTTGAGCCCTCTGGCCAAAAAATCCCGTTCCACCGTCAGTTGACCGATCCTGGCATGAAGATCGCGAACCTCCTCCTCATGGTCCCGGGCGGCCCGGTCGACGCCGTTCGAGAACACCTCGCCCAGGCCGTCCATCGCCTGACGTTTCCATGTACTCACCTGATTGGGGTCAACTTGGTGGCGCGACGCGATCTCCTGAATCGTCCTGTCGCCGCGCAGCGCCTCCAGCGCAATCTTCGCCTTGAACTCAGGCCTGAACTTCCGTCGCCTCGTCATCGCGTATTCCTCCGTGAACGGTGGAATACACCTTGACCAACTGTCCAAAATTCCGGGACCACCTCAATGTGCGGCGTGACAGGCTGATTTTTCGAGTCTGGCGCACCTCGTCGGTTCGGCGGATCACCATGTTGGTGAATGCCGCACTGAACTGGCCAAGTGGCGTTCGATTTTCGAGCACATAAGATGCCTCCAAAATGTCGACGTTCAACTCGTCGACCATTATCCAAAGAGGCATGATCGTGTCGAGCCTCGCACGACGGGCTTCTGTCTCCGGGATTGGGACACCGATACGGCCTTTACGGGGTGGCTTGCTTGTGATTGGAGCAATGAAAAGCACATGCTGGCCCTTCGCATTTGTGGCAACGACCACCACACAACAGGGCCGTGATTTTCGACCTTCGGTCTCGCCACGCTGTTCCTGCCAATGCCAGAGGTAATAATACTCGAAGACCTGTCCTGGTTCGGGGATTTCAACTGCCACTGAAATGATTCTTCACGCCCGTATCGAACAGTGCGCCGAGTTCTTCGGGCATATTTGCGACATCGACGGAAACTTGAGATGTTGCTCCGCTCACAAGAGCCTCATAACGCTCAACGGACATGACAACGAAACGTGCCTTGCGATGCTTTGTGATCGTCACGGGCGCAAGCGTCGCAGCGGTCCACAGATCGGTTGTGTTGCGAGCGATATCTTTCGCCTGGAACTGCTTCATGAGTCGCTCCCTATCCGAGAAAACATACAGAACATAAAGATATTCCGTATAATCCGCAAATCTTATCCGGAGTTTCGGTAGTCCTGCGCACCAGGGTAACGTGAAATATTTTGTCGGGATGTCACAGCGCCTATTGTGTTTATGGTCTCAAGTAGTTCTGTATCAATCAAGTTTCTAAATTTAAGATCAAAAAGTTAAGCTGCGCACTATGTCGACATCGTGTAACAGATGCTTCCGGTTACAGTTGTCACGACGCGCCTTCAATGTGCGATGGGCCGCCATCGGGCAGGGGCTATGCGGGTATGGAAAATTTGTATGGAAGACATACTGATGGTGGGAACGGCGACGGTCGCATTGCTGCCGGACAAGAATGTCGCATCCGACTCGTTGGCAGAGTCCTTTTCGGGATTGCCAACCCGTCGATCTGGAGATCATTCAACGCAATGGATACGCCACGTTCATGACCAATCCCGAGCGTCAAATTGAAGAGTCGCTCATAGCGAAACTAAGTGACCTCAAGTACGGCTACCGCTCCGACATTCGCGACCGGGCCGCACTCGAAGCCAATTTCAGGGAGAAGTTCGAAGCCCTGAACCGCGTCACGCTGACGGATGGGGAATTCGAACGGCTCCTCGACGAGATCGTCACGCCGGACGTCTACAGGGCCGCCCGGGTGCTCCGCCATCGCGAGACGTTCATCCGCGACGACGGCACACCGCTCAACTACACCCTTGATTCCCTGACAGGCGCTGATCCTGGGAGGGATTGGTGCTCGGGAGGCGGGTTTTCCATTGGAGCGATGGAGAAATGGTGTGATTGCCTTCGACGTACGTTCAGGTCGGGCAGATTCACCGGCCGGAGGCGTGTTTTGCCGTTCGGCGGACGAGCGGGCGGCTCCGGGCCTGCCGGTCTGGACCGGGGACAGGGGGATCGACGCCTGTTCGAGTTGGACGGCGGCGTGACAGAGCCGGTCGAGCCGCCGGCACCGGCCGCTGCGCACCCGCCTTCCGACGGCGCGCACCAGATGGCGGATCAGGGGCCGCAGGCCGTGACGCCGGGCGCGGGCCGGCAGCAGTTGGTACGGCACCGCGCGGAGCAGCATCCGGGCGCGCTTGCGCCGGTCGGTGAGGCTCACCGGGCAGTCCCGGCCCCGCTCCCGGCAGCAGGCGTTGTCCGCGCGCCGCCACACCGCCACATCGCGGTCAGGCTGCTCGCGCCAGCCCCGGGCAACATCGACGCCGCCCGGATGCAGCCGCCCGCGCGCCCACAGCGAGCCGATGAACACCCCGTGCAGCCAGTACCGGCGCGCGCCGTCGTCGTCGCGCACCGCCTCCTCGTGTCCAGCCACCGCCGGCAAGGCCTCGACCTGCCCCTCGTCCATGCGCGCCAGACACGCGCCAGGACGCCGGCCCGAGGGCACATGGCCAGGGCCCGAAAGACGCTGGCCGACCCGACCCGCGCGCAGGGCGTCCAGGTCCGACAGCGCCCCGTTGCCCGCCGCCGGCGAGGCGATCAGGCTCCACAGCGTCCCGGCGTCGCGCGCACCCCGCGCGCGCTGCCTGACCGATACCGAAGACAGCGCCCGCGGCAGACCAGGCCGATCCGCCATCTGACCCGGCACCGGCCAGCCGCCGAAGCCGCCAGGCTGCGCGTCGGTGAAGTCGATCGCGACTTCGGGAGGACGGGGAAGCAACCTGCTCATGGCGCACCTGCGAGGTGATCGAATGCTCACCGGCAATATCGCCGATTTCACCCGCAGTGTGCGCACTTTCCACGGGCAGGCCAAAGCCTTGTCCGGGAATCAGGGCCGTCGTTCTTAACCGTTTCGGTGAAGGCGGCAATCAGCCTGCGGGCCTCGCGCCGCGCCTCGGGGACGGTCATGGTCTCGGCATTGCCCACGGTGGCATAGCGCCTGCGCCCACGCACCGAGCGGGCGAAGGCGAAGCTGCGCGCCCCGGAAGGGAAGACGCGCAGGGTGAGGCCGGGGATTACGTCGTCGCGGATGTCGTAACGCTTCTCGCGCGGCTTGGCGGCGCGGACGCGCCGGGCGAAAGTGGATTTGGTCTGGTCGCTCATGATCGCGGCTCCTCGTTCGGGCCGCGCGGCTGGGCGGTAGTGCAGGAAGCAGCCGCGTCGGCGTTTCGTCGGGGAAGCCGCTTGGCGGCGCGGGACGGGACGGGCCGTAAGCCCCTGTAGTCACGGGACTTTTCGTTCCAACAAGGGGTGGCGGGCGCTGGCGGGAAGTGCACCATCGGTGCGTCGGGTGTGATGAACGCAGCCGGCAAGCAAGACTTCCTGCGTTGCCATGTTACCTCCTGCTTTCCATAGTGCGGCCTGGAAGCTGCGCGGCGGTTCGGAGACTGTCTCCGCAAGTGCGCGGCGGGCGCGGCCGCTCAAGCGCCGCTCGGGCCAGATGCCGATTGCACAACGGCTTTCATTTCCCGAGCGCTTGTGCGGCCAGGAAGCACGACAGGGACGCCATTCGGCGCCTGGTTCACACACCCGATGCGATCGAGCGCCTGCCCTGTCGCCTCGCGCAATCCCGGCACGCCGACCGTTTCGTTCTCGAGGGTGCCATGCTTCCGCTGCCGCGCTTCGACGAGCCGTTTCGCGGCACGCGCGATATCGACCTTCTGGCCGACGGCGCTCCCGCGCCAGACGCGGTTCCGGCGAGAGGAATTGACGGCGGTGTCTCCGGCATCAGGACCAGGACCTGCAGGGGCAATCTCCGCCGAGTGCTCGCCGAAGCCATGCTCGGTAACGGTGTGCTCTGCGTTCGGCGCCGGGAACATCTCCCCTTGAAACCGACGCCAGGCCTCCGATACAAACTCTCTCGCGGACATGGGGCCCTCTCCCTAGTATGGTGCGCGGATTGCGCAACCAGCTCATGCCGGAGGGGCAGCGCCATGTCCGGAACCCTTCAAGAAGCCCGTTTCCGGGGAAACCCCGCCCGGACCCGGAATTCTGGAACAGGCTCTTCCGACAACACGGCGTCGTCGTCGAGCGTCCTTACCTGAACAGGGATGCGGTCCGGCAGCAGAAGGCAGACGGACGGTGGCAGCAAGAACCTCGAATCCGGAAGGCGGCGAACCCGGTGCGATCTTCCGGCGCCGGGCTGCCGATCGGTTGACGGTGGCTGCGACCGGCGTCGCCGGCGGATTGGCAGCCGGCTGGCTGGCCCATCTCGCGGCCGGCGCAATGGCCGGCATTGCGGCAGCAGTCCTGTGCTCGGTGGTCGTGGTCGCCAGGTCGACAAGGCCGGCCGGCACCGACCTGCCCTCGACAGAAGGCGTGGACGGTGCCGTCGCCGGGGACGGCCGGCGGGCCGTGCTGGCCGACCTTGTGGGGGCCTTGCCGGCGCCGGCCCTGCTGATCGACGAGCGTCGGCAGGTGCTTGCGATCAACGATGCGGCGTCGGCCTTGCTGCGACGACCCGGCGAAGGGCGATCGCTGCCGGAGGTCATCCGGCATCCGGAGTTGCTGGCAGCGGTCCAGCGCGTCATCGCCGGCGGACCAGACCAGGAGGCGGCGATACAGGAAATCGTTCCCGCAGAGCGCCATCTGCACGCCCGCGTTGCCGGGCTGGGACTGGCCGGGTCCGGCGACGGGGTTCCCGACGCGACGGAAACAACGGCCCGCGGCGCGCTGGTGCTGCTGCAGGACCGAACCCTGCAGGCTCGGATGGAACAGACAAGGGGCGACTTCGTGGCCAATGTTTCCCACGAACTGCGCACGCCGCTGGCGTCTCTGACCGGGTTTCTGGAGACGCTCAGAGGCCCGGCGGCTAACGATCCGGAGGCACAGGACCGCTTTCTGCAGATCATGGAGGAACAGACCGCCCGCATGACCCGTCTGGTCGATACGCTGCTGTCGCTGTCGCGCCTCGAGATGGTGCCGCACGCGCCGCCCGGCGACCTTGTCGACCTGGCGACCACGGTCTGGCGGGTGGTTGACGCGCTGCGCATCGTGGCGAACCGCTTCGAGACAGGGATTGCGGTCCGCGCGGACGACGGGCCGACCGTCGTCGCGGGCGACCGGGACCAGGTCGCCCAGGTCGTCCGCAATCTGATCGAGAATGCCATCAAGTACGGCGCGCCAGGCACGATGGTAACGGTGTGCCTCAAGCGGATATCCCGGCCCGACGGTGACCGGATCGCCCTGTCCGTGATCGATCAGGGCGACGGCATTCCGGAAGAGCATCTTCCGAGGCTGACGGAACGCTTCTATCGCGTGGATGTCGCCCGGGCGCGCAACGGCGGCATGCCGACCGGCGCCGGCGGGACACGGGAAGGGGCCGGCTTCCATTCCCGGGCGCCCGATTCGGGCGGGGCCGGACTGGGTCTCGCGATCGTGAAGCATATCGTGGCGCGGCATGGCGGCACCCTGGAAATCGACAGTCGGCCCGGGGTCGGCAGCACGTTTACCGTCATCCTGCCTGCCGCCGAAGGCAGTCCTGTCGATACCCCCGTGCACGCGGCCTGAATTCCCGGTGACCGGCGCACGAACACCGCCGAAATCCGGTGACTGCAGCATCATCACGCATCGAATGTTGCAATTATGCAACATATCCAGGAAAAATCCGTTGCCGATGTCTCTGAGGTGGTGCATTTTCAGTTCATCAAGGCGATATAGCCGTGATCGCCGGTTCTGACTGGCGCTTTCCCCTTGCGCTGATGCCTCGGTGTCAAGGTGAAGTTTCAGGATCAGGATCGGTATCGATCACATCAACATTTTTGGAGAAGGAAATGACAGGACTAGTCAAATCTGTCGGCAAGATGGCTCTTCTGACGGGTTCTGCGCTGTGTCTTTCGGTATCGTCATCGCATTCTGCATCGATGACGGATGCGGGTACGGGCCAGCGTGTTTCGGACCTGGAGCGTGAGGTGTCGCTGCTGAAGAACCGTATGAAGAAGGCGGAGTCGTTCGACGGGAGCCGTCTGGTGCGCTCGGGCAACAGCCGCGTGTCGCTGACGGTGTACGGGCAGGTGAACCGTGCGGTGCGCTTCGCGTTCACGGAGGAGGACACGCAGGTGTCGAACGTCGACCAGGACGGTTCGTCTTCGCGCCTGGGCTTTCTGGCGCGGGGCCGTGTGGACGAGGGCCTGACGATCTCGGCGCGGACCGAGGTCGAGTGGCAGTACAACCGGCGCAGCGGGACGCGGGACGACAACGGCGACTCGACGGAGCGTGTGCGGGCGCGCCACGTCGACCTGTGGACGGACCACCGGGACCTGGGCCAGCTGTGGCTGGGCAAGGGCTCGATCGCGTCGGACGCGGCGACCCTGATCACGATGTCGGGGACGAGCTACGTCTTCGCCTTCCACGGTCCGGGCGTGGACGATTCGCTCAGGGCGTCGCAGGACGGCCGGGCGAACAAGGTTGCCCGTCACGGGTTCCTCGCGTTCACGGGCCAGCGCCAGAGCCGGATCATGTACGCGACGCCGAACGTGATGGGCTTCCGGGCGCTGGTGTCGCACAGCGAGAAGGACCGCGTCGCGGCGGGCCTGCGCTACGCGGGCAGCCCGTTCGGGATGAAGGACATCCGGGCGGCGATGCGCTTCGGCTGGTACCGCCAGGCGGGCGCGGGCGCGACGCATGACGACCTGGGCGACAGCCGGCGGCCGGGCACGCAGCACTACGGTCTGTCGGGCGGCATCATGCACGTGCCGACGGGCTTCAGCCTGAGCGGTTCGTGGGGCCGGACGGAGTGGGGCAAGGACCCCACCCCCGACAACCACATGGACGATCGCAGTCCGGAGATGTTCGCGGGAGAGGTCGGCTGGACCGGCAGCGTCTGGGACATGGGGACGACCAGCGTCTCGCTCGGCTACGGCCGGTGGACCGGCGGCGGGGATGACAAGGGTCACTCCGAGCGGGTGCACGCCGCGGTGGTGCAGCGCATCGTCCCGGCGGCGACCGACATCTACCTCGGCGTGTCCTACGACACGGGCAAGGACGCGGACAAGAAGGACCGGGACGCCGTGGTGATCGTGCTGACCGGCATCCGCCTGCGCTTCTAGGCGTGGTCCGGGCGGTTCCGGTGCCGGCGGTGGTGCTGCTGGCGGTCGTGGTGCTGGCGGTCGTGCCGGGGGCGTGCGGGGGCGCGCCCCCGTCGTCGGGGTCGGGGGCGTCGTCTTCGGGGGCGTCCGCGTCCCCGGGGGCGTGGCGCCTGTCGCGCTGGAGCCGTCCGGCGGACTTCGAGACCCCGGCCTGGGGCGAGGTCCGCCCCGGTCCGGGCCTGTTCGGCCCCGACGGCCTCGTCCTCTGGCGCCGCGCCGCCCCCGGATCGACCGATCCCGGCAAGCCCCGGAAGACGCGACGATGACACCACGGCCCCGGATCACCAGAGACGGGGCCGTGCGCCTCGCACGGTCAGTAGACAGGGGCTTTTCCTGTTGGAAGGTGCTGTACGGGTGCCTGAACGCATGAGCGACTGCCTTGCGAAAGGAGCGCTCCATCGGGTGATTTTCACAGCTGGCCTTCATACCTCTGTCAGTTGATGGAGGATGAGCAGCAGCCGGAACACCGTCTCGTTTGCAGGAACTGCTCGAACGACCCAGGTCCGGTGCCGACGACAAGGGTCTGGAACCGGCCGATGCGCCCGACGGCACCAGCGACCAGTTCAGCCGGCACTTCGCAGGTGTCATTTTCGGCGTCCGAACCAGGTCTTCGCCAGGCGCAAACCGTCTCCTGCGCAACACATCGAGAGCAAACGGCGGCACGGCTTGCAGTCGATCGGTATCGGTCTTCTGCGCCTCGACCGGCAACCGGCCTCTCGGCATTCCGATGACCCTGGGGATGTCAACCCGGGATTCACGAGGGCGGCAGAAGCGGGCAACGCAAGCAGAAACAGCTTTCAGGGGATCGTGACAGTTGTCAGACGCCCCGAAGGTGCCTCCGACCCTGCCTCGACACGGGCTCCGAAGGGGCGGTTGACCAGCGCATTCTCGGCAATGAACAGACGTGGCCTCACGGAGTCCGAAGGCAGGAGTCATTCAGTTCAGACCACGTCATCTCCTTGTCGTCTCGGCCCGCAGAAATTCGTCATCCGTTCATGGCGTAACGAGCGGACAACGGAATTGCGGTCTCCCGGGCACCCCGTCCGCCTCCTGATCTCCACCGCAAGTGGCCTGGAGCTACCTGCGTATCTGTCATGATGTCGACGGAACGGACGGAATGGACATGTGTGGGATCAGGGTTGCAAGGCCGGGATGCACGAACGGAACGAACCGGAGGGGATTCGGCTATTTCCCCGACCCGGTCTTTTCCACCTGCCCTTCGCCAGTACTTCCCCGTGCCCCTTCGGGCCAGAGCGCGTCCAGCGGGAAGGTGATCGCATCGAAGGGCGGCTGCGAGACCGGCGCGTCGTCCGCCAGCGTCGCCAGAAGCACCCACCGGCCGTCGTGCAGCGCGAACGCCTCCAGCGTCTTCGCGTCAGGGTCGACGAACCACAGGTGCGAGACCCCCTCGCGGGCGTAGAGGGAACGCTTCTCGTTCCGGTCCAGACGCCGGGTCGAGGGCGAGAGTACCTCGCACACCCAGTCCGGCGCGATCGCGAAATACGCCGCATCGGGATACTCCGGCATCGTCTCCCGCCGCCAGCCCGCCAGGTCCGGCACCACGATGTCGTCGCCCGGATGCAACTCCGGCTCGAACACGATCCACCAGCCGCCGGAACCGCCATTCCCGAAACCGAATGTCGGACCGATCTTCATTCCGAGGATGGAACTCGCCCAGGCATGGCGCGGTGCCGGCCTGGGATGGGTGTGCAGCGTGCCCGCGAGCACCTCCGCCACCCTGTGGGGCGGGGCCTCCAGCACGTCCCGGTAGGTCGCCCGTCTCGCCGTCCTCGCCAGTGCCGTCATTGGCTGCTGCCTCCGTCTTCTCCTCGAAGATAGCCTCGGGACCAGGACGCGGCAACAACACGACTTGAGAAAGGCCACGGCGATTGCGCGTCGCCGGACGGGAGGCATCCGGCAGGCAATGGATACGGCCGTCGCGGTCCGCAACGTTCCCGGCATTGCGATCCGGCCCGAGGGATGTTCCATCGTCTTCCCGCTCGTCCGTTTCGACCTTGCAGCAGACAACGGCGAACCATTTGCGTCCTTCCCGCTTCAGGTCGGCTGAAACCGGCTTGCCATCGGGGCTTCCGCCCCTGCGCCGGATCGTGAGGCAGCCGAAGCCGGGGATGCGAAGGCTATTGTTGCGAACCCGGACCTGCTCGGCAATCGACATGCCGTTCCGGAAATGCCTGCCCTTGAAGCGCGGGAAGCCGCATCATCCCGCAAAAGAAACCCTTGCAGGACTCGTCCAGGCGTTTCAGAGTCCGGCGCTGGATATTGATCCCTGCTGCCGCCATGTCGGGATCGTCCGTGCGGCACAGGGTCAGGGACCTGCACTGATCGAAACAGGTGATCGGCTTGCCCGTCCCGGCGCAGCAGTCGATGCGCTCTTGCAGGGCAGCGTTGCAGAGTTGAAGGTCGAGATTCGAGAGTTTGCTGCAGCCAGAGCCGGTTCTTCCGGGGTTCGGGGAAGAACCCGACAGACGGGCTGCCGACAGGTTTCCATGGCAAGCCGTGTTCGATCAAAGCCTCGAAGGGTTCAGGAACCCCTCTCCCTTGGTGACCTTCGCATGCAATTTCCCGTGAGGTCAGGGTTGCAAGGCCGGGATGCACGAACGGAACGAACCGGAGGGGGATTCGGCTATTTCCCCGACCCGGTCTTTTCCACCTGCCCTTCGCCAGTACTTCCCCGTGCCCCTTCGGGCCAGAGCGCGTCCAGCGGGAAGGTGATGGCGTCGAAGGGCGGCTGCGAGACCGGCGCGTCGTCCGCCAGCGTCGCCAGAAGCACCCACCGGCCGTCGCGCAGCGCGAACGCCTCCAGCGTCTTCGCGTCAGGGTCGACGAACCACAGGTGCGAGACCCCCTCGCGGGCGTAGAGGGAACGCTTCTCGTTCCGGTCCAGTCGCCGGGTCGAGGGCGAGAGCACCTCGCACACCCAGTCCGGCGCGATCTCGAAATACGCCGCGTCGGGATACTCCGGCATCGTCTCCCGCCGCCAGCCCGCCAGGTCCGGCACCACGATGTCGTCGCCCAGATGCAGTTCCGGCTCGAACACGATCCACCAGCCGCCGGGGCCGCCGTACCCTCTGTCATAAGGACCGACAAGCTCGCCACCGATGATGGAACTTGCCCGCGCATGGCGCGGGGCGGGCCTGGGATGGGTGTGGAGCGTGCCCGCAAGCACCTCCGCCACCCTGTGGGGCGGGGCGTCCAGCACGTCCCGGTAGGTCGCCCGTCTCGCCGTCCTCGCCAGTGCCGTCATTGGCTGCTGCCTCCGTCTTCTCCTCGAAGATAGCCTCGGGACCAGGACGCGGCAACAACACGACTTGAGAAAGGCCACGGCGATTGCCTGGCGCCTGTTCGACAATATCCGTCAGACCGCGACAGCACAGGTCAGCTTGTGCTCGGGCATTTCATGCAAGGCAATCTCGAGGCGAGTTCGATGTTTGAAAATGATGATCCACTGCCTTGCGCTGCCAGGGGCCGTACTGATCTTGAAAATCTGCATTCCACTTGATGACTGACCCGGCATGTCCGGGCATGTGCCTTTCGATGAGGAGGAGTTCATTCCGTGCCTGTCCGGTCAGGACAGACAGCCCCTGTATGCAGGGTTCTTCCACGCGCCGGGATGCAGCTCGGCGCCTCGGCAGTTCCCGCGATTCCGAGCAAGGAGCGGAAGGCATGGAACCGGCGGTTGAAGCGGAAGGTGAACTCGTTGAGGCAGGCCTGGAGATGCCTTGCGCTGGTGCCGCCGCGCCAGTTCTTCAGGTTGCTGAAGACGAGGTGGGCGATCGGCAGGAACTCTTCGGCCACATCGGGACCGCCCCGTTCTGCGATGGCGTGATGATCGAAGCCACGCGCCCGCAAGCCGCCACAGGCGCTCCAGTCGTCGGTAACGATCCGCGCCCCCGGCGTGGCGGCCATTCTTGCGCTTGTCCTGCGCGGTGCCGGGCTTCCTCTGGCGGACTTCGACGGCAACGGCCACCACCAGCGTCTTGTGGCGAACGCCGCGGCCTTCACCGCGCGTCCGGCCGCCGACATGGCACTCGTCGACCGCGACATGTTCTCCTTCCCGGGCATCGATCAGGCCGCATCATGCCAGCGCGGAGCTTGTGCAGGATGCCGAAGGCGGTCTCGTGCCGGCTCAACCCGAATTGCCCCTGAAACGGCACCGCGGACATGCCCTTCGTCTGACCGGCGACCAGACAGGCGGCCCGGAACCATGGGCTCGAGGGCGTCCGGCTGCGCGCCATCATCGTGCCGACAGTCAATCCCGTCTGCGGCGGCAAGCGCGGCAGGTCAGCACCCCTGGCCGCGTGGCGATGCGGCAAGGTTCGCCCACGACACCGCAGCGCGGGCAGGCGAAGCCATCGCCCCAGCGGAATCCTTCCAGGCAGGCGGCGCAGGTCGCGTCATCGGGAAAGAGCCGCTGGAACTCCGCAAGGGACCGAGGGAATCGCAGGTCGGCGCGGTCGAGAATGTCCATGGCCAGCTATAATCCATGATACGCAACCACCCTGTATCTTGTGGGTGCATGTGACAACCGGACAGGCACGGTTTGTTCAATACACACAATTGCTCAGACGATTTTCACCCAAGGTGTCGCCCTGATCCCGGGATCCGCCATAGCTGGCCCTGCCACCCCGTCCATGTCGTGCAGGTCCACCATAGTGCGACAATCCGGGCAAGATTCCCCGACGGCATCGGCGACATGAAGATGTCCACATTCGGGATCGATTGCAAGCGGTTCCGGATTTGATTGTCGTAGCGCCGGGCGAAGTCCTGGAAGGGAGGAAGTGATGAGCTGAAAGGGAATTATATACGAAAGTGACCAAATTCCTGTTTGCAGCGCTTGAGATACTCCCACTCACTTTCCTTCTTTGGAGGCGTTTCCAGAATGGCCCGCATGATGTTTTCCGGGGTATCCGGGATCGGCTCTGGCAGGGGCTTTTCAACCGGGCGGGCGCTTGGGGGCAGGCCTGGTGTCTGTCATGGCAAAACTCCTATCAGGACCAGAGGGACAGCAGGCACACCGCGTCCCTGCCGCAAGACATTCAGCAAATCGCGCTCGTAATAGGGAACGCCGCTCGACATTTCCTTCTCAAGTTCCTTCATCGGCAGAATCTCGATTCCAGCGTCGATAATGTCGGAGACATAGAAGCTCAGATGCTTCACGAACAGATCGTGCGCGACGAATGCGTACTTGCCGAACTGGACTTCGACAGCAACGCGCTCTTTCACGAAATCGGTCTGGTTGTAGGACATGATCGGCTCATGCCCTGCGGCTTCGATTGCTGCCTTTTGTTCTTCGGCAGGAAGCCCGTATATTCCGCGCAACAGCCGTTCATCTTCCGTCACCCAGAAGGTATTGCGACGCTCGTCCCAGCCCAGATCTGCCAAACCGCGCTTGAAAGCAAGGTTCATGTCCGTCGGTGAATAAAGCAAGCGCCCACGCGTCGTTTTTTCTTTCGAGACCTTGGTCTTGCATGCTTCTGCGTCCACAGTCTCAATGACAGCTTGAACTTCGCGCCAGAGTTCGGGCCTGTGAACAAGCAGATATTCCTCGCCGTTCAGGTGCGAGTATCTCGCGCCGACGTGCATCAGTGGCCGCCGTTGGGCAATGCCGGATCATAAAGAGGCTTGCCCATCGGGCGCGTCTTCAACCGGCCTGCATCCAGCCTGTCAATGCGGTCCAGCGCAATATCGATATAGTGGCGGCTGGTATCACAGCCGTAAGCGTCTCGCCCGTGCATGATCGCCGCTATGGCTGTCGATCCGACGCCAAGATAGGGGTCGAAAACCGCATCGCCGGGATCGGTCATGGACAGGACCAGCCGCTCGACAAGCTCGACAGGGAATTGGCAAGGATGGGTTGTTTTTTCCGGGTGATTGTTTCTCACATTCGGAAACTGCCAGACGTCAGACGGGTTCTTGCCCATGGGATTGCCGGAAAGCTTGCCCTTGTTCGGCCCCTTGAAGTGACGCTTTCCGGGATACTTTGACGGAACCCGGATCGGATCAAGATTCCAGGTATAATCGTTTCCCCTGGTCCACCAGTTGATGGTTTCATAGCGGCCCGACAGGCGCTTGGTGCAATGCAACCCGTGTCCGAAGTGCCAGACAATTCGGTTGCGAAGCTTCAACCCGGCTGCCCGAAAAACAGGATACAGCAAAGTATCGAGCGGCACGATCTCTCCATTTTCGACATAATTGCCCACTTGCCAGCAAATGGAACCATGATCATGCAGCAAGCGGACGCATTCGCGTATGACACGCTCTTGTCCTGCCAGCCATGCGTCCAGTGACACGCGGCGTTCATACGCCTTGCCGAGATTGTAAGGCGGAGAGGTGACAACCAGCTTGAATGTACCGTCATCCAGACGATCCATGAACTCGAGGTTGTCTGCGCACTCTATGACGGAGCGAACCATCAATCGGCAATCAAATCTGCGTACCGAAGACGCTTGCCGATCATGCCGGAAAAGGTAGCTGCCATCTGATCGAGAGTGTCGGCGTTCCGGTTGTTGTGACGCCCGTAAAATTCCTGAACGTAGCGATCCAGGTGCTTGGCGCTGAAATGGTGAAAGGTTCCGGCATGGCCGCGCTTGAGCATCGCCCGGAATGACTCCAGTCCGTTGGTGTGCGCCATCTCTCGCACATATTCGCCGACCGAGTGCTTGACCGTCGAATGCCTGTACCACGCACCGATCCCGCTGTAGGCGCGGCTTTCATCCGTGAACGGCTCCGCGCCGGTCCTGACGTGCTCGATCACGAAACCCTGAAGGGCACGAGCGTCCGTCGATTCGACTTTCCGGGCAACGACCTTTCCAGTAGCACGATCCCGGACTCCTGCCACGGCAGTCTTGCCGACAGCACCTCTGCCAGCGCGCAGCTTCTTGCTGGAGTGCTTGTTGGCTTCCTTTCCTCCCATGTAGGTTTCATCAGCCTCTGCGGGGCCGCCGAACATGCCGCCCTTGTTGTCCCATGTTTCCCGGATGCGATGAGCCAGATGCCATGCGGCTTTCTGGGTAATGCCAAGGTCGCGATGAAGTTTCATGCTGGCCTGCCCCTTCAAGCCCGTGTTCAGCAGATATACCGCGATCACCCAAACCTGCAAATCCAGTTTCGAAGATTGCATGACTGTTCCGGTACGAACGCTGAACCACTTGCGACAATCCTTGCAGGCGATGCGTCATGGTCTTGTGCGGATTTTCAGAGACCGGGAGATGCATGTGCATGCCGTTTCCGTTGGCCTGCATCGCCCGGAGGAGCCTGTCCGCCAGAATCGTGTGCTGCTTGTCTTTCTCCTCGGCGATTATCGTCTCGACCGTCGAACGCACGGCGCTCCTGTCGCCGGCCACGCTCGCTCTGACAAGACTTATCAGAAGATCACCGCGCGCCATTTGACAGACCTCCGGTGCCGACCCTTCTGAGCTTCTCCACGATCGCCTCGATGATCCAGTGATTGCACGAAACAGGAACGCCCTCCTGATCGAGAGACGCGCTGAGCCGATTGAGAATGTGTTCCGGAATTCTAACCGTTGCCGGAACGCGCTCCCTACCGTTGGCGACGGACTTCATGGATCCGAATCATGTTGATGTCACCCTGCAATCGTATGGCCATCGCGGCTCGCGGTCGACCCTTTTCTCATTCGTGCCTGCCAGTGAATGTCGCCAAGTACCGCTTTCGGCACACGCGCGATGATGAGGGGCGCCGCCATTTTCTTGTTGTCGGCCATGCCGACATGGGGCCGACCGTGGCACCCATCATTGGCGCTCGCGGCGTTTCCACCGAGACGCGCCAAAACCTTATCGCCGGTTTCCGCGCCACGACGCAGATCGCCTTCAGGGCCGCTCTGGATCTGGCGAGATGACGGTTGTAGAGATCCTTGGCCTTCCGGTCACGCCAGTGGTCTATCAGAAACGAGAGGTTCCCTTCTTTTCCGGATCGTGGCATTCTCCTGCCGCCGCCTCGGTCGGCGTGACAATGCCGAAGTAGATGCCACCCATCACGATTGCAAACAGTACCAAGATGGACCAGACGCCCTTCAACGACACGAACCGGTCGCGCCAGGTCGTCGCCTCTGCCGACGGCGCGAGTTCCGGATTGATGGTGGCCCGGATCCACACCATTGCCATGTAGATCGCCGCCGAAAGGAAACCGGGAATCAGGCCAGCCAGCAGCAGCCTGCCAATCGACTCCTCCGTAAAGATGCCGTAGAGGATCATCAGGATACTGGGCGGAATGAGCGAGCCCAGCGTGCCGCTCGCCGCGACGACACCACTGGCGAGGCCCTTGTCATACTTGTGGCGGAGCATCTCCGGCACGGCGAGCTTGCCCATCGCCGCCGCCGTGGCGAGGCTCGACCCGCTGACGGCGGCGAACATGGCGCAGCCCGTGACGGAGGCTAACGCCAAACCGCCTCTGATCCGGGATAGCTAGACCCGCGCGGTGAGGTAGATGTCGCGTGTGAAACCGGCGTGGAACGCCACATAGCCCATCAGCAGGAACAGCGGGATCGCGACCAGCGGGAAGTTTGCGATGAAGGAATAGGGCTCAAATGACAGGTACGCGAAGGCAGCGGTAAAACCGCGGTCGAAATCAATGCTGCCGTCGCTGCGCGATCCCTTCGCCAGGATCATCCCGACGAAACCGACTGCGGCCATGCCGAACGCGATGGGCACCCGCAGCATGACCAGCAGAAGCATGACGGCAAGGCCAATCGCGCCGTGATGTCGTCGAGACGACATGCGATCCGGGATATCACCCGAAAACGGCCGGACTGGTCGAAGAGCGCGACCCAGCTTTCCACTTGCCCGGGCCAGTCAGAATTCCGGCCGTCAGGATCGCGATCTTTGATGAACCAGATCGTCAACTCCACATCGTCGGCGTACCATGAGGGCGCAGCCCGGACGCGGATTTCACGAAGTGCCCGCAAATAGCCGCCTTCCGGGCTCGCTCGATTGTGCTTTTCCGTCAGACGGTGCCGGAAACGGTCTATCAAGCCTATGAAATCGTCAGGAAACGCGAATCTCGAACGCTTTCGTGAGAGCGCGGGCAAACTCCCGACTCTCTGCGTCCGTTTGCCGACCGTGAATTCTTGTCCAGTTGGCCACCACGGCCTTTTCGACTGTCATGACGCGGTCGAGATCGGCAACGAGACCGTGCGCTGCCGTGGCGGATATGTAAGTGTCTGTTCCTGAAGTCGCGGGCGGCCTCGTGCTGTGGTATCCTGTCGGGAGTTTGACCACCGACGATGGAGGATGCCATGGCGTGGAGCGAGGCCGCCCGGGCGCAGCATGGCCGTCCGCATGACGATGGGCAAGACGATCCGACGGACGCGGAACGGGCGCTGATTGCCCCGCCGCTCCCGACACGGGGCCGGCCGGGTCGACCCCGGGCGACGGACCCTCGACGGGTGTTCGATGCGGTCCGGTCCATGCCGTCGTCGGGATGTCGGTGGCGGCTCGTTCCGCCCTGTCATCCGCCGTCTTCCACGGTCCGGAACTGTTTTGACGTCTGGCGGAATGACGGGATCCCGGAACGGAGGCCGGACGCGCTTCGCGCCCTGGCGCGGGCGCAGGCTGGCCGTGGTGTGGCGCCGACGGGGGCGATCATCGACAGTCGATCGGTGAAGACGACGGAAGGCGACGGGCCTTCGGGACACGATGCCGGCAGGAAGATCAGGGGACGGAAACGGCACATCGCGGTGGACGCGGAGGGCAACCCGATCGTGGTGCATGTGCACCCGGCCGACGTGCAGGATCGGGATGGTGCGCCGGACGTGATCGTGGACCTCCCGAGCAAGGCCCGGGGGGGTCTCGAAGGTGTTTGCCGACGGCGGGTACAGGGGCAGCAGGCTGCGCGACCGGCTGAAGGAACTCACGCTTGCCGACATCCCGGAGATCGTGGCAAGGTCGAAGGAAACCGGGGGTTTCACGGTCATCCCCCGCCGCCGGCTCGCCAGGGACTTCGAGCGGAGCCTGAAGAATTCCCTGGCCCGGGTACAGCGCGCCGCCTGCCGCTTCCTGATGCGAAGGGTCGCGCGAGGGACAAGGGCTTGATTCATGAAAAGATAATGATGGCAAGGGCTTGTGATTCAGACTGTAACGGATCATCCAGTCTCCCGACACCGAATCCGGAATCCTCAATGTCCGCGGCGAGTTCCGGCGCGTTGTAGACTTCACCGTTGTAGACGATGACCATGCGACCGCAGCCATGATGCCATGGGCTGGCTGCCCCAGTGGTCTGTCAGAAACGAGAGGTTCCCTTCCTTTCCGGATCACGGCATTCTCCTGCCGCCGCCGTCACGCGGCGCATGACAGGAGGGGGACAGGCACATGGGCAGGAAATCGATACGGCAGGCGATCGTGCTTTCGGACGCGGATCGCGCGCAACCCGCAGAGCCTCCGGAAGCACGTCTGGCGGGCCGGCCGGGACCATTCGGCGGACGGGCGTGTCGAAGCCGACGGTCCGGCGCTGGCGGGACCGCTTCCTCGCCCTGGGTGTCGACGGGCTTCTCCGGGACGCCACGCGCCCTCCGGGGAAGAAGCCGACCCCCGATGGCCCCGGCGATGTCGCCGCCCCCGCCGCATGCCTGGCACCGGACGGTGTGGGCGGGGAAGCCGGGGATGGTCTGCACGGCATCCTGAAGCAGAGCGGCCTCGGGCCGCACCGGGTCGGGACCTTCAGGGCATCCCGCGATCCGGGGTTCGGGATCAGGGCCCGCGATGTCGCCACCGGCAAGGTCGTCGGCCGGACGGTCGACCGGCACCGCTCGCAGGAGTTCCTTGCCTTCCCCGACCCTGTCGCCGAGGGGATCGCACCCGGAACCCCGGTGCATGTCATCCTCGACACCGTCTCGTCGCACAGGTCCGCACGTGGCCGAAGGGCCGGCCCGACCGGACGTTCCGCTGGAGCCGGAAGCCGGAGGACCTCGTCGAGGCGTGCAAGGGAGGACACCGGAGGCTTCGGGAAATGGCACCAGATGCATGAAGCAGGACACTAGCGACAATACCGGCCTGCATGGCTTTCCTGACGTCGCACCCCGGACTACAGTCGGGTGCCCGCTGCGTTGCGGGTTTCCGTTTTTCACGGCGAGGGGAGACGACGGATCCCATGCCATCTCCAGCGGCCCTCGCGCTGCCGTCGGCCAGGCGATGATGTTGCCACGGGAGCGAACCCGTCCCGTTGCACCGGGATGTTCCGTGAGCAGGAGATTCCGCCGGACGTCACGCCCGCGGGCGCCTGCCATGTCTGCGGTGCGTTCACCCCCCTGCCACGGGAGCGACCCATGACCTCCAGACGCCTGCCCATCGGCATCCAGTCCTTTTCCCGACTGCGGGAGACCGACAGCTACTACGTCGACAAGACGCCGCTGATCCGGGACCTGATCGAGCAGGGCGACCACTGGTTCCTCTCCCGCCCGCGGCGGTTCGGCAAGAGCCTTCTGGTGGACACGATCAAGGCGCTGTTCGAGGGCAGGAAGGAACTGTTCGAGGGTCTGGCCATCCATGACCACTGGGACTGGTCGGTGACCCATCCCGTCCTGCGCCTGAGCTTTGGCGGGAAGTACGACGGGCCGGAAGACATCGCGCACAGCCTTGGTGCCCAACTGGATCTGGTCGAACATGCGGCCGGACTGGCTCCGGACCCAGCCCCGGGCACCGGTCCCGTCCGGCTCCAGAAGGTGATCTACCACCTCCATCACACGACAGGGCAACGGGTGGTGATCCTCGTCGACGAGTACGACAAGCCGATCCTCGACACGCTCCACGACCCCGATCGGGCCCGGGCCAACCGGGAGTACCTGCGCGGTGTCTACGGCATCGTCAAGGACAGTGCGGAGCATGTCCGCTTCGTCTTCGTCACCGGCATCAGCATGTTCTCGAAGGTCAGCCTGTTCTCGGGTCTCAACAATCTGAGGGACATCAGCCTCGATCCGCGCTACGCGACGATCTGCGGCTACACGGACGAGGACATCGACACGGTGTTCGCCCCCGAACTCGACGGTCTGGACCGGGACGCGATCCGCACCTGGTACAACGGCTACCACTGGCTGGGCCGGGAGCGGCTCTACAATCCCTTCGACGTGCTGCTGCTGCTCGACAGCCGCGAGTTCCGTCCCTGGTGGTTCGAGACCGGCTCGCCGCGCTTCCTGTTCGAGACGCTGAAGGAGAAGTCCGTCAGCCCGCTGGACCTGGAGGGGTGCCTGGTCGACCGGTCCCTGGTCTCCCGGTTCGACGTGGACGACATCGGTGCCGAGGCGCTGCTGTTCCAGACCGGCTACCTGACGATCACGGAGGAGCGCCGGGACGGGTTCGACACGCTCTACCGTCTGGACTATCCCAATCAGGAAGTCCGCATCAGTCTCAACCGGGGCCTGCTGCAGCATCTGGGCAAGACGGTCACGGAAGTGGCGGATCAGGGGCGCGGTCTCTGTGCACTTCTGAAGACCGGCGACTTCGAAGGCTTTGCGGCGACCCTCAAGGCCTGGCTGGCCGGCATTCCCTACCAGTGGCACGCGACGGGGGACCTGGCGCGCCACGAGGCGTGGCATGCCAGTCTTCTGCACATGTGCTTCCGCGCCATCGGGGTCGAGGTGCGGGCGGAGGAGGCCACCAGCCGCGGGCGGGCCGACATGGTCGTTCCCCTGGGGGACGAGGTGTTCGTGATCGAGTTCAAGATGGCGGAGGGGGCGGACGATGCCGAGGCGGCACTCGATGCCGCGTTCGCCCAGATGCGGGACCGGGGCTACGCCGAAAGGTATCGCGGGCAGCCCGTCCATCTGGTTGCCGTCGCCTGCGGGCGCGAAGCGCGCAACCTGCTCGAGGTCAGGGCAGAGCCGAACGTCACCGACTGACGGGGTGGGTCACGTCAGTCGGCTCCGGACGCTTCCGCCTCGTCGCCGCGGCGCTCTCGCTGCCGGCGCGGTGGAAGGCGTCGCGGCCGGGACCGGGCGCCCGGGCAGGGCGAGCAGGACCTCGCCGACCTTGCGGGTCGAGAGCCCCGGCACGACGCCGGCCGGGATGGCACGGTCGATCTCCGGGGCGCGCCTTGCGGAGCCCTTCGAAACCTCGGTCGGGCAGAAGTGCCGGCGTCGAGGGTGTCGCGCCGGCGGTCCGCTGCCTCGGCCATCCGGCCCTCGATGATCCCGGCCCTCGATGATCCCGGCCGGCGCCTGGCGACCGAGGGGGCGACAGCCCTCGCCCCGCTCCGGTCCATCTGCCTGCATCTCCTTCACCCCCTCGAACGCCTGTGGCAGACTCCCGATCGTTGCAGCCTGCCGTGGCATCAGGGGCTCCTTCCTGTAGCTGCTGCTTCACCACAGGGAGCACCCCACTCCCGCCTGACACATGACTCCTTGCGTCACCCAAGTCCAAAACCGCTTGCGATCGACGCCGAATGCGGCTATCTTATTGTCGTCGCGTGTGCTGCGGACTCCAAACCTGATTGCCCCGCTACAAGAGGAGAAACGACATGAGACGCGCAATGATCCTGGTCGCCGTGATGGTAACGATGGTGGCAGGCGGGGCCATGGCGCAAAACAACACGACCGGCCCCGGGTCGCAGCCACTCATGGTGCCGGGTGCCTTGTCGGCATGCCAACAACAGGTGTATCTGAACAGATACAGGCTCATGGGCTGGAGCGGCGTCGTCCCGGACCGGTATGTCGGGGCCGCCCAGGAGAAGGTGGGGACCGAGGCCCGGCTGAAAGAGTTGAAGGACGATTACGTTGATGCCTGCGCCGCTGACGGCAACGAAATGATGGCGGCGACAAGGAAGATAATGCAAGATCGGCACAACCGCCGGATGGCGGAGTTCGATGACTTCTGGGGCGCCTGGGCGCGCCGGTGGGTGGTCGATATCCATAACGGGAATCTTGGGAAGATGACGGAGTGGTATCAGGAGGGCATCCGCAGTTGCCGGCAGCACTTCACGACAGAGTTCGACGCGCTGCGCGGGCAACTCTGCCGGTGAGATGACGAGGCAGGCGAAGGGCCTGCCCCATCGGTCGCACCTCCGCTGGGACCAGGACTCCCGCGAGACGCGATGTTGCGCAGGTCCGGGGCGCAGGGACACGACCCGCGCGTGATCCGGGACCGTCCGTTCCGTCATGCCGCTCACGCACCGCTTACGGCCCTGCCATCCGGCGGCCGAGGGCCATCAGCCGAGCGGCCCTTGCGTCATCCGGGGCCCGCGGGAGTCGTGGGCTGACCGTGCTGCCACCTGCCAAACCGAAGATATATCACATCGTCCATGCAGATCGCCTGGCCTCAATCGCAGCAGACGGTTGCCTCTGGTCCGACGCCCTGCTGCAGCAGCAGGCACGGCCTGGCACAACCATCGGCATGAGCACGATCAAGCGGCGGCGATTGACCAACCGAGTGAGATGCCGCCCCGGGCTCAATGTGGGCGACTGTGTGCCGTTCTACTTCTCCCCCCGCTCTGTGATGCTCTATCTGATTCACATGGCCAATCATCCCGAACTCGACTATAAGGACGGCCAGGATCCCGTTGTACATCTGGAAGCCGATCTCCATGAAACAGTGGACTGGGCCGAGAAACATGGGCGGCGATGGGCGTTCACCCTCTCCAACGCAGGTTCGGGATACTTCAAGGACCGTTGCGACCTGGCACAGCTGAAGGAACTCGATTGGCCAGCTATACAGGCACGAGACTGGCACGCCTGCAAGGAAGGCAAACAAGCTGAATTCCTCATCGAACAATCGTTCCCATGGACACTGGTTCGGCGCATCGGCGCGCGTACCCTCCACGTTCGGAGCCTCGCCCGGGATGCTGTCCGGAAGGCCGGATATCAGCCCGATGTCGAGTTGAATCGAGATTGGTATTATTGATGACAAGGAGGGGATGTCGATGATTCGCTTCACGACTGGCAATATCCTCGCTGAGGACGCCGAAGCCCTGGTCAACACGGTCAACTGCGTCGGCGTCATGGGGCGTGGGATAGCACTTCAGTTCAAGAAGGCGTTTCCCGAGAATTTCCGGGTCTATGCCGAGGCTTGCCGTCATGGCGAGGTCCGGCCCGGACACATGTTCGTGTTCGAGACCGGCACGCTTACCAACCCGCGCTACATCATCAATTTTCCGACCAAACGGCACTGGCGCGGCAACAGCCGGGTCGAGGATATCGAGGCTGGCCTGGAGGATCTCGTGACCGTGATCCGCCAACGCGACATCCACTCGATCGCGATGCCCCCGCTCGGCAGCGGCCTTGGCGGCTTGGACTGGAACGTCGTGCGGGCATGTATCGAAAACAGGTTACGAGGCTTCAACGATCTGGATGTAGTGGTTTTCGAGCCCGGGGGGGCACCAGAGGTCAGCAGCATGGTCCGCAGCCAGACCATTCCGACGATGACCAATGGCAGAGCGGCATTGGTCGGTCTGATGAGTCGCTACCTGAACGGTCTGCTCGATCCATTCATCACGCTGCTGGAAGTCCACAAGTTGATGTATTTCATGCAGATTGCCGGTCAGCCCCTGAAGTTGAGATACATGAAGGGGCAGTATGGTCCGTATGCCGAGAACCTGCGGCACGTCCTCAACAAGATCGAAGGATATTTTATCTCAGGATATGCGGACGGCGGTGACGCACCGGACAAGCCGCTTGAACTTGTACCCGGTGCGGTCGAAGACGCCGATGCGGCGCTCGACCGCTCCCCCACAACCCGGAAACGCTTCGAACGGGTGACAGAACTTGTGGAAGGTTTCGAGTCGCCATTCGGTTTGGAACTGCTTTCGACGGTGCATTGGGTCCTGGAAAGCGACAGACCTGCATCGCGCGAAGACCTTGTCTCGCTGACCCATGACTGGAACAATCGCAAGAGGCAGTTCTCGCCATGGCAGATTGGGTTGGCGGCCGATCTACTCATCGAGAAAGGCTGGGTTGACGGCGTCGTAGCGACTGCCAAATGACAACCGATACGAGCGAGCGTAGCCTCGAACGCCTGATTGGCACCGCGCTGGCGGGCCATCCATGCGATCCGCCCGCGGCAGTCGGCTTTGGCGAAAGAGCGGCCAGCGGCGCGGGCTGGCTCGGCGGAAGTTGGCGCGATTACGACCGCCACTACTGTGTCGATATTGCCCAACTCACCGCCTTCCTGCGCGCCACTCAATCAGAGATTGCGGAGAGTCTGGCGCTGTTCGAGGACGGTCCGGTGCGGCGCAGACTCCTGGCGCGGCTGCAAGGAGAGATCGCGAAGCGGGGTACCGTGTTCCGGTTACCAGGGTGGCAACTGCTTTTGCACGATATTCCAGCGAGGGAGCACACGTGAGGAGATCTCCCACCGTACCTGCCGTGTCCAGCCCAAGATTCACCGGCACGGCCCGCCTGCAGGATCGGTGGTCCGAGTGATGGCGGCAGCAGTCATGGGCTCGGTCGAGCCGCCGAGGGACGTTTCGGGGCAACGAGAGTATCGGACAGGCTCCTCGCAGGGTCGGCAGCGCCCGTCGGGGGCAAGAAGTTGAAGGGGCGCTGCTACATTCTACGGATTCTGCTGCCGCGCCTGCTGGGGCACGGCGCGGGATCGGTTTCGCTGATCACCGGCGAAGGCGGGGGCACCAGCCGGCGCGAGAGTCGGCGCGTCTTCAGCACCGGGCGGACCGGATCGCCGACTCGTTGTCCAGACAGTCGAATGCCGAGATTTCACCGGATGCGCGCCGCGTCTTCCGGGTTGACCTGACCGTGCAGGCGAGGAACTGCAAGAGCCTTGTTGATGCCGGACAGGCGGCCAGCCTCACAGGGCCTGAAGATGGCCGGCAGCGCGCCCGAGATTGTGAGTCCGGAACAAGCCGGGACGCAACTCGAGATCCCGGCATCGGTCACGGATGAAGACACGCAGGTCATGGACCTGATCGCGGAAGCGGCTGACCGGACCGCCAACAAGACCGGGTGCCGCTGATCGGGCGAACGGAGCGCTACCGGATCGAAACAAGGCAATTCCGGCGGCCATCTGGAACGTGACCGCTGTCACGGGCTGCACATTCGAACATGCCGCGTCAGGCGTGCGCATTCCGGCACCTGCGGGCGGTTGGCAGGGCGACGACATGGTGTTGTCCGTCACGCGCGAGGTCGATCCGATCCTGCATCCGGGTACGGGTTTCCGCCCTTGCGTCGAATCCGCATCCTTCCAGATCCGGGAATGTGAAGTCCCCCGTTCCTGACCTTGACGCCTTCGGCAATCGACATGCCGCTCCGGAAATGCCTTCCCTTGAACCGGGGAAACCCTGACCCTGCGGAAAAACCCCCTGCATGCCTCGCCCGGACGCTTGAGGGTTCCGCGCTAAATCCGAAGAGGCCCGTCCATGCCGTCCTTTCGGCATTGCGTCAGGGACCTGCACTGGTCGAAGCATTTGATCGTCTTGCCGGTTTTCCGGTAGCAGCCGATGCGCTCTTCCAGTGCCGCATTGTACAAGATGCGCCGGTCTTCAGGAGTCCGCTCCAGCCAAAGCGCATTCGAAGCCGTCCCCGGAAGGAGACGGCAAACAATCTGTCCATGTGCACTGACATCGGCCGTGAGATAAAACTCCGAGGGGATTGACCCCCTTTGTTATTCAAACCAGGTCGGAAAAAGTTCGGGAATCATATGCTCGACTGGCCGCGTGACGGGTAATCAGGTATGTAATTCCCAATCCAATCCACGATTTCCCGAAAACTCATTGGGAAAGGAGGCAAGCCCATGACGAACTGGACAAACTGCCCGGCGGTGGAACGCAATGCCCGCAAGATCAGCGGCGACTGGGCCTTCAGGGGAACCCGGGTGCCAGTCTACGCCCTTTTCGAGAACCTTGAGAGCGGAGCCACCGTGAAGGAGTTTCTTGAGTGGTATCCCGAGGTGCAGGCTTGGCAGGTGGCCGCTGTCCTCAAACACGAAACCGAATCCCTCAAGACGCCCGCCGAAGCGTGAAAATCCTGTTCGACCACGGGACTCCGGCGCCCCTTCTGCATCACCTCCCAGAGCATTCCGTGGACCGATCCGCAGAGAGGGGATGGGAGTTGCTGGAAAACGGGGAGTTCATCCGAAAAGCCGAGGAGGACGGCTATGAGGTCATCGTCACCACAGACCAGAACATGCGGTACCAGCAAAACCTGACCGGCAGCCGGTTGGCGATCGTCGTGCTGATGATGGCCACGGCATGGCCACGAGTGCAGAATCGAACGAAGGAGATCCGTGCGGCCATCCAGGAAGTCGAGCCTGGCCAGGTTCGGGAGGTTCCGATCTGAGTGTCGAGCGCAAGTGGTGACCACCGACACCTCCGAATACGGTCTCGAAAGCCTGATCTGTACGGCGCTGGCGGCCGGCCACCACAAGCGTCAACTTGTTTTGATTTCCTTGCCGGGCACCGTGTCGGGGAAGTATCGCTTGATCGGCGACAGGGTCGGGGAAGGTCGTGTGTCCGCGTCCCGGCATGGCCCGGCGTCACGGGCAGGGGCCTCTTGCGTCCGCCCGAGCGCCTGTATCCGGTTCGCACGCTCACCCAAACCGGTGGCGTTCGCGTCCTCGCTCTCCTCCGCCGAAAGGACGACGGCATGGTCGGGCGGGTCGACACGGAGGCCGACGAAGTCGCGGGCCCTGATCCCGAACCTCGGATCGCGGGACACCCTGAAGGTCCTGACCCGGTGCGGCCCGAGGCCGTTCTCCTTCAGGATGCCGTGCAGACCATCCCCGGCTTCCCCGCCGACGCCCGCACCGTTCGGTGCCGGGCATGCGGCGGGGGCGGCGACATCGCCAGGGCCATCGGGGCCGTCGACTGCCTGCGCAACGATCTCGACGATCTGCTCGCCTGCTTCCGCTGCAGGACCCTTGCCGAGCGAAGGCAGGTCAGGACCACCAGCGCCGGCGAACGACGGTTCCGCGAGGTCCGCAGACGAACACGGCCCACGGGAACCTTCCGGGACCGGACATCGATTGCCAACCGCTACTCAGTCCGCGCAAGGAACATATGATGCCTGAACGTATCTATACCTCGACGGAAGAAGGGACGTTGAAAGCCTTGAATGAAACATCATTTTCCACCGAGGATGAGCTTCAGAAACTGATCGCGAAGCACCCGGAACTTCTTGACGGCGAGCAGATCCGACCCGGAGACCCGCGTCGATGGATTCTCATCAAACGAGAGAAGGGGATCCCATCATCCCCCGGTGAAGGCGCTTGGTGGGCGATCGACCTCCTGATGATCGACCAGGACGCGATTCCGACACTGGTGGAGGTGAAGCGGGGCTCAAATCCGGAAATACGACGCAGCATCGTTGGACAGATGCTGGAGTATGCGGCGCATGCATCGAAGACATGGCCTGCGGAAGAGCTGCGCGACGATTTCGAAGAACAAATCCGTGCCAGGGGCGTCGAACCGGGCGACGCTTTGGCCGCTCTGCTACAAGAGAATGAAGAGGTTGACGCGGACGGGTTCTGGGACCGGGTATCGACGAATCTGGACACAAAGCGTCTCCGCCTGCTCTTCGTGGCAGACGACATACCAGACTCCTTGGCCAAGGTGGTCACGTTTCTCAACGCGGAGATGCCAGGGATCGAGGTGCTGGCCGTGGAGATCAAGCGCTTCTACGACGAGGCCGCCCAAACACTCGTTCCGAAGGTGATCGGACGATTGGGGGCGGGTTCCTCTAGTGGCCTTAGTCCCGAACTTACACGGGCAGCATTTTTGGAAGGGTTCGAAAGCAAGGAGGCACGCGATGCGGCAAGCAGCCTGCTGGAAGCTGCAGAACAATCGGGCGGTTATGTGTACTACAGAAAGCAAAGCGTAACGATTCGAGTAAATTGCCCGGCCTGGAAAAACCACATCGACGTTGCCTGGCTGTATCCGCAGCCAGGAAAGGGGGGGTGGTACCGCACCAAGAATTTCTCATTTGGCGCGGATAATTTTGACAAAGAGATTCCTGAAGAATTGCGGGTGAAGCTCGAGCAGTGGGTAGATCAATTTTCCAAGGACAACTTCACTGAAGATGTGTCCAGCGCCAACGGCGATAACAGAGCATGGGCTGTGAGCCACGACGACGCGGTTCAGCACCGACAGGAACTGGTGGCCCGCCTTGGCAGGATAATTCGGGAATTGAAATCGATGCAACAGTCTTCCTGCTGAACAAGAGGGGAACCGACCGGATCAGGCGAGACCGGGGCATTGCGCGCCGACATTCATGGTCGAGCCTCTTGCAGAACCGTCCGAACAGACGGGATTTCGGCTGATTTTGGGGCAGGGTCGGGTTTCGGGGTCGCCCTGTGGTATCTTGAGTTTGAGCCCACAAGCGACCAGGGAGACAACCCCGATGACCCTGAGCGCGAAGCTGTCCGGTTTCAGGCACGGGTTTCAAGGGGAGTTGTTCCCGGCGCTGGCGGAGGAGGTGGGTCCTCTGCCTGGGACGCACCGCCGTTTCGTGGCGGCGCCTGATCTGGTCGGCGTCGAAGGCGTCGTGGGCGCGCCGGGAAGCGGGCCGGGTCGGAATCCGGAAGACCGCCGCGCTCTTGCGCGGGCGTTTCCGGCCAGGGCGGTGCGGGACCTTCCGACGACGCGGCACCTGATCGACAGGCTCGGGGCGGACCCGGCGCTGCGGCGATTGTGCGGCTGGTCCCGCCTCGGGGCCATTCCGGGCGAGGCGACGTTTTCGCGGGCCCTTGCGGAGTTCTCCGCCTCGCGTCTTGCGGAGCGGATGAGGAGGCCCTGGTGGTCGATGCGCCTGGTGAGACGCTCATCGGTCATGTGTCGCGGGACGCCACCGCCATCGAGGGTCGGGAAGCGGCGAAGCCGAAGCGCCGGCCCGGTCGCCCGCGCAAGGGAGAAGAGAGGCCGAAGACACCGTCCCGTCTCGAGCGGCAGGCGGGCGGCATGAGCCTGGACGCAATGCTCGCCGACCTCCCGAAGGTCTGCGACCGGGGCACGAAGAAGAACGCCCGCGGGATCCGGGAAACCTGGCGCGGCTGCAGGCTCCCTGTCGACACGGCCGACTGCGGCGTGCCGCTCGGCGCCATCCTCACCTCGGCTTCCCTGCACGACTCCCGGGTCGCCATGCCCCTGGCCACCATGACTGCCGGCCGGGTCGTGAACCTCCACGACCTCATGGACGGTGCCTGTGACGCGACGGAGATACACACGGTCAGCGAACGTCTCGGCCCTGTCCCGATCATTGCCACCAACCCCCGCCGCGACAAGGCCCTCGAGGACGACCTGAACCGCGAGGCCCGGGCTCGGCGGGCCGCCGGTTGTCCCGACGCCCGAACCGTCCGATACCGTGTCCGCCCTGTCGTCGAGAGGACCAACGCCCGCCTCGAGGACGCGTTCGGCGCCCTTCATGTCCGGATGCGGGGCCCCGCGAAAGTCGCCGGCCATCCGATGTCCGGCCTGCTCGCACTCGCGGCCGACCGGATCATCCGCCTCGCCGCGCCATGGTGCCGGCCAACCAGATCCACTGATCCCACGCTGTGCCCCCCAACGGGCACGGCCACAAAACGCTCGTCTTCAAACGCGCCAAAGACCCCGCGCGGACCCTGTCCGATACTCTCGTTGCCCCCAAGACGTCCCTCGGCGGCCCAACCGATCCCATGACTGCTGCCGTCATCACTCAGGCTGCTAATTTTGCAAGAGGTTTGGTTGTATTGGAGGGCTGACGGGTGAGCAGGGTAGCGGTTGCGATCAGCTTGTCGGAAGCGGCGCGTCGCGCGTTGGAAGGTCTGGCGGGCCGGCGCAAGACGGCCCGGGGTCTGGCGCGACGTGCCCGGATCGTTCTGGCGGCTGCGGAAGGTCTGGAGAACAAGGCGATCGTGGGGAGCGACCCGACGACGGTCGGCAAATGGCGCCGACGGTTTGCCGAGCACCGGCTCGACGGGCTCTGCGACGCGCCGCGTTCCGGGGCGCCGCGCCAGATCGGCGACGATGAGATCGCGGAGATCATCGCCCGCACCTTGGAAGAGACGCCGCCCGGGGCCACGCATTGGAGCCTGCGCCGTCGACGATCCACCGGATCTGGCAAGCCTTCGGCCTGCAGCCGCATCGCTCGGAGACCTTCAGGCTGTCGGCGGACCCGCTGTTCGTCGACAAGGTACGCGACATCACAGGCCTCTGTCTCGACCCGCCCGAGCGCGCACTGGTGCTCCGCGTCGACGAAAAGAGCCAGGTCCAGGCGCGCGACCGCACCCAGCCGCTGCTGCCCATGCGGCCAGGCCAGGTCGCGCGGCGGACCCACGACCCCATGCGCCACGGCACCACCACCCTGTTCGCGGCGCTGGACATCGCCACCGCAGCCGTGAGTTCCTGCGCAGCCTCGAGGCCCGGGTCCCCGACGACCTCGACGTGCATCTGGTGATGGACAACCACGCCACCCGCAAGACGCCCGCCATCCAGCGCCGGCATGGCCACTTCACCCCGACCGGCGCCTCCTGGCTCAACCAGGTCGAGCGCTTCTTCGCCGCCCTGACCGAAAAGCAACTCCGGCGCGGGGACCATCGCGCGACCCGGGAACCTGAACAGGCCATCCGAGACGATATCGACACCGTCAACGCCAACCCCAGACCCTTTCGCTGGACAAGGTCGGCAGACGACATCCTCGCCACCATCAAACGCTTCTGTCTGCACACCCTGGATACCGCAGAACGACAAAAGAAAATCAGTAAAACTTGGAAATCAGAACAATAGATGACCTGATTGCCCGGCTGGGATTGCCAGTAGCATCAGCCTAGTTTTGGTCACTTTCGTATATAATTCCCATCACTTTTCATGGTCTGTGGAGCATTTATCGGCGGGCCCGGTCGACGGACAGGCCATCGAAGTCAAGTTCGTCGCTTTCGACATAATCGCGCGCCGTGATGTCGTCGAGACGACATGCGATCCGGGATATCACCCGAAAACGGCCGGACTGGTCGAAGAGCGCGACCCAGCTTTCCACTTGCCCGGGCCAGTCAGAATTACGGTCGTCAGGATCGCGATCTTTGATGAACCAGATCGTCAACTCCACATCGTCGGCGCACCATGAGGGCGCAGCCCGGACGCGGATTTCACGAAGTGCCCGCAAATGGCCGCCTTCTGGGCTCGCTCGATTGTGCTTTTCTGTCAGACGGCGCCGAAATCGGTCTGCCGCGCTAACGAAATCGTCAGGAAATGCGAATCTCGAACGCTTTCGTGCGATCGCGCGGGCAAACTCCCGACTCTCTGCTTTCGTTTGCCAACCGGGGATTCTCGTCCAGTTCGCAACCACGGCCTTTTCGACAGTCATGATGCGGTCGAGATCGGCGACGAGACCGTGCTCTGCCGTGGCGGATATGTAAGCGAATGCAGACCTCTTCAAACGACGGACTTGGTCCACTAGGTCGCTGTCCAGCCTCACCAGAGGCGCCACTTCGACATAGGGCCGGTCCCGGCATGACCGGACAATATCACAGGTCTGGGTCAACACGACAACGCCGGCAACCTCTTCCGCAACCGTCGTTACCCCAGTGGTTTGCGTTTCGTCATCCCCTTCGGTATTAGCCTCCAATGATACCGGGCTGTGCGGTCGGGAGAGATCGGCGAGATGCATGAACTCCAGACCGACGTCGCACGACACATCGCCCTGACGCCAGTGCCGGAGTTCCTCGTCAACCGCGTCGGCCTGCTCCTCCGTAACCGTCATTCCCTCGGTTTCTTCTTCGCCGGGCGGGCGATGCGCGTTTTCCCGACCGGTATTTCCGGGCGATCCCCTGTCGCGTCGAGAAGAAGAGCTGGCGGTGTCGGTCGGCGCCTCGCCCATTCGTCCTCCGAAAGTGCGGCTTGGCGATGAACGGAATTTGCCGCCGCTGCTCCTGCAGTCTGGCGCAGCACATCCGCATAGCGCGACGTTGCGAGCAGGTCGAAGGGAGATAGGCCGTTGGCAGCCGTCAGGAGGCGATCACGCGTCGCACGGCGGTTCCCTTCGTCAAGATGTCGAACCGCATCAAGCGTCCAGCGGATCTCCCGCTCGTGTTGTGCGGAGGGTGCTTTGCCATTGGCCCAGTGGTGAACGGTACGACGCGAGACATTGAAGAGTTCGCTCAACAAATCCCATGTCAAACCCGAACGGCGTCTGAGTTCGAGGACGGCTTCCGCCGTGGTCTGTCCGACCGGAATGCATGCCGCGGTTATGGGGCCCGATGACGTCATGTCTGTGCGCAGAACCTGCTGGGGGCCAACAGCCGTTCCCGGATAACGGAACGCGTCCAGCGCGATAACATTCGTCTCCCCGTCGCCTGCCGGGTAGAGTGTGTCCGCCCGGTGGCGGCCTCCAGTCGACGTAGCCGACTCCGGCATCGGAAGCACCGCTGCCATGGTCATGGCGTTCCTCCGTAGAACTTCAGGAACTCGTCGGTGACCATCAGCCGGAATACCGAATAGATACGCTCGGCGAAAGCCCCTGTAATGGCCACAAGCTCTTCCGACCTGAATGGCGATGCATGCGGCGAGAACATGTCTAAATCCAGCACCCAGCTAGGCTTGCTTGTTGGTTGCAGGGTTTCAGGATCGTAAGTTGCATTCGGCGGCATGTTGCCCCATCGCCCCTGGATCATGCCTTCTGCCGCCTGAAACTGCACCTGGGTCATCGAATGGACCGTCGCCTCTCGAAGCGGCTCAAATTGCCCTATGCCGGGCTGCAGGATTCCGAGGACGTTCCCCTGAATGAGATCGCCAATCCTGTCCACAGCCTCGCCCTCCAGCCTGTCGATGTAACGCAATCCGACACGCTGGGCTTCGGCTGGCTGAAAGCAGGCTTCCACACTCGCAAGGACCGTTCGAAGACGACCGAGGAAGTCTTGGCGACTGCTGTACCCCCAGGTCTCGAGTGCGACAAAATCCACGCCGAGCGACACGCGCCATGTTGCTGGTTCCTGCCGGTCGGCGAGTCGCCATATGACTGCTTCCGAGACATTGGGATCCTGGCCCGGCCTTATGTCGATGTTTCTGACCTCGCTCCTCTGCAGGTGCGGGTAGTCGGTACGCAACGCCTCCTGGAAATCGGCGACACTGTCCTCCTTGCGGATCAAAAGGATCGGCGGGAACCGAATCTGCGCGATGACCCGCACGAGAGGCGCTTCGGGCAGCGGCACTTCAGTCGGAATTCCTGTTGCGAGCGGCGTTGGCTCAACTCTCATCTGTGTCTACCCGATTCCTCTTGCTCATTATGAAATTTAGAGTGAACCATCGCCTTGTGCAATTGCCTTCGACCCGCGGGTGACGCAAGGATTCATGTGTCAGGTGGGAGTGGGGTACTCCCTGTGGTTCACGACAACCGCAAGAAGGAGCACCCCGATGCCACGGCAGGCTGCAACGACCGGGAGACTGCCACAGGCGTTCTGAGGTGGTGAAGGAGATGCAGGCAGGCGGAGCGGGGCGAGGGCTGTCGCCCGCCCGGTCGCCAGGCGCCTGCCGGGATCTTCGCGGGTCGGGATCATCGAGGACCGGATGGCCGAGGCAGCGGACTGCCGGCGCGACACCCTCGACGCCGGTGCCATGCGCGACCGGCGACATCGAACGCGACGTGCCGCGCACCCGGCACTTGTGCCCGACCGGAGTTCCGAAGGGCTCCGCAAGGCGCGCCCCGGAGATCGACCGTGCGATCCCGGCCGGCGTCGTTCCGGGGCTCTCGACCCGCAAGGTCGGCGAGGTCCTCCTCGCCCTGCTCGGGCGCCCGGTCCCGGCCGCGACGGTGAGCCGGGTCGCCGGGACGCTCGACCGGTCGGTCGACGCCTTCCACCGCCGGCCGCCGAAGAATGCCTGCAAGGCGCTGAGGCTCGACGGCGCGCTCGGGAGGCCGGTTCCGGTGGCGCTCGGCATCCGCCACGACGGCAGGAAGGAGATCGTCGACTTCCGGCGCGCCGGCAGCGAGAGCGCCGCGGAACGGGATGTCAGCAGACGAACACGGCCCACGGGAACCTTCCAAGACCGGACATCGACGGACCGCATCATCCACGCGGTCTTCATCCACGAAAGCAGGTCGCAGGGAATCAGTACCCCACTCTCCCTGACACATGACTCCTGACGTTACCTAATAATCAATCTACGAAACTCGCTCGCTCCTCATCATCGCGGGTTTGTTCGACTCTACATGAAGTTACGAAAATCATAGACCGTATCAACGATATTCGGATTCTGCTGCACAATGTCTGCAAAATACTTCGAATACACCAGTGTGGCTGGCAGCTTCTTGTAGAGTGTATTGTTGTTCCAATCCATTTTAGTAAGCCCTACGACGGCAGCGCACGTTTCATGCCAGCCCCCAGCGCCCGTGAACCGGCGCAGCAATATCGGAGAAGGCGTCGGCCTGAGCGGGCCCTCCTTGTATACATTGTTGCTCGAATTTCGTACGTGAACCCCGGTGACACTTCCCTGCGTCCAAAGCAGCGCCTCATCGCATTCGATTGGAATGTACGTTCCCCGTTCGACGGGATAGTTGTGCGGCGTCGGCGGCTTCCGCTCGTCAAACCGTATCCCCTTCCACGGAACGCTCTTCACGATCTGCACCAATTCCACCTCGGTGCCATCCCTGAAGCTGTCGAGCGCACCCAGAATTTCCTCCTCCTTGAACACCGTGTTCTTGTGAACGGTGAGGTGGTCCTGGAATTTTGGACAGTCTGACGGCGTTGCCAAGGTGTATTCCGTTGTCTGATCATGCCGCCAGAATCCTGTTTGTCAGATTTTCCTGCTGTTGTTGAGCCTGTGGGGATGTGGACAAGGCGGTCGCCTTGTCCATCATATCCACCGGCTGGCGCGCGCCGCAGGCTTCCGCCGGCGTTCGGCCGCCGAGCGCCGAATGGGGACGCTCGGTGTTGCAGAAGCCGATCCACTCGCCGATGACACGCTCGGCGTGGAAGCCATCGGTGAGTTCGTGCAGATGGACCGCCTCGTATTTGAGCGCGCGCCACAGCCGCTCGATGAAGATGTTGTCCATGCAGCGGCCGCGGCCGTCCATGGAGATTGTCACTTCGGCATCCTTGAGCCGGCCGGTGAAGTCGAAGCTGGTGAACTGGCTGCCCTGGTCGGTATTGAAGATCTCCGGCCTGCCGCAGGTGTCGCGCGCCTCATTCAAGGCCTCGACGCAGAACCGGGCATCCATGGTGTTCGACAGCCGCCAGGCCAGGACCGCGACCAGATGAAGGAAGCCGCGGTTGACCGGGATGCAGGTGATGTCCGCGCACCAGACATGGTCGGGGCGCTCGATGGCGAGGCCCTTGAGATGGTACGGATAAATCCGGTGTTCCGGGTGCGGCTGGCTGGTCCTCGGCGCCCGGCAGACCGCCTGAAGGCGCATCAGCCGGCGGACACGGTGACGGACCATCTGCCGCGAGCCGTGGAACGGATACCTCAGGAACAGCTCGTCGAGCCGCCGCATCAGCGCCAGCGTCTCCGCACTCTCCCCCTTCGGCTTGCAAGAAAGCGAAGACCGGCTGATCGACAGAACCTCGCATTGACGGCTCAAGCTCAGGCCAGGAACATCGCGGCGCACCATCGGCCGGCTCATCGCTTGAGCCCTCTGGCCAAAAAATCCCGTTCCACCGTCAGTTGACCGATCCTGGCATGAAGATCGCGAACCTCCTCCTCATGGTCCCGGGCTGCCCGGTCGACGCCGTTCGAGAACACCTCGCCCAGGCCGTCCATCGCCTGACGTTTCCATGTACTCACCTGATTGGGGTCAACTTGGTGGTGCGACGCGATCTCCTGAATCGTCCTGTCGCCGCGCAGCGCCTCCAGCGCAATCTTCGCCTTGAACTCAGGCCTGAACTTCCGTCGCCTCGTCATCGCGTATTCCTCCGTGAACGGTGGAATACACCTTGACCAACTGTCCAAAATTCCGGGACCACCTCACAGGACCGTAAATTCTCCGAATCAACCTCCATCACCCATTTCCGCCAAAACGAACCTGTGGGTGTCTTGGCTGTTGCTGGAGCGAGGTTCCTTGAACACTTAGCCAACCGTGCCGTCGACCGTCGAAACCCGCCTCCAGGCTAGCACTTCAGTAATACAGCCAAACCGCCCAACGCCGTCGAAAGCGGACCGTCCCGCGCAATTTCAAGCTTGACCGCAGAGCGACAAGGCGTGATCATTTTGTTCACTCGATTGGTGACGCCCAAATGGGCGAGTTGCTGGCACAACTTGTCGTAAAAATGGCCCAACCGAGTGCTCAAACTTTTTCTGGTTGCCAATCGGGGATATAAATTCCCATGATTTGGGTGGTTGCCGTAGCGCTCAGTGCCGCTGCCGGCCTTGCCATTGCATGGCGGGGTCTGTCTGGTGCGCGCCATGATCAGGCGGCGCGCAACCAGCATGGCTATGATGTTGAGGTTTATCGCGATCAGTTACGAGAACTGGAACGTGACCTTGAATGCGGCATAATCGAGCCAGATGAAGCGGAAGCTGCTCGCAACGAGATCCGGCGTCGTGTCCTGGCTACAACTGGCGCTCAAAAGGAAACCGAAGATGCGCTGCGGTCGCACGGCCTGTCAAAGTCGGCCGTCATGCTGCTTGCCCTTGCCGTGCCGATTTTGAGCTTGGCGTTGTACGCACTGACCGGCCGGCCCGAACTGTCCTATCCGGCCAACCTGACGGTCCAGGAGCCGCGCCGCGGTCCGACGCCGGACGATATTCGCGCTGCCGAGCGCATGACACCGGAACAGCGCCGCGAAATGATCCGCGGCATGGTTGACCGGCTGGCGGGGCGAATCAGGGAGAATCCCGGTGATCTTGCTGGATGGCTTCGTCTGGGTCGGGCATACGGCGTCATGGGCGAACATCAGAAGGCGACGGAAGCCTACGCTCAAGCAGCAGCGTTGGCGCCGAAGAATGTCCGCGTTCTGACTGCCTATGCCATGTCGGTCGCTCGGACCCAGAAACAGGGCGAGCCCATTGCTCCAGGCATTATTACGCTTGTCAAACGCCTCTACGAACTGGAGCCACAGCATCCGCTGGCATTGTACTATCTGGGCAAGAACGCCTTTGACTTGGGTCAGGAGGCCGCAGGCAGAAAATACTGGGGCCAGCTTCTGCCGTTGCTTAAAGACCGCCCGAAATTTGCCGCCCGGATTCGCAAACGTCTGGACCGGTCCGGCCAATAGAGGGGAATCATGTCCGATGGTGCCGATCAGGGCCGGTCCTTCCACCTGACGTTGACATCCTGAAGCACGGCTTGAGCCAGTTCTTCGGGCGGCGGCAGCGTTCCGTCTTCCTTGTGAGCGTCGACTTCCCTTTCCGGTTCCGCCTTGTCTGCTGGCTGACAGGATGAACGAACGAGAGTGACGTCCCCGGGTTTCATGGCGTTTCGTGAAGTGGTGCGGGTATCGTCGGTTGTTGGCCGCCAAAGATGTCGTTGAACGTCGACATCCGGATTCCAGGCGCTCTGCCAGGACACTGCAACCCGCCCATTCCTGTCGGTTGCCGTGATGATTCACATGGCCATTCAACCGTACTGGTTGCAGCCCAGTCCTCGCACGTGGGGCTCGCGATGCAGTAATTGCCGAAGTGTTGTCAGATGATCTTCGTCCCACCCCAACGCGCTGGCAACCGCTTCGTCCCACAGCCGTCGCACTTCACATTCACCGTCGCGGAACTGCGGCACAATCATTTTGGCGGTATGTTCCCAACACCGCGCCAATCGCTCCACACATGTCTGGTCAGTCAGATCGGGGGTTCTGAGATTTGCAGCTTCTTCAGCGCTGTAGGTTGGAAAATCCAGTGTACGCCCAGGATTTCGCATCAGTTGCAATCGACCGATCGTTGAGCTGAGAAAAACGGCAGCAGCCTTTGCCTGTTTTTTTGACATGCCGGAAACAGGCATCCAGCCATTTCCGACGTATCTGTTTTCGCTGGCAACAGCGGACAGGCGTCCCGTGCCAGTTCGCTGGCCTGCAGAGATTAACAGATACCCCGATTTTTTCAGAATACTTTCAGTCTGGCCATCTTCTTCCTTTGGGGCCCAGTACTCGTCAGGCATGGCCCGAATACGCATCTGTCCGTCAGCGCCCTTTGATTTCAGGATCGGGAAACTGCCCGGCACCCCGGCATGCGACGCCTTGAACTTGCCGCGCAGCAGTTGGCCCGTAGCCGCCGGTATCATGCGTTGGTCCCGGAGCCGCAACAGACTTGCATCGTTCGTGATCCGCATGGCCGCTTCGGCCAGTTCCGGCGACCGGAAAGCTGCCGCCGACCAGTCGCCCACCTCGATGCGCCTTGTCGGCCATTCGGAGACTTCACCCCATCCGTCTGGAAGAAGCCCGGTTTTGCGTTCTTCAAGGTGCCGGCAAAGCTCCGCCACATCGTTTTCGTCCAAAGGCATTCGATCGAGACCGATGATGCGCGTCGGCGGTTTCGGCCCGTCATGCCGTCTGGCGATGATCATGCTCTCGTTGATTGCCGTGTTCTGGCTGAGGCTGATCTGCCCGGGCTGATGGCATGTAACCAGTGTGTGGATGTGAAAGCGTTGTGCCAGAACGATGCGTTCTTGTCGCCCGGACGTGGTTGTCAGCGCGATTGTCGGATTGATCATCCCCAATACGCCGTCTTCAGGATCAAGGCATTTGTCCGCAAGCGCGACAAACAGCGGCCGAATCGAGTTCTTGTCGCCGAACCCTTCCATTCTTGAGTCGGCGGCGACCAGCATCCCCTCAAGGTGGTCAACGCGGTCACGCATGTTTTTCTGGATGTTCCTTTCGAATTTGCCGCCCATCTTGGTGCGGTTCGTGAAGGGCGGATTCATGATGGCGATGCAAGCATTCCGTACCGCATCAACAGCATTCTCAAGCAGGGGATCGTCGCCGGACATCCGGAGTCTTTCGGAATCGATTTCCCGATCGCCGAGATCGAGTTGTTTCACGATGGCCGATTGTCCGAGCAGTTCGAGTGAACCCGCCGAAACGCCGCCGCCGTCCCTGGGTCCATACGGCATTCGATGGAGATTCATCCGTCGATAGGCAACGTCGGTGTTGCCTGCGGTCAACTGTGCGGCAGCCAGTTGCATGGAAACCGGATTGAAATCGAGTCCGGCGATCAACTCCTCGACTGCCAGCCTTTGCATCTTCGCCAGTTCGGCTTCATTCGCACCCTGCTCTTTCGCCCGTCGCTTCATGTCGGCGAGTAACGCGGCAAGCAGCGTCCCCGAACCGCATGCCAGGTCCATGCAGCGATGCGCGAGCCATGTTTGCCTGTCAGTCCAACTGTACCCCCCCCGCCTGCGACATTAAGTGTCAATCGCGCCAGCAGCGCGGCGGCGGGAGGGCGTGTGAAGAAGGCGCCGTCCGAAGCCTGGTTTCCCATCACCTTGTTGAACAGGGGACCGGCGTGGTCCGAACCAAGATCCGCATAATCTTCCGCAATGCGCTCCGCTTCGGCCGCAAGATGGCGAAGTGCACGATTAAGCCCTTCCCGTCGTCCCGACTTTTCGACTTCGTCGATAATCTCGATGGCCGGTTCCATCACCGGCAGAAAGTCGTGACGGGCAACGCGATTCCATTGACTCTGCAATTCCCGGACGGCATCCGTGGCGCTCTTGGCCGACTCCATGCCGGTGATTCCGGGAAGCCATTTGCCCGCCGCGATGCGCTGGTGCAGCAGGGCAGCGTTCATCAGCAAGAGGGATGCAATGGTGCAGCCGTCCGCATGTCCGGTGCGCGTTTCCTCTGGAAGCGCGTCAAGACCGAAATGCCTGTCCAGTGTTGGACCCAGATCATCCTGGTGCAGGTGGCGCTTCGCCTCCCCGATGCTGTCCTCGAGGATGTTCACATCCCGTTCGGCGCGATTTCGACCAAGACCCGACTTCGAGAGCAGGTTGACACAGATTCCCATCTTGTCCGCATCCAGACGATCGAACAGGTTCCTGACATGCGCGTCGGTGCGCTCTTCCTGCGTCCTTCCTGTCCGTTTCCTGCAGTCGATCTTGACGCCTGTCTTGCCGTTGACCGCATCCCTGCCGGTTTTCTTTGACTGTTCGACATTGACCCGGCCGGGTGTTCCGTCGGGTCTGGGCTTGTCTCTCCGGATCCCCGCCTCACGCATCTCGATGCTGCCATCGGCATTGCGTTTTGCGCCGATGATCCGCTCGACGCCAGAGCGGGGCCGGGAAAGGACGTCGTCCAGTGAAACGAAAACATCCTGTGGTTTCTTCCTGCCTGTCAGCACATCCTCGATGTCAGCCTCCACATCGCCGGATCTGCCGATATGGCCGTAATGGCTGACCCGCTTGTCTTCCTCCTTCCCGACGGTCACCATGGTAGCGATGTCTCCCGTCTGTCCCGGAGGCAGATAGATCTCCATCAGATCCGCAAGATTGTCTTCGATGCGACTGTCATGGGCGCGCAAGGCCAGCAATATCTGACCGAGTTCCCTCCAGCCGTCATCCGGGCCACTGTTGCGCAACCATGTTTCCGCATCGGTGTGTGGCGGAATCAGAATGGGACAGATGATGTAGCCCATCTTCTTGTCCGGGGCGCGACGCATGACCCGTCCAACCGCCTGAATGACATCCACCGGCGACTTTCGTGCTTCGAGAAAGCCGACAGCCGACAAGGACGGGGCATCTGTGCCCTCGCCAAAGATGCCGACATTGATGATTCCGTACGGTTCGTTGTCTGTTGCATCGGCCAATCTGGCCTTCGCCATTTCTCGGGCGGTGACATTGCTTGCAGCGTCGAGATGCTGCAACTTGAATCGGGTCACTTTCGAATCGGTGCCGTTTTCTTCAAGTCTGCGCTGTACCCAGTTCCGTACCGTTTCGGATTGCAGCGCTTCGGTCATTCCTTTCGAGGCCTGAATGGTGTTCATGAAGCTGATCGAGGAACGGATGGCTTCATCGTCCGGGCGAACGCCACCGCTCATCACCAGAGCCAGAACAAGCCCGCGCATGAACTGGGTCGTGGACAGTTTTCCGTGACTGGCCGCCAAACTGTTTGCTGTTCTGTAGGCGTCTTCGTCATTCACGCCGAGTGCGAGAATTCGGTAATCGGTCAGCCATTCGTTGGCAACGGCGTCAGCATAAGATCGGCGGTACAGTTCAACGCCGAACACCTCCGCGTCGTCCATGTTCCTGACCACCCAGTCATCGTTTCCCCTTGATTTCCCGCCGGTGTCGTAAACTCTCGGTGTCGCCGTCTGATAGACGCGAAACCTGGCCGGAAATCTCCGGTCGTCATGACAGACCGTGAAATCCCGAAGTCTTTCCTCCCATCCCCTCATTCGTCTGAGTCCAGCCGTTCTATGTGCCTCGTCGGCGATCATCACCTGAATTTCCCGGCTTCCGGCCTCAAGCGCATCGGCGATGCGGTGACTGGACTGGTACGTGCCAAAAATGACGCCGATACGGTCCTGTTCTCTTGCAACATCCTCGATCCATTTCCGGATTTCTTCTGAATCGGTCGTCACAAGACCCTTTACTTCCGACGCTGCTGCAGAGCCGATGTCCGCCGTCTGGTCCCTGGACAGGTCCGAGCCTCTTCCGGCGGTGGCATCGGAACAGACGGCCATCGCCTTGATCGGCTTCTCGCTGTTGATCAGGAATTCGCGGCGCAGTTGCGCCACAAGGGCAATGGAAGGACAGAGAACCGCCGAGGACTGTCCCGGTTCTGTCAGTTCTTCGATGATACGCAAGGCGATACGGGACTTGCCCGTGGCGCAGGGAAGAATGATCCTGCCTCTTGCCCTCCGGTCATTGATGCTCGCGTGTTTCTTCAGAATGCCGACGCTGGTTTCAATCGCCTCCCGCTGCATGGAGTCTTTCGTCTGTACCCCATCGTCATTATCCTGATCTGAATATCGAGATGCTTCGGCTTCCCATTGCTTGAGAAGATCGCTCTGGAAATTGACAACCTTTACCGGTTTGGGGTTTGGCCCGAGAGCAGAAAGAGCATCTCGGGCCAGGTGAACGTCACCGTTTGTCACCAGCCATCGTTCGGCCCACAAGGACGCGTCTGACGTTGCAAGGAAACTGTTGAGCTCGGATTTGGTGATGTCTGCTCCGCGCCCGTTCTCATCCAGCTGTCTGGACTTGCATTGAATGGCAATCAGGGCTCCGTCACTCGCACGCCGTGCAACAACATCAATCCCGATATCCGTGCGATTCGGATAGTGTTTTTCACGATCAGGCCAATCACTGTTCCATGGCCATGCTTCATCGACATCCCATTCCCTGATCACGACGGCACACTGTACTGTCAGATGTTCCAGCCATTTCCCATCCGATGCCTGCAAACTCTTCTCGGCAATCTCGTCGAGAGCGTTCCGGACAAGTCTTGAAATGCTGGACGTCATGCAACTGCTCCCGTATTGCGCAAGATCATTCTCGCACTCCGTTGCCGGCGATCAGATCCCTGTACTTCAATCGCTTACCGACCGGGAACCGCATCATGTCGATCATGTGAAATTCACGGTCGCTGTGACGACCGGAAAATTCGTTGACGCAGCGTTACCGGTGCTCGACGTCTTCACGATTGGGGAGTCCCCGACAAGCCGATGCCTCCTCGGTGCAGACCTTCGACCCTTCTTCGGTATGGTCCGCGACGAACTTCTGTAAGGTTTCGGAATCGGTCTTGTCAACGACCCTGGCCGTGACGGTGACGCAGGGATTCATGTGTCAGTCGGGAGCGGGGTCCTCCCTGTGGTGAAGTAACAGCCACGGACAGGAGCACCCCGATGCCACGGCAGGCTGCAACGACCGGGAGCCTGCCACAGGCGTTCGAGGTGGTAAAGGAGATGCAGGCAGATGAACCGGGGCGAGGGCTGTCGCCCCCTCGGTCGCCAGGCGCCGGCCGGGATCGTCGCGGGCCGGGATCATCAAGGGCCGGATGGCCGAGGCAGTGGACCGCTGGCGAGACACCCTCGACGCCGGCGCCATGCGCGACCGGCGCCGAGCGCCCTTGGGCGAGTGTCTGCGTTCATGACGGCGTGGACGGGGCTTTGGGCGATTTGCCGGCTTGAGATTGAAAGGATGCCGGTGCTCAAGTAGCCGCGTGTCTTCCCGACAGAATCGGCGCCCATGTCCGACAATCTCTATCATGTTCTTACATCGTGCGTTTCGGCAGACCCCGATGCGGTCTTCCTTGATCTCGGCGATGCTCCACCGGTTCGCTATGGCGAAATCGACCATCGCGCTGCCCGACTTACAAGGGTGTTGACAGAGTGTGGCGCAGCCCCGGGCGACCGGATCGTTGTCCAGGTCAAGAAATCGCCGGATGCCGTGATACTTTACCTGGCATGTCTGCATGGCGGCTTCGTATTTGTGCCGTTGAACACATCCTATGCTGCGTCTGAGCGTCAGTACTTCCTGGAAGACGCCAGACCATCGGTGTTTGTCTGCGACCCGGCCCTCGCCGAAACCGGAGTTGTCATGGCAGAGAACGCTGGTGTCCGCGCGGTCATGACCCTTGATGCTGCCGGTCGTGGAACCCTGACGGCCGCAGCTGTATCGGCGTCATCGGAAGCAACACCTGTCGCGCGGCGCAAGGCCGATCTTGCTGCAATCCTCTATACTTCCGGGACGACTGGCCGACCGAAAGGCGCCATGCTCACGCACGAAAACCTGGCCTCCAACGCTCTCGTGCTACGAAGATACTGGGGTTTTACCAGTGATGATGTCTTGCTGCATGCCCTGCCGATCTTTCATGTCCATGGCCTGTTCGTGGCTCTCCATTGCGCCATGTCCAGCGGGGCGCGGATCATCTTCCAGAAAGATTTCAACGTGCCCGATGTGATTTCCCGCCTTCTGGATGCCACCGTGATGATGGGCGTGCCAACCTTCTATACGAGATTGCTGGGTTCACCGGCGTTTACGGCGGAATCGGCGCAGAATATCCGTCTGTTCATATCTGGATCTGCACCCTTGCTGGAGGATACTTTCCGGGCCTTTGAGGCTCGGACCGGACAGCGGATTCTCGAGCGGTACGGCATGACGGAAATCGGCATGGCCTGCAGCAACCCGCTGGATGGTGAGCGGGTAGCTGGTACTGTTGGTTTCGCACTGCCCGGTGTTTCGGTTCGGAGCGCGGACAAGACCGGCCACGAGGTGCCCCGCGGCGAGGTCGGCGTTCTGGAAATTTCTGGCCCCAATGTCTTTTCCGGCTATTGGCAACTGCCGGAAAAGACGGCGGAAGAGTTTCGGCCCGACGGCTATTTCATTTCAGGCGACATGGCGCGCATTGACGAGGAAGGCCGCGTGTCGATCGTGGGTCGCGCAAAGGATCTGATCATCTCTGGTGGCCTTAACGTGTATCCCAAAGAAGTCGAACTGTGCCTTGATGACGTGATCGGAGTGAAGGAAAGCGCGGTTGTCGGCGTTCCGCATCCGAACTTCGGCGAGGGCGTTACCGGAGTCGTTGTTCCTGACGGGACGATAGAACTCGATCCCAAACATGTTCTGGCTGCAATTGGCGATAAATTGGCCCGTTTCAAGCAGCCGAAAAGGATCTTCATCGTGGATGAATTGCCGCGTAATGCGATGGGTAAGGTTCAGAAGAAGACCCTGCGCAACCGCTATGCGAACATCTACGGAGAGGCGTCCGACAGTGCGTTGACCCGGAACGGCCAGTAGGGCTCAATACCTGACAATTGAGGCCGAACTGCGGTGAGGATACCAATGCGAAACCTGAACGAAAACACTGTCACTGATGCCGTCCTGCAAACCATCTCGGTGGAAACAGACCACCGGTTGCGCGAGGTGATGACCAGCTTGATCAGACATCTCCATGCCTTCGCCATCGACGTCGGTCTGCGCCCTGAAGAGTGGATGCAGGGCATTCAGTATCTCCATGACTCCGGCAACATGTCGACGCCTGAGCGCAACGAGTTCATCCTTACATCGGATATTCTGGGCCTGTCCTCCCTCATCGACATGATCAAGGGGCGGGGTGTTGATACCGGCACCGAATACAGTGTCCTGGGACCGTTTTTCGTCGAAAACGCGCCCGAATTAACAGTCGGCGGCGACATGGCAGGCGACAACCCTGGTACCGAAGTTGTGCTTGGCGGCAAAATCCTTGACGAGACGGGCAAACCGGTCGAGGGCGCGCGAATCGACTTGTGGCAAAACCAGGACAATGGCCTCTACGATGTGCAGGAGACGCACGAAGGCGCTGTGCCCAATATGCGCTGCCACCAGATCACGGGGGCCGACGGGCGTTATGGTGTTCGGACCATCAAGCCGGTATCCTACAAGGTGCCAGACGACGGGCCGGCGGGTAAAATCTTGCGCGCCACGGGGCGTATGGCCTGGCGGCCCGCGCATTATCATGTCTGGATTAACGCTGAAGGCTACCGGCCACTGGTGACCGAACTGTTTCCGGGTGACGACCCCCACATCGATGGCGATGCCGTGTTTGGTGTACGAGATTCCCTTCGGGTGGATTTCAGCGAGTCGACCGACGAAGCAGAGGCAGCATCTTACGGGGTAAAACTCCCGTACCAGAAAGTTGATTTCGATTTTGTGCTGGTCGCCAACCAGGCGGTCAAATGACAAAATCCTTTCACGGCACGGGAGCAGGCTTATTGTCAATCGCGAAAACTGATTAACTGGTCGTTCTTCGCCCGTACCAGCGAATGACAGCAGTTTGTAGCCGCACTGAACCGGTGACGGAAGCTTGATGCCGTACTCCTCCACGAAATGATGCGCAAAGGCCGCGTGCGGGGCTTGGTCTTTGTGCGCTTTTCCTGGACTGGGCATGGACGAGTCGTTGCCATTTACACACAGGCCCCGTCAGTTCCCGGCGACATCCTCCATGCCCTGACCAGTGCAGAAGTCGCGCCCGTTTTCTGAATCGCCACCTGGGGGCCGAATCGTGAAATCTCACGCGACAAGGCCGTTCTCCGATTTCCAACGGTGGCAATGACCGGGACTCCAACAGGGCGTTGCGCCTGTGCGGAACCACACGGCGCATTTCGACCTGCTACAGCCTGTTTATGGGCACCCTGAGGTAGGTGACGCCGTTATCTTCAGCAGGCGGCATGTACCCCGCACGCATGTTGACCTGGACCGAAGGGATGATCAGCAGGGGCATGTCCAGCGTCTTGTCGCGAGTGGTCCGCATGTCGACGAAGCTGTTCTCGTCTACATCCTCTCGGATGTGGATGTTATGCCTTTTTTCGTCTTCAATGGTCGTTTGCCATTGGAAATGATCTCGTCCGGGTGCCTTGTAATCGTGGCAAAGGAACACGCGGGTATCGTCTGGCAGTTCAAAGAGGCGATGGACTGACTGGTAGAGCGTTCGGGCGTCGCCGTCCGGGAAATCGCATCGTGCACTGCCAAAATCCGGCATGAAGATGGTGTCGCCAACAAACACCGCATCGCCGACCAGATAGCTGACGCAGGCCGGAGTATGACCTGGTGTATGCAGCACCTGGACGGTCTGTTTGCCCAGAGAGAACGTATCACCGTCCCTGAACAGGTCATCGAACTGGGAACCGTCGGCGGTGAATTCCGGCTCACTGTTGAAGACGTCGCCAAAGACGCGCTGGACGTCGACGATATGCGCACCGATTCCGATGCGCCCACCCAGCCTTTCTTTCAGCCACGGCGCGGCGCTGAGATGATCGGCGTGCGCGTGAGTTTCCAGGATGCGTTCCAGCCGCAGGTCTTGCGCACGAATGTATGCGAGCACTTCCTCGGCAGATGTCGTCTTCGTCCGCCCGGATTTGTGGCAGAAGTCACGTACCGAATCGATCACCGCGGCTGCCCTGGTCTCCCGACACCACATCAGGTGCGTGGCTGTATTGGTCGGCTCATGGAAGAATGTGTGCACGGACGGCGCAGTCGGCATGCCTTTCCTCATTTCGCACTCAAGAATTGAATGGTTTTCCGCTTCTTTCAAAGCCGAATGCGGTTGTTTTCGTTGCGGCCTGCCGCAACAGTCTGCAGAATATACCAACGGAATACGCGAGAATGAACGGGATGGCCAGTCTAGGTCTGCTTCTTTGACCTACAATGAGTGTTGGTTTTCATGCATCGCCCGGGCGGTTCACTGCCTCATGGCGGTTAGCGCGGAACGGCGAGTAGGCGCCCACGATATTGACGAGTTGCTTGCAGATGCCCCCGCGTCGTCATCGCGGACCAACAGCAGGTCGGCGTGGCGGCATCAGATAGGGGGAACTCCACCGTCAACGTTTCGGCTACGAGATGCTTGACAAGTTGACTGGGGTTGATCACGTGGTGCCGCGGTGGCGCCTCGGAATCCCCGGCCATGACATGGCACCTCATTTCGCCGTAACCAGGATCGTCGAGGCACCGAATGGCTTGGATACATTGGAAGAACTTGCCGTTCTGAAGACCATGGCAACCGACGCACATCTGAAATTCGTCGATCCTGGAGCCCTGACATTCACCTAGGCCATTGGATTGAACGGCCACAATCGTGATGTCCTTGTAGACCGACTGATCGCTTTGGTGCAGACGGAAGTGAAGGTGCTGGCTGCTGCCGGCGTGCCGACGGCAGTGCAGGTTTGTTTCGATAGCAATACCGGCCAGCTACTTGCGGACCGTCGACTTGCGCCGATGCTTGATGCGATCAGGTCAGTCGGTTGAGACGCGCTGATGTTCGAGTTTGCCAGATTTATGCCGCTGGTTTCTTGCGCGTTCAGCCCGCCACGTCGCTTTGGAGACCCTGGCCGACAGATATTGTTTCTTGGAAACTGGAACGGTTCCTGCCGTCACGCGCAGAACGGAATGCCGCTCAATAGCAGTTCAAAATAGGCTGGCAGGATATAGTTCGACCAGATCACAGATGCAGCCTGCACCAAATCCGTACTGAAAAGTCCTCCGGCAATGCCTCCAATGCCTGCTGACCCCATCATGACAATTACATGCCTGCTGACGCCCAAAAGGGGACGTCCAGCATGATGGGAAAGGACAGTTGAGGTATCCATGACATGAAAGTTGGCATCAGTAGGCTTGAAATGCAAGCCGACTGGCCGATGGCTGACGGTGTCAGCTTCCACCACTCATCCAGTTCTTCAACGCCTGAACCATCTTGTTCGGCGTGATGGAATAGGGAAAATGAGTCATGTATTGGCCCTTTGGGCCCATCAGGTAGATCAATGCGGTGTGGTTTACCTGGTAACTGCCATCAGTCGCTGGCTTCATCTTGCGATATCCTACCTTGTATGCTTTGGCAGTCTTGGCAATGGCCGTGACGCTGCCGGTCAGCATCCAGAACCGCTTGTCAAAGCCCTCATGATAATCCTTCATCCGCTCGACAGTGTCACGTTCGGGATCAATGGTGATGAAGACTGGCTGGATTCTCTCAGCCGCCGAGCCCAGCGCTTCGAGTACCTCGCTGATGGTCTGTACGGTCGTCGGGCAGATATCGGGGCAATGCGTAAAGCCGAAGCTGACGATGGCAAACTTGCCCAGTAGATCCTTGTCTGTCCGGGTTTTGCCGGTATGATCTACCAGCTTGAACGGGCCGCCGACAAGCGCGCGACCCGTAATCCGGATTTCCGATGCATCGCGAGCGGCGTCGCCGATTCGCCATAAATATACGCCGCCTGCCGCGGCTGCTGCGGTCATGATCGCAAGGACAAGAGCTTGTAATGTCGTTCGGGTCATGACCGGGCTTCCAACGCTGGCAAGCACGTGGACAAGCGTACGTCTGTCCAGTAGAGATGATGTCTCTCGAATGCAGGAGAATGTGACATCGCCAAGCTGCATCACATTGCGCTTCAGGAGCAGGATCTCGAAAAAGCGGCACGTGTTACGGAAAGATCTTTGAATCCAAACGTGTAAAACAAGCCGAAAGCATCATCGGTAATGCGATCCTGCTGAGTGACAGTTTAATGAATCTGACACTTCTGGATTTCCCTGAAGGTCAGGGCGGCAGAAGTGATTGATGGCTGCTATCACGAGGGTATCAGACATCCTGCCATCATGAACAAACACGGCGTATCCCATTTAAGGGGGTGCGTGCGGCTGCGCCAAGAACAAGAAGACAAGGAATAGTGCCTCCTCTCAAGTGCCCGGGGCGGCATTTTCACGCCACTGCCTTTCTTCTTGGCTCGCAAGCCTTCCGGCTCAGGGAACTGAGCGAAACCGTGTTGCCGGCGCAGGCGTCAGGAGCAGCCAGCTCCAGTCGATTCTGGCGGCGCTGTTCGTAGAGGCCGAGAGCGTGCAGCGGGAAATACTGGCGATAGAGGACATAATCGAGCAGCGCCGTTCGGAAAAAGACGCCAGCCATGTCCTGTTTGGGCCATTTGCCTTCCGCTTCCTGCATGTCCAGCAGGAATTGCGCGCCCCGGGAAATCGCCCGCCAGTCCGGTTCGTTCGCTTCCAATAGCGCAATCATCGCCCACGCGGTCTGGATGACTTGGCTTTCCTCGTGCGGGACGTACTGACCGGTCAGGCATCCGCTGTGGTGCTCGCCCCATCCCCCATCCTCGCGCTGGTGATCAAGCAGCCAGCGGCTGGCCGAACGTACCGCCGGGTCGCTTGGCCGGGCTCCGGCCGCAAGAAGGCCCCTGATGCCGAAAAGGGTGCCATAGATGAATTGCACGCCCCATACGCCACGCCACGACCCGTCACTTGCCTGGGTCCGGCGCAGCCAAGCGTTGCCTCGGGCGATTGCGTCGGTGACATTTCGATCGGTGATGTGCGTAACCTTTTCCTTGCAGGCCGCAAGCGCCGCGAGACAGGACGCCGTACACTCGATGAAGGAATGCTCGGTCATCGAATCGCCGAACATCTCGGCCGGATTCAGCCATTCCAGGCCGAACGCCGAACGCCGCGCCTCGTAGCTGCCGAAGCCACCATCGCGATTCTGGCTGCGCAGCATGAAGCTGATCGCTTCACGCAACGCTGCGGCGTTTTCTGCACCACGTCCAGATGCGATAATTCCGACAACCGCTTCTGCCGTGCAGTCGCTCACGGGCCAACCATGCCAGTCACCGGCAAAGCACCAGCCACCCTTGGGATCAGAGCGATAAGCGCTTCGATAACCGTCGAAGCTCTTTTCTATCTGCTGCGAGAACAGGAATCCTGCACCGCGCCGGAGCGCGTCTGCGGTGTCGATCGTATCTGGCGTCGCAGCAAGCGCCTGCAGTGCAAACCCGGTATCCCAGGAAGCACTTCGCGCACCGACGACCCGTGCACCCTGATCTTCATCTTCCCAGATCCAGTCGTCCAGCTTTTCCAGGGCCTGACGTAAGTCCGTATCGGCTGGATCCTGCAGCCACAGGGCAAGGATGTTGAGAAGACCGCTCACCGGCGATATGCTCGTATGGCTGGTGGTCCGCAATTCCCATTTGATGCGCCCCATCATAGCGTCCGTACACCGGGCGCGCAGGCGTTTGCTGTGAAAGCGATCAAACAACTGCGCAAACTCGTAACCGATCTTCAGCCACGTGCTTGGTCGCTCGTAGAGATCGGCGGCCCGGAGACGGTTGCGAGTCGACGAGAAATCGGCATTGGCAAAGCCATCGGGGAATAATTCCTCCCGCAGCGAGTTGATCACCGGTGTGACGGGCGTCTGGAACCGACGAGCGTAAATCGCAGCCATCGCCATATAGATGAGCCTCGTGTGGCAATACCAGTTCGAGGGGTGCAATGGTATCTGGCGCGGCAAACTCCAGAGTTCCGGCAGGACTGCGTTCACTCCCCGCCAGTCGTAGAGATTGACGAGAGCCAGCCAGAACTTGCCCCAGCTCGGGATTCCGAGAATCCCTTCAGCCTGGATGAATCGCCGCGCAGGCTCGACTAACGGGTCGTCTCTCTCGACACCGAGCAATCGCGCTGCGACATAGACCAGCGCAGTGACAAACAGGTGGGGCTCCGAGTGCTCGTGCAAGCCCCAGGTGCCTCCTTTGAGGCGAGTTCGCTCGAAGGAGCGCAGGACGCGTCGACGGCGGTCGGGCTCAAGCGGCTGACCGATAATGTGGTGCAGCAGCGCATATTGGGCCGTGAGCATCGGGCACCAGACCATCTCGCCTTCCCAGGCACCATCCTCTCTCTGGAGACTCAACAGATGCGCCGTCGCGCTTTTCAGTGCCGGACCGGCGGCAGGCGATTCGATTTTCCTCGGCTGGCCGGACTTGGCGGTTTCGTCCTTGGCAGGCATGGAATGCAGAAACACGCGTGCCAGACTGCCCTGGGCCTGCTTGTACTTTTCCCCGCCCGCACCCTTGGTCTTGCGCAATTGGTCAACGCCGCGCACGAGCCACCAAAGACGAAGCAAAAGCGCCTTGACAATGCCCGAACCCCGACGCCAGGAAGTCCGGTGCTTACCCAGCAAAATCTCCCGCGCGAAGACCTGAACCACCGTTCCGCCAAACGCCAGACTCATTGCGACCGGGGATCGTTCTTCGCAGGCCAGTATGCGCGTGGTCCGGTTGCGGTATACGGCATTCGTGCGCCAGCCCCGATAGATGGCCTGTCTGAGCGCCACCGCCTCGGCCCGATGGTCGGCAAAGACCTCGTACAGCCCCAAAGCAAGGAACTCGGGAACCCGGGTTTTGCTGAAACGCTTGGCGGTGAAGTTGCGAAAATTCCCGCCCTCGGCAAGGGCAAGCGCGTCGCCGAAGCCGAGGGTCATGCCGACCGCTGTCATGGGATGGTAGTGCCCGGCGGCATCGCCTATGAGTACACGGCGGTCGGTACCGTAGGTCAGGCGCGATCGCAACTGGTTGGTCGCCGCCTTGAACTGTCCTGCCCGCAGCGCACTGACGAATGCCGGGCCGAGTTCTCCCGGCATCAGGCCAGCACAGGATTCTGTCAGGTAGTCGACTCGATCATGGGTAGTCCAGCGGTCCAGCGGCACATCAATGATGACCTTGACGCAATCTTTCGCGACGCTGTAAATGAGAATCGGGCCTGGCCCTCCCAACAGAACATGTCCGTAGTTTTCAAAGGGCAGCCTTGCATCCGTCACCGTCACGCCCAGCATCCGCGAGCAGATAACGGGATCGACCGACAAATCGAGGGACTTGCGCACGATTGATGCCCGACCATCAGCGCCGACGATGCGTCCGGCCTTCAGGGATTGCTCTGCGCCCTTGCAGGAATAGGTGACGTTTTCGTCATCAACCGCCTTCACCCGTGCGTACTGAATGAAATCGATATCCGTTTCGTTCTCGATTGCCTCGTGCAGCTTCGCGACGAGCAATGCGTGATCGCAAGCCAGACCTTGAGCATCACCGCAATAGGGAAGGACTATGGGCTGCGAGCCGTCTTCCGGAAACACCACGAATCCATTACCCGCGCTAGCCTGCTGTTGGGAAGCAGGATCTATGCCGATATCGCGCAATATACGGACGGCAGGCGGATGCAGCCACTCGCCTGCCATTCGCCCGGCAGCTTTCGGATTTGCTTCGAGCAGGGCTACTCGGGCGCCCTGCCGCGCGTGAGCGATCGCGCAGAGGCTTCCTACCGGCCCCGAGCCGACGATGGCAATATCATAACGTCGTGAGAGGCTACTACTCATCCAAAGACGCCTGGTTGGGAACGACGTCTGTAGCGGACGAGGCACGGCTCTTTGGGTCCGGTCACCCAGGTGCCATAATTGGGCTTGGGAAACTCTGCTTCACGGAAGAAGTCAAAGCGATCAAGCAGAACGGTCCAGATCGCCTTGAGTTGCATGATGGCGAAATTCTTGCCCATGCAGGCGTGCTTGCCACCGCCGAAACCAATCAGGGTGTAATGATGTTGCTTGTCCTCGCAAGCGGGTGATGCGAAACGGTCGGGGAAGAACCGTTCCGGATCGGCAAAAATGTGCGGAAGCCTGTGTGATACCGCAGGCGACACCATGGCCATCGTGCCGGCAGGGACGACATGGTCCCGGTACCGCAGAGGCTGGAGGACCTTCCTGACCAGCAGGATCAGCGGCGGGTGCAACCGCTCGCATTCCCGGACTGCGTTTTCCATTGCAGGCTGACGCTGGAGACCATCGAAACTCATGGTTCCCGCTTCGCCATAAACTTCCCGCGTCTCGTCTCTTATGCGCTCCATGTAGTCGGGATCCTGCAAGAGCTCCAGGCCAATCCAGGTCGCGAGAACCGCGCTGGTGTGCTGTCCCGCGAACAACACCGTCAACAAGACCCCGGTAATCTCGTCATCGGTCAGAGCACGACCGTCCTTGTAGCGGGCGTTCATCAGCGTCTGCATGAAATCGTCCGGATTGTTCCCCGTACTTCGGCGCGCCTTCATGATTCCAGAGAGAAGATCCGCCACCTTTCGCCGTGCCCTGTCGCGGCTTCGATGCGCCAATGTAGGCAGATTGGGGAAAAAGAAGCCCAGAATGTTGATGCCTGCCTGAAGATCATTATAAGCGTCTGCGAATCCGGTATCTATCCGGTCACGAACCTCCTGGCCGATCAGGCTGCGGCTGGCGATCTTGACGGTGAGTTCGTTCAACGCCAGCGGCAGGTCGATTTCCCCGCTATCTCCAAGGGCATCGGCGAACTGCCTCGTCTCCTCGAACATGATGAGGGCATATTTGCGCATGCCGGCTTCGCGAAGCGCTGGAAACAGAAACCCCAGCTGCTCCGACATGATCTCCGGAGTGGTGTCGTAGGCGATACCACGACCGAATATCGGAACTGTGAACCGGTATACGGCCTTGGCGTTCAGTTGTTCTTCGGGCGCTCGAAAATAGAAATCGTGAGCTTCGGGACCAGTAAACAGAGCAAAATCGCGAGGACCGAGCCGGAAGCGGTAAAGATCGCCGTGTTGACGCCAGCCGCGGCTCAACATGGCGACCGGATCTCTCCGAAATTCTGGCAACTGGCCGAGCAGCGGCCATCCACCCGATAGCTTAGGGGTGGTTTTCACTGCCTGCTTCGGAATCTCAGCAGAAGCCAGTTCCGTCATATTGTCAGATCGGTTTGCCATGCTAGCACTCAATGAATGAACGGCAGCATCGAAAAACGCGCGCGCTGCTTGTAGCGTTCCCAAAGCTCGCCGTATTTGGCGCGGCAGCGGCGCTCATCACGTCTCGAACGATGCCACAACAGACCCGCCAGCCACGCCGGCAGCAGATAGGGACCCAAGGATGCGATCCCGGCGGTAAGAGCAAATGCGAAATAGACACAGATCTCACCCGTGTAGTTGAGATGTCGTCCGATGCCCCAGAATCCCGAAATCAACAGGCGGCCGTCCAGAGTCTGGGCGCGTCGCCCCCAGATCATGATTTCGGGGTCTCGCTTGAAACCATGCTTTTGCTGGTTGGCGCCGCGGAAGAGCCAGAAGCCGAAAACGAACAACAGGACAATCGCGACGGCGGCGGCGGGCGACAGTGATTCCGGAGCGTATACCAGCCACCAGCCCGGAAGACAGTAGAAAAAAGGCACGAGTACATAGTCGCCCCAGACGAGGTTCCATCCAAAGCGCTCGCTGACGATATCCCAAGTATGGATCATGCCCTGTTCGAACTGGAAATAGTTGAGCACGTAAAGAAACGTGAAGACCTGGTAAAGAACCATTCCAAGAGTCAGCCCGCCGGATGTTTCGTACTGTGCGGCGGCAAATGATGCGTTCAGCAGCGCCAGGCCGATCAGCGAGGGGCAATAACTGAAAAGCTTCAAGTCCTGCCCAAGCCATGTTGGCGCGGCCTCCACCCCCATGAAGAAATCTCGCCAGGATGTTGACGATGGATTCCGGGTCCGCACACCCTTGAAGAACAGCCAGCCAGAGAGCAAGAAGGCAAAGCCGTTCGCCACGACGAACAGGGCCACAAAATGTGTGTGCAGCATGGAAAGGGAGAACCAGCCGACAGCCTGAACAAGACCAGCCGCGACCGCGACGGTCAGAAAAAGGACGAGGCCGTTGAGCTTGTAGACGCGCTGCTTTCCGGCCGCATCAATCCCGGCAATCCGGCGGCCCGGAAAGAGTGCACAACCCAGGAAGAGCAGGGCGACAAACCCCAGACCCATTGCTGCCGCTTCAAGGAGAATACCGCCCGACAGGGTCGACAACTGAACGAGCGGTTCAGCCGCGGGCATCGCCATTCGCCAGATGCTCGCGCCATTTACGGACGGTCACCTCCTGAAAGGCCTGTACCACCGGATTGAACTCGTAAGGGCGGGCGTGCCAGTAGTCTTCGTATCCGGCCTGCTCCGCTTCCAGCGCAAATCGGTCCTGGGAAAGCAGGGGCGCGATAAGCAGGCGGTTCGAGATCTTCATGACCGCGGTCATCGCGGCACGGGGAATGCGCACCGGCAGCAATGGGATTTTCAGCGATTTGAAGTAGAACAGGAAAAACACCCGGGTGGTGCGCTCGTTGATCGGCAACACGAAAAGCCAGTGCTTGATGGCATTGCCCGTATTCGACCACTGGTAGGGGTATTCGTAACAGAGCTCCATGTGATTGGTGTCAAGCTTCTCGTGATCGACGAACAGCCCGGAGATGCGCCCCCGCCCGACTCGCGTGTTGTAGGAAAGATGCACATTGTCGCCGATTGTCTCGAACCGGTCGAGGTCAGCCTCGTCGAAGGGTCGGTACTTGCGGTGCAGATGAGCGTGGGTGAAGTCGCTCACATTGTCGATCACCATCGAATGGTGCGCGGACCAGGTGAAGCGCAGCGGCACGCAGGCCCATCGATCAGGGCCTTCGAGTTCCGGGATATCGGGGATATGGCGGCTCTCGGCCTGTTCGGGATCCCCGGGGAACAGCCAGACAAGGCCGTAGCGGATCTTGACCGGGTAGGTTTTCAGCGCAAGCCTGGGGAAGCCCCGTCCGCTGGTGTCATAAGGAACCCCCGGGGGGCGATCCGCGCCGCCATACTCCCAACCATGGTAAGCGCAAACAAGCCGACAACCCTTCACGTCGCCGATGGAGAGCTTGAGTTGTCGGTGCGCACAACGGTTTTCGATCGCCTGGAACTCACCGTCCGCTCCCCGGAACAGCGCAATGGAATGCTTCCAGAATATCACCTCAGCGACCGTGCCCGGCTTGACTCGATGCACCTCTTCGACGGCATACCAGTAGTTTGGATTCATGCCCGCGGCGCGCACCTGCTGCCGCAAGGTGTCGGCAGCCTCAAAGGAAGGCGGGGCATCTGACGTCGGCATCATGTCATGCGCTCCTCGGCCAGGGTTTGCCGACCAGGGTTTGGTGCGGGATCTGCCGCTTCAGGCGCAGCATGGTCATTCGAAGCACCCGTGCGGGGGCGTTTTGCACGCGGATTGGCGATCGCGTCGCGGCGATGGTGAAAATGAAAGTGATAGGCCTCGTGGACCGCGTCACGGATCGTGGTGGGGCGATAACCGAGTTCCCGTTTCGCCTTGTCCAGATTGGCGTGCCGACACTTCTTCAGCAGGCGGATCGCTCCGGGCGTGAAACGTTGTGGAAAGTCAGGGTGAAACCGGCTGAGATAAGAACTCGCCACCTCCGAAAAAACCAGCATCGCGCTGGATGGAACCCGTCGGCGTGGCCGCGGGACGCCCGAAACTTCCTCATACAAGTCCAGGATATCGGAGATCGTCTTGTACTCGGTGCTGAAGATGTATTTTTCACCCGAACGTCCGTGGCGCATGCACAACAGATGCCCTTCGACGATGTCCCGTGCCGCCACGAACTCGAAACCGCCGTCGACATAGGCACGAAGCTTGCCGTTGGTGTAATCGCACAGGGTCCTGCCCAGTCGGGAAGGAAAAAAATCGGCGCCACCGACCACGGCACAACAGGTTGCGACCACCACATCCTGTCCTGTCGCCGCGGCGCGCCAGCATTCCTGCTCCACAAGCGACTTGCTCCGCTCGTAGGGCATCGTGCGCTCCATGGGAAAGAACGGCATCGTCTCGTCGCTGGGCGCGGATGGATCGTCGAGGTCGTAACCGACCGCACTGAAGGATCCTGTGACCACCACCCGACCCGCTTCCGCATCCCGCGCCGCTTGCAGCACGTTACGGGTGCCGATGACGTTGCACTCGAAAATCTTCCTGCGGTGGGCACGATTGCCTTCGATGGTCGAGATCTGAGCTGCGACATGATAGACGCCCTGACAGCCCGTGATTGCTCTTCTGGTGGCGTTCAAGTCCCGGAGATCGCCGTATGAGCGCTCGACATCCAAGCCTTCCAGACCTTCGTTGTTGTCCTCGTGTCTTAGCAAAACCCGAACCCGAACGCCGTCTTCGAGCAGGCGGCGCACGAGATTGGCGCCGACATGCCCGGCCGAGCCGGTAACGAATACGGGTGGCGTCGATAAACTGGAAGGCGAATCAGATTCAGGAGTCATCAAGGGTGATTTCTGTTGTTGAGAACTCGGATTGGTATATCATTTGCAAAGCTTTCTCAAGACACCACCTCCCCTTTACTAAATTGTCGCGCTGGTTCTCTTGCATGGTGACTTCGTCCGACGAGGGGTCCGTTCGCGTGCCCACCGGCAAGGGGCGGCGCTGATCGCCGTATAGGATCATCAGGAAACGCGAGGCTGCTTCCCGGTCGACGAAGCCGCGGCCAGGCTTCTCCATCTTGCGATCCGGAACGTCAGGATACGCTGGAAGCCCCGGTTCACTGGACCGCCGCGAGTTTGTCATCCTGTTCGAAGATTGGTTCCCGGCCTCGCCTGCCTGAGGAGTCGAAACCCAACGTTGGCAGCCCCATTGACAGAGATCACCCGCAAGATGATCGAGGTGGCTTGAAAGGTTGTCCATCACGGCGATATCGCCGGGTCCGAGTTCGGGGATGAATCTCCCCTTGACGCAGGCGTCGCGGTCGATGGCGCCGGCGATGACGAAGGGGGTGATCGTGCCGCGCAGGACCTGCGCGCCGTGTCGTCGGTCCTGGCCCGGGTCTCGTCGATGAAGACCCGCCGGTCGGGGTCGAGGACCGGCTGGCTGTCGCGCCGGGCGCGCGCCGTTGGCTCAGCACATCCGGGCGCTCCTGCTCTGCCGCCTGGCCGGTCTTTTTTGCGCGCTATGCCGTGGCGCACGAGGAATCGCTGCATCGACCCGTAGATGAAGACGTGGCCCATCTCCCCGAGAGCCGCGCGCAACGCATCGACGGTCGTGTCCCGCTTCTTCGCGAGAAGACCCGAAATCACATCGCGCTGCACCTCGAGCGGCGGTCCCCGCCAAGCGCCTTCGGGCGCGCGTCTCCCCGTTCGCGCTCCGGCACCTCACGCGCGCCGCGCTTGCACCGAAACGCGCACCAGCCGCGCCGTGGCTCATGCCCGCAGGAATCGCCGACAGAACATGATCGCGAAGATCGAGGGAAAGGGCTTTCGACATCTCGGCCAGCCTGCTCAACCCGGACGACATCCTGAAGCAGGAATCACAAGACCCGTGAATCTCCAGGCGATTCAATCAGATCACACTCTGGATGCCCCTGACGCCTGCGCTGGCAACACGGTCTCGCTCAGTCCCCTGAATCCGAGGGCTTGCGAGCCAGGAAGAAAAACATTGGCGTGAAAATGCCGGACCGGCCGCCTGCGACCAGCGCGTCCGCACCCCGGTTCAGCAGCGTGCTCACGGTGCGGGAGCCCTTGGGAAAAAGCCGCAACCTTTCTCCGATCCGCAACGTCAAATTAGTCAGGGCGCGACCGAAGGGTGTGCGCGGGATGCTCGAAAGGGTCAGATCTCGTCCCTGCAAAGCGCGGTACCAAGGCGTCTCTGGATCTGATTCGGATGCCCGGTCGCTCGTTTTCAGAAGCTCGAACCCTGCCGACCGCAATGCAGCGCAAACTTCTGACGTGCCAGGGATATCCGGCAGTCCGTTCCCCACCATGATGTCGCTCTTGATCTGCCGATGCGCGGCATTGCGGGGATCGAAACCGTCGGTGAGGCACCATTCGTAGCTCGCGAAAAGGGCTCCCGGACGCAGAACGCGCAGTATCTCCCGGAACAGTTCTGTCTGGTCCGGTGCATGAACCGTTGCCTCGATAGCGAACGCGGCGTCGAACCGGTCCTCGCCTTCGGGAATTCGCATGTAGTCGCCGTGGATGAAGCGGCACAGAGAGCGAACATCTTCAGTGTGCTCTTTTGCGCGCTCAATCTGGTAGGCGTTGTTGTTGACGCCAATGAAATTGGCACCGGAACGGCGCGCCAAATTGCCCATCGGTCCTCCGACCCCGCACCCGATGTCGAGCACTTCCATGCCCGGCTCCAGAGACAGTTGATCGGCAAGAAAATACTGATGCCTGAGCAGCGACTTCTTCAGGCGTTCGCCCCGGCGGCGGGGAGCGAAGTGAAAGGACTGACCCCAGCCGAATTCATAAAAATCAGTCCCGAGGTCATAATAGTGATTCACGAATGAACTATATTGTTCTTTTCTACCTGCCGAACCAGAGTCGTAGATCTTCTCGTATTCGTCGACTACGGATCGCACCTCATCCGGCGTCAGTTTCCCAAGCGAACGGGAGCGTGACCGTTTTGTGGAAAAACCAATCATTTAGATATCGTGACAGGAGCCGCGGCGTTCGTCAAGATGAAGATCGGAATGGGTAACGTCAAGAATCATGTGTCACCGAGACCGGGGTGCTGATTCCCCGAGATTTGTTTTCGTGGATGAAGACCGCGTGGATGATGCGGTCCATCGAGGTCCGGTCCCGGAAGGTTCCCATGGGCCGTGTTCGTCTGCGGACCTCGCGGAACCGTCGTTCGATGGCATTGGTGGTCCTGACCTGCCTTCGCCCGGCAAGGGTCCTGCTGATGCCGGGCCCCTGGCTACCGGGTCGACCCGAACCTACGGTGGATCGACATCAGTGTGTTCGATGCGACAACCGCGATGATCGGGATGGCCGTACCGAAAACGACGATGTCGTCTACAAGTTCACCCCGGACGGTGGCGCCTGCACCTGTGCAACGGAGAGCCGGCATCCGAGCGTGCGGCGGCTTGCCGATCAACCGACGGGGCAGTCCGACGCGACGCATCAGGCCAAACTCAGGCGGCCCGGTCGGGATTTCCACGATCCGTCCTAACCTGTACTGCCCGGAATCGCCCTACAAGGGGCTGCCCGAATAACGTGATCCGCGGATCCGACCGCAGACAAGGGGGGCCTTGAGTAACACATCACGCGGGAGCGCCGCGGCTGCGACAGCCTGCAATCGTTGCCTGATTCCGGTCCGGACTGGAACGGCAGAACATGTCGCGAGCAAGAGCGCAGTCCGGCACCTCCGGCGAGGGCAAGACCGCCCGTCGGTGTCGGGACAACCTGCCATGGCGAGGTCGGGCAGAGAATTGCTCGCGGACCCGCGTCACTGTGGCCCACCACCCCCACCTGCCACGGAACCCGGGGTGCGCCCGAACCTGATCGCGGGAGGGGTGGCCTTCAGGCCGCGCCTCTTGATCGCTCACCCCTTTCCCGACCAATTGCCCAGACATCGTGCGGTGTCTGGCAAGGGATGACGAAGTCCAGTCCGACAGGGCGTTACGTTATGACTGCCCTTGTGCAAAAGAATGCGAAACAAAGGGTGATACTGCAAGACCCGGATTGACAGCCTGCCGCCCCCGATTGCCGACAGGTTGCAAGGGTGCACTATCGAACGAGGCCGCCGGCAGAAGCAATGAACTTGATCACATCGGAGAGTCCTTCCCCAGTTTTCATGTTGGTGAAGACGAACGGCCGATCGCCGCGCATGCGTTCAGCATCTGCACGCATGACATCAAGATTCGCGCCGACAAATGGAGCGAGGTCGACCTTGTTGATGACCAGCAGATCGGAGCGGGTGATGCCCGGCCCCCCCTTGCGCGGGATCTTCTCGCCAGCCGCCACATCGATCATGTAGATTGTGAGGTCGGCAAGTTCCGGGCTGAAGGTGGCCGCGAGATTGTCGCCGCCGGATTCGATCAGGCAGATTTCCGCCGACGGGAAGCGGCTGCACATGTCCGCAATCGCCAAGAGGTTTATCGAAGCGTCCTCACGGATGGCGGTATGCGGGCAGCCGCCTGTCTCGACGCCCTCAATCCGCGCCGCCGGCAGCGCGCCTGCCTCGGTCAGGATGCGCTGATCTTCCCTGGTGTAAATGTCGTTAGTAATGACAAATAGCTCATGCCGGTCGCGCAGGCTCTTGCAGAGCGCTTCCGCAAGCGCGGTCTTGCCGCTGCCCACCGGACCGCCGATGCCGATCCGTAGCGGTCCATGCGCCGGAGTTTGTGTCATGAGCGGAAAATCCTGCAGTACTGGCTCTCGTGACGCATGGAGAAGATGTCTGCGGCAAGGGCTGCTTTACTCAAGTCTTCCAGCGGTGTCTTCATGCATGCAAGCGTGGCATCTGCGACAGCGGATTCCAGCCCGGCCATGACCCTTTGCCCGTCGGCTTGGCCGAGCGGCACGAGCCGAACGCCCGCTGAAACAATCATCGCGGCGAGGGACTGAAGATAACAGGCCAACGCAGGCTCCAGGTCGATGCCGTGGGCGGCGGCGGAAAAGCCGGACGCAACGGCAAGCGGCGCACGACCTTCCACAAGGCCGGTCAGGCTTTCGATAGACGGATGCGGCCAAGCGGCCTGCATGGCACTCAAAAACGACGCGCCCTGTCTTTCGGATTCCAGCGCTATCTCGGCAGTGCCGTTCCATGCATGCGCCTCCTCTGCAAGCGCCACAGCCGCGCTGGCGTCTGGTGCCACCCGGTAGGTGGCGGCAAGAAACCCGCCGTCTACCTGGCCAGATCCATGCCGCAATATCCACTCGGTCCAGCCAGCCAGACTGGCCGGATCGTGGACGGCGCGCGTCTCGACAGCCGCTTCCAGGCCATGGCTGTAAGCATAACCGCCGATCGGGAAAGCGGGCGAGAACCATGCCTGGAGCCGGAAGAGGTCGCCGAGATCCATCAAGCGTACCCATGTCTGTCGCCGTGATCTTGCCGGTGGCGATGGCCAGAATAGGCTCCACCCTCGGGCTGGAAGGGCTCCGTCGTCTCGGTCACGCAGCCGCCCTGACCGCGCAGCATTTGCGCCAGGACATGGTCCGGGCGGATCAAAATCGCATCTGCACGAATGTCTGCTGGCGTATGCCGGTTTCCGAGATGCCAGGCGAGGCGCGCGGCGAGTTCCGGTGTTGCCGCGGTTATCCGCAAGACGGGCTCCGGTCGGGCAGCAACCCCGATCCAGGCGTTGTCGGCACAGCGCAAACCGTCCCCTTCGGCCATGGCCACGGCCTTGGGCAGGTCGAGCAACACAGACTCGCCAGCGATTGTAACCAGCCTGAGACGCCGACGGTGTCGGTCATCGAAAGTCAGACTCACGCTTCCGACTGCCTCCTCTTCTGGCCAACACCCCTGCGGGCGATGCTCAATGGCGCGGCGCATCGCACTAGAACAGAAAATAGCGCTGCGCCATGGACAGTACCTCTGCCGGCTCGCAAGTCAGCAACGACCCGTCCGCCCGGACCTCGTAGGTCTCCGGATCGACTTCCATGTCGGGCGTCAGGTCATTCAGCACCATATCCTGTTTTCCAATGGTCCGCGTGCGCCGAACGGCCTCAAACCCACGGGCAGACTTGAAACCCGCGTCAAGGCTCGCCTCGCTCACGAAGGTGAGAGAGGTGGCGGGCCGCGCCCGTCCGAAGCTGGCGAACATCGGACGGAAATGCTCCGGCTGCGGGGTCGGAATGGAAGCGTTGGGGTCTCCCATGACGGCAGTTGCAATCATGCCTCCCTTGAGCACCAAGTCCGGCTTGACTCCGAAGAACGCCGGCGACCAAACGACCAGGTCCGCGAGCTTTCCGGCCTTGATGGAGCCGATATGGTCTGCCATACCGTGAGCAATGGCCGGGTTGATCGTATATTTGGCGATATAGCGCCGGGCGCGCAGATTGTCGTTGTCCCCGCGTTCGCATGCCATCCGGCCGAACTGACGCTTCATCTTGTCAGCGGTCTGCCAAGTCCGAATTGCCACTTCGCCTACCCGACCCATCGCTTGGCTATCGGAAGCGATGATCGAGAACGCACCCATATCGTGCAGAATGTCTTCGGCAGCGATGGTTTCCTTGCGTATGCGACTTTCGGCAAAAGCAACGTCTTCGGCGATGCGTGGATTCAGATGATGGCAAACCATGAGCATGTCGAGATGCTCGTCGATCGTATTGACTGTGTAGGGACGCGTGGGGTTGGTCGAGGACGGCAGCACATTGGCGAGCCCGCATATCTTGATGATGTCCGGGGCGTGACCACCTCCTGCCCCCTCAGTATGGAAGGCGTGGATCGTGCGGTTCTTGAATGCGGCGACGGTGTGCTCGACGAAGCCGGATTCGTTGAGCGTGTCGGTATGGATCATCACCTGAATGTCCATCGCGTCCGCGACGCCCAGGCAGGTATCGATGGCGGTCGGCGTCGTTCCCCAGTCCTCGTGAAGCTTGAGCGCACAGGCGCCGGCCCTGACCTCCTCCTCCAGTGCGGCCGGGAGGCTGGCGTTGCCTTTGCCGGCGAAGCCCAGATTCATCGCAAATCCGTCCGCAGCCTCAATCATCCGCTGCAGGTGCCAGGGACCTGGCGTGCAGGTGGTGGCGTTGGTGCCCGTCGCCGGGCCGGTACCGCCTCCAATCATGGTCGTGATGCCCGAGGCTAGCGCCTCATCAATCTGCTGCGGGCAGATAAAATGGATATGGCAGTCGAAGCCGCCGGCAGTCACGATCTTGCCTTCGCCGGCAATGATTTCGGTGCCGGGGCCGATGACGATTTCCACGTCATCCTGGATATCCGGGTTTCCCGCCTTGCCGACTGCAAGGATACGTCCGTCGCGGACGCCGATGTCCGCCTTGACGACCCCCCAGTGATCAAGGATGAGCGCGTTCGTCACGACCGTGTCGGCTGCACCCTCCGCCCGCGTGGCCTGGGACTGACCCATGCCGTCGCGGATGACCTTGCCGCCGCCGAATGTTACTTCGTTGCCATATGTGGTGAAATCGCGCTCCACCTCGATAAACAACTCGGTGTCGGCGAGGCGGACCCGATCGCCAACGGTCGGGCCGAACATGTCCGCATAGTCCGGGCGCGGAATTGCATACGCCATGTTACCCTTCCCTGTCGAGCCTGCCCATGACCCGACCATTGAACCCGACCACCCTCCGGGCACCGCCATAGGGCACCAGCGCCACGAGGCGAGTCTGGCCCGGCTCGAAGCGCATGGCGGTGCCGGCAGGGATGTCGAGACGCCATCCACGTACTCTTTCGCGCTCGAATTGAAGCGCTGGATTGACCTCGAAGAAATGGAAGTGGCTGCCCACCTGAATAGGCCGATCACCGCTGTTCGCGACCTCGATTTCCATGGTGTCCAGCCCTTCGTTGAGCTGGATATCGCTCTCGGCAGTCAGTATTTCGCCCGGAATCATCGTCTCTTCACTCATCGGATCGGGTTATGGACGGTTACCAGCTTGACGCCGTCGGGGAAGGTCGCCTCCACCTGCACGTCATGGATTATTTCTGCCACCCCCTCCATTACCTGCGAACGCGACACGACATGCGCGCCCGCTTCCATCAGGTCAGCCACGCGTCGCCCGTCGCGCGCGCCCTCTACCACGAAGTCGGAAATGAGCGCCACGGCCTCCGGGTGATTGAGCCGGACGCCGCGCTCCAGCCGCCGCCGCGCGACGATAGCCGCCATGGCAACCAGAAGCTTGTCTTTTTCTCGTGGTGTAAGGCGCATATCAGTTCGATCTCCTTCAACAAAGCCAGACACGGGGCGGAAGGGCCGGGCGGCCGAACACCATCGCACGAAACCGGCCCAGAAGTTCCATCAGTTCACGCTTGAACCTTCCAGCATCGCGGGCGAGGAAGCGCACTGCCATCACTCCGCGAAGTGTGCTCGCGCCCGAGAAAGCCGACACATTCGACAACAGCATTCGAATATCGTCCACACGTTCTGGCGCATCAGGCGCGATATAGATGAGGGTAGCCGATACGGAAGAACCGCGAAGACCTGCGTCCGCCATTATGGCGGATTCGAACGCGCCATCCTCGATTCGAAGCACATCCCGCCAGACCGGTCGACCATTCCGGTCGATCTGCCAGCGTTCTGCAAGGTCACAATTCGCAATGCGCTCGCCATGAGCGGCGCGGCCGAAGACGAGCGTCTCTATGGCCAGAAACTTTGCGTCGTCTGCCAGATCAACCTCGGTCTGACGCTTGAGTCTGGCGCCGTCGAACAGAATCGTCTCCTGGGGCATCCATTCCAGCGCCGACCCGGGCGCCAGGGTAAGCCTGGTCATCCACTCCGCCGGCGTGTCAATAGCGCGGTACACCTTTTCGGCTGCCTGGGTCGACACGACAGCTTTAGCACCGGGTCCAGCCGCGATTCCTATTTCACACCGGTCCCCGCCGGCTATGCCGCCCGCCAGGTTTGCCAGCACCGCTTCCGGCACCCCCCTCGTCGGGCGTGGCGTCAGGATTTGCATCGGAGCGCTGGAATAGCGCTGGACTAAAGCGCTTCCGCCTTCCTGCGCGTCGAAGCGCATCATGGCCATGCCATGGCTCCGCTGGAGCGCCAGGTCGCATGATCCGGCAGTGCTGGTGATCATCGTCATCATGCCAGTCTGTCATCGAAAGGCCAGCCAAACGTTTTGGCCCGTTTTGACCCATATATCGTTTTCGTTCTTTCAGACGGAGGTCGTAACCTTCGTCAGGCTTGCAACCGGCAATTCGCGCGTCACGTGCATCATCATGTCATTTCGGGAATTGGCCTGGAAGCAAAGTTGGTCCAATCACTGTCTGCGGCGGTGATGAGGAAAGGAGGCAGGCGCAGATATGCATGGTCCAATTCGTTGCGAGAAAGCGTGGAACGACATGCCGGGGTCCGGGGTCAAGGGGTGCTTGTTCTCTGTCATCCTGTCAAGGTAATGCTGTCTGATGCGGCCTCGGTTCGCCAGATGACCTGGCGATGGCATGAAGGCGTCTTTCAGCAGACGCTCGGATCAGATGTTGTTGTCTGGACAGGATTCGCCCGCTCAATCCGTCGCTCCTCGGCTGTCTTTGACGCTTGGCCGGGAATGATTTATTCGCGGGAAGAAAATGGAAGGCTTGATCATCAAGCGCAGACTGAAAGAGGTGAAATTCCGCACGGGATGGCATCCACAACAAACTGGGATATTGTAGACTGACGCCGAGATCAGGTAATTGCAAACTCGCGGTTTCTGAAGACTTTGAACACCCGTGAAAGAAAGTTCATGAGTATCATGGTTGAAGATGAACAGGCCATCTGTGGAGTTGATCTGATCCAGGCAGCGATTGCAGGCGACATTGAAGCGATCAGGTCAGTTCTTGAAACCACGGATGTCAATGTTGCCGACGATGATGGCTGGACAGCACTTCACATAGCCGCGCATCGACAGAACCGCGAATTGATCAGGCTACTCCTCGAGCATCCAGACATCGACGTCAATGCCAGAAACAAATGGCGGAGCACGCCGCTTATGATGGCTGCCAACAGCGGAAACCTCGACATTGTCGAGTTGTTGCTGCGTCATCCCATGATATTGGTGGACCTTCAGGCAGACTACTATGGACGCACTGCGCTGATAGAGACTGCTGTCAAGGGTCACGCCCACATTGCAAGGTGTCTGGTCAGCTACGGCGCGAACGTGAACGTTTCGGACAAGACCGGCAGGAGCACTGCGCTCATCGAGGCAATCAAGAACAATCATGTCGACATAGCGATATACTTGCTGAGAACCGGTGCAGTTGATTTCTCCAATCGAGAATTGCGACTCCAAGGGCTGATTTGGGCAAGTCGATGCGGAGGCGACCTTTACAGAGAACTCGACACCGCCATTGCGGCCTACTTCAACCGGGCAGGTGGGCGCTCGGGAACCGATGGCTGATCCTTCTGCGCTCGGATTGGAGCGCCACTATTGATATCGACAGAGGAACAAGCATATTTTTCTCTTGGGCCAGTCGGGCTCATGCGATGCCTGGCTGGCTGTACTGATCAGCAGTCTCCACCATTTTGACGGCGCGGCGGCGGACGAGCAGCAAGCCCTGCGGCAGCCTGACCATCAACATCGGGTTGGGCATCGCGCTTTCCGCGAAATGTGGCGCCACGCGACCAAAATTCGCTCCAATCCATCGATAATCAGCAAGACTTTATTCCAAGCAGTCAAAGATGATCCAGAGCTACCTCCGGACGAGAATGCTTCCAGAAGATGACCGCAGTTTCCCCTGGTCTTGGTGAAGACGAAGGGATGTCCAGGATATCTGTAGGTGATGTCGATCACGTGTCAGTTGGTTGCATGTGTCAGTATTTTGCTGTCCCGTACCCAAAAGCCGGAGTTCCGGTCTGGTGGCCGCAAGCGTTTCGGAATGCGATTTCGATCTTGCTGGACGCCAACAGGCAGGTGCGGGCGGATCGGGTCGCACGCGAATCGTAGATCGCGCCCGATGAACTCACCTGCGCTGCCAAAAGATGACAGGGCTGTAAGGCGAACGCTCCGAGACCGTCCGGTTTTCTGCGATAATGCGGACCTGTCCCGAAGCAGGAAAGAAAACAGTCAGCCGATCGCCCGTTGCTGCAAGGCGCATAGTTCGTTGACGCCTTTTCGGGCCAGCGTCATCAACTCGCCAAACTCAGTTTCGGAAAATGGCTTGTCCTCAGCCGTGCCTTGAATCTCTATGATGCCGCCATCGCCGGACAAAACGAAGTTGGCGTCAGCCTGACAATTGCTGTCTTCGGCATAGTCCAGATCCAGTAACGTTTCACCCTTGTAGATCCCACATGAAACAGCGGCGACCTGACTCTGCAAGGGCGTACGGTCGATCTTGCCCCGGTCGATCAGCCATTGGAACGCTTGGGCCAATGCCACCCAAGCCCCGGTAATCGAGGCCGTGCGCGTGCCGCCATCCGCCTGCAGGACATCACAATCGAGGGTAATCTGCCGCTCGCCGAAGCCTTCCAAGTCGGTTACTGCCCGCAGCGACCGGCCAATCAGGCGTTGGATTTCTTGCGTTCGACCGCTCATCTTGCCTCGAGCGGCTTCGCGGTCGGTACGAGTGTGGGTCGAGCGTGGCAGCATCCCGTATTCGCCGCTCACCCAGCCACGGCCCGTATTACGGAGGAATGGCGGTACGCGTTCGATTATCGAGGCCGTGCAGAGAACATGGGTTTCGCCGAATTTTGTCAGACAGGATCCTTCAGCATGTGCGGCGAAACCAGGCTCAAGGGTAACATCCCGCAGGGCATCGCGAGCGCGGCCGGACGGTCTCATAAGCACTCCTGTTGGCGGTCGGATATTCCGTCAACTTAAAAGACTTGCGCTGGAACTGGCAACGCCTTGCGCGCTGTCCTGCCGCGCTGGATTGACCGGCATTTTTGTCTTCCCTAGCTCTCCGACGGTTGAACCCAGCAGAATCGGCGCGTCAGACTGAGATAAAGGTGCCATGACAACCCCGGATTCAGGCGGCATCCTGCCGACAGCGCAGGGTTCCACTGTGCAGGAGATGAACGACCGTGCGCGGGACATCCTGCGCCGCATCGTCGAAGCCTATGTCACCTCCGGTGAGGCCGTGGGCAGCCGCACGCTGTCGCGCCGGCAAGATATAGATTTGTCGCCGGCAACGATTCGCAATGTCATGGCCGATCTGGAAGATGCCGGGTTGCTCTACGCCAAACACACATCTGCCGGGCGCCTGCCGACCGACGCTGGATTGCGTCTGTTCGTGGACGGTTTGCTGGAACTCGGGCGACTGACGGAAAGCGAGCGCGGGCAAATCGAGGCGCAATGCGCTTCCAGCGGCCGAAATGTTGACCAGATCCTGACCCAGGCCAGCCAATCGCTGGCAGGCCTGTCTCAACAGGTCGGCTTGGTCATCGCGCCAAAATCGGATGCCGAATTGCAACATATCGAATTCGTCAGTCTGGGACCGGGCCGGGCGCTTGTGGTGATGGTGCTGAAGAACGGTCTCATCGAAAACCGCATCATCGACGTGCCGGTAGGGATGCCGTCGTCGTCATTGGTCGAGGCGTCAAATTATTTGACGGCGCGGCTGGTTGGCAAGTCGCTGGCCGAGGCGCAGCGTGCCATCATTGATGAACTGAACAGCGACCGGGCGCAGTTGGACGCGCTGACCAGCGATCTCGTGAAGCGCGGTCTCGCCACTTGGGCAGGACCAACCGGTATGGCGAGCAGCGAGGGTGCGCTAATTGTCCGGGGACAGTCAAAGCTTCTTGAAGACGTCACCGCCATGGACGAATTGGAAAAAGTAAGGCGGTTATTCTCGGCCCTTGAAACCAAGGAAACTCTGCTTCGGTTGCTGGACTTGTCCAGCGACGCGCAAGGTGTGCAGATCTTCATCGGCGCTGAAAATGAACTTTTCCATAATACCGGATGCTCGATGATCATCACGCCCTACAAGAACACCGATGAACAGATCGTCGGTGCCATCGGCGTCATCGGTCCTACCAGAATGAATTACGCCCGGATCATTCCTATGGTGGACTACACAGCCAGCGTCGTCAGCCGACTTATCGGGTAAATCGAATGAAAGCATTTGAGCGATACACATGACGGACGAACCCAGGAAGACTGCCAGGGAGGACGAGCCCACTGACGACCAGACGCCCGATGCTCCCCTAGATGAAAGCACCAAATCGGGCGACAACAGTGCGGCAGCGTCCCAAGCTTATGTTGATCCATCGATTCTGAGCGAGACCGCAAACGATCAAGAACCGCCGGACGACGAAGATGCGTTGATGCTCGCCGATGACGAGAAACGCATTGCCGAACTGGAAGAGGAAGTTGCCGAACTCAAGGACCGCGCCCTGCGCGCCATGGCCGATGCTGACAATGCTCGGAAAAGGGCAGCCCGTGAGGTCGCTGACAGCCGCAAATACGGTGCCGCCAGCCTGGCGCGTGACGTTCTGACAGTGGCCGATAATCTGGGCCGGGCCCTGCAGGCCGTCCCGGAGGTGTCGCAGGACAAAGACCAGAGCCTTTACAACTTGCGCGCCGGCGTTGACATGACGCTGAGCGAATTGCTTCAGGCTCTTGAACGAAGCGGCGTCCAGAAGGTGACGCCAGAATCGGGCGAACGCTTCGATCACAACCGGCATCAGGCGATGTTCGAGGTGCCGACCGACGATCTGGCACCGGGCGCTATCGCGGAGGTCGTTCAAGATGGTTACGTCTTGCATGACCGGCTGTTGCGCCCCGCCATGGTAGGCGTTGCAAAGAAACCGCCGGAAGAAACGGCAAAATCCGACGCCGACAGTGGCGGCGAAGACAGCAATGCTGCCTGACCGCATGAGCACCGTTCAGGACGCCAGCATCGGGGAGCTGGGGTCATGGCGCGAGAAAGCGACTTTTGCGCGCTTCCGGTCCTGAACCGCATAACAATAGACGCAGCCGTGCGGACAGGTGTCGTAAACGCCGATGTCCCTGGATTGCGCACACAGACAGCCCGGACGGTTTCCCTTCTGCTTTGCGGTGATCGGCCGCCCGGCCACATCGCTCAGGCGGTACACATCAATGCAGCGGGCCGGACTGATGTACCGTTCGGTTGAATCGGTTCCGGTCCGCTGCGCTTTCACAAGACCCGGTTGGGCGCATAATGTCAGAGTCATGCCGTTCTCGACCGCAATGGGCGCCAAGTCCCGAAGTAATGCCAGTTTCTCGTCATCTGGCAACTGCCGCCAGACGACACCGGTCGCCGCCATCATCCGGTTCAGATTGCGCCGCGTCTTTTGATACGGCTCGACGAACGATACCACCACCTCGTCCACGCAGCCTTGCAGGCATCGCGCCAGTCGTCCGAATGTCTGCCGATGCCACTGTTCGTCGGTGTAGTCCGTGATGACGATAGGGTCATACCGCCAGACCGCCACCCGTTTCCCAAACTTGCCCGCCAGCGCGCGAACTTGCGCCGTCGCGGTTTCCTCGTCGATCACCGACGACTCCAGTATGCGAGGATAACCGGTCAAGGTATATTGGATGATGAAAGGCCAGTTGCGGTTTTGGATTGGTGCGAAATGGTCCATCAAGGGCCCGAAGTTACGGGTCCAGAATACGATTCCGTCAACATGCTCAGAGCGAAGAGACACCTCCACCATCACGCCGCCGAAGGGGTTTCGGAACAGCGCCGAGCCCGCCGCCACGCGTCGCAGAAACCAGTCGCCGTAGAAAGCGGGAATATCTGTCCGATATGATGCGGAGATGATCATGGCTGGACTTTAGCACAAGATTGGAAAGCCCTCTGCATGATCGAGTGGCGCGGTTTCCTCTGGCCCCTGGACGTGGTGTGGTTTTGCAGGTTTCGAGGGATGTGTCCCGATGGGCCTGTCTTTGCGGGAAACGTCGGCCGTCGCGTGACGCAATCGACAGAACCGCTGCGCCCGCCGAAAGGGCCGCAGACCGGACAGGATGTCCAGGGCGAAACCCCTATCAAGATCATACCCGTCATGCAGAGGGCTTTTTGATGTCGAATGCGCTGGGGCATCGTTCCTCTGCAGACGTGGCGCAGCATCTTGCGGGGCCCAAGAGCGACCCCTATATGCATCAAGAGTCGGGGATTCAGCCCGACATCCTATAATCGATGGCTGGCGGATTGCCCGTCTGCTTTGCGTCAGCCTTGAAAAGATCAAGCGGGGGTCTTGCACTAGCGCCTGACAGGGCTGTGCGGGTCTGCTGAAAGAGGAGAGAGCTTAATCATGGCCAAGATTATCGGCATTGACTTGGGCACCACCAACTCGTGTGTTGCCGTCATGGACGGCGGGAGTGCCAAGGTCATTGAGAATTCGGAAGGTGGGCGGACAACGCCTTCAATGGTTGCTTTTACGGAAGATGGCGAGCGACTGGTCGGCCAGTCCGCGAAACGTCAGGCCGTTACCAATCCCGAAAACACGATCTTCGCGGTCAAGCGCCTCATCGGTCGGCGCTTTGACGACCCGATGACGAAGAAAGATATCGACCTGGTTCCCTACGATATCGTCAAGTCCGACGGCAACGATGCCTGGGTCGGAGCGCGGGGCGAAAAATACAGCCCCAGCCAGATCAGTGCTTTCATCTTGCAAAAGATGAAGGAAACTGCCGAGTCCTATCTGGGCGAAGTGGTAACCGAGGCCGTGATCACGGTGCCGGCCTATTTTGACGATTCCCAGCGCCAGGCGACAAAAGACGCTGGCAAGATCGCTGGTCTGGACGTCAAGCGCATCATTAACGAGCCAACCGCCGCCGCGCTTGCGTATGGGCTCGAGAAGAAGGAAAGCGGCACGATCGCTGTCTACGATCTGGGCGGTGGCACATTCGACGTCTCGATTCTGGAAATCGGCGATGGCGTATTCGAGGTGAAGTCCACCAACGGCGACACTTTCCTGGGTGGCGAAGATTTTGACGCCAAAATCATCGATTATCTGGCGGACGAGTTCAAGAAGGAGCAAGGCATTGACCTGCGCAATGACAAGCTGGCGTTGCAGCGCCTGAAAGAAGCCGCAGAGAAGGCCAAGATCGAATTGTCCAGCTCCACGCAGACCGACATCAACCTGCCGTTCATCACAGCCGATTCGAGCGGGCCCAAGCATCTCAACGTCAAGCTCACTCGCGCGAAGCTGGAAACACTGGTTGAGGGTTTGGTCAAGCGCACCGTTGGCCCCTGCAAGGCGGCCATCAAGGACGCCGGCCTGAAAGCCAGCGAAATCGACGAAGTGATCCTGGTCGGCGGCATGACGCGCATGCCCAAGGTCCAGCAGATCGTTCAGGAGACTTTCGGCAAGGAGCCGCACAAGGGCGTAAACCCGGACGAAGTGGTGGCCTTGGGTGCGGCAATCCAGGGTGGCGTCCTGACCAAGGACGTGAAAGACGTTCTCTTGCTCGATGTAACGCCGCTTTCGCTTGGTATCGAGACGTTGGGCGGCGTGTTTACCCGGCTGATCGACCGTAACACTACAATCCCGACGAAGAAGAGCCAAGTGTTCTCGACAGCCGAAGACAACCAGGGCGCGGTGACGATCCGCGTCAGTCAGGGCGAACGCGAAATGGCGGCAGACAACAAACTGCTCGGCCAGTTCGACCTGGTTGGCATTCCCTCGGCACCGCGGGGGGTGCCACAGATCGAGGTCACCTTCGACATTGATGCCAACGGCATCGTGAACGTGACAGCCAAGGACAAAGCTACGGGAAAGGAACAGCAGATCCGCATCCAGGCCTCGGGCGGGCTCAGCGATGACGAGATCGACCGGATGGTGAGCGAGGCGGAAGCCAACGCCGAGGAAGACAAGAAACGGCGTGAATTGGTCGACGCCCGCAACGCAGCCGACGCCATGATCCATCAGACCGAAACCTCTCTGACCGAACACGGCGACAAGATCTCGTCTGAAGAAAAAGACGCCATCGAAAAGGCAGTCAATGACCTGAAGGCGGCAAAGGATGAGGACGACCTGGGTACCATTCAGGAGAAGACGCAAGCGCTACTGCAGGTCTCCATGAAGCTGGGAGAAGCCATGTATGCCGCCCAGCAAGCGGAAGCCGAGGCAGGGGGCGAGGAGGGCCCGGAAGCGACCGATACGCAAGCCGAGAGCGGCGTTGTTGATGCTGATTTCGAAGAAGTCGACGACGGCGACGACAAGCCGACGAAGAAATCGGTTTAGTCCGGTCGCCGAAGATGGGAAGCCGGATACCCTGATGTTCAGGCTTCCGGCGATTGCAGTCCGTCGATCAGACGCCGCCATCGAGACCAACTGTCATGACGCAAAGAGACCTCTATGACGCGCTCGGCGTCAGCCGTGACGCCGACGACGCGCAGATAAAATCCGCTTTCCGCAAGAAGGCGATGAAATATCATCCTGATCGTAACCCCGGAGACGAAGAGGCAGAAAAGAGCTTCAAGCAGGTCAATGAGGCTTACGAAATTCTCAAAGACGCCGACAAGCGCGCCGCATACGACCGGTTTGGCCACGCCGCGTTTCAGCAGAGCGGTTCCGGTGCGGGAGGTTTTGGCGGCGGCGGCGACTTTGAATTCAATTTCGGCAGCAGTTCCTTCGGCGATATCTTCGAAGATATCTTCGGCGACATTACCGGGCGCGGCGGGCGACGGCAGCAGGCTACCCGCGGCCAGGATCTGCGCTACAACATGGAAGTGACGCTGGAAGAAGCGTTCACGGGCAAACAGTCGAACATCCGGGTACCTAGCGCCGCGGCATGTCCCTCGTGTGGCGGCACCGGATCTGAAGACGGCGCAGCGCGCATTGCCTGTCCCGCTTGCGGAGGCCGTGGCCGTGTTCGCGCTAGCCAAGGTTTCTTTACGGTCGAGCGCGCCTGCCCTCAATGCCAGGGCGAAGGCGAAATTATCGAAAACCCCTGCAAAACCTGCCGCGGTTCCGGTCGGGTTCAGCGGGAAAAGACATTGTCTGTCAACATTCCTGCCGGGGTCGACGACGGCACTCGCATCCGCCTGGCTGGCGAAGGTGAGCCGGGTTTGCGAGGCACGCCGAACGGCGACCTCTATATCTTCGTCTCAATCGCGTCCCATGATGTCTTTCACCGCGACGGCGGGAACATCTATTGTCAGGTTCCCTTACCCATGACGACAGCCGCGCTAGGTGGTGCGGTCGAGGTGCCGACAGTCGAAGGCGTTCGTGCCAAGGTGACGATTCCGGAAGGCACACAGACCGGTGACCAGTTCAGGCTACGCAGCAAGGGCATGACACATCTACGCTCCAAGGCGCGGGGTGACATGTATATCGAGATCGAAGTGGAAACGCCGAAGAACCTGACAGCCAAGCAAAAGGAAATCCTGAAACAGTTTGATGAGGCCGGTGACAGCGACAACAGCCCCAAGGCATCCCGCTTCCTGGAGAAGATGAAAGAACTTTGGGAAGGTCTGAAGAATTAGAGATTCCGGGTATCTTGATGCTGCAGGAGGGAAACGTTGCAAAATTCCGGCTGCCTGATTCATGGCTGATGACTTCATGACAGATCAAGACTTTATCGGCTGATTTCATTTCCGGCCAAGCGAGAGCAGAACGCGTGTTTGCCGAAACACCATTCGCCCAACCGTCGCGGCGGCCCGCGCCGCAAGCGTCTGTTGGGGAGAAAGCCGGACGATTGTTTGCGCGAAATTCCTGATGAAACGCGCTGTGGCACATGACAGCCGGGGCGTACACACAGACGAAGCAGGCAGATTATTCTGGCTGGCTTGTCAGGATATCCGGGAAGCGGTGGGTGGTTGAAATAGGATATTGTCGATTGAATTCACGATGACCAAGGATGTCCCACTGGAAAGGCACGATGGCATTGCAACTCTTTTGCCCGGGCGCAAAGCCCGCATTAGTCCCTCTTTAATTGATCATGAAGGAACTGGTCATCTTCGATATGTTGATGGAGCAAGGATTCTGATGTGCGAGAGAGCAGGCACCCAATAACCTACCCGGTCCCTGACAGTACATGAAATTTCATGACATTTGATCTGACCGCCTTTTACAATACTGAGTTTGCCGAGCATGCTACCGTTACCGAAGCAACTCGACAGGTATTGCACGCTCCGTTTGTGGCCTTGGTCGACACATGCCAAGAAGCGCTTGTTGCAGGAAACAAGTTGCTATTCTTTGGCAATGGTGGCAGTGCGGCTGACGCCCAGCATATTGCTACCGAACTGACGGTCCGTTACAAAACTGATCGCCCGGCGATCGCGGCGGTCGCGTTGACCACGGACACCTCGGCACTGACTGCCATCGGCAACGATTACGGCTTCGACCATCTGTTTTCCCGGCAAATTGAAGCGCTGAGCCGACCGGGCGACGTCGCCATCGGCATCTCCACCAGCGGCCAAAGCCCCAATGTGCTTCAGGGGCTGGAAACCGCCCGGTCGATGGGGCTGAAGACCGCCGGATTGACAGGTCGTGACGGGAGCGCGATGTCTGCCTTGGCTGATCTGCTGTTGGTCGTGCCATCACAAACCACAGCCCGTATTCAAGAGATGCACATCACGCTGGGCCAGATGTTGTGTGGCGCGCTCGAAATTCGCCTGGGCCTGGTATCGGAGCCATGACCAAGTTGTCATCCTGGGTGTCGGGTCTGGCGGAAAGCCGGGTGCTTGTCGTCGGCGACGTAATGCTTGACCGGTTTATCTATGGCGATGTCGAACGCCTGTCGCCGGAAGCTCCGGTTCCGGTTCTGCAGGTGGCGCGCGAGCGGTCGATGCTTGGTGGTGCGGGCAATGTAGTGCGGAGTCTGGCGGCGCTTCAGGCGACACCCTGTTTCGTGACTGTGGTCGGCAACGATTCGATTGGCCGCGAAGTGAAGTTGCTGTGTGGGCAATTAACGGCGAAGGCGACATTCATTGATGTTGCCGATGGTCAGACCGCCCTCAAGACCCGGTATATCGCCGGCGGACAGCAACTGCTGAGGGCGGACGACGAGGCGGTCCAACCTTTGAACCCTATCGAGGAAGAGCAGGTAATCGCCGCCGTACGCAACATGCTGCCTGGCAAGGAAGGCGCCATCGGTAGCTTGATCTTGTCAGACTACGGCAAAGGCGTTCTGACATCAGGATTGACCAGGAAGTTGATCGGTCTGGCGCGGGATTCTGACGTTCCGGTTCTGGTTGATCCCAAGGGTCGTGATTTCTCTCGCTATGCAGGCGCCGATGTCATCACGCCCAACCAAAAGGAATTGGCTGAGGCGACCGGCATGCTGAGCGACGGTGATGACGATATTGTCACCGCCGCACGACATGTAATCGAGACATGTGGGATCAAGCGTATTCTGGTGACACGGGGCGCGAAAGGCATGGCCTTGGTCGGTAGCGATACGACCCAACATTTTGCCGCCCAGGCTCACGAAGTGTTCGACGTTTCCGGCGCCGGCGATACGGTCGTTGCCGTATCGGCGGCAGCGGTCGCCGTCGGCGCCGATCTGTCGATCGCTGTCCAGTTGGCTAACGCTGCGGCAGGTATTGCCGTTTCCAAGTCGGGCACTGCAGTTGTCCGGTCTGCCGAGCTCGCTGCCGCGGTTGACGGCGCTGCACGAGGCGCCATTGTCAGCCGCGAGGAGGCTGCAGGTCGCGCTGCGGCTTGGCGAGACCGTGGTTTGCGCGTTGGCTTCACCAATGGCTGTTTCGACCTCCTTCACCCGGGTCATATCGCTCTCCTACGACAGGCGCGGGATGAATGTGACCGCTTGGTCGTCGGGATCAATACGGATGCCTCCGTGGTCAGGTTGAAAGGACCTTCACGGCCGGTGCAGGACGAAGCGTCGCGAGCGTCTGTCCTTTCAGCACTCGCCATGGTCGACTTGGTGGTTTCCTTTGCAGAGGACACACCGAAAGAGTTGATCGAGGAAATCCAGCCAGACGTCCTGGTCAAGGGGTCGGACTACACGATCGACCAAGTCGTCGGCGCAGCGTTCATCCAGTCGTATGGCGGCAGGGTAGTGATTGCGGACCTGATGGATGGCTACAGTACGACCAGTACGCTTTCCCGATTGCAGGAATCGTGATTCTGGCTGGTGCAGCACCGTGACGGTATTTGATCACATTCTGTTCGCACTGGCTTGGATCAGCTTCGGAGTCGTTCATTCGCTGTTGGCGCGGGAAAAGCAAACGACCTGTTCGACTCTTTGGTCGGCGGCTTCTCCCGCATTCTCTATAACCTTATCGCTGCGACCCATCTGGCAATGATCCTGATTCTGGAGTGGAGAGGGTTTCCAGGGAAAACTGTATTCGAGATACATCTGGTGCCGACGATATTGATAGTGACCATTCAGGTCGTCGGGTGGTTCTTGCTGTTCGTTGCGATCGTTCAATATGACGGCGGCCGGTTTGGTGGTCTGACACAGGCGAAAGTCATCGTCCATCGTCGGAACAATAAGGATCTGCAACTGGGATATCATTACAAACATGGCGGTTTCCGCGCCGCGCCAATACAGTATCAAGAATCGGCGGCGGATCTCCCGAACGCTTTAGCGGAGCCCCTGGTTACCCATGGCATCTACCGCTATGTTCGCCATCCCATGTATGCTGCACTGTTCCTTGTACTGTGGGGACGTCCGTTTGACGAAACGGCTCTGATGACCGCCTTTTGGAGTTCGCTCTATCTGGTTATCGGCACCCGCTACGAAGAGCGCAAGCTGTTGCGTATCTATGGCGACGACTATTCCCGATACATGCGGACTGTCCCGCGATTCCTGTCGGTTCGTGGCCGGGCATGGTCGGAATGAGGCTGCAGGCTTCTGGCGCAATAATCCATCCAGCAACTCTCGACACTGCCTGTGTCCTTGAAGAACACCCGATGTCCGGTGATGATATCTTGTAGGCGTATATGAATGGCTGATGGCTGCCTGTACGAATGCTCCGGTCGTCGAATTTGCAACCCGAGGTGATCCGGTCGCAAAGACGGAGCAAAAAGCCTGGCAGGCGGCTTCAGACGCGCCTGCTTGGGACAAGCGGCGCCCTTCAGAACCTGAAGCACAAGTCATTGATGTCGAAGTCGTGCCGGGGCAGATCAGGACCGCGCGGGCGCGGTCGGCTCCAAGGCTGCCGGCACCGTCTCGTAGCAGCACCTTTGCCTGCTGCAAAACCGGCGAACGAGTGTCGCGCGGCCGGCGATCTTCATTGAAGCCGGCTCTTCAGCACCCGGTATTTGCGACAGGAGTTATGGCGAACAGTCACGAGGCCAGACGATACCCGACAGGACGCAGGGTGCCGCGGAGACTGTTGCTGCCTTCGGGTCCGGGGCTATGTTCGAGGAGAAGACGGAGGTAGCGGCAGATGACGGCACTGGCCAGGACGGCGAGACGGGCGACCTACCGGGACGTGCTGGACGCCCCGCCCCATGTGGTGGCGGAGGTGCTCGCGGGCACGCTGCACACCCATCCGAGGCCCGCCATGCCGCATGCGCGGGCGAGCTCTGCAATTGGTGCAAAGGTCGGCCCGCCGTTCGACTACGATGACGACGGCCCCGGGGGCTGGTGGATCGTGTTCGAGCCGGAGCTGCATCTGGGCGACGACATCGTGGTGCCGGACCTGGCGGGCTGGCGGCGGGAGACGATGCCGGAGTATCCCGATGCGGCATACTGCGAGATCGCACCGGACTGGGTGTGCGAGGTGCTCTCGCCCTCGACCCGGCGTCTGGACCGGAACGAGAAGCGCTCCCTCTACGCCCGCGAGGGGGTCTCGCACCTGTGGTTCGTCGACCCCGACGCGAAGACGCTGGAGGCGTTCGCGCTGCACGACGGCCGGTGGGTGCTTCTGGCAACGCTGGCGGACGACGCGCCGGTATCGCAGCCGCCCTTCGACGCGATCACCTTCCCGCTGGACGCGCTCTGGCCCGAAGGGGCACGGGGAAGCCCCGGCGAAGGGCAGGAGGAAAAGACCGGATCGGAACCCTGATCCGTCCGGCTTAGGGCACCACTCCGCCGAAAGGCGGGATCGGCATCGGCGAAATGCACGCGAAACCGGAGCACGGCCTCTGCCGGGAGCCCTGCGCCGCGTTCGCCCCGATCACCCTCGCACGCCATCTTCCCGCTGCGTCGGCGGGGAGAGCGAGGCCATGTTCCTCGCTCTGACTCCAGCGGGAAAGGCCGGAACGCAACTGCCCGCGGCGACCCATGCAGCCAGGGAACGACTGGCAGGCATGGCAAGCCGCCCAACATCACGAAAGACCACCAGAACAAGGCCCTCGGCTTCCGGCAGCAGCCCGATGAAGATCGTATTCATCACAACACCCGTCATGAAAATTGTCAGAATTGGAGAGTAACAGCGTCCCTGTTTGCGGTAGAGGGCAGGCACTGTCCGCTCAACATACAAATCCGCGCTCAAGAGGGTGGGCTGCTCGCGCAACAGGAAAGAGTCTCACAACGATCGAGCGATCAGTTCCTTCATTATCTCGTTGGTGCCGCCATAGATCTTCTGAACCCGGGCGTCTGCATACATGCGCGAGATCGGATACTCGTCCATGAAACCATAGCCGCCGAAAAGCTGGAGACACTCGTCGATCACCTCGTTCTGTTTCTGCGAGCACCACCATTTCACCATTGCAGCGGTTGTAGCATCCAGATTGCCTTCAAGATGGCGCATCAGGCAATTGTCGACAAAGACACGGGCGATGTGTGCCTCGGTCTTGCACTCGGCCAGTTTGAACCTGGTGTTCTGGAAATCCATAATGGGTTTGCCGAAAGCCTTGCGCTCTTTTACGTATTGTGTCGCGAGCTTGATGGCGTGGTCCATCGCGGAACAGGCGCCAATACCGATGATCAGGCGTTCTTGCGGCAGTTGGTTCATCAACTGGAAGAAACCCTGCCCTTCCCGGTCGCCCAACAAGTTGGCAGTCGGTACCCTTACCCTGTCGAAAAACAGCTCCGAGGTGTCCTGCGCCTTCAGACCCAGTTTCTTGAGATTCCTGCCCTTGGTGTAGCCCTCCACCTCATCCGCTTCGACGACTATCAGGGAAATTCCCCGCGCCTTTTCTTCCTGGTTTGTTTTGGCGACAACAATCATCAAGTTGGCGTGCTGGCCGTTGGTGATAAAGGTTTTCTGACCGTTAATCTCGTACTGGTTTCCCTCCAGCTTCGCCGTGGTCCTGACGGATTGCAAGTCGGACCCTGCGTCGGGTTCAGTCATGGCGATACCGCCAACCAATTCGCCTGTTGCCATCTTTGGCAGCCACTTCTCCTTCTGCTCCTTGGAGCCGTAGGCATTGATGTAGTGGGCGACAATTCCGCTATGTACGCCATTGCCCAAGCTGCGGACGTTTGCGCGACCCTGTTCGTAAAGGATTACTGTTTCATGGGCGAAAGTACCGCCAGCACCGCCGTATTTCTTCGGGATGCCAGCACACAATAGACCAGCTTTCCCCGCCTTGTTCCACATTTCGCGGGGCATGATCCCTTCGTCCGCCCACTGTTCCTCATGAGCGGAGAATTCCCGCTCGAAGAACTTTCCAGCCGCATCCCGCAGCATTGCCAACTCTTCAGTCATCCAAGGGGAGATGTAATCGTCCATATCAAATTTCCGTACTGCATCAACGCTGAAGGCAACAGCTTCAAACATCATCAGGGAATTCGGCTCAGATCAACAGACCGCCGCCCGCGACGACCACCTGCCCGCTGATATAGTCGCTCTCCGGCGTGCAGAAGAGATAAACCGCGTTGGCAGCCTCATCGGGCGTGCCGCCCCGACCCATGGGAATGATTGCCTCCATCATCTGGATCATGTGGGGCTGAACACCGACGCGGATATCCTTCCCATCAATATTCAGGGTAGGAGGCTTTTCGCCTTCAATCGGTTGGGTCATACGGGTCTTGATATAGCCGAAGGCGACACAGTTCACCGTCACCTTGTAGCGCCCCCACTCCTTCGCCATCGTCCGGGTCATGCCGATCATGGCCGACTTGGCTGACGAGTAGTTGATCTGTCCTGCATTACCATAGAGGCCCGCGATTGAGGAAATGTTGACAACCTTGCGGACCACTTCCGTACCTTCCGCCGCTTCTCTTCTGGTCGCGATCCGAATCGGTTCGGCCGCGGCGCGCAGGATACGAAATGGCGCCTTGACATGGACGTCGATCACGGCGTCCCACTGATCGTCTGTCATCTTTTGGACAACACTGTCCCAGGTGAATCCAGCGTTGTTGACGATGATGTCGATACCGCCCCAAGTGTCCATGGCCGCGCCGACAAACCGGTCGGCAAACTCATCGGCCGCCACATTGCCGACGATTGCGACAGCTTCTGCCCCGATGGACCTGATTTCGGCAACTGTCTCGTTGGCGACATCGGCATCCAGATCGTTCACCACGACCCGCGCTCCCTCGCTCGCCAATTTCAGCGCCAGCGACTTGCCTATGCCCCGGCCGGAACCGGAAACGAGTGCAACCTTGCCGTCTATTTTTGCCATGACTGGACTACTTTCCTCTGGATTTCGATCATTTTCCTGATGGGCATGGACTACAGGATTGCACCCCGGTCAGCCTGCGGCAACAACAGCTTTACCTTTTAGCTTGATGTCTCTCGCCTGGTCGGCAGCAATGATGCCCAGACCCAATCGTTGTTCGCCATCCTGTTCAAGCCGTTCGGTCACGGTACCGGAACAATGTATCTCAGCGCACCCGGGTGATTGATGCAAACCGCAAGCCCCGGCTTCGCAGGGCCGACTGGGGAACGAAATTTGTCAGCGCCGGACCGAGCCAAGCCATGACCAGCATGCCGTGGGTGAACTCAGTATCCATATGGATCGGATGATGGTCGCCGGACACCTCGGCACAGAGCGCAAAAAACCTGACGGGAGACCCGTCTGATCATGAGTTCCGGAATGGCCGCAACCGCTTGAAGATCATCCGCCTTCATCTTCAGCCCCGTCATTCATCCGTGCCGCTGGACGATTACGGCCGTCAGCATGGCGCACAAGTCGCCACCTTGGTTTACCGCGTCGGTTTTTGAGCCGTGAATTGCAGTAGACTGCCTTGTCTTTGGGTCGCTGCCTTCATATGTGCTGCGGATTGCCAGCGGCACCTTGCATTGGCAAATGATCGCCAGAACATCATGTTCCGGAGGCTACGCCGGGCTTCTTTCGCACCGCACCCAGTGGCGCCATCATAACGTCCATGGCTCCGGACGAAATCAGCCTCGCCAAAGCCATCACCAGGTAACGTCAGGAGTCATGTGTCAGGGAGAGTGGGGTACCGATTCCCCGAGACCTGTCTTCGTGGATGAAGACCGCGTGGAGGATGCGGTCCGTCGATGTCCGGTCCCGGAATGTTCCCATGGGCCGTGTTCGTCTGCGGACCTCTCGGAACCGTCGTTCGATGGCATTGGTGGTCCTGACCTGCCTTCGCCCGGCAAGGGTCCTGCAGCGGAAGCAGGCGAGCAGATCGTCGGGATCGTTGCGCAGGGAAGCGACGGCCCCGGGGCAGATGCCCTGCCAGTGGTCGGCGAAGCGGCGGGCGGCGGCGAGCGCCTCTGGCCGGGTGCCTGCGTTCATGACGGCCTCCCGGTGGGCGACGCGGACCCTGTCGAGGATGTTGCGGATCCTGTGCGCCCGGCACCTCCGGACGGGGATGCCGTGCCGGACGACCGGCAAGGCGGCGAGCAGGCCCTTGCCGCCATCGACGAAAGATCATCCCGAGGCCCTCGCCGGTGAGGCCGCGGTGGTACGGCCGGTCGAGGAAGCACTCTCGCTGCCGGCGCGCCGGAAGTCGACGATCTCCTTCCTGCCGTCGTGGCGGATCCCCGGCGCCACCGGGACCGACCTCCCGGGCAGGGCCGTCGGGCATCACCGCCTTGCAGTCGTTGGTGAGCGGCCGGCGGTGGAAGGCGTCGACCGACCGGTCGAGGGTCCCGGCGACCCGGCTCACGGTCGCGGCCGGGACCGGGCGACCGGGCAGGACCTCGCCGACCTTGCAGGTCGAGAGCTCCGGCACGACGCCGGCCGGGATGGCACGGTCGATCTCCGGGGCGCGCCTTGCGGAGCCCTTCGGAACCCCGGTCGGGCAGAAGTGACGGGTACGCGGCACGTTGCGTTCGATGTCGCCGAGCGCGCCGAGCAGGCAGCGTCGGCAGGTGCCGTTGCGCCGGTCGCGCATGGCGCCGGCGTCGAGGGTGTCGCGCCAGACGTCGACCGCCTCGGCCATACGGCCCTTGATGATCCCGGCCCTCGATGATCCTGGCCGGGGCCTGGCGACCGAGAGGGCGACAGCCCTCGCCCCGCTCCGCTCCGTCTGCCTGCATCTCCTTTACCACCTCGAACGCCTGTGGCAGACTCCCGATCGTTGCAGCCTGCCGTGGCATCGGGGGGCTCCTTCTTGCGGTTGTCGTGAACCACAGGGAGTACCCCACTCCCGACTGACACATAAATCCTTACGTCACCCATCACCATTACACTATCGACGGCATTATAATTCTGTTGCAATATCCGTGACACATCGCTGTTGGGCGTTTGTCGCTTAAATTACCGTGAGACCATACCTGTGCTGCTCGAAGAGAAGGTTGCTATCATCACCGGCGCTGCATCCGGCTTTGGCGAGGGCATCGCGCGGCGCTATGCCGCCGAAGGCGCACGAGTTGTGGTTGTGGACCTGAACGACCAGTTGGGTTCCAAGGTCGCAGGGGAAATCGGCGGCGCGTACATCCATGCCGATGTCGCGAACCGGGACGATGTGCGGCGGATGATCCAGACCGCCGTGGACGAGTACGAACGACTGGATGTGATGGTCAACAACGCGGGCGTCACTCATGTCAATCGGCCAATGCTGGAGGTAAAGGAAGAAGAATTCGACCGTATCTTCGACGTGAACGTGAAGAGTATTTATCTGGCAGCGCTGGAAGCCGTCCCCGTCATGCGCGCACAAGGCGGCGGCTGCATCATCAATACGGCCTCGACTGCCGGCCTTCGGCCTCGACCAGGCCTTGCTTGGTACAACGCGTCCAAAGGCGCGGTCATCACCATGACCAAGTCCATGGCCGTGGAACTCGGCCCCGACAATATTCGCGTCAACGCCCTGTGCCCGGTCGCCGGCGACACACCGTTGCTGCCGTCATTCCTGGGTGCCAACACCCGAGAGGCGTTCCAGGCGACAGTGCCTTTGGGCCGCCTGTCTACAGTTGAGGATGTGGCGAAGGCCGCATTGTGGTTGGCCAGCACCGAAGCAGACTTCATTACCGGCGTCGCCTTGGAGATCGATGGCGGGCGCTGTGTATAGCAGACATGATTGCTCGACCCGCGACGGATCGGGCGTCGCTGCACCTTTCTTCCTGCCTCCTGAAGACGCCTCGCGATTCATGCGCGGCAAGACCTTGACGGGTGATTTTTTCGGCAGTCTGCTGGCGGAAAGCGCAGGTTGGCAGATCGCCGAGCCTTGTCTCTGGAGGGCTCCCAGCATGCTTTTGGCGACAGTCGCGACGGTCGACATGAGCAGGGGGACGCCGTCATCCGATCCCGTATTTGCAGCACATGGTGGCCGTCGTTGATGTTCCACCTGTTATTACCGCCACCCGCGCTCTGCTTCGATAAAGCCAGGCGGGCATGACACTGTCGCCTCCTATTGGCTGGTCGCCAGACTTGCTGTCTTCAATATCTGCTCCTTCTTCGGAACGGCGTCGGGTGTCGGTTTCAGGATGCTGAAAAAGCAAGGTAGCGCGATCAGGTAGATCGCGGATGCCCCAAGGAGCAAAACCAGTTGCCCGAAAAGCACATTGACAATCGGTACCGAGACGGCGCCGACAACCGAGAAAGTTCCGTTGATGCCCCAAGCCCACAGGAAGAACCTCTCCTTGCCCATCTTGGACAGCATGACCATGGCCGTCGGGAACGGGAAGCCCATCAGGAAGGCGACCGGCGCGATCAGGAAGATGCAGGTTGCGATACGCAGTCCGTAGGACCATTGACCGATTGCGCTGAGAACGGGATCCAACAGGAAAGCGCCTGCGATCAAAAACGCAACAATCGCCAGGAAAATATAGGGCATCACCCTGCGACAGTCTTTTACACAACGAGAGCTCGCCAACGACCCAAGTCCGGAAAAGAACAGCATGCTGGTAATCAGTACGGCGGCCGAAATCGTCGGGCTGGAAAGCGCCACGAAGAATTTTCCGATCAGTCCGACTTCGACGATGATGTAGCCGCTGCCCAGGCAGAAGAAGTAGATGAAGATTCCGATCTTGCCCGGTTGTCGTGAGAAGACGATCCGCCATCCGGCGATCACTGGGATCATCATGAGGAAAAAGCCGAAAATGGCTGCAATGACCAGCGTCGCCCATAGCAGCAAGTAACCCCACTCGTCCGAAACGGCGTCCAGCTGATCCAAAAAATACGGGATGTCCAGCGCCTTGATATAGGCCGCGAAATAGGGCCGGTTGTTCGTCAGCGGCCGCGTATCGAAAACATACCTGTTCTGAACCTCGGCAAATTCGCCCGCCATCATGTAGCTGAGCATGAGTCTGTAGAGGTTCTGCCATGTCGGTGTCGGTTTGCCGCCAGATCCTTGCCCTTCGCCGCCAGCAGCTTCGACGGTCAGGCGCGCAGGATCTTCTTTTTCCTTGGTGGTCTTGGCATTGCCGACGGGAAAATGGGAAGCGCGATAAGCGCGCCAGATATGATCGGCATGGGTCTGGTCGAACTGCACATCCGGCGCGTGAAGCTGCTCCCACCCCATGTCCTCGGACCATTCGTCAAGAGTCGCGAGTTCCTTCCCGGTGAAGCCGCTTTTCTTGTAGAGGACCGTGACGGTCGACAGGTAAGTGTGAAATATGAAGAACTTGCTCTTCGCCGTGTCTCCGTCCAGGCCACGTGCGGCTGTCACGACGGTTGCGAAGAACTTTGGCGTCGATTTCGGCAAGTCTTCCTTGTTCCACAAGGTGATCGCCAGGACTCCGTCATCCTTCAGCGCGCGCATGTAGTTTTGCAGCGTCTGGACGGTGTAGTTATATTTTTCGATGATCGAAAAGCCGCTGGCATGGCTGAGGCCGGTTGAATCGGCCAGACTGAGATCAATGACATCATACCGGCTGCGGATGCCACCCAGATGGAGCCGTCCGTCATACGGAACAAGCCGGACCCTGGGGTCCTTCAGAGGATTGCCCGTCAGCTTCGTTATCTCGGGTACGTTGGTGAGCGCATGCAGCAGAGATCGGTTACTTTCCGCTACCGTGACTCTCTTCGCCCCGGCGGCTAGCGCCAACTTGGTCGAGATGCCGCCGCCCAACTGCACCACGAAGACATCCGGATTCTTCTTGATCTTGTAAGGCGCGTACATCGGCATGAACTCGAAATAGGCGTCCGACTCTTCCGGAATCGTTTTCATGACCCCGATCGGACCATCCGAATCGATGTAAAGCGCGATGTAGGCGTTCTTCGGCATCGCATCGAGGTTCACTGATGCGTTGTCGGAGAGCCCCGGCGCAAAATGCAGATAAGAACTGGTGTAACCTTCCAGAAGACCGAAGGGTGAATGATCCCTGTAGATGCGCTTCGAGTCCGGAAACTGTCGGGCATAGCTCACGCCCTTGAACTCGTTGATGTCGATCCGGACATTGGCGTCAGCCACATGGAGCGCTCCGCCCCCCAGGATGGCGGCGATGACCAAGGGTGCCCAAGACCGTTCTCCCAGGAACCACACGATTGTGCCGAAGGCCCACAAGCCAAACGGAATCAGCAGGATCCAGTCCGGCGGCACGAAGTAGAGACCGACCAGGAACACCAGGCCACAGAGCCCAGACCCTGCCAGGTCTGCGAAATACACCCGTCCGAAGACAGCTTGGCCGCGCATGAAGACCAGTCCCAGGAACAGGGCGCCGGGCAGGAAAGGAATGAAGTAGATCAGGAAAAGGTAGAAGAGATTGAATTTCTGATCCGGGTTGGCGATCAATTCAATCGGGTTGAAGTCAAGCGACTGGGCAACCGTATTGGAGAGCAGCATCAACGGCCCGAAGATCACCAGCGCTATCGTCATCAGTGGTCGCCAGTATGTCTGGAACTTCGACATGCCGATGCACATGACAGCGCTTGTCACACCGAATCCCAGCATGGCGATCGAGATGACGAAGGATCCGAAGTGTGACCATGTCCCGACGGAGAAGATCCGCATGATGCCGATCTGCAGAGCAATGATCGAACCAGCGATGACGCCGACAGCGATGTAGAATGACAGGTCCAGTGACCGGCTTTCCATGCTGCCGTGGAAGCTGTTGACCAATGCCGTCTTGGAAGAGGGCACCCGCTTGATCCCTTTCTTCAGAAAGACGGCCTGAAGGCCGACCATCTATTCCCTGGCTTCTTCCCGTCACGCCCCTATCGGCAATTGACCGTCAGGCTGAAACGCCTTCATTCTACCGGAACGGTTCTCGAAAAAGATACCGGCTGACCGGCTTCCAGAGCCCGGCAACCATGATGCGTGTTGCAGGATTTGCGCTGTCCTTACTTCCCGCCCCATCGAGATACGGTGCGATTGCCCCTGTATTTGGTAAAGGCCACGAAGCTGACCTTCCGCTTGCAACGCTGACCGTCGGCAGTGCTGCACCGGGCGGCGTAAATGTCATGTCGTTTGATTCGGATCCGGCCGCTCGGGCTTTTCGTCTTGGTGAGCTTCAGCAACGACTGGGCGCCAGGCGGACCCACTGGAATGATCATTACGCCGCCGATTGCCAATTGATTCAACAGCGGGGGCGGAATGTGGTCGATGCCGGCCGTTACGATGATCTTGTCATAGGGTGCCTGTTCCGGCCAGCCAAAGTAGCCATCCGATCGCTTGCGGCGAATGCGGCCGAATTCGGGATACTTGGTGGCGGTCAACTGCGCATATATCTTGTTCGTAGCGGCGGCGAGTTGCGGAATGATCTCGATCGTGTAGACATTCGGTGTCAGGTAGCTGAGCATTGCCGACTGATAGCCGGAGCCGGTACCGATTTCCAACACCTTGTCGCCCGGCTTGATGTCGAGTTCGGAGGTCATTCGGCCGACGATGTGCGGGCCGGAAACAGTCACGCCACAGCCGATTCCCAGGAAGGAGTGGGCATAGGTCCGTCGTGCGCTGGCCGTACGCGCGAATTCTTCCCGTGGAGTCACCAGGAAGGCGCGTTTTTCCTTGTTGCGCCACAGATCCTTGTTACGGATCATGTCCTGATAGCGCGCCCACTTGACCTGCAAAAAAGCGCGCCTGTCACCTCGGGTTTTCTGCATGAATGCGGCAAACGCCCGGTAGTTTTTCAACGGCGGGCTGATGTCGGCACTGGAGACGCCTGCCGAACCCGTTGCGGGTTTTCCGGTCACGATGATGGTGTTGGCGACCCGCGCGCAAGCAAACGTGCCGGCGGCGGCCCCGGCGCACAGGGCAATGCTGGCCGTTGAAGCGGCCGCAGCTAGCCAGAAACGCGAAGGCGAAAAACGCATGGGCGCAATTCTTCCGTCGGATACGAACTGGTTCCAGGCCACCTTTCGCAACCCTGGTCACGATCGCCCGAAAAAGGAAAGATCGTTTGAAAACGGGCAGAAATATGACGGTTTGCCTTGGTCAAGTCCACATCGAGCAGCCCGGACTCCTTGCCTGCGGCATGGCAGACGGATCGCTGGTGTCCGCCGGACCTTTATGCAATCAGCCGCCGATAGTCGATGCGGCGAGGTTGTTCGGCCTCCTCGCCCAGCCGTTTCCGGCGATCTTCCTCATAATCCTGCCAGCTACCTTCGTTCCAAACAACCTTGCTGTCTCCTTCAAACGCCAGGATATGGGTGCAGACACGGTCCAGGAACCACCGGTCGTGACTGATCACCATGACGGAACCGGCAAATGCAGTGATCGCTTCTTCCAGGGCCCGCATGGTATCGACGTCCAGATCGTTGGTCGGTTCGTCCAGAAGCAGAAGGTTGGCGCCGGATTTCAGGACCTTGGCGAGATGCACCCGATTGCGTTCGCCACCGGACAGCGCGCCAACCTTCTTCTGCTGGTCGCCGCCCTTGAAGTTGAAGTTCGAGACATAGGCGCGGCTGGGGACATCACGCCTGCCCATTTGGAGCATGTCCACGCCACCGGATATTTCCTCCCACACGGTCTTCTCGTCGTTCAGGGAAGCGCGTGACTGGTCCACATAGCCCAATTCCACGGTGTCACCCACTCGCAGCATTCCGGCATCCGGTTCTTCCTGTCCTGCGATCATTCGGAACAGGGTTGTCTTCCCGGCGCCGTTGGGACCAACGATGCCGACAATGCTGCCGGGTGGCATGAGGAAACTGACATCTTCCAACAGCAGGCGATCGTCGAATGCCTTTTGAACGTCTTTCGCCTCAATCACGATATCGCCCAGCCGGGGACCGGGCGGGATCCAGATCTGCATCTGCTCCGGTGCCTTGTCCCTGGCTTCCTGGAGCAGCGATTCGTACGCGCTGACACGAGCCCTGCTCTTGGACTGTCGGGCTCTCGGCGACTGCTGGATCCATTCCAGTTCCCGGTCCAGTGTCCGCTGGCGCGCTGCCTCGGCCTTGCCTTCCTGTTCCAGGCGTTTCTGCTTCTGATCCAGCCAGGACGAGTAATTGCCCTGCCAAGGAATGCCGACGCCGCGATCCAGTTCCAGGATCCAGCCCGCAACATTGTCCAGGAAGTAACGATCATGGGTAACGGCCACGACGGTACCCGGGAAGTCGGCGAGAAACCGTTCCAGCCACGCAACCGATTCGGCGTCCAGATGGTTTGTTGGTTCGTCCAGCAGCAGCATGTCGGGACCAGACAGCAGCAACCGCGCCAACGCCACGCGGCGCCGCTCGCCGCCGGACAGGTTGGAGACGCTGTTGTCGGTCGGCGGACAGCGTAGCGCTGCCATTGCCAACTCGATTCGACGGTCGAGGTTCCAGGCGTCGGCGACGTCAATCTTGTCCTGCAACTCCTCCTGTTCGGCGATCAGGTCGTTCATTTCGCGGTCGGTCAGATCCTCGCCAAACCGCATCGAGACTTCATCGAACCGTTCTACCAGCGCCTTCAGGTCGCCGACGCCGTCCATGACGTTCTCGCCGACCGTCTTGCTTTCATCGAGTTCCGGTTCTTGCGCAAGGTATCCTATCTTGATGCCGGCAGCAGCCCATGCTTCGCCCGTGAAACTGTCGTCCAGGCCCGCCATGATCCTGAGCAGGGTGGACTTGCCAGCTCCGTTCAAGCCCAGTACGCCGATTTTTGCGCCGGGGAAAAAGGACAGCCGGATGTCTTTCAGCACCTGCCTGCCGCCGGGATGGGTCTTCGAAAGACCTTCCATTACAAAGATGTATTTCTTGGGATCCATGGTTCGCATCAACGATGTTCGGAGCGACGGAAACAAGGCGCGGCAGGACATAAGCCGGATGCCGGAAGGGCGGCAGGGGCAGTGGTGTCGCGGCACGCTTCCATGATGCGCGTTCAGGACCGTCTCGAGGTTCGCGGCGTCTGCAAGGTCGCAAGGGCAATGCCGATCAGAATGATGGCGGTCGCGCCTATCTTCTCCGACGTTACGGCCTCGCCGAGGAACAGTGCGCCCCAGGCGATGCCCACGACCGGCGCGATGTAGTTGTTCATCGCCACGAAGTTGGGGCCGGTGCGCTGGATGAGCACAAACAGCAACAGGATATTGATCCCTGTGCTCAGTAGTGACAGGCAAAGCATCGCCAGGCTCGTGACCAGCGTTGGTTTCGACGCCAGCGGATCGCCGATGGCGAACGAAACAGGCAACAGGATGAGCGCCGCGAGAGCGAGTGAAAGTCCGGCGCTCACGGCAGGATTCACGTTGGTCATTGTCCGCCGTGAAATCACTAGGGCAATTGCAAAACAGCAAGACGCACCGACAATCAGCAACTGGCCGATCAGTTGGCTGTTCAGACCCCTGAGCGCGGCCGGCCCCAGCAAGACGAGCACGCCCATGAATCCCAGACACACGCCCACCAGCTTGCGCCACATGAACTTGTCGTCCGTGAAGAAATGCGCCAGGCCGAGCGTGAACAGCGGCACAGTGGTGATCAGGACAGCCCCCAGGCTGCTGTCGACATGTTGCTGGCCGGTGTTGATCATCACGAACGGCAAGGCATTGCCGATCAATCCCAGAACAAGAAGGGCCAGCCAGATCTTCCGCTCTTCCGGCGGACGCTTTCCAGCCAGAAGAGCCACGGCGATCAGGAAACCGCCCCCCAGCGTTGTCCGCATGAACGCCAGTGTGGGTGGATCGAATGCCGGGAGCGCCAGTTTTATGAAGAGGAAGGATGATCCCCAAACCGTTCCGAGGACAACAAGGATCGTGTAGTTGATCAGCATGTCGCTCCTTACCTCGTCTCGACGGGAGGCATGGCCAAAAAACGGACATAGGGTGCATGCGTGACCTCAGAGGGCTGCACGACCTTCCGATGATTTTGCGGCGCTGTCAGAACGCACCCGGCCCGTCGGCAGATCCGCCCCGTGTTGCCGCCGCCGGTGCGAAGAAGTGTCCCGGGATCAACTGAAAACACGGCGCCCGGAGCCGCAGAAGGGCAGCCTTTCCGACGCCGATTGCAAATCTCGGGATTTCGTGGCCACGGTTCTGAAAGAGGGTTCTTGCCATACAGCTTCCAGGACATGTGAGGTGGCAGGTACGGACAACCCGTCACCGCCGCGGACGTTCACACGAAAGAAGAACCCGAGACAAGGCAGTCCAAGGCCACGAAATCGACCGCCGGACAGGCTTCGGACAGACGGCTGGAGGAGCAGGCGGACCTATCCCTTCGCCGCAATTGCATCTGCCATGGCGACCAGATGTTCGGCTTGGCGGATCGAGGCGTAGTCGATGAGTTTGCCATCCATGGCGGCAGCGCCCGCGCCTGCCGCTTCGCTCTCTTTCATGGCCCGCAGGATTTGCCGTGCCTGGGCGACCTCGTCGGCCGGCGGGGTGAAGATGTCGTTTGCCAACTCGACCTGGCTGGGGTGGATCGCCCATTTCCCTTCGCAGCCCAGCACGGCAGCGCGCCTGGCATGGGCGGTGAAGGCTTCCGCGTCTGAAAAATCGCCAAACGGCCCGTCGCAGGGGCGCAGGCCATTGGCGCGCGCTGCAACCACCAGCTGCGTGATCGGATAGTGCCACATGTCGGACCAGTGAAAATCTCGCGCGCCGTCAGCGTTCGGATCGGTCAGCACGCCGTAGTCCGGGTTCGCCCCACCGATCTGTACCGTACGCATGCGGGTGGACGCCGCATAGTCTGCGGCGCCGAAATGCAGGCTCTCGTTGCGCGGGCTTGCCGCCGCAATCTCGGCAATGTTCTGCATGCCCATAGCCGTTTCGACAATGATCTCGAACCCGACCCGTTTCTTGCGCCCTGTCGCCATTTCGATCTGCGTGACGAGTGTATCGACGACATAGACGTCGCTCGCTCTACCGACCTTGGGGATCATGATCAGGTCGAGCCGCTCGGAACAGTTTTCCAGGAGATCGACCGCGTCACGATACATATAGGGCGTGTCCAGCCCGTTGATTCGGACGGACAGGGTCTTGTCCCCCCAGTCGCAATCGCCGATCGCCTGAATGACATCCCGGCGCGCCGACGGCTTCAGATCTGGCGCCACTGCGTCCTCGAGATCCAGAAACACTGCATCGGCAGATCCGACCGCAGCCTTCTCGAAGAATTTCGGGCTGGAGCCGGGGACGGCCAGCTCGCTGCGATTCAAGCGGGCCTTGGCCGGGGTCACTTGGGTGTGGGACATCAGAAACTCGGCAGCAAAAACATCTGTTTACACTGCAACAATATTTCTGCCTGTCAGGCTTGTAGTAACTCGAAAGTGTCGCGCTTCGGATCGACCCCTTCAATATGAACCTTGTGCCAGACAGCCCAGAACAGCAGTGCCCAGGCCTGTCGAGCCCGGCGCTGATCGAACGGATGGAACAGGTTCCGGACCATCTCCGGACGGCAGATTTCACGCACTCCCTCCGTTGCCGAGACCAGCCTTCCGGCTTGATCGGCGCGCCGACTGATCCAGTCTCCGACGGGTACCGTAAATCCCTTCTTGCGAGCGAAGGCGTCGACCGCCGGACAATGCCTGGCCAGCCAGTAGCGCAGCACGGCCTTTCCCAGATTGTTCTCGATCTTGAATTCCCGCGGCAAAGGAAACCCGAAGGCCGCAACCTGGGGATCAAGGAACGGCGTCCGTCCCTCCACGCCGTGCGCCATCAGTGCGCGATCCAGTTTCAACAAAAGGTCGGCCGGCAACCAGCCGTTGATATCGGCGGCCTGCACCGCCTGCAGCCGGTCGGCATATTGTCGACGGGATGCGGCAGCGGTATCCCGGAAGGGCTGCATCCAGTGGTTGCCTTTGTCCAGCAATGCCGTCCTGCCGCGAAACAGGCCTTTCGTCTTCGGCCTTTTGCCCAGCGGCCATGGACGAATGGCCTTTCGGTACCGGCCGTAGCCGCCGAAAATTTCGTCGCCGCCTTCTCCGCTCAGAACGACCTTGACGTCGCGCCGCGCTTCGCGCGCCAACGCCCAGGTCGGCAGGATGGCGTAGTCGGCCACCGGCTCATCGAATGCCCATGCGACCTGGGGCAGCACGGCCCAGAAGTCATCACCAGTGAAGTCGATCTCGCAATGTTCGGCACCACAGGCCTTCGCGACAGCGGCTGCTGCCGGTCGCTCGTCGGGCGCGCGGCCATCGGAAAAACCGCAAGTGTAGGCTACTACCGGATTTTCGTTCAGGCGCGCCATCATGGCCAGGAGGCAGCTGCTGTCGATGCCGCCGGACAGGAACATGCCATAGGGTGCGTCGGAACGTTGATGCATGCGGACGGACCGTTCCAGTACAGGGTCCAGCGCCTCCACCGCTTCGTCCATCGTCGATGGTGGTGCGGCAGTTTCTTCGCACAACCACGGGTTGGTGTGCGATCGATCGATGTCTGCCCCTTGAATCGACCACGCGGCGCCTTTGAACATCCGGCGGACTTCGCGGAAGATGCTGTGCGGTTCAGGAATGTACTGCCCTTGCAACAGCATCGTACGGGACAGGGCATCGACCTCGGCCCGGGCCAGGCCAGATGCGATCAACGCGCGAGGCTCGGATGCAAACGCGAGGTAACGATCCGTTTCGACGAGACTCAACGGCTTGATTCCGAACGGATCGCGCGCGAGGCAGATGACGCCTTTCCCGTCTACCGAGGCCGAAGCGTACATGCCGCTCCAGTGAGCGGTGCCGCGAGCGCCTTTTTCGGCAAGCATCATCAAGGCGGGTTCAAAATCTGCGCCGGTATTGTGGGATCGACCTGCCACCTGCTGCGCCGCGGCGATCTCGACATAATTGTAGACTTCGCCGTTGCCTACCAGGACCGACCCGTCCTCGAGAACGATCGGATGGTCGCCGCTGGAGAGATCGATGATCGCCAGGCGAGTGTGCACCAAACCTACCGGTCCTTCGCTCCAGATCGCCGAGCCATCCGGGCCGCGATGCAACAGAGCGTCGCGCATGGCCTCCAATGCCGCGCGATCGGCGGCAGAACCGTCTTTCGTGATGATGCCGGCTATGCCGCACATGCTGCCATCGCCGTGTCAGGTTGAGGGCGAAATCCTTCTTGTATCACGCTTGGCGCGGTCAGACGCGGCTATTCCGCCAACTGTTTTGCCAGCGGGTGGTGGGTCTCGACGATGGTGCGCAGACGCTCGTCGAGCACGTGCGTATAGATCTGCGTGGTCGAGATATCGGCATGTCCGAGCATTTGCTGCATGCTGCGCAGGTCTGCGCCATGATTGAGAAGGTGGGTTGCGAAGGCGTGGCGCAACACGTGAGGCGACACCTTCCGGGGATCGATCCCTGCGTCAATGGCCACCTCCTTGAGCAACTGAGCGAACCGGTGCCGCGTCAGGTGCCCGGCACCGGATCGGGACGGAAACAGAAACGGCGATGTCGCCTTTCGATGGTCTTGCGCTCTTACCTCTACCCAAGCCTGCATCGCCTCCCGCGCTGTCTGGTTCAGGGGCGTCAGGCGTTCCTTTCCGCCCTTGCCGCGCACCAGAATCATGCACGGGTCGCGAACGGCCGCCGCCAGTGGCAGGCTGACCAGTTCGATTACCCGAAGACCAGTAGCGTAGAGTATCTCGATCAGAGCGACCAGGCGCACACCTTCCGGTCCCGGTCGCCGGCGCGCCGCGCGGAGAAGGTCATCCACCTCTTCTTCCGTCAGGACCTTGGGCAGGAAACGCCCCTGTTTCGGCGACTCCAGCGCGGCAGTCGGATCGTCTTCCCGGAGGCCCTCGGCATGAAGGAAGCGATAGAACTGGCGCATGGCCGACAGACGGCGCGCCGCCGTGCGCGGTGCCATTCCGGCGGCGTCAAGGGCGGCCAGATAGGCACGGAGATCAACGCTCTGGGCATGATCGACGGTGAGGCGCCTCCGGTTCAGGAAGCCGGCAAGATCGGCAAGATCGCGGCGATAGGCTTGGACCGTATTCTCCGATGCGCCGCGCTCCGCGCGCAGCATTTCTTCAAAAAGGGCGGCTGATGAGGGCAATGAAACGGTCACGGCAGGCGTCCTTCTGCTGTCTCACGCTGCTAAAGCCGGCGAGCCAGTGCTGCTTCGAGAGCCAACTGGCGCGCGTCGCGCTCCAACCCGACGATGCGCAATCCGGCCACGGCCTCGCGCAGCAACCGGCGAGGCACATGCTGCAGCGCGCGCCCGTTCACCAGCGTCAGCACGTGCAGAAGAGTCATTCCGCGTTGTCCGGCGACGGCAGCGTCCCGCAATGCCCGGTATCTGTCGACCGGTGTCACAACGCTTGACGGGCCTTTTGCAGCAACGCGGCGCCACAACGGCATGACAGCCTGCTCCCGCCCCAGGCCTTCCAGCAGGGCTTTCAGATCTGCCAGTTGGGAGTTGGCTTTCCGGACATCCCGGCCGCGCCTGAAGGCGTACCATCTCTCGACGAGACGATTGTCGGGCTGCGCAGATATCACCGCCAGCGCCGTGACTCGGTGCAGGTCAGCAGGATTGCGAAATGGCGCCGATTTCAGCACCCTGTACCAGGCCAGCGCAGCCGCCACGCGACCGGTTGCGAAACAGGCCCGCGCAATGGACGCGGCATGATCCTGATGGGCGGCATCAGGCTCGATGTCTTTCAGGAACGGCGTCGTCTGGCGTGCCGCCAGCGTTTCGGCGGCGGTATCGCCCTTGGCGGCGGCAGCATCGGCCAGACGCCACCAAGCCGACAGGATGCGCAGTCGTTCGGAAACGTTGTCGGCGGCGGCAGCGGCCGAATACAGGCTTGCCCGTGAGCGAACGTCGAACGCTTTGAGACGAGTCAGCGTCGCGGCGACGACCTTGTCAGCACCGCCATTCGCGGCGGCGTAGAGGGCCGACAGTTCCCTGTCCACCGGCGCGCCGCGGGCGAGTGCCGCCTCCAGCGCCCGGATTCGCACCAGCCGTTTCAGCCGTTTGTCGGCCGACAGCGCCACGAGTGCCGCGATCGGTACCGGACGCAGATCAAACGTACCCGGGACAGCCTTTGCCTGCGTCAGCAATGCGATGGTCAAGGCATATGGCTTGCCAATGCCGTCTGGCGGGCGGGCGGCGGCAGCTGCCGCCACTGCGGTTTCAAAGGCGCTGTCGGCCGGGGCACCTTGTTCGTGGAGCAGACGGAGCGCGATTTCCGCGCGTTCCGCCTCGCCGCCAAGGACGTGGCAGGTGATTTGTGCCATCTCGACAAACGCGCTCCTCTCCCTGACCGCTGCAGTCAAGGTGCAGGCGCCCTTGTGATCTCCGGTCAGAAATCGGGCCCTGATGACCGGATAAGGTCTGGCCGGCGTCATCTTGGTCCGCCGGGCCAGATCAACGACATCCCGGCTCGCCCCCATGGTCATCAAGGCATTGAGCCGCGCCTGTGCAAATGCTGTGGCGGGAGCCTCCGCGGGTGCCATGGCAACGGTGAGCAAAAGCCGACGTTGAAGGTCATGAAGCGCCATCGACCGGTTGGCGGACGGCAATCTCCGCATCAGGCCGACAATCTCGGAGAATGTCGCCCCACGCCACAGATTGAGGCCCAGGCCGCCTTTGCTTCCGGTCAACGTACCGGTGGACCCGGCATCAGGCTCTCCCAGTTCCTCGACGCGAACGGTGGGGCGTTTCTGCTGGTGCGCTTCGGCGGGCGGGCGGTCAATGCGCATCGGTGCGCTGGAATCCTGGGCAAGGAGCGGTGACAATCCGGAAACCGCGCCTACCATGCCTGCTGCAAAAAGTACTGCGCACCCAAGGGAATTCAGCGACCGGCGGCGGCGAACCGGAAGGCCTTGAATTGAAGATTCCTGTCGATCAGACACAGCCATGTCTCTGCGTTGTCCGAGTGTCTGTTCCTGAAGTGGCATGTGGTTTGACGGTCCGATCTTCTGTCGGGACTTGCCGGCGACAGGGCAGGTGCGATGGGCTGACCGAGGGCCGCCTGGGCGCGCGGGGAACCGTCGGCAGACCGAGGGGTGTGGCAATTGATTGCGCCGCTGATCCCATGGCGTCCGGGATCGCCCAGTGATCCAACGTCTTCTGCGGAGCACAGCCGTTTTCATGCAGAGATGCGGAGCGTCGACGACGGTCACGGGGCGCCAGGCAGCGCGATGTCCTGGCCTGGGACAGGCCGGTCACATGCTGCCTTCTCACGCACAAGGACGTGCAAAAGCCAGGTCCCTGAGCGACAACCTCAAAATGACTCATGCGTCAGACCCTGACGGCACCCGCGACTTCAGGAACAGACCCTTGGGCGAATTCCCTGAGCGACATTGAAGAAACTGCAAACGCAAAGACAGCATCAAATTGACAAAGGCCGCTCCAATATGGCGATTTTGCGGCGTGTGCTGCTGCGGCCGCACCTTGATCCAACAGGGTTTGCGACGGGAATATCGGCGGTCAGCATTTTCTGATTACCAGACAGACCATGGTTGCGGTACTGCTTGGAGCATGAATGCACAAGGAAAGGGCATCCTTGGCCCGGATTGAGCGAACCATCGTCCTGGTGGGCCTGATGGGCGTCGGCAAATCGGCTGTGGGTCGCCGTCTGGCCAAACAGCTTGATTTGCCATTCGTCGACGCCGACGCTGAAATCGAGGCAGCCGCCGGCAGCAGCATCAGCGACTTCTTCGAGCGGCATGGCGAGGCAGCCTTCCGCGATGGCGAGCGCAGGGTGATCGCCCGCTTGCTGGATGGCAGACCGCATGTTCTGGCAACTGGCGGCGGTGCCTTCATGGACCCGGAAACGCGTGTCCTGACGAAGTCGCGCGGCATTTCGATCTGGCTGAACGCCGATCTGGATACGCTGGTCGAACGGGTGAGCCGCCGCAAGGACCGCCCCTTGCTGAAAGACGGCGATGCGCAGCAAGTCCTGTCCGACTTGATGGCGGTCCGCAATCCGATCTATGCTGAAGCCGATATCGTCGTGGAAAGCGTCAACCTGCCCCTCGGTGAAATGACGGTTCGGGTAACGGAAGCCCTCTACAACTGGATCGCCGCGTGTCCCCGGCGCGCGCGCCGGGCGCCGGTTTGACCATGCCGGCCAAAGGCTCACCTGATGCCGAAACGTCCGGCATGATAAGCGTTTCTCTGGGTGGTCGTGGCTACGACATCCAGATCCGACCAGGCCTCCGACATCGGTTCGCCGACGCCATTGCCCCAGTCCTGGACCGGCCGCGGGTAATCGTCGTGACCGACGAGACCGTTGCAGACCACTATCTGGCAATGCTGGAGCATCAGTTGCGCGCCGTCGGCGTAGCTGTTGATTCCGTCGTGTTGCCGCCGGGAGAAGAGACCAAGTCATTCGGGCATCTGGAAGCCCTGACGGCGCGATGTCTCGATCTGGGGCTGGAGCGGCGCGACACCCTTCTGGCGCTTGGGGGCGGTGTGATCGGCGACCTGACAGGGTTTGCAGCAGCGGTCTTGTTGCGCGGCGTTGCATTCATGCAGATACCGACGACGCTGCTGGCGCAAGTCGACTCATCCGTCGGCGGCAAGACGGCCATCGACGTGCCGGCCGGCAAGAACCTGATCGGTGCCTTTCACCAGCCGGCCATGGTCCTGATCGACCCGGAGATGCTGGGTACACTGGACCGTCGTCAGCGACTGGCCGGTTACGCCGAAGTGGTCAAATACGGACTCATCCGCGATCGCGACTTTTTTGAATGGCTGGAGGCCAACGGCAAGAGCGTGGTTGATGGAGACAGCGCTGCTGCCACCAGGGCAATCAGGACTTCCTGCGCCGCCAAGGCCGGAGTTGTCGCTCGTGACGAACGGGACGCCGGCGAACGCGCGCTGCTGAACCTGGGTCACACCTTTGCACACGCCCTGGAAACGGCCGCAGGCTATCACGACCGGCTGCTTCATGGCGAAGCGGTCGCGATGGGCATGGTGATGGCGTTCGACATTTCGGCGATCATGGCCTGGTCGACGGGGCAGGATGCCCAGCGGGTACGCGCCCATCTCGAGAGCGTGGGGCTGATGACCGATCCCCGGTCGATCACCGGCCTGACGCTGACGGCCGACACGATGATGGCGCTGATGCGCAATGACAAGAAGGTCGTCGATGACAGGATCAACTTCATCATGGTTCGTGGAATCGGCGATGCCTTCCGAACCGCCGATGTCGAAGACGGCGTGTTGAAGTCCTATCTAAGAGGTATCCTGAACTGACGGCCCGCATCGGTTGGGGCCGGGTCAACCTTGTGGCCATCCATGGAAATCCTTCTCGACATCCTTCCCATCTTCGTGTTGCTGACCATGTCGGCTTTCTTTTCGGGGTCGGAGACGGCGATGACGGCGGCGTCGCAGCCGCGCATGCTGGAACTCGAACGCCAGGAAGTGCGCGCCGCCGGGATCGTCAACCAGTTGCGCGCTCGGACGGACCGGCTGATCGGCGCCATCCTGCTCGGCAACAACCTGATCAACATTCTGGCCTCGGCCCTGGCCACGAGCCTGTTCATTGGCTGGTTCGGCAGCGGCGGCGTGTTCTACGCTACCGTCGTCATGACCTTGCTGGTTCTGATCTTTGCAGAGGTCATGCCGAAGGCCTACGCCATCAACAACGCCGACAGCACGGCTTTGCGCATCGCGCCGGTCCTGCGGGTGGTCGTCTTTCTGCTGGCGCCGGTCACCCATGCCGTCCAGGTGGTGGTCGAATCGACACTGGGGGTTTTTGGCGTGCGGTTCGACCGGGGGCTGGACAGCGAAACCAAGGAAAAAGAAGAAGAACTGCGTGGCGTGATCCGGATGCACTCGGCTTCGGCCGTGGATCCGGAAATGGCCGCCGAACGAGAGATGTTGTCGAGCATTCTTGACCTTGGCGACCTGGAAGTTGAAGAAATCATGACCCATCGTTCGAACGTGGCAATGATTGACGCTGGCAAGCCTGCGCCGCAAGTCGTCAAGGAGGTGCTCGCCAGCCCTCATACCCGCCTTCCCGTCTTCAGGGGCGATCCCGACAACATCATCGGTGTCCTGCACGCCAAGGACCTGTTGCGGGCGGTACAGCGCGCCGGGGGCAATGTCGAAACGCTGAACATCAGGAAGGTAGCCAGCGAACCGTGGTTCATTCCGGAGACCACGATCGTTCTGGATCAACTGCGCGCATTTCGGGAACGCCGCGAGCATTTCGCGACGGTGGTAGACGAGTATGGCGCGCTGATGGGCATCGTGACCCTAGAAGACATCCTGGAAGAGATTGTCGGCGATATCGCGGACGAGCATGACCACGCCGTCGCAGGCGTGCGCGCTGGACGCGACGGATCCCTGGTCGTCGACGGCAACGTCACGATTCGGGATCTCAACCGCGAATACGGCTGGGAACTGCCTGACGAAGATGCTGCGACCATAGCGGGCCTGGTGATGCACGAGGCGCAGCGTATTCCAGAGGTCCGGCAGGTATTCGCCTTCCATGGTTTCCGTTTCGAAATCCTGCGCCGCAAAGGATATCGCATCACGTCGATTCGGCTATCGTCCCTGGAAGATCGGGACGACCAGCCGGCAGACTGACTCCAGATCGCGACAACCTGGCCGGTGGTCCGACTGACGCAACCGATACACGTCCAGTCTGTTCCGACGTCGATATCGAGGCTGACATGCCGCTTGCCACGCCTGTGGATCGTGAATTGCTGCATACCCGCGCCATCACCATGCGCGGCTATATCCGGGAAGACGGCCTGTGGGACATCGAAGGCCATCTCACGGACAACAAGTCGTACGCTTTCGATACGGAGGCTCGTGGCCGTGTGGAACCGGACATGCCGGTCCACGAAATGCGGGTGCGTTTGACCGTCGACGACAACCTGGTGATCCAGGCATGCGAGGCATCGACCGATCATCATCCGTACCCTGTATGCCCCAGCATCACGCCGGCCTTTTCTCGTCTCTCAGGGATCCGGATCGGCGTCGGCTGGATGCGCGAGGTACGCCGGGTCGTTGGCGGCCGCAAGGGCTGTACCCACATCGTGGAAATGATTGCTCAAATGGGGACTGTCGCCTATCAGACCCATGTTGCCAAGAGCCGACTCAAAGGCGAATCCAGGTCCGGTCCCGACAAGCCGGGACCCAGGCCCCTTGTCATAGACACGTGTCATGCCATGGCCAGCGACGGACCGCTGATCAAGGCGCGTTTTCCAGAATACTATACCGGCGACTGATCCCGACAACATTTCTGTTGTCGGGTTTTCATGCCCCCTGCTCTGCTCCACACACGGACCGAGTTGCGCTCCATGAGCGCGCTGCATCCGCGAAGAGGACCGTTGACCGGGAAATCGGAGAATTGACCGGAAGGTTCGCGCGCGACTTGAGCGTGGCCGGATTGTCTAGATCGGTGCCATATCCAGCAAATCCTCTCCCAGTCGGGTGACGCTGATCAAGACCAGAACTCCGAAAAAGATGATCACCATACCCGAGATGCGATTGATCAGCTGCATGCGCGACTCGCTGAGCCGCGCCCGAAAAAGACTGGTAAGGGTAGAAAGGGTGAGCCACCACATGGTCGAGCCGGCGAGGACGCCCAGGACAAGGGTCCATGCCCCGGGCAGGTCACCTTCCGGCACGATGGCGCCCAACGCCGGAAACACGACTACCAGACTGGCGATCGTGGCCGGGTTCGTAATGGTGAGGGTGAAGGTGCTGGCGAAGTCGCCCAGGCTGAGGCCTACTGTCGTTCTCGGGCTCGCCTGGACCCTTACCTGCCTGATCAGCGTAAGCGCCCCGATCAGGAGCAGGAGTATTCCGCCACCCAGCCGCAGCCATTGCTCGACCTGAGTGAGAAACGTGGCGACAAAGGTCATGCTGAAAGCGGCAATCGCGCCAAAGATCGTGTCCGCGACGGCTGCCCCGCCCCCGGCGATCAGGCCTGCGACGATTCCCTTGGCCAGCGTTCGCTGCGCCACCAGAATTCCGACAGGTCCCACGGGCGCGGCGATCACGAAGCCGGCGATGACGCCCTTGGCGAGGAGTACGAAATCCACGGGGACCGACGCTCTACCGACACCCGGCCGGTTGTCCTGCCCGCACGGGCAGAGCTGCGAAGCGTTCGGCAGGATTCGCGATTTCCTGCTGAGCCGGGATCAGGGCCAGCGAATCCTCGTTCAAGTCCCGGGTCGCCACGAAGACGCCGTAAATCGAACTGGCTGCCTGCTCCACCGCCGCCCGTGCGTCCTGCAAATTCAGGTAGGCTCCCAGAAACAGGGCGGCGAAGGCATCGCCCGCTCCGCAGGACGGAATGTCGACCATTGGCGTCGTCACCCGCCAGGTCTCCTCGCGGGTCAACAGCAGAACGCTGATGCCGTCCTCGTGACGCAAGCCGGTGACGATCACCATTTCCGGCCCGGACTTCACCAGGGACACTGCAGCACGCGCGGCCGTATCGATATCCCGGACTGCCTGACCGGACAAAAAGGCAAGTTCAAAGACGTTCGGGATCACGATGTCTGCACGCTTCAAGGCCTCTTCGCGAAAAAACTCGGCGATCCCGTCGGCAACATAGACGCCCCGTTCTTTATCGCCGATCACCGGGTCCAGGACGTAGACCGCCTTGGGGTTGATCTGTTTTATCCTGTCCACGGCATCCAGTATCACCCGACCGATATCGCGTGCGCCCAGAAACCCGCTGAGTACGGCATGGCACCGGTTGAATGCCCCGCGCTGTTCAATCTCCCGCAGCGTTTCGGCAATGTCGCTGGCGCGATAGATGCCGCCGCGATAGCTGCCATAGCCCGGATGGTTGCTGTAGTTCACGGTATCCACAGGCCATACTTCATGCCCCAGCCGCTGCAGCGGAAAGGTGGCGGCTGCGTTGCCCACATGGCCGTAGGCGACAGAGGATTGGACCGAAAGAACGTTCATGAAGATCTGATGGTTCCCGACGATGTGTTCCTGCCGTCTTGCCCGGGAACCCCCGACGATGCGGCCTCATGTCAACGTGCCGGATTTGGTTGGCGGTGACTAGAAGGATATTACCATTTCTTCCGTAACATAGCGTCGTCAATGAAAATTTCCGTCGCTCGCATCCGTCCGCGCCGATCCGCGCTGTACATGCCTGGCGCCAACGCCCGGGCGCTGGAAAAGGGGCAGGACCTGCCTGCCGATGCCCTGATCCTTGACCTGGAAGACGCGGTAACACCCGATGCCAAGGATGTGGCGCGACAGCAAGTCTGCAACGCCGTAGCCACGGGTCGGTACGGGCGCCGCGAAGTCGTTGTCCGGATCAACGGACTGGATACCGGTTGGGGTCATGCCGACGTACCCCTCGTTGCCGGATGCGGTGCCGATGCCGTGTTGATTCCCAAAGTTGAAAGCGCCGACCAGGTCAGGCATCTGGAAGCCCTGATGACCGACAGCTGCGCGCCGAATGACATGGCGATCATGTGCATGATCGAGACTCCGATGGGTGTCCTGCATTCCGCCGAAATCGCTGCCGCCAGCCCGCGCCTGACCTGTCTGGTGATGGGCACGTCAGACCTGACCAAGGAGTTGCAGGCCCGGCATGTGCCCGGCCGTGAGCCACTTCTGACCAGCTTGAGTTGCTGCATCCTCGCAGCTCGTGCCCATCGTCTGGCGATCCTGGATGGCGTTTCGCTGAATCTGGATGACGACGAAGACCATGCCGCGGCATGCCGCCAGGGCCGCGATCTCGGGTTTGACGGCAAGACGCTGATCCATCCCAGGCAGATTGCAGTTGCCAACGACACTTTCGCGCCGGATTCGGAAGAAGTAGCATGGTCGCATCGGGTCATCAGGGCACACGGCGAGGCCGAGGCCGAGGGTCTCGGCGTCGTGCTGGTCGATGGCAAACTTGTCGAGAACCTGCATGTGGAAGAGGCGCAGCGGATCGTCGCGCTTGCAGAAGCCATCAGGAGATCGGGTGCATGAAGTCCTGCGCCAGCCATTTCCCGAGTGATTGCACAGGGCCGGAGGATCCTGGCTCCGAAGTCGGCAAGCGCGCGCTGCGACAGGATTCCGCGACATCCTTTGGTTGACGGGTCGGAGTGACGGGCAAGCTGTTTGTTCGTACGGCGGGGCATCGGTAAGATGTCATGCATGACCCTGCCCGATATCGCTGCTGCGTGGATGCGCCGGCTGCCGCCAGAAGCTGCGCACCGCTGGACGATCCGGCTGCTGAAAAACGCGCCGACCGGGAAGGGTCCGGTTCCGGTCGCGCCGCAGACGGTTTTTGGTCTGACCTTTCCCAATCCTGTCGGCCTCGCCGCCGGGTTCGACAAGGACGCCGAAGTCGTCCGCAAGGTCTTTGGCCTGGGTTTCGGGTTTGTCGAGGTGGGCTCGATCACGCCGCGTCCCCAGCCGGGAAACCCGCGGCCGCGCGTGTTCCGCCTGGAAGAGGATGGCGCGGTCATCAATCGATATGGCTTCAACAGCAAGGGTCTGGATTGCGCCGAGCGGCAACTGGAGCGCGCGCGGCGCCAACCGCTGCCCGGTCCGCTGGGCGTCAACCTGGGAAAGAACAAGGGCAGTGGTGACGCCGCCGCCGACTATGCCGAGGGAGCGCGTCGGCTGACCCGATATGCCGACTATCTGGTTGTGAACGTTTCTTCTCCCAACACGCCCGGCCTCCGTGCGTTGCAGAATGTCGCTGCCCTGCGCGAAATCCTGGAGTCGGTACGGAACGTCATGACCGAAACGCGACCGCTGCTGCTGAAGATCGCGCCTGATCTGGACAGCGCATGTATCGACGATATCGTCCGCCTGGCTGCCTCCCCCCTGCTCGACGGATTGATCATCAGCAATACTACCATCGCCCGTCCGGCGATGCTGCTGTCTGGTCACGCGCACGAGACTGGCGGCCTGTCCGGTCAGCCGCTGATGAAGCCTTCAACCGAAATGCTGCGCATGTTCCGGGATCGTATTGGTCCGGACATGCCGATCATCGGCGTCGGCGGGATCGGGAGCATGCAGGACGCTGCCGCGAAGCGGCTTGCTGGCGCAACCCTGGTGCAGCTATACACGGCGCTGATATATGAGGGGCCGGCAGTCATCAGCGCGGCTGCCGCAGCCTTTCTGGAGGAGACTTCCTGATGGATCCAGCCGCTGCATTCTTCGCTCTGCACGAACGAGGCACCTTCATCATGCCCAACGCCTGGGATGCCGGCTCGGCCAGGATTCTGGCTGCCAAGGGTTTTCATGCGCTGGGTACGACCAGTGGCGGTCTCGCCTGCAGTCTGGGTCGTGCTGACGCCGTGAGAGAGGTGTCCCTCGATGAGGCTCTGGACAATGTCGCATCGATCGCCACCGCCGTGGACATCCCGGTGAGCGCGGATTTCGAGAACGGCTATGCCGATGAGCCCGAAGACGTCGCCGCCAACGTGCGCCGCTGCGTGGAAGCGGGAGCGGCGGGCTGCAGCATCGAGGACTGGACTGGCGATCCCGCCCGCGGCCTGTACGACGAGAACCTGGCGGTCGAACGAGTGGCGGCCGCCGCTGAAGCCGCCGGGAGTGACATCGTTGTCACGGCACGCTGCGAGGCACTGATACATCGGTATCCGGACGCCTTTGCGATGGCGCTCCAACGTCTGTGGCGCTTTGCTCAAGTCGGTGCGCACTGTGTCTACGCCCCTGGTGTGACGGCGCCGAACGAGATCGCTCGCCTGGTCAAGGAGACCGGTGCACCGGTCAACCAGCTTGTCGGTCTGAGCGGCTTCGGCGCCACGGTGGCGCAAATGGAAAGCCTGGGCGTCCGCAGGCTGAGCGTGGGCACCAGCCTGATGCGAGCCACCTACGGCCCGCTCCTCGCCGCGGCAGAGGAAATACAGACGGTCGGCACGTTCACCTTCCCGGACAACGCCCCCTCCGGCAGCGCGATCTTGAAGCTGTTCGGAGCGGGCGCCGCGGCAGATCGAAAACAAGAGCGTGCCGGTTCAGGATATCGACCTTGATTTTTTGCTTGCCTGCGACCACGTATCAGCGCCTGTTTCTCGCAGCGGACGCACGTGGTGTCGATCCTGCGGAATGATATGTTCCGGCAGCGCCTTGCCCCCTTCGTCTAGTGGCCCAGGACGCCGGCCTCTCACGCCGGAAACAGGGGTTCGATTCCCCTAGGGGGCACCAATATTTCCACAAGAATCCTTGTTTGTCATAAAGACTGCCAACACCTGCACTCTTGGGAATCTGTGCTGTCGCGAACATCGTGAATTGTGCTGTTCAGATCCCATGCCGATTGTCGGCTTCGGTTGAGGGCTGCTGCATTCGCGCGTCGTGGCCGGGGCATCCCGCAGCGGGACCCTCGCCCTGACGCCGTGACGGCGACGTCTCGCAAACCGACAGCGTCGAACGCCTTGCAACGCGTCTGCGCGGCTCGTCGCGCCACCTTTCAGGAGTCCGACGATATTCGACAGGGCGCAGGATATGGCGCGGCGCATGGTGGCGACATGGATGTCGAATCCGAATTGACCATTGTCTGTGTGCGGGTTAGAGCCTGAATCACAAGTCCTTGATATCATCATGTTCTTGTAAATCAAGCACTTGTCCTTCTCCTCGCGCGACCCTGCGCACAGGGGAGCAGCAGGCTCCCGATCGTTGCAGCCTGCCGTGGCATCGGGGTGCTCCTTCCTGTAGCTGTTGCTTCACCACAGGGAGCACCCCACTCCCGACCGACACGTGAATCCTTGCGTCACCATCGACGATCGGGCCTTGACGGGTGTCTCCGTCCGTGTCAGGCTTCGGCGCATCTCTCACCGGGGCCTCTCACCGGGGCCTCTCACCGGGGCCTCTCGATGAAGCAAAAGGAGGCCCCTGTCCATGTCCTTTCACACCATCCGCATGTTCCCGGTCTGCGCCGCGCTGGCCGCGACCCTTGCCCTGACCGCCGCACCCGCCATGGCGCAGACGGTTGGGCAAGCGGCCTGCCCGGACGGAGTTACGCAGAAAGGAGTAGCACTCAGAGTGACTGGTGTCGCCGCCGACAGGGCCACGCTTCAGGGTAGTTCTCTCGGGGTATCCCGCCGGGATGTCGAAGCTTTATCAGATGTCACCGGGAGTTGGCCGGGCGATTGGAGGAGGATCACTCTGTATTTCGGCGTGAGAGGTTACGGATATCCCGATGGCGTCCAGGACGCCCGGAAGGTCCCCTTCACCGACGGCGATCTCGTCCATGGTGCCTGGCCTCACGCGGGGTCGTTCGATTTTTCCAGCCTGACACCCACACCCACAACATTCCTGAGCCTGGTACCCTCGACCAAATATGTGGCGCAGCTGGTTGTCGGTGAGTTGAGGACATGGGATGGCCGGAATGTGACAAATGACTTCGTAAGGGGCACCACCACACCGGCCATGCCCAACAAGCCCAAGCCTGTGCTGGCCCAGGTCTGCTTCGAGACGGCCGCCAGTCCCAGTTAGCCCGCTTTATTCATGACGGCCAGGTGAGATGGTGGCGGACGTGACGTGACCTGTTGGATTCGGGTAGAAATCCGTTTCCGAGCGGATTTCCCTCGAAGCAACGGAAGCGCCACGCCGCCATGACCGAAGATACCCTTCTCGCCTTCGATCTTCCAGCCGTACAACGCAAGAAGGTGACCGCCGATTTCGAGGGCGGGCTGGTCCTGCTGCGCGCGGCGGCGCGCCGGCTCGGGCTGGCCGAGACGCTGGCCGGCGGCATCCGGGACTGGCGCGACCCTGCGCTGGTGGTCCACACGCTGCCTGCGATGCTGCGGTTCCGGATGTTCGCGATCGCCTGCGGCTACGAGGACGCCGACGATTGCGACGACCTGCGCACCGATCCGCTGTTCAAGCTGGCGGTGGGTCGGGCGCCGGAGAGCGGCCGCGATCTCTGTTCCCGGCCCACCATGAGCCGGTTGGAGAACGCGCCCTCGCTCAGCGAGGTGGGCCGGGTGCCCTGGTCGACATCTTCTGCCGCTCCTTCCCGTCCCCGCCGGCGGCGATCACGCGCGACATCGACGACACCTGCGACCCGGTGCACGGCCACCAGCAGCTGTCGCTGTTCAACGCCTTTTACGACACGCGCTGCTTTCTCCCGGTCCACGTCTGCCATGTCGAGAGCGGCAGGCCGGTGGCGGTTCTCCTGCGCCCCGGCAAGACGCCGTCCGGGGTCGAGGTCCGCACCATGCTCAGGCACCTGACGCGGCGCACCCGGCTCACCTTCCGGGGCGACAGCCATTACGGCCGGATCGAGGCGATGGCGTGGTGCGAGGAGAACGGCGTCGACGACATCTTCGGCCTGGCGGGGAATGCGGTGCTGCACACCCTCGCCGACGAGACCGCCGCCGGCTCGTGGGACCGCCCGCGCCGGGTGGTCGCCCGGCTCGAGGCCACCGCGCGCGGCTTCGACGCCCGCTACATCGTGACCTCACTCAAGGGCGCGCCGCGCCCTCTCCACGAGGGGGTCTGCTGCGCGCGCGGCCAGGCCGAGAACCTCATCAAGCAGCACAAGGCCCAGCGCGCCTCCGACCGAACCTCCTGCCAGAGCCCGCTCGCCAACCAGTTCCGCCTCGTGCCGCACACCGCCGCCTGCTGGCTGATGCTCGCGCTCCGCGATGCCGTGCCGCGCAGGATGGACCTCGCCCGGGCCGAGTTCGCCACCATCCGCCGGAGGCTGCTCAAGGTCGGCGCCCGCGTCGTCGAGAAGGCCGCTCGTGTTCGCATCCACTTCGCCTCGGCCTGCCCCGACGCCGCCCTGTTCCGCCTCCTGGCGGGCCGGGTCGCGACCTCCGGACCCTGACCGCCGGGGCGGCGGGCCCCACGAACCCGAGCCCGTTCAACCCCCAGCCCCAAGTTCGAAAGCGTCAAGTCCCGGCACCGTAAAGGCGCCGAACCGAGGCTCCTGCGCGCTCGAAAATCGGCCATTTAATGGACCGCTGATCAATAGATGCGGTTAGCGCCCGCGATCGAGAGGGACCGGCTGGGCATCGGGAACGAGAGTTCCCCCACGTCAGTTCTTTCAGCCCCGTACATGGACGACGAAGCCGCAGCCTTCGCCCATGTCGAGGCGATGTTGTGGCTGGCGAGGTTTGCCCCAGGTGCGGCGTGATCGGCGAGGCATGCGAGTTGAAGGGTGTTCGGAGCAGGCCGTCGAAGAGGAGCGCCACGGCCTGAGGAAGTGCAAGGCGTGCGGCAGGCAGTTCACCGTGCGGACCGGCACGATCTTCGAGGAAAGCCACAGCGACCTTCACCTGTGGCTACAGGCCATCTGCCTGATGACCGGCAGCGAGAAGGGTATCGGCGCCACTCAGCTTCATCGGACGCTCGGCATCACGATCGAGAGCGCGTGGCTCACGGGCCATCGTATCCGCAAGGCCATGCGCGACGACGGCACGGTGAATTTCGGTTCCGGCGATGGCGAAGCGGAGGTCGACGAGACTTTCATCGGCCTGGACAAGAGCGATACAGGCCGCGCCAGGTCCATGGCGGCAGACGACATGAAGGCTGGGACGCTCACGCCGGTCCTGCTGGACAACATCGCCAGGGAGGCCACGGTCTGCACGGACGATGCCGGGCAGCATCGTAGCCTTCGCCAGCCATGAGCATGTCCGCCACAGTGCGGGCGAGCACGGCCGCGGGGCCGCGGCGCTCACCAACACCATCAAGGGCTGTTTCAGCATCTTCAAGCGGGGCATGAAGGGCGTCTGCCGGCATTGCTCCGAGCACCGCCATGCGGCCCGGTTCGAGTCCCACTACGACAACCGGATCGGCAACGATTCAGACGACGTGGTGCTGGCGGCGATCATCCTGAAGGGTGCAGTTGGCCGCAGGTTGCTTTACCGGAACTCGTCCTCGGGTTAGTTTCGACTGCCCTATGGATGTTGCGGTCATGACAAGCGACGACGCCCACTCCCCTGTTCTTACCCTGGAGCTCGGTCCGGGGAAGGTTCCCTACCGCGATTTTGGGCGTGTCGTCCAAGACTTCACCAGGTTGCTGCGTGAATTTTCCGAAGAATCTTGCGGCCATCCTGATTCCGTTCGTTGGGAAATCTCGGTTTCCGAGGGCAGTCTGCTCATCGCCGCCGACATTCCAGGCACGGTGGATGCCAAAACGGTGGCGGCGATCCAGGAAACCGTTCGTCGGCCGCCTCCACGCATTCGCGAGCGACTTGACCGCTTCCCAAGACCGGTGCCCGTGACGAGGCTTTTGACTGGCGAAGACCGCAAGGACATCTTGCAGCCAGATCAGGACGTCATGCCTCGACGCCCCGGTCCATTTTCGGAATACGGCACTATCGAGGGCACTCTCGATACGCTTAGCGCGCGCGGGCATCCATACTTCATCATTTCCGAACCGATATGGAATATCGCCGTCAAGTGCACGGTTCCTGATGATCGGGTCGATTCCATGCGCAAAATGTGGCGTCAACGTGTCGCGGCACACGGCACGGTGCATTACGACCCGCACGGCCAACCGACAAGCATCAAAGCGGAAGAAGTGGTGTCATTCCCTTACAGCGACACACCGATCGAAGCTTTCCGCGGGCTACTTGCCGCCGACTGATGACGGAACGGCGATATTGGGATTCCAATTGCTTTCTGGCGTGGTTGCAAAACGAGCCGGAGCGGGTGGACAAGTGTGGGGCAGTTTTCGCTGTTGCCGAGCGAGGCGAGATCGAAATCGTGACCAGCGCACTCACTGTCGCAGAGGTTTTGCGGCTGCGCCCGGCCGACGCCATCGCCGAAGAGCGCCGGGCGTCAGTCGAGGAACTCTTCGACAGACCGTACATCCGCACCATGGCACTTACCAGGCGATTGGCGGAGCACGCTCGCGACTTGGTATGGGGGCACAACATCGGGTCGAAGGACGCCGTGCATGTCGCGTCGGCGCTAGCCGCAAAGGCCACGATCCTGAACACGTTTGATCGCCAGCTTGTCAGCAGAAATAAACAAGTCGGCACCCCGCCATTGGTGATCGAGCCTCCCGAAGTTGATCAAGCGGAGTTCAATCTTGACTGGCATGAAAACGGAACCGAAAACTCAACGTGACTGCTTCATCGAGAAGGCCCGCGAACTGGGCTGCGACGAAGATGAAGCCCGGTTCGATGAGACGCTGAAGCGGTGGTGCCGAAGAGGGATGAGGAGCATTCAAGCGAGCGTCGTCAGCCAACCTCCTCGTCAACCCGACAAAATCGCAAGGGCCTGTCTGTTCTGCCCGTGAACGGACGGTTCCCGGCACCATAACGACCGCAGCGCCTCGATTGCCTTGCCTGCGCCATCCGGCAAGGCGAGGATTTCGACAATCGCCGAGTCTATATCGCGCCGGGTTTCGTCTGCGTGTGCCCGACATGCCGGCGATAGCTGGCCCGCCGCCAATTCATCGAATATCGCTGCGGCGCGATCCAGTGCAGCATCGGGCAGGCCGTCCAGCCGCGGGCAGGGTATCTGCCTCAACGCGCCGATCTGCGTTGTAGAGCGTCCGGCTTGCGTCCGCTGGCCTTTGCTCCAGTAAACGATCATCCCGGCCGTCGAATTGGCCCACAGGGCGGAAGCTCGACGCCGTGTTCCTCGCCGAAGTACCGCGCGAAGGCTTCGGACGGCTTCGGGCGATGCTCGGTCCTGGTGCGCTTCTCGTGGATCAGTCGACGGACGAACTCTTCCATCGACACGCCGAACTGCCGTTCTTCGCGCCGGAGCCAGGACTTGTCTCCGGGATCGATGTCGCGGACGATGATGCTGCTGCCCATGGCAATTCCTCCTGTTCGATCAGAGTTTCTCATAAGGGCATTCGTCAATCAAATTATGCTATCAGGACGCACGGGTCAAAGCCTTGCTGTTCCGGCGTGTCGAACGCGCCTCTGGTGCAGAATTCGTCTGGGACCCGACCGGGTTTTGGAACCAATCACGGTGCGCTATCGTCGCCGCGAGTTGTGACGGCAAGGGCTTGTAGCCGCAACGACGGGCGCGGTACCGGAACAAGGCGCCAGCATGGCGTCGTCAATGTCCTTGCCGATCATGATCTGCCGAGCCCTGGCCTGCAGATCAGACCAGCGGGCCTCCTTCGGAACCCGGAGTGCTGGCATACGGCGCGCGAGCGGGCGAAGCTCGGCGGGCGGCACCTGCAAGACCTTCGGCACCCCGTAGCGAGCCTCGCCGTCATGTCCGGCGAGAACCTGCCCCAGGTTGGCAAGCTGCTTGGCCACCGGCGTCACCGCACCACGGCGGGCTACGCCCACATGGCCGACAGCCACCTCGTCGAGGCCGCCGAGCGTGTCGGCCGTTCCAACGCCGAGGCGAGGGCCGGAATTGGCGTCAGCACTGGCGGTTCGCTAGGGGCCAATCTCCATGGTCGTTCCTGAACCGCTCGAGCAGTTCGCATTCAAGCGGTTCAGGCCTGCCCCTGGGGCAACACCACATCCGCAATTTCGCGTCGTCGATCCCTTGCACCTGCCAGAGCCACTCGCCTCCCTTGTGGTTGTCGGCCCGGCCCACGCCAAAGCGTGCCAGCCGGCTCACCCGCTTGCGCAGATTGCTCTTCTTGGCACCTGCCTTGCCGATGTAAAGGATGTCCGTTGGGGCTGCCGCCAAGATTCGATGGTGCTTGTCGTACAACAAGTTTGGATCAGCCGGCACAACATATCGCGCATCGCCCGTGCCGACGGCGAATGAACGGGTATTCCAGTTGCCCAGGCAAACGGCGTAGATGCCTAGACAGTTCGGAAGGTCCTTCCATGTCGTTCGCCCTGGGCCTTTCGTGCGTGCCAGCAAGTCGCCCAGTGAAACGCACTGCGTCTCCACGCCCAAGATGCGGTCGATATCCGGTGCTTTCATGGGGTCTGAACCCGGTAAGCCGCTCCTTCTTTCACCGCAATTATCTGCCCGCCAGGGTGCGCTTGCAATGGCAGACATGCTTCCCATATTGACCAACCAAAGCCGTGCAACGGGTCTGGAACCATTCTACCACAAGCGCGGCTCTTTCCTCCTCTCATTGCTGATTGTCGATGGGCTTCCCCGCACCGACGGCGAGGGCGCCGAGGAACTCTCCAAGGCCGTCGGCACCGCCACCTTCGAGGCCAGGACGGAAAGCCGGTCCGGCACTATCGCCGAGAGCCGCATCGTTACCGCCAACACACAGTGGCAGGCCGGGGATTCCCGCGCCTTGGTGCGCGAGCGCCTGATAACACCGGACGAGCTGATGACCCTCGGAACCGACCGACAATATGTGATCGCCGCATCCAAGGACGTGCCGCGGGACGCGCTTCATATCCATCACGCCCGCTATTGGCTCCGGCCCGACGCCTGCGGCCTCGCCGATCCCAACCCGTTCGTGTTGCGCAAGCAAGGTGCGGAAACGGCCTATGCCGGAAAAAACCGGACACGACCGCGGCTGAGGCTGCCATTCGTGTGGAGTTCCAACCAACGCCGGCTACAAACTCCTACCGAGCCCCCTGGACCGGCTGTGTTTTTCGCTCTCCTTTTCCTCGGGCGATCCGTGCCTTTCGGTCTCGCGGCGAACATAGGTGTCGAGTTCCTCCCGCGCGGTTCGCGCTTCGTCGTCGATGCGCGCGTGGTACACGGCGGCCCGCAGCCGGGAGAACTCAAGGGCATCTTCATATGCCCGCCGCTCTCGCTGTTCGGGCGTTTCCGGCGGGGCGGCTTGTCCGTCCCCTGTTCCCGGGCATCCGGCGCAGCAGCACCATCTTTCGGCGTTCGCGCCGCCTTCACCCGAAAAAGACGCGGATCCTGCGGACGGACGAGCCGGCCGCGTTTCTCGGCTTTGTCCTGTTGCCGGACGGAGGGCGTCGATTGCCGGAGGAGAATGTCCGGCGGTTCCGCAATCGGCTGAGAAGCCTGCGCGACCGCTGGCGCGAGGGCGCGGTTGCCCGCGAAGACGTCGAGCGCCGAATCCGCGCCTGGATCGCGCACGCCCAACATGCCGACACCTGGCGTCTGCGCCGAACGATCTTTCGGGACGGATGGTTCGACCCGTCCCGGGAGCCTGACCGTCCCCCTGAATGCGCGTCCTTCGCGGCGGCTCCTGGAACAACAATCCGAGGAACCTGCGTTCGGCGAACCGCAACAGAAACGAGACCGGAAACCGCAACAACAACGGGTTCCGTGTCGCCCGCACGCTCGCCTGCCGGAGCCGGCGTCGCCACGGGGACGCCGGGAGCGCGAGAGAGCGTCCAGGGACGGTCATGACCAGCAAGAGGCCCGGCGCAGCTTCTGCCCCGTGCATGCGGGGAAGCAGCGTCGGGCCGCCGGACAAGCACCGTCCGTCAAATCGTCTTGCCGATCATCATGGGGCCGTCGATGCTTCGCCCGGGTGGCCTCGGTCCGGGCCATGGCATCCTCCACGGCCGATGTCGAATTCCCGGCAGAAGACAGCAGCTTGAGGCCGCCCGCGACTGCAGGAACAGGCTCTGAACGTTTCGAAGCCATGCCCGTTTGCAGTTCATGCCGATTCCAGTCCTTCGGGCAGGTGCAAGAAATCCAGCACGCCTTGCAAGATCCAGGCAGCCGCGGTCTTGTCCACCACCTCCGCGCGGCGCTTGCGGGTCATGTCGGCTTCGTCGATCAGCAATCGCGAGACCGCTGCCGTTGACAACCGTTCGTCCCGGAACGCATAGGGCAAGGAAAGTTTCTGGTCCAGATTATGGGCGAACTGCCTGACAGACTGGCACCTGGGCCCCTCCGAACCGTCCATGTTCACCGGCAGACCGTAGACCAACGCCGCAACACTTCGTTCTTCGATATGCTGGACAATCTGCTTCGCATCCACCGTGAACTTCTTGCGATGGATTGTCACCAGCGCAGACGCAATGGTGCGCGTCCTGTCAGAGACGGCAAGGCCAACTGTCTTTGTGCCGACATCCAGGCCCATCAGAGGCTTTCCTGGTGGCGCCGCGTGAGTCAGGGAATGCAGGTCGATCTTGGGCACGGTTTCAGCATGGATGATTGACGTCTGAGCGCTTCGACCCTGCCTCAACTGACGGCACGGACAAACCATGCGCCGAGCGGCAAATCGGTTCCGGCGAATGGAGAAATCGAAGGAATGGCGCTCTATTCGGCCTTGGCGCTGCGGGTAGCGTCTACAGTGGCGCGCAGGGTGTCCATCAAGACGCCCCATTTGAAACGACCCAAGGCTTCCACTGTGTCCGACTGTGCCTGCTTCCAGAGTGGAAGGGCGGAGGCCAGGGCGTTCAGGCCCTTCGGCGTCGCCAACACCATCCGGGAGCGTCGGTCGGCTCCGGGAGTTACAGTGACCAGCTCGGCTCGCTCCAGCGGTTGGAGATTTCGGGTCAGCGTTGTCCGGTCCATGACCAGGGCCTCGGCCAGTTGGCTCATGGGGACAGGTCCCATTGCAGCGGCGGCCGCGAGTACGGGAAGCTGGGTGACCTTCAAGCCCGTCGGCTCCAGCGTATGCTCGAAATACCGGGTCACGACCCGTGACGCCTGCCTCAGGTTCTGGCAGGTGCAGTTCGACAAAAGATCAAGCGCTGTGCGATCGAGAGATCCGTCGGGCATGACGGCCTCCTCCGGAACGTTGCAATGCCAAAATCACGTTGGGATGCATATACAATCCTCGCCGGCTCGCGGCAAGCGCTCTTCCTTTGCGCGCCGTCGGATGACTGTCTGCTGCCCTTTCGGACATCGAAAGGGCAGGTCTTGTTATCGGTATCACGCCGGATTCGGGCATGCGATTTTCCTTGGTCAGACCTGCGCTGAATTCGTGGAAAGAGTCGGCAGGCTATCGCTGCCGCAATATATCCGGAGCCGATCGTGACGATGGCAGATTCCGTGCCGGTTGCAATCGTCTCTTGGCGATTGGTGCCGGATGAACTTCTCTTCACGCCGTCGATGGCAGTGGGTTGCCTGATCCGCCTGATCCATGTGCAGACATCCGATCGGGCGGCGATCCCGGTGGTGTCCTGTGGCTTGCCGGTCACGCCGGGGGCGTCAAGAAACAGAACTGGACGCTTGGCGCAGAGTGGTTCGGTAGCGCCGATCGGCACTTCAGGTACAGATTGGGCTCATGGTCGCTGTGGTGACCAGATGTTGTGTAATTTGACGCACGCTGTTATTGGTTTGTCATGAAAGGGCGATAGATGGAACAGCGATCAGATGATCGGTTGCTGCCTCAGGCCAGAGGAATAAGAACGATCCCATGACCCTGTCGCTGAATACTTGCCCGGCGCTGGTGCTGAATGCTGATTTCAGACCGCTCAGCTACTTTCCGCTCTCGCTCTGGTCCTGGCAGCGAGCGATCAAGGCCATTTTCCTGGACCGAGTAACCGTGCTCTCGGAATATGATCAAAAGGTAAGGTCGCCCTCGGTCGAAATGGCGTTACCCAGCGTGATTTCGCTGAAGGAATACATTCCGGCTAGCCGACGCCCCGCCTTTACCCGGTTCAACGTTTTTCTTCGAGACAAGTTCACGTGCCAGTACTGCGGCGCACCGGGCTCTGCCGAACAGCTGACCTTCGATCACGTCATTCCCCGATCACGCGGCGGCAAGACAGAATGGGAGAATATCGTCGCCGCCTGTTCCAGTTGCAATCTGCAGAAGGGCAATCGGCTACCGAATGAATGCGGCATCCATCCGCGCCGCGAACCCCGTGAGCCAAGCAGCCATTTCCTGCAAAACAACGGGCGCAGCTTCCCCCCCAATTTCCTGCACCAAAGTTGGGCAGACTACCTTTATTGGGATTCGGAGCTTGAAGCCGACTAAGATCGGCCCATGGATTCGTGGATTGCTCGACAGAAACGCGTTACCCTGGCGACGGCTGAAATCAATGGTCAAAGACGATGACAATGCCGACCGCGGCTTGATGAGGGTCGTCGATGACTTGCATGAAGTCACTGACAGAACCGCGTCGGAACAGTTGACGATAGGAGACCTTCTGGACAAGGTTGGCGAACGTTCCCATGGCGCGTTGATTCTTGTGCCGGCACTGCTCGCGTTTCTTCCAACCGGCGGCATCCCCACGGTTCCCACGATCATGGCGGCCATGATCGTCATCATTGCGGCGCAAATGGTGTTCTCGCCGGATCACATATGGCTGCCGCGCCGACTGCGCGGATTTACTGTTGGCAACAGCAGGTTGCGGGGTGGCTTGCGCTGGTTCCGGCCTTGGGCCCAGAAGTTCTCTTGGCTGTTTCGAAACCGGCTGACCTTTATCAACGAACGGCCGTTCAGTTACCTGGTCGTCCTGGCCCTGATTGCGATGGCCGCGACCATGCCGCTGCTGGAATTTCTGCCCTTTGCGGCGGCGGCGCCCAGCTTCGTGATGGTGGTGATAGGACTGGGCCTCACGATGGATGACGGGCTGTGGACACTGGCGGGGCTGGGCCTGGCCGTCGCATCGCTTGCTCTTTTCTTTTACCTGCTACTCATCGTCATTCTCTAGGCAAGTCGGGGCGCTGCGAAGGCCCGCCACTCGCCCAATTGTCCGCCGCACATTTTCCAGTGTTCGCCGGCGACTTGATGATCCTTCGAGCCGTCGGCATTGCCCCGGCTGGCCGTTCATTAGACGGCAATCAAGTCATCGCCGGCTGCAATCGGGGTCTCGTGCAACTGCAAATTCTGTCCGGCGGGGCATGGAATTTGTCATGAAATGCCGGATCTGGCCCGTGCCGCACGCTACCTTCTTCCCCTTCCAGACGACAACAGCATCATCCGTATCAGCGCCATCGTCTTCTCGGACATGTCGCGCAAGCGATGGACGGCTTCTCCATGGCGAACAATCTTCTCGGGGCTCATGACAGCGTGCTAACTTGCCACGTCCCAAGTTGCGCCACGGCGCAACAGGGCATTCATGTCGCCTTTGGTAGCCGCCTTTTCGGCGACGGATCTGTTTTGACAAAGCACGGCCTTTTCGTAGCTTTGGTCCGCCGGGTCGCAATACAGGACCCCGATGGCCATCGGGAAATGCGGTGGTTCCATTCGGGCAAGCGCGCCGGCGATCGTGCGGTTGGTTTCGTCGTGAACGATGATGTCGTCTTCCGTGATACCGTTTTCGCCGACAATCGCCGTTTCCAGTTCCAGGCTTTCCTTGTTCAGGTGCAGCCCCCTTTTCTTGTCCTGTCCGAAGAGCAGCAACTCGCCATGGACGCACTCGATCTGTGTATCGGCCCTTACGTCCTTCTCGGTGAAATGCTCGAAAGCACCGTCATTGTAGACGATACAGTTCTGGATCACCTCAACGAATGAGCAGCCCTTGTGGGAGTGGGCGCGAGCGAGGACGCCGGGCAGGTGATCCTGACGCCGGTCGATGCCGCGGGCGACGAAGCGGGCATTCGCGCCGAGCGCAAAGCTGAGGGCGTTGACCGGTGAATCGATGGAGCCATCCGGGGTGGAAGGGGACCGTGTTCCCCGGCGGGATGTCGGGGAGTACTGACCCTTTGTCAGCCCGTAGATCTCGTTGTTGAACAGCAGATAGGTTATATCGACGTTGCGCCGGATGGCGTGCATCGTGTGATTGCCGCCGATGGAGAGCCCGTCCCCGTCGCCGCCGACAACCCAGACGTCCAGGTCCGGATTCACCAGTTTGATGCCTGTGGCGAACGACGGTGCCCGGCCATGGATGGTGTGGAAGCCGAAAGTTTCCATGTAATAAGGGAACCGCGCGGCACAGCCGATGCCCGAGACGAACACGGTGTTCGCCGGATCCGCACCTATATCGGCCATCGTTTTCTGTACAGCCTTGATGATGGCGTAGTCACCGCAGCCGGGACACCAGCGCACTTCCTGGTTGGTGGCGTAGTCCTTCGCCTTCAATGCTGGTTGGATCACTTCATTCATCGGTCGCCTCTCGACGGGTGACAGGGCCTCTGCAGATGAGCCTGGATGGCGTCTTCGATTTCAACAATGCGGAACGGCTTGCCGTTCACCTTGTTCACGGGCTTGCAATCGACCAGATACTCGCTTCGCAACACAGTGACCAACTGCCCCGTATTCATTTCCGGCACAATCACGGTGTTGTAGCTCCGCAACAGTTCACCCAGGTTTTCCGGCAGCGGCCAGATGTGTCGGATGTGGATGTGGGAAACGTCGTGCCCCTTGGCGCGCATGCCGGAAACCGCGCGGCTGATGGGCCCATAGGTGGAACCCCAGCCGACAACAGCGATCTCGCCACCCTCTCGACCGTGATCGACTTCCTGTGCCGGAATATCCTTGGCGATGCCAAGGATCTTGGCGCGGCGGGCATCGGTCATTCTCTGATGGTTTTCCGGATCGTAGGAGATGTTGCCCGTCAGGTGATCTTTCTCGATGCCACCGATGCGGTGGAGCAGGCCGGGAGTACCGGGCTTCACCCAGGCGCGCGCCAGGGTTTCCGGATTGCGTTCGTAGACCTTGTAGCCCTCGGGATCGGTCCGAAATTGAACGGGGAACGGCGTGTGTTCCTCGAAATCCGGAATACGCCAAGGTTCGGAAGCGTTGCCGATATAGCCGTCGGTCAGGAAGATCACCGGTGTCATGTACCGCACGGCAATCCGGCACGCCTCGATCGCCGCGTAATAGGCATCGCCTGGCGAATGGCATGCGATGACCGCCAACGGCGAATCGGCGTTTCGGCCATAGACGGCCTGATACAGGTCCGATTGCTCGGTCTTTGTCGGCAAGCCCGTCGACGGGCCTCCGCGCTGGGAGTTGACAACCACCAGCGGCAGTTCGGTGGCGATGGCGAGGCCGAGCGCTTCGGTCTTCAGTGCGATGCCAGGTCCGGAACTTGATGTCACGCCCAACGCGCCGGCATACGAACCGCCTATGGCCGCACAAATTGCGGCAATTTCATCCTCGGCCTGAAACGTTGTGACGCCAAAGTCCTTGAGCGGCGCAAGAGCATGCAACAGCGCCGATGCAGGCGTGATCGGATAGCCGGCGAACAGCATGGGCAGGCCTGCCAGTCTGGCGCCGGCGACCAGCCCCATTGCGGCCCCTTCTGCGCCTGTCAGCGCCCGATAGGTTCCTGGCTCGATACGGGCCGGCGCAACGTATGCAGCGCCGAACTCCGTCGGAAAATCCGCTGTCTCACCGAATGCATGACCGGCATTCAGCGCTGCAATATTGGCTTCCGCAACTTCCGGAAACTTCTCGAATTTCTGCCGAAGCCAGTTCTCGTTGATGGTCCGATCCCTGGCGTACAGCCAGTCGATAAGGCCCAGGGCCCACATGTTCTTGCAGCGCAGGGCATCCTTGTTGCCAAGGCCATGATCCTTCACGGCCTCTACGGTCATGCGCGACATGTCGATCTCGAGGATTCGGTAGCCTTCCAGGCTTTTGTCGTCCAGCGGGCTGGTTTCATATCCTGCTTTGCTCAGGTTTCGGGCCGTGAAGGCGCCCGTATCCAGAATGACAAGGCCGCCACGGCGCAAATCGTCGATATTGGTTTTCAGCGCCGCCGGGTTCATGGCGACCAGCACATCGATTTCGTCGCCAGATGTTCGAATGACCTTGGAGCCGAAGTGAATCTGGAATGCAGATACCCCATATGTCGTACCTGCAGGTGCACGAATTTCGGCTGGAAAATCCGGGAATGTCGCCAGATCGTTGCCTGCCATGGCCGTCGCTTGTGTAAACTGGGTTCCGGTCAATTGCATTCCGTCGCCGGAATCACCGGCAAACCGCACAACCGCGTCCGTCACTTCGTGGCGACTGGATTGAGCCGCTACTGCGCCGCCTTCCATCGGCCATTTCCTCCTGCTTTGTCGGCCCCTTGCCCCGGCAAGGGGCCTCCCTGACCAGATACGCTGTCTTCCGGCGCAAAAATGTAGTCCCAAACCATCAGCGTTCCAAATACTTCAGGCTCAAGGCAGTCAGCCATCCGTGAATCATCCGCTATTCCAGCAATGCCAGCATGTCGGCAATCCGGTCGAACTTCCGGCGCGGCGCCGGCGCCATGGCCGCGGCCTCTTCTGCGGCCTCGATTTTCTTCCAGTCACTGAATGTCACAACGCGGATGTTGTTTGCCTTCAAATGCGTCTCCAGCGCCATGCGTCCGGTCTTGCCGTCGCCGTCGCCACAATCTTCAACAATCTGATGCGCGGCGGTGTAGCCATCCGGCTTGTTCGATCCGATGACACCTGACGGTCCGCGCTTGATCCAGCCGACGGAATACAGACCCTTGTTGATCCGGCCGTCAACGTTTTTGGAGTGACCCTGTTCGAACGGAACCCCTTCGATGGGATCCGAGTGATAGCCGATAGCCGGGATGACCATGCCGCACGCCACATCGAATGTCTCGCCGGTCCCGACCACACGTCCGTCTTCGATTCGAGTTCTTTCAAGACGAATGCCCACGACCCGTTCATCACCGAGGATCTCGACAGGATTGGCGTAGAAGGAAAAATGAACCCTTTTCTGGCGTGTCCCGGCGTCCATCACCGCGAAATCGTGAAGTGTGGCCAGATTGCGTTGACTTATGCGGAGGTCACGGCTGTTCAACGTTTCGGCCCAATCTTGCGGCAGTTCGGCTGGCAATTGTGCCGGATCAAGTACTGGAGCGCTATCTTCCAGCTGCCCCATTTCCCTCAATTCGACATTGCTGAATTTCGCATGGTGAGGACCGCGTCGGCCGAACACGTAAACATCGCGAATGGGCGCTGCGTGGATCGCGGCGGCGGCGTAGTCGGTCAGGTCGGTCGCCGCCATCTCCGCCGGGGTCTTGGTCAGGACACGCGCGACATCCACAGCGACATTGCCGACGCCAATGACGGCGACAGCCTCGATATCGAGCGGTGGATCAAGATCGCGGAAATCCGGATGACCGTTGTACCAACCCACGAATTCTGCAACGCCCAAAACACCGGGCTTGTCGTCACCCGGTATGCCGAGCGGACGATCTACTGCAGCGCCAGTGGCGAGAACCACCGCGTCATACATGCTCTGGAGGTCATCCAGACTGACATCCGAGCCCAAGGTCACATTGCCGAAATAACGAACCCGAGGGTCGCGGGCAGTCTTCTCGTAGGACCGCGAAACGTTCTTTGTCTTCGCATGATCCGGCGCAACGCCGCCACGGATCAGGCCGTAAGGTGTCGGCAGCCGCTCGACGATATCGATTTCAACTTTCTCGACCGTACGCAACAAGGCCTCGGCCGTATAGAAGCCACTCGGTCCGGAGCCGACAATCGCGACCTGAAGCGTCATGCCATCTATTCGCCGTGAATGCGGACCAAGGGTGAAGGAATGATCGCAGGTTAGCCCAAGCGCAGCGTAATGCAAACCGCTTTGGACAAGTTGTGGCGGCAGAGGGATCAACAGTGTCAGGGAAAACGTGAATGGGATATGTCGTTGGCAGACATCCAGGGCGTCCTGGATTGCGGTGATGGGCGCGAGGCGATCTTTCGTCCGGACCCCGGTGCAGACCGGGCGCTGGAGCAGATGCCTCTTCGGGCGGCATCTCGCCGTGTCATGCTGGCGGTGTCGTGAAGGCCGGGAGAAGAAAGGAGCATCCCTGGAACAGGTGATCATGATCGGGATCGATCTGGCGAAGAGCAGCTTTCATCTTCACGATGCGCATGGTGAGGGGCTTGGTCGCGTTCTGCGCGTCAGTGGCGGTCAAGACCGTCACGCCGCAGGCTCGGTGCATGCTGTTCCGCACGCGCGATCTCCTGATACACCAACGGGTCCGGAAGATCAGCGCACAGCGCGTTCATCTGGCGGAGTTCGGCATCGTCGCTCCCCGGGCCCGGTTCATGTCGCGCGCCTGAAGATTCTGGGGTTGCCAGGATACTGCTGCGCAAGCGGCCCCTGCCGGCCCCGACATGGCCCCGCGGATTTCCAAAGGCCCCTGGACAATCCTGTCTGCAGAAGGGAGTGCATCTTCTCGTGACGCGCCAGAGCCACTGGCAGATTTTGACTGAGCGGCGGAGCCTCCACAGATATCGCCGGGGATGTTCCAGCCGCATTTGCAGGCGCCGGGGTCCGCGACGGCAACTTGTTGACCATCGGAAGCAGAATTGGAAATGCCTGACAATCAAGATCGCCACCATGGACCATGATTTCTGGCAGGCAGCGACTCCACATCAGCGCCGTGCCGGTCCTTGCTGACCAGGGGTCATCTCCGCCAGCTGCAATATGGGTTCAATTGAGCTTGAGTTGCCCGTTGACGAAGCGGAACTCGGAGGGCTGGACCAGCTGTTTCGATGCCACCCGGACGATGTGCAATGCACCTTCGAGGTTCTCTTCCCAGAAAGACAGGAAGCGTCGCAACCTGGGAAAACGCGGCGCGATGTCCAGATTCTGCCAGACATAGGTCTGCAACAGGGCCGGGTGGTCCGGCATGCAGTAGATGATCTCGGCGGTCGTCAGTCGATGACCGGTGAGTTGCAATTTCAAACCTGGCACTTCACGTGCCGCTGTCCCGGCGTCGGCGTCGCGCATGGCATGGCCTCCAGATCCTGATTGTAACCGAACGCCATCATCCTACCAGAAAATGAATAAGACAACAATATCAATGATTTAGCAGCATCATTGATAGATTGCTGATAACGGCGGTGCAGGCGGGCTTCCCCTGGCGCCGCATGTTCGTCTGCCTCCGGGTCAGACACCATCCGCAACCCTGGTGCTATCGCCTGTGCCGTCGGAACTTCCGCATTCAGCCGAACTTCTGTTCTACGGCGAATTGCCGACCCAACGGCTTCAGGATGAGACAGGCCCGGATTTTCATCCGGGCCTGTCTTGGGCAGGTGACACTGCCTAAAGCTTCACGTAGTCGTAATCTACCGGGTTGTTGTTGATGCCGCGGTCCGGCGGGGCGATCCATGCCGCCATTTTGCCGGGCTCGGTCACCTGCTTCATCTGGGCCTTCACGTGGGCCTTGTCGGTTTCGGACGGAATCCAGTCGTCCAGATTGGAGTCATATGCCTCCTTGTCGACCGGCGATCCGTCCGGTGCGAAGTGGAAGCCGGCGAAAGGCCCGACGGTTCTGCGGAAACGGTCGGATGGCAGCTTGATATCGAAGTCGACGCCGGCCTTTCTGATCATCCTGTTCCAGCGCACGACACCGATATCGCAATCCCGCGAATATCCCTGTCGCGCCAGGAGATTCATGGCGTTCCGTGTTGGCACCTCGATCGACTGGAGGCCCTTGCCGTCTTCCGTCGGCTCTTCGAGAGAAAGCGTCGTTTCGGCTTCGATGTGATCGTCGAACCTGTCTTCGTCTGGCCGGCCCTTGAGGCCGTTGGCAAAATATGCGGCCGCGTTCGTGGACTGGTCCGCTCCAAAAAGGTCGAGAGAGGAGGAATACCAGAAATTGATGTATTTCTGGACCAGACCCAGATCCATCGCGCCGTGGTCGCGGATTCGCTGCGGGTCGTCGGTGTTCAACTCCCTCATCACTTCGAGCGCCCGTTTGATCACGCGCCCCAGGCCGGTCTCGCCCACGAACATGTGATGGGCTTCTTCCGTCAGCATGAACCGGCAGGTTCGGGATAGCGGATCGAAGGCGCTTTCGGACAGCATCTTGAGCTGGAACTTGCCGTCGCGATCCGTGAAATAGGTGAAGCTGAAAAACGACATCCAATCGTTGATGGGTTCGTTGAACGTGGTCAGGATCCGCGGATTGTTGATGTCACCGGCATGGCGCTCCAGTAACTCTTCGGCCTCTTCGCGGCCATCACGGCCGAAATAGGCGTGCAGCAGGAAGACCATCGCCCAGAGGTGCCGGCCTTCTTCCACGTTGACCTGGAACAGGTTCCGCATGTCGTAGAGCGACGGGCAGGTATAGGCGAGCATGCGCTGCTGTTCGACGGACGCCGGCTCGGTGTCGCCCTGCGTGACGATCAGGCGGCGCAGGTCTGATCGGAATTCGCCGGGCACCTGCTGCCAGACCGGCTGGCCAAAATTGTCGCCGAAGCCGATCGTCCGGTCCCCTACCTGATCCGCCAAAAAGATTCCCCAGCGGTAATCCGGCATCTTCACATGGCCGTAGGTCGCCCATCCCTTGGCGTCGACGGACGTCGCAGTACGGAGATAGACGTCCCTGGCTTGGAAATCGCCGTCCGGGCCCATTTCGCCCCACCAGTTCAGGAAGGCAGGCTGCCACCGCTCGAGAGCGCGCTGGAGTTGGCGGTCCGACCCGAGATCGACGTTGTTCGGGATTTTTTCGGCGTAGTTGATCGACATTCCATACGTTTCCTTGCTTCGAGTTCGGAGCCCTCGGAGTGTGCGCGGACTCGGATAGATTGCAGTATTTCACAGACCGCAGCCGATGCCTCGGCGGCGGTCAGACACGCTCCCACCTGTAAGAAGGTTTGGTGCCGGTGCCGTAGAGCTTCAACGCTCCCCGATCACCGACCGCATTGGGCCTGACGAATATCCAGTTCTGCCAGGCAGTCAGGCGCCCAAAGACCTTCGTTGCCATGGTTTCCTTGCCACCGAAACGCAAGCTGGCTTCCATGCCGGTGAGCGCGTCTGGCGACAGGCTGGATCGCTCTTCGATGGCGATCCGGACTTCGTCCTCCCAGTCCAGATCGTCCGGCGCATAGGTCACCAGGCCCAGTTCCAGCGCTTCTGCCGGCCCGATGGCGTCGCCGATCTTCGCCTTGACAGCCGCTTCGGCATCGACGTCATCCCGATAACGCGCGGTCAGCCGCGTCAGACCGTTGGGCATGGGGAAGAGGCCGAAATTCGTGTCGTCCAGAATGATGGTCGACGAGTTTTCCGGATTTTCCCGATCGTCCAGCATGTAAGACCGGTCGGCGGCCAACAGCAGTTCGGCCAGAATGCCAGTGAAGCAGGTACCGGCATCGACGATGGCGAAAAGGCTGCGGGACGACACGTCAAGGCGCGCCAGCGTGCGCTTCAGGTACTGGGTCGTCTCATTGACGAACCAGTTTTCCCTGTTTGCAATCAGCGATGCGCCAACGGCCTGGATCTTGTCGGCGTCGCCTTCCGTCTTCAGTAGCCAAAGGCCGATATCGGTATTGTTTGTCCGCAACATCAGGATGGCGTCATCAAGCTCGCGGGTCATCTGCAGGGCCCACCAGTCGGCACCCGCGTCTTCGATTGCTGCGGCTTCTGCAGGCTGATCTGCCGACGGACCCCGGACCGTCAGCGTTGCTGTCCGATCGGCGCTATTCAGCGCCACGTCAATGAACTCGTAGTGGTAGCCGCCGTCGTCGAGCATGCGATCGAGACGAGTCAGCGCAATTCCCCTCGCGTCTTTCGGACGGCTGGATTCCGACGCCAGCGCCCGAGCGCGCTCGGCGACGAGTTCGTCGAACCGGGCGGGTGGTGCATGGTCGTCGATCAGCCTCCATTCCCTGGCGCGATCGGCGCGGACGCCTTCGGACATGGTGCAAAACACATCCGCCAGGTCGCGCCTGACCCTGCGCTTGTCGGTCACGCGGGTAAGACCGCCCGTGCCGGGCAGCACGCCAAGAAGCGGTACTTCCGGCAAGCTGACGGTTGATGACCGATCGTTGACCATCACAATCTCGTCGCAGGCCAGCGCCAACTCGTAACCACCGCCGGCACATGCTCCGTTGACGGCAGCAATGGACTTGATTCCGGAATGTTCCGAACTGTCCTCGATGCCGTTCCGGGTTTCGTTGGTGAACTTGCAGAAATTCACCTTCCACCAGTGCTCGGACGACGACAGCATGTTGATGTTGGCGCCGGCGCAGAATACACGGTCCTTGCCGCTGGTGATGACAACCACCCTGACGTTCGGATGTTCGAACCGGATCCGTTGCAGGGCGTCGGCGAGTTCCATATCGACGCCCAGATCGTAGGAATTCAGCTTCAGCTTGTAGCCGGATCTCAGGCCGCCATCCTCGGCAACGTCGAGGGTCAGCCGCGCAACGTCTCCATCGACGTCGATCGACCAATGCTTGTAATCGCCGGGTTCCCGGTCATAGGTGATGATGTTGTCGGCCATGTTCGCTTCCTGTGCACTGCAGCAGTGCTTGAGGTTCTCGCCCGGTACAATTCCTGCAATATAATGCATCTTTGCAGGGAAGCAAGAAATATCATGCTCCGGCGCGGCGCGCGTTGTCCAGAGCACCGATCAGTGTTTCCAGGGCCGCCGACACGGAGCCGTTCGAGGTATCGACGGCGACATCTGCTTTGGCATACAGCGCATGACGGGTTTCCAGGATGCGCTTGAGATCCGCCATCGCCTCGCTGCTCTCCGCCATCGGGCGGGTATCGCCTTGATCGCGGACTCGGTTCATGTGTTCCTCGGGGGCAGCGCGCAGCCAAATCGTGAAGCACTGGTCAAGCAGCAGTTCGTAAGTTTCCGGTTCGGAGACAAGGCTGCCGCCAGAGGCGATGACGCACTCCGGATGAACTGCCAGCGTATCTTCCAGGGCGCGGCGCTCATACCGGCGGTAAGCAGCCTGGCCGGACAATTCGAAGATATGGTCGATATGCATGCCGGCCGTTCGTTCGATTTCGCGTGCCAATTCTACAAAAGGTACGGAAAGACGATCCGCCAGGGCGGAGCCGAGGGTGGTTTTTCCAGCACCGCGCAAGCCGACCAGAGCAATACGGTCCATGCGGCGCGCGGTTTCCCTCAGACCCAGCGCGTTGTTCAAGACCCGATTGGCAATCGCCACTTCGTCTGGCCCCAATCGCTCCAGTTTTCGGACGAGCAAGGTCAGGTCGATAGTCCGTTCATCCCCTTCGCGCACCAGATCGACCAGTGGAACGCTCATGGCATTGGCGATCTTGCGCAACAGCGCAATGGAGATATTTCCCTTTCCGGTTTCCAGTTGCGCCAGATAACGCTCGGATACGCCTGATGCCTGAGACAGGATCTTGCGAGACATGCCGCGTCGTGCACGTACCGCGCGCACACGCTCGCCCAATTGCCCGAGATAACTGTCAAGCCCGTCGTTATCATCGCCGGAAGCGCGTCGATTCCGGATGGAACTTGAGCGCGCGAGATTGGACGGTTGTACCGAGAAGACCATTTGCCAGTTACAGCGCCCAAGCTCCAAGTTTTGCATGCAATATAATGCTTGTATTTGATGAAAGGCAAGACTATGCTTCCTGGCGGTCTGGACAAGCAGGTCGTGGACAGCGGCGGTGGTGACCGGTGCCGATAAATGCAGGAGCAGCATCCGTGAAACTGAAGATTCTTGTAGGCACCATGACCGGTACCGCCGAAATGGTTGCGGAAGAGATGAGCGACACCTTGGCTGAGCTTGGCCATAATGTGGATGTCGAGGCGATGGATGACCTGGACATTTCCATCTTTGACGGAGGCGGAGATTTCCTGATCGTGACCTCAACCTATGGCCAAGGCGATGTTCCGGACAACGCGATGACGCTGTATAATGGCCTCACCGACCGGAAGCCCGACCTGAATGATATACGCTACGGCGTGTTCTCCATGGGTGACATGACCTACTCTGACACGTTCAACTATGGCGGCAAGAAATTTGACAAGGCGCTGCAGGATTGCGGCGCCAGGCGGCTGGGTGAAGTCTTTTGCCACGACGCCAGTTCCGGATCGATCCCGGAGGACGATGGCGTCGAGTGGGTGAAAGACTGGATCAAGAACCATGAGGACGACCGTGTTTTGGCCGCTTAGGGCAGCATGATCAAGCGCTGAAAAGCTGTTGCCCTTTGGGCAATATTTGCACGGCGTTAGTATTGACGAGGGTGGAGACATGTCGTCAGCTGGCTGTTGCGGTCGCCCAAGGCAGATTGGGAGGGTCGTCCTGTCACAAGCGCCGGCTTGTTTGCGGTGCCACGTTCCGACTGGAAGTACCGTTCCATCTGCAAGGTGCGGGCCTGCGGCGCTTCGGACAGGCTTCGGGACACGTCTCTCGAGTCGGCGAGCATGTCCGCAAGCGGCAGGGCGCGCTCGATCGCCCGGACAATCTGGCCGTGGACAAGGGCGTACTCGCGCCAGGCGCTCCGGTCACGACAGGGTGGTGCCGTCGCACCCCCGGGGGGAACGGCGCGGGCCTGGTGGAGGGACTTCTCGGCGAGGAGCGCCGTCAGGCGCTTGCCGCAGAGCCGGGCTTCGGCGCTGTCGTCGTCATGCTTCGGCAGGTGCCCCGGCCCGGCCAGGGACTTCAGGCACCTGAACACCAGACGGCATCGGCGTCGCAGCGATCATCGGGAAAGGTCGAGAACAGGATCACGCATCTGGCACGCTCGAAGGTTTCCGGTTTCGCGGCCTTGCCGGCCATCCTGCGGATCCGATGCGGTCCGGGGACGACAGGGCCGCCCCGAGACCGAACGGTGATCCGTCCCGGGCAACGAGGCCCGGGCTGCCGGTGTTTATCCGGACCGTGACATGGCCGCCGCCCCGGGCCGCAACCGGAAACTGCCGAAAGGTCTCGCCGGTCCCCTTGCCCTCGGTCGAGGTGATCCGGAAATGGTCGCACACCAGTGCCGGCAGGGCGATGCTGCAGGGGAGGCGCCGGTCCTGCCGGGCTCCTGACCGTCGTGGCGTCGAAGGCCCGCACCTGGAAGCCGGCCCTGCCCGATACCGCGACGCCCGGTTCGCGGAACAGCGACAGGCACAGGGTCCGGACAGCGCGCGCAGCGAAGGCCCGCAGCCAGGGTGGATCGGCACAACCCGGAGAAGGTTCGCGGGATCCTTGTTCTTGCGCAGCCCCTCGATGACCCCGCACGAAACCGCCGGCGCATCCCGGCCCCGGGGAAAGAAGCTCGGAAGCCGTGTCCGGTCCTCGTCCATGACCAGCCTCCAGATGCCTGTCCCGCGTGGGACATGGCCGATTTCAGGAATGATGACAAACAGGTTGGCGCTTGTGATGGAGTACCCTCGGGTAAGCGGGCTTTGCGGACGAGTGGCGTCGAGGTTGGCCGCTCACCGCCTCGCGCGCAACCGCGGCGTTCCGGCCCGATGCCGCGCCCGAGGCTTGATCCAGCGGGGCAGCCCGCCCCGGCGCCGACAGCCGGACGGGCTGTGGATTGCCGTTCTTCCACACGATTGCCATGTAGGAAACCGTCGCTTCACGCGACCCGGAAAGGAGACCGCCATGCCCCGGGTGAACCTGCGCACGTCCAGCGAACGCCCTGCCGTCATCGACCGCGCGCCCACCCGTGACCGCGCCGATTGCCAGATGCGGTACCGCAAGCTATTGTGACTACATTGGTCCCGGAGGAAATCATGCGAACGATACAGTTGCGCGAGGCCAAGGCCACGCTGTCGACCCTGGTGGAGGGCGCCGCCAAGGGCGACACCGCCGTCATCACACGCCGGGGACAGCCCCGGGCCGTCCTTGTCGGCCTTGACGAATGGAACCGCCTTCGCCGGGTCCCCTCGTTCGGTCGCCTGCTTGCCGCCTCGGGACTTGAGGAGAGCGACGTCCCGCCCCGAGACACGCGCCCGCCGCGCGACGCCGAACTGTAGGCTCCACCCTGTTCCTGGTGGACACCAACGTCCTGTCCATGGGGGCGCCCGGCCGTCGCGAAGGTGCCGCTGCCTTGGCCGATTGGATGGACGCACGTTCCGACGAGCTGTTCTTGTCGACCGTCACGGTGGCCGAGATCGCCGACGGCATCGCCAGGCTGAGACGAACCGGGGCCATCGCACGGGCCGGCCGCCTCGACGACTGGCTCGATGTCGTGCTTCATCTCTACGGCGACAGGGTGATGCCGTTCGACATCCCCGCGGCCCGCCACGCCGGTCAGCTCATGGACCGGGCGCGCGCCACGGGTCAGGCGCCGGGCTTTGCCGACCTCGCCATCGCGGCGACGGCGGGCGTCCACGGCCTTGCGGTCCTTACCCGAAACCTCCGGCACTTCGCGCCGCTCGACATCCCCGCCATCGATCCCTTCGAGTCGCTGCCCGATTGATCGAGCCTGCCGGGTTTCGAGACTTCGGCCGCTACGGCGAAACCCAAATGCGCCCGGCATGCCGGGCGAGCGGATGCGGGATTGCGGTGTCTGTCATCTGCAGTACTCCGGTCCTCCGATGCTGGAATGTTCGATGGGTTCGGTCTCGGGTTCCCGCCTGTCGGCGAGATCGGCTCGGATGCGCAGGATGCTGTCGCGCCCGCGCCAGGTCCCGGTGCCGAGATCCGGCGCGTGGCGGCAGACGCTGTCGAGGCGATCCGGCCCGTTGCTCCCTGCCAGGCGGAGCACGCCGCGGCAGGAGCGGAAGCCGAACGCCGGGTTGGTGTTGCGCGCCATGACCGCGACCACGAAGGCATGGGGACCGATCTCCCGCGCATGGCCCTCGGTCTGCGCGCGGGTTCTGTCGATGTCGGCGCGCCCGCGAGCCTCGGGCCTGTGCTCATCGAGCGTGGTTGCAGGGAACCGAGTGGGAGTGGCGGTCGATCGCGATGCGGCAGTCGGGACGAGAGATCAGGCGTGCTTGTGTGCAATTCTGTATCGTTGCCCATGGCGTCGTCCATCGAGTCCAGCTTTTCAACATGAGGCATTTCGCGCGAGGAGAAGATCGGCGCGTACTTGCCCGAGACGCGATCGTTTCATATCCGATGATCCGACTCTTTGGCCGTGAGCCTGATCAGGATCATCGTCAAGATCAGGAGTCAGGGAGCCTTTCAGGCTTGTCAGTCCGACACGACCATCCTTCGGTCTGCCATCAAAGACCCGATTGCGGTGACATTCCCGTCTGATGTCAGCACTAAACCAGCGCTTCGATGACTCGATCTGGCGGTTTGTGACCGTCGACAAAAGTCTTGATATTGACGATGACCTTTTCGCCCATGTCGATCCTGCCCTCGATCGTCGCCGAGCCCATGTGAGGCAGGAGGACGACATTGTCCAGACCCAGCAACTTCGGGTTGATTGCCGGTTCGTGTTCGAACACGTCCAGTCCGGCACCTGCAATGTCGTTGTTCGTCAGCATGCGGGTCAATGCGTTTTCGTCGATCACCTCGCCCCGTGCGGTATTGACAACGATTGCGTGCGGTTTCAGCAGTTTCAGGCGCCGCGCCGACAACAGGTGATAGGTTGCCGGCGTATGCGGACAGTTGACCGACAGAATATCCATGTGGGCAAGCATTTGATCGAAGCTTTCCCAATAGGTCGCTTCCAGATCTGCCTCGATTGCCGGATCGACCCGCCGCCGGTTGTGGTAATGCACCGACAGACCAAATCCCTTGGCCCGGCGCGCCACCGCCTGGCCGATCCGGCCCATGCCCAGAATGCCCAGCCGCTTGCCCCAGATCCGGTGTCCCAGCATGGTGGTAGGGCCCCAGCCCTGCCATTCGCCGGAGCGGATGAGGCGCTCGCCCTCGGCGAGGCGGCGCGAGACCGACAGGATCAGGGCCATCGTCATGTCGGCTGTATCTTCGGTCAGGACTCCGGGCGTGTTGGTGACCGTAATGCCGCGCTCCCGCGCCGACGCCAAATCGATGTGGTCGACGCCCGTCCCGAAAGAGGCGATCAAGCGCAAACGCGGACCGGCCTGGGCTAGGATTCCCTTGTCGATCCGATCGGTAACCGCCGGCACAAGCACGTCGGCTGTCTCGCAGGCAGCGACCAGATCGGCGCTCGCCATCGGCCGGTCATCAAGGTTCAGCCGTGTATCGAACAGTTCCATCATTCGGGTCTGGATCGGGTCGGGTAGCTTGCGGGTAACGACGACGACCGGCTTTTCCTGCGCCATGAGGCTCCTCATTCATTCTGCGGGATTAGAGTGATTACCATCGTTCCCGCGTGCAAGTGGGTTATCAAGCGGTCATAGCGATGTCCAGTGCGGGGACTGCCGGTCGATTGACGTGGTTTGCCGCGGTGCGCATACTCATGTCATGCGCATGCAAACCCTTGCACTGGCGGCGGCCTTCTCGATCCTGCTCCCCGTGGCGATGCCGGACCCGGTTTCAGGTTCGGAACTGAAGGTCCCCCGCTTCGTGTCCCTTCGTTTCGCTACAGTCAACCTGCGTGCGGGACCGGGCACACAGTATCCGATCGACTGGATCTACAAGCGCCGCGGCATGCCGATGGAAGTGATTCGGGATCTGGACAATTGGCGCCGCGTTCGGGACCGCTGGGGCACGGTTGGCTGGATCCATGTCAGCAATCTTTCCGGCAAGCGTACTGCGCTGATTGATCGGCAGACCCGAACGTTGCGCCGCACGCCGACGGAAGCCACCCCGGTTGCGCGGGCCCAAGCCGGCGTGATTGCCAAAATCCGGAAGTGCGTCAAAGCCTGGTGCCGGGTCAGCGCTGACGGAAGGACCGGTTGGCTGCGACGCACGTCGATATGGGGCGTATACAAGACAGAAGAAATCGATTGACCGGCGGCGGGCTTCAGCAGTTGTTGACGCGCTCTGTCCTGATCATTCGCTGAAGCACCCGCCGTGTCATCAAGGGTGCCTTGTCGAACCCGGCATCAACCAGTGGCCGGCCCCGATAGCGGTCGTTGCCCGCCTGTACCCGCTCGATCACCTCCGCATCCTCCAGAAACGCGATTCGGAAGAGATCCTTGATGCGTTTGGTCACCGCCGCGCTGTTCAGGGCAAAATTGCGAACGTGCGTGTAAAAGTAGAAGCAGCTTCGGTCGGTCTCCGGTGTGATCAGATTGAAGGATCGCAATTCAATTCCCTGGCTGCGATCGCCCTCGGGCGCGCCGGTTCCTGCGACAGCGCTTCCCATGTCGACCACGACCGTCGACGGCGGAGCAGACGTGATGATCTGCCACCTGTCGACATTGGAGGTGAACCCGCCCAGGCTGGCGTAGATCGGCGCGGCAGGCCGATCAAGGATCCAGCGCGCCATGCGGACACGGTTGCCCTTCCGCTCCGTATTGACCGGCACGTCGGCAACGTCGTCGGTTCCCAACGTTCCCTTGTGTACAAAAGTGACGTGCGAACCATCCATCAGGTTGTCGATGACGAGTTGATAATGGCCCCGCACTCGAAGCGGATCGCCTTCGGAGACAGCCCAGCCCGGATCGTCATTCATCCACAAGTCAGGTATTCTCGCTGGATCGGCTTTTTCGGGATCGCCCATCCATACCCAGACCCAGCGCCATTGCTCGACCACCGGCCACGCTCGAACGGCGGCGCAAGGCGGGACGACTTTCTGACCGGGTATGCGAATGCAGCGGCCCGTGCGGTCGAACGTGAATCCATGATAGCCGCACTGGATACCCTCCGGCACACGAGTGCCCTTGGAAAGCGGAAAATTCCGGTGACAGCACCGGTCTTCCAGCGCGAAAGCGGCGCCATCTGCAGATCGGCAGAGTACGAGCGGCTCCCCCAGGATTGTTCGGGCCAGCGGTCGATCGCCAAGTTCGTGGCCCCACGCCGCAACATACCAGGCATTCTGCAAATACATTTCCGGAATCAACCCTTCGATCGACCGCTTCGTTGACTAGCCAACGCCACTCTATACAATCCGTTGCAGCCTGCAATGAAGGCAGGGGCAAGCGCGGAGCGCAAATGGAGTACGACTACGTCCCGATGCCGTTGCGTTGGCCGCTCAAGTGGCCGAACAGTGCCCGCGTCGCACTGATCCTGACCATCAATCTGGAATATTGGGACCTGCTGAAGGACAACAGCAAGCACCATTACGCCGGCGGCCCACCGGTGATTCCGGACCCCGTTCCGGGCAACATCCCGGATTTTCCAAATTTCTCGTGGCGCGAGTATGGCCAGCGCGTCGGGGTATGGCGCATGATCGAGACCTTCGATGAAGCGGGCGTGCCGGCAAGTTGCACCATGAATGCCAAGATGGGGCTGGAGCGCCGCCCTGTTATCGATGCCGTCAAGGAGAGGGACTGGGAACTGGTCGCGCACAACTACGAACAGGGCGACCTGTTGACCAATTATCATTTCGACCGTCAGGCAGAGGCGAACCTGATCGACAAGGCTCTGGGGGTTTATGAGGACATTGTCGGAAAACCGGCGCGTGGATGGCTGTCTTCCTCCCTTCGCTCGACCACACAGACGGCCGATATTCTTGCCGAACGCGGTCTGCTCTTCTTCTGCGATCTGATGAATGACGAACAGCCATACCTGATCCGGACGGCGTCTGGCCCTATCGTCGCCACGCCCTATTCCGTCGAGATCAACGACTTTACCTTTTTCCATCGCCGTGGCATGTCGACTACCGACGCGCTGGAAGTACTCAAGGAGCAGTTTGATCAGTTGTACAGGGAAGGCGAGCACAGTGGCCGCTTCATGAACGTCGGCCTGCATCCTCATGTCGCCGGCCACCCTTACCGCATCCGCGCATTGCGCGAATTCCTGCAATACGCCAGGGAACATGAGGGCGTCTGGTGGGCAACGCGGGAGGAAATCGCCTCGTGGTATCTGGAAAACCACGAGAGTCACATCCCCACGAAAGCAGGATAGGCCGCGGTGATGGATGTCCTCCTTCAGCAGGTGGTCAATGGTCTGATGCTGGGGGGTGTCTACGTGATGGTTGCGGTGGCCTTCACGCTCGTCATCGGGATGCTGAACTTTCTGAACTTCACCATCCCGGCCCTTTTCATGGTTGCAGCGGTGATGATGTGGGCGGCGATGGCCGGCGGGTTCGGCGCCGATATCGACGCCGTGCTGGATGACGTGCTGGGCCCGCCGAACAAGTGGATTGCCGGCGTAGTCGTCGCACTGGTCGTGGTGTCGCTGGCGTCACTGGTCATCGAACGATTCACATATCGCTACATGAAGGCGAAGTACGGTGATGCAACCGAACATGCCCTGCCGCTGGTCAGTTCGCTGGGCTTCCTGATCGCTTTCGAGCATCTGGTGATCGGCCGTTGGGGCTCGGATCCGCTGACCATCGATTCACCGTTCGGCAATGCCAGTTTCCATCTCGGGGCAGTGCAGTTCAGCATCCCCCAGGTGATCAGTCTGGCCTTGTCGCTCGCGATCGTGTTTGGCCTGAGCCTGATGCTCAGGAAGACGAGGCTCGGTCGCGCCGTACGCAGCATCGCCGAGCGACCGGACACTGCCACTCTGATGGGCGTCGATGTCGGCCGGATCGTGCCGGTCGTTTATGTCATTGCCGGACTCCTGTGCGCCATCGCCGGCATTCTGTTCACGATCAATTATACAACGGTCGACGCGTATATCGGCGACAAGGTAGCGACTGTCGCCATCGCCGGCATGGTGCTGGGCGGGTTGGGCAACGTGTGGGGCGCCATCGTGGGCGGGCTGTTCGTCGGCCTGCTGGAAGTGCTTTCGATCCACTTCTTCGGCGCCTCCATCGTCAAGGTGCCGATTTGGGGCATGCTGCTGCTGATCCTGGTCGTGCGACCGACCGGCCTGTTCGGCCATACGGCTATCGGCAAGGGAAAGTTCTGATGCGCGCATCCCGAGTGCGGCCGTTGCGAAAGCATTGAGGAAATGAGCGGCGAACTCGAGGGTCTGCTCGTTATCTTGTGCCTGAACACGATCTATGCCTATGGCGTGTTTCTGCCGGCGGCATCCGGCCAGCTCAACCTTGGGGCCGCCGGCTTCATCATGCTGGGCGCCTACAGCAGCGCCTATGTCAACAGCGAACTGGATGGCTTGGGTGTTTCGGCCTGGATGAGCATTCCGATCGCCGTGCTGTTCACGGCGGCCGTCTCGTTCCTGATCGCCTTTCCCATCCTGCGAACCCGCGGTGTCTACATGGTGCTGGCAACGTTTGCCTTTGCAGAGGTTGTGGGCGGTCTGATCATCAACCTGGAGTTTCTGGGCGCGGCCCAGGGCATGCCGGTCGATGCGCATATGCCGTTTTACGGCCTGGCCATCGTCACGCTGCTCGTTGCGCTGTTCTGCCACTACCTGATGGCAACGCGCTGCGGTCTTGCCATGCGTGCCATTCATGACGATGAAAGCGTGGCCACCTTGTTCGGCGCCAACGTGCGGATGATGCGGGTGTGGGCCTTCGCGACCGGCGGCGCATTGATGGGTCTGGGCGGCGCGCTCTACGGACATCACTTCAACTATGTCGAGGCGCAGAACTTCAATATTCTGCTGAGCATCTACATTCTTTTGTATGTCCTGTTGGGAGGGACGCAGACGGCCTGGGGGCCCGTGGTCGGCGCATTGTTCTTCACCTTCGCTCCCGAATTCTTTCGCTATCTGGGCCGCGTAACCGATGAGAAATGGCTGGAAGATGGCCGGTTCGTCGCCTTCGGCATCATCATCGTCATCATGATGGTGATCCGGCCGGAGGGCGTGGTCACCCGCACCTTGCTTGAGCGGATCACCGGCGGCCGCAGCCGACAGGCCGCTTCGCCGGCCGCCGCGGAGCAGTGACGATGGATATCTTGCTGCGTGTCTCGCGACTCGACAAGAGCTTCGGCGGCTTGAAGGTTGTCGACAACGTATCGTTCGACGTCGCGCGCGGCAGCCGCACAGCGCTGATTGGCCCCAACGGTGCCGGCAAAACGACGGTCTTCAACCTGATGACGGGCGTTTATCCGATCGACAGCGGCGTCGTCGAACTGGACGGTCGCGACATCACCCGCATCCCCGCCAGGGATCGCGTGGCAGCGGGGTTGTCACGCAGCTTTCAGAATATTCGGCTGATGCCGCATCTCAGCACCTTGGAAAACGTCATGCTGGGCCAGCATGCCCAGGCCCGCTCGATCGGCGCGCAACTGTTTCCCCTGAGGTTCGCACGCAGCAACAAGTGGGCGGAACAGGCGCGCGAAGCGCTGGCAAAGGCGCGGCTGCAAGAGTATCCGGGACAGGTCGTCGCCGATCTGCCTTATGGCATCCAGAAACGTATCGAGGTTGTTCGAGCCCTGATGGCGGAACCCAGGCTGTTGTTGCTGGATGAACCTGCTGCCGGTCTGAACCGTCAGGAGACCGAGGAATTGCAGAAACTGTTGCGCGAGGTATCCGAACGCGACGTGACCCTGCTCGTCGTCGAGCACGACATGCATTTTGTCCGGACCCTGTGCGAGCGCGTGGTGGTCCTGAACTTCGGCCGGAAGATCTTCGAGGGGACACCGCCGGAAGTGAATGCCGATCCGGCGGTACGCGAAGCCTATCTGGGCAGCAACCAGAGCATGGGGGAAGCCGGCCATGCTGCTTGAGGTTGCCGGACTGGACGTCCGTTACGGCCGCACACGTGCGGTGCAGGGGATGGATCTCACGCTGGATTCGGGAGAAATCGTGACGGTTCTGGGCGCCAACGGGGCCGGCAAGACGTCGCTTCTGAAAGCGTTGCAGGGTGTTGTCAGACTCGCCGCAGGCCGGATCCGGTTTGACGGCGCTGACGTCACCGCGTGGTCCGCGCCGCGCCGGGTGCGCGGCGGTCTGGCGCTGGTCCCGGAGGGTCGGCAGATCTTTGTCAGCCTGACGGTCCACGAAAACCTGCAGATGGGAGCCTACAGCCGATCCGACCCGGTGGATGCCGAGATCGAAGGAATTTACGACCGGTTTCCCAATCTGGCTGCCCGGCGCGACATGTCGGCGTCGGTCTTATCGGGCGGCGAACAGCAGATGCTGGCCATCAGCCGCGCCCTGCTCTCGAAACCCAAATTACTGATGCTGGACGAGCCATCGCTGGGGCTGAGCCCCTTGCTGGTCATCGAACTGTTCGATTTGATCAAGGCACTGAACAGGGATGGCCTGTCGATCCTGCTTGTCGAGCAAAACACGCATATGGCCTTGCAGGCGGCCCATCGGGGATACGTGCTGGAACTGGGCGCCGCCGTCATGTCCGGGACGCCGGAGGCCCTGGTCGACGAGGAACAGAAACTGGAAGCCGCCTATCTTGGCGGCGGCTAGCGATGCGCGTCGCCCGGGCGGCGCCGAACCACCTTCCGCAGCCTGACAGCTGCGGAGGAAACAAAGGAGGGAGTACCATGGTCAAGAAAACACTGGTCTGGTCGGCCGCGGCCATTGGCGCCGCGACCCTGGGCCTGCCGGCTGCGCCGGTTTCGGCCCAGGACATCGTGATCGGTCTCAGTTTCGGCAAGACCGGCCGCTATGCCTCGATTGCCAAGACGACGGAGACGGCTGTCGATATCGCGGAAAAGGAAATCAACGCGGCGGGCGGCATCCATGGCAAGAAGCTTCGCGTGGTGAAGTTCGACACTGCGGGAGATCCGAAGCAAGCCGTGGTCGCGGTTCGCAAGTTCGCGCGGGATGACGGCGCGCTCGCGGTCGTCGGCCCCTTCGCTTCCGCAGAAGCCCGCATCGCGTTCCCGGCGGGCGAGCGCGAAGGCATCGTCCAGATCCCCAATGCGTCGTCGGCACCGAAGCTGGCCGACCGGTTCTCCTATGCCTTTCGGTACACGGAATCCGAATTCCTGCAGTTCAACCGCGTTGTCGACTCGCTCAAGAAACTGGGGCGACTGAAGCAAAATACGGCGATCCTGTATGGCACTGATGATGTCGTGTCCAAGGTCGTCGGCACCAAAATCATGGCCCCGGTGCTGAAGAAGGCCGGCGTGGAGATGGGCGGTGCGCCGATCGGCTTCGCGACGGAAGCATTCGATCTGGCGCCGCAGGTGTCCAAGCTGAAAGGCATGAAGCTCGATTTCATCGGTTTCGCAGGCATCACCCCTGTCGCCATCCGTTTCGTCAAGGAACTGCGCCGTCAGGGCCTGAACACGCCGCTGATCGGCTCGCAGATATGGGCAGATCCGGAAATCATCAAGGGCATGGGCAAGGCCTGTGAAGGATGCGTGTTCGTCACCTACTACTGGTACAAGCGGGACAAGAAATCGGCCGAGTTCGCACGCAAGTTTGTTGAAGAGAATCGGAAGCGCGGCATCGAGAAGCCTTTCCCCCACCACGTCGATGCCTCGGCGTATGACACCGTTCATCTTCTTGCTCAGGTCATGCGCCAGTTGAATGTCACCGGTGCCAAGGACGCCCTGAAGGCCGAGCGCACGGCGATCCGCGACGCGCTGTACGCCGTGAAGTTCAGTGGCGTGATCGGCGACGTCTGCTTCGAGAAGACGGGCGATGCCCAACTCCCCGGCTACGTCCTGACGATGGAAAACGCGGAGTGGAAACTGCTCGACACCCACAAATCGCTTCCCTGCAAGCAATAGTGCTGGGCTAGCATTCTAAAATTGGCATGGCGGGCAGGAGCTTCCGCCATGCTTCTTTTAGGGAAATATGCAGATTGTTCAGACCGGTCCTCATTGCAGCGATCGACATTGGTTCACCTCAAGAGGAGAAATTGGGATGGGCTGCTAGTCCATCCCAAGAAACCGGCAGGGATATTGAAGGGCTAATCGAACTGGTGATCTCTCATCTACCCGACGGCCCAGTTGCTCTAGGCTTTGAATCGCCGGTTTGGGTGCCGATGAGAGATGACGTGAAGACGCTCACAAAGGCGCGAAAAGGAGAAGGTTCAAGGCCATGGAGTGGGGGAGCGGGACCCGCAGCATTGACCACCGGCCTGGCGGTAATTTCCCATGTGATGAAAAGGATACGCCAAGACGCACCTGAGGCACTGGCTTCACTGGATTACGCATCCCCGCCCACTGAGCCAAATGCCTTGTTTCTGTGGGAAGCATTTGTTTCGGCAGACGACAAGGGTGAAAACCACGAAGACGACGCAGTTATCGCCGCCAGAGCATTTGAAGAAGCAGTCAAATGCGCCCCTGGTGATCTAGGGCCTGTTCACACTAAATGAATTTGAGGGCATCGATGATGAGTGGGAAGTAGATGAAGAAGGTGAAGACCACATCGAGCTTGTCGAACCGGGTGCTCACGCGCCGGAAGCGCTTCAGCCGCCGGAACAGCCGCTCGACTTCGTTGCGTCTTTTGTACAACACTCGGTCATAGTCCCATGGCGAGACCCGATTGGCCTTCGGTGGCACCACCGGCTCCAGCCCCAGGTCCTCCACGAGCTGGCGGGTTTCATCGCCTTCGTAGGCCTTGTCCATCACCAGGCAACGTGCCTCATCGGGCAGCGCCATGGCGCTCAGCAGGGCGCGCCCCTCGGGCGCATCACCCGCGTGTCCCCCGGAAAGTGAGAATCCGACTGCGCTCCGGTCATCCGCGGCAACCACATGAAGCTTGGTGCTCCACCCCCCGCGCGACTTCCCGATGGCCTGGGGACCGTTTTTTTCAGCGCACCCGTCCCGTCTGGATGAACCTTCACCACCGTGCTGTCGAGCGACAGCACCTCCACCCGGACCCGAATGAGATCCAGGCGCTGCAACTCCGCAAACACCCGGTCCAACACGCCGCTCTTCGCCCAGCGGTTCATCCGCGTGCAGATGGTGTGCCAGTTCCCGAAATGGGCCGGCAGCCCGCGCCACTTGCACCCCTGCTCGGCCACGTACACGATGGCGTTGAGCACCGCGAGATTCCCCAACGAGACGTTGCCACGGTGCTTCGGGAACACATGGGCGATGCGCTCGTAGTGCGCTTGCGTGAGCTCCATGCGCTGGACTCCTCTTCATCGACCGGAGGACCAGCAGTCTATCAGAAATTGTGTGAACAGGCCCTAGGAAGATGTCAAAAAATCTGTCCTGAAAACTGCTTGAATCTGCTCGGGGCAATCTTGCTCCGTACGGGTTGGACGCACGACCAAAGCGTATTGGAAGCCAACACGCTGGTGGTAAAAATCTGAAACCCTGACGCGGATCATATCCCCACGATCGGGTCGCCGCCGCTGGGCGCGACGGTCTGGCCTGTGATCATGTCGGAAGCCGGTGCCGCCAGGAAGGCGACCGTTTCCGCAACGTCCCGCGGCATCGCCAGCCGCCGCAGCGGCACGTTCCCGGCAAAGGCCTCGAACCCCTGGTCGCCAAGCCGCTCGGTCATCGGGGTGCGCACCAGACCCGGGGCCACGGCATTTATCCGAATGCCGTCAGGCCCGAATTCCCTTGCCAGGGCTTTGGTCAACCCCAGCAATGCGCCCTTGGCCGACGTGTAGTGAGCCATGCCGTTGCCGCCATGCATGGCGAAGTTGGACGCGATATTGACGATCTTGCCGTAGCCCCTGGCCCGCATCGCCGGGATCACGGCCTGGCTGGCAAAGAACGCCCCTTTGACGTGGACGGCGAACATGCGGTCAAAAAACGCTTCCTCGATGTCAAGAAACGGCGTCTGAAGCCCGCTGATCCCGGCATTGTTGACGAGGATGTCAATGACACCGTGGCGCTTGATGACATCGGCAATCTGCGCGGATAAACGCGGGGCATCGGATACGTCTCCCGGCATGGCGTCGGCTCTTCCCCCCTCGGCGAGGATACGGGCAACAATGCGGTCTGTCCGGCTATCCTTCTCGACATCCTGGACGATCACGTGAGCGCCGCGTTCCGCCAGGATGGCGGCATGCGCCGCTCCCATGCCGGATCCGGCACCCGTCACCAAGGCGATGCGACCCTCCAGAGACAGCGATTCCATGGACCGCAACCTGGTCAGTCGTTGCGGAGGGCGGGATCGGCCAGAGTGGCATTCTGGCCACACAGCGGATTATCCGACGCCTCTTCCGGGCTGAAGACCTCACGCCATTCTTCCGGCGGCCTGAACTTGCCGTCTTCTCCGACCTGATCCGGGCCCCGGCAGATTTCCAGCCAGCACCCGTCCGGGTCGCGGAACTCCACCGCGACCTGGGCACCCGCGCGTCGACACCCCTCAAAAGCGACTTGTACCCGATGGCCCTGCAGAGGCGCCCGCGCCTTCAGGGTCTCTTCGATAGTGGCGACTTCGAACGCCATATGGTTCACGCCTGCGCTGTCGGAGGGCTGTCTGGCGCTCCGACCAGGGCCACGCCGTGATGGTCTTCGTTGCATCGCGGGAAGACCATGCCACCTTCCATCACGGCATCCGGGTAGTAGTCGGACACCTGGAAGCCGAGGATATTCGTGCAGAATTCCACCGACCGTTCCAGATCAGTCTCCTGCAGGACAACATGGTCGATCTTCCCGCTGTCGAAGGGCACATCTTCCTCGGGCGTCCTGGCGCGCATGGCTTTTGCTCCTTCGCCAGCCAGAGCTTCGAAATGGGAATTATATACCAAAGTCACAAGATGTCGCCGAAACATCTGGACCGCCACGTCACCCCTGGCCCGCCCTGCTGTCGTGGCTGGAACTTCTTGACAGGGGATCGAACGGACAGGGAAGATGGCCCTTTGCCGTCGGGAGGCATGGGTGATGGGTGGAGCTGGCGAGGTGACGACCGGGAGCGGATCGTCTAGACTGAAAGAGGGACAGTCCGACAGTCCGACAGTCCGACAGTCCGACAGTCCGACAGGAAGCGAACTGGCAGAACCGGACGCTTTTTCACGGTGACAACCTGCCGTTTCTTCGGGGGATGAACTCGGAATCGGTGGACCTGATTGCCACAGACCCGCCGTTCAACAAGGGAAGGGATTTTCACGCGACGCCAGACAGTCTTCGTGGCCAGGGCGGCGGCAAATTCCAGGACCGCTGGTCCTGGGAGCGGGACGTGCATGAAGAATGGCTGGATCAGATCAAGGATGACAAGCCTTCTGTCTGGGAAGTCATTGACGCGGCCAACGCCATCTACATGCGTCGTGCGAAAGCCAGCTTGAAACTTCCAAGGAATCAGGCAGGTTCCGACATGGGGGCGTTCCTGTGCTTCATGGCCGTGCGTCTCATGGCCATGCATCGGGTGCTGAAGCCGACGGGATCGATCTACCTGCACTGCGACCCGACTGCCTCGCACTATCTGAAAGCCGTCATGGATGCCATCTTCGGGTGGAAGAATTTCAGGAATCAATTGGTCTGGTGTTATGAAATAGGCGGAAGAGGCAAAAAAAGGTTTGCCGCCAAACATGACATCATTCTTTATTACGCCAAAAGCAAAAACGCCGATTTCAATGCAAATGACATTCGTCTTCCGCGGCGCAAAACTCACATGAAAATTGAAACTGATGAGCATGGTCAAGAATGGCAAATCAAGCGCGATGCGAAAACTGGTAAAGTATACCGATACTCCGTAAGTGCAGGGGCGCTTTGCCCGGACTGGTGGTCGGACATTCAGCAACTTAATCGCAGCGATCCGCAAAGAGCAGGCTACCCGACTCAAAAACCTCTCGCCCTTTATGAGAGGGTGCTTCGCGCCAGCAGCAACAAAGGCGACATGGTTCTTGACCCCTTCGCAGGCTGCGCGACCACTCTTGTTGCCGCCGAGAAGCTGCAACGGCGATGGGTCGGCATCGATATATGGGAAGGTGCTCATGAACTTGTCTTGCAGCGGATGAAAAATGTTGTCGGGCCGCTTCTGGACAATGTCCATTATACCAGGGAAGTTCCGGAACGCACGGATGACGGCGAAACAGCCTCTTCAATCCTGCCGACAATCAGCAAACGCGATCCGGAACCCTGGCAGAAACTGTCTCGCCGGCAAATGACCGACCATCTTGCCGATGCTCAGAGTTTGACCGAAGGTCTCGTTACCTGCGCTGGTTGCGGGCGCGAACTTGAACAGCCATTCATGGAACTTGACCACATCAGGCCACGTTCCGATGAGGGGGTCAATGACATCTCGAATCGCATCCTCTTGTGTCGCCCCTGCAATGGCAGGAAAAGTGACAGCCTGACGATGAAGGGCTTGATACGAGAGAACAGGAAGACCGGCTGGATGCAAGACGAGACCAGGGCGCAACGTGCGCGGGATGCAGCGAAACGATGTCATGTGAGGCTTGTGAATCATGACTGACAGGAAACAGTTGCCCGAACCCGGAATCGTCAAGTCGAGATCGAACAGGTATCAGCCGACGAAGGCTGGAAAACTCGAAGAGAATGTGAAGATCGCCGCCACGCCTGACGAGTTGGCGCGTGCTGTCCTGAGTCGGGTCAAGATCGTCAGGGATTGTGACTTTGGTATATAATTCCCTTCGAAATCGATCACCCCACGGGGCATGTCTCATCTCCCTTCTGCGCTGCGTCAGCCGACGACGGCGACGAGGCGTTCCAGTTTTTCCGGATTGTCGCGCAATACCCGGGACGGCCCTTCATAGACCGCGCGACCCCGGTCCAGGACGATGGTTCGGGCGGCGAAGTCGAGGGCGATGGCGCTGTTCTGCTCGACCAGCACCATGGCCACCCCGGCCTCGTCGCGTAGGTCGGCAAGAATCCGCACCAATTCTTCCACAATGACAGGGGCAAGACCTTCTGTCGGCTCGTCCATCAAGAGGATGCGTGGATTGGCCATCAGCGCCCGAGCGATAGCCAGCATCTGTTGCTCGCCGCCCGACAGCTGGTTCCCGTCATTTCCCGCCCGCGCCTTCAGATTGGGGAACAGTTCGAATATCCGCTCTTCGGTCCAGTCTGCCGATCGGTCGACCGGGCGGGCGCAGATCCACAGATTCTCGCGGACGGTCAGCGACGGAAAGATCTCCCGTTCCTGCGACACGTAGCCGATGCCGGCCCGGGCCCTGCGGTGTACCGGCCAGCGGGAAATATCGCTTCCGGCAAAACGAATTGTGCCGGAATGCAGGGTCGTATGTCCCATGATGGTGGCGAGGGTGGTGGATTTGCCGACGCCATTCCGGCCGATGACGGCCAGGCTGTCCGTGTCGCCCAGGGCAAGCGACAGGTTCTCCAGCACGCGCGTTGCGCCGTACCCCGCCGTCACGTCTTCCAGCGAGAGCAGCAAATCAGCCATCGCCCGTCCCCGGTCCGTTGCCCAGATAGACGGCGCGGACTTCTTCGCTGGCGGCGATCTCGTCTGGCGTACCAGATGCCAGAATCCCTCCGGAGACCAACACAGTGATCCGTTCCGCAAACCGGAAGACCACATCCATGTCATGTTCGATGATCAGGACTGCAATGTCGCGAGGCAGGGCGGCAATCGCATCCAGGATGACATGCGACTCGGCATTCGGCACACCGGCAGCGGGCTCGTCCAGCAACAATACCCGCGGCTCCAACGCCAGGGCGATGGCAATTTCAAGCAAGCGTTGCCGACCATACGGCAGTTCTTTGACGATCCGGCCGGCATCTTCGTGCAGCTGTACCGTTTCCAGCACCCGCTCCGCCTCGGCAACCACTGCAGGCTGGCTGCCGACGGGCCGGAAAAGGGTTGTCGAAACGCCCAGTCGCTCCGCTACCGTCAGATACACATTCTGCAGGACGGTCAGGCCCATGAACAGCGTATTGATCTGGAAGGTGCGCACCAGCCCGCGCTTCACCCTTTGATTTTCTGCGAGGATGGTAATGTCGTTGCCGTCCAGCAAGACGGACCCGGTTGAAGGCGCCAAGGCGCCGGTCAGCAGATTGACCAGTGTTGTCTTCCCGGCCCCGTTCGGACCGATGATGGCATGACGAGCCCCGGGCTTCAGCGCGAAATCAATCGACCGGGTGACCTCCAGCGCACCGAAATTCTTCGACAGGCGTCGGGTTTCCAGAACCGCGGTCACGGCGCCTTGCCCCGGAGCCTGTGGACAAGCGGATCAAACAGGCCCAGCAATCCTTTTGGCGCAAACAGGACCGTCAGTACCAACGCCACGCCAAGCAGAAGTTCCCAATAGGGCGGGTCGGTGCCCATCACGGTTTCCGTCATGTTCTCCAGAATGGTGAAGACGATCACGCCGATGAAGGCTCCATACAACCGACCGGCACCGCCCAGAATTACCATGATGAGGATGTTGCCGGACATTTCGAACTCGTAGACTGCAATCGTGATATTGCCCTGGACCTGCACCCAGATGGCACCGGCGATTCCGGCGATTGTCGCCGCAATGGTGTAGACGCGGCGCCTGATCTGCCGAACCGGCGTACCGATCGCATGCATCCGCCGGTCGTTTTCGCGAATGCCGACCAGAGACTGGCCAAAGGGCGCATGGACGATCAGACGCACGACAAGAAATCCGATCAGCAGAAAAGCGAAGGCGTACCAGTAGTTGCTGGTGAAGAAGAGCGGATCGAAGGCAAAAAGGCCCAGTATCGGACTGTTCTCGAAATTGATCCCGTCGAAGCCACCGGTGATCTCGTCCATGTCCTTGGCAAGCTCATACAGCATGATGCCCAGCGCCATGGTCAGCATCAGCAGCGTCAGTTCCCTGGTTCGTAGAACCACCCAGCCAGAAACGTAGCCAAGGACGCTGGCTGCGGCCGCGCCAACAGCGACGGCCGTCAACGGCTCATGCCAGCCCGCATTGGCAAGCAGCGCTGCCGCGTAGGCCCCTGTTCCAAAAAAGGCAGCGTGGCCGAGCGACACGATCCCCGCATAGCCGACGATGAGGTCCAGAGACAGCGCGAAAAGGACAAGCACCAGAATCTGCGTCGCCATGAGACGATAGCCGGGGAACAGGAAATAGACCGCAATTGCCACCGCCCACGGCAACAATTCGATCAGCCGAAAACGATGGGCCCGCAGCAGTTCCGTTGCAGCCGGAGACGGCGTTGCGTCACTCATCTTTGCGCCTTCCCGAACAGCCCTTGAGGCCGCCACAGCAGGATGATGAAGGTGACGCCATAGATGAAGAAACCGCCGCCTTCGGGCAGGAAATACTTTCCGGCGAAATCGATGATGCCGAGGACGAGCGCGGCATAAAAGGTGCCCCGGATATTTCCCAGGCCGCCGACAGCCACGACGATCAGAAAGATTACCAGATATTCAAACGCGAAGACCGGTTTCAGCCCGCCCAGTATCTGGATGCCGAGCCCCCCACCCAGCGCTGCCATGCCGCTGCCCAGTGCGAAGATGACAGTGAACAGGCGACCGGTTGGAATTCCGCAGGATTCTGCCATCCGGCGGTTGTCGACCGCAGCGCGGACCTGGGCACCGACTCGCGTCCGCTCCAGTCCGTAGAACAGTGTCAGAACGATAGCCCCGCCAGCGATGATCATGAAGGCCCGATAGACCGGAATGCTCTTGACGCCGAGGTCGATGTTACCCTGCAGGATTTTGGGCAGCTGGATGTTCTGCGGATCCGGTCCCCAGATGCCGGTGACAGCAAAGACCGAGATGAATACCAGGCCGATGGTAAACAGCACATGATCCAGTTCCGGGCGATCGAAGACCCAGCGATACAACAGGCGCTCCATCACGACCCCGAAAGCCGCGACCGCGATGAAGGCGATCACCAAGGCTAGCAGGTAGGGTGTTCCCAAGGCTGTCACCAGCTTGACCGTGACATAGCCGCCGACCATGGCGAATGCACCGTGAGCCAGATTCACGAATCCCATCAAGCCCATCGTGATCGACAAGCCAACCGAGATGATGAAAAGCAGCATCGCGTAGGCCACGCCGAAAACTAGGATCGTCGTGGCGATGTCGAGAACCTGGCCCATACGCCTAGCGCTGAACGATTTCCGGGATTCTCACTTGCCCCGTTGACAGAGGTTCAGGGCGAGGAGTCGGTTGATGCCGCGTCGTGATCGCCTCTTCGCAAATCCCGTGCCCCCTCCCGCAAGGGGAGGGGAAACGAATTCGGTTCGTCATCTGCCGCAGCGGCCGATGCCCAGTTCTTTGCACTTGTCCTTCACGCTCGGGATCGTCTTGATCGTCTGGTGGCGCAGGGTGCCGTTATCGTTGACAACGTCCGCAATATAGATGTTCTGAACGATATCGCGGGTGATCGGGTCGATCATGATCTTGCCGCGGGGGCTACCATGGGTCCAACCCTTGAGCGTCTTCAGCGCGCCCTCCGCCGTGATGTTCCCGCCCTTTGCTGCCTTGATGACCGCAAATACGGCCGCCATGCCATCATAGCCGCCAACGCTAACGAAGTCGGGTACTGCCTTGGCGCCGTATTCGGCCGCGAACGCCTTCTTGTAGGCGTTGTTGGCCCTGTTCTTGAGATCGGCATAATAGTGCACGGCAATTGTGGTGCCGGCGATGGCCGGCCCGATGCTCTGCAATTGCAGGTCATGTGTAAGATCGCCAGGGCCGATGAACTTGATATTGGCTGCCTTCATGTTCAGCGCGACATACGTTTTGGAGGCCGCAGCGGCGTGGTTGCCGCCGGGAACAAACACGAAGAAACAGTTCGGCCTCTTGTCTTTCACTCGCTGGAAGAACGGCGTGAAATCCGGCGCGCTACGCGGGCCTCCCATGGGAATCGAATCGATCACCTTGCCGCCGGAACCTTCAAAGCCGCGCTTGAAGGCGGCAGCACTGTCCTTGCCCGGGGGATAATTGGTGTAGCCGGAAATGGCAGTCTTGCAGCCGAGGGCCTTGGCGGCGTGCTCGCCCATGATAAATCCAGCCTGCCACATCGTAAACGATACGCGAACGATGTTCGGAGACAGCTTGGTAATCCACGACGTTCCTGCATTCATCACGACGAACGGCACCTTGCCGGCCGTGGCGAGGGGAGCGATTGACATGGCGTTGGGCGAAAAGACCACGCCGCCGAGAATATCGACTTTCTCCCGCGCGATGAGTTCTTGGGCGGCTGCCTTGGCGAAGGGCCCGCCCGGCCGTTTTGAATCACGGACGATCAACTTCACGGTATGCTCGCCCAAATCCTTCTGATGCAGCTTGATGTAGAGCCGAGCGCCCCTTTCGAGTGCTTCGCCAAGCTGTGCGGCGCCGCCGGACTTCGGCGCAATGAAACCAACTTTGTATTCGCGTGCTTCGGCAACTCCCGCCAGGGCAACCGTACCTGCCAGGATCAAACTCGTGGAAAGTTTCTTCATGATTTTTCTCTCCTCCCTTGAGTGTGGAAGAATTCCACGCATCTAGCATCGGGCGGCGGCCCGAAAAAATCCAGCCTATAATTTCCCGATTCCCGGACAGTGCCTAGTCCGGATTCAGGGAAACGCAAGGACTGCGGGTGAAATCGGCGATATCGCCAGTGGTCATGAAATCACCGGGCAGGTGCGCGACGATTACGGGGCCTCCCCCGTCGCCGGAAGTCGAAATGGGCGTCATCGACATGGATTTCACCGGCCTCGGCGGCTGGTTTTCCCGAGGCTCTGTCGGGGTGCCAGTCAAGCAGCGCGAGCGACTCGGAGACGCTGTGGAGCTTGATCACCTTGCTGTCGAACCCGGACGCGCTGCGCGAGGACCGGGTCGACTGCCGTCTTTGCGAATGTCCGGCGCGCATCGACGCGACGCGTCTACACGAGAATGTCCGACCTCCGGGCCAATGCCGAACGGAAGAGGATGACGAAGAACATTTCCTCCGCTTCGCGGAGAATGCGCTCGAGAGTGCAACATGCACCGCTTCGACAACCGTTCGCGCAGCGGGGAAACACGCGGCGAGCGGCTTCCCGCTTTCCGTCGCCCGCTCCACGGTTTCGACGACAACCGTCTTCGCCAGCCGCGCCCTTCACCACAGGCGCATAACTCCGAATCGGTCAAACACCGAATCGACGGAGACGACAGGCAACTCGCGCGCCAAGGCTTGGGCGGCGAGCATCCGGTCGAAAGGATCGCGATGCTGGCCGGGCAGGCGTCCGGCGCGTTCGGCATCGGCGACGCCGATCTCCAGTTCCGCAAAACCCTGCCCGGCAATGTGACCTGAGACATCAAGCGCCACCGCCTCGCAGCCCGGCAGCTTGCCGATGCGGAACTTGGTCGCGATTTCCCAGGCCGAGGCCGCGCTGACCACGATGTCGTTCAACTCGTCCGCGATCAAGCGCCTCGCCGGTCGCGAAAGCCGTTCGCTGTCGGCGATCCACCAGAGAAATGCGTGGGTATCCAGCAGCATCAGCAATGCTACCGCCCCTCCCACGTCGCCAGTTCCTCCTCCGGTAACGGGTCAAGGAAGCTGTCGGGGACCTTGATCTTTCCCTTAAGCACATCGGGCCGGCGCGCGACCCTCGCCTTGCACGCGACGAGGCGGGCGACAGGCTCGCCGCGGCGCGCGATCACCACGTCCTCACCGGCTTCCACCCGCGCCAGCAGCCGGGAAAGCTCGGTCTTTGCCCGATGGACGTTGACGACGTACATGGCTCTTCTGCTCCGATCTGATCGATCCTAGCTAATGTTATGGCTAGATAATTCGAAACGCAACCCTGCCGGGGAGGGGTAACGTCAGGAGTCATGTGTCAGGGAGAGTGGGGTACTGAGTCCCCGAGACCTGTTTTCGTGGATGAAGACCGCGTGAAGGATGCGGTCCATTGATGTCCGGTCCCGGAAGGTTCCCGTGGGCCGTGTTCGTCTGCGGACCTCTCGGAACCGTCGTTCGATGGCGCTCTCGGCCCTGCGGCGGTGGGAGGCATTCACGACGGCGTGGAGATCGGTCTTGCGGATCTTGTGCGCCCGGCACCGCTGGGCGGGGTTGCCGTGCCAGACGATCGGCAAGGCGGCGAGGAGGACCTCGCCGACCTTGCGGGTCGAGAGCCCCGGCACGACGCCGGCCGGGATCGCACGGTCGATCTCCGGGGCACGCCTTGCGGAGCCCTTCGGAACCCCGGTCGGGCAGAGGTGCCGGGTGCGCGGTGTCGCGCCGGCGGTCCACTTCGTCGGCCATCCGGCCCTGTGTCGGGACCGGCGGTACCATCAGCGCCCGTTCCGCGTCCGTCAGATCGGCTTGCCGATCATCATGTGGACGGCCATACTGCAACCACGCGGCATCGGTCCGGGTCATGATATCTTCCATCGTCGGTGTTCAGACTCCCGACAGGGCACCGCAGCCCGAGGCCAAACGAGACTTCAGGAACAGGCTCTTAGAGGATCGCCCAGGCGCATGACCAAGATCAACATCCAGTTCACATTGTTTTCGGCTTTCTATTCTCCGTTGATTTCGACGATGTCGGGAGGCTTCCTCGCCGAAGAAGGACTGGAGGCGGACTGGTCCGTGGCCATTCCCGGAAAGTCAGCCATTGACGCATTGAAGGACGGTTCCGCGCACGTCGTGCAGTCGGCACTGAGCCAGGGTTTCGATTCAGAAGATCTTGGCGGGAGCCCGGTCGTTGTCCATTTTGCCCAGATCAACGAGATGGACGGATTCTTCCTCACCGGTCGCGAGCCTGACCCGGCCTTTACCTGGGACAAGCTGGAGGGTGCCGAGGTTGTACTGTTCGGTGGTGGGCAACCCCTCGCCATGTTCAAGTACGCTTGCCACAAGGCCGGTATCGTCTATGACAAACTCAAGATCCTCAATCCCGGCAACGCCGCCGACATCGACCGCGCCTTTCGCGACGGACAGGGCCAGTATGTCCAGCAGCAAGGCCCCTTCCCGCAACAACTGGAAGTGGATGGAATCGGGCATGTCGTGGCGCAGGTCGGCGAACAGATTGGTCCTTGCGGCTTCTCCAGCCTGTGTGCGTTACCGGCGTGGCTGAAGACTGACACGGCAAAAGCGTTCACTCGCGCCTACCGCAAGACACGCAAGTATATCTATAATGCACCTGCGTCGGAGATCGCGAAGGCCGAGAAGCCCTATTTTCCAGAAATCGATCTGGCCGTGCTGGAAAAGTGTATTGCCACCTACCAGCAACTTGGTTGTTGGACTCCTCATATCGAGATTACACCGGAAGCATTCGAGGCAACGCTTGATATCTTTGAATACAATGGGCTGATCAGCGAACGCTTTGCCTACGAGACAATCTGCGCTGCGCCGCCGCATACGCATCAATCCGAACAACTGTCCGCTCCCGATGAGAAAATACGAAGCGCACAATCCCGGCGATGAAAAGCCAGGCTCTTGGCTGTCTGAAGCTGGAACGACATCTGCATCGAAGTTCGCAGCATGACTGATGCGACCAAAACAAACACACTCACAACGCTTGGCCAACCGACGGAAATTCCAGCGGCGCCAGACAAAGCGGTGTTGGAGGCCGTGACCAATCCACATCCCGGCAAGACCTATCTGGTACGCTTCGTTTGCCCGGAATTCACATCGTTGTGCCCCTTGACCGGCCAGCCGGATTTCGCTCATCTGGTCATCGACTATGTGCCGGATGAACAGATTGTCGAAAGCAAGTCGCTCAAGCTGTTTCTGGCATCCTTCCGCAATCACGGGGCGTTTCACGAGGCATGCACCGTCAGTGTTGCCGAACGACTGGTGACCGAACTATCGCCTCGGTGGCTGCGCATCGGCGGCTACTGGTATCCGCGCGGCGGTATCCCGATCGATGTGTTCTGGCAAACCGGACCGCCGCCGGAGAGTCTGTGGCTCCCTGACCAGGGAGTCCCCGCCTATCGCGGTCGGGGTTGATCACGCCATCCGAGGCGATGTCGTGACGCTCCGCGACCAAATCGACGCTAAAGCCCTTGCGCTGGGTTTCGATGCTGTTCGGGTGACATCGGCAACCCTGCCCCGAAACATCGGAACCAGCCTGGATGGTTTCGTGCAGCGCGGCTATCAAGGTGACATGGGCTGGCTCCACGACACTCGCGATCGCCGCAGGTCGCCCGATTGCCTGTGGCCGGCCGCCCGGTCCGTGATCATGCTGGGTGTGAATTACGGACCGCCGGGAGACCCGCTGGCAGATCTGTCGTGCCTGGATCGCGGCATTATTTCTGTCTACGCCCGGAACGAGGACTATCATGACGTCATCAAGAAGCGCCTGAAGGCCCTGGCGCGGTGGATCGCCGAAAAATTCCGATCGGAAGTCAAGGTCTTCGTCGATACGGCGCCCCTGATGGAAAAACCGTTGGCAGCCCGCGCCGGTTTGGGCTGGCAAGGCAAGCACACTAATCTGGTATCCCGGGACTTCGGCAGCTGGCTTTTTCTCGGCGTGGTGATGACGACGCTCAAGTTGCCTTCTGATCCGTCCGAAGCGGATCATTGCGGTTCGTGCCGCGCCTGCCTGGATGTCTGCCCCACCGACGCGTTTCCCGCACCGGGCCAGATCGATGCGCGGCGATGCATCAGCTATCTGACAATAGAACACAAGGGGCCTGTGCCGCGTGACTTGCGTCCGTTGATGGGAAACCGGATCTATGGTTGCGACGACTGCCTGACAGCGTGCCCTTGGAACAGGTTTGCCACGCAGACCGCAGAATACGCGTTCCTGCCTCGTGCGGAACTCACCAGCCCGCGACTCGCCGACCTCGTGGACCTGGACGATGCCGACTTCCGCGCGCTGTTCCGGAAGTCAGCCATCAAGCGGATCGGGCGCGACCGGTTCATCCGTAACGTTCTGATCGCAATCGGCAACTCCGGGGAGCCTTCATTGGCTACCGCCGCCGCACGGCGGCTAGGCGATTCAGCCAGCCTCGTGCGCGGCGCAGCGGTCTGGGCGCTCAAACAGCTGGATCCCGAGCGCGCGGCTAGGCTGAAGGCGGGATATCTTGCAGAAGAGGCGGTTCCAGCTGTCCGCGAAGAATGGCAGGCGTAATGCCTATGCAGCAGCGACACCGATCGGACAACTGATGCCCGTGCCGCCCAACCCGCAGTAGCCGGCCGGGTTCTTGGCCAGATATTGCTGGTGATAATCCTCGGCGTAGAAGAAATTCGGGTTGTCCAGAATCTCGGTCGTGACGGTGCCGTAACCGGCAGCAGACAATTTTTCCTGGAATACGGCTTTCGTCGCCTCGGCAAGTGCCGTCTGGGCCTTGGTGGTACAGTAGATACCGCTGCGATATTGCGTGCCGACGTCATTGCCCTGACGCATGCCCTGGGTCGGATCGTGGTTTTCCCAGAACAACCGCAGCATTTCTTCAGTCGAAATCGTCTGCGGGTCATAGACGGACAGAACCACCTCGTTGTGACCGGTCATGCCGCTGCACACCTCCTCATAAGTCGGGTTCGGTGTATGGCCGGCGGCATAGCCAACCGCGGTCGTGAACACGCCGGGCGTCCGCCAGAATATGCGCTCTGCTCCCCAGAAACAGCCCATGCCCACGATCAGCCTCTCCATGCCGTCCGGGAACGGCGGCTTGACGGGATTGCCGCTGACGTGGTGGCGATTCTCCACCGACATTTCCTGCAGGCGGCCCTTCAAAGCCTTGTCGACCGAAGGCATCTCCGGTTGGCGGCGCGACATGAACAACATCGTGTCTGTATCCTCAGGCGGAAAACGATTGCTTCTTGCATATGGCGCATCGGGACCGAAGAACCAGGTCAGGCGCGCATCAACCCCTGAATGGGCTGGCCGGATAGGTACCCAGCACGGTCCATTCGGTGGTGAAGAAATCCAGTTCCTCGAAAGCCCACTTCATGGACTGGTCTTCCGGATGACCTTCGACATCGGCATAAAACTGTGCGACCGTGAAGGCACCGTCGATGATGTAGCTCTCCAGTTTCGTGATGTTGACCTTGTTTGTCGCAAAGCCTCCAAGCGCCTTGTAGAGCGCCGCGGGCACGCTGCGAACCCGGAAAACGAAGCTGGTGATCATCTTGCGACTGCCTGCTGCCGGGATCAGTTGCTCCGGTCCCATGATCAGGAACCGGGTTGTGTTATGCTCCGCATCTTCGATGTTTTTGCGCAAGATCTGAAGGCCGTAGCTTTCGGCTGCCAGACAGGAAGAGATTGATCCCTTGGTCTTGTCGCCCCATCTGGCGACATCTCGCGCGGCGCCGGCAGTGTCGAAATGCACGACTGGTTCGACCGCCAGTTCCGCGATCAGCTTTCGGCACTGCCCCAGCGCATGGACATGGCTATGCACCTCCTTAAGATCGGAGATGCCGGCGTCCACGGTACCAAGCAGGCATTGCTCGATGCGTTGGAAATGTTCGCCGATAATGAACAGGCCGGATTTCGGCAGCAGGTGATGGATATCCGCGACGCGACCGGCCACCGAATTGTCGATGGGGATCATCGCCAGCCGCGCTTCGCCGGCCCGTACTGCAGCGAAGGTATCCTCGAATGTTGCACAGGGCAGGAGTTGCATGTCCGGATAGACAGCCTGGCAGGCAATGTGCGAGTTGGCCCCGAGTGCCCCCTGAAAGGATATGTGGTTGGCAGCATTCATTCAGGTTGCTCCAGCAGAGCGCGGGCACGCTCCAGATCTTCCGGGGTGTCCACTCCCAACGGCGCATCATCGACGACGACAGCGTCGATGCGCATCCCGGCTTCCAGGGCGCGAAGTTGTTCCAGCTTCTCCCTTCGTTCCAGCGGGCTTGGGGCCGCGCGGACAAATCGGTCCAGCACTTCTCGCCGCCAGGCGTAAACGCCGATATGGCGCCATATCGGTCCGTCGCCGAATGGCACATCCGACCGTGAGAAATAAAGCGCCTGGCCAAGCGTGGCCCCGGAGGCCAGACTCATCACCGCCTTGACGATGTTGGGATCGGCGCGCACCATCGGATCTTCTGTCGGGGCGACCAGCGTCGCCAGATCCACGGCGGACTCGGCGAGCGGGGCCAGCGCCTGTCGGATCGAGGTCGGGTCTATCGCCGGAAGATCGCCTTGCAGGTTGAGAACGTGGTCGAAAGCGCGATCAGGATCGTAGATTGCCGCTGCCGCATGCACGCGGTCAGAGCCCGAAGGCAGGGCCGGGTCGGTCATGATGGCCTCGCCACCGACCCGGACGATCACTTCGCCGATTGCAGCGTCGCCGCAGGCAACCAGGACAGGCCCCACGTCGGCAGCGATGGCTCGGCGCCAGACATGAACGATCATTGGTTCCCCCGCGATTCTTGCAAGTGGTTTGTTCGGCAGGCGCTCAGCAGCCAGCCGGGCAGGGACAATTACCAGTGCTTCCGGGCCGTTATCGGTCATGGGTTGGGGCCTAACCCGCAGTCACAAAAGGATTTATGTGACATCGTGTCGCCAAGTTGAAACCTGTATGGGCATCCGGCGTCAACCTATAACCGGGACTTGCAATTTCCGTTCCGAAGCCGTCTCGTCATCTGTCGGTTCCCGTGTCGGCCCCGGGGCGCCATGCATCGCGTTTCAACAATCATCCGGTTCTGACCATGAACTTCAATTCAGCTGCCGCCGCCGTCCTTATTGTCGGCATCAGCGCCATGGTGATCAGCAAGGTCGGCGACATCCTGGTGCCGGAGACGCGGTTTACCTACGAGGCGGCGGCAGAGGCGTCGAGCGAGGCAGCAGAATCGGAGGCTCCGGCGCAGAAAGCGCCAGTCGAGCCGTCTGTCTCCGAGGCTCTGGCCAATGCGGACGTGGCCAAGGGACAGAAACTGCTCCAGTCCAAATGCAAGTCCTGCCACTCCTGGAACAAGGGCGGCCGCAACGGCACAGGCCCCAACCTCTATGGCGTTGTCGGGCGCAAGAAGGGCGCCGTTGACGGATACAGTTATTCGTCAGCCATGAAGTCGGCCGGCACCGACTGGACCTACGAAAGTCTCTACGAATTCCTGAAGCGGCCGTCTGCCGTCGTGAAAGGCACCAAGATGGCCTATCGCCTGCGCAAGTATCAACAACGCGCAGATGTGATCGCCTTTCTCCGAACGCTGTCCGACTCGCCGCTGCCACTGCCTGAGATCAAGCCAAAGAATGACGGCGATGAGCAGAGCGGGAGCGACGCCGACAAGAAGTCTGACTAGGGCCTGTCAACCCTATCGGAGTGCCTCGACGATGAGCGCGAAGACGATGAAGCCGAGGAACATGACGTCCAGCTTCTCGAAGCGGGAGAAGAGGCGCCGGAAGCCCTTGAGGCGCCGGAACAGGCGCTCGACCTCGTTGCGCCGCTTGTCCATCTCCTGGTTGTACTCCCAAGGGTCGACGCGGTTGCTCCTGGGCGGCACCACGGGATCGAAGCCAGGGTCGCGGGCCCACTGGCGGGTGGCGTTGTCCTCATGTGCCCCGTCCATGACGAGCGCCGTGGCGTCGACGGGCCGCTCCAGCCGGCTCATGAGCCTGCGGCCCTGCGGGGCGTCGTGCGCGTTGCCGGGAGAGAGGGTGAAGGCGACCGCCGTTCGAGCATCCGCGGCAACCATGTGAATCTTGGTGTTCCATCCGCCACGGGACCTGCCGATGGACTGCGGGCCGTTTCTTTTCGAGCCCCCGTGCCGTCCGGGTGCACCTTGACGCTGGTGCTGCTCGAACACCCGGTCGAGCACGCCGCTCCTGGCCCGGCGGCTCATTCGCGTGTAGATCGTGTGCCAGTTGCCAGACCGCTTCGGCAGGCCGCGCCACTTGCAGCCCTGCTCGGCCACGTGGAGGATCGCGTCGAGCACCTGCAGGTTCGGCACGCTGACGTTCCCGCGCTGCCTGGGAAGCAGCGGGGCAATCCGCTTGAACGGCGCCTCGGTGATTTCCATGCTTCTGACAACCCTCCACTTCTGTGGCTAAAGACGACATGAAGCAGGATAGCATGAAATCCCTGTTTGGTGTTAACAGACCCTAGAAGGACCGCCGCTTCCGATACGGCAGGCGACCATGAATCGCGATTGCCCTGAAGAGTTCATGAGTATTGCCAACCTGTTGGCTGACGCCAGCGGCGCTGCCATCCGACCCTATTTTCGCAGTGGCGTCACCATTGAGGACAAGCCGGATGAAAGCCCGGTGACTGCGGCGGACAAGCGTGCCGAGCAGGAAATCCGACGGCGGTTGCAAAAACATTGTCCCGACCACGGAATTGTGGGTGAAGAGTTCGGCGCCCAGGACGCGGGAAGGAGTCATGTCTGGGTCATCGACCCGATCGACGGGACGCGCAGTTTCATCCACGGCGTGCCGACCTTCACGACCCTGATCGCCTTGCTGCGCGACGGCGAGCCCATTCTGGGCGTTGTCGACCAGCCAGTCTCCGGCGAGCGTTGGCTCGGCGCAAGAGGATACGGCACCACGCTGAACAGCGCGCGTGTCACCACAAGGGATGCCGTCGCGCTGGATCGGGCTGCCATGTATACGACAACACCTGACATGTATGAAGAGATTGACGCTCCGGCCTACGATCGGCTTCGGTCCGTAGTACACGCGACCCGCTTCGGGCTCGACGGCTACGCCGGTGGATTGTTGGCCAGCGGCCTGATCGACCTTCATGTCGAAGGTGCGATGCAGCCTTGGGATTACATGGCGCTGGTGCCTGTGATCGAAAATGCAGGCGGAATCATGACGGACTGGCAGGGCCGGGGGTTGACCCTTGATACGGGGCGGGGCCTCACGATCGGGGCGTCATGCCTGGAACTTCATGAGGCGGCGCTGTCGGTCCTGAACCGTTGAACCCATCATCTGTTACCGTTGTGCAAGGGTTTCTCGCTTGTCCGCCTTGGTCTGCCGGCTTCCGAGCGATGAACACTGCCAGCAGTCGGTTCTGTTGCGACATCAGTCCCGGTGACCGTCGGAGCAGTCCGTCAGGTCACGAATGAAGGTTGGCAGGGCAAATGCTCCGGCGAAGATATCGGCGTTGAAGTAGCGCGTTTGCAGGCCGATGGTATCGATCTGCCGCTGTACCGAAGCGCTGCTCCGCAGTCGCAGCATGGAATCGTCCGTGGCCCAGCCGAAGGCCATGAAGCCGCCATTGTAGGTCGGTACCGGCGCCACGAAGAATGCCGGATCGGCAAACAGCTTTCGGAAGGCAGCGGCGCTGGATGTCACCTCTTCGCCCTGCAAGGCCGGCACGCCGTTTTGGGTGATCAAGACACCGCCCCTCTGCAGGCAGCGCTTGCAGCCCGCATAGAATTTCTCCGAGAACAAAACAGCGCCGGGACCGATCGGATCAGTCGAATCGACAATGATGACATCGAAAAGATCGACCGTTTCCGCAACGAAATCTGCACCATCGGCAATGATCAGATGGGTCCGGGGATCGTCGAAGGCGCCGGCCGAATGGTTTGGAAGGTACTGCCTCGACAATTTCACGACGCCAGGGTCGATTTCGACCATCGTTGCTCTGGCATCAGGATGCTTCAGGACTTCCCGAAGGCAACCGCCGTCGCCGCCGCCGATGATCAGGACATTCAACTCCCGCTCGATTTCCTCTCGGCCCGACGGATGAACGGCGACTTTTCTCGCCAGGATTGCCGGATGCGCGAGCATCTCGTGATAGACATACTCGTCGCCCTCCGTCGTCTGGATGACGCCATCCAGCGCGAGCACTCGACCGAATAACCGGTTCTCGAAGATGACAAGATCCTGGTGCTTCGTCTGTTGGCGATGAATCAGGGCGTCGATCGTCAGCGACTGGCGGATGCCGTCATGAAGCGTTTCGTGAAACCATTCCATGGTCATCTGGCTCAGACAACAACACCGCGACGGTGTTCCGAAATCTCAAGGTCTTCAGGAGCGAACGCTTCCCGCAGTGCGCCAACGGCCCGATAAGGGTCGCATTCGCCGCACATGAAGACGTCAACAGCGGCATAACCGCGTTCCGGCCAGGTGTGGATCGAGATGTGCGATTCGGCGAGGACCACGACGCCCGAAACGCCGATTTCGGCACCGAACCGGTGCACATAGCTGTGCAGGACCGTGGCGCTGGAATCTCGGGCGGCGCGAAGCAGGGTCTCCTTGATCAGGTCGACGTCAGCGAGGTTCCTGGCGCCCCACAATTCGATCAAGAGATGCATGCCGGCGAAGACGCCATCATCCGTGACTTTGAAATAATCCGTTCGTTCGGTCCTTTCCGAGACACCCCCGGGATCTGAACGAACGACGGTCCGCCTGTCGGTGTTCATCTCGCGAGCGGGCGTCTGCCTTTCGTTCGAGCAACCCCTCAACCGGGCAGCAGAGCTTTGCGACATGGCGCTTCCCAAAAATCAGTGGATGGCTCCGGAGCCTCTCGTTTCTTCTCGAGTCGTCGCAGAGCGGCGTGTTGGCGAAGCAGTGAACAGAGGCAGCCAGTTAGAGGAAATTTGCGCCAGAACAAGAAAAAAGGGGTGCGCAGGATTGTCCCGGACGCAGGCACAAGGCAGCACGATCCGACCGGCTCCGCAGAAGCTCCCGCAAGCGCGTTGCTAGAACTGATCTTCCTTCAGCGCCATCACCGTGTCGCCGCTCTCGGCAATGGTGGCGAGCAGGCCCGAAGAACGGCTGAGAATGTGGTCGGCGTAGAAGCGCGCGGTCTTGATCTTGGCCTCACACCAGGCAGCGTGGCCGTTGACGCCTTCGCTGGCCGCCGCCGCTGCGGCCCTGCCCATCAGCCACCCTCCCACGGCGTTCCCCATCAGATTCAGCATGGGAACCGAATTCGCGGACGCCTTCTGGATATCGGTCGGGGCAATCGCAAGGATCCAGTCGACAGCCGCGTCAACGGCGTCTACCGAGGCCGCAATCGCCTTGCCGGTTGCGGCCACGTCGGCATTGCCGGATCCGGCGATGGCCCAAGCTTCCGTTCTCAGACGATCGGTAAACGCTTTCGCGGCTTCTCCGCCATCGCGCAGAATCTTGCGTCCGATCAGATCGTTGGCCTGAATACCGTTGGTGCCCTCGTAGATCGGGTGAATGCGGGCGTCCCTCATGTGCTGCGCGGCGCCGGTTTCTTCTACAAAGCCCATGCCGCCGTGTACCTGGACCCCGGTATGGGCAACATCGCAGCCGGTGTCGGTACACCAAGCCTTGGTGATCGGGATAAGAAGGTCCAGATCGCGCTGCGCCGTCCGGCGGGTGTCTGCGTCAGGGTGTTTCTTGGCGACATCCATTCGTGCCGCGGTGTAATAGCACAGCGCTCGCATGGCCTCCGTTTTGGCCTTCATGTCCAGCAGCATTCGGCGTACGTCCGGATGACGGATGATCGGGACGTTCAGTTCCCCAGTGGCGATATCCCGGCCCTGGGTTCGTTCCTTGGCAAAGTCCCGTGCCTGTTGCCAGGCGCGCTCAGCTGTGCCCAAGCCCGCCACGCCCACATTCAGCCGCGCATTGTTCATCATTGTGAACATGCAGGCCATGCCGTTGTTCTCTTCACCGATCAGAGAGCCGATGGCGCCGTCATTTTCCCCGTATGCCATGACGCAGGTCGGACTGGCATGGATACCCAGCTTGTGCTCCAGCGATACCGGTCGCAGGTCGTTACGCCGTCCCAGGGAGCCATCGTCGTTCACCAGGACCTTCGGTACGATGAACAGAGAAATGCCCTTCACGCCATCGGGCGCGCCTTCAATTCGCGCGAGGACAAGATGAATGACATTATCGGTGTAGTCCTGATCCCCGTAAGTGATGAAGATCTTCTGGCCATGGATTCGGAAGGCGTCACCATCCCGTACCGCCCTGGACCGCAGCGCACCGACGTCGGAGCCGGCCTGTGGTTCCGTCAGATTCATGGTTCCGGTCCATTCGCCGGTGACCAGCCTGGGCAGGTATTTTTTCTTCTGTTCGTTCGTGCCGTGGGCGCTGATCGCTTCGATCGCGCCGACTGTCAGCATCGGGCACAGGGACCAGCCGGTATTGGCGGCGTCCCACATTTCCTGAACGGCGGTGTTCAGCGTCCAGGGCAGGCCCTGGCCGCCGATCTCCGGATCAAACGGCACGCTGTTCCAACCGCCTTCGACGAATTTCCAATAGGCTTCCTTGAAGCCCTCCGGCGTGCGAACCACGCCGTTCTCGAGAACCGAACCCTGCCGGTCGCCGATGTGGTTCAGCGGGCCGATCACCTCGCCTGCCAGCTTGCCGGCCTCTTCCAGAACGGCGTCCACCAGATCGTCCGTCGCCTCATCATAGCCCGGCAAGTCGGCGATCTCTGGCATCCCGACAACATTTTTCAGAACGAAACGCATGTCCCTGACTGGAGCGCAGTAGTCGGTCATCGTCACCTCGCATAGGTCAACCAAGAGGCCGCATTCACCTGATCAAAGATCACCATCGCAACTTTGGCAGACACCGGTAAGCAGGGGCATGGTCGGTTGGTTTGGCGCGCCAGTCACCAACCCGCCCGTGATCTTGAAGTTGCAGGATGAAATCCTGACCCTGCAACCAAAAAGCGCCATTGATCTGAATGAATTGGCAATGTCTCTTTTGCGGAACACTAACGCCCTGTCAAGCTGGCAGACTATTGGCAAACATCTGGAAGTCTTCTCCAGACGTCGACTTCCCGTTGCGCACGCTGTCAGGCTGGCAGCCCCGGGACGGGCTGCGGCTTCTTGTGCCCGAGGCGGCATTGATACGTGTGCCTGGAGCGTTCTTTGTCCGGCATCCGGTCGAGGCGCAGATCGCGCTCTCGGGCATCAGCGATGCGGTTGATGTGCTCGCGCGATTGCTTGATGGCGGTCGTTCGATGGTTGCCGGGCGGCTGGTCGGCGCCTTCCGCCGGATCGCCAGGGGTGACGTGGCCGATGATATCCCGGATCTCATGAAACGCGCCGGCTACGATGTCCGCGAAGCCGACCCGTTCGAACCGGAACGGGCCTTTGGTGTTCTGAGTCGGGATCAGGCGCCGATTGTCGGCCGTCTGCAATCGCTGTGGGAGGCGATGCGCGAGTCGGTGATCGCAGCATTTCCCAAAGCGCCTGGCCCGCCCGATGACCCCGAAACCCATTTGTCCCTCGTTGACGATATCTATCGGAACGATGCCTATCACTCGCTGTCGATCGAGGGCTGCCACGTCACACCGGAACTGATCGACCGAGTGCGTGCAGGCAGTTGGGACCCGGACAATCTTGACGTCGACCGGCAGAATCGCGATGCGCTGAGCGCGCGCGGTTACTGGCAGGCGTTCCGACTTGTGCGCGCAGCGGTCAGTGAGATCATCGGCGGCGGCGAAGCCAGCGCACTGGTCCAGAAGGCTCACCGCGACTGGTATCGCGAGGTGTTTCAACCTTGCGTCGCCACTGGCCTGGTCCCGGCTTCCGCTCTGGCCGGTTATCGCAGTGATACGGTGTTTCTGCGGGGGTCGCGGCATGTGCCGCCGCGCAGGGATGCGGTGCGTGACGCCATGCCGACCTTGTTCGATCTGCTGAGGAATGAAGCCGAGCCTTCCGTTCGCGCCGTGCTCGGTCACTGGCTTTTCGGCTACGTCCATCCGTATCCGGACGGCAACGGCCGCCTGGCGCGTCTTGTCATGAACGCGATGCTGGCATCCGGCGGCTATCCGTGGACCGTCATCCGGGTCGAGAAGCGTGATACCTACCTGGCAGCACTTAAAAGCGCCAGCATCAACCAGGATATCGGGCCGTTCGCGCAGTTTGTGGCAGATCAGGTTCAATGGTCATCTGAGGCCGCAGGAAATCATGGCAGATGACCGGCTCATGATCTGAAACGTCTGGTGCAGAAAATGCCTCTTGCGCTGCGCAGCTTCGAAGGTGAGGAATGGTCGGGCCTGCGCGAGTGTTGGTGCAGCGCCGATGAATTCACCATCGCGCAATCTTGCCATCTGTTCGAAGAGCGCGGGCGCTGGCAGCTTGTCCTGTCATTGGCAAGGAAGATGACGGAAGCAAGGCTTGTTTCGCACTGGCCGGTTCGCAGAGCTCCATGGCGACGCTGGAACACGCGCCTTGCCGCATCCACGCCCACCGCAGTTCTGATGATCTTCATCTCTGACCCTGCCGGTTTGCCTGCGAAAAGCTTGCTCTTCCCTCTTGGTGCCTTGAGGCCATCGTCCCGCAGAGGTCCACGCAACCCTTGAGTTCGCAACCATCAGCGGGTGGGAGGCGGCCATTCCGCTTGTCCCTGCGGTGCGCCGGCAACGGCAACTGCCATCTAACGGACTTGCGCCGCGAGTAGCCAGCGGCTGAGAAGGCGCGCTATAGTCTCCTCATCTGGCGCAAACACGCGCAGGCGACGGTGACGACCTCTGTCCCGTAGCCTGCATTCAAGGAGTCACGCTTGTCAGGCGGAGGACAAGGCGCAATCATGCAGTGTCGGGATCCGTAGCGTGAGAGAAAGCAGATGTTTGTTTCAGATATCCTTCGCGTCAAAGGCCGCGCCATTCACACTGGCGCGCCTGACATGACCGTATCAGAAGCCGCCAGCCAAATGACCGGTCGGCAGATCGGTTCGCTGCTGATCCTGGACGGCGATGAAAACGCCGGTATTGCCGGCATCCTGTCCGAGCGGGACATTGTCCGGGGTCTGGCCACTTTCGGTGTGGATTGTCTGAACGGTCCGGTATCTCAGTTGATGACTCAAGGCGTGACGACCATCGTCCCTGGAACGACCATTGCTCGGGCGATGGAGACGATGACCCAAGGGCGTTTCCGTCACTTGCCCGTGGTCGAGAAGGACACAGTCGCCGGCATGATTTCTATCGGTGATGTCGTGAAATACCGACTGGCCGAAGCCGCCAACGAAGTGGCAGAGATGCAGAAATACGTGCAAGGTCAGTATGACTGACAGGAACGATGTCGCCAGCGTGCCATGCATCCGCTGAACATTTCAGATTCGGTTCGCATCTCCGTTCAAGCCCGGCTCGGCCGCGCGCATGCCTATGACCGGCTGGAACCGAAGAAGACGGCGCTGGTGGTTGTGGACATGCAGAACTATTTCGTGGCACCCGGCCAACCGGCGGCTTGCAGATACGGTCCCGCCATCGCACCGAACATCAACCGACTGGCGGCCATGCTGCGGGACAAGGGTGGCAAGGTATACTGGGTCATCACCGAGGCATTGCCCGACGATGCCGACGACTGGTCGAATCTGTACGAGATCCTGGGCCCGAGCGGGAAGGAAACCCGCCTGGGCGGGCTCGACCGGGAATCCGAAGCCTTTGCCTTGTGGCCGGAGATGGATGTCCATGACGAAGACCAAACGGTGGTGAAGACCCGTTACAGTGCCATGCTGGAGGAATCGTCGGACTTGCGCCGACGATTGACTGAGGCGGGGGTCGATACGCTTCTTGTCTCCGGCGTCGCCACCAATGTTTGCTGTGAGGCTACCGCCCGCGATTCGATGATGATGGGTTTCCGAACCATCATGGTTCATGACGCGATGGCGGCCTTTGACGACGTCCAGCACAACGCCAGCCTCAGCACCTTCTACATGTTGTTCGGTGATGTGCAGAGCGTGGCGGAGGTGCAGGGATTCCTAGGCGATGCGCCAGGATAGCAACGGCCGACGGTCTCAGGGCCCGCGCCGCCACCCGCGCCTTTTCGCCGGATTGTGCCTCCTCCCGTCTGGGCGGCTGGTGCGCTCCAGCAGTGCCTTGGCGCGCTGGGCCCTGTTTTCCGTGCTTGCCCTTGAACCAAGTCCCAGGTCTTCGGCCTCCAAACGGCGCAGTTCGTCGCGAAGGCGCGCGGCTTCCTCGAATTCCAGGTTCGCGGCATGCTCCTTCATTCTGTTCTCGAGTTCTTCAAGGTAGCCCTTCAGATTGTGCCCGATCATGTGCGGCTGTTCGGCGTCGCCGGTTTCCACCGTCACCCGGTCGCGCTCATAGACGCTTTGCAATATGTCGGCGATGTCCTTGCGAACCGTCTCCGGAGTGATGCCGTTTTCGGCGTTGAATTTCTGCTGCTTCTCCCGCCGCCGGTTGGTTTCATCGATCGCCGCCCGCATCGACTCGGTCATATGGTCGGCATAGAGAATCGCTTGACCGTCCACATTGCGCGCTGCTCGACCAATGGTCTGGATCAGCGAGGTTCGGCTGCGCAGGTACCCTTCCTTGTCAGCATCCAGAATGGCAACCAGTGAGACTTCAGGGATATCCAGCCCCTCGCGTAACAGGTTGATCCCGACCAGCACGTCGAAGACCCCCAGGCGCAGGTCCCGGATGATCTCGATTCGCTCCAGGGTGTCGACATCGGAATGCATGTACCGGGTCTTCAGGCCAGCCTCGTGCAAGTATTCCGTCAGATCTTCCGCCATGCGCTTGGTCAGCGTGGTGACCAGTACCCGCTCGCCCCGTTTGGCGCGTTCCCTGGCTTCGTGAACAAGATCGTCCACCTGGCTTTCAACCGGGCGAACCTCGACAACCGGATCGGTCAGACCGGTCGGTCTGATGACCTGGTCGGCAAATACGCCGCCGGCAGCCTTCAGTTCCCAATCGCCGGGCGTGGCGGAGACGAACACTGTTTCCGGCCTCATGGCGTCCCATTCCTCGAACTTCAGGGGGCGATTGTCGGTGCAGGACGGCAGGCGGAAACCGAACTCCGCCAGAACGGATTTTCGAGCATAATCCCCACGATACATGCCGTGCAGCTGTGGCACCGTGATATGGCTTTCGTCAATGAAGACGATCGCATTCTTGGGCAGGTATTCGAAGAGGGTCGGCGGCGGTTGCCCGGGTGCGCGGCCGGTCAGGTAGCGGGAATAGTTCTCGATCCCGTTGCAGGAGCCGGTGGCTGTCAACATTTCCAGGTCGTAGATCGTACGCTGTTCCAGACGCTGCGCTTCCAGAAGCTTGCCTTGCCGGTTCAACTCTTCCAGCCGCCCCTTCAACTCCACCTTGATGCTGGCAATCGCCTGCTGCAGAGTCGGTTTCGGCGTCACGTAATGGCTGTTGGCGAAGACAACGATGTCATCGAGCGGGTCCATTCTTTCACCGGTCAGCGGATCGAATTCCTGGATGCTCTCGATCTCGTCGCCGAACAGCGACAGGCGCCAGGCACGATCTTCCAGATGCGCCGGAAAGATTTCGATCGTATCGCCGCGGGCGCGGAACGTGCCGCGGTGGAAGTCCGTGTCGTTGCGCTTGTACTGCAGCTCTACCAGCCGCTTCAGGATGTTCTGGCGCGAAGCCCGCTCGCCTTCATGAAAGCGGGAAATCATCTCCGAATACGCTTCGATCGAGCCGATACCGTAGATGCAGGATACCGAGGCGACGATGATGACGTCATCCCGTTCGAGCAGGGACCGTGTTGCCGAATGGCGCATCCGGTTGATCTGCTCGTTGATACTGGATTCCTTCTCGATGTACGTGTCCGAACGCGGGACGTACGCTTCCGGCTGATAGTAATCGTAGTAGCTGACGAAATATTCGACCGCGTTGTTCGGGAAGAAGCTGTTCATCTCCCCGTAGAGCTGTGCCGCTAGGGTCTTGTTCGGAGCCAGGATCAGGGCAGGGCGCTGCATGTTCTGAATGACATGCGCCATCGTAAATGTCTTTCCGGAACCGGTGACGCCCAGCAGCACCTGATCGCGCTCGCCGTTGCGAATACCTTCGGTAAGGTCATCGATTGCTTCTGGCTGGTCGCCGGCCGGCTTGTAGTCCGAGATGATTTCGACTCGCTGCCCGACGCCACGGCCGCGAAGCATCTCCAGCCGCTCGGCTTTGAGCGGGGGTTCAAGGACGGGGACCGGAAGATCGTCTGGCATGGAAGGAGTATAGGGTTGCTCGGTCGGTCAGGAAATGTGGAGCGATGTCTGAAGCACAAATTGGAAAGGGCTGGGAGCGATGTGTCTCGCCCCCCTAATTGAACGCGGCACCGCCTGACGTGTCACCGCCTCGGGTAGCCGACGAACGACCCGCCGCGAGAATGATTTTCAGGCTGGCCCTTCCGTGCCGGCCGGACCCTGAAGCGGGAAATCGGTCCACGGTCCCGACGATCCCTGATCAGGGATGTCGTTGCCGGGAAACCCGCCGATCGCCTCTGATCGGGCGGGCTTCCTGCAACGGGAACGACAGGCGGCAGGAGCCCGGCAAGTTGCTGCCGGCGGCCATGATGGAGCACTCGACGTCGTCACGCGCATCCAGCAAGTGCGTTTCATTGCAACACCACCGGCCAACAGACGATCAGTGCACGACCCGCCCGCTCGCGGTCCCGTCGCCGGGCTCGCCTCGATAGGCGGCGAACGCGGGGTCTTCTGTCTTTACTTCCTCATCGTCGATCGACAGCCCGCCGTTCTTGACAGCCACCTTTACCGTCGCGCCATCGGCTACCCGGCCTTCCAGGATCCGGGCAGCCAGCGGGTTCTGCAGGCTTTTCTGAATCACCCGCTTCAGCGGCCTGGCGCCATAGGCCGGGTCGTAGCCGGCGTTGCCCAGCCAGGCGAGAGCCCGGCCATCCAGTTCCAGCCTGACATGCCGGTCGGTCAGGAGTTTGCGCAGACGAGCCAACTGGATCTCGACGATGCCGGCCATGTGTTCGCGGCTCAGCCTGTTGAACAACAGGATTTCGTCCAGCCGATTCAGAAATTCCGGGCGAAAGCTGGCGCGTACAACATCCATGACCTGGCTGCGTACCGTCTCCACGGAGTCGGTCTGCCCAAGCGTGGCCAGAAATTCGCTGCCCAGGTTCGATGTCATGATGATCACGACGTTGCGGAAGTCGACCGTGCGGCCCTGGCCGTCCGTCAGGCGTCCGTCGTCCAGCACCTGGAGCAGGACGTTGAACACGTCCGGATGGGCCTTCTCGACCTCGTCGAACAGGACGACCTGATAGGGTCGGCGACGAACGGCTTCGGTCAGTGCGCCTCCTTCTTCATAGCCGACATAACCGGGCGGGGCACCGATCAGCCGTGAGACAGCGTGCTTTTCCATGTATTCCGACATGTCTATACGCACCATCGCGTGCTCGTCGTCGAACAGGAATTCCGCAAGCGCCTTGGTGAGTTCGGTCTTGCCGACTCCGGTCGGGCCGAGGAACAGGAAGGACCCGATGGGCCGGTTTGCGTCCTGCAAGCCGGCTCGTGCGCGGCGCACGGCGTTGGCGACGGCATTGACCGCCTCGTTCTGGCCGATGACGCGCGTCTGGATGGCCTCTTCCATCTTCAGAAGCTTCTCGCGCTCGCCTTCGAGCATCTTGTCAACCGGTATTCCGGTCCAGCGAGAGACGACGGCGGCGATTGCTTCGGCGCCGACTTCTTCATTCAGCATCCGGCTTTCGGCTTCGTCGCGATCCTGAAGCCGGGCTTCCAGTTCCGGGATCGCGCCGTATTTCAGTTCAGACGCCCGAGCGAGGTCGCCGGTGCGCTGGGCCCGATCGAGTTCGATTTTGGCCTGATCAAGCTCTTCCTTGATTTTCTGGGACCCGGCGATCTTCTCCTTCTCGGCCTGCCAGACGGCGGTCAGGTCGGCGGATTTCTTCTCCAGTTCTGCCAGTTCGCCGGACAGTTTCTCCAGCCGTTTCTTCGACCCGTCGTCGCTTTCCTTCTTCAGCGCCTCCTGCTCAATCTTGAGTTGCATGATGCGCCGGTCCAGTTCATCGATCTCGTAGGGCTTCGAGTCGACCTCCATGCGCAGACGGGCCGCCGCCTCGTCGACGAGGTCGATCGCCTTGTCCGGCAGAAACCGGTCGGTGATGTAGCGATTGGACAGCGTCGCTGCCGATACCAGCGCGGTGTCGGCAATGCGCACACCATGGTGCAGCTCGTACTTCTCCTTGAGACCGCGCAAGATGGAAATGGTATCCTCTACCGTCGGTTCGCCAATGAAGACCGGCTGGAAACGGCGGGCCAGCGCCGCGTCTTTCTCGACATGCTTGCGGTATTCGTCCAGTGTGGTTGCGCCGACGCAATGCAGCGATCCACGGGCCAGTGACGGCTTCAGCATGTTGGAGGCGTCCATCGACCCATCGGCAGCACCGGCGCCGACCAGGGTATGCAATTCGTCGATGAACAGGATGATCTCGCCGGCCGCGGCATCGACTTCGCTCAGGACCGCTTTCAGGCGTTCCTCGAACTCGCCGCGGAACTTGGAGCCGGCGACCATGGCACCGAGGTCGAGCGCCATGATGCGCTTGTCGCGCAGGCTCTCCGGCACATCGCCTTCAACGATCCGGCGGGCCAGGCCTTCGGCGATCGCGGTCTTGCCGACACCCGGCTCGCCGATCAGTACCGGATTGTTCTTGGTCCGGCGGGACAGAACCTGCATGGAGCGACGGATCTCGTCGTCACGACCGATGATGGGGTCCAGTTTGCCGTTCCTGGCGTCCTGCGTCAGGTCGCGGGCATATTTTTTCAGTGCTTCGTAAGTGCTTTCGGCTGTGGGACTGTCCGCGGTTCGGCCTTTGCGCAGGTCGTTGATCGCCGCATTCAGGCCCTGCGGCGTCACGCCGGCGTCCTTCAGAACCGTTGCCGGTCCCGATCCGGCGGCCATGGCGAGGGCCAGCAGCAATCGTTCGGCGGTCACGAAGCTGTCACCGGCTTTTTCGGCCAATTTGTCGGCACTTTCAAGCAGCCTGGCCATCTCGGCTGCCAAGTAGACCTGGCCCTGGCCTCCTTCGACCTTCGGCAGTTTGCCGAGTGCGACATCCGTTGACTGCAATGCGCGCGCCGGATCGCCACCGGCGGCCCGGATCAGATTTGCAGCCAGACCTTCGCGATCGTCCAGAAGCGCCTTGAGAACATGCTCTGGCGTCAACTGCTGGTGATTTTCCCTGAGCGCAATGGTCTGTGCGGCCTGAATGAAACCTCGCGCACGTTCGGTGTAGTTTTCGAAATCCATGACATCCCCTTCCCTTGAAGGTCCCCCGGAGAGCGGCGGGACAGGCTGAGCAGGACCTGCACTGGCAGCATCCTGTCTCGTATGTGGGGTGCCGCAGGCCTCGTCACAAGGATCAAGTGTTGCAAAAATGCCACATTCATGCCACACGTCCCTGGATCCATACTTCGTCTCCGTAAAGTTCAATCAAATCACGAGGGAACGGCATGAAATTCTGGTTGGCGTTGGTAGCCTTGGGGTCGATGCTGGCGGTGCCGGGTGGTCCGGCGAACTCCCAGTCCGAACTGGTTTTCGACACTACCACAATCCAGGTTGTGACCGCCGAACGGCGCTACCTGTGGCGGGTGCAACTGGCGATCTCCGATCGCCAGATGGCGCAAGGTCTGATGTTCCGCAAAACGCTCAGACCTTACGACGGCATGCTTTTCGTCTTTGAAGGATCCGGCGTCGCTCGGATGTGGATGAAGAATACGGTAATTCCGCTCGACATGCTGTTCATAAGGGCTGACGGGACTGTCGAAAGCATCAAGGAAGGCGTGCCTCTTTCCCTGAAAGTTGTCTCTTCGGGCGAGCCGGTGCGCGCGGTTCTGGAAATCCCGCGCGGAACATCGAAGAGGTTGGGAATCGAAGCCGGCGACAGAATTCGCCATGAACTGTTTGGCACGCCCCTGAAACCGCTGCCGAGCTACAAACCCAGGACGATGCGCCAGAAACGAAGCTGAAACGGTCCGGAATTGACGCGGTTGAGTCATGAGTGACCTTTGGAAAAAGAGCGCGACGGAGATCGTTGCGCTGCTGAAGGACGGCGAGGTGTCAAGCGACGACCTGCTTGATGCCCTGGAGGCGCGAATTGCGGCTGTCGATGGCGCGGTGAACGCGTTGCCGATCACCTGCTGGGATCGGGCGCGCGCTGCGGCAGCCGATGCCGATCGGGAAACGGTCCTCGCCGGTCTGCCGGTCGCGATCAAGGACCTGTCGGCGGTTCAGGGCGTGCGGACGACTTTCGGGTCGCCGATCTTTGCCGACAACGTGCCGAGCCATTCCGATCATGTGGTCGAGCGGCTGGAGGCCCGGGGCGGCATCGTCTACGCCAAGTCGAACACGCCGGAGTTTGGCGCGGGCGCCAACACCTTCAACCCGGTTTTCGGCGCGACCCGCAATCCATGGGATACGCGGATGAGCGCGGCGGGCTCTTCCGGCGGCGCGGCGGCAGCATTGGCCTCCGGAACAGCCTGGCTCGCTCATGGCTCCGATCTGGGCGGCAGCCTGCGCACGCCGGCCGGGTTCAATTCCGTGGTCGGTTTAAGGCCCAGTCCCGGCCTGATCCCGTCCGGCCCCGATATCGCCGCCTATCAGACTCTCGGCGTCCAGGGACCCATGGGTCGTTCCGTGGCTGACGTTGCCCTGATGCTTGACGCCATGGCAGGTCCTGATCCGCGTGACCCGAGGACCGTGTCACTGTCGGTCGATTCTTACGTCACGGCCCTGAAATCCGAATTGGCGGCTCTGCGCGTGGCGTGGCTGGGCGATCTTGGTACCACAGTGGTCGATCCGGAGATCGAGGCGCTGTGCGCCGAAGCGGCGGCGGGATTTTCGGCGCTGGGCGGCAGGGTGGACGAGTCTTGCCCCGATCTTTCCGGCGCGTTCGATTGTTTTCAGACTTTGCGGGCAGCCTTTTTCGCTGCACGTCTTGCGCCCCTGCTTGACACATGTCGCAATCAGCTGAAACCCGATGTCATCTGGAACATCGAAAAGGGCCTCGCACTGACGGCGGACGATATCGGTCGCGCCGAGCGCGAACGGTCCAGCCTGTATCAGCGGGTCGCCGCCTTTCTGGAAAGCTACGATATCCTGGTTTCTCCGGTCATGCAGGCGCGCCCGTATCCCGTGGAAGAAACCTTCGTGCGCGAAATCGCGGGCCGGAAGATGGATACCTACATCGACTGGATCGCGATCACCTTCTCCTTCACGATTACCGGCTTGCCGGCACTGTCGCTGCCGTGCGGCTTCACGAGGGACGGACTGCCAGTCGGGTTGCAACTGGTCGGCCGGCATCGCGGTGAAGCCGATCTGCTGAGAGCTGCTGCGGCGCTGGAAGCGCTTCTTGGCGTGGCCGATGCGGTGCCGATCGATCCCCTGGTCCGTCACTAGCCCGGGGCTCTCCGGCCGGACTGGAATTCCCCTCCCGGCGATCTATGTTGCGTCCGGCAATCCCGCAGCATCATCTAGCAGAGAGAATTGGAATGACTGTCAGCGCTGGAGACAATATCCCGTCCGTGAAGCTCAAGACCATGACCGCCGAGGGCATGTCCGAAATCGATACCGGCGATTACTTTGCCGGCAGGAAAGTGGTGCTCTTCGCCGTGCCGGGAGCCTTTACGCCGACTTGCTCAGCCAAGCATCTTCCCGGCTTTGTCAACAAGGCCGACGATCTGAAGGGAAAAGGCGTGGACGAGATAGCCTGCGTCTCCGTCAACGACGCGTTCGTCATGGACGCCTGGGGAAAGGATCAGAACGCTGACGGCAAGGTTACCATGCTGGCCGACGGTAACGGCGACTTCACCAAGGCCATGGGTCTCGAAATGGATGGGTCCGGCTTCGGCTTGGGTATCCGCAGTCAACGCTATGCTCTGGTGACCGAGAATGGCACCATCACTGTTCTGAACATTGAACAGCCGGGTGCCTTCGACGTGTCCAGTGCCGAAGCAGTCATTTCGGCACTATAGGGAAAGCCGGGCCTGAAGTGCTGTCAGGCACGCCGTCCAGAGCCTGCCTGTCTCGTTTCTGGAGTGCCGGGACGTTGCCGATGATCTGTCGGGAGCAACCTGGAGCGACGCACGCCGCCTCCGCTGCAGGTGATCGGGAGCCACTTCCTCTCCATCCGGAAGTTGATCGGCGTCGTGGACGAGATCAAGATGGCGGGCCCCGGTTTCGGAGTCCTCGGCGGGGGATGCAGCCGATCGTTTCGTCGGCATGAATTTCGACAGCGTTGCCATCATGAGCATTGTCCGGGACTCGCACCAACGACACCGACTGTCCCTCGTGGCATCGAGACACCGGGTTCTGGCGACCGGAAACACCGGCGACTCGGGTGCGGAATTTATCCTGACCTTCCGCACGTGATGCCGCCCTTGGCCCTTGTTGCCTCCGCTCTCACGACACCCGTCAGCATCCGGCCGGCACTCCCTTACGCCGCCATGTCCGCCGCATCGGCCTTGGCCATCCGGTTCGCAGCACTGACGATCGCGCGCAGCGAGGCGGCGACGATGTTGGGATCGCGACCCACGCCGTAAAGTGTGCCGCCGCCTGACTTGCTCACCTCGACATAGGCCACGGCCGTTGCGTCGGCGCCCTTGCCGACCGCGTGCTCGTGATAGTTCTGGATCGCCAGATTGAGGTTCAGACCGTTCTTCAGCGCATCGATGAAGCCGTCGATCGGGCCGTTTCCCTTGCCTTCGATGGTACGTGCTTCACCGTTCCAGGTGATTTCCGCCGTCATGCGCCTGATCTCGGAGGCATGCGTGTCCGGTATGGTGCGATATTCGCCAAAGCCGATCGGGCCTTCCTGCCGGAGATATTCTTTCTCGAAGATCGACCAGATATCTTCCGAGGCCATCTCCTTGCCGGTTTCATCCGTCACCTTCTGGATGACGCCGGAGAATTCCACCTGCAACATGCGCGGCAGCCTCAGGCCGTAATCCGTTTCCATGACATAGGCCACGCCACCTTTGCCGGACTGGCTGTTGATCCGGATGACCGCTTCGTAGCTGCGCCCGACATCCTTCGGATCCATCGGCAGGTAAGGCACATCCCACAATTCGCTGTTGGAGTGTTCCAGTGCCTCGAAGCCTTTCTTGATGGCATCCTGGTGGGAGCCGGAAAACGCGGTAAACACGAGTTCGCCGCCATACGGATGGCGCGGATGCACCGGCAACTGGTTGCAGTGTTCGACAGTGCGGATGATCTCGTTGATATCCTTGATATCGAGGTCCGGATCGACGCCTTGGGTAAACATGTTCAGGGCCAGTGTGATGATATCGACATTGCCTGTTCGTTCACCGTTGCCGAACAGCGTGCCTTCAATGCGTTCGGCGCCAGCCATGACACCCAGTTCTGCAGCAGCCACGGCGGTGCCCCGGTCGTTGTGCGGGTGCAATGAAAGGACAAAGCAGTCCCGGTTGTTGATGTTCCGGTGCATCCATTCGATCTGGTCGGCATAGATGTTGGCCGACGCCATCTCCACGGTTGCCGGCAGGTTGAAGATCATCCGCTTCTCGGGTGTCGGTTCCCACACGTCCATCACGGCGTTGCAGACGTCGCGGGCGTAATCCAGTTCGGTGCCCGTGAAGGACTCCGGAGAGTACTGGTGGATGATTTCGGTATCCGGCACCGTTGGAAGCAGGTCCTTGATCAGTTCGGCGCCGTCTGTCGCGATCTTCCTGATCTCCGCTCGATCAGCCTTGAAGACGACTCGACGCTGCGTGGCAGAGGTGGAGTTGTAGAGGTGGATGATGGTCCGTTTGGCGCCCTTCACGGCCTCGAAAGTCCGTTCGATCAAATGATCGCGAGCCTGGGTCAGCACCTGGATCGTCACGTCATCGGGGATCACGCCATCTTCAATGATCTGCCGACAAAAATCGAAATCGGTTTCCGACGCGGAGGGGAAGCCGACTTCAATCTCCTTGAAGCCCATCTGGGACAGAAGCTTGAACATTCGCAGTTTGCGCTTCGGCCCCATCGGCTCGACGAGTGCCTGGTTGCCGTCTCGCAGGTCGACAGAGCACCAGATCGGTGCCTTGGCAATGACCTTGCCGGGCCAGGTCCGGTCCGCAAGGTCGATCGGCTCGAACGCCTGATATTTGTGGATCGGCATGGTAGACATGGATCTCTTCCTATCGCGCGATTCGGAAACGACGCAATCTGGGTGTCGCGCTATCGTCTTTTTCGAATCTTTGTTGGAATTCCTGCTTTCCTGGGGACCGCAGATCAGCGGTTATCGCGTAGTGCGGGCGGCAGATGCGCACCCTTGCCCGACATCCTAGGATGTCGGGCGCGTAAGCAGTAACAGACCAATTAGAGAGTGCATCATGCACATGACAAGGCAGACGGTAGCGAGGTCGCCGGATACGGTCAACCCGCTGGTGATGGTGGTGAACGCCGCAGGCAGCATGCCGGACTGACGGAACAGCCTCCGCGCGGCGTCCCGACTGTCCTGGTCAGGCGTTTCCCGCCCGACATGAAGCGGATCGATGGGTCGGCGTTTCAGTTGCGCCGGCAAAACATCGGTCGCGCGCGACTTCGCTCACATCAAACTCCGGCCAGTCAGCCGCCAAAAGAACCGTGGCAGCCCCGGGATTGCCTTGGAGCCGGAGGCTGTTGCCAACGACGTCCCTGCATCGCGGGATGACCTCTCGGCAGGCAATGTCAGAGGTAACCTTGGGGAATTATATACCTGATTACCCGTCACGCGGCCAATCTGGTATCGATTTCACGGCTCACAGGGGTTTCAAATGAAAACGCCCCTCCCCGTGCAGATGCGCCAATCCCGGAGGCCATGATGTTCTTCGCCGCGTTGACGTCGGCATTGTCCGCGTGGCCACAAGCCACACACATGAATGATGCCTGCGATCTGCGGGAACGCTTGTCGACGTGTCCGCACACATGGCATGTCTGAGAAGTCCAGGCCGGATCGACCTCGATGACCTTCCCGGCCTTGTACCCGATCATTTGCTGCAAGGCAAACCATCCCGTGTCACGAATGACGCGGTTCAAGCCCGCCTTGGCCCTGACATTCTTGCCCGGATTCTCCGCATCGCCCCTGGCCGACCTGGTCATTCCCTGCGTGTTCAGTTTCTCCAGAACGATGGCATGAGCACTGTCGGCCAGGATCCGGCTGACATGATGCTGCCAGTTGTGGCGACGCATGGCGATTCGGCGAGTCGTCCTTGCCAGCATCGTCAGGGTCTTGCGTCTGCGATGACTGCCCCGCCGCTGACGAGCCAGCTTGCGCTGATGACGGCACTTGCGCGCTTCCAGGTGGTCAGACAATGGCAGGTGGCAGATCATGCCGTGACTGACCGTGACCTGCCCGACATTGCGGTTCAGCCCCAGAGCAGTCCCGTCGTCCTCCTGATCGTGAACTTCAACCTTGAAGCAGACGACGGCAAACCACTTTGCGTCCTTCGCGCTTCAGGACTGCCGAAACCGCCCCTGCATCCGGATCCGCATTTCACCGAATCCGGGAATGTGCAGTCGGTCACCCCGAACCTTGACACTTTCGGCAATCGACATGCTGCTCCAGAAATGCCTGCCCTTGAACCGGGGAAACCCTGACGCCTGTCCCTTCCTGAGCCTGCTGAAAAACCCCGTGTATGCTTCATCCAGACGCTTGAGAGTCCCGCGCTGAATCCGAAGAGGCCCGTCCATGCCGTCCTTGCGGCATTGCGTCAGGGACTTGCACTGGTCGAAGCATTTGATCGTCTTGCCGGTTTTCCGGTAGCAGCCGATGCGCTCTTCCAATGCCGCATTGTACAAGATGCGCTGGTCTTCAAGAGTCCGATCCAGCCAACGCGCACTTGAAGCCGTCCCCGGAAGGAGACGATAAACAATCTGTCGACATGCGCTGACATTGGCCATGAGATAAAACTCCGAGGGGATTGATCAGCCAATCCCCTTTGTCATTCAAACCAGGTCGGGAAAAGTTCAAGAATCATATACTCGACCGGCTGCATGATGGGTAATCAGGTATATAATTCCCTAACCTTGCCATCTCTCGATCATTGCTCACTTGCGGGAAGTCGGAGATCAGACGATGTCGTTTGATCGCAATATTTCCAACTCCGCCAAGCTGTATCCGACCTCCTGAAGGATTTGTTCGGTATGTTCTCCTGTCTTGGCTGGCGCATTGGGTGGGAGGGCAGGCGTTTCGCTCAGCCATACAGGTGCCTGCGGCACCAGCGCTTCCCGCGCCGCACCGGGCCACGGAACCGGATGGAGCAGCCCCATCGCCTGGACCTGCAGATGATCCAGCGCTTCCTGAGGCTTGAGCACCGGACCGGCCGGCAAATGGGCCTCAGCCAACGCGTCCAGTGCCTCTGCGCGAGTCCGTTCCGCGCACCATTCTGCCATCCGTTGCGACAGGACATCGCCATGCGCACCGCGGCCGTCATCGGAGCTGAAGCGATCATCATCCAGCCACTCCGGCTCGCCCATGAGGTTGACCCAACGTCTGAACAACGGCTTGCCGACAACGTGTATGGCGATGAAGCCATCCTTGGTCTGGAACAGGTCGGTCGGACCGGAGTTGAACGCGCGGTTGCCTATGGGTTCGCGGTTCGGCGCAGTGACGGATTGCTCGACCAAGGTGGAACTGTTCAGCGTCATGGCGGTTGCCAGCAGTGCACCAACCACTTCCTGGCCGCGGCCTGATCGCTTCTTCTCCATCAAGGCCATCGCAACGCCGAATGCGACGTGCAAGGCTGTGCCGAAATCAACGAATGCGATTTGCGCCCGGTAGGGCTGGCCCGGCTGGCCGGACAAGTAAACCGACCCGCACATTACCTGGCCAATACTGTCAAAGCCCGGGCGATTTGCCCATGGTCCGTCCTTTCCGAATGACGACAGGTTGGCGAGGATGATGTCGTCCTTCCCTGTACGCAAGCTTGCGTAATCCAGCCCCATGCGCGCCATGGTCTGCGGCGGCAGATTGGTGATGACGATATCGGCGGTACCCACGAGCTTGTCCAGCACGGCGCGACCGGACGGTTTCATGGGATCCAGCGTGATCGAACGCTTGTTTCGATTCATGTGCATGAACAGGGCGCCTTCGCCCGGCGAGCCGTCTTCTCTGGCGCAGATGGGCAGGACAAACCGATCCTCGCTGCCGCCGCGCTTTTCGACCCGGATTACGTCCGCGCCAAAATCCGCCAGCAGGGCGCCGACATACGGCCCCGCAATATAGCGCCCAAAATCCAGCACTCGTATCCCGTCCAATACACCCGACATCTTTTCTGCACCTCAACTTGCGGAATCACAGCATGGGGAAATCTGATGGCACGCGCCACAGACAAATTGTTGGCGCTGCCTGAACAGTCGTCCATGCACGACAAGGTGGACCCTGCCGGTTTCGCCATCCAGTAGCGTTGTCCGGTTGAGATGGCTTCTTGACGGCCCGCTTCTGTTGACGGTGCTGTCCCTGTGTCGATCAGGGGTGCCAGTGTCGCTCGGCTCCGCGTTGCTCCAACAGAGCATCGCGGTCTCTGGCAGGCGGCACGCAGGCCGGGTCCTCGCGTCCGGGCGGGAACGGTTGTGGTCGGGCAAACAGATGTCCCTGACGGTACGCCCACCCGATCTGGACAAGCGCCAGCTTCGGGATTCCGGAGTATGGAAGGAATAGCTGCCGCGATCCGTACAGAGCGCACCGAGCAGACCCTTGCGCGTGGGCACCCCGGAAGGGAGATGCAGTCCCCGCTTCGACGATCAGGAATGCCGAATGGATCTCGCCGGTGGTGTCACGATCGGGTCGCTGGACGCCTGACCGGACAACCCCGCGTGGCGTGAACCAGCATCATGCCGACCCAGGGCTTGTGTGCTCCGCCCGTTGCCGGATGGGTCCTGATCCGGGTGTCGCTCAAGGGGGCGGGTCTTGGAATGACTTCACTGTCCGGCCCCCGGGGCAGGTGCTATACGTCTCGAGCATCCACACGATCCGGTCCACCGGAACCTGGCGCACCGAGGCCTCCCCGAACCGGTAGTCGAACCCGCGCCGAGAGCGTCGCGCCGACATCCCCGGCATCGCTGCGGCGTCTCAAGGCGGTCCGGCACATCCTCGAACGTCTTCATCCTGCGTTTCTGGAGCCACGTTGTCCGGTTCACCGCGGGTCCGTCTCATCAGCACGCCAAACCGGACACATCGTGGGTTGGCAACGGGCGCAACCTGCCTGTTGCAAACCCGTGGCCTCTCATTATGTTGTTTGCGCAGCACTCCGGCAGTGCGGGGACCTGTTGGCACCTGTCTGCCAGGAGCCCCTGTGGCGGAATTGGTAGACGCGGCAGACTCAAAATCTGTTGTCCGCAAGGACGTGGGAGTTCGAGTCTCCCTGGGGGCACCATTTTCATGAGAGCCCGTTCCCGAAGTCTCGTGAGGCGGCGGTCTGTGGTACCCTGTCGGGAAATTCGACACCGACGATGAAGGGTACCATGGCTTGGACCAAGGCCATTCGGGCGCAGGATGGCCGTCCGCATGACGATCGGCAAGACGATCTGACGGACGCGGAGGGGCGCTGACGGTATCGCCAGCCCCGACAAGGGGCCGGATGAACCGGTCGCGAGCAAAGGACCTCCGACGGGTGTTCGATGCCGACGGCTAGCCGGGGCGATCGCCGACCGGCGGCGCAATGTCCGCTCGACGGCCTCGATGCTGCCACCGGCCGGTGGCCATCACCTCGGCTCACTGCGTGGTCGCCGACGCCGTCGAATACGCTGCCGGCAATATTCCCGAGGAAGTCATCATCAAGGGAAGGGGCGACACCGACTTCCGGCCGGGTGTCTGCCTCTATCTCACCGACGTGAAATGCTCGCGCCATCCGGAGACCGAGCCGCTCTTTCCCGTGCTCTGGATCAACCATGGCGATCCGCCTCGCGCCCAACGCCGCGATCCCTCGGGCCAGCGCATCGATATTGGCGCGGAAAGAACTTGAGCCCGGCGGATACCGCCACCGCCTCGCAGGCTTCCGGAATGACGGTTGATGTGAGAGGAATAATGTCTATAATTTCTGACAGACATGAACCTATGGAGGATCGTCCGATGACCGGCGTGGCCGAGGCGATCATGAAGCGCGTGAACGCACACGGCAGGGGCCGGTGGGTCTGCACACCGAAGGACTTCCTCGACATCGGCAGCCGGGAGGCTGTCGACCAAGCGCTCTTGCGCCTCGTCCGGTCCGGACGGCTGCGCCGCGCAGGCAGGGGCCTCTACGACCTGCCGCGCATCAGCGCCGTGCTGAAGCGCCCCGCGCCGGTCGACCTCGACGCTGCGGTCGCCGCCCTGGCGCGGCGCGACGGCCTCCGGATCATGCCCGACGGCGCCACCGCCGCGCATCGGCTCGGCCTGACCAATGCGGTGCCGGCTCGGGCCGGCTATGTGACCGACGGTGCCACGCGCACGGTCGTCATCGACGGCGGGACGATCCGGTTCCGCCACGCGGGACCTCGCGTCATGCGCTGGGCAGACCGGCCGGCGGCCGCAGCGGTCCAGGCGCTGCGCTGGCTCGGTCCCGACGCTGCCCGGGACGCGCGGGTGATCTCCGGCCTGCGGCGCCGTCTTCCCGAGGCGGCGAAGCGCGATCTCGCCCGAAACGGGCGGGACCTGCCCGGCTGGGCTCTGCCGCTCGCGCGGGACATCGCGGGCGAGGGGGTGCCGTCACCGTGACGGGCGCAGGGACGGAGGATGTCTTCGCGTCCTTTCTCGCCCTGCCGGAACGGAACAAGCGGGACATCTTCGCCTTTGCGGCACGCCGTCTCGACACCATGCCGGGCCATGTCGAGAAGGATTTCTGGGTCTGCCTCGTCCTCAACATGCTCTTCGATCGCCTGCCCGCCAGCCACCCGAAGCTTCTGTTCAAGGGCGGAACCTCGCTCTCCAAGGTCTTCGGACTGATCCGGCGGTTCTCGGAGGACATCGATCTCGTGGTCGCTCGCGACGGCCTGGGCTTCGCCAGCGATCACGACCCGACGATCGCTACCGGTCTGTCGAACAAGCGCCGAAGCGCGCTCGCTGTTGGAGGATCTGGCGCGGGCCTGCGGCCGCTATGTCCAGGGCGATCTGAAGACCGCTCTGACGGCGGCGGTCGGCGAGATGAAGGAGGGATGCGCCCTTGAGGCCGACCCGGACGACCCCGGCGGGCAAACGCTCCTGGTCGCCTATCCCGGCGCCGACGCCGCCCACGTACCGCCGCGCGTGAATATCGAGGCCGGGGCGCGCTCGGCCGTGAAGCCCCGCGTTACCCGCGGCCTTTCTCCGTATGTCGCAAACGACCTGCCGGACTGGCCGTTCGGCGTCGGGAACGTCGCGACGCGCGCGCCGGAGCGGACCTTCCGGGAGACGCTCCTGATCCTGCACGGACTGCACTGCGGCTGCCGCGACGCCGGACGCTGCCGACGGACAAGGACCGGGTCTCGCGTCACTACTACGACGCCGGGCAGTGTCTCATTTTGATTTTCCGGGCCTTCCGCCCGTTCCGGGTTTCGGGCCGGGTCTTTGCGGAGCCGGAGCGGTCGCCGGCTTCCCGGGACAAGATCAGCTTGCTGTCCGCGTCCAGCGCCGTCCAGAGCCGGACATCGCCAGCTTCGACGGGCACAGCCCTAGCCCGCTTCACGTTTTCTCCCTGGCGCAGCAGAAGGCCCAGATTTCGTCGCACTGGACCTTGCTTACAGTAACATTCCGAACGGTCTTGTCATGCCAGGCCGCACACGCCTCGCCGACAGCGATCATCAACTTCGTGACCGTGTTGATCGAAACATCGGTGACCCGGCTGGTGGCCTGCATGGACATGCCCTCGACCAGCATTTCGATGATCTGTGCGCACTTCTGTGTGGAGAGCTTGTTCATGTCCCGATACAGGGACAAGCCAGCTATTTGCCAAGCATTTTTTAATTCAATTATTGACAGAAGCCAAGAAAAGCTTGATCTCCTCTTCATCCATACCAGCCTGACGCAGGATTGAACGCGCGTACTCTGGAGAGTCCGCAGCGTTTCGTTTGATGACGGCGCGGTGCGTGCCACCCTTCTTTTTGTATATGCGGGTTCTTTGGGTTTGGCTCTTGTATGTGTAATTCAGCTTGCGGCGGAGCATGTTAATGAGCGCTTCGTCGGGGACCACCAACTGCTCCTTGTGCAACAAGATTCCAGGGGACGGAAAACTCAATGTCGTCACCGCCCTGATCGGTTGGAATTCCTGTCGCTTCCCAACCTCTCTGCTTCAAGAACGCATCCAGTTCATCGTCTGCAAGCAAATCGACGAGCAAGGCATGGCTTGCTTCCGGGATCAGACTGTAAACCTCGTCCAGCGTATCACCCTCAACTGATATTTCAAGTTCGCTGCACTCAGCGACCCATCTCTCGCAGTGCGCGCTTTTGGCGGCGGTCCATTGGATCATGGCCTCAATACCGACAATTTTTACCATTGGCCCTGCTCCCATCTCGCTTTCGCTGCGTCTGCCCGGAGATGTCGCGCCCGCCTCTCCAGACTTGCGATAGCCGCTCGGAACAGCCATCCCAGAAATCCCCCAGATACTGTTCCCAGCAGGAAACAAATGCCTCGGCTCAACAGCGGAATTTCCGCCCAGCACGCCATCGCCCCGGCGAAGAAAAGAATGCATGCCGCCGCAATGACAAGATATGGAGAAATTGCATTCGGTTTACCACTTTATGTCAGGCTGGAAGGCACCAGCCTTCATTTTCCCCAGCGCGCGGCGGCTGCCGCAATCGCAATCTCGCTCCTTCGCTCCGGTGTCAGGGACGAAGCTCGCGCCCTGCCACCAACGCGCCCTCCCCTGGCCTTGTTGGGTTGGCGCGGCTTGCCAGCGTATTCTTCCTCGACCTCGCCGGTCGCGATCCTGGCAACGGTCACGGCGCAGCCCAAGACATCGGCGGGCCGCTTTTCTCCCTTGGGGCCTCGCGGCATCTGTTGTCTCCCACTTTTTGTTTGTGAGATAAAAAGGACATGTTGACCTGTCAATCAAAAATGACAGCACCCATAAGTCAAAGTGAGACACTACCAAATGGTTAGTTAGGTATATAATCCCCCATAGAAGCGTTTCGATGAGGCCGTTCCGGGATCGCTCCGGCTGGTCCCTCAACCCGAACTTCACGCGGCCGTCGAGCGGGACTACCGAGCCATGCGCGACATGATCCTGGGCGATGCGCCGGCGTTCGGATGGATCGTGGATCGGTTGCGGCATGCGGAGGCCGCGGCGAAGCAGGGCCTGCTGTCCGCCGCTTCCTCCGAACTGATACCGCCTTTCTCCAACACCGCCGACCCTTCCCGTCCGCCGCCGATCCGGCGATCCGCTGGAAGTGGGTCGTTCCCATGATCGAAACCGTGTGGAGCGACACCGCCTCCTGCGGCCGCGTCCATCCCCAGCCCGGCGTCGACCGACGGGAAGCGGGCCGAGATCGCACGGCTCCAGACCCGTCAGGTCGAGATCAGGGAGATCGACGAGGACACCTGGACCGAAGAGGTCGAGACCGATGTCCAAGGGATCGAGACCTGTCTGACCGAGATCGACCACGCCGTCGAGGGCCGCGCCGTGTGCGGCCCGTCCGGCCCTCCCTCGGGATCAGCGTCCGTCAGATCGTCTTGCCGCTCGTCATGCGGCCGGCCATACCGCGCCCGGGTGGCCTCGGTCCGGGCCATGGCACCCCCCCCATGGCCGGTATCCAGACTCCCGGCAGGGTACTACAGCGTGCGGCCGCACGAGACTTCAGGAACAGGCTCTGAGGCGTTCGTCAAGCAGCGGCGCCGCGCGATATCTGGCCATGATGCCTCGCATCACGAGATTGGGACCAGAATGATCGAGAATGCCACACTTCAACTGACACAGAAATCCGGTCCCTGGTTCATTCGACGTCAACGCTCCCGATCAGATCAGTGCGCCGGTTGCGATCAACACCTCGCGGACCGCGTCAGCGTCAGGCCCAATCCCCCTTCGCGCCGTCAATGCCGCTGCAACACCCGCAGCTTCACCAGTTGCCAGCGCCGTACCCATCACTCGGGTGGATCCATATGCACGAGAATCCGCCCCGATGACGCGGCCGGCATAGAAAAGGTTGTCCAGGGTTGCCGATTGCAGCGCGGCCAGGGGAACATGATAGAAGCCGCGTCCACCGATATGCTCATAAGTTGGCTTTCCCGCGTCTGAATGCAACTCGATCGGCCAAGCACCACGCGCCACACCATCATCGCGCCAGACCCCACTAACGACATCAGTCCTCGGAATCTCAAAGCGCGCAGCTGGGTGCCGAGTTTCGCGCACACCGATCTGGGGACCCGTTTGTGCCAACCATGCATTTTCAAAACCCGGGACCGATTCCCGAAGCGCGTCAACCAGGCAGAGTGCCATCCGGCGTGCAGATTGCTCAGCGTGAGTAAAGCTCTTCCAGGACAGATCCGGCATCTCGCGATCTATAACGAGCCACCAGAGATCGCCAGAAGACGGTATTCGGGTATAAATTCCTCCATCCGTACGATTGATTCGAAACGGAGACCGACGATTGAACAGGTCGATTGACGCACACATCTTGGCGCGATCGATTATCGTCTCGGGCGCCACTCCCCCGACTCGTATCGGCATTGAGAACGCTTACAATCGTGCCTCGCCATCTCCCAGCCGCATGGGCACATCCGATACAAGAGCCAACTCTGCATCACCGGTCGCATCAACGAAGCCTCCACCTTGTATCGGGAATTGACCGTCCATGCCGGCCACGGTCAGGTACTCAATGGCTCTCCCGGTCCGTTCCGCGGCGGCAACACGTGTGTGCAGCATCACGTCGATCTTGTGGGCCGCCAGAATCTGATCCAGCGCAATCTTCAATCTTTCGGGATCCAGCAGAATGATCCAGTTTCCGGTGGTCGGCGAATGATACGGTTCACAGTCAACATTCAGCTTTCGCATCTCTCGGAGGACCTGGTCACCGGCGCCGGCGACGGCCTTTACGGGAGCATTTCCGTGCTGGAAGAAACCGCAGTAGGCCAAGACCTGGGCGTTGGTAGCGGCACCACCCAGAAAGCCGTACTTTTCAATGAGCACCACTCGGGCACCGGCCTGTGCAGCGCCGATGGCCGCGCCAACTCCGCCCGCACCTCCACCCGCAACAACCACATCGTAGGTTTCCTGATGGGCCGGCATTAGTTTCTCCAACTCAAGAAGGTCTTCTCGGCCCTGGTAATCAGCCAGTTCACCGTCAGCCCCATGATCGAGAGAACCGTGACACCGGCGATCAGCTGGTCAGTCGACATCAGGTTTCCTGCAAGCAGTACATAGGCACCGATTCCGAACTCGGCACCGATCATTTCGGCTGCGACAAGCAAGATTATCGCGATGGCCGCCGATATCCGCATGCCTGAAAGAATTGCAGGCAGGGCCGCGGGCAGTACGATCTTGCGGATAATGTTCCAATGCGACAGGCCAAAGCTCTGGCCCATCCGGATGAGCGTACGGTCCACGTTATCGATCCCCCCATAGGTCGCAATGACCGTGGGGAAGAAGCAGCCGAAAAGAATTGTTGCAACCTTCGATTCCTCACCTATCCCGAACCAGATGATGAACAGTGGCAACAGGGCGATTTTGGGGATGGGGAAGATTGCGGCCACGAGCGGGGCAACCCCGGCCCGGGCATAGTTGCTCAATCCTATGGCAGTTCCGACGACGAGCCCCAGTATGGTTCCCGCCGAGAATCCAATCACCAGGCGCTGAAGCGAAGCTCCGAGGTGCTTCTGCAAGTTCCCGGACTCAACCAAATCCATGAATGCGGAAAACGCCTCGGTGGGCGCAGGCAGCACCAAGGCCGAAATCAAACCACTGCGTGACCCCAGTTCCCATAGTGCGATCAACACGATGAAAACGACAGGCCCTACCAGGCGCCGGGGTTGCACGACGAACCCGCCACCACGGAAAGAGACGGGCCGCTCTGCATCTGTCGCATCCGACAATGGGCCCGGAGATCGCGTTGATCTCTCGGTCATGCGTACCTCCTGTTTCACTCGATCGGAGAATCCGGCTAGCCCGTGGCCAATTCCAGGTCTGCCAACTGGGCCTCCTCACGCATCATTTCCCACAGGCCTTGCTGGATCGATGAGATCCGAGAATCCGAAACCCGCCGCTCGGCGAGAGGCACATCGATTTCAACCACATCCCGGATGACACCCGGTCGCCGCGACAGGACCACGACCTTGTGGCCCAGTCGCACCGCTTCGGCGAGGTTGTGAGTGATGTAGCACGAGGTGAACTGTTCGCGGGTCCAAAGGTCGATGAGATCGCCCATCAACAGTTCACGTGTCTGGCTGTCGAGGGCCGACAACGGCTCGTCCATCAGAAGGACTGCCGGGTTTACCGAGAGCGCTCGTGCGATGGCAACCCGCTGCTTCATGCCACCAGAGAGTTGCTTGGGAACTGCCTTGCGAAAATCGGTGAGTCGTGTCCTGTTCAACACGTCGGCGATACGCGCTTCGGCCTGTTCCTTGCTCAGGTCGTGACGCTCCAGGACCAGCGACACGTTCGATTCCACACTTCGCCAAGGCAAGAGCGCAAAGTCCTGGAACACGTAGGTAAGGGGGTTGAGGGAGTCGGGGGGTGGCGCGCCGACCTGGAGAACCTGGCCCTTGCTCGGAACCTCAAGGCCACCGAGCAATCGCAAAAGCGTTGACTTGCCGCAACCCGAGGGGCCGATCACGCACACGATCTCACCCTGAGGAATCGTCAGGTTGATATCGCGCAAGACCTCCAGGTCATCGTACCAATGCGAGAGGTCATCGACCTTGATATCCACGCCACCCCCAACGCAACGCTAGTATGTTCGCACAAAACTGCCGTCTACCAGCTGATCGATCGTCAAGTCACTGTCGACCAGCCTGGAGTCCTTGAACCACTTCATCTGTTTGGCGACATCCGTCTTGTTGAGTGCTGCCCCCTCGTTGAGGTACATCGCTCCCTTCTGGATTGCCGGCGCGGCTTTTTCATACGGGCGGTTCACATAGACGTACTTGTGGATGATTTTTGTCAGCGCCTCGCGCTCTGCCCTGTCAGCGTCCGGATTCAACATGACGCGGTTCATGTCGGCGATCCCCCGGGAGTAGGCGCGAATGAACCGCCTGACTTTTTCGGGCTTGTTCCGGATGTTCCTTACCGAGGTGATCATTGTCGAGATCTGATACTCGACATAGTCGTTCAACTTGCCGATCTGCTTCGCGGCACCTGCGCCCACCAACGCCTTCGCGATATGTGGCACCATGATCATTATGTCCGTTTGGCCGGATTTGATCGCCGCAACCATGGAGCCCACCTTTTGCAGCGGCACCATCCTGAAATCCTTCATGTTCCAGCCTTTCGCTTCAGCGATCCGGCTGGTCATGTAGTGAAATGTCGAGCCCACCTGTGTCATGGAGACCGAGTGGCCAGGCATGTCATCGATCGTTTTCAGTCCTTTTGCATGTGCCTGGTTGGAGGCGAGCACGATCATCCCGTCGACGCCCTTCTTTTCGTGAAGCACGCCACCGACTATCCGGATTGCGTTCTTCTCGGCAAGGTTCATCAGACCGCCTGTAACCCCCGTCACCCCGAAATCGACATCGCCACTGGCAGTGGCGACGGCAATCGGCTGGGCCGCCTGGAAGAACTTGAACTTGACGTTCAGCCCTTCCGCCTTGAAGTAACCCTTTTCGGCCGCGACGAATCCCGCACCATGGCTGGTAAACCGCAACGCGCCCAGTACGACATCATCGGCAGCCGTTGCCGCCGTAGGTGGAATTGCAGCAAATGCTGTCGCGACAACGGCAAGAGCGCTGCCCAGCGACAGTCGGCGAAACTTGGTCTTACTATCCATGGTCTCCTCCCATACCTCCCGGACAAACGGGAATCGATGTTTGACGCCTTCACGTGAAGGCAGGCCCGTTCACCAGACGTTGCAACAGATGAATGGGTGAAGATATGCAAAGTTTGCATGTTTTCCATAGCCCGGTGCTATATGCATTCCTGCTCTCCCGAATCAGTCTTTCGGGCAAACTGATGGCAACGCACGGGACGACATGCCGACATGATTTCATTTCGTCAGCTTGAGGTGTTCTGTGCGGTCATGAAAACCGGTTCGATCAGCAAGGCTGCAGAACAATTGGGAATCGCACAGCCCACGGTCACAAAGACGGTCCGCAGGCTCGAGGATTTTCTGGGCACTTCATTGTTCAATCGGACGGGTGGACGGTTGAAACCGACAATGGCCGCTCGGCAGGTTTTCGAGGTGACCACGCCGTCGATGTCGGCATTCGAGCGCCTGCCGGAAGCCGTGATGCAGGTCGCACGTTCGCATGCTCCCGCGTTTTGCATGGGCGTCTCGCCGTCGGTGAGTCAGGCCCTTGGACCGCGGACCCTCGCGCTCTTTGCCGCCCAGAATCGCAAGACCCGATTGAGAATGGACACCTTGTCGATGGCGCAGATCAGGGACTATTTGTGGCTCGCCGAAGGCAATTGTGCCGTAACCATCTTTCCTCTGGAGGTCACCGGAGTATCCTCGTTCCAAATTTCCTCGGTGGGCATGGTCTGCGTCGTGCCGGTCGATCATCGCCTGGCCACGAACGCTTCTGTTTCGATCACCGAACTCGATGGCGAGCCGCTCATCTTCTTTCACCCCAACACGCCCCACGGTACACACGTTCGACAGATATTCCGGGACGCCGGGATCGAGCCCAACATCTCGATCGAGACCCGATTTGCAGAAACGTCTTCGCATCTGATGCGTGAAGGCTTCGGTTTGGCGTTGCAGGACGGCCTGACAGGTCTCGGTGTGACTGACCCCAGTCTCAAGGTACTGCCGCTTGAAGAAACACCTCGACAGCCAATCCTTTTCCATTGCCGGGCGGACGAAGAGTCGGACCCTGAAATTCGTGGTGCACTCGAGTGTCTGAGGCGCGCAGCGCACGACCTCGGCCTGCAAGACGAATTTGCCGGGCACGAGAAGCAGAACGTCCCGTTCATGCCTTGAGGCTATGAACAACCACAGCATCGTTTCTGGCGCGCAGCTGAGCCCGGTCTCACCTTGTTCCCCCAAACATGAAGGGGACGCCGTGACGAAATTCAGCAAGAAACAGTGCGAAGCCCTGTCATTTGCTTCTGGAAACGGGCTGCCGTTCGCATTTTGGCGGGAGCCGGGGCATTCGGGATTCTCTGTCCTGATCTCCACCATGACACCCACGCGTCAACCGGTTTTCATGGGAACCCGCACGCCCGGTTTTGTTGCTGCGCCTTTCCGTACACGGGACGCCAACTCGGCATGGTACTTCGAGGCTGACATCTTGATGGATGTCGCCGGCGTGCGTTTTCGAAGCGACGACGAGTTGCTCGAAAGCCCCGCATCCGAGTGGCAATTTCAAATCTCGCAAGGATCGCCGCGCGTTCCCATCCGTGCACAAGTCCGGGCGCACGAGAAACCTCAGGCAATCGGAAGCGAAGAGTACAAGGCCCGCGTGTCGAGAGCCGTCGAGACAATTCGTGCCGGGCATTGCGATAAAATCGTTCTCTCGCGGGTCGAACCTCGCGACCTGAGCCCGGGCCACGATCTGATTGAACTGGCGGAGGATTTGGCCAACGTGCATGCGCACGCCTTTGTCGCCGTCATCAGTTCCTTGCCCACGGGAACATGGTTGACCGCAACGCCGGAGACCTTGCTCACGGTCAACAGGGATTCGATCGGCACCATGGCCCTGGCCGGCACTCAATGGCCCCCCGAGGGTACGGAACTCGACAGTATCGACTGGCCTCAAAAGATAGTTGAAGAACAGGGGCTCGTCGCCGAGTACATTCGTGAAGCATTTTGCGCCGAGCGTATTCCCGGTGTCGAAGAGACGCCTCCCCATACCGTTCAAGCGGCAAATCTATGCCATCTGCGTTCGGATTTCAGTGCGCCGGTCGTTCCCGAGAGCGTCCTTGCCGGACTTCTCAGACGACTGCATCCGACGTCGGCGGTATGCGGAATGCCGAAGGATCGGGCCAGAGAATTCATCCTGCACGAAGAAGGAGATACTCGAGGCTTGTACACCGGTTATCTTGGGCCGGTGCACATTCGAGGCAACAGCTCGCTTCATGTCAATTTGCGCTCTGCACAGGTGGCGGGAAACCGGATCTACCTGCATGTTGGTGGCGGCATCGTATCCGCCTCGTTACCGGGGGTCGAATGGGAAGAGACCGTCGAAAAGACCAAAACCCTGACCTGTGTTCTCTGATTGTCGATTTGAGGGTACCGATAGATTGTCGAGGGTATGGAAGTTCGGGTCTCCCCGGAGGCTCGAACTCGTGGCGCCGGGCCCGGAATGACGGGCCGACTAAAGCAACATTCCCCCATCCGCAACCAGGGTCTGGCCGGTTATGTAACCGGCAAGAGGCGAGGCCAGGAACAAGATGGCGGCGGCCATTTCTTCCGGCGTGCCGAAGCGGCCCATCGGGATGCGGGTCTTGGCGGCATCTGCCCGTGCCGGGTTTTCGGTGGTGACTGCCGTCATCCTGGTGGGAATGAAACCGGGAGCCAGACTGTTGATGCGTATGCCTTTCGCGGCGAAACCCTGGGCTAGCGTGCGAACAAGACCGACCGCGCCGCTCTTGCTGGCGGCATAGGCAGGGTTGCCGACAGTGGCGTGAAACGCGGCGGCCGAACTGACTACAACGACCGATCCTTGCGACGCCTCCAGCAATGGCCGAAACTTCATGATGCAGGCCATGAGGCTGGTCAGGTTGACGGTCAGGACATCCTGGAAGCCGTCCATCTGGAACTCCTGCCGCTTGTAAAGTACACGGCCCTGGCACAGCACGAGCGTGTCGAGTGTCTCGAACGGCGGCGAACAGGCTTCAATGGCATCCAGGTCTCTGACATCCATCTGAACATAACGCACGCCCGTGAGGTCGCTGCCGTCGTCCCCGTCATAGTCAGCGGCGGATGGCCTGGTGCCCCAGACATGCACGACTGCACCCCGGTTGCGAAAGGCCTGTGCTGTGGCATTGCCGATGCCGCCGGAGCCTCCGACAATGAGGGCGACTTTTCCAGTGAAGTCGAGAGCGTAGTCCACAACAGACATGGCAGCAGGTTGGATTACAGGCAATTGTCCGTCGTCGGAAGCGCAAGGTCAATGGCCGGCGTGGCTTTGCCGGCGGCGGCGGATCACGCCCTATTCGGCTGCCTCGATTCGGCCCTTGATGCCGGACTGCCGTTCGGCGAGGCGTTGCATTTCCTGGCGGAAGGTGTCCATGGACCGCTGCCATTCTCGGCGGTCCGCGTCCGCTGACGCCTTGTCTTCGCTGATCCGCTTGTCGAGGCGGCTTGCCATGCGCCAGCCCATGCCGGCCAAGGCGAAGCCGACGGCAAGGCCGGTGCCGATGACCGTGCCGATGATCGCGTAGGTGTCCGGGGCGAAATCCATGTGGCTATTCTGCCACCAGCGTGCGCGGCTTGTCAAGCTGGCGGCTTTCCCGGTGACGTAAGGATTTATGTGTCAGGTGGGAGTGGGGTACTGATTCCCCGAGACCTGTTGTCGTGGATGAAGCCCGCGTGGATGATGCGGTCCGTCGAGGTCCGGTCCCGGAAGGTTCCCGTGGGCCGGGTTCGTCTGCGGACCTCGCGGAACCGTCGTTCGCCGGCATTGGTGGTCCTGACCTGCCTTCGCCCGGCAAGGGTCCTGCAGCGGAAGCAGGCGAGCAGATCGTCGGGATCGTTGCGCAGGGAGGCGACGGCCCGGTCCGTCTGCCTGCATCTCCTTCACCGCCTCGAACGCCTGTGGCAGGCTCCCGATCGTTGCAGCCTGCCGTGGCATCGGGGGGCTCCTTCTTGCGGTTGTCGTGAACCACAGGGAGGACCCCACTCCCGACTGACACATGAATCCTTGCGTCACCCATCGCCGTTTGGGCCTTGACGGGTGTGTCCGTCCGTGTCAGGCTTTGGCGCATCACTCACCGGGGCCTCTCACCGGGGCCTCTCACCGGGGCCTCTCACCGGGGCCTCTCACCGGGGCCTCTCACCGGGGCCTCTCACCGGGGCCTCTCACCGGGGCCTCTCACCGGGGCCTCTCACCGGGGCCTCTCACCGGGGCCTCTCACCGGGGCCTCTCACCGGGGCCTCTCACCGGGGCCTCTCACCGGGGCCTCTCGATGAAGCAAAAGGAGGCCCTGGCCATGTCTCGTCACATCATCCGCATGTTCCCGGTCGCGATGCTGGCCGCGCTGGCGAGCGTGGCACCACTCGAGGTGCAGGCGCAGTAGTTTTCGACAAATATTAACACCAGTGCGGTTGCCAGGAACGAGGCGCAAGGGGCCAGGGATTGGGGCTACCGCGTCTGCATCGTTGCCGACCTGACCAGTAGAACTGCAGAAGTCCGGTATGCAACCCGGGATAATAGAACTGGCTTTCCGACCGGCGATGGCGCCGGAAACGTGATCCACACGTGGACCATTTCCCAAGACACGGCGGGATACCCCGCCAAATTCTTCCGGGGCGTGAATGTCGAGGCGGGAAAGGACCATATCGGTAACGTGTACTGGAAGTCGGCCGATGGCCAGTTCAAGGCAATGCAGCCAATGGGCTACGGTCGCAACGAGTTGTGGGTCGAGATTGATGCACCGCAGATCAGGGCCAACCGATACAAGTCCCTGGTATCCGGCGGGATCGGCACGTGCGGCGGCGAGGGAAGGCGATCGTAATATTGATCCTCTGCGTGCTATCCAGAGGCTGATTCCCCCAGTGTCCTGATCCGGAAGTTTGCCGGAACATGTCCACCGGTTGTCTTTGACGGTATGACCGGTGGGCAGGGTGGCGGTTGCTATCGGCCTGTCGGAAGCGGCGCGTCGCGCTGGAAGGGCTGGCGGCTGCGGAAGGTCCGGAGAACAAGGCGATTGCGGAGAGCAGTCGGCACGTGGCACCGGTGGCTTGCCGCGTTCCGGGGCGGCGCATTGGAGCCTGCGCTCGATGGCCCGCGCCCTGGTGGACAAAAAGAGCCCGATCCAGGCGCGCGACCCGGGATCATGTCGCCACCGTCAACGCCAACCCCGGACCCTTTTGCTGGACCAAGGCGGCAGACGACATCCTCGCCACCGTCAAGCGCTTCTGTGTTACCGGAAAATCTTGCACGCCGCGCTGGGAGGGTGCCGCTCTGTGCCTGAACTGTCACAGGGTCAGCGGTTTCGGCGGCGAGAATTTCGCGGCCAATCTGGAAAGGATTGCCAAAATCTGTTCCGAAGCGGATTTTTCACCTGCTGCTGACACTGGCATCCCGTCATCCCTGCACGACCACGCCGGACTTGCCCGCGTGCCTATCTTCGGCAGAGTGGCAGCGCCTCGCCTGCGCCATTTTCGACTGTCTCCGGTCGATGCTGATATTGCCGCAAGTCATCAGCAGGCGATAAGAGAAATTACCTTCGAGAGAATTCCGGGCAGAATATCATGCCCGGTCCCGTTCTGCCGCTTCGCCACCCGTGATCCGCGTCCAACCGGAAAATTTCGTTCATCGCGGATCACCCTTTCCGTTCAGCAGGGCGTCAGCCCGAGCGGTCTCTTCGACTGACAGGGGGCTGTCCCGATTTGCGCGTGTCTGTCGCCGCCGACGTGTTCGCATCAAAATCAAGAACAGGGCAAAGATCAGGAAAACCGGTGGGCCGTACCACAACGGCCAAGTGCGGGTATCGATCGGTGGGCGAAGCAGAACGAAGTCCCCGTAGCGCAAATGAACATAGGCGAAAACCTGCTTGTTCGTATCGCCGGCTTTCAGCCGCTTGCGCACCAGACGACGCAAATCTTGAGCCAGGGGTGCGTCGGAATCATCTATCGATTGGTTCTGGCAGACGAGACAGCGCAACTGGCGGCCAATACCGCGCGCTCGCGCTTCCAGCGCGGCGTCTTTCAGCGCCTCGCCAGGGCCGATGGCAATCGATGGACTGGCGGCAAGGAACGACAGGAATGACAGAAGAACCGACAGGCTCCTCATCTCTGCAACGCCCTGATGGCTGGCAACAGGTTCTCCTGCAAAACGTCTTCTGTGATAGGACCGACATGCTTCACGCGTATGCGTCCGGTGTGGTCAATGACGAACGTCTCCGGCACCGCATACAAGCCGAACTCGATTGCCAGATCGCCTTGAGGATCAACACCGATCCTTGCGTAGGGATTGCCGTTTCGGGTCAACCAGGCTGCCGCATCGGCCGGTTTGTTCTTGTAGTTTACGCCCAATACCACCACACCCCTCGTCCCAGCCAACGCCATCACCTGAGGGTGCTCGACCAGGCAAGGGCCACACCAACTGGCGAAGAAGTTGAGGACCGTGATGTGCCCCTTGAAATCGTCGCTTGAGAAGCCTTTCGCCACTTCTCGACCATCGACGCTCAAACCTTTCAGCCGGAAAGCGGGCACTGGCTTGTCGATCATGGCCGACGGCAGCAATCTCGGGTCACGGTTCTCCAACAGGTAATTTCCGGCGACGGCCGCCACCAAGATGAAGATTGCCAACGGCACAAGGAACAGTATCCGGCTCGATCCCAACGAGTCAGGCCTTGGCCAATGGCGCCACTGTCGATCTTGTGGAACGCCTTGGCGCGCCGACCCGATGCCTTCTGTCAGTCAGTGACACGACGCCACCCAGAAACATCAGGATTGCGCCGACCCAGATCCAGGCGACAAGCGGATTGTGATACAGCCGCACGGCATAACCGCCCTCGTTGTTCGGATCCCCCAGGACGACATACAGGTCTGCCAACAGGTTGGTCCGTATGGCAGCTTCCGTCGTCGGCATGCGTTGAGGCAGGTAAATCCTCTTTTCCGGCCGCAATGTAGCGATGTTGACCCCATCCTGCAACACAGCAAAAATGCCTTGGCGAGCCACATAGTTGCTGGTTTGGAACTCGCGCACGCCGTTGAAGGTTATGGAATAGCCTGCGACGTCAACCCGGTCGCCAGCCTTCATGTAGCGGATAACCTCGGTCTGCCAAACGCCGGAAGCGGTGATCCCGGCCACCATCACGCCGGCCGCGGCGTGCGACATCGTCATTCCCCACGCACCGCGCGGAAGGCCCGCCGCCCGTCGAAGCGAGGCGCCGAGTGAGCCACGAAAGAGATTTAGACGACCGGCCAGTTCCCGCAGCGACGCGCCGACCAACCAGACTGCCAGACCAATGCCAAGGGCAGCGAGAAAGCTGGACTGGTCTTCCAGATACATGATCACCGCGGCGACCAGGATGGTGACAAGACCCACAGGAATCAGCCGGCTGATCGCCGCTCCGAAGTCGGCCCGTTTCCAGGGCAGGAAAGGCGCAATTCCCATGGCGACAATCATCGGAACCATCAACGGAATGAAGGTGGCGTTGAAATATGGTGGCCCGACGCTGATCTTGCCCAAGCCCAGCCCGTCGATGATCAGCGGGTACAGCGTACCAAACAGTACTGTCAGTGCTGCGATTGTCAGCATCAGGTTGTTGAGGATCAGAGAGCCCTCGCGCGAGACGGGCCGGAACAGGCCGCCGCCCTTGAGGATCGGCGCACGCCAGGCATAAAGCGCCAATGCTCCTCCGATGGTGAGGATCAGGATGCCGAGGATGAACAGGCCGCGTTCCGGGTCAGTCGCGAACGTGTGTACGGAAGTCAGCACACCGGAGCGAACCAGAAATGTCCCCAGCAAACTGAGCGAAAAGGTCAGGATGGCCAGAAGAACACACCAGCTTTTCAACGCGTCGCGCCTTTCCACGACAACAGAGCTGTGCAACAGTGCGGTTCCAACCAGCCAGGGCATGAACGACGCGTTCTCGACCGGATCCCAGAACCAGAAGCCGCCCCAGCCAAGCTCGTAATAGGCCCACCAGCTGCCGAGTGCGATGCCAAGGGTCAGGAAGGACCATGCCGCCAAGGCCCAAGGCCGTACCCAACGACCCCAAGAGGCATCAACCCGCCCTTCGAGCAACGCAGCGATGGCAAACGAGAAAGTGACGCTGAAGCCTACATAGCCCAGGTACAGAAGTGGCGGGTGGAAGGCGAGACCCGGATCCTGAAGAATCGGGTTCAGGCCCAGGCCGTCCAGGGGCATGGGATTTATCCGGTTGAAGGGATTCGATGTCAGCAGGACAAAGGTCAGGAAGCCGAAGCCGATTATCCCCTGGATGCCAATCACCCGGGCGCGCAGGCTGGGCGCAACGTTGGAGCCAAACCAGGCCACGCAGGCACCGAACAGGGCGAGAATCAGACACCAGAGCACCATGGAGCCTTCGTGGTTGCCCCAGACCCCGGTGATCTTGTAAAGGACCGGCTTCTTGCTGTGAGAATTCTGAGCCACGTTGGCGACAGAAAAATCCGACACCAGATAGGCCCAGGTCAGCGCGCCAAAGGCGAGCAGTACAAAAACGAACTGGCCCGTGGCGAGCGTCCCGCCCAGTGCCATCAGGCCACCATGCCGCCGACTGGCTCCGACCAGCGGCAGCACACCCTGTCCGAACGACAGAACCGCGGCAACAATCAAGGCAAAGTGTCCTATTTCCGCGGTCAAAATACCATCTCTCTGCCTATGTTCCGGTATCGGGACAAGGCTTGCCCCCGCCGTGCTCGTGCCATTTGCCCTGTTCCTTCAATTGATCGGCCAGGTCCTTGGGCATGTAGTTTTCGTCATGCTTGGCCAAGATGGTTTCGGCGCGGAAAACACCGGACGGCTCCAGTCGGCCGATAGCGACGACACCCTGTCCTTCGCGGAACAGGTCCGGCAGGACGCCCGTGTAGACAACCGACAAGCTCTTGATGCAGTCGGTCACCCGAAAAGAAACGGTGACTCCATCCCTGAGTATCTTGCGGCTGCCCTGCTCGACCAGGCCGCCGAGGCGAAATTGCTGCCCCGCCGAGACTTTCTTCTCCGCCACCTTGGACGGTGTGAAGAAAAAGGTGACACCATCGCCGAGAGCCGCCAGCACCAGACCCACGGCGGCTGTCAGCAGCACAAGGCCAAGACCCAGGAATGCCATTCGGCGTCGTTTAGGACGCACCTTCTGCCTCCGAAGCCGCCTTTGTGTTCACCACCTGCCTGGTGGTTTCATTTCTGTTCGAGATCGGAAACCGCCCGTTCAGCCCGGCTCAGGCTCCGCCATGATTGCCAAGCCAGTACAGCCATCACGGCCACCGTCAAGCCAACAGCCGACCAGACGTAAGGCGCGTAGCCGCCCATTGCCAAAAATTTGCCGATATTGTCCAACCGTTGCGTCCTTCCCCTTGCGCGGACCTGACGATCAGCCAACCGTCGCTGGAAGGAGATAATGCCCGCCACGCTGTGGCGCAGCGCGCCAAACATCGCACAGCGCGCAAGAAAGTGATCGCAAGCCGCTGATATTCGATCTCCTTGCCGCCATCAATGGCTGCCGTTACCGTAAAGGACTTGCCGTTACTCCAGGGAGGATCGCTGATGAGTATTCTGGCCTTCGATGCAGCTTCAATGCCGATCCGGGGCGATATTGTAGAGGTGCTTCCGCGGGTCTGGGCCCAGATAGGCGAGCCGGGGACATGGCTGACCGCAGAGGTGCGGGTTGCCATTGCTGCGGAAAGCCGGCACGCGCGACACTGCGCGTTGTGTGCCAGGCGGAAGGAGGCGTTGTCCCCCTACTCGGTGCAGGGAAAACATGATTCGCTGGGCATGTTGCCGGCCGAGAAGGTGGAGATCGTCCATCGGGTCATGACCGCTTCCGGTCGTATTGCAGAACACTGGTTCCAAGCCATACGCGATAGCGGCGTCCCGGAAACCGAATATGTCGAGACGATTGGCGTGATCGCCTGCACGGTCGGTATCGATACCTTCTGCCGAGGCATCGGTATCGAACCGCCAAAGCTTCCCGAACCGCAATCTGGCGCACCATCGGGTGAACGAGTGCCAGAAGATCAACTCAATCGTGAGCTTGCTTTTGTGCCGACAATTCGTCCGGAAATCGACGGGCCCCTTCAAAAGGAGTTCTTCCCGGGTGGTCCGCCCACGGCAGCTCATATCCGACGGGCGCTGACCTCCGTGCCGGATACACAGCGGCAGTTCTGGTCGATGGCCAACACACTGTACATGAACGGCATTCAGATGCGGGATTTCTCGACGGAATACCGAGCCATTACTCACGCTCAGATCGAGCTGGTTGCCGGCCGGGTTTCCGCCATCAACCAGTGCGTCTACTGAACCACCAGCCATGTGGCACTGCTCCGTGCGAGCGGCGAACATGCCGGTGAAAACTACGATTTGAGCGCCGTTCTCGGAGATTCCGGACATGACACCGGAATTCCCGGCGCAGATGTGCTCATTCGCCTGGCCGAAGCTGTTGTGGGGCACGATGCCGACGAAATTGCTGCTGCCCGGCAAGTGGTGGTCGATCGAATGGGATTCGCCGCGCTAGTCGATGCCGCTGCGGTCGCCGCCAACTTCAACGCCATCGATCGGGTTGCCGATTCCATCGGTATTCCGTTGGAGGAAGACAAGGTCTTGCTTTCCGAAGGATTTCGTGAAGAGCTTGGCATCAACGAGTTTGGCAAAATCATCGTCAACGTCGCTGCTGAACAATGATCCTCTTGAGATGCCGCAATTTGATCTGAAGATCACGTCACGATTCTGTTTAGCAACGACGCCCTGAAGTCTGTCCAATTCGATTTTGGACCGCGAACCCGACTCCTGCCTTCGCGTCTTCCACCGGCTGGACCGTTCCGATCATGGCTGCCTGATCATAGCCGGCAGAGCGGAGCGCAGTCACACAGGCCGCAGCATGCGCTGCCGGAACAGATGCCAGCAATCCACCAGATGTCTGCGGGTCAGCAAGGATGGCCGGCGCCTCGCCGTCGCACAACGGCGCGATTGATGCTGCATTTGCCGGATGAAGTGTGCTGGCCACCCCTTGCGCCAGCAAGTCAGTTGCGCCGGGAAGAACCGGCAAGGCGCCGTCGTCGAGCACGGCTCGACAGCCCGACGCCTCCAGCATTTCGAGCAAATGCCCTCCCAAGCCAAATCCCGTGACATCTGTACAAGCAGTGGTACCGTGGTCCCACAGGATGTCGACGGCTGCTGCGTTACTGGCCGCCATCTGCATCAATGCGGTGCGAACGTCCCGCCCCCTGGCTCTCCGCGCCATTTCTGCCGCCATCACGACACCGGTTCCCAGGGGCTTGTTGAGGATGATCTGGTCACCTGCGATCATCCCACCCTTGCGCCAGGGCGACGCCCTCTCGACGATCCCATTCACCGTCAACCCCACTGTCAATTCGGCGCCCTCGGCCGTATGGCCGCCAACCAGAAAAGCACCAGCTTTTTGCAGCGTTGCCAATACCCCACGCAACAACTGCTCCAGATCCCGCTTGACGATGACCGGTTCGGCATGGGGCAGCGTAATGGTCACCAGCGCGGACAACGGTCGCCCGCCCATGGCGTAGACATCCCCCAGACAATGGTTCGCGGCGATCTGGCCGAACAGGAAGGGATCGTCGACGAAAGAGCGGAATTGATCAACAGTCTGAAACAACGACGACCGGCTTGGCGCCTGAATCTCGGTCGCGTCGTCGGCCAGATCCAACTCAAGCACGGCGCTGGTTTCCGGATCCGCTTTCAGTCTTTCCAGCACGGACCGCAGAACGGCTTGGGGTACTTTTGCTCCGCAACCGCCGCAGCGCATATCGGTTTGTGCGCCGCTCGACGACACCATGATCGGCATATCGGTCAGAGCATCATCGTATCGTGCCATCCAGCGCCGGTCGATCCGATCCTTCCAACGCCAAATCCACTCTCCCTCTGCCGAAAACAGACTCTTTGAAGCTACGGCCCGTTGCTCCCCAAGTGAGATCAGCGCCAGGATATTACGCTGCGGCTTGAAGGAAACCGGCGCCTCCCCCGTCGCTGCAAGACGCAGGTTTTCCGACAGGACGGGTCCTTGACGGACGGCATGAACGCCCGCTTGCGGTAGCGGCACGGGCAGCATGGCTGCGCAATCTCCTGCCGCGAATATCTTGGGGTCGGTCACGGACTGCAGAGTTTCCCCGACCTTGATGGAACCGCGACTATCTGACTCCAAGCCTGTCCCGGCCAGCCAGGAAGCCGCGCGACCTGATGTGGCAAGGACGACCGCATCGGCGAGATAGCCGTTGCCGGAATGTCCAGCGACTGATCCGTTACGAATACGAACTGCAGCTTCTCCTTCGATCAGCCGAATTCCCTTTTTCCTCAGGGCATTGCGTAGCCGCTTGCGCGCCCCCGGAGCATGCCCAACCATCGCCGGCTTCGACCTTGAGAGGATCGTGAATCGCGGTGCAGTCTTCAGAACCCGCTGATCTTGCAGACGCCTCCGCAGTCTGTAGTGCAGTGAAAGCGTGGCTTCGACACCGCCGACGCCGGCGCCGACTACGACCACGTCAATGTGCCCCTGACGCTTCACGGCCTGTTGCTCAACTTCAGACCATTTTTCGAGGAATTCCGGTATTGGCTTTATTGGAATGGCGTGATCTGCGCCATCAATATCCCTTGTGTCGGGCGTCGAGCCAATGTCGATACTCAGTAAATCATAAGCGACCGGCGGCCTGTCCCGAAGCCAGACCTGTTGTGTTTCCCGATCCAAGCCGGTCGCGCGATCGACGATCAGGCGCACACAGGCAAACCGGCAAAGTTGCTGCAGGTCAATGGTATAGTCATCGAAATCGTAGTGACCAGAGAGGTGACCAGGCAGCATGCCTGAGTAGGGCGTGTCGACTGGAGCCGAGATCAGATTCAGGCGCACACCGGGAACAGGCTGCAGGCCAAATCGGCGGATGACCTCGACATGGGCGTGGCCACCGCCGATCAGGACAATGTCAGTGCAGATGGGCCTTGTCGGGGTCATGCCGACCACATTATCTCGTTCGGCCGGATATGGAGCCGGAGGAGAATTGTCGAATGAAAATGCGCTACAACCAATGTCATGTCATTGAAGATAGACAATTCAAAAGAGACAGTCATGGCGGACTAGCCAATGCAGTCACTGATATTATCGATCCCTTTTCGAGGCCGGGATCAAAAATTGGACGGGTTGTCACGGCGTATTCCTTCGTCCGGCGGAAGAATGCGCATGAGTGCGGTGATTCTGCCGCATCGGATTGCCTCGGAGTCTAGACCTGAGGCGGATTGCCACTAACCAGACAGCCTTCCGATCTGGTGGAGATCGTATGGCTGCTGCGACCCGCCGAGGTTCTGTACGGTCACGGTCTATCGGAGGCGTCAGATGCATGGCGGTATGAGCGGCGACCCGCTGCATCGTCTCAAGGCGGCCGTCCGGGAAAACTCCCGAGTCTCTCTCCTCCCCCATGGAAGCAGGAGTTCTCGTTGAACCCTGGCGGCACCTCTGTCTCAGAGAGGCCAGCCTTGATGTGCATGGTATATCCAGCCGGAGTCTCTTCATGCCTGTGGTCCGAACGGCGACTCGACCTCGGACGCGCTGTCGCCGTGGTGCACGACAGAAATGCGTTTGGACCTGTCCTGATCCGGCCCCCCGGGCCATGCAGGCCTTGGTGCCGCCGGGTAGAGCAGTACGCGATACGCTTGAGGAATGCCTTCCATCCTGTGACAGGAATTATCATGTCGAGGTGCCGTTCGGGTCACTTGAGGCGGAAGTTTCGCGCAACCAACCCGAAATCGGACGACCGAAAATCGGAGTGCAGCGAAGTCTCTACGAAGCGAGAACGGAAGGGTCGAGAGCGCCGCAAGACAGGAAAAATTGATTTACAATGGCTTGTGTCAAAAGAATACACATGACCGTAGGCAAGGCAGAGTAGCCGTCTCGGCAAGTTTTCTCCGCGTCGTCAACGTTCCGAACATCGTCTGGCAAGACCGCGCCAACCCTTCAGGATTCATGATGGCTCAAAGCATCAATCCCTACAATCATCTTGCGATCAGTGGCAGTCGATGAGCTTCCTGGACCGGATCCGGGAGATCAATCGACATGACTCCTCCGCCTATATGGACTTTGTCGTCGACGGCAGCGTGCTCGGCAGGGTCCGTCGCGACCGAGTCGCGATCTTGCTAAAATCATCACCGCTACTACGCCGTGGAAAAGGTGAAACCATCGAGTTCCAAGCGGATTTCACAACGGTCGAGGCAAGGTCGGCCGGCATGGCGGCAGCAGCAGAAACTCTTGAGGCGGCAGGCCATATTCCGGCGCTTCGGGCAGAACTCTATCCGGCTACCTGGAACTTCGGTGATCCACCCCGGTTTGTCATTGATCGGTCTGCCGTGCCTTTTTTCGGTCTGCGTGCCTGGGGAGTTCATGTGAACGGCTATACCTGGAAGAACGGTCGCCTGCACATGTGGATCGGCCGACGCGCTGATGACAAGCCCACTTATCCCGGCATGCTGGATAATATGGTTGCCGGGGGCCAGCCAACGGGGCTTGGTCTGATCGAGAATCTGATCAAGGAATGCGCAGAGGAAGCGGACATTCCCGCCGACCTCGCCCGGCAGGCCCGGCCGGTTGGTGCGATCACTTATATTCAGGAAGCGCCGGAGGGCCTGAAGCCTGATGTCCAGTTCTGTTTCGATCTCGAACTGCCCCCGGATTTCAGGCCCCGTAATACGGACGGAGAAATCGCCGACTTTTTCCTCTGGCCAATTGAAAAAGTTGCCAAGACGGTCGCGAAGACCCGGTCTTTCAAATTCAACTGCAATCTTGTCATCATTGACTTCCTGATCCGAAACGGCGTCATTCCGCCTGACGATCGGGATTATGTCGCTTTGGTACAAGGGCTTCATCCATGATTGATCCGGCCACGTTTTTCGCGGGAGCCGTCGCGGCGCAAGTTCAGGCGCGCGCCCCTGACGGGATGACGGGAGCAGGGAACGCGTACAGCGGCTCGCGAGGCCGTAGCAGGAAGGGAGTGACGGGAGGCTTCTTCGGCTCCGCGCGGACCATGGCCCTTGGCGCGCGGAGTTTAATCGACTGAAACAAGGCCCTGATGAATAACGCCAACAGAGCCGCAATCTTCAGATTGATCGGGATCTTGGCCGCATGGAACATGATCTGCGCTCATCAGGCAGGGTCGTGCTGCGTCTTGCAGCGGCGAGCCCGCCGCGTGATCTCAAACCGTCTCGTCACTCAGATCAATCATCGGCGTCTTCCCGGTCGTCATCCAGGCATCCACACCCATCGCAGGGCACAGAGAGTCAAGGAACAAACTCCGTGTTCACAGGTTTCAGCAAAAGGTCGCTAATTCGACTGCGGGTCGAAAGCTACCTCGCGGGCGGCAAAATCGCGGCGGAAGGCGAAAAAACCACTCGCGTCTATGGCATCCCGGACTGACCGTAGCAGATCCTGAAAGTGCTGCAGGTTGTGCCAGGTCAACAAGATGGAACCGAGCATCTCGCCAGCCTTGAACAAGTGATGGATATACCCGCGACTGAACTGTCGGCAGGCCGGGCAGCGGCAGTCGGGATCGATCGGTGTTCCGGATTCGGCATGGCGCGCATTGCGGATGTTGAGTTCGCCACCGGGCACGAAGGCCTTGCCGGTCCGACCCGATCGGGTCGGCAGGACGCAGTCAAACATGTCAAATCCGCGCGCGACGGCACCCACGATATCTGACGGCCGGCCAACACCCATCAGGTAGCGTGGGCTTGCCTGAGGCATTTGAGGTGTCGTCACGTCCAGCGTATCGAACATTTTTTGCTGGCCTTCGCCGACCGCCAGACCGCCGACGGCATAACCCTCAAATCCGATGTCTGCAAGGGCAGTGGCGGATTCCGCCCGCAGATCGGGAAAGATGCTGCCTTGGACGATACCAAATTGGCCGTAACCGGGACGCGCGCGGAATGCATGGCGACTGCGTTTCGCCCAGCGCATGGACAATCTCATCGAATCTGCTGCCGCACCTTCCTCAACCGGCCAGGGAGTACATTCGTCAAGGACCATGGTGATCGTGGAATCGAGGTTGTCCTGAATCTCCGTCGATCGTTCCGGGGTCAGGTGGTGCTTGCTGCCGTCGATATGAGAGCGGAACGTCACGCCGTCTTCGGTCAAGTCGCGCAGCGCGCCTAGCGACATGACCTGAAAACCGCCACTGTCCGTCAGTATCGGGCCGGGCCAGCCCATGAACGCGTGCAGACCGCCCAGCGTCTTCACCCGCTGCGACCCCGGTCTCAGCATCAGGTGATAAGTGTTCCCCAATATGATCTCTGCACCGGTTCCGGCGACGTGGTCCGGCAGCATGCCCTTGACGGTGCCCGCGGTGCCGACAGGCATGAAAGCGGGTGTCTCGGCAGTGCCGTGAGCCGTGTACAGGCGACCGCGCCTGGCCGGGCCGTCTGTTGCCAGCACATCAAAGCTGAACGCATTCATCCAGACGTTCCAGCAAACAGGTATCTCCGTAAGAGTAGAAGCGATAATTCTGTTCGATGGCGTGGGCATATGCCGCCTTCATTCGGTCGATACCCGAAAAAGCGCAGACCAGCATGAACAGGGTGGATCGCGGCAGATGAAAGTTTGTCAGCAGGACATCAGCGCTGCGGACCGGTGCGCCGGGCGTGATGAAGATGTTCGTTTCGCCCTTGAAAGGATGGAGCACGCCTTCTGCATCCAGGGCGCTTTCGAGCAGCCGGAGGCTGGTGGTGCCAACTGCAACAATTCGGCCACCGTCCGCCTTTGCGGCATTCAGGGTGTCGGCGACTTCCTGAGTCATGTGACCGATCTCCGCGTACATCTTGTGGTCGGCCAGCCGGTCTGCCGTGACAGGCAAAAAAGTGCCTGCACCGACATGCAGCGTGACAAAACAATGCGCGATGCCGCGATCTTCAAGGGCCGCAAACAGTTCCTTCGTAAAATGCAGTCCGGCGGTCGGTGCCGCGACGGCCCCGGGCTTGCGCGCATAGATGGTTTGGTAGTCGCGGCAATCTTCCGAAACAGGCTGTGTTCGAGAGATATAGAGCGGTACGGGCATTTCCCCCGCTGCCTGCAGCCGCTCCAACAAGTCGGCAGTCGTGCAATCGAACGCCAGCAGGATGTTGCCACTTTGGCGCTTGTCCAGCACGGTTGCGCGGGGCACCCCGCTAAACTCGATGATATCGCCGGGCTTCAGCTTCCGTCCCGGTTTTGCGAAGGCTCGCCACTGCGCCTGTATATCGTTGCTCTCGGTGATGTTCTGATGTAGCGTGATTTCGACTTTAGCGGTTCCGCGATCGGCCGTGCGCCGGCCTGTGAGCCGGGCCGGAATCACCTTGGTGTCGTTCAGGACCAGGATATCGCCGAAGCGCAGCAAGGACGGTAAATCGCGTACGAGATGATCGGCAAATCTCTCTCCTATGTGGAGCAGACGTGCAGAATCGCGCGGGCGGGCCGGAACCTGGGCGATCCGGTTTTTTGGAAGGTCAAAGTCAAAGTCATCGACACGCATGGGCGAATCGTTTCGGATCAGCGTACATGGAGAAGGGTTCCTACAGGATTTGCATCGGCCTGCGAACGTGATAGCGGGCCGCATCGCTGCCTCGCTGTTGAATCGTTGCTGATGATAGCCTTGATCACACGCATGATGCCCGCCATCCCGTCTTGCGCCGGAGTCCAGTTCGGCGGTTCCTCATGACAACCGTCGAGACCCCTTCCGGCAAGGGCGCGCGCGATGAGAATTTTCCCGTCGGGTCGTTCCTGCTACCAAAGACGCTTCGTCCCCAAGTTGCAGCATTTTACGCCTATGCACGGGCTATAGACGACATCGCCGACAATCCCGATTTGTCGCCGGAAGACAAGATCGCCCGTCTCGACGGTTTTGATCGGGCGCTGCTGGGTGAAACGGATGACCTTGCCTACGCCAAAGCGCATCGTATCCGCGAAAAAATGGCGACAACCGGTCACGTCATTCAGCACTGCCGCGACTTGATCGTTGCCTTCAAGCAGGACGCTGTGAAGTCCCGCTACGATAGTTGGGATGACCTGATGCATTATTGTCGGCATTCGGCAGCGCCGGTCGGCCGGTTCCTGGTCGATCTGCATGGCGGACCGGATTCTGCATGGCCCGCCTCCGACGCGTTATGCAACGCCCTGCAGGTCATCAACCACCTGCAAGATTGCGCCGACGATCTCCAGACGCTCGACCGGGTTTATCTGCCGGAAGACTGGATGGCGGCTGAAGGGGTTACGATAGATGCTCTGCGGGGTAACGCGATGCCACCGGGAATGGTGCGGGTCAAAGACAGTTGCCTCGACGGCGTCGACCGGCTGCTGGATGCCGCCCAGGGTCTGATGCCCGTCTTGTGCAGTCGCCGACTGGCGCTGGAGAGCGCTGCGATCCATTCTTTGGCGCGTACGCTGTCCAGGCGTTTGCGGTCGGGAGATCCGTTGGCGACGCGGATTGAACTCGCCAAGTCGCGGGCAGCAGTGACGGCCACCGGCGGCGTTCTGCGCGAACTCGGTCGTCGTTGGTCAGTATGGCTTGGGTGGCCAACGCTGGGCAGATGATGCATCTGGCGGCATGCCGCCTTGCTCGCGCTTCTTGTGGCCTGGTGGCGACTGTCTGGAAAGACAAGCCGGGTTTTGGCCATTCGCCGGCGCGAATGGCGGCCACGACCCAGCGCGATTTCGACAATTGCTCCCGCGCAAGAGAGGTATATCCTGCCCCCAGCCCCGTTGCAGCCGCACCGTGGTGCGTCAGTTGATGAAACGGTCTCAGCCCGGCCTGCGATCCTCCGGTTCGAGCCAGCGCCTGGGCCATCGACTTGCGAGTCCGCCGCGCTGCGGCCAGCATCAATCTCGTCACCGGGGCGGCCGACGGTCTTCTGTTACAGGCAATAATCCGGTTGCATGGTCTTGCCGTTCTGGTGTTTCAGCGAGCCGCTCGTCAGGAAGCCCGTACACGATTCCTGCGGAAGTCCCGCCAGGGATCGGATCGAATACGCGTGACGCAACATCTCGCTGGATGATAGACTTCATTTCGTGTCAGCCTCATCTCACCCGCCGACGATCAGGAATCAACGGTTCAACCGTGACAGCCGCCAAAGCCTTTTCAGGAACCGGTGACAGGGCGTCGAGCGCCAAAACGACGCTCAACCTGCCGTCACCGGATTTCGAAGCCCAAATCCATGCGCGGAATATCGCTCAGGCATCGGGGACATCTTTCCTTGCCGCGATGAAAATTCTGAAAGAAGACCGGCGCACGGCGATGTACGCCATCTACGCTTTTTGCCGGGAAGTGGATGATATTGCCGACGATCCTGCTCCGGCATCGGACAAGATCGGACGCCTGAAATTCTGGCGAGAGGAAGTAGAGCAAATATACAGCGGAGAACCCGCGTTTCTCACTGCCCGAGCGTTAGTGCGGCCAGTGCGACAGTTCGGGCTTGAAAAGGAGGATTTTCTTACCATCATCGATGGAATGGAGATGGATGCGCTGGAAGATATTCAAGCGCCCAGTCTTTCTGTACTGGATATCTACTGTGATCGCGTGGCATCATCGGTCGGACGCCTGTCCGTCCGAGCTTTCGGTGCCAAAGAAGAGCGTGCTCGGCTCGTCGCCCACCATCTGGGACGGGCATTGCAACTCACAAATATCCTGCGCGACCTGGATGAAGACGCAAAACGGGGGCGGCTGTACCTGCCCGCAGAACTACTCGATGCTCAGGGGATCACGACCCGGGAACCGCTGGATGTGCTCCGCCATGCAGCGCTGCCCAAGGTTTGTAACGAAATCGCGCGGATGGCCAAGGACCACAATCGCCTGGCATTGCGTCACATGCGCAAATGCCGGCGGAGTTCGATGCGACCCGCACGCATGATGATGATGGCTTACCGGGGGATTCTCGGCGCGTTGGAAAGGCGGGGCTGGTCAAACTACAGTCAGCCGGTTTCGCTGAACAAGGCTCGCAAACTCTGGATTGTACTGCGCCACGGGCTGATCTGACGCCGTGAGCAGGGGCGCTCCTACAGCCTGGATCATCGGCGCGGGCCTCGCCGGTCTGTCCACCGCGGTTGAACTTGTCCGGCGAGGCTGGCGCGTGACCGTTCTGGAAACGGCAGGGCAAGCGGGAGGGAGATGTCGATCCTATCATGATCGGCATCTGGACCGCTGGGTCGACAACGGCAATCATCTCCTGCTCTCCGGCAACCGTTCGGCAAAGCGCTTTCTGCAGACGGTCGGTGCCGCCGATTCGCTGATTGAAGTCGCGCCGGCACAACTGCCCTTTGTCGATCTGGAAAGTGGCGAAAAATGGGTGATTAGACCGAACGCAGGTCCTTTTCCCTGGTGGATTTTCTCGGCTGCGCGCCGGACGCCGGGGACCGAAACTGCGCATCATCTTTCGGCGGTCCGGCTGGCGCGCGCCGGGGAGCGGACGGTAAGCGGGTTGTTCAGCGACACGGACGGTACGGCGCGGCAGCGCCTGTACCGCAGGTTTTGGGAGCCGATGGCGGTAGCAGTGCTGAACACGGCAGCGGAACAGGGTGCTGCACGATTGCTGTGGCCTTTGATGACGGAAATTCTCCTCCGCGGCGAGATAGCTTTCCGGCCATGCATTGCTCGCAACGGGTTGACGGAAAGCTTCGTTGCGCCGGCGCTGGACTGGCTTGGCGAGAATGGTGCAGAGATCCGCTTCAACAATCGTGTCCGCGCGCTGGAATTCGGCGCGCAAGGCATCGCGGCCTTGTCGCTTGGCGACTCGGTTGTTGCGGTCGACGCGCAAGACGCCGTGATCTGCGCGACGACGCCCGCCGTCGCTGCCGACCTGGTGCCAGCGCTAAAGGTTCCGACGGAATATTGCCCTATCGTCAACCTGCACTTCGTGACACCTGAACCTGTTACGCTACCCGAAAATCTGCCATTGCTGGGATTGGTCGGCGGTACGGCGCAGTGGCTGTTCGTGCGAGGCGATATCCTGTCCGTCACGATCAGTGCCGGACATCGTGAGGCCGAGATGCCCCATGATCAGGTTGCCGAAACGGTTTGGCAGGAGATCTGTCGCGCCGTTTCTCTTGACGGCCCGGTACCGCCGGTACGGGTAGTGACCGAGAAACGCGCCACCATTGCTCAGACTCCGGCCCAAAATCTCCTTCGGCCTGCCGCAAGGACTGACTTTCCGAACCTTTATCTCGCCGGCGACTGGACCGCCACAGGTCTTCCTTCCACCATAGAAGGGGCAATCCGGTCAGGGGAACGGGCAGCCGTCGCTGTCGGCGCACCATCCCGCCAGCGGCCTTGTTCTTGATGTTTTCGCGCCGCATCGAATGTTTACGCCGCAACGACCAAAGCCATGCCAAGCAACGTGACAGGCATATACCGGAAATTGATCCCATGAGCTTGGAAGGCTGCACCAGCGCGACACCGGATACGGTCGGGATGAATCCCGGACGCGCGCCAACGTCGCTATGCGCGATCAGCGGATTGGTCGACGAGATGCGCGGAAAACTGGGCGATGCGCGGCAGTCGGACGGTCATTGGGTCTTCGAACTGGAGGCCGACGCAACAATCCCAGCCGAATACATCTTGTATCGGCATTTTCTGGGGGATCCGCCCGACGAAGAAATCGAATGCAAGATAGGAAAATATCTGCGGCGTATGCAGAACGAAGACGGGGGCTGGCCGCTTTTCCATGACGGCGAGTTCGACATGAGCGCCACCGTAAAGGCCTACTTCGCACTCAAGGTGATCGGTGACGACGTCAATGCGCCGCACATGGCAAAGGCACGCGCAACTGTTTTGGCGCACGGCGGCGCCGAGAAATCGAACGTGTTCACGCGAATCCTGCTCGCATTGTACGGCCAGGTGCCGTGGCGCGCCGTGCCGGTGATGCCGGTCGAGATCATGCTGCTGCCCCGGTGGTTCCCGTTTCACATGAGCAAGGTGAGCTACTGGTCCAGGACAGTGATTGTACCGCTGCTGGTGCTGATCTCGCAAAAGCCCAAAGCGAAAAATCCCAGGGGCGCCCACATCGGCGAATTGTTCGTCACTCCGGCGGAAAAGGTCAGGCAATACCATGTGAACTCGACCGGCTCGTTTGCCGGTGCATGCCTGATCGTGATTGATCGCTGGCTTCGCGTGATCGAGCCAAGATTTTCCAAGAAGCGCCGAGCCAAGGCTCTCTGCAAGGCGAAGGAATTCACGCTTGAGCGTCTTAATGGCGAAGACGGGCTGGGCGCCATCTTCCCGGCGATGATCAACGCGGTCAAGGCGATGACGGTTTTGGGCATGCCCGAGGATGATTTGAGCCTTGTGAAGGCCAAGGCCGCCATTGAAAAGTTGCTCGTCATCAAGGAAGAAGAAGCCTATTGCCAGCCTTGTGTGTCACCGGTTTGGGATACCTCGCTTGCCGGGTATGCCATGCTGGAGACTGGCATCGAACCGAACGAAGAAGTGATGGTCCGGGCGGCCGACTGGCTGTTGAACGTCGAGATCAATGATTTCAAGGGTGATTGGGCTTGGCAAAATCCGGGCCTGAAACCCGGCGGCTGGGCCTTTCAATATCGGAACAAACACTATCCGGACACAGACGACACAGCGGTTGTCGGCATGATGCTGCACCGCCAGGGCAATCCCAAATATGCCGGCGCCATCAAGCGTGCCGAAGACTGGATCGTCGGGATGCAGTCGTCAAACGGCGGCTGGGGCGCTTTCGATATCAACAACGAAAAGTACTACCTGAACGACATCCCATTCGCCGACCATGGTGCACTGCTGGACCCGCCCACGTCGGATGTCAGCGCCCGTTGCCTGTCCTTTCTGGCGCAGATCGGGTACAGCGGCCACAACCCGATTGTAAAGAAAGCCCTGATGTTCCTGAAGGACGAGCAGGAAAACGACGGTTCGTGGTTCGGCCGTTGGGGCATCAATTACATCTATGGTACATGGTCTGTGCTGAGCGCACTCAATGCCGTTGGTGAAGACATGCAGCAGCCCTATGTCCGCAAGGCGATAGACTGGTTGAAATCACGCCAGAATGAGGATGGCGGCTGGGGCGAGGACGGCACAACATATTGGAGAGACCGGCGGACAGAGTCCAAGGCATCGACACCGTCCCAGACCTCTTGGGCTTTGCTCACCCTGATGGCGGCAGGCAATGTCGGTGATATCGCCGTCGACAAGGGCGTCCGGTACTTGATGAATGCCCCGCGCCGCGGCGCCCGATGGGAGGAAGAACATTATTCAGCAGTCGGTTTTCCACGGGTCTTCTATCTGCGTTATCATGGTTATGCAGCCTATTTCCCGCTCTGGGCACTCGCACGTTACCTGAACTTGAAACGAGCGAACGACCGGCAAGTCAAATGGGGTATGTAGGCTGATCGCAAGACGCGTGAGAATCAAATCGTCGTCACCTTGCTTCATGGCGATTGCACGAAGCGCCCCGGGATGTTTGTTAAAGTGCCCAAACTGGCAGCGTGAAGGCCAGCGATCGGCAGACCAGCCAATATCGCGACGCGCTACGCGTTGTTCGACAGACCTCGGGGCATCACCTTGCCGTCGCATGCGGCAAACCCGACGCTATCCCGGCAGGCGCTTTCATCATGTCGAAGAGCCATGGATGGCCTGCGTCAATCGAATCCGCTGTGCTGCCGCCAGAGCGTTGAGCCCCGCGAACAACCCTCACCCCGATGCCTGTTTCCAGATTGCGCCGAAACGTCCGCAGCATCGGACCCGTCGCCAGTCAAACCGGCCCGCAAGCAACTCACGGTACCCGACCCCAACCTCGGGGAGAACGGTGCTGCGCCAACGTGGCTCCTCGGCATCACCCTGTCATTGCCGGAACACTGCCGCACCCTCATTTCACATGACCGGATGATCGCAAGAATTGAAGGCGCCGTCTCGGTCGCCGTAGAGGAAACGGAACTCTCCTTTACAGGCTGAACTCATGGGTTGCTGCGCCCCCCTGCCGCTTGTCTCGCGCCATCGGCCTGACTAGCTTCTCCCTACCGAACAATGCCGACTGCGATAATCAGGAAGCGCACCGCTGGATCAATATGTCGAGATGATCGATGAAACAGGACATTCACCCGGATTACCATGAAATTACGGTCGTGATGACAGACGGTACCGAGTTCAAGACCCGATCGACATGGGGTGCGCCGAATGACACCATGAAGCTGGATATCGATCCGACGTCCCATCCGGCTTGGACGGGAGTACATCGATTGGTGGATACTGGAGGCCAACTCGCCAAGTTCAACAAGAAATTCGAAGACTTCGGCATCTAGGTTTCCCTGGACAGGCGCGCAGACTGATCTGCGTATGGCATGGGCTGGGTCTATCTGATCATTGCCATCTTTCTGGAAGTCGCCGGGACAACAGCGCTCAAATATTCCGAAGGCCTGACCAGGCTGTGGCCCACAACAGCCATGGCCTTCTTGTATGCTGCGGCTTTCGCAATGTTGGCGATGGCGATCAAGTCAATCGAACTGTCCACGGCTTATGCCATCTGGTCGGCGCTCGGCACGGCAATCATTGCCGTCATGGCGATCGTTGTTTTCGGCGCGCCGCTGACCTGGGGCAAGGTGATTTCGCTCGGTCTGGTCATCATCGGCGTTGTCGGTCTGCATCTGTCCGGTTCCGAGCTTCCTCCGGTCAGGAAATAGGAGTCGCGCGTCCCAAGCGCTCTATAGAGGCCGGTCTTCGCTATCGCGATGCATGCGCCGCAGAGACCACTCCACGATCTTTTTCAGGACCAGCCTCAGTGAAAGATCAAAACCTTTGACGATAGATGCGATATCGCGGTTCTGAAGCGGTACAGAAGCCTCGAATCTCTCGGACGCAACAATGTCCCGACCGTCCCAGCGCACGAGTTGAGCGTGGATGCGAACATTCACACTGGCTTGCTCACCCTGGAACAGTTTGGCCTGGAATTCGCGCAAGTCCGATTTCAGCAGATAATCGATCCGCAGACCGCCGCCCTCCCGGGTAATTCCAGGAATCTTCCCTGAATTGTCGAAAGCTTCGATCAAAAGCCTTTGTACAAGGCTCGTCGAGACGTCTGTCCATTCCGAATCGGCAAAATAGTCCAGTGTCCTGGGCTGCAGTTTGATGGCGACCCGGCTGCTGCGCAGACCGGAAGATGCGGTTGGCGTCTCGACCAGCAATTGAGCGCGAATGCGTGGCAGATCTCTTGAGAACGCAATCTCCGGCTTCAAATCATACAATTGAGGCGGCTTGCGATCCGATCCGGGCAGAAGCCCCGTGCATCCGACGACCATGATCGCGATCATTGCCAGGCTGATGGCGCGCTTGGAGATTCGACAGATCATTTTGGCCCCGGGTTCAGGCCGCCACGGCCACCGAAGAAGAAGCCTGACGGATCGTTCTCGATCCGACGGATCAAGCGGTTGAATGCCCTGATGAGGCGCTGGCCGTCCGTCACAAACTGGGAGACTTCATAAAGGCCGGTATTCATGAACAGGCCTAGCGACTGCCGGTTTTCCTCTACCATGGCAGCGACCTGATCGCTCATCTTGCTGAAAGCCTTGGCACCGTCTTCGACCTGTCTCACGGTATCCGCAATTCGGGACAACGCCAGCCCCAAATTCTTGATTCCCGGTCGAACTTCGTTGGCAACGTTGCTGGTTTCCCGGGCAAAACTGCTGATATCCTTCGCAGCTGTCTCGGCTAGCGCCAAGATTTGCGCGATGCGAGTTCGGTTGGCTTCGTCAAAGAATGTCGACGCCCGGTCCGATAAACGCGTTGCGCTGTTGGACAAGTCGCCAAAGTTCCTGAGTGTTCTCGGCAGTTCCTTCAGGCTCGGCTCAAGGTCATTGGCGCGTTTTTCGGCTTCCCGAACAAATCTGCTGACATCGGCACTCGCCACTTCGACATTCCTGAGTATATGGGTCAACGCATTTCGGTTTTTTTCATCGAAAACCGACCCTGCCTTGTCCGCCATCTCTCGAACCGACCGTATCGTGTCCGTCAATTCCCGTGCCGCGGGCCTGATTTCCTCTGCCACCTTTCGCGCCTCATTGGCAAATATCTTGGCATCATCGGTGAAGCTGGTGAAGGCGACCACCGCCTTTTCGAGGGAATTCACAATGCTGCCAACATTCGTACCGGACGGGCTCACCATCATGTCCTCAACCTTGGCCACGACACTGGTCGCCCGCTCGGCCAGGTTGCGGATTGAGGCGATCGCCTTCGGCAGTTCGTCGAACACCTTTTGCAATTGAGTCGACGTTCCGGGAATGCGCCGGTCGCGCATGGCTGTACTCATCGTGCCCGCCAGAACGGGTTTTACGTCTTTCTGCCGGTCGTTAGGATCAGGGCGTTTCAACTGAATGAACGGGGAACCGGTCAGGCCCCGTTGTTCCATCGCTGCCACAAAATCCGGATATATCTGTGCGTCCGGGCGCACGACTATATTGACAAGGACGAATTCGGGGTTTTTCGGGTCCAGGCGAATATCCCGCACCCTGCCGACGGGGATGCCTTGGTATCGCACAAGGGCTTCTTTGTTCAAGCCGGTTACATCCTGCTCGAACTGGACTGTCATCATGATGTCGTCAGCACGCTGGGTCGAGCCGCTGATCCATAGTGCAAAGATCACGCCGGCCGCAATCAGGCCAAGGACGAAAGCCCCTACCAGTACGTAACTCGCCCTGGTCTCCACGGTGTTTCGACCCTCCTCAACCAGTGATCGCGTGTCTTGTGGCTCTGGCACGCGGACCGTGAAAGTACTCTTGGATCCACGGGTGTGGATCGTTCAGCAGTTCTTCCAGTGATCCGATACGTATCTTGTTGTCTACCAGTACCGCAATCCTGTCAGTGACCGCGACCAGGGAATCGAGATCGTGTGTCACCATGAATACCGTCAGTTTCAAGCTTTGCTGCAACTCCAGGATCAGCGAATCGAAGTCGTTGGCTCCGATCGGATCCAGGCCTGCGGTAGGCTCGTCCAGAAAAACGATTTCCGGGTCCAGTGCCAGCGCGCGCGCCAGACCGGCTCGCTTGCGCATGCCGCCAGACAGCTTGGTCGGCAGTTTTTCCGCCGCATCCTGGGGAAGGCCGACCATGTCGATCTTCTGACGCGCCAGCAGGTCGATTCGCTCGGGCCGCAGGCTGGTATGCGATTTCAGCACCAGCGCAATGTTTTCAACGACCGTAAGGCCGCTGAACAATGCGCCGCTCTGGAACAGGACCCCCACCCGCGCAAGCAGCGCCTTGCGCGCCGAGCCGCGCAGTGCGGACAGCGTTTCGCCCAAGATCCGGATATCCCCTTGCTGTGGCCGGTTCAGGCCGACGATCGTGCGCAGCAGGACGGATTTGCCGGTGCCCGATCCCCCGATGACGCCCAGAATCTCGCCGCGCATGACTTCCAGATCCAGATCGTCGTGGATCCATTGCGCGCCGAAGCGGTTTACCAGGCCATGAACTGTAATCGCCGGCGTGGCATGCATCGCATCATTTTCGGGGAAGGAGATCATATGTCCATCCAAGACAGAGCCATCGCAAAGGCGGCGTCTATCAGGATCACCACGAAGATTGATTCAACAACCGAAGTTGTCGTGCGGCGTCCGACACTGGCTGCGCTTCCCCTTACCTTGAAACCCTCAAAACAGCCGATGATGGCGATTGCCATGGCGAAAATCGGCGCTTTGGACAGACCGATCATCAGTGTCGGCAAGCCGACAGCGCCACTGAGTTGTTGGAGGAAGGCGGTCAAGCTGATCTCCAGGACGGCAAGGCTGATTACAGCGCCACCGGCCAAACCAACCAGGTTTGCATATATCGTCAACAGCGGCAGTGCGATCACCAGAGCCACGACCCGCGGTACGACCAGGACGCCAATAGGGTCCAGACCGATCGCGCGCATCGCATCGATCTCCTCGTTGATCTGCATAGTGCCGATTTGGGCTGTGAACGCGCTGCCGCTGCGTCCAGCCACCATGATCGCGGCGAACATGACGCCCAGTTCTCGCAACACGGAAACGCCGACCAGATCAACCGTGAAGATATCGGCGCTGAATTTCCGGAGTTGCAGTGCTCCCATGAAGGCGACGACAATGCCGATCAAGAACGAAAGAAGCCCGATGATCGGTAATGCTTTCAGACCCGTATTCTCAAGATGGTGAGCGGTAGCCCGTACATCCAGGGTCCAGGGCCGGATCAGTATCTTGCCCGTCGTGACGACGCAGAGACCCACGAACCCCAGCATTTCATATATCTTGAGACCGCCATCGGAGGTCTGCCGCCCGATATGTTCCAGTCGGGTCAGCAAGCCATTGGCTGGGCGGGGCTTCGGTGTTCGATCTATTGCATCCTTGGCATCAATGACCCGTTGCAACACGCCGTGAAACCGGTCAGCCAAGCCGACGATCGCATCCGGTGCTGGCGCAACTTGCAGAAGAAGTTGGGCGCCAGCACTGTCAAGAGCGGTCAGCTTGCTGCCATCAACCTGCCGGATTGCTCCGGCATTATGCGGCTGTCGCTCCAGTTCGCGGTTCAGGCGCGGAATGTGCGCCAACCGCCAGCCGCCGCCAACAACCAAAAGGCCGCCTTCCGAAAGCTTCATCCAGCCAGCGCTCTCGGCGCGCGCGGCTGGGCCGGTATCTTGCCTGGGATCGGTCACTCGGGCGCCCCGAAGTTGCTGGCCCCGACAATATCGTGAAAGTCAGGGCAGTCGAAGGGCAAGAATGAAGCATTTCTGACATGACACATGCATTTTTTGCATTGCAGCAATGTATTGACAATTCATGTCAAAAACCTTTGAAAAACCTGGTTTTTCTTCGTTCTCCATATACTGCAACGCAAAATAAATTTGAATTCCGACGTATCTGTTGCCATAAAATCGAGGTCATACGCCCATGCAGGCGATCCTTTCGCCAGCACTTGTTGCCTTCCGTTTATTGGGCGTTTCCTCCCTGGACTCGGGCCGCGCAACGTCGCGGCCCACCTTTGTCTTGATCGTGGGTATTTCCCGTTCCGACCGTCAAGCGTGAATTTTCTGCCTTTCCTGGCAAGAGCCATAAAGCATCGTCATGTGACGAGGAATCGTCGTTGCCCAATGGAACTGCCGATCAGGATGAGGCAACCCATGATACTGCCTGTGTTCGGCAAACGACAGACAGTTGATAATTTCATTGGACGTGGCGAACTCGTGATCGGCCTGATCACCAGCGGCTGTCATTGGATCAGTACAATCTTGCGTCCTGCACCGCCCGCCCACTCACATGGCATCTCCTCGGGATTGGATCAGCCCTGCTATCAGGATCTCCATATCTTCTGCCAGCCTGGTGAAGCCCGTCGTCTTCTCGAATGTGTCCTCATTCATGTACAATGCGCGATTGATCTCGATCTGCAGAGCGTGGACGCGGAGTTGCGGCACGCCATAATTCCGTGTGGTGAATGCGCCAGCGTAAGGTACGTTGCGGCGTACCATATAGCCACGGGCGCACAGAGTCCTGCGTACCATGTCGGTCAGCCGCCGGTCGCACGAAGCGCCGTAACAATCACCCAGCACGATATCGACTCGCCGATGTCCCCTGTCTGGATCCGTCGGCCCGGCGACCGACGGCATCGAGTGGCAATCGATCAGCAGACAATGCCCGAACTGTCTCCGTGTTCGCTCGACTAGTCGATTGAGAGCCGCATGATAGGGCCGGTAGAAGGTGTTGACCCGATCCAGCGCATCATCAAAATGGAGTTTGCAATTATAGATTTCGCCCCCTGAACAGACGACCCGTGCGATGGTGCCCAACCCTGCCGCCACCCGCGGCGACCGCGTGTTGACATAAGATGGCAACTGGTCGGAAAACATCTGTGGATCAAGCTCGAAGGGTTCCCTGTTGACGTCGATAAAAGCCCGCGGAAAGTGGGCCCGCAGCAACGGCGCGCCCATGTCTGGGGCAGCAGCAAACAACTCGTCCACAAAGCTGTCTTCCGATTTCCGCAAGGCCAGCGGATCAAGCCGTGACGAGTCTATAAAGGATTGTGGATAGTCCGTGCCGCTGTGCGGAGAAGCAAAGACCACCGGCCCCATCTGCTGCATCGGCGACAGCACTTCGAAAGCCAGCGACTCTGCCCGGGGCGGGGCATCTCTGATTGCCGTTGCCCAAGATGGGTCAGGGGCAGGTGGAGCAGCCATGTCCATAGTGAACATGGATTTAACGGAACTCGATGGTGCTGTCACCGCTTGATCCATCGGTATGGCGCAAGGCCGGGAAGAGACGCAGGCGCGACATCCGTGGCAGGGGAAGCCCTTGAAAGCCGGCAGGAAGCGCGCGATATATCGGCTGCCGTCCGCCTCTGTGGCGATCCGCCGACTCACAGGGCTCTGATGCGAAGCAGCAGACCGAAACATCCGCCTGCCGTGGAAGCAATTGTGACGGGCGCGTAGCTCAGCGGTAGAGCACTACGTTGACATCGTAGGGGTCGCTGGTTCAATCCCAGCCGCGCCCACCATTGGTTCCCGGATTGATATCAAGCATCCCACATGAATGAAAACGGCGTGATTATTGTCGGCGGCGGCCCGGTAGGGCTGACGTTAGCCTGGCGGCTGGCGACAGAGGGCGTGCCGGTTCGATTGTTCGAGGCTGCATCCGAGATACCAAACCAGCTTCGGGCCTCGACCTTTCATCCTCCGACCCTGGACCTGTTTGAAGACGGCGGCGTCACCGCTGAACTGCTGGCCGAAGGGAGGGTGACACCTACCTGGCAAATTCGGATGCACGCGACCGGGCAACGGGTAGAATTCGACCTGTCCGTAATCTCGGCGCATACCAGACATCCCTACCGGCTGCAGTGTCCACAGGCCATATTGTGTCGGGTGTTGGCAGAACGGCTGAGGACAATTGATCCGGTCGTGCTGACCTTCTCGGCGCGCGTGATGGCGGTAACGCAGACTGACAATGAGGTCACGGTTACGGTTGAGGACAGTGAGGGAGCCAGAACGGATCACCGGGCGGCTTGGGCCGTAGGCTGCGATGGCGCACGAAGTATCGTCCGCGCGGCAATGGGCGTTGAATTTGCAGGCTCGGCATATCCCGAGACCACCATCCTCGTGACGACGCGCTTCCCGTTCGAGAACGTCTTGGAAGGTCTTTCCGGCGTCAACTATATCTGGAAGGATGACAGTACCTTTTCACTTTTGCGGTTGCCGGATGTCTGGCGCTGCAGTTTCCACCCATCGCGCGGAGAGAGCGAGGAGGAAGCGCTCTCCGACGGTTCGATCATGTCCAAGCTCGTAGCCGTAACGACGACCCGTGACACGAACATCCTGCAGCGGCGCGCCTACAGGGTCCATCGGAGGATCGCCGGTCAATATCGCACAGGCCGGCTGATATTGGCTGGTGACGCCGCACACCTGAACAGCCCCAAGGGCGGGATGGGCATGAATGGCGGCATCCACGATGCTTTCAACATGGCTGACAAGCTGGCGCAAATTTTTCGTGGCGCGGGCGATGAACGGCTGCTGGATCTCTATGAGCGGCAGCGATTGCCGATAGCTCGGGACGATATTCTGGCTCAGGCCGATGCTAACCGCACCCGGATGAACGAGACCGATCCGTCCAGGCGGCTGGCGTCCCTCCAGCGCCTTCAAGACATCGCGTCGGACCTGGACCGATGCAAGGCGCATTTGTTGAGGTCATCGATGATTGACGGCTTGCGCCGCGCCGCGGCAATCACCTGATTCGCCGCTTCTCGGCAGGAGACCGTATGTCCTTGTGCCGGTAAGGTCTGGCTGCGCGGGCGATTTTCAACGCGGCTTGCCCGGCAGGCAGTACCCGAGCTGAGGCCGGACGGGTGAACGACGATTGACTGTGGCAAAATCCTCGCCTGTGCTGCTCGTCGTGGCAGGTACACTGGTCATCCGACGCCCCGTGCGGTTCCGCCCCGTGCGGTTCGCTGCACGCCCGCTGACGCTCGGGGTTCCTCCGCCGGGTGTCTAGAAGGTACGTTGCTTGCCCGGCCATTGGCGCAGGATTTTCACCAGATGCCAGCAGGCGTCCGCCACGCTGTCCGCTCGGTAAGGCCTGTCTGCAATCGGTGACGCATTTCGCGCCGCCTGGTGGCTCGAAAACTTTCACCGCTTGTTCACACGCATTCCTCCGTCAGATGACGGAATATATCTTGACGACCTTCCTGTTTTCCGAGGCGGCCGCACGATGCTACCGAAGGAAAAGATTGCTCTGTTTTCGGTCTAGTGTCCTGATTCCCAAGTTTTGCTGATTTTCTTTTGGCATTCTGCGGTATCCAGGGTGCGCAGACAGAAGCGTTTGATGGTGGCGAGGATGTCGTCTGCCGACCTGGTCCAGCGAGAGGGTCTGGGGTTGACGGTGTCGACATGGTCCCGGATGGCCTGTTCAGGTTCCCGGGTCGCGCGATGGACCCCGCGCCGGAGCTGCTTTATCGGTCAGGGCGGCGAAGAAGCGCTCGACCTGGTCGAGCCAGGAGGCGCCGGTCGGGGTGAAGTGGAGATGCCGTCGCCGGATGGCGGGCGTCTTGCGGGTGGCGTGGTTGTCCGTCACCAGATGCCCGTCGAGGTCGTCGGGGACCCGGGCCTCGATGCTGCGCAGGAACTCACGGCTGCGGTGGCGTGGGAAGCATTGGCTGATGACCTTGCCGGTGGCGATGTCCAGCGCCGCGAACAGGGTGGTGGTGCCGTGGCGCATGGGGTCGTGGGTCCGCCGCGCGACCTGGCCAGGCCGCATGGGCAGCAGCGGCTGGGTGCGGTCGCGCGCCTGGATCTGGCTCTTTTCGTCGACGCGGAGCACCAGCGTGCGCTCGGGCGGGTCGAGACAGAGGCCTGTGATGTCGCGTACCTTGTCGACGAACAGCGGGTCCGCCGACAGCCTGAAGGTCTCCGAGCGATGCGGCTGCAGGCCGAAGGCTTGCCAGATCCGGTGGATCGTCGACGGCGCAGGCTCCAATGCGTGGCCCCGGGCGGCGTCTCTTCCAAGGTGCGGGCGATGATCTCCTCGTCGCCGATCTGGCGCGGCGCCCCGGAACGCGGCGCGTCGCAGAGCCCGTCGAGCCGGTGCTCGGCAAACCGTCGGCGCCATTTGCCGACCGTCGTCGGGTCGCTCCCCACGATCGCCTTGTTCTCCAGACCTTCCGCAGCCGCCAGAACGATCCGGGCACGTCGCGCCAGACCCCGGGCCGTCTTGCGGCGGCCCGCCAGACCTTCCAACGCGCGACGCGCCGCTTCCGACAAGCTGATCGCAACCGCTACCCTGCTCACCCGTCAGCCCTCCAATACAACCAAACAAACTTGTTCCAGCAAACCTCTCGATCAGGACAGTAGAGCGGAATCGGATCATGTTGTGCAGTATCCGGTGGCGTTGAAGTAGTTTTTGCACTCTTGCGGTGAGAAGGTCCGGGAGATTTGTCCGCTGGTGTTCCGGAGACCGTCGACGGTTCTCTCGGCGGCTTTTCGGAGCCGTGCCTCGAGCTTTGCGAAAGCGCGTTCGACAGGATCGAGGTCCGGACTGCAGGGAGGCAGGAAGAGGCGTTGGGCGCCGGCGTCCTTGATCATCTTGTGGACGTCGGGTTCCTTGTGGCTTGAGAGGTTGTCCGTGACGACGCTATCGCCGGGCCTCGGTTCGGGGACGAGGACCACTTTGACGGCAGGCCTCGAAGGCATCGCGGTCGATGGCGCCGGAGAGCACGAAGGGGGCAATCATGCCGCGCGGCGTGAGCCCGGCGACGAAGGTGGTCGTGTTCCAGTGTCCGTGAGGGACGGCCCTGCGCAGACGTTCTCCGCCCGTGGGTGCGGGTCATGTTGGTCCTGGCCCAGGTCTCGTCGATGAAGACCAGCCGGTCGGGGTCGAGGCCGGGTTGGCTGTCGCGCCAGGTGCGCCGTCGGCTCAGCACGTCCGGGCGGTCCTGCGCCGCCGCGTGGCCGGTCTTTTCTTGCGCGTGATGGCGTGGCGCACGAGGAAGCGCTGTATCGACCCGTAGCTGAAGGCCAGGCCCCGGTCCCGGAGAGCCGCGCGCAACGCCTCGATGGTGATGTCCCGCCTCTCCTCAAGAAGACCCGGGATCACATCGCGCGGCGCCGCGATCCGCCCCGAGCGGCGGTCCCCGCCAGGCGCCTTCGGGCGCGCATCGCCCTGTTCCCGTTCCAGGCTGCGCCAGCGGCTCACGCCAAAACGAGAGGCCGCAGCTCCATGGCTCATGCCCCCACATGCCGCCGACAGAACCCGATCGCGAAGATCAAGGGAAAGCGCTTTCGACATCACTGCCGGCCTCCTCGACCCGGACGACATCTTGAATCACAAATCCCCAGACCCGTGAATCCCCAAACGATTCAATCAGGTCACATCATGCTCTAGTGTTGCAAAACCATGGTTTCATATCTCCATTTTCTCAGCGTCTCGGGGCGCATCGGTATCTGGATGTAGTCGCCACGCTGCCAGAGTTGCGTCTGGTCGAAGGCCGTGGAACTGCTGAACCAGCCGTCCTGACCGCCTAACAGCAAGAACCAGTTGCGGTCCAGATCTGCCATGTCAGTTAGATGGCGCGCCTGTTGGCCATAGCGCGTATCGTGCCGCTGATCAGTAGACGCGTGGGCTGTTTTCATCAATGATTCGGAACTCCCGTTGGCCGGAAAGTCGCCGAAGCGGTAGCGATCGCCGATCACCGGTGCAAAGGACAGGGGATGGGCCAAACTCAATCGGTGCATGTCGCCCCAGGTGGGGAACAAGTCCAGGCGCTTGCCGGCAGCTTCGAGCGCAGCTGTGAGGAGGCTGGCGGCCTCCTGGTCGGAAAAGGTGGCGAGATCCTCGATTATCATGCGCCTGATCTTGGCAAAGCCGCCATAGGCATCAGCGTATTCCTCGCCGACCCTGCGCTTGATCAACTGCCGGGACAGGCGGAAATAGACCAACTCGAACGCGACCGGTTCCTGGTCAGTGGCGCGATAGTGGCCATCCCATCGCCGCATCAGATCCAGCACTTTCCCAGCGGCTGCGGTCAGCTTCCCGTTCACGCCCAATGCATCAATCCGCTTGACTATGGCCTCCCGCACGGCAACGGAAGACTGCATGTAGACGTCCAACTGAATCGCCTTCATGTCCGACAAGTTGAACGCTGCTTTCTTGCTCAACATGGCCTTTAGGCGATCAATCCGGTCGTTGGCGGAGAAGAACCAGCCGACCGGCACTTGCGCCCGGGTCGGTTTGTTGTTCGCCGAGGCGAGGTAGCCGACAGCCGGGTTGTAGGTGGACGGAAGCTGCAGAGCGTTAAGGAAGCCTTTCCAGCGCCATTTGTCCCTTGTTGGGTCAAGGATGATATCTGGCGGGCGCGTCCTTGACCTGATCGGCAGGATCGTCGCCATGACCTGCCCGATGTTTCCGCGCCGGTCAGCGTACAGCATATTCTGCGCGGATACGGCGAACGTCGCGAACGCCCGGCGGAAATCCTCGAAGTTGCGGGCCTTCATCAGTTTGAGCATGGCAGTGACTTCGTCACCTTTCTCGTGGCCTACCCATCGCAGCACGAAAGGCGGCCCCTTCCAGTTCAAGACCGGGGCGTCGGAAATAACCGGGCCCAGATCTGTTTCGCGGATCTTCACCGTCCGGCTGGCCCACCAGCGTACCTTGATCCGCTCCCGCCGGACGCGAATGGCATCGACCTGCAGTCTTGAAGCATCGAAAAGGTCGCTGGAGGCTGCCCGCATGTTGGTACCGCCCCAGGCAATGTCCGCATTGCGCCCGACGGCGATGAACGGGACGCCGGGAATCATCATGCCGATGGCGTGAAAGCCGGGTGACTTGAAACCGCCCAGTATCCACAGATTGGGCATGGAGATGCCCAGGTGAGGATCGCTGGCGATCAATGCCCCGCCGGTCAAGCTTCGCCTCCCGGCAACGGCGTAGGAGTTGCTGCCGGATCGGCTGACAACGCCCAACAGCCGCTCCAGCCGGTGGGTTTGGCTATTCGAACTGAAACTCAGCGTGGAGTCGCCGCCAATACGCGTCAACCGTTTCCACATTTTCTCCCAGCCCTCGCGCTTGCGCAGCTTGAGCAACCGGAGGTACGCCAGCCAATTCACGTCAGAACCGGCCAGGCGGCCGACTGTCAGGACATCGCGCGCCGTCCATGATTCAAGCTCAAGGCCGAGCACGTGGAATTCGTGCGGCAGCACACCGACAGTAAACTGATAGTGGTTCACGCCCTCAACGAACCTGTCTATCCAGCGGCGCGTCGAGGTCGATATCGCGGCCAAGGTGCGATCGGCGCCACGGCCGAAATTGAGGATCCTGAGCGCATGGTCGATATCCACTGTCAGGGGGCCGGCCATCTCCGATATCCGCCCGGAGGCGATCCTGCGCAGCACTTCCATCTGACCCAGTCGAAGATGGGCGTGGACCAGGCCCAACACAAAGGCGAGGTCGTCATCATGTTGTGCCGTGATGAACGGGATATGGTTCTTGTTCCACGCGATGTTCACGTTGGCCTTCAGCGGCAGCCCGGATGTCGGAAAGGCCGCGAGGCGCTCCTCAAGCGACACCTTGTCCGGCAATGGTCGCAAGACGGAGCATCCCATCAGCAAAATGCCGAAGGCCAAAGCAGCATAGCGAGCAATGGTCACGTGAGCGGTTCCCAAAATGCAGCGATGGATGGAGCCACTAGGCGGCTACCTTTCGCTCGGATGCCGTCAACGCCAATGCCTTCTCCAGGATCTCTGGCCCGGCACTGGCGCGATGCGCGTTTTCAGAGAGATATCGTCGCCACGCGCGGCCGCCAGACTGTCCGTGAAACAGGCCCAACATATGGCGTGTCATTCGCTGCAGTGGCACGCCAGTCGACACTTGGCGCTCGACATACGGCAACATGGCACGAACGACTTCGTCTCGCGAACGACAGGTCTGAGCCACGCCGAAGATGCGCGCATCGGCGTCCGCGAGCATCCAGGGCGTATGATAGGCCGCTCGTCCAACCATGACACCATCAAAGCGGGCCAGATGCGCCGCTGCCTGCTCCAAGGTTGCCACTCCGCCATTCAAGACCACTTCGAGGTCGGGAAAATCAGTCTTCACGCGCGCTGCTACTTCGTGGCGCAACGGCGGAATTTCACGGTTCTGCTTGGGGGTCAGACCTGAGAGGACAGCCATCCGAGCGTGAAGGATGACAATTTTACAGCCAGCGTCGCGGATGGTGCCAACAAACTCTTCAAGAAACGTATAGTCTGCCCTTTCGTCGATACCAATCCGGCATTTGACCGTCACCGGGATTGAAACCGAATCCTGCATGGCGCGTACGCAGTCGGCCACCAGATCTGGTTCAGCCATCAGGCAGGCGCCGAACCGTCCGGATCGAACTCGGGCGCTGGGACAACCGACGTTCAGGTTGATCTCGTCATAGCCGAAATTCTCGCCGATACGGGCGCAGGCGGCAAGGGCGCCCGCATCGGCGCCGCCCAACTGCAGGGCGACGGGATGTTCGACCGGGTCCAAACGCAGGTACCGGTGGCGATTGCCGTTCAGGATCGCGCCAGTCGTTACCATTTCCGTATAGAGAAGGACCTGCGCGGATATCTGGCGCAGGAAGTAACGGTCGAAACGGTCCGTACAATCCATCATCGGCGCCACGGCAAGACGTCGGTCCGGCGCCACGTGAAGGTCCGCATCCGATTGTGCTCGGAGGTCACCCATGGTCATGCGCGCATGATGACGAGCGTTCATCTGTGATGCAAGCCACTGGAGGCGAATCCGCGCTGAACTGCGCTGCCTTGATAGAGATGTTTTCCTCGGAGCCTCCCGCCGCCAAGCTTCCGGCCAAACTCCACCCTTGTGAAGGCACACCCAATCAAGTGGAAAATCTGGTTGGTTTCAGTGTATGGCGGGGTCCTTTCCGGGTTGGTGGTCCGCTCAACGGTTGGTTTACTTTGCAACCAAGTCGAAATGCTCTTTGCATCGGCAGCAGCGTCAATGGCTTCTTGCGCGATCTCTCGATTCCTCGGATAACCGCTATCGTCTTCACTCGTTAATTCGGAAGCTTCAGCGGCAATGGGAAACAAGTCGAACTTGAGGATATCGAACTCAACTTCAACAGTGCCCCCCTGATTTTAGGCAGGTGTGTTCCGGCAAGTCGTTGAAATTGCTCGATACCGGGATTTGATTTCACCGGGTCTCAAAAAGTGCGGTGAAAACATTCTGGCTATTGGGTCTTGAATGACCTGATATTCGCTTCGGCTCGATACACGACATCCGTATGTTCGTATGCGAGAAAGTCGCCCGAGGGCACCGATATCTGTACCTCGTCGAGAGGGAAAGCGGGCACGCCAACGCACGATCCGCGATCTCGACCGCCTGCAAGAGGCCACGATCGAGAAGGACGGAAAGCGCATCACCACGCGAACCCATGTCCAGGGTCAGGTCGGCAAGGTCTTCCGCGCCGCCGGCATCGCCCTTCCACCCAACTGGCGCGAACATGCCACCTGACCTCCAATTCCCCGAAATGTAGTGGAGACAACCGGCAGCACCGGCATGACCTGTTGATCTGTCGATTACTTTGGAAACTCACTGTTGAAGTGGGCCAAGCTACGGATAGCCCAACCTCGCCTGTGCCCGAGCTATCGGCGAACTGGAATTCATAAGACTGTTTTGAGCGAAACACACCCCGGTTATGGGATCTCGAAACTGGCGCGAATCGAGGCCGACATAGAGGCGCTCGCGCAGACGGAGGGACTCGCCATGCGTCCGGGTCTTCCACCATAAGCGTTAACTTGTTTTGATCAGCTCCCTGTCATGTCATTGTGCCGCGTCCGGGATTTCCGGGAGGGGCGGCATGGACGACGACCGGGAACTGCTGCCGAGCCTTTTCCCGCCGGGCCGGGAGGCTCTGGCAGCCGAGACCGGTGCCCTGAAGGGGCGGCGCAGGGACAAGTCGCCGGTGGCGCTGAAGAAGCTGCCTCGCCAGGTCCGGACCGTGGCTGCGCGACGGCCTCCGGCATCGGGCACGTGGCTGCCTCCGGCGGCCGTGTCATGGTGCGGGTCAGCACCGGCTCCCTCCGTTTCGTTCTGGCGGACGGTCGCCGGTTCGACCTGCGGTTTCCGCACCGGACCGCCCGGGAACGGGTCGGCGCGATCAGGAAGTCCGACGCGGCGATCGGGATCGCCCTCGAGAAGCCTCGCCGGAAGGACTCCGAAGCCGCAGTCGCCGGAGTTCGCGAAATGCGTGATCGTCTTCACCACCTTCCCCGCATCGCGGTTCGCCCCGGAGGCGGTCCTCGACTGGTACCGTCTCAGGTGGCAGGTGGAGCTGGTGTTCAAGCGCTTCAAGTCGGTCGCGCAGCGCGGGCATCTTCCGAAGCGCGGCGGCGAGGGCTCCAGGGCCTGGCTGTACGGCAAGCTGTTCGCGGCCCTGCTGGCCGAAAGGCCGATCGCCCACGCAAGCGCCCTTTCCCCCTGGGGGTACGACCTCCAGGCTCCCCGAAGCCACCCCGAGCCGGTGGCACGAGTTCAGGTTCGTGCCGGACCAGGTCCGACCAACGACAGGGCCGGACATGCCCCTGCGCGAGGTGCTGACGGACTGGCCGGACATCTCCCGCGGTCTCTCGGAGCCGCCGCGAAGGCGACGCCCGCAGAGCGAGCAATACTTCCCCGACACGGTGTCCGGCAAGGAAATCAAAAAAAGTTAACGCTTATGGGGTCTTCCACCCCGCCGAAGATTCGTCCCAAGTTCTGCATTGTCCTACCTCAGGCTACTGTCTTCCAACAGCGAATCACGCCGTCACGCAGAAGCCAAGGGCGACCCTTCAGCAAAGTCCTTCAAACGCGATTGCCCTGCGATTACAGGTGAGATGCGAAATACCCCTCTTTGCACATGTCATCCAGCCACCCCCAAAAACAGCGCCAGCGACCGGCTCACGCTGACCATGGTAGCAGCATCGAGACGTCCAAAGGCGGGGCTGACCTTGTCGGTTCGCACGGTCATGGGCTTGTCCAGCATGACCTGCGATGACTCTCGTAATCCATTTTCAAGAGACGGCTCCAAGGTCAGGCGCAGCAATGGCGCATCGACCGTCGTGGAAGTGATTGGCAAGATCACAACCGATCTCAGATCGGCAAACTGATCGGCCTGGATGACGAGCGCGGGCCGTGGTTTGCCGTAGTCACCCTGAAGGGCGACCGTCACCAGATCGCCTCGCCTCACCGCCAGTCATCCAGATCGGCGAGCGCGGCAGTCATGAGATCTGAAAGATCGGGATCGTGACGGTCCGCAGCAGCAACAAGAGCGGCCTGTCGACGGCACTCAACAGCAAAGCCAGGGCGACGGGTGTCTGGCACCCAGATTTGTACCGGGCGCAGCCCTGCGGCTCGCAGAGCGTTCCTGCGCTTTTGGACACGTTTGGAAACAGGAACCGGCATGGTGACTTCCTTGCTTTCTAGTTACATGTAACACCGCGAAAGGCAGATTACAATCCCGCCGCACATTTGCCTTCGTCATCGAGTCCAACGGCTTCCGCCGGGCGCGCCTGATGAAGAGACTGCTGCGCGAGGCCTGCCACAAGGTCAACAAGAGCGACGCCACGATCCTGACCGAGATCGAATGCCGGAGCGAAAGCGCGGGCGGACCGCGAAGTCCGACGCGCACAACCTGCATGAGCGCCTCGTCAAGCACGAGGAGTCCGTGCTGCGCTTCACGGGCGACCCGCACGTCAGCTTCACCAACAATGCCGGAAAGCGGAAGATCAGGATGGCCCAAGCCCGAGAAGTGCGCCGAGGCTGCTCGTCGCGGTCTCCGGATCCAGCGCCCGGGCGGTCGCCGGCCTGGAGGCGGGATCGACGAGCCGCGCGGCGACCGCGGCGACCGCAAGGTCGCGGTTCCGCGCCGCCTTCCGGCCCAGGACGCGCCTGATGCCGAGCCCGTTCATCGTCCCCGGTACGGCGGCGACGTGCCCGTGGGGGAGCGAGCGGCGGATCGCGAAGGCCTTGCGGGGATCGTCGAGGACGACCCCGCCCCCGAGCACGGCGCGGAAGCCGTCGACGACAGCGGGGTCGAGCCCCGTGAGGTTCGCAACGGTCTCGTGGCGCACGCGCCGCCCCTCGCACCAGGTCCTCCTGAGGAGGACGGCCCTGGTTCGTACTGGTTCGGGATCACGTCGATTCGGATGGACATCCAGCTTGTGCGAGCTTCTTCCTTCCTGCCAGACATGCCATGAAGTCTCCAAATCGCCATGTCAATGCATTTCCGGTGTAAGGTAAAATCCCGATACCAGAACCGCAACGCCGACAAAAGGCCGTTGCGTTTCAGCGTGTTGTGCGAGATGAGGAGACGATCAGAGATTGGAAGTTCCGGCTAATCGTCAAAGCGAACGAGCGTTTCGATGGGCACATCCAGCCTTTTCCGGCCCGCCAGGAAAGCAAGTTCGATCAGGCACGCTGCCGCCGCAACGTCGCCGCCCACCTTCCGGACCAGATTGACTGCCGCCTGCAAGGTTCCACCCGTCGCCAGCAAATCATCGAGCAGGACGACGCGCTGTCCAGGCGCCACGGCGTCGCCTTGCACTTCGATCGTATCGGCACCGTATTCCAGTTCATAAGAGTAGCCGACGGTCTTGCCAGGCAGTTTTCCCGCTTTGCGCATCATGAAGAAGCCGCAGCCAAGGCGCAGGGCCAGTGGCGCCGCAATCAGAAACCCGCGGGCCTCGATGCCGGCAACAATATCCGGGCGATGAGGCTCGACCGCGGCGGCAAGCTGCTCCACAGCGGCTTTCCAAACCGCTGGATGCGCCAGCAGCGTGGATATGTCGTAGAACATGATCCCCGGCTTCGGGAAATCCGGTATGCCGCGAATATGGTCCTTGAAATTCATGGCTTCTCTACTCTGCTGTGATAATGGTGAAGAGGTATAGGTCCATTCATGGCCGACCTGGCGCACGGTTGTCACGCTAGGAAGCGTCGCCTGCGCCTGACGTGCATTGCTGGCATTTGAGGTTGTGTATGGTTGAAGCGTATCTCGCGGCGGTCGGTTTGGAAGATGGCTGGCGTAACCGCGCAAACCGGAGTTGGCGTCATGAATAAAATCGCTCGCACTGCCAAGACCGCAGCCGCATCCCAAGCGGCCTTTTTGTCGGGGTTCGGCAACGAACATGCCTCCGAAGCCCTGCCTGGCGCGCTGCCGGTCGGGCGAAATTCGCCGCAGCGTCCGGCCTACGGCCTGTATGCCGAACAGATCAGTGGCACGGCCTTTACCGCGCCACGTGCACGGAACCGGCGCACCTGGTTCTACCGCATTGCGCCATCGGTCATGCATCAGGGTGACTTTTATCCCGTCGACATGCCGCTGTGGCTGACGCCGCCAACAGAAGATGGCAGCTTTCCGTATCAGCAATGCCGCTGGTCGCCGCCCCATATCCCTGAGGCGCCAACCGACGTTCTCGACGGCATGGCGACACTTGTCTGGAACGGCGACGTCGCCGCTGGCGCTGGTGTGTCCATTAATCAGTATTGCGCCAACAAGTCGATGGCCAATCGTTATTTTGTCAACACTGACGCCGAGATGATGCTGATCCCGGAGACTGGCAGAGTGCGAGTACGCACCGAATGCGGCATCCTGGATCTCACTCCTGGCGATATCGCGGTTATGCCGCGCGGAATCAAGTGCGCCATTGATCTGCTTGAGGGATCGGCGCGCGGCTATTTGTGCGAGAACTACGGCGCGCCGTTCGACCTGCCGGAACTGGGCCCGGTGGGCGCTAACGGGATGGCCAATCCAAGGGACTTCCACTACCCTCGAGCGGCCTACGAGAATGTCCAGGGCGACTTCGTACTGGTCCTAAAGGCTGGCGGCCGCTTCCACGCGTGCGCCTTGGCTCACTCGCCGCTGGATGTGGTCGCCTGGCATGGCAGCCACGCGCCGTACAAGTACGACCTGCGCGACTATAATGTGATGGGGTCGATCAGCTACGATCATCCCGATCCATCGATCTTTACGGTCATGACCTCACTGTCTGATACGCCCGGGACAGCCAATGCGGACTTCGTCATCTTCGCGCCGCGCTGGCTGGTCGGTCAGGACACGTTTCGGCCGCCTTGGTACCACTTGAATGTCATGTCGGAATTCATGGGTCTGATTTATGGCGTGTACGATGCCAAGCCGCAGGGCTTTCTTGCCGGCGGTGCCAGTCTGCACAACTGCATGCTGCCGCACGGCCCGTCTCCGGAAGCCTTCGAGGCTGCCAGCAAGCACGATCTGTCTCCCCAGTTCATCGACAGCGGCATCAGCTTCATGTTCGAAAGCCGATATCCCTATCGGATCAGCAACCACGCCATGAACGGAGGCCTGCTGCAGAAGGACTACCCGGCGGAATGGCGGCGACTGAACCGGCAATTTGCGGAATAACAGCCGCGTCCCTGCATCGTGTGTGGACGCCCCTGTTGCCGTTGGCATTTTCTTCGGTTGGCTCGGCGCATGCGGTCAGGCGTCATCATGTGTCCAGTCTCTTGATGCAGCAGGCCACACGCCGCGGACTTGTATGGAGATGCGCGGGTCGGATCCAGGATCGTATCGGCGCGCTCAATGGCTCTGCGATGCACACTGCTTTTCGAATATCCCGTCGCGTTGATCGTTTGCCCTGACCCGTCCTCCGCCTTGCTCACATTCCGACGACTTTCAGGCGGCGCGACTGGCTCCATCACGCCGCCGAACGGCGAAACGCGCCACCTCTGATGATTCCGGCTCTCATGCTGGTTGCGCATCTGACAGTGCTAAAGGCACGTTTTCGAACGTTACGGAAAGGAGACACTCATGAAACCTCTCAGTGATTTTGGCCAGTACGAGTTTGATCCGATCAGCAACTACGACGGCGACAGCATGTGGACATGGCTGGTTCGCACGTGGGATTTCGGTTTCGGCGACTTCATCACCAAGCGCAAGAAGGTGAATGTGCGCCTGCTTGGTGCGGACACGCCCGAACTCAAGGACAAGCGACCCGACTGGAAGGCTGCCGCCGTGCTGGCGCGTGACCTTGTCAACGAATGGCTGAAATCCAGCACCGTGTTCCTTTCGCTTCAGAAGCCGGACAAGTACGGACGCGCCCTTGGTGACTTCGTCCTGGGCAACGACGAGCGTTTTTCCCGACGCTTGATTACTAAACATCTTGCCGTCCCGTACGAAGGACAGAACAAGGTCACTGTAGAGGCTCTTCACGCTGCCAACATCGAAACTCTCAAGTCCGAGGGACGCATCTGAGGGATGAAGTTTATGACAATAGTGATGGTCTGCCTGATCGCCGGTCCGGCACTGGCGGACCAAGCTCTGATCGGTCAGGCGCAACAGGGCGACGCCCAAGCGCAATACAAGCTCGGACTCGCGTACCACAGAGGCGAAGGTGTTCCGCAGGATGACGCCAAGGCCATCTACTGGTGGAACCTGTCGGCCAGACAAGGCAACGTCTATGCGCAACACGACCTCGGACTCATGTATTACAAGGGCCAGGGCGTGAAGAAGAGTCTTGTCCGGGCACACATGTGGATGCACCTGGCTGCCTATCATGGAGGTTCCTATGCAGGTCGACAGGTAAACAAGCTGGAACGCTACATGGCCAGACTTGAAATCCTGCGCGCGGAGTTGATGGCACTGAGGTGCATCGATTCGCGTTACAAGAATTGCTGATGATTCACTGCGTTCACGGGATGGAAGATACCCGTACCTTGTGCGGAACATCAGGCATGGTTCCGGCTCTGGACCTGTTCACGCGTTCCTGGCAGCGTTGGCGTGGACAGCACCCGGAGCAGTTCGAAGCCGATCAGGTCAAGTAAAGGATGAGACCGAAACCGTCCCCGGCGCGTCTGGAACTGGATGAGCTGCTGGAAAAAGCACGAAACGTCGAGATCAGTTGACCAGACCGGGTACCGGAAGTGCCACATCGATTTCGCATCGCTGGAACAGCAAACAACCAACAAAGCATCAAGCCATACACCGCTTGGCGCCTGCCAGGAAATCTCGGTAACCAGCTCTGATCCGGCCTCCACAGGCGCGGCACAGGCTTCCATCGTTACCGCCCTTCGGCTCGGCCTGAAGTCTCTTGCCCGACGCGTGCGCGGTTCGCATGATCCGGCCATGACCGAGGCCATCGCGTTCGACACCCATCGCTCCGTGAAGCGTCTGACCGACGGTGGCCTTGCTGAGCAGCAGGCGGAGGTGCTGGTCGTCGAGCAGGTCGCCCTGCTCGACGCCAATCTGGCGACCAAGGCCGGTATCAAGGCTGTCAAGTCCGATCTTCCGAAGTGGATGTTCGGCGCGATGATCACCCAGGGCGGGCTGATCGTCGCCGTGGTGAAGTTGCTGTAGCGGCGCGGGCGACGGTTTGAATCGTCGCCTGTCTGCGGATTTCGTGGACAGGAATACGGCTCGGTCTTCGTGACGACATGGCGTTGGCACACCGGCCTCATCGAAACTCAATTCTCAGTAAATTGGATCGAGGCGAATCCGGGAACTTCGATCACAACCTCTTGCCATGATCATGTTCTTGTGGATCAGGCCTTGTCCCTCGCGCGACCCTGCGCATGAGGACGCGGCAGGTGGTGCGTTGTGCCCGGACCAGGAAACTCTCCGGGCTCCGCGCGACGTTCCCGGCGAGCCGCCGGCATCGCCCCATCCGGGCGAAGGCCCACCCATCTCCGTTGCCTTCGCCTCCATCGATTCTACACCACGGCGCGCCCGCGCCAGGGTCCCGTCGTCGCGGCAGGTTCTGCACTGTGGAAGTCGGCGCATGACAGGGCGGTATCGGACGCCACCGACACCCCGACGACGGATCGCATCGTCAGGGTCGTCGCCCGCGACTGGCCCATCCGGCCCTGCGGCGGCGCCATCATATCCTGTTCCGCATCGTCAAATCGTTTTGCCGATCATCATGTGAGCGGCTATACTTCTCCAAGGTGGCCTCGGTCCGGGCCATGGCGCCACGGTCGGAGTCCAAACGCCCGACAGAGGACTGCAGCCCGATGCCTCACGAGACTGAAGGAACAGGCTATGCGAACTGACCCGGCCGCATTTCAAACGCTCAGCAGGAAATAGACATGAATATCCACGAGTATCAGGCCAAGGAACTGATGCGAAAATACGGCATTGCCGTGCCGGACGGCGGCGTTGCCTGGACTCCTGAAGAAGCCGTCAAACAGGCAGAGAAGCTGGGCGGTCCGGTTTGGGTCGTGAAATCCCAGATCCATGCCGGCGGCCGCGGCGCAGGGCATTTCAAGAACGATCCGCACGGCAAGGGTGGTGTGCGTGTTGTGACCTCGATCGAAGATGTCCGCGCCAATGCCGAAGCCATGCTGGGGCGGATACTGGTAACGAAACAGACCGGTTCCCAAGGCAAGGAAGTCAAACGCCTCTATATTGAGGATGGCTGCGACATCGCACGGGAGCTGTATCTCTCCGTCCTGCTGGACCGGACGACCGGTCGGATCACTGTCATGGCATCAATCGAAGGCGGTATGGATATCGAAACGGTAGCCCAGGAAACCCCGGAAAGGATCATCAAGGTGGGGGTCGACCCTGCCACCGGAATTCAAGGCCACCACTGTCGCACCATAGCGTTCGGCCTGCGCCTGGCGGGCCCTCAGGTCAAGTCTGCCACCAAGTTCCTGACGGCGATGTACAAGGCCTTCTGCGAGCTTGACGCCAGCCTGGCGGAGATCAATCCGCTGGTCGTCGCGGGCAGCGGAGAGGTTATCGCGCTCGACGCCAAAATGAACTTCGACGACAACGCCCTGTATCGCCACAAGGATATCGCAGCCCTGCGCGACGAGGACGAGGAATATCCTGCTGAACTCCAGGCAGCCAACCACGATCTCAACTATATCAAGCTCGACGGCGCCATCGGCTGCATGGTGAATGGCGCGGGCCTCGCCATGGGCACGATGGACATCATCAAGCTGTATGGCGGCGATCCGGCGAATTTCCTTGACGTCGGCGGCGGCGCGACCAAAGAGCGAGTTACCACGGCGTTCAAAATCATTCTCAGCGATCCGAACGTCGAAGGTATCTTGGTCAACATTTTTGGCGGGATCATGCGCTGCGACGTCATCGCCGAAGGCGTTGTAGCGGCGGCACGGGAAGTCAGCCTGCACGTGCCGCTGGTCGTGCGTCTGGCGGGCACCAATGTCGATCTGGGCAAGAATATTCTGGCAGAATCCGGCTTGCCAATCACTTCGGCAGACGATCTGGCAGACGCTGCACAAAAAATCGTTCAAGCCGTGAAGGAGGCCGCATAATCATGGCGGTTCTGGTCAACAGCAACACCAAGGTCATCTGCCAGGGATTCACGGGCAGCCAGGGAACCTTTCATTCCGAACAAGCCATCGCCTACGGCACGCAGATGGTCGGCGGCGTTACACCCGGCAAGGGCGGGGAAACCCACCTCGACCTGCCAGTGTTCGATACTGTCTCTGAAGCGATCGGCAAGACCGGGGCCAACGCCAGCGTGATCTACGTGCCACCGTCGTTCGCGGCCGACGCGATCCTGGAAGCCGTCGATTCTGAGATACCTCTGGTGGTCTGCATCACCGAAGGCATCCCTGTGATGGATATGGTGATCGTGAAGCGTGCGCTACAGAACTCCGGCACACGCCTCGTCGGACCAAATTGCCCCGGAGTGATCACCCCCGGCGAATGCAAGATAGGCATCATGCCGGGCCATATCCACCGGCGCGGCAGAATCGGCATCGTCAGCCGGTCCGGGACGCTGACCTACGAAGCCGTGGCACAGACGACGGCGACAGGTCTCGGCCAGTCCACGTGCATCGGCATCGGCGGCGACCCGATCAACGGTACGAACTTCATCGACTGCCTGGACATGTTCATCAGCGATGATGAAACCGAGGGTATCGTGATGATTGGCGAAATTGGCGGTTCTGCAGAAGAAGAGGCAGCCGAATTCTACAAGGCGTCAGGCTCCAGCAAGCCCGTTACCGGCTTTATCGCAGGCCTCACAGCCCCGCCTGGCCGTCGAATGGGTCATGCTGGCGCCATTATCTCCGGCAGCGAGGGTACTGCCGGCGGCAAGATCGAAGCGATGAAATGTGCCGGCTTCCATATCGCCGATTCGCCTGCGGCGATCGGCGATACCATGCTGGCCGCCATGAAGGGCTAGGTCCTTACGACCTTGTCGCGGAAAACCATCAATTGTCGGAAATGCCAAAGCCCAGCGATCCGTCTGGGTTGTTGACAAGGCTGGAAAAAACCCGGTGATTGCCACTCGAAACCACAGGATGGCCGGACCCATGACACGTACGGCGCGGGAGTTTGAGGCTTCCTCCTATCTGACCGGAGCCAATGCTCCGTTCATTGTCGATCTGTACGAACGCTACGTCGCCGATTTCGCTACGGTCTCGGCCGATTGGCGCCGCTTCTTCGACGGGCTGGGTGATGACGGCCGCGCTGCCTTGGCCGACTTGGGAGGCCCCGACTGGGGGCCGCGGGCGACTCGCGTGGCGAGCAACGACGAAGCGGTCCATGCACCAGCCGTCAATGGCGGTGACGCGTCGCCCGGTGGGCCTCGGGTCTCGGAGAGGCAGATTCGTGACGCGACCCGGGATTCGATTCGGGCGCTGATCCTGATCCGCAGCTACCGCGTTCGCGGACACTTGCTGGCGCAACTGGATCCGTTGGGCATAGAGGAACGCGAAGACCATCCGGAACTGGATTACGAAACCTATGGATTTACGCCGAGCGATCTCGACCGTCGCATCTACATCAACAACTATTTGGGCTTCGGTGAAACAGCGACACTGCGCGAGATCATTGCGCGCTGCAAGGCGACCTACGCCGGTACCATCGGCGTCGAATACATGCACATCCAGGACCCATACCAGAAGATCTGGATACAGGAACGGATCGAGGCGATTGAGAACCGGACCGAATTCACCACTGAAGGCAAGAAGGGCATTTTTGGCAGTCTGGTAAACGCCGAGATCTTCGAGAAGTTCCTGGACAAGAAGTATTCCGGGACCAAGCGGTTCGGCCTGGATGGCGGCGAAGCCACGGTTCCCGCACTGGAACAGATTATCAAGCGCGGCGGCCAGTTGGGCGTCCAAGAAATTATCATTGGCATGCCCCATCGTGGGCGTCTGAACGTACTGGCCAACATGATGGGCAAGCCCTATCAGGCGATCTTTTCCGAGTTTCAGGGCCATGCCGCCAACCCGGAGGACGTTCAGGGCTCAGGCGATGTGAAGTACCACTTGGGCACTTCATCCGATCGTGAATTCGACGGCATCAGCGTCCATCTGTCGCTTACCGCCAACCCTTCCCACCTTGAAGCGGTGAATCCGGTGGTGGCCGGCAAGGTGCGTGCCAAGCAGACCCAGCGCATGGCGAAGGGTGCCGATGTGCGCAGTGCTCGTCGTCAGGTCATGGGCCTCTTGCTGCACGGCGATGCGGCCTTTGCCGGGCAGGGCGTGGTTGCCGAAACGCTTGATCTGTCAGATTTGAACGGGTACCGCACCGGCGGCACGATCCACTTTATCGTCAACAACCAGATCGGCTTTACCACCAACCCGGTAAACAGCCGCTCCGGTCCTTATTGCACGGAATTTGCCAAGATCGTCCAAGCTCCGATCTTTCATGTCAATGGCGACGATCCGGAAGCGGTCGTCCATGTCGCCAGGATTGCGACCGAGTTCCGCGATGCCTTCCAGACAGATGTCGTGATTGACATGTTCTGCTACCGGCGGCACGGCCACAACGAGGGAGACGAGCCGGCATTTACCCAGCCGCTGATGTACCGCACCATCGCGCGCCATCCGACGACACGAGAGATCTATGCGCGCAAACTGGTTGACGAAGGCATCATTACCAACAAGGGTGCCGAAACGGTCGTTGGTGACTTCGAGGCGCGGCTGGAATCCGATTTCGAGGCAGCGTCCGGGTACAGGCCCAACAAGGCGGACTGGCTGGAAGGCGCCTGGACAGGGCTCGAAGCATCACGCGGCGATTACATTCGCGGCAAGACCGGGGTCGCCGTGGATACGCTGCGCACACTGGGCCGCAGGCTGATCGATATTCCCGAGGAATTTAACCTGAATCGCAAAATCGCGCGACAATTCAAGGCCAAGCAGAAAGCAATCGAAAATGGTGAAGGAATCGATTGGGCACTGGCCGAAGCGCTGGCCTACGGCACGCTTCTGATAGAGGGGACGCCCGTCCGGTTGTCCGGCCAGGATAGCGGCCGTGGGACCTTTTCGCACCGCCACGCCATCCTGACCGACCAGGAAACAGAAGAAAAATATCAGCCACTCCAGAATCTGTCCGAAAATCAGGCCCTTTTCGAGGTCATCGATTCGCCTCTGGCGGAAATGTCGGTGCTGGGATTCGAATATGGTTATGCCCTTGCCGAACCGAACGCACTGATTGTCTGGGAGGCCCAGTTCGGCGACTTTGCCAACGGCGCTCAGATCATCATCGATCAGTTCATCTCGTCTGGCGAAAGTAAATGGCTGCGCCTGTGCGGTCTGGTAATGCTGCTGCCTCACGGCTATGAAGGTCAGGGGCCAGAGCATTCATCGGCTCGACTGGAACGCTACTTGCAGTTGTGCGCGGAAGACAACATCCAGGTCGTGAATTGCACGACCCCGGCAAATTTTTTCCATGTACTGCGCCGCCAGGTACGCCGCAAGTATCGCAAACCGCTCATGGTCATGTCGCCGAAATCATTATTGCGGCACAAATCCGTAGTCTCGAATATATCGGAGTTTTCCCCCGGCGAGTCGTTCCACCGGGTTCTAATGGACGGAAGCAGGATCGGGCCGGACGAAGGCATCGAACGAGTCATCATCTGTTCCGGCAAGATTTACTACGATTTGGTGGAGGCGCGGGACAAACGCGGCCTGAACGATCGGGTTTGCGTGCTTCGGATGGAACAGATCTACCCCTTTCCGGCCCAACCGCTGGCAGACGATCTGTCCCGTTTCAAACAGGCTGATGTCGTCTGGTGCCAGGAAGAACCGGAGAACGGCGGCTCGTGGTTTTTCGTCGATCGCCGAATTGAGGCGGTGATGAGCGACATAGGCATGAAGCACAAACGTCCGCGCTATGTCGGACGGCCAGCCTCTGCTTCGCCGGCGACCGGTCTCCACTCGCGGCATCTTGCCGAACAGCAAAAGCTGGTCGACGAAGCGCTTTTGCCTGGTGATTGAACATTTCGAAGATCCGGAAATTCAAGTGGACCTGAACTATGAGCGTTGACATCAAGGTGCCCACCCTCGGCGAATCCGTGGCAACTGCAGAGGTTGCAAAATGGTTCAAGCGGGTCGGCGACGACATCATGGAAGACGAGCCGGTTGTGGAACTGGAAACCGACAAGGTGACCCTGGAAGTCAACTCGCCAGTCACCGGAATCCTGTCAGAAATTCTGGTTGACGAAGGCGCAGAAGTCGAAGTCAACGCGCTTCTGGGTCGGATCGACGAGAGCGCAACCGCTGCCGCGACACCTGTGGAGACCGCGCGCGAACCGGCGTCCACCGCCGAAACTACGACCGAGCCAGAACCGGCTGCCATACAGGCCCCGCTAAGCCCTGCTGTGAGGAAAATGGTCGAGGAAAACGACATCAACCCGGCCGCGATCCGGGGAACCGGCAAGGACGGGCGGTTGACCAAAGGCGATGTAAAGGCATTCCTGGATACCCGGGCTGCGGCCGAAACAAGGCGTGCGCCCAGGCAGTCCGCGCCGCGGGTGCCAGACGAACGTGAAGAGCGAGTCAGGATGTCCAGCCTGCGCCGCCGGATCGCCGAGCGCTTGAAGGACGCACAGAATACTGCGGCGATGCTGACCACGTTCAACGATGTCGACATGTCGGCGCTGTTGAAGATGCGCCAGCGCTATCGCGACGATTTCGAGAAGCGTCATGACGCAAGGCTGGGTTTCATGTCCTTTTTCGTGAAGGCCTGCCTTGCGGCCCTGAAGGAGTTTCCGGTTGTCAATGCCGAGATTGATGGTAACGACATCGTCTACAAGAATTTCTATCACATCGGCGTGGCTGTCGGCACCGAGCAAGGCTTGGTTGTCCCGGTACTGCGCGACGCAGACGAACTTTCCTTCGCCGAGATCGAGCGCAAGATCAGCGAACTGGGCGCCAAGGCGCGAGACGGCGCTCTCGCGATGGAAGATCTTGCAGGCGGCACGTTTACCATCTCGAATGGCGGCGTCTACGGCTCCATGCTGTCAACGCCTATCTTGAACCCTCCGCAGTCCGGCATCCTGGGCATGCACCGGATCGAAGACCGCCCCGTTGCCCGAGACGGCCAGGTTGTCATCCGCCCGATGATGTATGTAGCCTTGAGCTACGATCACCGGATCGTCGACGGTCGTGAAGCCGTCACGTTCCTGGTCAGGGTCAAGGAAGGCTTGGAAGATCCGGAACGGCTGCTGATCGGGGTATAGGCCCACCTATCCCGCAATTCCTTCCAACTCTCGCAGGATGGCATCGCCCATGACGGCGGTAGAGATCTGCGATCCATTCTCTTGCATGATATCGGCTGTCCGCATGCCCCCGGCAAGGACTCTGGCGACGGCGCCTTCCAGCATGTCGGCCTCGTCGCCTTGGTCGAACGAGTAACGCAGCGCCATGGCAAAGCTCATGATGCACGCCAGCGGGTTAGCAACACCATGGCCCGCGATATCCGGCGCCGAGCCGTGGACTGGCTCGTACAGTGCGTTGCGCTTGCCCGTCGCCGGATCCTCCTCGCCCAAAGATGCGGACGGCAACATTCCCAGCGATCCGGTCAGCATTGCTGCAACATCGGACAGGATGTCGCCAAAGAGGTTGTCAGTGACGATGACGTCGAACTGCTTCGGCGCGCGGACAAGCTGCATCGCACAGTTATCGGCCAGAATGTGCCGGAGTGCGATTTCCTTGAATTCGGCTTCGTGAACCTTGGTCACTTCCTCACGCCACAGCATGCCGGTATGCATCACGTTGGATTTTTCGGCCGAATGCACCAACTGACGCCGCTTGAGCGCCAATTCAAAGGCGACTCGGGTGATTCGGTGGATTTCCGGTGTTGTGTACAGCTGGGTGTCGACACCTCTGCGGGTATCGTCGCTCAGAGCCTCAATGCCGCGCGGCTCGCCGAAATAGACCCCGCCGGTCAGTTCGCGGACGATCATGATATCCAGACCAGCGACCAACTCCTGCTTGAGGGATGAAGCGGAGGCCAGCGCCTCGAAACAGATGGCGGGTCTCAGATTGGCGAACAGGCCGAGATCCTTGCGTAGTCGCAACAGCCCGCGCTCCGGCTTCATGTCGAAAGGGTTCTTGTCCCACTTCGGGCCGCCTACCGCGCCGAACAGGACCGCATCGGCCTTTTCCGCCCTGGCGAGAGTCTCGTCACTCAGTGGCGCTCCCTCAGCGTCCAGTGCTGCACCGCCGACGAGACCGTCTTGCAGGTCGAATTTGAGTGCGCGTTCCTTGCCGAACCAATCCACGATCCGCACGACCTGATCCATGACCTCCGGCCCGATCCCGTCGCCGGGAAGGATGAGAAGAGACTTGTTGGCGCTCATCGGAAGACCTCTCATGCTGCACTTGGCGACCGGTGGTCCGGCCACTGACCCATCGGAAAGCCGGTTATGACGCTGGATGGTCAGGCGGCAAATTGCTCCACAACCGATGTGCCGAAAGACCCGTCCCCGCTTGTCCAGCGCCATTCTTCAAACAGGCGATAGCGTCCGTCAGACAGGACTTCAGGGCACGAATGGCACAGACCGGAAACCGGTGCCGGCGGTCCTTACTTGGGCCATGGATGGCTGGTGACAGCGGAAGTACAGGCCGCCATCGTCTTTCAAATTGCCGACCGTATGGTCGTGGATCACGTCGCCGCCCTCATAAGTGGCTCAGAAGACAGGTCCGTTCCGACGGTAGTGGAACAGCATGCCGGCGTTGACCTCGCCATTTTCCGCGTTCTCAACCGGGCGAAAAAGCCGATTATCATGATTGACTGGCGCATCTTTGACCATCTGCAGGCTATCGGCCGGGGATTGGTTCTCTCAACGATTGTCGATGACGGAGGAAAGCGGAAGTCTGGAGCGGGAGACGAGATTTGAACTCGCGACCCTCACGTTGGCAACGTGATGCTCTACCTCTGAGCTACTCCCGCGCAGACTTGCGACGGTGCCGACACGGACTGTCTTGACACCGCAAGACATACACGCGCCCTATGGTTTGACAGGGATAGCGACACGGCTCCGCCACAAAATAGATGACCGCACGTGAATTTCAAGAGAGATGCCATGCCTGCCACCGACAAGGATCTTTATGCCCGCCTCGAAGCCCTTGGTCTGTCGTGGAGAACACAGGGGCATGCGCCGCTGCGTACGGTGGAAGAAAGCAAGTTCCTACGGTACCGCATGCCCGGCGGTCATGTCAAGAATCTGTTTCTCCGCGACAAGAAAAAGCGCATCTGGTTGGTCGTGGCGGAAGAGAACCGCTTGATCGACCTCAAGACCTTCAGGAAGCGCATTGGCGCTCAAGGCTCCCTGTCATTTGGCAGCCCGGACTTGCTGATGGAAGTGCTGGGTGTCATTCCGGGGGCGGTCACGCCTTTTGGCCTTATGAACGACACACAGGGACGCGTGACGGTCATCTTGGACGAAGAACTTATGGACTTGGACCTCGTCAACGTCCATCCGCTGAGGAACGATGCGACGACTACAATCAAAAGTACTGATCTCCTGACCTTCATTCGCGATTGCGGCCACGACCCCCAGATCATGAATCTGAAAGGGGATTGAGTGTGTCTTTATGAAAGACGAGGCATGTACCCCGCGCCGTTCCATCCCCTTGCCGCCTTCACGCCGACTAGCCATGTAACGCGCAAGAAGCAAACCATACATTGCAAGGTGGTTTATGGACACGCTGATTGGCGCCGCCGGATCTGCAAGTGCCGGTATCATCAAGGATTCTGATGCCGCTGGTTTTCCGCGGGATGTGATTGAGGCTTCCCGGAACGCCCCGGTTGTTGTCGATTTCTGGGCGCCCTGGTGCGGACCATGCAAGCAACTGGGCCCGATGATAGAAAGGGTCGTCACGGAACAGAAAGGCAAAGTGAAGCTGGTCAAGATCAACATCGACCAGAACAAGGTCCTGGCTAGCCAGTTGCGCGTCCAGTCCATTCCGGCGGTCTTTGCCTTTGCAGGCGGACGGGTAGTTGACGCATTCGTTGGTATCCAGCCCGAGAGTCAGATCCGTCAGTTTGTCGCGCGGCTGGCCGCTGCCATGGGCAAGGCTGAACAGAGCGGCGACCCGGCGATGGAGCAATTCCTGAAAGAAGCGAGAGCGGCTTTTGAAGCGGGAGACTCCCAGAAGGCGGCAGCCATGTATTCACGTGTTCTGGATCACGACAGCCAGAACGGATTGGCCCTTGCCGGCCTCGCCCGGTCGGCAATCGCCCTGGGAGAGCCGGATCAGGCCAGACAGATGCTGGATCAACTGCCTGAAGAGATGGCCAAGGAACCCGACGTGATCGCGGCGCGTGCTGCCTTGGCCCTGACCGATGATCTGGGAGAAACAGGTGATCTACAATCCCTGGCGCAAAAGGCCTCGGCAGATCCGGGCGACTTGCAGACGGGCTACGATCTGGCTTGCGCCCAATACGCCCGTGGCCAGGCCGAGGCGGCCATTAATACGCTGCTGGACAGCATCGGCAAGGATCGTGACTGGAAAGACGCCAAGGCGCGCAAGCTGTTGCTGAGGATATTTGACGCGCTGGGGGCGAATCATCCGCTCTCCCAGAAAGGGCGGCGCGGTCTGTCTGCCGTTCTTTTCTCCTGAATTTAGGTTATCCGCCCGAATATTTGTTGCTTGTTTGCATGCCGTGAACGATGGTCCGGCGTGCCCTTGACAATCTGTTCCGGTCCGCCCGAGACGCGTCCGGGTGTCTTGACTGTTGAACGAGACGACATGACTGATCCGATGATCAAGACGATGCCGGAAGCGGTTTCCGCGCTGCCGCACACGATGTCTCTATTTCATGGCCTTGGCGCCGGAGAGTCTTTTCAGGAGTCAGGAGACGTCTCCATGCGCCGAATGAACCACTTGCCGCAGGCCTTGTCTGGGGCGCTGCTCCTGACCCTGGATCTTCCGGTCACGCAGAAGGACACGCAGCGGTTGACCGGGACGGTATTCCCGGTCTGCCAGCAGATCGGCGTCGTCGAGCCGCCGTGCAACCTCAATCGCGCGAACTTCATCTCGCAATTCCTGTTTCAGGCGTTCCTGCAGGCAGCGATTGATGGCGTCAAGGTCAGGGGGCATGAAGGATCTCGTCTGGCAGGTGATGCATCGGAGAGACTGCCTCGTGGGACGATTGACCGGCGAGCAGGGCGTTTGTTGCCATTCCGATCCTGCCGACCGTCGCCGTCAGGGCCCGGATCCCCTTCCTCACGACGACCCCGGTTCCATCCTTGGGCAACAGCCAGGAAAGCAGCGGATGTGACGCTTTGACACTGTCATGCCGTCATGTCGTGCAGGTGGATAAACACATTGCCCGCACAGTTTCCTGCACTCAAGATCCTCTGAGGCACTCCGGCGACGCTGTTTGTCAAAAATATGTCCACACGCAACCAACTGGCGCCAATGCTCCTGCAGCGCATGAGCGTGACGACAAGTCCGTTTCTGAGGCAATTCGCAAAAATACCTAAAAAAGAGTGCGTTCCTGACGCTCGATCGGAGCCTCGCCCTGGATCGCTCGGGCATAAAAGTCGAATAGCGTTTCCGACCCGACAGACCTGGTTGCATCGGCATTGTAGCGCCCGGTCAACGGGTCCAGCGCAAGCATCGATTCGGTAGCATAATATCTGGCAATCTGCGCGAACTCGGCCTTTGCTTCCAGCGCCGGCGCTACACGGGCAAGCCCCCTCAAGCTGGCGGCGACTGCGTCCAGTACCGTTACGGGTACATGCCGGAAACGCGGTTCAAGACCCAGCAACGCAAACAGGCACTCACCCTGTTGTCTAGGCGTGATTGCATCCCCCGGCCCGCCGATTGGCAAGATTCTGTCGTGACAGGTTTTGTCGTCAAGGCAGTCAGCCAAATAATCTGCAAGATCTCGCGAGCTGATTGGCTTGCAGGACGTCAAGGTGCCATCCCCGAAGACAACGAATGGCTTTCCGCGCCTCAACCGTTCGATTTGTCCCGAAAGCGACTTGAACAGGGCGGTGGGTCGGACGATTGAATAAGTGACGCCTGATCTGCGCAGAACCTCCTCGAAAGCGAGCTTGGCATGCTGAAACGCCAAGCGGGGTTTCTGAACGCAAATGGCGGAAAGCAGCACCATGTGTGAAATGCCGGAGTCCATCGCTGCCGTCAACACGGCCTCATGGGCCTTGTGATCAATGGCCCAGGCGTCCCTGGGCGCACCGGTTCGCGAAGCCATGCACGACACCAGCGCGCCAAAGCGCTCGCGTCGAAAGCAGTCTCGCGCAATGGATGTCGGATCGGTTACGTCACCGTAACGGACAATCGTGCCTTCGGGGTCGTCGACAGCGCCGACCGTCCTCTTGCGGGGACGCAAGAAGCATACCGGTTGATGACCGCGTTCGATAAGTGCGCGCACCGTACTGCGGCCTGTTGTTCCGGTTGCCCCGAGGACAAGCACCCGGCGCGGATTGGGCGACAGACGCGGCGCAGACAAGGGCGATCGTTCAGTCACCGTCCGGTCGGTCCGTTAAGTGTATTGTCACCAACATCGCGGCGATGTTCGACTTTCTGTCAGGCATTTCGACGGACTGAGCGAGAAAACGGGCATTCTGCAAACTTCATGCCGAAGGTCCCGGCGTTGAATTCGCCCGACTGGATCGGCAGGCATCTGTATGTCCAATTTAATTTACAGCTCGACTTGTCAATTTTTGTTGACGACCGGATCTTCCGCAGCTTACTATGTCCGTGATTGCCACGAATGCAATCAGCCGTGCAGTGCCGTGACAGGAGGAATATCATGGCCCATGAAACTCAAACGGCCGACATCGACGATCCTGATCGGATCTGGCCGACTGGACTCACCATCCGGGAATCGGAGGAACTACACAAGCACGTCATTGACGGTGCGCGCGTGTTCTTCCTGATCGCGCTAGTCGCGCATATCTTGGCGTATGTCTTTACGCCGTGGACCTTCTAAGGAGGTGTATGAACCATGAATCAAGGAAGAATATGGTGTGTGGTCAAGCCGACAATCGGCCTGCCATTGTTCCTCGGCGGCGTTGCCGCTATCTCATTGATCGTCCACTTTGCAGTGCTGGAGAACTCTGGCTGGTTCGCGAAGTTTATTCAGGGCGGCTGAACTTTGGCGGTTTGCGCCTGTTTGATGACAGCGGGCGCAAAAGAAGGGTGAGTGTAGCCCTGTGGCGTGCGCAAGGCCGTTCCGGGGCCCACCACCTCTTTTCTCAAGACGAATGAGGAAACACCATGGCTTTGGTGGTACGCATTTATCCAACGGAAGAGAGCGCGGTTGGTATTGATGCCAACCTGAACGAAGCCGGCTTCGGCCGGCGGGTGCTGCTTCGTGAGAGTGAGTGCCGGGAGCGTCCGACAGACGCTCTGGAGGCCGGAATTCGCGCTGGTATGATACCGAAGCGGATGGTCAAAACCTTGGCGCGCTATCTGGAACAGGGACGCTCTATCGTTGCTGCGGAGCCACCGTTCGGACGAGCCGGGCGCGTCATCGACATTATGGAAAGCGTCGATACGGTCGATAGCCACATCGTCAGGCGGTACGCTGAGGACAATCCAGCACCCTTGTCGGATATGCTGGGTCTTTCGACGCTGTCAAACTTCTCTTCTTCTACCGAACTCCTCGACTCGCGCTGGAATCTTTCGTCGAAATTCGGTTTTGCCCTTCTGAGTGGAAAAGCAGCGCCGTTGTCGTCGATGTTCGGGATGACGGTCCTTTCGGCGGCGAAACGGAACTGGCAATCGAGCTTTGGCTTGCCCTTGAAGAGCCGAAACGCCGCGCCGCTTTCATCACTGTTGGGGATGGCCCCTCTTTCATCGCGACAGAGATATGACAATTCCAAGTTCGGCTTCCCCCTGCTGTCCAGAAACCCGGCACCGCTATCGAGCCTGCTAGGTATCAAGGTGTTGATCGGAGGCCGCAAGTAACCGGGCATCTCCCGTGCCACGGCCCGACGACGGCCGGGCACAGGTTGGCCGGGGACGGGGGACGCCTTTGAGGCACGTCGGAAAGCGCGTGATGCGCGCCTGGGCCAAACTTGGACCACGTTACATGCCGTTTGCGGATGTGGCGACTCCGGATCTGCCGCTGGGGCGACTCTTGCGCCTCTCCATGTTCCAGATCTCCGTCGGCCTGACAATGGTCATGCTCGTTGGTACGCTCAACCGGGTCATGATCGTCGAACTGGACGTCCCGGCGACCGTGGTAGGCATAATGATAGCGCTGCCGCTTTTGTTCGCTCCGTTCCGGACTCTTGTCGGCTACAAGTCCGATATCCATCGATGCGAAATCGGATGGAGGCGCGTGCCCTTTATCTGGAAAGGATCCCTGCTACAATTCGGCGGTTTTGCGTTCATGCCTTTCGCCTTGCTCGTCCTGGCCGGAAAAGGACAGGCAGACTCGGCGCCGGTCTGGATCGGGCAAGCCTCGGCAGCTCTGGCGTTTCTCTTGGTCGGCGCCGGCGCCCATATCGTCCAGACTGCAGGGCTGGCGCTGGCAACCGATCTCACGCCGCCCGAATCACATCCTAGAGTGGTCGGGCTGATGTATGTCATGTTGCTGGTCGGCACGATCGTGAGCGCGCTTGTATTGGGCAGCGCGCTTGCCGACTTCTCGCCGGGGCGCCTGGTTCAAGTTGTCCAGAGTGCTGCGGTCATCTGCATCGGCCTGAACGTGATCGCCATGTGGCGTCAGGAGACGCGCCGGCCCTTGCGCGGAATGGAACGGCCATCAACCGATCCGACGTTCCGCGAATCGTGGATGCGTTTTTGTCAGGGTGGAAATGCACTGCGCCGCTTGGCGATCGTGGGCCTCGGGACGATGGCGTTCGGTATGGCGGATGTGCTTCTGGAACCGTATGGCGGCGAGGTGCTGCGATGGTCGGTTGCGGCAACGACCACTTTGACTGCGCTCCTAGGCGTGGGCGGCCTGCTTGGTTTTGTCTTTGCTTCTCATGCGCTCGGCCCGGGCAGTGACCCCTATCGCATGGCGCTGAATGGCGCGATGATCGGAGTGCCGGCGTTTGCGCTGGTTATCGTCGCGGCGCCGTTTGGCTTCAACGGCGCATTCCTGGCCGGAAATTTCCTGATCGGGTTCGGCGCTGCCCTGTTCGGACACGCTACTTTGACAGTGACGATGAACCTCGCGCCGAAATCCCAGGCGGGGCTGGCGTTGGGTGCATGGGGTGCGGTTCAAGCGACGGCCGCAGGCGTTGCGATGGCGCTTGGCGGGACGCTGCGCGACTTGGTCAATGCCGCCGTTGGCCCGAGCGGGGAACTTTGGGGCTTCACCGCGGCGGCTGGCGGCTATGTCGCGGTCTACGGACTTGAGATCATGTTGTTGCTGGCGACGATTGCGGCGACGCTGCCGCTGGTTCGCCGCGTAAAGCCGAGACAAGCATATCTTGCACAGACGGAAGGATATGCGGTTGAGGACGAGAACCAGGAAATAGTCGACACCACGGAAAGAACGAGCTAGGCGATCAGCATGGCGCGACGCTTGATCCTTGAATATCCCCATCCTCGTCTTCGCGGGTACGCACAGGCTGTCACGGCATTCGACAGGGATCTCGGTGATCTGGTGGATGACATGATCGATACGCTGGACGCGACGGAGTCTCTCGCCCTTTCGGCGCCGCAGGTAGACGATGGTCGTGCTGTTCTGGTAATCGCGCCACGTGGCGGACCGTCGGTTCCGCGGATTTACGTGAATCCGCAAATCCTGTCCAAACGTGCTTGGGGAATCGTTCAGGAAAGTTGCCTGTCCCTGCCCGACGTGGTTGGGAATGTTTTGCGTGCGACGGAGATCCGGGTGCGGGCCTGCAGGCCCGACGGCAAGGCGTTCGAGACTGACCTCTCCGGCATGGATGCTGTGTGCCTGCAACATGAGATCGACCATCTGCACGGCAAGCTCTTCGTCGACCATCTGTCGATGATTGGCAGGCTGCGTTTTCACGCATTTGCAGGCCGACGCGCCCGTCGGCGTCATCAGCCCGCCTGAGCGACGACAGGATTCAGCGCGTGCAGGCGACTTGTTTCTGCATCGGTCGCGCAACCGGTCGCATTGTCCTGCGAAATGCGATTTTCACGATGTCCCCGGCCATTGCGGCAAAGCCAGAGGGGCCCGCCACGCACTGAAGCTTCATCATGCGATGGATTGCATTGTGTTTCTTGGCATACTTGATCCATGAACGCTCCGTCGCCGTTACCCCGTTCCAGTCCGTCGCCGGCCATGACCCTGCCGCCGCGCTTCGCGGGGTGGTTCAGGGATCGAAGCTGGGTGCCATACCCGCATCAACTGGACACGCTGGCGACGGTCCAGAGTGGGCGAAATGCACTTTTGATCGCCCCCACCGGCGCGGGAAAGACCTTGTCGGGCTTCTTGCCCAGCCTGATTGATCTGGCTGATCGGAGCAGTTCGGATCGGGATTTCAGCGGCTTGCACACACTGTACGTTTCGCCGCTCAAGGCGTTGGCAGTGGATATCGCACGCAACCTTGAGGCGCCGGTACGGGAGATGGCTCTGAACATCCGCTGCGAAACGCGCACGGGCGACACACCCAGTGCGAAACGCGCCCGCCAGCGACAACGACCGCCCGATATCCTGATGACGACTCCGGAGTCGTTGTCGCTGCTTCTGACTTATCCGGATGTTGCGCGCCTGTTCGGCCACCTGCAATGCCTGGTCGTTGACGAACTGCATGCCTTCATATCCACCAAGCGGGGAGACCTGCTGGCTCTGGCCATGTCCCGCCTGGGCCGACTTGCCCCGTATGTGCGTCGGATTGGCCTTTCCGCGACGGTGCATGACGAAGCCGCCTTCCAGCGCTGGATCGCCCCCAATGCCGACGGCGGCACTGTACAAATCGTTCGCGCGGCGCCGGGAACCAATCCCGATGTCTCCATCATCCATTCCGAAGCGCGGATTCCGTGGTCCGGTCATATGGCGACTCATGCATTGCCGGCCGTCTACAACCACATCAAGGCGCACCGGACCACACTGATCTTCGTCAACACTCGAGCCCAGGCCGAGATCGTCTTCCGCCTGCTGTGGCGGATGAATGACGAGGGATTGGCGATCGCCCTGCATCACGGGAGCCTGGAGCGGGAGCGACGGCGCAAGGTCGAAGCGGCCATGGCTCGCGGTCAGTTGCGCGCGGTCGTCTGTACATCTTCCTTGGATCTCGGCATCGATTGGGGTGATGTCGATCTGGTTGTCCAGATGGGCGCGCCCAAGGGCGCCAGCCGTCTGTTGCAAAGGCTGGGACGGGCCAATCACCGCTATGATGAACCCTCAAGGGCGGTCCTGGTCCCGGGCAACCGTTTCGAATTCATCGAAAGCCGGGCGGCGATGGACGCCATCGATGCCGGTGATCTGGATGGCGATCCGGAGAAGGATGGAGGGCTGGACGTACTGGCTCAGCATCTGGTCGGCATCTGCTGCGGCGAGCGGCTGACTGCGGATCAGATGTTTGACGAGATCAGCCGTTGTGCACCCTATCGAACGCTCAACAGGCGTGTGTTCGACGAAGTGCTGGATTTTGTCACCACAGGCGGCTACGCGTTGGGAGCCTACCAAAGATACAAACGCCTTGTTGTCGACGATCGGGGCCGTCATCACATCGCCGGTCCGCGCCTTGCCCGCCAGCATCGGATGAACGCCGGCGTCATAATCGAAGCGCAACTCCTCAAGGTCCGCGTCGCCGGCCGCAACCTGGGTCAGGTCGAAGAATGGTTCGTCAACGGCCTCGTCAAAGGCGATACCTTCATCTTCGCTGGCCAGATACTCGAATTCAACGAGGTCCGCGAGATGACGGTCTATGCGCGGATGGCGGTGGGCGTCGAGACGCCGAAAGTGCCGGCCTATGCTGGCGGCCGCCTGCCTCTGACCACCAATCTGGCCAACCGTTTGCGCGCGTTCCTTGCCGATTCCGCGACATGGGAAATCTTCCCTGAACAGGTTCGCTCATGGCTTGATTTTCAGGCCAAGAAGTCGGCGATTCCCAAGCTCGATGGCCTGTTGGTCGAAACCTTTCCACGTCAGGACAAATGGTACACGGTGGCCTACTGTTTTGAAGGTCGCAACGCCCATCAGACACTGGGCATGTTGCTGACGCGGCGCATGGATCGGACCGGGCTGGGGCCGCTGGGTTTTGTTGGCACGGATTATGTCATCGCCACCTGGTCGCTGAAACCACCGGAGGACCTGGAAAGCCTGTTTGATCCGGACATGCTGGGTGACGATCTGGAAGCCTGGATGGCCGAGAGCACGCTGCTGAAGCGCACCTTCAGAAACGTTGCGATTATCGCCGGTCTGGTCGAGCGGAAGCATCCGGGTCTGGAAAAGACAGGCCGCCAAATCACCTTCAGTACCGATCTGATCTACAACGTCTTGCGCCGTCACGAGCCCAACCATATTCTGATGCGCGCGACCCGGCAGGATGCTGCGACCGGCCTCGCTGATATCCGCCGCCTTGGCGAGATGTTGGTCCGGGTTCAAGGCCGGATTCAGCACCGGCGACTGGACAGGGTCTCGCCGCTCGCCGCGCCAACTCTACTTGAAATCGGGCGGGAAAGCGTCGGTGGCGAAGCCATCGAAGACCTGCTGGCACAGGAAGAGGAACTGCTGGCGGAGGCGGGTTTGCGCTGAACTTCATCTGGGTGAGACGCACCAATCGACCTGCCGGCGCTTCTTGTCGACCGTCAAACCCGGCCGTAGACTGTGACTACCTGTCAATGACCTCTTGAGGCCCGATCCATGCCGCTAGATGCAGCGCCCGAGATCCTTCCGTCGACCTGTCCCCACGATTGTCCCAGTACCTGCGCGCTGGATGTAGAACGGCTGGACGCCCACAACATTGGTCGGGTTTACGGGGCCAGAAGCAACCCGTATACCGCTGGCGTCGTTTGTGCAAAGGTTGCCCGCTACGCGGAGCGGGTACATCATCCCCATCGCCTGACACAGCCGCTGCGCCGTGTCGGTAACAAGGGTGTCGGTATCAAAGCCTTCGAGCCGATCGGCTGGGACGAAGCGCTAGATGAAGTTGCTGCCAAGCTGATTGCCATTACCGAAGAAACGGGCAGCGAGGCCGTCTGGCCGTATTTCTACGCAGGCACCATGGGCCTGGTGCAACGCGACGGGATTGATCGATTTCGACACGCCATGCGCTATTCCCGGCAGCATTCGACCTTCTGCAACACGTTAGCGGATTCTGGGTGGCTGGCTGGCGTTGGCGTCAAGTACGGCAGCGATTCCCGGGAGATTCAAGAAGCTGATCTGATTGTCGTATGGGGCGGAAACCCGGTAAATACCCAAGTCAACGTGATGACTCACATTACCACGGCGCGGAAGACTCGCGCGGCGAAACTGGTGGTGATTGACCCCTACCGGACAGGGACTGCAGAACAGGCGGATATGCACCTCGCGCTGCGGCCCGGAACGGACGGCGCATTGGCTTGCGCCATCATGCATATTCTGTTCCGGGATGGCTTTGCCGATCGTGGCTATCTGGCGAAACACGCTGACTGTCCGGAGGAATTCGAAGCGCATCTGCAGTCTCGCGGACCGACCTGGGCTGCCGATATCACGGGCCTGTCGGCAGAGGAAATCGAGGAATTCGCCGCTCTTTATGGCCGGACCAAGAGGGCCTTCATGCGAATTGGATACGGGTTCACGCGGTCGCGCAACGGCGCCGCCAACCTGCATTCCGTCACCTGCATTCCCACGGTTGCCGGGAAGTGGCAATATCGCGGCGCTGGCGCACTCTACTCCAACGGGGGGCTGTATCCTGTCGATGCGACGCTCATTCGTGGGCTGGATGTGCTGGACAAGTCTATCCGCTTGCTGGATCAGTCGCGGATCGGTCCAGTTCTGCTCGGCGATCCAGCAGACATCGGCGATGGTCCTCCGGTCAGGGCGCTGTTCATCCAAAATACCAATCCCATGGTTGTTGCGCCGGAGACCGTGAAAGTGCGCGAAGGCTTGATGCGGGATGACCTGTTTGTCTGCATCCATGAGCAGTTCATGACGGAAACGGCAGCGATGGCGGACATCGTCTTGCCGGCGACCACCTTTCTGGAACACGATGACATCTATGTCGCCAGCGGCCATACCTATCTGCAGGTCGCGCGCAAGGTCATCGAGCCGGTGGGCGAATGCCGGTCCAACCACGCGGTTCTGTGCGGTCTGGCCGAACGGCTCGGCATCCACCATCCTGGCTTCCGCATGACTGTCTGGGAAATCATTGACCAGACACTCCAGGCGTCGGGCATGGGCGATGCCGATACCGTCGCTGACGGCCGCTGGATCGATTGCGTGAAGTCCGAAGACGACATGCGGTTCAAGAACGGTTTTGGTCATGCCGACGGCAAGTTCCGCTTCCGGCCGGACTGGTCATCCGTCGGCAAGGACAGCGACCGGATGCCGGAGTTTCCGGATTACCTGGACAATATCGATCTGCCGGATCACGAGCGTCCATTCAGGCTGGTAACAGCCCCGTCTCGCAATTTTCTGAACTCCAGCTTCACGGAGACGCCAACTTCCATCAAGCGGGAAGTTCGGCCGACTGTGAAGATGCGCGCCGAAGATCTGGAGGCGGTTGGTGTCACGGATGGCGATAGGGTGCGGGTTGGCAACGAGCGTTCAAGCATCATTGTCCGCACTCGAGCATTTGACGGCATGCAGCGAGGCGTTGTGATCATCGAAGGCATCTGGCCTAACGCCGCCTTCGAAGAAGGCTTGGGTGTCAACGCGCTAGTCAGCGCCGATCCGGGACCGCCTCTCGGCGGCGCCGTCTATCACGATACGGCGGTATGGGTCCGTCCGGTAACAACGTGATTCAATCGATGAAAACCGTGACCGAGGAAACAGCGACAGGGCTCAACACGATCATCGGCAATGGCGGCCACTTTCCCTTCGGCGAGCGTGTTTTCTTCGAGCCAGATCACACTTCTTGCGAGAATCAGGGTAGTGGCCAAGGCGCCGGATGATGTGCGGGTCGCCATGGTATCGGCCATGATGCCCATGGCGCCGCCAAGACGGTCGGGCGTAACACCGGCTGAGGCGGTGGTAGCCGCAGTGCCTGCGGACAAACACATATTGCCGGCCGAACCGGGTTCAGCGTGTACGGAAGACGGGATGGCAGATCGGAACGTAGTACACGATCTGGCCGCGGCTCTTTCCCGCTCGATCGTCAGCCGTCTTGTTGACAACATTGGCGGCGGCGTGAATGTCGGCTTGGGCATTGGCGATAAACATCATGCGCCGAACATCAGCACAGCCGCGCTCAGGCGGCCTGCTGCGGCATCGATTCAAGTCGTATCGGCATTTGTCAGGCTTTCTCTGTTTCGCTCGGCGACAGCAGATTTCTCCGGTTCGATGCCATATCCTGTGTCCCGATCGCTGAACCAAACCAGACGCCGCCGTTCATCTGCAGCTCAGGTTCTCCGATGGGTGGAGAATCGCCTTTTCCTTGGCGACTTTCCGGGCCCCCCTGGGGGCTGTCCTGTCGCTCGCCCGTGTCGGGCAAAGCGGGGATGGAGACATTCGCACGAACCTGACCTGCCGGTTCTGAACGGTCTTGTTCGACATGTCCGGCCAGGAGATGCCTCTGCATCGATGACGGGCCCGCGCAAAGCGGCGAGATAGAACGGCCGTGCGTCAGAGGCTACAAGGCCTGACCATTTTTCGCCCGGTTGGCGATGCCCTCAAAGAGCGGGGAGCCGACATGACTCGCTGTTGAGTCTGCGGCGTCCGCGCGACCGCCCACCAGCCATCATCGGCAGGAACCGACCGCAACGGTTCGGCTCCGCATTCCTCTCGATCCGGTCGCGCCCCTTGGACCGGCATTCGACCTCGTCAAATGAGCCTTGCATGAATCCATGCCTCATGATACTTGACAGATCGTTGAGCAAAAACTCGGCATTTCCGGTGAGAAAATTGGACCCCCGGGAAAAGATCCTTGTTGGAACTCTACCATTTCTGGGATTCGCCCTGCTCCTTCAAAGTCCGGTTGCTCTTGGCGGAGAAGGATATTGACTGGACGGATCGCTACATCGCGACCCACCGCTTCGAGCATTTCGACCCCAGCTACCGGCGCCTGAACCGGCACTGCAAGATCCCGACCCTCGTGCATGACGGCATGCCGATCATCCAGTCTTCCGAAATCGCCCGCTATCTCGACGAGCGGTTCCCGGAGCCCCGGTTGGAGCCGGAAAATCTTGCGGCGCGCGCCACCATGCGCGAATGGATTGCCGAGGAACAGGAATACCTGTTTCCGCTGATCGTCACCCTCAGCTTCAACCTGATGATGAAGCTGCGCAGTGTCGGCTTCGGCATGGACCAGCTGCGCGAATGGTCTTTGCGTCATCCGGACCAAGACCGCGCTCAGGACTATCTCCGCCGCGTGTCCGGCCCTCCCGACCGGGCCGCCGCAGATGCCGCAGCCGACAGGCTCCGCTGGCACATGACGCATCTGGAGGGGGCGCTGGCGGCAAGTGGCGGCCCCTGGATATGTGGTGCGGACTATTCGCTCGCCGATATCTGCATCGCGCCGATCCTCGACAGGGTCAAGCATCTGGACCTCGCCCGCTTGTGGGCCGATCTGCCGGCCGTCGGTGGGTGGTTCGAGAGGATGAAGGCGCGGTCGGCTTTCCGGCAGGCGGCACCACCCTTTGATTGTCGCATGTGGGGCCCGCTCAAGCCGCCACCCGCACGCCCGGTTGATCCGGACGCCGCCGGCAATACCTTCCCGGTAGACTGAGGGCTTGATCAGTCGAACAGACACCGCCGATTGTCCGGTTCTCTGTTCTTCTTTCGACACCCACCCGCTTCTGCGTGTCGTTGAAGCGGGTCTCGTCTTCATCGCAGCCCATCTGGCGGGCCTTGTCGATGAAGCGGTCATGTTGGGGGTTTCGGTTCCGTTTTCTTGCCGGCCAGGATCAAATGCCATTTCATTCGTTTCTGGGCCGAAGTGCATCCTTCGGTGTGGCACCTGCAGGGCGCCACCCAGTCTTCAAGAAGCTCGGCCGTGTTTCGGTAGCGTCATCGGCGGACGCTCTCTCTTTTTCCTGGCCCTCAAGCAGGTACGGATCGTTGCCGTGGCCGGCGCTATCGTCAGACAGCTGTTGCTGTAGTTGACACGGCGGTGCCGACATTTTTTCGCAGAAGCCTCGGCAGGAATGTCTGGTCGACACGCAAGGCAGAGGGGTTACAAGGCTTCGGAACGTTTCGCACCAATTAGCTGCCGCATTTTCTCAAGCGCCGATTTCTCCAGCTGGCGAACCCGTTCCCGCGAGATGCCTAATTCGCCGGCAATCGTGCTGCGGGTTTTCTTCATGTCAGTCAGGTGGCGGCTCGCGATGATCGCCCGTTCGCGAACGCTCAACGATTGCAGGGCCTTGGCAATCAAACCCTTACGGAACCTTTCGGTGCTCTCGGCTGCTGCGATATCCTCAGGCGAATCGCTATCGTCAGCAAGCTTGTCGCCCCATTCGTCCGGCGAATCGCGGCGTACGCGTTCGTTGAGCGACCAGTCCTTTCCTCCTGCGCGACGCGCCATGGACATGGCTTCCTTGAGAGGCACTCCGAATTTTCGCGCGATAGGCAACAAGACCTCTTCGGTCATCGAATCGGCGCTGCCTTTGATCTCCACCGCCTTTCGGCGCAGGTGAAAAAACATCACTTTCTGAGCGGTCGTCTTGGCGAATCGCACGAGTGACCAGGATCGTAGAACGTGCTCCTGGATGGCTGCTCGCACCCACCAGCGTGCATAAGTATTCAGCCGAGCGCCGGCCGCTGGGTCGAACTTGCGGATGGCGTGGAGCAGGCCGATTGAGCCTTCCTGTATCAGGTCGTTCATCGGTATGCCGTAGCGACGGTATTTTCGTGCAATGCTGATGATGAAAGTCCGATGAGCACGCAGCAGCCGGTCCGCGGCCTCGCGATCGCCTTCCTGCGATCGTCGCGCGAGTTCGCGTTCTTCGTCGATCGTCACGGCAGATTCGGCGGATGTCGCGAGCTTGACCATGGTACACAATGACAAGGTGGTAAAACGGCAATCAGCTAACAGAGCCCATAAGATCGCACACCCAAAAAAGATTTGGAACCGGCGGCGGGCATTCCTACATCAGGAGTTGAATACGCTGATATCGGGTCGGCGTCCAAATCGCTCTGGCGAAGCGACAATATGGCTCGGAAGAAGATGACAGAAACGGACATTTATGCCGCTGCCATGCGGGTAGCGGCCCTGACCGGCTGGCGCGCGGCGCGACTGACCGACATTGCCGAAGAAGCTGGCCTTGCGTTGGCGGAGCTGCATGAAAAGTATCCTTCAAAAAGAACGCTGCTGAACGATTTTGTGCTGCATATCGATCACATTGTGCTGAAAGGCGCGGTCAAGACCGTGGATGAAGACTCATCCTATCGCGATCGGCTTTTCGACATACTGATGAGGCGTTTCGATGCACTTAATCCATACAAGGACGGTGTCCGTGCGATTGCGAAAGAGGCTGGAGGCAGCGTCTCGGAATTTCTGTGCAGCAGCCAGCGCCTTCTGCGCTCCATGCGCTGGATGCTCGAAGCCGCCAATATCAACACGGCTGGATTTGTCGGTGATCTTCGGGTCAAAGGCTTGGGTGTCGTCTACGCGACAACAACCAGTGTCTGGCTGAAGGATGACGATGAAGACATGGCCCGGACCATGGCAGCGCTGGACAAGAACCTTTCACGTGCAGAAAGATTCGCGACCATGCAGGGTCCTTTCTCCCGCCGCCAGCGTCATGACGACGATGGCAGCATGGTCCCGGAGACCGGGTCGGCGACCTGAAGGTCTACAGGCGCAGCATCGGCAATTGATGTTCCATGAACCTGCCCACGTCAGTCCGTTTGCATGAGCCGGATTGCTGACACCATCAGTTGGGCGGACTTCCAGAAAGTTGATATCCGCGTCGGCACGATCGTGTCTGCCGAGCCCTTCGAGAAGGCGCGGCAACCCGCCTATATCCTGACCGTCGATTTCGGTGACGCAATCGGAGTCCGCAAATCCTCGGCGCAGATTACAGTCCACTACACCCCGGACGACTTGAGAGGCCGGAAGGTGGCCGCGGTCGTGAACTTCCTGCCCAAGCAAATCGCCAATATCATGTCGGAAGTTCTGGTGCTCGGATTTCCCGACGCCGACGGGGCCGTCGTCCTTGTCGGTGTCGATAAGGACATTCCCGACGGAGGCCGGCTTTTCTGAATATCCGTGAGCAGTGATTGCCAAGTCCGGGACAATCAACCTTACGGTATTCATGCCGCCATCGCAGGGCGTGATGCTTCCGTGACCTTGTCGTCTTCGATTTTCCCTTTGCAGATGTTGCGGTCTTCAATGGCCCGCGTCGCAAGTTCGCGCTCGGGTCCCCCAGATGGTACTTTGATGGCTGTCATCTGCGCCTGAACAATGAGCTGATGGTCAGGATCAGCGCCAGCTTTGCGGCGGGAAGAGCCTGATCAAGTGAAGGCCGTCCCGTCAAGCCCCGTCGAGCCGTAGAGCCAAGCAACTGCATCGTACCATTGTTCCGGGGTGCGGGAGCGCATATGGGCGTTGCGCAGCGCGGCGTGGGGCCCCGTCGGGTGATAGATGTGCTCACCGATCATGCGAGACTGGATCTGTATCCGTGCCGTGCGCAAGACGCGGCGCTGGTTGTAAAGCGGCAGCGCAGCTTCGGCATCACCATCCAGTTCCATCATCGTGGCAGCCAGACAAACTCCGTCTTCAAGCGCCATGCAAGCACCTTGCGCCATATATTGAAGGGTTGGATGGGCTGCATCCCCGAGCAGAGCAACCCGACCATTCACCCAGTTGCCGACCGGCTCGCGATCGCACAACACCCAGAGCTTCCAGTCCGTTCCGTAGTCGATGATTTGCCGCGCGATCGGATGAATGTGCTTGAATCCCTCTCGCACCTCATCGCGGCCGACGGACTTCCCGGCGACGGGAGTGGCGGCATCATTATGCGCGGTGATGACCAGGTTGAACACTTTCCAGCCGGATAGCGGATAGTGGACCAGATGGCATTTCGGTCCGGCCCACAGCGTCGCCGCATTCCAGCGCAGGTCTTCCGGCATCTGATCAGTCGGGATGACCGAACGATAGGTTGTGTGGCCGGACACGCGAGGCGGGTCGTCGTCGATCAGCTTCTTGCGCACACTGGACCACAGACCGTCCGCGCCGATCAGGGCTGCTCCCGTGACCCGTTCGCCAGATGCGAGGATCGCCGTGGCGGTTGTTTCATCCTGATCGTAGTTCGTGACCTCGGATGATGTTCGCAACTCGATCGAATTGCTGGTCTTGCATTCGCGCAGCAGAACACGATGTAGATCTGCCCGATGAACAACAGCATAGGGATTGCCGAAGCGCTTGCGAAAGGCGTCGCCCAGGGGGATACGGGTAATTTCCTGCCCGTCCATGGCGTCCATGAGGCGCAGATTGTCAATGTAGACGGCCTGAGCGCGGGCTTCGTTGCCTACGCCGAGATAGTCGAAAGCGTGAAAGGCGTTAGGACCGATCTGAATGCCCGCGCCGATCTCTCCGAGTTCGTGCGCGCGTTCCAGAACGATGGAACGGAAGCCTTTCTGGGCCAGACCGAGCGCCGCCGCCAGGCCACCGATGCCGCCACCGACAATCAGGATGGGATGATCATTCGCCATGTTTTATCTCTCGGTGTAGGACAGCGTCTTGATACCTCTGCACTGAGGTGCCGATGAAGATGCTTCAGCGCAGGATCGTCACGTCGCAAAAGCAACCCGGATCACTATGAACTGTCCGGCGTGACTCCTTGGCTCCTCTGTTTGCAGGACAGGTGCAGTAGGATCTGTCGCGACAATTGAAGAATAGACGATGGCTCGTTGCATTCAGTTGAACGACGGAAGTGCAAAGATACACCTTCCTGATGCGCCGGGAAGCGACATTTGTCGCTGGCGCGGCCGGAGTGTTCTCTGGTTGCTCTGTTGCTATTGGCCGCCGAAATCGAGTCATTCGCTTGCGAAGAATGCGCCTAGATCGTCAGTTGCACGGCGCCCTTTTAAGATGATCGGCGATGTCCGTCACTTTGGCCCCGATCCCGAAACGCCGTGTTGCTGTCGAGATGGCGCGCAGTATCATTCTTGCATCGGCTTCCGCCAACGGTTGGACCAGGAGTGGTTTGAACCGGACCAAACGACGCCTGATCGGGAGCTTCTTGTGCTGACGATCTGCGGTCGCGAAAACCGTGATCGCGCGGTGATGTGTCAAGGGGTACAGGAGCGGCCGTACCATCACGCTGCATGATCGAGGCCGTCATTCATGAATGGGGCAGCCTGCTGCTTCGCTGGGCTCACATCATTACCGGAATCGCGTGGGTCGGCGCGTCCTTCTATTTCATGCACATGGATGCCGCGATTCGCGGAACACCCGACCTGCCATCCGAAAAAGGCGGCGAAGTATGGGAAGTTCATGGTGGCGGTTTCTATCAGGTTCGCAAGTATCTGATTGCACCGGAATTCCTGCCGGAGCACCTGATATGGCACAAGTGGCAGGCTTACACGACCTGGATCACCGGCTTTTTCCTGCTCGTCTGGATCTATTACCTGGGAGCGGATCTTTACCTGATCGATCCTGATGTCCTGGCCATCTCGCCTTGGGTTGCCGCGGGGTTCGGGATCGTCGGTCTGGCGGTCGGCTGGCTGGTCTATGACCAGATCTGCAAGTCCGATCTGAGCAAGAACGACTTGTATCTGTCGGCCGCATGTTTCGTTCTGGTCGTCGTGGCGGCATTTGGCTTCCAGTCGGTCTTCAGTGGTCGCGGTGCACTTATCCATACCGGTGCGTTCATGGCGACGATCATGACTGCCAACGTCTTCTTCATCATTATCCCGAACCAGCGCGTTGTGGTGGCGGACCTGAAGGCTGGACGAAATCCCGATCCTGCGCTGGGCAAGCAGGCCAAGCAGCGAAGCGCCCACAACAACTATCTGACGTTGCCCGTTTTGTTCCTGATGCTGGTCGGTCACTATCCGCTGACCTTTTCTACGCCCTATGCGTTCGTGATCGTGGCGCTTGTCCTCATCGGAGGCGCCTTGATCCGGGTGTTTTTCAACATGCGGAATGCAGGACAGGGCGATCAGTGGTGGACTTGGGGGGTGGCCCTGCTTTGTTTGGCCGGCGCCGTGGCGATCAGCCTGACCTCCACGCCACTCGGCCGAAAGGCGATTGCGATCACACAGAAGATTGATGGCGGCGTGCCGATGAAAGTCTCCATCGCGCCAGATATGATCACCGATATCGTCGCCGGACGTTGTTCCATGTGCCACGCCCGGCAGCCGAGCTATCGCGGCATGGTCATCGCGCCGAAGGGTATCGTGCTGGATACGGCAGCTGACGTGGCGCGCCACGCCCGATTGATCTACGTACACTCTGTGCTGTCCACGGCCATGCCACCCAATAACGTCAGCGGCATGACGCTGCTGGAGCGTCGTCAGATTGCCTCCTGGATCAAGGGAAGGACCAAGTAAGGAAAGAGATGTGACCGAGGGCTATGATCGCGATCTGATCGGATATGGAAGGACACCGCCTGTGGTACGGTGGCCTGGTGGCGCGCGAGTCGCAGTTCAGTTTGTTCTGAACTACGAAGAAGGAGGTGAACGCTGCCTGTTACATGGCGACTCGGCTTCGGAAACTTTTCTATCGGAGATCATTGGGGCACAACCTTTTGAAAACGCCCGACATATGTCCATGGAATCGATTTACGAGTATGGATCTCGGGCCGGGGTCTGGCGAATCCTTAACCTGTTCCGGGATCGCGGGCTTCCCATAACGGTCTTTGCCGTTGCCATGGCGCTGGAAAGGCATCTTGATGTTGCAGACGAAATCCTCAGGGACGGGCACGAAATCTGCTCGCATGGCTATCGCTGGATCAACTATCACGGTGTTTCAGAGGCTGTGGAACGACAGCACATGACCCGCGCCATCGAGATTCAGACACGCCTGACAGGCGAGCGGCCGTTAGGCTGGTATACCGGTCGCACCAGCGCCCGCACTCGCCGACTGGTCGCCGAAGATGGCGGCTTCATCTACGACGCGGACGATTATTCCGACGATCTCCCGTTCTGGAGCCGCCTCGTTGACCAGCCGCACCTCGTCGTGCCGTACACGCTGGACGCCAACGACATGCGCTTCGCGGCGGCACAGGGCTTCAACAGCGGTGATCAGTTCTACGCTTATCTGAAAGATGCTTTCGATACGCTCTACGCGGAAGGTGAGATGGCACCGAAGATGATGTCGGTCGGGCTACACTGCCGCCTCGTCGGGCGCCCGGGACGTTTCGCGGCGCTGAAACGCTTCGTCGATTACGTTCTCTCGCATGACAGGGTCTGGGTCGCCAGGCGTATCGACATCGCCCGGTTATGGATTGACCAGTTTCCCTACCAGGCCTCGGCATGACCGATAAGCCTGAATTCGCTCGGCGGTACGTCAATATGGCGTCGCCCAAAATGGGGACAGAAGCAGTTGCTTGTTCCGACGACTTTTTTGCGCCCATGCATCGAATGTTGCAGGATCAAGCTGCCATCTGGAAAGAAGGCGAATATGATGACAACGGCAAGTGGATGGACGGCTGGGAGAGCCGACGAAAGCGTACGCCAGGGAACGACTGGTGCCTGATAAGGTTGGGCACGCCGGGCGTCGTGCATGGCGTGGATATCGATACAACCTTCTTCACCGGCAACTATCCACCGGAAGCATCCCTTGAAGGGTGCCTGAGTGATCTGGAGCCGGACGAAGATGCGCCTTGGACAGAACTGGTGCCGCGTTGCGATCTTGCAGGGTCGGCGCATAATTTTCGTCCCTCCAGAAGCCGCGCGCCAGTGAATTGGCTACGGCTGCATATCTACCCGGATGGCGGCATCGCTCGCCTGAGGGTGTACGGTCAGCCTGAGGTCAACTGGAATGCCATTGGCGATGATACGACAGTGGAATTGTCGGCCTTGAAGAATGGTGGCCGAATTGTCGGCTACAACGACGCGCATTATGGCGATGTCTCGGCCATCCTGTCCGAAGGGCGCGGTGCTTTCATGGGTGACGGATGGGAAACGCGTCGGCGTCGCGAGCCCGGCAACGACTGGATCGTTTTCCGACTCGGTCATGCTGCTCTTGTGAGTCGGATCGAGGTTGATACCGCCCATTTCAAGGGCAACTACCCCGATCGTTGTTCAGTGCAGGGCGCCGCCGTCGGATCGGAAGACGACGAATATCTTGTCACGGTTGCCGGCGCCTGGTCTTTTCTGTTGAAGCAGAAGAAATTGAACGCGGACATGGTTCATGTTTTCGGCAGCACTGAACTGACCAGCGCCGGACCGGTCAACGCGGTGCGCCTGAATATCTATCCGGATGGTGGAGTCTCGCGGTTCCGCGTTTTCGGAAAGCTGGCGCGCGAGTGACAGTGATGCGTGATCTCGTCATCGAACCATTGACCAAATCGGCGTTCGAGCCGTTCGGCGAGGTGATTGAAACGGCGGGGGCAAGGCGGCTGACGATCAACGAAGGGACGACCGAACGACTGCACGACCTGGCCCGCATCGATGTAGCTCGCAACGATGGCTGGCCGATCGTCTCGATCTTTCGTGCAACACCCCGAGAGATGCCTGTGGTCCTCCGCATGATGGAGCGTCATCCCCTCGGATCCCAGGCCTTCTATCCGCTGTCCGATCTTGCCTGGCTGGTTGTGGTTTGCGACGGAGGCAGTGCACCTGCCTTGTCGACGCTTCGGTGTTTTCGCGCGTCCGGCCAGCAGGGGATCAATCTTCGGGCAAACGTATGGCATCACCCTCTCCTGGCCATCGGTCGTCAGGATTTTCTGGTGGTTGATCGCGACGGTCCGGGAAATAATCTTGAGGAGGTGTATTTCCCAAGATCGGAATTGACCCACAGGGTGAGCTTTACTGCATACCAGAACAACTGATCATCGACACTGCAAGATCAGGCAACCTCTCCGATAGGGAATTTGCCCAGAAAGAACCCAAATTCAACATTTTGAATCTGTGGAAAAAGTTGTGGATATTTTCTGGCGTTCACACCGATTCATTTCGCGGAGGAAAATGCCGGGATTGCTTCGGATATGGGTCTCTCAAGCGGTCGAAGTTGTTGGTCGAGATTCTTGTCCGGAAATTGTTCATGCCTCTCGCGCCGCCTCGTGGGCATCATGATAGGCCACCATCACGTCGACCTGTCGAACCTCTCCGACCAGAATGCGTTGGGATCGGTCCTTGACTACCGGTAGAATGACTTCCGAAGATCGCGAAAAGAGTTGAACTGCATCTTCGATGTTGTCTTCCGCGAGCAGGAAGGGAGGTGTGCGCATCACATGTTCCACGGCTTTATTCGCTTCCCGAACGGCATCGGAGCCGAAGGAAAAAAGATCTCCAAGACCGACCGCGCCACGCAATTCGCCCTTGTCGTCGACGACATAAATTATCCGGCCTGGCGCGGCCAACAGCATCGTCTGCGCGTCGGCAATTGTGCAGGAATGGTGCATGACCGGCGGCACTGTCGGCAAGGCAAGCGCTGCCATTGTCGTGCGCTGAATCTGGCGCTCTGCGTAATCCAGATGCGCCATAATTCCTCGGCTCGATAGCTGCCAGTGGAAGAAAGAACGGCCGAATACCGCTTGGGAAATTGCCGAGGCGGTCACGACGGCGACCATGACCCCGAGCGTGACCTTGTAATCGCCAGTTAGTTCGAAAATGATAAAAATGGTCGAAATCGGCGCGCCGAGGACGGCGCCAGCCACTGCGCCCATGCCTGCCAGCGCATAGGCACCCCGGTCGGAAGCGATGTCCGGAAAGACGGATCCCGCCAGCGCGCCGAATGCAGCGCCGACCATCGCCCCCAGCATCAGCGATGGGCTGAACACACCACCACCGAAACCGCTGCCGATCGACAGTCCAGTAGCAACAATCTTGGCAACGATGATGCCGATCAGCAACCAGAAGCCGAAATCGCCGCGAAGCGCCCGGTCCGTTGCTTCATAGCCGACGCCAAGCACTTGCGGAAAGACAAGGGCGATCGCTCCAACCAACAGTCCGGCGAGAGCCGTGTTGGCCCAGGTCGGCCAAGGCATGCGACGGGCACTCATGCTTACGAGGATGATCGCGCTCATCATGGCTACGGCAGCCACGGCGGCGCTGACACCCAGCAAGGCGAAGGCCGGAAACTCAAAGAAGGAAACGATCTCGTATTCTGGTTTGATAAAGGCCGGAAAATCGCCGAAATGAATTCGCGAGACAATTGTCCCGGTCACCGAAGCCATGACTACCGGTGCGAATGCCTTGATCCGGTAGTTGCCGACGACGACCTCCAGCGCGAACAGGGCGCCCGCAAGGGGCGCATTGAACGAGGCGGCAACAGCAGAAGCCGCGCCACAGCCCAGCATCGTCAGCATCGCGCTGCGGCTGTAGCCTAGACGCTTGGCGATTGTCGACGCCAGACTCGCGCCGAGAAGCACTACAGGACCTTCGCGCCCAACAGAGGCGCCGCCGCCGATTGAGGCGGCATTCGCCAGCGACGCCAGCGCGGCATGACGAAACGACATGCGCCCATCGCGCAGGGCAGCCGCCTCAATGACATCGGCGATGCCTTGTGGCCTCCTGTCGGACAAGGCATAGCGAATGAAGAGACCAACTATCAGTCCGCAGGCTGTCGGTGCCAGCAAGATTTGCCACCAGGGCAGCGCCAAGGCAGTGGAGTAGAGCTTCTCGCCCGTTTCCCCATAAAACAGATACTGGATCCAGCCGATCAGGAGCCGGAAACCTGTCGCCGCATATCCAGCGAGGGCGCCGACGACGAGGGCGAGACAGGCGATCTGAAGTTCTTCGCTACGCATGGCCCGCACCAGCCGGTCAAGGCGGACACCAATCTCCCTTGCAAGCGCCGCGCGAAAACGGTGACGGGTTTCCGCATGGCGCGGCCTGTCGGATGCCCGTGCCGGTTCGGGGCGGTGCAGGGATGTGCGCTTGCCAGCCATCCTTACGATATCGCACGGCTGCGGCTCTCGCGCCAATGCTGCCGCCGCGCGATCCATGCAAGACGAATCTGTGGCTCCCGGGCGATCCCCGTGCTGGAGATCAAATGGGCAGTTAAATGAGGTCTGCGGGAACGATCATGCGGAGGAGTTGGCTTGCGCTGCCATCCGACGATCATTGCGGCAGCGTGGCTCGCTGGTCATCGAGGAATTTCAGCTTTCGTCGAGTTCGGGAAATTTCTGGATGACGCTGAGCGAGAAGAGGCGAGACCTTCTGGCGCCGCAATCGACGAGGGCAACCTGCCACCATGTCTCTTGTCAGGGTTTCAAGGGACTTCATGCCGTGTGATTCGGTCGGTCGCACTGGCCGGATGATGTGCGCCACCCTCACAACCAGCCAGCAACCGGCGGAAACAGAATACTAGATATTGCGCCGAATCCCGATCGTCCTACCGGCATGGACTGGCCACGGCATGTCCTTTTGCGAGGCCCAAAGCGCCTCGAACCGGCCCATGATGTCGGGCCGAAATGCAGTCATGCGCCGGGTCGACATGTCAATATGGGCGCTGATCCATTCGGCCGTAGCGCAAAGGCCTCCAGTCTCGTCGTGGAACATGTAGTTCAGATAATGAAATCGTTTGGCGTCGAGGTCCAGCAGCTGGACTTCAAAGCGCAGCGGGTCGCCCAGATGAGCTTCCTGCAAGTAGCATACGTGGGTTTCCAAGGCGAAGGTGGAAACGTTGTGTTTTTTCCTGTACTCGGGAGTGAATTCGATCATGTCAAAAAATGCATCTAGCGCCTGATCAAAGGCCAGTACGTAGAAAGCGACATTCACATGACCGTTATAGTCGATCCACTCCGGCAATACGACCGACTGGTGAACTGGCAGCCGCTCGCCTTTGCGCGGGTCGAAGGCTGGTCTCCTGCAAGCGTCGACACAGGTCATTCGCCACCCCTTGTGCGGTCCCGGTGAGTCCGATCCTCAAGATCATCATAGCCCTTTCGTGCGCTAAAGAAGACCAGCGCCATCAAGCCACCGCCCACGACAAGGGAAAGTACTGCACCGGCAGTCAGCGCAAGATATCCATGGATTGGCATGGATATGTCGCCCAGCGCAGACCAGACATGCCAGGCAACGCCGATGGACAACAACAGGAGCATCATCAGTGCGGCGATCAGGACAGGTTTCAAATCGGCGTTCCCATGATCCAAAAACCGGACAGGTAGCATTTCTTGCCTTATTATGGATGCCTGCACTGTGCCAGCCCATGTGGCGAACTGAAACGCTTTGTCCAACGTCAAAAATCGTCCAGGATAGTAGCACTCAAAACGTCAAGAACATCACCGTCGACTATAACCGCATAGCAAACTGAATGGCGGTATGGTATCCGAATCGTGGAGCACGGCCCGTGCGATTTGCAAAATGGCACGGTGCAAAATGGGAAGTCTGTATGCGAACTGCGATACGGCAGAGTCTTCTTGCGATGGCATTCATTGCTTTGGCCGCCTGTTCGACGAACGGCGCCACTGAAGTCGGTGGAAACCTGAAGGATCCGCTTGAAGGGATCAATCGGGTCACTTTCGATTTCAATAACAAGGTGGACGAGGCGGTCGCACGGCCAGTTGCCTTGGCCTATCGCAAGACGCTGCCCAAAAAAATGCGCGACCGGATCCGCAACTTCCTGGACAACATCACTTCTCCTGTCACGTTCGTTAACGACTTGTTGCAGGGCGAGGTAAAACGCGCCCAGGTGACGTTTGTACGGTTCTTCGTCAATTCGACGATCGGCGTTGCCGGATTGTACGATGTTGCGGGTGACACTGGATTGCGCGGGCACAGAGAAGATTTCGGCCAAACGCTTGCAGTCTGGGGCGTTGGCCCTGGTCCATACTTGGTTGTGCCGCTCTTGGGGCCGCACACCACGCGACATTTGACTGGCCGGGTTGTCGATTCACGCATTGATCCATTCGGCTATCTGCTTGAAACAGGTGGGGTCGGTTGGGTCAGCATCATCGGAACAACCATTGATGTCGTGGACAGGCGGGAGCGTCTCATTGAGGTCATTGACGAGATGAAAAAGACGTCACTTGACTTCTATGCCGCGGCACGCAGTGGTTACTGGCAAAGCCGAATTGCTGCTATCCGCAACGGCAAGATGTCGACTGAAGTTCCGGGCGATGACGAAGATGAAACACTGGACGATAAAAGATCTCTAGGTACCGGAAAGAAAAATCCGCAGCCTCAAAGAATCCGCGCAAGAGGCAGGAAACCGGAGATGGTTGATCCGCGGACGAGCAGGAGAAAAGATACTGCCATCAGTAAGGCTTCTCGACCGGTCGCAGCGGCTGTCCACTAGGACGATACGCGATGATTGGCGGCAGTCCTATCCCCAACGGCGTTGACAATCCGAAGCTCGTAATTCTCGTTCTGCAAGCCCTGTCGAAGGCCGCCATCACGAACGTCGAGCCTTTGGCGGGTCGACCCGCGACCTCTTGCAGCATCACAACCTGCCTGCGCGCAGGGATAGCCGCTTTCGTGATTGCCTATGGTATGGCGTTGGGGTCTGGCAAGGTGACGCCAGCCCGCGCCGACATCGTTGAAGACGGCAAGTTGATCGTGCAAGCCATGTCTTCCTCGGTAATTCTCATCCTCAGACAGCGCACCACCAGGCCTGTACAGGAGGCTTCCTTCGAGACCATTTTCAGACGGTATTTCGATATTCCGCGGATTGCCCGCTTTGTAGTCGGCCGGGCGGCTTGGTCAAAAGCGTCGGCCGACGAGCGGGCCCGTTTCCTGAACTTGTTCCGGCGCTACGTTTCCAAAGTCTATGCGGCGCAACTTCGGCAATATTCCGGTGAAGTGTTCGAGATTGTCTCGGCCCAACGGGAACGCGATGGTGTTGTGGTGGTCAGCCGGATCATCAATCCGCGCGGCACGCGCCCGCTCCACATCAAGTGGCGGCTGCGTCCCTCCATTGATCAACTCAAGGTCCGGGACGTCGTGATCGAAAACATTTCGATGTCGCTTAATCAGCGGCGCCAGTTCGCTTCCGTCTATAGACGTCGCGGTGGAAACATGGCCGGTCTCCTTCAGGCAATACAGGAGAAGATGGTGCAACTCGACCGGCGCTGACGAGGCTTTCCGACGTCAGGCGGATAGGTTTAGAGGGCCTGCATGGCGGCGGCGCCAACTCTCACGTCATCGGGACAAAGCGCTTTTCCCATGTTTCCGAAAATTCCACTTTACGCAACATGGCCGGTATCTTCTTCATGAGTAAAATACGAAACGTCCTGTTCATCATGTGCGACCAGTTGCGGGCGGATTACCTTTCCTGTACGGGGCACCCGACAATCCAGACGCCGAACATTGATGCTCTGGCGGCAAAGGGTGTGCGATTTACCCGGGCCTTCACTCAGTCGGCAGTCTGCGGTCCATCCCGGATGTCGTTCTACACCGGTCGATATATGTGCAGTCATGGCGCAAACTGGAACCGGGTGCCGCTGCCGCTGAACATCCGCACGATGGGCGACCACCTTCGGACGCTTGGCGTACGTACGGCGTTGGCTGGCAAGACCCACATGCAGGTCGACGAGCCTGGGCTGGAAAGGTTGGGTGTTGACAATCTCTCGCCTTATGGCGTCTTGGCGACACAGGCTGGTTTTGAGCCCTACGAACGCGATGATGGTCTGCACCCTGATGGTTATGGCCAAAAGGATTTTGCTTACAACCGTTGGCTCAACAAGCAAGGCTACAAAGGCGAGAATCCCTGGCAAGCCTGGTGCGCTTCAGCGATCGACGAAAATGGCAAGCTCGTTAGCGGATGGGAAATGCGATACGCTCATCTCCCGGCGCGGGTATCCGAGCAGCATTCTGAAACGCCATATATGACGATGCGGGCTCGCGAATTCATGGAGGAATGTGGCGACGCTCAACCTTGGTGCCTGCATCTGTCTTATATCAAGCCGCATTGGCCCTATATCGCGCCTGCGCCCTACCACAGCATTTATTGCGCCGAGGATGTTGTTCCGGCGGTCAGAAGCAACCGGGAACGGCAGAGCAATCATCCCGTATACGCAGCCTTCCAACAGCACGAAGACAGCCAGAGCTTCAGCCAGGATCACATCCGCCGGCACGTGATCCCGGTTTATATGGGTCTGATCAAGCAGATCGATGATCAATTGGGGAAGCTCTTTGCCTACATGGAAAGGACTGGCCGAATGGACGACACCATGATCGTCCTGACGGCAGATCATGGTGACTATCTCGGTGATCACTGGTTGGGTGAGAAGGAGTTGTTCCACGATTGCGTCCTGCGCCTGCCGATGATCATCTATGATCCCGATTCGGCAGCCGATGGGACGCGCGGTTCCGAAGATAGCCGTTTCGTCGAATGCATCGATATGGTGCCGACTTTCTACGAAGCATTGGGTGGCGATCCGGTGGAACAGGATCACTGGATGGAGGGCCGCTCGATTCTATCTCTGCTGCGCGGCGGTGCTTTGGAAGAATGGCGCGATGCCATCTTCTCGGAATGTGACTACTCCTATCGGCACGCCCGCGAATGGCTCGGCCTGCGGGCGCATGAGTGCAAGGCCTATTGTGTACGCACCGAAGAATGGAAATACATTATCTGGGAAGGCTTCAGGCCGCAGCTGTTTGATCTGGCAAGCGACGCAGACGAACTCGTCGACCTCGGCGAGAGCGAGGAGCATGCTGCCATTCGAGCCGAACTCCATGAGCGGATTTTTACTTGGTTGCGTGCCCGGCGAACACGAACAACGAAATCGGATAGGGAGATCGAATCAGCTCTTGGCCAGTCGCGCAATATGGGCGTCCTGATCGGCGTATGGAAAGATGCACTGACATCCTGAAAGAACCTGCTCCACAATGAGGCTGCCTCGCATTTGAAAACGCCAATTGCAATAGACGACACGGCCTTAATCTCGTAAGGAAAGATGCCCGAATGCTGGATGGAAAAGTATGGGAATTATATACCTGATTACCCGTCACGCGGCCAATCTGGTATCGATTTCACGGCTCACAGGGGTTTCAAATGAAAACGCCCCTCCCCGTGCAGATGCGCCAATCCCGGACGCCATGATGTTCTTCGTCGCGTTGACGCCTGCGTGATCCGCATGGCCACAAGCCACACACATGAATGATGCCTGCGATCTGCGGGAACGCTTGTCGACGTGTCCGCACACATGGCATGTCTGAGAAGTCCAGGCCGGATCGACTTCAATAACCTTCCCGGCCTTGCAATCCAGCATCTGCCTGAGAGATGCCCATCCCGTATCGCGAATTCCCCTGTTCAGACCCGCCTTGGCCCTGACATTCTTGCCCGGATTCTCCGCATCGCCCCTGGCCGACCTGGTCATTCCCTGCGTGTTCAGTTTCTCCAGAACGATGGCATGAGCGCTGTCGGCCAGGTTCCGGCTGACAAGATGCTGCCAGTTGTGGCGACGCCTGGCTATTCGGCGAGTCGTCCTTGCCAGCATTGCCATGGTCTTGCGACGGCGGTGACTGCCCTGCGCTGGCGGGAAAGCTTGCGCTGGTAACGACGCTTGCGCGCTTCCAGGCGGTCTGACAACGGCAGGCGCCAAATGACGCCGTCACTGTCCGTCACCTGATGAACGTTCATGTCCAGCCCCAGAGCAGTCCCGTCGTCCTCCTGATCGTGAACTTCAACCTTGAAGCAGACGACGGCAAACCACTTGCGTCCTTCGCGCTTCAGGACTGCCGAAACCGCCCCTGCATCCGGATCCGCATTTCACCGAATCCGGGAATGTGAAGTCCCCCGTTCCTGACCTTGACGCCTTCGGAAATCGACATGCCGCTCCGGAAATGCTTTCCCTTGAACCGGGGAAACCCTGACGCCTGTCCCTTCCGGGCCCTGCGGAAAAACCCTTGCATGCCTCGTCCGGACGCTTGAGAGTCCCGCGCTGAATCCGAAGAGGCCCGTCCATGCCGTCCTTTCGGCATTGCGTCAGGGACTTGCACTGGTCGAAGCACTTGATCGTCTTGCCGGTTTTCAGGTAGCAGCCGATGCGCTCTTCCAATGCCGCATTGCACCGGAAGGTGCGGGGCAACGCGGGCGTATTGAGCTTCCGTGATTTCCATACCGGATGGGTAACACAACCTTCGTTAGTGTGAACTAGGCCCTAGTTGCGCGTCGGTGGAGTCCATCTCGACTTTCGGCGGCCGGGGAAGCGCCGCATTCATCCACCCTGCAAGGGGGAGTACATGATCACCAGCAATATCGCCAATCTTACCCACAACGTAGACGTTTCATCCAATCCGGCCCTGTCCAGGTAACAGGGGAGCTTGCCGAAACCCGGCACAGCGTTTAAATTCGCTTGAAGATCACTTCGGCAATTTATGCGGGTGTAGCTCAGTTGGTAGAGCACGAGCTTCCCAAGCTCGGGGTCGCGGGTTCGAACCCCGTCGCCCGCTCTGGTTGTCTCGCTCGCTAATGGTTTAGACCCAATTTGGGTTCTCAGGGCCTGAATTATGAGTCATTGCCATCATCATGTTGTTGTGGACCAGGCCCTTGTCCCTCGCGCGATCCTGCGGATGAGGAAGCGCAGGCGGCAAGCTGGATCGCGTCCTGGGCCAGGGAGAACTCCAGGCTCCGCTCGAAGTCCCCGGCGAGCCGTCGGCATCGGCCCCCACGACCCGGCGGCGGGGGATGACCTCGAAACCCTCGGTCTCCTTCGACTTGCCCACGATCTCCAGGATGTCGGGAAGCTGGAGTTCCTTCGGTCGGTCGCGCAAGCCTGTCGCCCCCGTACCGGCCGTCGGCAAGCGCCTTCGAGACCCCCCGAGCCTTGTCCGGGAGGGCCACCATCAGATCCGGCGCACCGTCCCGGTCCTGCACGTCGGCCGGGTGAACCCGAACCGCGATCGGGCTGCCCTCCAAATCCACCGTGATGGACCGCTTTCGCCCCTCGATCTTCCTGCCGGCATCGTGTCCCGAAGGCCCGCCGCCTTCCGTCGTCTTCACCGATCGACTGTCGACGATGGCCGCCGTCGGGTCCACACCACGGCATGCCTGCTCCCGCGTCGGGTCCGGCGGCACCATCGGCGCCCGTTCCGCGTCCGTCGGATCGTCATGGTGCGCCCGGATGGCCTCGCTCCGGGCCGTGGGACCCTCCATCGCCGGTGTCGAACCTCCCGACAGGGTACCGCAGCCCGAGGCCACACGAGACTTCAGGAACAGACTCTTACGGACTGGATCTGACTTGAGGCATGGCAAAGTCGCTCGGACACTGGCACCGTCTCTGTCATCAGCGTGTTGAAGCCGTCGGGTGAGTTGTTACTGTCCAGCATGCTTCTGAAAAAGTCACGCAAGCATTAAGTCTTGCTGCCATGGGCGCATAATATCTCGTCGTCGCTGGCTCCGGTGAGAACTCCCGCTTTGGCAGCAATTTAATGGAAAATACATGACTTAGGAAATGTTACAGAGAGAGGCGCGGGCCTTCCACGCAACAGTAAATGGCGGAAAGCTGAAATTCCTTACGTGCCCCAACCGGAGGCAGGCGCGCATCAAACAGACCTTGCCTATCCGGTTGTCACATATACCCGCTAGGGATAGTTCATGAACAGCATGAGTCATCAGGTTGGCACACAACATCTGGTAGCTGTGTTCGTTGACCGGATGGGCACGAAACAAGCCTTCGGCCACATCACTTGCTTCGTCGCTCCACAACCGACTTCATTCTGGTCCAACTCGTCTAGGTCGCCTAACCTCCAGACCACCGGCCTTCGGGTGATGTGTCTGCCCGGCCGATAGAACTATGGGGATGCGTGCCCGCTTGTGACGCAGGCTCACTCAGACGGAACCTATCACGGTCGAGTAGTATCAGCAGCGGCGGAAATAAGAGAAAATCGGCGGCCAGCGCTATGACGATCACAATACCCACCAAGACACCAAGTGTCTGATTCGTCGAAAGACCAGATGCTCCGAAAACCAAAAAGCCCAAGGCAAAAATCAAAGTGGTGACCGTCAAAGGCCTGCCAACCTGATTGAAAGTCGGTATGATTGCCTCTGTAGGGGTTTTGCCCTCTTTTCTTGATCTCAGATAATTAGATAACAGATGAATTGTGTCATCCACGATGATACCGAACGCGATCGCGGTCACGATGGATGCGGCGACGCTGATCGTTCCGACCGCATAACCCCAAATACCCATTGCTATAATAGCTGGCAGAAAGTTGGGAATCAGACTAAGCAGTCCCAACCGGATGCTTTTAAAGACGAAAACCAAAACCAGTGAAACAATCGACATTGCTATGAAGGTGCCAATCAACATCTTGACGATATTTCTCATTACCGAGTAAGCGCTGACTATTGTAACCCCTGTCGCCCTGGTCTGAATTTCGGGTGTATTTTTCTGCAACCACGCCCAAGCTCTATCATCGAACTCAATCTGCTCCCTGACAGACATAGATTCGATCACTACTGTCATTCGAGTTGCCGAGCGATCAAAATTAATAAGATTATTCAAATCCAGGCCAACTGGCAGAGAAAACTCATAAAGAACCAGATACTGTGCCGCCAAATCCGAGCTCTCAGGGAGGCGATAAGCGTCATCTACACCGCCACGCAGATTCTGATTCAGCCGCTTCATAACATTCGAAATCGAAGTGACATGAGAGACCTCAGGCTGATCACGCAGCCAATTGGCAAATGATTCCACCTGACGCAAATAGTCAATATCCGTTATTCCGCCTTCGCGCCCAGCACTCAGCGAATACTCGAGTGTATCCAGTCCTGAAAAATTCCTATTGATAAAGTCTGCAGACTGACGTAGCTCGTAATTGCTATCGAGGAGTTTGAGGTTGTTGTCATCCAGCTCGATTCTTGAAACCCCAATCGTACTAACTACAAACAAGACAGCAAAAACGGAGAGTAGCAAGGTGCGTTTTGATGTGACGAAGTTTCCTAAAGCATCAAAAAGCTTTACCCTACTTTTTCGTGCGGCTACCATTCGCATTGGCATAATCGTCAACAACGCAGGAAAAAGCGTAACAGAGTAAATAAATGCACATATTGAACCGAATGCAACAATATTCCCCATCACTCGAAACGGGGGCATCTCTGAAAAATTCAGACTTAGAAAACCTATTGCAGTAGTTAGAGAGGTTAGAAAAATCGGACGGGCATTTATTTCCATAGATCGAACTACTGAAGCTTTGCGGTCCAGTCCTCGGCGCATGCCCTTCATCATTCCCTGGATCACATGAACAGAGTGTGCGACGGCGACTGCCATCAATACGAAGATGGCTGCACCACTCTCACCATAGAAGCTCAAACCAGCCCAGCCTGCAAAGCCGAAACTGGACGCAATGACCGCGATCAACATCGCCAAAATGCCTAAAACCCCGCAAATAGTACGTAATACAGCAAAGGCGACCAGCATCATCATCGCAAATGCCGTCGGTGCAAGAATGGACATATCTTCGTCCAGTGCTTGGCGAATGGTCTGATCAAGCAACAATTCCCCATAAATATGATATTCGATGTCAGGGTTGTCTGCGCGCTGTTTGTTGACGAAGGAATAGAGTGCTTTGACCACCTCGACCTTTTTCTGTTCGCGGTCCTCGTCGGGAAGAGCCAAGCTAACAATCAAGCCGGCCAAGCGACCGTCGCGAGAAACAAAGCGTCCGGCTATTTCTTGATTGGCCAGCGCTATCATTTGAATTCTGTAGAGTTCAGATTCATCAAGCAGAGCCGCGTCGTCAACAAGCGGTTCGACAACCAAGCCCTCTGCATTTCCTTCTGTATGCAACTCATTGGTGATCGATGAAACGCGGGTGGCATAAGGCGTCTGCCAAAGTGCTTCTGTCAGATTCTCAACTGCTAGCAATGCTTTGCGCGTGAAGACTGTGCCGTCTGGTGGCGCGACAACGACGAGCACGCTATCTGATACTGCATAGATATCTTCAAACCGTTCCAGCTCGACCAACCGTGGATCATCTTTGTCAAAGTGATTTCGGATACCGACATCGACGGTCGCCAGCTGCCCCACGCCCGCGGCCAAGACCGAAATCAACAAGATGACGATGATTGTGGTCCACCAGCATCGACCAACAACGAAGCCAAAGAACCGAGTTCTATTTTTAACGCCAATCAGCGACATTCTAACCTTGAGGTCCCAATTATCTCTATTCAAAGGCCTGTCAGCCAAGACAGCGATTTATCAGGGCGCACATACTTCAGCTTGGCAGCTCTCGCAACTGTCTTACTATGCGGATCTTGAGCTTCTTGCTGACCGACAATGTGGGAAAGGGGTTGATTCTGAGTTTGAATGCCTTGGGGAGTGGTGCAAAGTCAAAATGATATGCGATCAGCAGTATGCTGACGATCATCTGCAAGTTCATCCACGCATATCCCACGCACATGTGAGTACCCAATCCGTATGGAGCATAACCTCGACTCTGGTGCTCATTACGCGGTGGCAGATAACGATCAATATCAAACCTGTATGGATCCGAAAAACTTTCATCCGTGTAGTGGGCTGCGGACTGCATAATATGAATTCGTTCCCCGAGAGGCAGCGCAAATCCCTCCACTACACAGGAATTTGCCACATTGCGAACCTGCATGCTAACAACGGGATACATACGCAAGCATTCCATGAGAAAACGGTTTGTCACATCGTAAGCTCCTGGAGTAAATTTGTTTTTATCTGGAATACCATCATCGAAGAGATTATTTGCTTCTTCCCGAATCCTTGCTAAGAATTCTGGGTGTCTAGCCATTTCAAAAACTGCAAAGCCCAAAAGATCTCCGACATATATACTTTGAAGAATTGGAGCCGCGGCCAATATGAATGTTAAATTCTGCTCAGGAAGAAATTGCGGGTCACTACCATGTATGCTAAACACCTCATCTGCCAATTCCCGAGGACAACCCGCTCGCTTTATGGGTATGTTATTTTTCTTGATTCGTTTCATAAACGCATCGAGAAGCTTGAAACGTCTTTTCATTTCTGGCGTACGGGCAAGAATGTTCGGCATCAATTTTCCAACATAACAAATGGAAGCCCGTTCTTTCCACTTGGCCAGGTCTTCGAAAATATCCTGCGAGTCGGTATTGACTGTGATTGCAGTCATTTGCGAGTTGATCAACAGGCGAGTATCTTTCTTTACTTCTATCTTCGAGCCGGACTGCCAGCCTTGACTCGACATAAATTGCCGAGTCAATTGACATACGTCATCCAACCTTGCGATGAACTTGTCCGCAGTATAAACATTCCTCATAATTCTTCGCATGCGAAAATGATCTGCGCCATCCATTGAGGTGATCAGTGCCTGTGCACCACAAGCTTCCTCCAACTCACGGAAATAATTCCCAGATGTCATATACAAGCGAGCATTTCGATGCATCCACTGGTTAACAGCAAGTCCGGCCATGAAAAGCACTGGCTTTTGAAATGGCAGTTTTATTTTAAATACTGGACCATAATTATTGTAAATATATGAAAATAATGCTGGTATATTGCCATCATAGACATGACGATTTAGTAATAATCTTTTTAGAGAAACTTTTGGAATGTTTCTGCCCAGCGGCAGGCGCTGTAATGCTGGTATTTGGGAAATTCTTTCTAGACTCGAAACAATATTTCGGGTGATTAATTCTAATCCACAAATCCAATCAACTTTTGCTTCATTTTCTTCATTTAAATTAAAAATGAAACGAACAACATCGCATGATTTTAAAATGCCAACTAGCAAAGAAACTCTAGGACTTGGTATAATATCGGTAAAAATTACTTCTTCAATTTCAAGCTTGGTATCTTCAATCCAGTTTTTTTGAATCGAATGTTCTGATGATTTTAAATTACTAGTAAAATTGTTTAATGTATAGAAATCACCGTCGTGATATGTTATGGCATTCAAGGAAATTAGTTTTTTTAAAATAGAGTCAATTATATTTTCGGAATGTATCGAGAGATATTCTATCCAGTAATCGGTATTTTGAGAGCTAGGGCTTTTTACAATCTCTTCTAGGCATAGATCGAGATTTGGCTCACCTGTTTTTGTTTCATCTAACAAAATGAGTGAATTTTCATCTGTATCAATGCGTGCTTTCAAGGAAAGATCCGCTAAAACAGCGCCAATAATAGCGCAACTCAGGTTCCAGCCTTCTACTTGGTGGAAATACCCAGAATGTTCGTTGATAAGTAACAGAATAAATTCGTCGAGAACATTCAAGGTATTCTGCGAAGTCGTAGAGACAGATTCCATGTCAACATGCTTTGATGATCGGGAAGGGTGTTGTTCTGGGGCTGGCTAGCCTGGGATGGTTGTTTTTGAAGCGTGACGTTAAGTAGTCGGTATAAGACTGACTAGAAAGTCTTCGTTTCAAGCTCCGTGTTCGAAATTCCATATTCTAGTGTCGACAAAGGCGTGACTATCGCCATCTTGTGCCGGGAAGCCGCATCCAATATCATTAAAATTGGCCGCGGCAGATGAAGCCTAAAACTCGTAGCATCACTTACTTGGCGATTAGGTATGGGATAATTACGTCATCGCCCTGGTTTGTCAACTGTCAACTCAGTATCGTTTCTCCAGCACATGATGTGTCCGGTTGAGGTCGCCGACGCGTTGTCCGATCTGGTGTCTCCATGAGGAGGTACCGTGATGAACCAGACGACGTGGCTTCAGGGCCGCAGGATGAAGAAGTCTGAGGATGTGCTGGAACGCCTTGAGACGAAACGTCTGTCGGCGAGCGATGCGGCCGGGGATGTCGGAGCGCCGGGTTCCGGTTGACCGGGTCGCGTGGGTGCTCGAGACGTGTCGCCCCCGCCACACGGGTTGGACCGTGAAGCATTTCCACGGGCATCTGCAGGCGCGTCACGCGCCTTCCCTTGCGTTGCACCAGGACCGCCCTGCAACGGCATGATGCTACACATCAGGAGGGGTCACGCCACGCGTGGCTGTCCGGTCAGGCGCCCTGTGACCTGATCGTGACCATGGACGACGCCACCGGCGAGATCCATTCGGCCTTCCCGGTCGCCGAAGACAGGGACGGCGTCGACCTTCCGGGCGTGTTCACGCGCCACGGTCTTCCCTGCGCGCCCTCCATCAGCGCGGCATCGAGCATGTCGCTGCCTGCTCCCCCGAAGCGAGGGGCGCTCCGAGCGCGCCTTCGGCACCTTGCAGGATCGCCCGGTCAGGGAGCGCGCCCTGGCCGGCATCACCACCATCAAGGCCGCCAGCCGCTTCATCAGGGACCGCCATCTGCCTGACCGCAACCGTCGTTTCGCCGTCCCGCCCGAACGCGAGGACGAGGCTTTCGTGCCGCCGATTCGACCCGACCGGGTCGACGGTATCCCCTGTTGCCACACCCCCGCACCGTCGGGCGCGACAACACGGGGCGCCACACCCGGCAGACCCTCCGGCTCCCTGCCGTGCCGCATCGCCATCATGACGTCAAGGCGAGGGTTCGGGTACACGAACATCCCGACGGGACGCGGGCCGTCTTCCACGCCCCCCGCTGCCTCGTCCGCCCCCGGAGCAACGGAGAACCGATCGAAACACCCGCCAGGAAGACCGCGTGACCCGCTTCGACGCGACCGGACACACCCCTGGGGACAAGGGGACAGCCGCTCCGCGCCTGACCACCTCCCCACAGGCGCAGCAACAACAGAAGCAGACAATTGACGGGCCATGAAAACCGGACAATCCTGATTGCTGTCGTCACCCTACCTTAGTGTCTGTTCCTGAAGTCTCGTGTGGCCTCGGGCTGCGGTACCCTGTCGGGAGGTTCGACACCGGCGATGGAGGGTCCCACGGCCCGGAGCGAGGCCATCCGGGCGCACCATGACGATCCGACGGACGCGGAACGGGCGCCGATGGTGCCGCCGGACCCGACGCGGGAGCAGGCATGCCGTGGTGTGGACCCGACGGCGGCCATCGTCGACAGTCGATCGGTGAAGACGACGGAAGGCGGCGGGCCTTCGGGACACGATGCCGGCAGGAAGATCGAGGGGCGAAAGCGGTCCATCACGGTGGATTTGGAGGGCAGCCCGATCGCGGTTCGGGTTCACCCGGCCGACGTGCAGGACCGGGACGGTGCGCCGGATCTGATGGTGGCCCTCCCGGACAAGGCTCGGGGGGTTTCGAAGGCGCTTGCCGACGGCCGGTACGGGGGCGACAGGCTTGCGCGACCGACCGAAGGAACTCCAGCTTCCCGACATCCTGGAGATCGTGGGCAAGTCGAAGGAGACCGAGGGTTTCGAGGTCATCCCCCGCCGCCGGGTCGTGGGGGCCGATGCCGACGGCTCGCCGGGGACTTCGAGCGGAGCCTGGAGTTCTCCCTGGCCCAGGACGCGATCCAGCTTGCCGCCTGCGCTTCCTCATCCGCAGGATCGCGCGAGGGACAAGGGCCTGGTCCACAACAACATGATGATGGCAATGACTCATAATTCAGGCCCTGAGAACCCAAATTGGGTCTAAACCATTAGCGAGCGAGACAACCAGAGCGGGCGACGGGGTTCGAACCCGCGACCCCGAGCTTGGGAAGCTCGTGCTCTACCAACTGAGCTACACCCGCATAAATTGCCGAAGTGATCTTCAAGCGAATTTAAACGCTGTGCCGGGTTTCGGCAAGCTCCCCTGTTACCTGGACAGGGCCGGATTGGATGAAACGTCTACGTTGTGGGTAAGATTGGCGATATTGCTGGTGATCATGTACTCCCCCTTGCAGGGTGGATGAATGCGGCGCTTCCCCGGCCGCCGAAAGTCGAGATGGACTCCACCGACGCGCAACTAGGGCCTAGTTCACACTAACGAAGGTTGTGTTACCCATCCGGTATGGAAATCACGGAAGCTCAATACGCCCGCGTTGCCCCGCACCTTCCGGTGCAATGCGGCAACGTCCGCCTGTCAAACCTACAGGTGCTCAACGCCATTCTGCATGTCGCCGAACACGGCTGCAAGTGGCGCGTGCTCCCGGAGCGTTTCGGCCCCCAGCCTCCTAGCATACCATCTACATGCGCATGAACCGCTGGTCGAAGAACGGAGTGCTTGATCGGGTGTTCGAGCAGTTGCAGCGGGAGCGGATCGTGCGCATGAAGCTGGAGGTGATGTCGCTGGACAGCACCATCGTCAAGGTGCATCCCGACGGGACGTGAACGCTCGAAAAAACGGTCCTCGATCGGTCGATCCTGCGGCGTCTGGACCACCAGGCTTCATATGGTTGCCGCGGATGCCCGGACGGCCGTGATCTTCTCACTCTCCCCCGGTCAGGCGCACGATGCTGCGCCGCATCGGTGGCCAGTGTGCTGATGGTGTCCGCGCCGGTCCGGCGCTGGTCATGGACCGCGCATGTGAGGGTGACGAGACACGCCAATTGGCACGTGATCTCGGTTTCATTCCCATGGTTCCGCCTCTCAGGATCCGGCGCGATCCCTGGACGTACGATCGGCAGACCTGCAAGCGGCGCAACGAGATCAAGCGCCTGTTCAGGAGGCTCAAGGGCTTCCGACGCATCTGCTCCCGCTTCGACAAACTCGATGCCCTCTTCCTCGGCTTCATCCACTTCGCCCTCATCTACGATACCCTCCCTGGTGCTTTGATTCATACATCTGATGCCATTTTCCGAAGCTTCCGATAGCCTCCCTTGCACGCCTCGACGAGGTCCTCCGGCTCCATCGGAACGGGCGTGCGTTGTCGAGGATGACATGCACCGGGGTTCCGGGTGCGATCCCCTCGGCGACAGGGTCGGGGAAGGCGAGGAACTCCTGCGAGCGGTGCCGGTGGCGACGTCGCGGGCCGCGAGCAGGCAGGTCGTGCGTCCTTGTCCCGGCATGGCCCGGCGTCACGGGCAGGGGCCTCTTGCGTCCGCCCGAGCGCCTGTATCCGGTTCGCACGCTCACCCGGACCGGTGGCGTTCGCGTCCTCGCTCTCGTCCACCGGGAGGCCGACGGCATGGTCGGGCGGGTCGATGCAGAGGCCGACGACGTCGCGGGACACCCTGAAGGTCCCGACCCGGTGCGGCCCGAGGCCGTTCTCCTTCAGGATGCCGTGCAGACCATCCCCGGCCTCCCGGCCGGCGCCCGCACCGTCCGGTGCCGGGCATGCGGCGGGGGCGGCGACATCGCCGGGGCCATCGGGGGTCGGCTTCTTTCCCGGAGGGCGCGTGGCGTCCCGGAGAAGCCCGTCGACGCCCAGGGCGAGAAAGCGGTCCCGCCGGCGCCGGACCGTCGGCTTCGACACGCCCGTCCGCCGCATGGTCCCGGCCGGCCCGCGGCCCGAACCCGGTTCCGGGACGATGCGGGCGCGCCAGACGTGCTTCCGGAGGCTCCGCGGGTTGCTCGCGATCCCTTCGAGGCATGCGCGCTCCTCGTCCGAAAGCACGATCTCCTGCCGTGTCGATTTCCGGCCCATGCTCCTGTCATGCGCCGCGTGATGGCGGCGGCAGGATCATGCCACGATCCGGAAAGGAAGGGAACCTCTCGTTTCTGATAGACCACTAGCGTCAACAGGCCCTAGTCGGCGACAGGCCAAATGGCAGAGTGGTTCAGATTGCTGCAGGTGTCAGTCAAGCAGTGCGAGTGGCTGGGAGGAGAAGGGTGCCGTGGTGGTCCGCAGCCAGCGCGGCCACATACTGGGAAAATCTGCCTTTCCGGCCAGAGAATCCGGTCAACATGACCATCCGCCGGAGACTTTATGCACCAGGTTCGGCATAGCTGTGCCCAAAAAACCCGCATCGCGGCCTAATCCCGCGGATACTCGGTACCTATCAGGAAATCGAGACTTGCTCAACTGCACAATGCGGCCGCACGGCAAGGATATGATGTCTTTTTGGCTAGGCATTACCGCCGCTTTCGGCTTATGTGTGAAGCAGCATTGATTAGCTAGGTCCTGGCATGAACTTGACAGCTCAAGCGTTGCGCAAGCAGATCCCGAACCTTGATTCCCAAAAATTTATCGACCCAGATATTACTGCCGATGGGCAAGCGCGTGCGTCGGTATCCCTGACGCGTCTGGAGACCTTGTGGTTCAACACTGGAACATTGTGTAATCTGCACTGTGATAACTGCTATATCGAATCAAGTCCGACCAACGACCGCTTGAGCTACCTGAATGCGACAGACGTGGGCGTATTTCTGGATGAGAGCAGCGAAAGCGATCTTCCGGTTCAGACGATTGGCCTGACCGGCGGCGAGCCGTTCATGAATCCGGATATTGTGCCGATTTTGGAGCGTATCCTGATGGACGATTTGAAGGCTTTGGTGCTGACCAACGGAATGCGTCCGATGATGCGGCATGAAAAAGCACTGATGAAACTGCGTACGCGCTTTGGCGATCGTCTCATCGTGCGTGTATCCATCGACCATTATACCGAAATGCGGCACGAAATGAAGAGGGGAGCGGGGTCTTGGGCACCCATGATCAAGGGCCTTAAGTTCCTCTCGGATAACGGCTTCACGCTGCATGCGGCCGGTCGCACGGCGTGGATGGAATCGGAAGCCGACCTGCGCGCCGGCTATGCAGACCTGTTTGCGGCAGAAGACATTGCGATTGATGCGCAAGACCCTGCGATGATGGTCCTGTTCCCAGAGCTTGACGACACCATTGATGTACCGGAAATCACCAACGCGTGCTGGGATATCCTCAGGATAAACCCCGATGCCATGATGTGCGCAACCGCACGGATGGTGGTGAAGCGTAAGGGCGATGATCGCGCGACCGTCGTGCCGTGCACCCTATTGCCCTATGATGAACGGTTCACGATGGGACGTTCTCTCGCAGACTCGACCGGCGCGGTTCCGCTCAACCACCCACACTGTGCACGATTCTGCGTTTTGGGCGGAAGCAGTTGTTCCAGTTGAACGGATACATGCTTCCTTTACTGTCAAACGGGCGATACGAACTCAGACCAGCCCGGATGAGGCTAGGAACTCGCATCATCACTCTTCGGTATTGGCCTTCGCGCCCAAGGAATATTGCGCGAGACATGCTGGAGGTCCGAAGCTTGATTCGCCAACGCCGTCAAGTTTCTGAATCGATCCTGCGATCTCACTCAAGCTACCGGCAATTTAACATTCAGCCAGCAACTGACCTACGTTGGCCGGGTTTGCAAGCGACCCGGCCAGATTATTCACTGATGCCAACCGTGCTGGATTACGTTCCGTGTAATCATCGAACGGGTCAGGAAAAGGCTCTGAGAAACAGAACCCTTTCCAAAACGTCTTCCAGAGATTGTGTGGAGCAATGAATAAAGGATTATTTGACAATGTCAAAATTCTCGACTTCACGCAGATAGTGGCTGGTCCTTTCGCTACCATGCAATTGGCGCTTCAGGGCGCCGAAGTCATCAAGGTCGAGCGTCCGAGAGAAGGCGACATGATGCGCTCGATTATGGCCGAACCGCCGTTTCGGGATCAAAATACGTCCGCGGGCTTCGTCGCCTTTAATCTGTCCAAGAAAAGCCTGACGCTCGACCTGAAAGCCGAGCCCGCGCGAGACATTCTCGCGCCTCTGGTTGCTGCTGCAGATGCTGTCGTGGAGAACTTCCGGCCAGGCGTCATGGCCGGTCTTGGTCTGGACGCCGAAACGCTCCGGCGCGACCGGCCAGATCTGGTTTATTGCTCCATTACCGGCTTCGGCCAAACCGGGCCGTCATCCGGCAAGCGCGCTTATGACGGAGCAATTCAGGCGGAATCGGGCATGATGTCGGTAACAGGCTACGCTGGCTGCGACCCGCTGCGCGCTGGCTATTTTGCTGTCGATATCCCGACCGGCTACGCCGCGGCCTTTGCCATTGCTGGTGCTCTGTTGAAAGTCCAAACGACCGGCAAGGGCTGTTACCTTGACGTCGCGATGACGGATACTGCCTTGTCGCTAATGGCTATGCAGATAAACGAATATTTTCAGCATGACACGGTTCCGAAACGGCTGGGCAACATGTCGGCCGCGCAGACACTTAGCGACAACTGCTACGTTACTGCGGACGGTGCGATTTCCATCGTCGCCCTGACGCAACCTCAGATCAAGGCGTTGCATCAAGTTCTGGGCTTGACCGGCATACCGACTGCCGCAGATATGTCCGCAGTCTTCCGGACGGCGACATCAAGAGATTGGCATGCGCGACTTTCTTCCGTCGGCGTGCCCAGCGGTATTGTGCGCGACTTACCAGAAGCACTCGCTGATCCTCAACTTGAAATGCGTGCAATTCTGAGTACCGTCCGGCGGCCAACCGGTTTGGATGGCGAATCAGTGACTGTTGTTGGATCACCTTTTGTCGTCAGTCCAACGGCAACCATTACGCAACCGGCACCACGCCTCGGCGAACATACCGAAGATCTCCTGCGTAATTGCGGATTTACAATGCAACAGATAGAGAACTGGCGTGCTGCGGGAGTGGTCTAGACTTCCTTATAGTCCCTCCAGCTATGGCCAGCGGCACTGACTTGATGCGCCATCTGTTGACAAATTGCCATGGTTCCTTGGCATTTTCTCTGTCGACAACAATTTTGAACTATCCGGTTCATATGCCAGATGAATGGGCCGCGTCGGCTTTGAGTGTTCAAGCGCCTCGGCGAGGATGCGGATGCGCACTTGAAGGGACCGATAAAACGGCATTCCCGTTCGAATGGCATCGGAAGTGGCAGTAGCTGACTTGACCGCTTTGAGGGAATATTCTCTTTCGTAGCTTCACCTCGCGAGGCTTGCCGCAATCACGAGGCATCCATCTGCTTGAGTGCCGCGATTCTGTGCATCACCTTCTTGGCCAGGATGTCTGCGTCTGGTAGTTGTCCGGGAATGATCAACCCGTGTTCGTGATATGGGAATTATGTATACTTGACTGCTCATCGCTTTCCGGAAGCGGTTTCCCTGACATTTTTTGCGCCTTCAAAGGCTTGTGAGGCATGGACATCAGGGCCTTCGCGACCTGTCCGGCCGGCCCGTTCGTGTATATCATCGGGGGTTCTTCCGATCGATAGTCTGAGGGCTTGAGGCGAACCGCGGGACGTTCGTCTTTGCTTGTCATGTCTTCACCATGTATCCGCGTTTCTTGTTTTCCCGCCTTAATCCTGACAATGTGTAAATATTGCTCTTTAGCTTGTTGCACGGCCCGCAAAGCAGGATGCGGTTGGTGACGTGATTGATTCCGCCATCTGAACGGGGAATGTTGTGATCCAGTTCCAGATAGCGCGGATCGTCAAATGTCCGGTCGCAGCCCATGCAACGCGAACCGTTCTGATCGAGCAGGTGATCATACGTTTCCTTGCGCGTCCAGCGAGGACCGTCCGGTTCCTTGACACGCTGCCTGACGCGAAGGTACGGCGCGGAAGTCTCTCCGTCATCGGTACGATCGGGCACCTGGTCGGTGAAACTTACTTTTCCGAAGAAGCCCGTGGTGTCCTCAAGGCGTTGCCTGACCAGTTTGTGCGCGCCTTCCCAGATATCGATGCCGACCCATCGCCGTTGCAGCTTCTCAGCAGCCACCAGCGTTGTGGCGCACCCGCAGAAGGGATCAAAAACCATGTCGCCTTTGTTGCTGCTGGCTTTGACGATGCGCTCGTAAAGGGAAACGGGCTTTTGGGTTGGGTAACCAGTACGTTCCTTGTCCTGTGCCCCCAACAGCAAATGCTTGTCTGCCCACAGGTTACCCGGAGATACCCCCGCATAATCCTTCGCATATGATCGGCGTTCTAACTTGTCTGGCAAAACAACGACGTTTCCCTTGTCGTATTCTTCCTGCATACGCTTGCGACCGAGACGCCAACCCGAAGGATAAGGCGGAACATGACCATGAAATTCGTAACAGAGATTGGGGCGAGGGCCCATTGAAGGAGAGCGCCAAGCCGTCATCTTTGTGTTGTATCTCTGCCCCTTGTCATCGATTTTCGGAAACATCCGTTTCAGGTCAAATTTGGACAATTCCTGAACAACTCTCGGTTCAAGTGGGGTGGCATCTGACTTTGCGTAATACAGCAAATGGTCAACGTTATTACCCCACCGTTTTGCGGAATGTTGGCTTCCTTTGGCCCCAGACTCATTTCGTCGCCAAACAATTTCATCCCGGAATATCCGCCACCCGAAGATGGCATCCATGACCGCTTTCAAGTAGTGCGAAGCAGTAGGGTCGCAGTGCAGGTAGATCGATCCCGTCGGCTTCAGCACTCGATGCATGGCCAGCAATCGGACAGCCATGAAACACATGTAGGCTCCCATCCCGTCGCTGTGCGCATGACGGGCGGATTCGATGGCTTTCATGAGATGGGGACGGTCGTCGGCGATTTCGTCTACCCACGATTCGTGAACGTCGCGCTCCCAGGACCAGCGATCCTGGAACCTGGCTCCGGCCGCAAGACTGTCCGGGGTGGCGTGAAAGTCACGGCCCTTGTTGAACGGCGGATCCGTCGCGATCAGGTCCACCGATTCCGAGTTCATCCCCCGAAGAAACGGCAGGTTGTCACCGTGAAAAAGCGTCCGGTTCTGCCAGTTCGCTTCCTGTCGGACTGTCGGACTGTCGGACTGTCGGACTGTCCCTCCTTCAGTCTAGACGATCCGCGCCCGGTCGTCACCTCGCCAGCTCCACCCATCACGCATGCCTCCCGACGGCAAAGGGCCATCTTCCCTGTCCGTTCGATCCCCTGTCAAGAAGTTCCAGCCACGACAGGCGGGGCGGGCCGGTGGTGACGTGGCGTTGCAGGTGCCCGGCGCTTTTCGATGGTTTTAAGATGTCGATGATACAGCCCGGGCACCGTCAGCCAACTCTACGATCATTGCAGACAGGCCTAATGACGGCGTCCTGCATGGTTGGACCCCGGCAGAAACCGGCATCTGCGACCTTGCAAGGATCACTCCATTGCGGTTGGTTCCAGAATACCCGTCGAACCTATCAAGCCTTCCAACATCACAAACATGACAAACTTCAAACCAGATTCCGCACTTGACACTTCTGGAAAATTGCTGTCCGGCCTGAATGAGATCGCGGACCGATACGATGGCTATATCCTTGATTTGTGGGGAACCATTCATAACGGCGTCGAGCCGCTTCCAGGCGCTATCGAATGTCTGAAAGCACTGAAAGCGGCGGACAAGGACGTGCTGATCCTGTCAAACGCCCCCCGGCGTATTGGCGCCGTTATTGACCGAATGGATGCGGTGGGCATACCGCGAACAGTGTATGGGCCAGTCCTCTCATCGGGAGAGGCCGGTTGGTTGGCTTTGCGCGACCGGAATGACTCTTGGCACCGACGCCTTGGCGAACGAGCTTTTCTGATCGGTGAGGTTGGCGACGAATCCATCTTGCAGGATCAGCAGATCCAAGAGGTCACGACTCTGGACGAAGCATCGTTTTTGCTATGTGTCGGCGCTTTCCGGCGTGGCGACACAGTCGCTGATTATGAGCCTCTCCTCGCTGATGCGTACCGGCTTCAATTGCCCATGATGTGCGTAAACCCGGATCTGGAGGTGTTGCGCGGCTCCAACCGCGAGATCTGCGCTGGTGCCATCGCCGCGGTCTACCAGGATTTTGGCGGCGATGTTCACTACCATGGAAAACCGTACCGGCCGATTTACGATCTCAGTTTCGAGCGGTTGCCGGGCATTGATCCGTCACGCATCTTGGCGGTCGGTGATTCCTTGCGCACCGATGTGGCAGGCGCTAACGCTGTCGGCATCGATTCGTTGTTTGTTGTCAGCGGCATTCTGGCCCAAGAGCTGAGAAGCGCTGCTTGTGACGATCTCCGCGCCGACGCCTTGGCTTTGCTATATCAGAAGTACGGCCAGACCCCGAACTGGGCAGCAGCCGCCTTTCGGTGGTGACTGGCCGTCGATCTCGACGCCGTCTCGAGTTGGCGGTCAACTCCGGGAATCGGGTCGCCAGAATTTTGCCGAATTTGATGTCCATGTTGAGATTCCTTGACGCGACGACAGGACGGCCAATGTCCTTGGCCAATCAGTCGCGTGCAGACACCAAGGACAGGCCTCCACAATGAGCCGACGGACCCCCTCCCGTTTTGCCGCCCTCTCGATCCAAGCTATTGCCGCCGGCGTTATCGGCATTGCTGTTGGCATCAGCACCGCTCACGCTGACGCACGAATCGTTCCGGTGGCTGACCAACCCGTCGCCGGTACCGATCCGGCATCGTTGCCGAATCTGGTTGCTCGTCTATTGCCGGCAGTGGTTAGCATCACCACGACGCAAGCCACGGGGCCGGTCACAAATCATTCGGCGCCGAAAGGTTCGCCGTTCGAAGAGTATTTCAGGGAATATTTCAACAAGCGCCGCAACAGCGAACGCGGGTCTGCGCTGGGCAGCGGCTTTATCATCACGCCCGATGGCTATGTGGTGACGAACAATCATGTGATAGCCCGGGCAACTTCGGTTCGCGTGATCCTGAACAATGAGAAGCAGTTGAGCGCCAGGATCGTTGGCCGTGACCCGCGCGCTGATCTTGCCGTCCTGAAAGTCGAACCCGAGGCCCCGCTGCCATTCGTCGAGTGGGGAGATTCCGATGTGGTGAGGATCGGGCATGATGTGATTGCGATCGGTAATCCGTTCGGCCTGAGTCAGACCGTAACTACTGGCATCATCTCGGCGCGCGGTCGCCATCTAAGGAACTTCGGAGATTTTCCGGGAAGTTCCTTTGTCGATTTCCTGCAGACCGACGCCGCCATCAACAAAGGTAATAGCGGTGGCCCGCTGTTTAGCCGCGATGGCAAAGTCATCGGCATCAACACCGCGATCTACTCTCAAGCCGGGACCAACGCTGGAATTGCTTTTGCTGTACCGTCGAATCTAGCCGTGCCAATCGTCAGGCAATTGAAGCGCTATGGCCGAACGCGCCGGGGCTGGCTGGGTGTACAAATTCAGTGGGTCGATGACGAGTTGGCCAAGTCCCTGGGAATGGACAGCCCGACCGGCGCGCTTGTGGCAAGTGTCGTCTCTGGCGGCCCCGCCGCGAAAGGAGGCGTCGTTTCGGGCGACGTGATCGTCACGTTCGACGGCAAGAAGGTGCCAAGTGCGACACGGCTGCCGCAGATCGTTGCGGCAACTCCGGTTGGCAAGTCGGTCAAGGTGGAGGTTATTCGGAAAAAAAAGATTGTCACCTTCACGATTGTGCTGGGCGAACTGGAAAAAGCGGTCGAGACTGGTTCTACGCAGAACCTTCCAAAGGACTTGGTCAAGCCCGACCTGTTTCCGGAACTCGGCCTGCGTCTCGGCAAGATCACACCGGAACTGGCGAAGCGCCACAAGACAATAGTCGAACAGGGTGTGATTGTCCTGGGCGTCGACCCGCAGAGCTATTCGGCGGAGAAGGATATCAAGCCGGGTGACGTGATCTTGGAAATGGACCAGACCCCCGTGAAAGAACCAAAGGAATTGCGCTCCCTGCTGGAACAATCCAAGGAATCTCGCAAAACCTCTGCCCTGTTTCTGATCCAGCGGGACGAGACCCGGCGATTCATCGTCATCCGATTCAAATTGCAATAGCTACAAACGTCATCTCGCACATCTGGACTGACCGGCGATTACACGATGCTTGTGGTCCCTTCGTGCTTCGCGTCGTCAGGTGTTTTCGGCTCATTCCGTTTTCTGGAGACAGAACGCCCGGGCATCCCTTCCCGGACAGCGCGGCGTCGCCCGCCCAGTCGGGCCTGTCCATCGCCGGCCATGGCGAGGAGCGACGCACCCGACCGCATCAGATGCGCTGCCGTGTCGGTCGACACGCTCTCCCCTTCACCGCAGTCTCCCGCGCCCGGATACGTTCGCCCAACGACATCAGGCGCCGAGCCCTCGCGCACAAATGGAGTCATGTAACTCAGGCACCTGCCTTCGCGGTCTTGAATTCGTCGCGGCGATAACCTTGCAGGTATAACAAGGCGGTCAGATCCCCAAATTTGATACGGTGCTGTGCAGCGGCTGCTGCCGCAGGCTTGGCTTGAAACGCCACGCCGGCACCAGCTGCCTGCAGCATCAGCACATCGTTTGCTCCATCTCCAACGGCCAGTGCGTCGTCGCGTGTCAGATTACGGTCGCCCAGAAAGGCGTCCATGGCCTTCTGCTTGCCTTCCGCTCCCAAAACTGGTTCGACCAGCCTGCCAGTCAATACGCCATCTTTCAGGACTATGTCATTGGCGATGTAGGTGTCGAAGCCGCATTTTTCCTGAACATACTCGGCGTAAATACGGAATCCCCCGGAAATCAGCATTGTGAGCGCTCCATTGGCATGCATTGTACGGACAAGCGTTTGGGCTCCCGGCATGAAGACGATCCTATAGCGCAGGGCCAGAAGGAAGTCCTTCTCCAGCCCTCCCAGAAGTTCAACTCGCTCCGCCAATGCAGCCCCGAATGGAATATCGCCGTTCATCGCCCGTCGGGTAATTTCCTTGACGATTGCACCAACACCCAGCAAATCCGCAAGATCATCCACCATCTCGTTGCGGATGATGGTGGACTCCATGTCTGAAACCAGAAGCCGCTTGCGACGGTTGCGGGCAGCGGTTACGACAACGTCCACCGGTGCCCGCCCTACAGAGACCTTGACCGCTTGCTGTACAGTCTTCGGATTGCTGCCGGTGAACGGGATATCACATGCCACTTGTGGGGCGAGCCACTCGGGTGCGGCAGCCTCGGCACCGACATCTTCCAGAGCCCAGCGCGCCGATACGACCGTTCCATCGGTAACGCGCGGCATTGCCGGGTCGGAAATAAGCGTCACGAAATGGGTCATCGTGGGCAAATGCCGTGGCACCAATCTTCAGCGCGTTGTTCGGGCGGCTCCGGATGTGGTGCGGAGCGATGAATGATATAGAGGAAAGCCCGCTGAAGGCAGTTGTCGTGGGTGGGCCGACCGCCAGCGGCAAGTCCGAAGTCGCCCTGCAGATCGCACGAGAATTCGGCGGCGTGGTGATCAATGCCGACAGCATGCAAGTCTACAAGGAACTCCAAGTCGTCACCGCGCGGCCCGATGCCGCGGCGCTGTCCGCGGTTCCTCATTTTCTGTACGGCGTACTCTCGGCGCGAGAGCGCTGTTCTGCCGGCTGGTGGCGGACTATGGCGCTGACTGCAGCGCGACAAGCGCTTGCGGCCGGCCAACTGCCTGTACTGGTGGGCGGCACGGGCCTTTATCTGACAGCCCTGATGGAAGGGATTGTCGAAATTCCCGATATCCCCGAAGCTGTCGTCAGCAAGATCGATGCCTGGCTTTCGATTGCAGGACTGGATGCCGGGCGCCACAAGCTGGAACAAGTCGACCCGGAGATGGCCCGACGACCGACCGTGCTGGACCGTCAGCGACTGGTGCGGGCCCTGTCTGTCGCCGCCTACACGGGCAAGCCCTTGTCTTGGTGGGTCGCACGGCCGTCGGCAGCAACGGCCCAGTCGGTCGAGGCGCTGAAGATCGCGATTCTGCCGCCGCGGGACCTCCTTTATCCACGCATCGACAAGCGTTTCGTCCAGATGGTCGAAAACGGCGCTGTCGACGAAGTCCGGCAACTCATGGCTCTGGAGTTGCCGCCGTCGTTGCCCGCGATGAAGGCAGTCGGTGTGCCACAACTGAGCGCTTATCTCAAGGGCAGTATCGATTTGCCGACGGCGATCACTCGGGGTCAAGCCGCGACCCGCCAGTATTCAAAGCGCCAGTTTACATGGTTCCGACGTCAATTTCATGCACCTGAAATCGATTTCACGCAATTTTCGGAAAGAAATTACAACAAGATATTTAAGAAAATTCGTCAATTCTGGTTGACGGGATGATCCTCAGAGCGTATCTCCCAGCCTGATTTGAACGGTTTTGTCCACTTGAAAATGCTATTGTAAGCCTGAAACGGCAAGCGCCGCCATCACGCGGCGTTTTTGTGTTGGACGGGCCGGATAAGTATCCGGTCAGGAGGCAACGAAATGTCCGATAGAATGACCGGTTCTGAAATCGTTCTGCGCGCCTTGGTGGATCAAAACGTCGACGTCGTCTTCGGATACCCCGGTGGCGCGGTCTTGCCAATCTATGACACGCTGCACCAACAGAATTCAATTCGGCATATCCTGGTGCGTCAGGAAGGCGGCGCGGTTCACGCCGCAGAGGGATATGCGCGCTCCACCGGCAAGGTGGGTGTGGTTCTGGTGACCTCCGGGCCCGGCGCAACGAACGCCGTCACCGGCTTGACCGATGCCATGATGGACTCGATCCCGGTCGTGTGCCTGACCGGACAGGTGCCCACTCACCTGATCGGAAACGACGCGTTCCAGGAGGCGGACACCACCGGCATCACCCGTACGTGCACCAAGCATAACTATTTGGTCAAAAACATAGAGGACCTTGCGCGGATCGTGCACGAAGCCTTTTACGTTGCGCGGAGCGGACGGCCTGGTCCAGTTGTCATTGATCTGCCGAAAGACATCTTGCAGGCGCCAGGTTCGTATGCGCCACCATCCGGTAACGGACATCGCACCTACAAGCCTAGGGTCAAGGGGGACCTTGGCCAGATTGGGAAAGCGGTCGAGTTGATGGCAAAGGCCGAGCGGCCGCTCTTCTATTGTGGCGGCGGTGTGATCAACGCCGGACCGAAGGCTTCGCAGTTGCTGACCGAACTGGTGGGACTGTCGGGATACCCGTGCACCTTGACGCTGATGGGATTGGGGGCCCTCCCGGCCTCCAACCCCCAGTTTCTAGGCATGGTCGGAATGCATGGCACTTACGAATCCAATCTCGCCATGTACAACTGTGATGTCATGATCAACATTGGCGCGCGATTCGACGACCGGGTTACCGGGAATCTCGCCGGGTTCTCGCCTGATTCAGCCAAAATTCATGTCGATATCGACCCTTCGTCGATCAACAAGAATGTCCGGGTTGACATACCGATTATTGGTGACGTCGGCCATGTTCTGGAAGACATGATCAAGATATGGAAAGCTCGCCAGTGCCGCCCGGAAAGGCGGAAGCTGGACGCATGGTGGAAGCAGATCGACAAATGGCGGCAACGCGACTGCCTGCGCTATGAGGCATCGGACAAACTGATCAAGCCGCAATATGCGCTGGAGCGGCTTCGCGACCTGACAAAGGACCGGGATGACGTATTTGTCACGACTGAAGTTGGCCAGCACCAGATGTGGGCCGCTCAGTTTCTCCCGTTTGAGAAGCCGAATCGCTGGATGACCTCTGGCGGCTTGGGAACCATGGGTTATGGCCTCCCCGCCGCCATGGGCGTGCAGGTTGCCCATCCCGAAGCATTGGTCATCGATGTCGCCGGCGAGGCCTCCATTTTGATGAATATCCAGGAAATGAGTACACTGTCACAATACCGGCTGCCCGTGAAAATCTTCATTCTGAATAACGAGTACATGGGCATGGTGCGGCAGTGGCAGGAACTGCTTCACGGCGGTCGGTACAGCGAAAGCTATATGGAATCATTACCGGACTTCGTGAAACTCGCTGAAAGCTTCAATGCCGTAGGCTTGCGTGCGGAGAAACCGTCCGAGCTGGACGGGGTGATCGAAGAGATGATTGCCGTGGATAGTCCGGTAATCGCCGACATCTTGGTCGACAAGACGGAAAACTGCTTCCCGATGATCCCGTCCGGTGCCGCGCACCACGAGATGCTGCTCGGCCGCAAAGACCAGGCCGCCAGTCCTGTCTCAGAAGAAGGGATGGTCCTTGTATAGCTTGAATTGGCTGTCCTGTCGATTTCGATCCCACCGAGATGACATCGCTTTCTGCGCGATGATTCCTGCGGTATTCGAAGACGGCTATCGGCCGCATGGCTTGCCGCACGTCACCATCGAGGATGGCCCTGCCATCCGGGCCCAAGCGAAGGTGTTCTCCAGAGAGGACCATCATGCCGATGAAGGCTTCAAAAGTCTGACCGCAGGTCTGAAGCGGTGTTGACTCCAGCGAAAGCATGACCCAGTGAAGGTCGATTCGACCATCAAACGCCATATGATCGCTGTGCTGGTGGACAACGAGCCGGGCGTCCTTGCCCGCGTGATCGGACTGTTCTCCGGACGTGGCTACAACATCGAAAGCCTGACGGTATCTGAGGTCGATGCGGACGTTGGTCTGTCGCGTATCAACCTTGTGACCATCGGCACGCCGATGGTCATTGAGCAGATCAAGAACCAACTCGACCGTTTGGTCCCGATCCACACGGTCCGCGACCTGACGGAAGAAGGACCGCATGTCGAAGCCGAACTAGTTCTGGTGAAAGTCGTCGGTGTCGGCGACAAACGGGTCGAAGCCTTGCGCATCGCTGATATATTCGGTGCCAAGGTTGACGATACGACCCTGGAATCCTTCATCTTCCGTCTGGATGGCCAGACCGAAAAGATCGACCGTTTCATCGAACTGATGCGACCGCTAGGCCTTGTGGAGGTTGCCCGCACCGGCAGTGTGGCCATCAGCCGAGGCAGCGAAGGGATTTAAGCCGCCAGCCAGCACATGAAGTATTTTCGCGTGAGTTTATCAGCCATGAAGTAAGCCTTCGAGCCGTTACCGCCCGGGTTTCCGGCAGGAACCTTGGCTGCATCCGGCGATGCCTGAAAGCGCGGCATCGAAGTTCGGGTCGATGCCGAGGGAGTGTTCAACGCCCTCCGAGACGGCCGGCCGCAGCAGTCTGCCCAGCGCTTCAAAACCGATTTTCGGCGCGCGATTGCCTTCGAAATCGATTGGCGCCCAACCGAAATCGTCCATTGTGCGTCGTTCGCAGTTGCATGGATTTTCGCCAGTTGCCCGGCTGCATCTGTAGCTTGTCGTCCAAGATTTCCATTCGGCGCAAGGCAGCGGAATAAACACCCGCTTTGCGCCAGGCTTTGGCCATGAAGAGCCGCGGTTCCATCTCTTGTGCCGCTCTGGCACGATCCCCGGGTTTCCCGGGAAGGTCCGTATGGCCCCAGACCCGGAAACGGACAGGCTGCGGCACGGGAAGCCGCGGCAGGGCGCGCGTTGCGCCATCTTCAGACGCTCAATAGAACAGGCCTGCGAATTGAACACTGCGGCGATGTCCCGGCCTTTTCCCGGTCGACGCTGACAGGGATCCGCTCGATTTTCTGAACACGGGCCAAGGAGCAGACGATGCGCGTCTATTATGATCGCGACGCCGATGTGAACCTGATCAAGGGCAAGAAAGTGCTGATCGTGGGCTACGGCTCGCAGGGCCATGCCCATGCCATGAACCTGCGGGATTCGGGCGTGGAGAACATCGCTGTCGCCCTGCGCGAAGGCTCCTCCACTCGCAAGAAGGCAGAAGATGCCGGCTTCACTTGCTATACCCCGGCCGAAGGGGCCAGGTGGTCGGATGTTGTCGTGATGCTTACTCCAGACGAACTTCAGAGCGATGTCTACACCGAAGACTTGCACGAGAACATGAAAGAAGCCTCCGCACTCTGCTTCGCGCACGGTCTGAACATACATTTCAACCTGATCGAGCCGCGCCCCGATCTGGACGTCTTCATGATTGCGCCGAAGGGCCCGGGACATACTGTCCGGTCCGAATATGTTCGCGGTGGTGGCGTGCCGACGCTGGTGGCTGTGGCGCAAAACGCGTCTGGCAACGCGCTCGAAATCGCCCTGTCGTATGCCTCGGCCAATGGCGGCGGCAAGGCTGGCATCATCGAAACCACGTTCCAGGAAGAGTGCGAGACTGATCTGTTCGGCGAGCAGGTGGTTTTGTGCGGTGGTCTGGTTGAGTTGATCCGTGGCGGCTACGACACGTTGGTCGAAGCCGGCTATGCGCCGGAAATGGCCTATTTTGAATGCCTCCACGAAGTCAAGTTGATCGTTGACCTGATTTACGAAGGCGGCATCGCCAACATGAATTATTCCATCTCCAACACTGCCGAGTATGGTGAATACTGTACCGGCCCGCGCATTATAACCGATGAAACACGGGCCGAAATGAGACGAGTACTGCAAGACATTCAAAGTGGTCGATTCACCAAGAACTGGATGCTGGAAAACAAGGTCAACCAGACCAGCTTCAAGGCGACGCGCCGGCGCAACGACAGCCATCCGATTGAGGAAGTTGGTAAGAAGTTGCGCGGAATGATGCCTTGGATCTCGGAAAAGGCTTTGGTTGACAAGTCAAGGAATTAGCGAAAATCGTTTGAAAACTTGCAGATCAGTGTTTTTGGGCATTCGTTGTTCCGGGCTCGCGCCGTCGTTCCACGCCCGAACGGTCGTGGGCGCATGCGACCCCCGAAATTTGCAACCGCTCTTCCGGCGACCATAGACCACATTTGGTGGGTGTCGCTGTGTAATGGACGCGCCGCGGTCTTCCTTGGTTTGAGGGTTTGACAAGCCCATGTTGGCGGGACGAGTGCATTCTCCCCGGAAAGATCACGCTAAAGCGTCCAGTGAATAACGCTGATGCGGCCTCAGGATGCCGATTGCCGCCATGCCCGACCGGCAAACGACCAGATTCAGGTTGAATCCGACAAGCCTCGATCAGGCGAGCAGTCAGTCAAGCCGTCCATCCCGTTCCATCAGAATTGCAAGACGTGGAAGCACTCGCATCATTCCTGCAATAGCCCGGTATGTGAAGGATTTCGGCGACCCGAGCAAAGTATGGGAGAAGATAGCGCACTTGGTGCATCGCAATTTCTTCGATCCCCCGCTACGAACATGCCATAATGGCGCTCCAATCAAGGCGCGATGGTCTGTCTGGTGTACGTTGAAATCTTTGAGCAGGGTACGATAAACATACTCCGACGCCGTTCATTACGGAAATAGTTGCAGCATTGAGGACGGACTACCCAAGGCGAAAGTTCTAAAGGGAATGAGCAGTATAGTATGCTGACAGGATTGCTGGGCATTTTCTCCACCGACATGGCTATCGATTTGGGCACGGCGAATACTCTGGTCTATTTGAAGGGCCGCGGTATCGTCCTGAATGAACCGTCTGTCGTGGTGCTGAAGGAAGTCAAGGGTCGGCGCGAAGTCTTGGCGGTCGGCGACGAAGCGAAGCTGATGTTGGGCAGAACACCTGACGATATTCACGCCATACGTCCGCTTCGAAACGGTGTGATCGCCGACTTCGACGTGGCCGAGGCGATGATCAAGCACTTCATCCGAAAGGTGCACAACCGACGCGGCCTCGCCGCACCGCAAATCATCGTTTGCGTTCCATCCGGATCGACTGTCGTCGACCGCAGAGCGATCCACCAGTCCTGTGCAAGTGCTGGTGCCAGACGTGTATATCTGGTTGAAGAACCCATGGCCGCCGCAATCGGCGCAGGCCTGCCGGTCACTGAACCGACTGGCTCCTTGATCGTCGATATCGGCGGTGGAACGACGGAAGTCGCCGTGTTGGCGCTGGGAGGGATCGTCTATGCACGTTCCGTCCTTGTAGGCGGTGACAAGATGGACGAATCAATCGCCACTTACATTCGTCAACATCATAAAGTCGCGATCGGCGAAGCCAGTGCGGAGCGCGTCAAGAAGGAAATCGGAACTGCGGCGGTTCCGAAAGATGGTGAAGGCAAGATGCTGACTGTCAGAGGCCGCGACCTGATCAACGGTATTCCGAAGGAATTGATCCTGTCGGAGGTGCAAATCGCCGAGGCGCTGACCGAACCTGTCGGCCAGATCGTCGGAGCCGTGAAGACAGCACTGGAAAATATTGCACCGGAACTGGCTGCCGACATCGTCGACAAGGGCATCATGCTAACCGGTGGTGGCGCGTTGCTCGGTAACTTGCACCTCGTTCTCCGGCAGGCGACGGGACTGCCGGTTTTCACTGCTGAGGATCCCTTGTCCTGTGTTGCCTTGGGTACAGGACGATGCCTGGAGGATTTGCACAGTCTCAAGTCGGTTCTTGTCAAATCATACTAATTGCCGTCGGCGGGTAAGCAGGAAGACGTGATACGCAGGAGAAAAAGACAGCCTCGGGGACGCGGCCGGCAAGTACGTCGAGGAAGCATCGTCAGTAAAATCCGGGTATGGTGGCCGCGCATCGTTCTCACCCTGATGGTGATCTTTGCTGGTTCGCTGATTGTCGTTGACCGGATCGAATCCCGAATGACCCGCGAAATCCGTTCCGGCGTGGCCGACGTGTTTACGCCGGTGATTGCTGCACTTTCAACACCGTTTCAGGCTGCCGCCGAGTGGTTTGGTATCTTCAAGTCAAACGCCGCGATCCGAAACCACAATGTGGAATTGACCACGGAAGTCGAGCAACTGCGCATTGCTCTGCAAGAGTTGCTGATTCTGGAAGAAGAAAACAAACGCCTGCGCGCCATTGCAAATGCCGGCAATCGGCTGGAAGGTCGGCATTTCACTGCTGAGACCGTTGCCGATACCGGCGGTCCTTACAAACGCTCGCTCATCGTACGTGCCGGTACTGCAAACGGATTGCGGCGTGGGATGGCCGTGATCAATGTCGATGGCCTCGTCGGTCGAATTGTCGAAGCCGGCCATCATGCGTCACGGGTCCTCTTGGTGACTGACCTTAATTCCCGTATCCCCGTCCAATTTGCGGCGTCAGGTCATCGCGCACTGCTGTCTGGCACCAATCGCCGCCAGATGCGGCTGAGCTATGTATCATCGGACATCAACGTATCCGTCGGCTCGCTGATCATTACCTCGGGGCATGGCGGACTGCTGCCGCCCGGGATTCCCGTCGGCCGCGTCGACAGTTCAAGCCGTGACAGTATCCTGGTCCGGCCACTGGTTGACTGGAATCGACTCACCTTCGTGCGGATCATAGACTTTCCTGCGCCGGGGCTGGTCGAGGACAATCCGGTCGAGGTTCGCACCCGCGAAGGTCGCAACCAAGCGGAACGGCAATGAATGAGCTTGTCCGGCGCACAATCCTCAGAGCCGCGTCGCGCATATTCCCGTTGACGACGGCGATGGCAGCGTCTTTGGCAGGTTTGATTGCGGTGCCAGCACCGGATTACAGTCACATCGCACCAGCCTTCACGCTGATTGCCGTTTATTGCTGGTCGATTTGGCGCCCCGATTTGATGCCGCTTCCAGCTGTCTTCCTGATCGGGATTTTCGAAGATCTGATCCGAGGCTTGCCGCTGGGCGTCACCGCCTTGGTGCTTCTGGCCGCTGCCACCTTCGTCCAGACCTGGCGGGGGCTGGTGCTGGAAAAGTCCTGGAAGCGGTTCTGGTCGACCTTTTGTCGGGTCGTTCTGCTGTGCATGGCGATCGAGTGGTTGGCGATGTCGATCTTGATGGGAGACCTGCTTGATCCGACCTCGGCGATCTTTCGCTACCTTCTGACGATGCTGCTGCTCCCGGTCGGAACGGCCACCCTGCTGATCATCCGACGCATCGGCATCCGGGATATCTGATCCATGCCAATGCCGGAACATCTTGAGCAAAGCCGCACGTTCACGCGCCGACTGATGCTGATTGTGGGCGTGCAGGGTCTGGCGCTCAGCGGTCTGGTGGCGCGTATGTATCAGCTCCAAGTCAGCGATTCGACGAAGTACTCCACCCTTGCCGAAGAAAACCGTATCAACACACGGTTGCTTGTACCGCCTCGCGGCGAGGTATTCGACCGCCATGGTCGAGCGCTCGCGGTGAATGAGGAATATTACCGGGTCTTCATGGTGGCGGAAAAGCTTGGCAACGTCGAGCGGGTCCTTGGCAGGCTGGCCGAGATCATTGAACTGGATCCGGCAGCATGGGAGCAGGTTCTTCGTGCCGCAAAAGGAAAACGTCGCTTTCTGCCTATCACAATCGCCTCTGGTTTGACCTGGGAGGAAGTTGCCCAAATCGAAGTCAACGCGCCGGACTTGCCAGGTATCCAGACCGAAAAGATCTTGGTCCGAAGATATCCGTTCGGTGATCTGGTCTCGCATCTGGTTGGCTATGTTGGCCCGGCTGACAGACACCAACAGGCGCGCGATCCCGACCCGTTGCTGCGCATTCCAGAGTTCCGAATCGGCAAATCGGGCATCGAAAGCAAATATGACATGAAGTTGCGCGGGCGCCGCGGCGTTCAGCGGGTGGAGATCAACGCGTCGGGTCGCGTCCAGCGAGAAATCAGCCGAAACGAGGGCAAACCGGGCGAGGACCTTTACACGACCATTGATACGACCCTGCAGCGCAAGGCTCTATCGCTTCTCCAGCCTCATCTGGCAGCATCCATCGTCTTGATGGATATCCATGCGGGTGACGTTCTGGTGATGGCTTCAACGCCCGGCTACGATCCCAACCTGTTGACTCGCCGCCTGCCGGGCAAAACCTGGCAGGCCTTGCGGAGCAGCAAACTGGGGCCATTCCACAACAGGGCAATCTCCGGCCAATACGCACCGGGATCCACGTTCAAGATGGTTGTGGCGCTTGCTGGCCTGGACACCAGGTCCGTCAAAAGTACGGCCAAGTTCGCATGCAACGGCGTTTTCCAGATGGGCAAGGCGAATTTCCACTGCTGGAACCGGCGCGGCCACGGGCCTGTCACGATGCGCGAAGCGTTGAGATCCTCCTGTGACGTCTACTTCTACAAGTTGGCCCTTGGAATCGGGATCGATCGGATCGCCGAGACCGCCAACAGGCTCGGGATCGGCGTTTCAACGGGTATCGGCCTGCCCGCAGAAAAACGCGGCTTGATGCCCACCAAGGCTTGGAAAAAGATCAGTTTTCGAGACAAACCGGACCAGATATGGCAACGTGGCGAAACTGCAATTGCGGGCATTGGCCAGGGTTTCGTTTTGGCCACGCCCTTGCAACTGGCGGTAATGACGGCGCGTCTTGCCAACGGAGGCTATGCTGTCACCCCACGTCTCGTCACGGACCAGCCATCCGGCTACCAGACCGCCCATCAGCTTGCATCAAGCAAGTTTCACTCGCTGGGCTTCCAGATCACCCATCTGGACATGATAAAGGATGCAATGTCGGCTGCAACCAACGAAAGAGCGGGAACTGCCTTCTGGACGCGAATCACCGACAAAGGCTTCGAGATGGCGGGAAAGACCGGTACCTCACAGGTACGGCGCATCACGGCGGCAGAGCGCGCTCGCGGCGTCATAAGCAACGATCAGTTACCTTGGGAGCGGCGCGACCATGCTTTGTTCGTGGCTTATGCGCCAAAGGACGATCCGCGATTTGCGTGTGCGGTAATTGTCGAGCATGGCGGCAGCGGTTCCAAAGTGGCCGCGCCGTTGGCCAAGGAAATTCTGCTTGAGGCCCAAAAGCGCTATGGTATCCGTTCTGGTCGGTTCAGACTGGACGACATCCCGACTCACGCATCCCTGCCCGGACATCGGCCATGATACAGGGGATCAGCCCGTCTATCGAGCAACCTGGGGTCTCAAACTACCTGGGCTTCGTCAACTGGTGGCTGGCATTGTTCGCATGTCTGGCGGCTGGCATTGGCTTCATCCTGCTGTATTCCGCGGCCGGCGGCAAATTCTCGCCTTGGGCCGATGTCCAAATGATCCGTTTCGGTGTGGTCTTCCTGGTGATGATCGTGACAGCGATGATCTCGCCACGGATTTGGTATGATCTTGCGTATTGGTTATGGGCATTCTCGGTTTTTCTGCTGGTCATCGTGGAGTTCATGGGCGCCATAGGCGGCGGTGCGGAGCGTTGGATCGATCTGGGAATCATTCGGCTGCAACCATCGGAAATCATGAAGATCACCCTGGTCGTTGTCTTGGCGCGATATTTCCATGCCATCCAATTCGAACGGGTACGTCAGATATCAGCCCTGTTATTGCCAGTCATGTTGTTGCTTGTCCCGACAGCGCTCGTTCTGAAGCAACCCGACCTGGGGATGGCAATGGTCCTGTTTGCTGTCGCCGGCGTGATCTTTTTTCTGTCGGGCGTGCGCAAGTGGAAGTTCCTTGTGCTCGGCGCAGCAACGGCAGCAGCAGTCCCGCTGATCTGGAGCTATGGTCTGAAGGCTTATCAAAAGGCGCGTCTGCTGACTTTCCTGGATCCATCTTCTGACCCGCTGGCTACCGGTTTTCATATTGCCCAGTCGAAGATTGCCTTGGGCTCCGGCGGGGTTTTGGGAAAGGGTTTCTTGCAGGGCACCCAGGTTCATCTGAACTTCGTGCCTGAGATGCATACTGACTTCATCTTTACAGTTCTGGCAGAAGAATTCGGCATTATCGGGGGCTTCGTGCTACTGGCGATCTATCTCCTGATCCTGTTTCACCTGTTGGTATCGTCGATCCGGGCCAAGTCCCAGTTCGGCCGGCTGGTTGCCGCAGGCATCGGCTTTACCTTTTTTCTCTACCTCTTTATTAATCTGGGCATGGTCATGGGCTTGCTGCCGGTGGTGGGAATCCCTCTGCCGCTGGTCTCTTACGGCGGAACATCAATGCTGACCCTGATGTTCAGCTTCGGTTTGGTCATGAGTGTCGTGCGTGCGAACGACGAGCATCTAGGTGACAAGTGAAGGCCATCAATTGGAAAACGATGGTAGCGGGATCGTACCAACCTGAAACGGCTCGACAGAAACTCGCCGATCTGGTACTGAACGCGGCCCTTGCGGCGGACTGGCTCGTCTCCATGAGGCTGGCTCGACCAGCCAAAGGTTGCAGTGTCACTTGGTCTGCCGCAGCGGCTGTCTGGCAGCGTGAGAACGGGCGATTAGCTCAGTTGGTAGAGCAGCTGACTCTTAATCAGCGGGTCCGGGGTTCGAGTCCCCGATCGCCCTCCATCTTTCCTGCAATATTTCCGGTCCTCGATGAGGCAACCTCATTCGCGCGGAATCGGGTGGAGAATCCGCATCTCTGTTGTTGATGGTTGATATTCTGCTTATCCAACGGGGACGCATGTACTCGCACAGTCGGAGAATCACAATAAGATACTGATTTGTATTACTTTCCCTTCTGCTCTTGTACGCAGGAATCTGGGATCACGTTACAGGCTTCCGGTTAATTCGTGCATGGCTGCATCGAACACAGAGTCGCGCCACGGCTGGAAACGGCGACGGACGTCTTCAAGAGTTTCGTTATGGAAGAAAAGGAACCCCTCCTCCTCCACTGCGACAAGACCGGATTTCCTCACGCCATCCTCGTCACCGTCTCGGAACTCCAGCAACGGCGCGCAGATCAGGGTGCATTAAATTTCCGCCCGAGGCCATGAACGGCGAAGACCAGTTTTGCGTGCCGCCTCCAAGTCATGTTGAGCGAAACCCAATGTCTCAAAGCCTCGCGGGGGCCGTCAGGCTCCAAGGTTTCTGCGTCGACTGTGACACACATTTCGCATTCCGCATCATAGACGTTGATCATAATATTGCCCAAATCAGAAGACGGGATAAGCCATCCCGATAATTTGCAACCGCTTTGCTTCGGCTATAACCACCGTGAACAATGGTTGCGTAATGGACAAAAGGTTGCGCGATGATCGAGAAGACCAACATCATCGTTGTCTGTTCGTCACATCAACCGAACATCGCGAAACTGGACAAAGTGATTGATGTTCGCAAGGAAGATGGAATGATGCTGCCGAAGGATGTGGCTGAAACTGTGTTGTGCGATGTCAATACCGGGTGGAGGGATTGGCCTTCAGGAAAAGGTTCGGCGCCAGGGTATGTAACTTCCCAATAAATCGGTAAATGCAAGACAGGAGAAAACGTTGGGTTGCAGATTTCTACCATACAGAACGCTGGCGTTTTCAGGCGTCTTCCTTGCCATTCTTGGCTGGAATGTAGATCCGCCCGCCGCCCGCGCTGCTGACAGCGCCGAGGAGCGCGGGCGCATGATCGCGACTGACGCCCGGCAGCGTATCAAGGGTTTCGGTAACTTCACTGCAGACCTGACCATGACGTTGCGCAACAAGCGGGGGCAGGAAAGCAAGCGGGAACTCCGCCTGAAGGTCATCGAGGTGGAGGGCGACGGCGATCGGACCATCTTTGTCTTTGATCGGCCGCGGAACGTCAAGGGAACCGGGTTTCTTGTCCACTCCCGCAAGAGCGGGCCAGACGACCAGTGGCTGTATCTTCCGGCGCTCAAACGGGTCAAGCGAATCAGTTCGTCAAGACAATCGGGTTCCTTCATGGGCAGTGAATTTTCTTATGAGGACATGGGCACCGTCGAGGTTGAAAAATATACTCATCGGTTCGTGCGCGAAGAGGCTTGCGGTAAGCTTCAATGCTTCGTTCTGGAACGCATCCCGAAAAGCCGGGATTCGGGCTATTCCCGCATGCTCATCTGGCTTGATCAGGAGGATCTCCGAGATATCCAGGCCCAGTACTTCGATCGCCGGAACAATCATCTCAAGACGATGAACCTGGAAGATTACAAGAAATATCTCGGCCGCTTCTGGCGGGCTGGTAAAATTTCGATGATCAACCACCTTACGGGAAAGAGTACTGTGTTGCGCTGGAGCAACTACAAGTTTAACACGGACCTTGATCTGAGCGATTTCACTCGGACAGCGCTTAAACGTGTGCGGTGATTTCACTAGGGCGATAGCTTCGCGACAACTCTGCAGACGCCACTGTCGGCGATTGCGCATGAAGTGACCGGGCAAGCCGAAAGGAATGCCTTGTCATCTTGCGTAAGGTGCCTTGACGCTGCATCGAGTCGGAATACTGCTTCAGGCGAGCAGTTGGCGCCTTTGCTCGGTGTTGCGAAAATTCGCCTCCGCCGCGGACTTCATCGTCTTCATACTATTTGCCGGCGCATGAAGTTCTGCGGTCGGCCCAGGGAGAACATCCCATGACCCTGCCTGCCCCTGATTTTTCCCGCCTTGGCCCGCCTCCCGGCGCCCGGCTGGCCATCGCCGGCGGCTGTGGCGGAATCGGCAGGCGTCTGGTTGATATAGCGGTCGACCAGGGATTGGAAGTAGCCGTCATTGACCTGCCTGAATCACTGGAGCCCCACGTCTTGCCAGCGGGCGTGGCGGCCATTCCCTATGACGCGCGGGACGATGATGGCGCCTTGCAGGCCTTTGAAGAGATCAACGAAATGTGGGATGGTTCGCTACATGGCTTTGTTCACCTGCCGGGCTACATGTCTCCTCCCAAGATGATTGAGGAGTTGACTGCGCACGAGATAGATGAAGCGCTGTCGATCAATCTGCGTTCGGCTTTTCTAGCGGTTCAGGCTGCGCTTCCGCTATTGCGTCAGGGCGCGAAAGAACTCGAGAGCGGGTCGGCTATGGTCTTTGCGGCATCCGGCCTGGCAACTTTGGTTGAAAAAACGACAGGAACCTATTCCGCCGCCAAGGCGGGAATCATCGCACTGACGAAGGGTCTGGCAAAAGAAAACGCGCCCAGCATCCGCGCTAACTGTATTGCGCCGGGCGCAGTGGACACGGCTTTCCTGCGCGGCGGAACGGGACGCGGCGGTGACGTCAATACGGCGGACCATGCGGATCTGGCCGGCATGAACAACAGCGCGATGCTCGCGACCATCCCCCTCGGCCGTATTGCCGTACCGGACGATGTGGTCGGGCCCATCCTTTTCCTGCTATCGGATAAATCCCGCTTCATGACCGGTCAAACCCTCTATATCAACGGCGGGCGGTTGATGGTGTGATGCATAGATGTATCAAGGCCGCAACGGGAGCGACTGAACGAGATCTGGAATAGTTGCGCCGCCTTCTCCCATAAAGGCAGATTTTGACCGAGGCGTGGAAATGAGATTCTCGGTCAGAGGACAACCAAGCCACCCGCATCGATGTCGCCTATGGGCAGAAACCCGAAGCTGGAGCGTGATGATTCCATTGGGAAGCGTGTCGTGCGTTCTGGAAGTGGTTTGCGCATTCGCCGGGTGAGAAGCGCGGTCGCGCAAGGTTGCGCGGCGCCGCCCGGTCGGTTCGGCAGCGTTGCGCAGCAGATGTTTGCGTTTGGTAAAGACGCGTTCAGACCCGGGCTGTCGGGCAAAAAGCTGGCGTCAGTCTGACGACCGAACCTTCACATAACTACCTGGCGCTGCCTCAATCACTTTCAACTTGCCGTCGCCCGGAGTTCGCGCTGCGACCTTGCCACCGCCTTGGCGACTGACCCATTTTTGCCATACTGGCCACCACGAACCTTCATGCTTGGTGGCGCTTGCGTACCACTCGTCAGGGCCCTGAGGGGTTCCGGCGTTGACCCAGTACCCGTACTTGTCGGAACCTTCAGGATTGACAACGCCGGCAATATGACCGGAACCCGACAGGCAGAACGTGACAGAACCACCATATAGCTGTGTACTGGAGTAGGTTGCCTTCCACGGCGCGATATGGTCTTCCTTGGTGGAGAGGATAAAGGTCGGCGCTTTCACGGAATTCAAGTTGATCGGCGTTCCCAAGAGCTTTATCCCATCGGGCTTTGTCAGCAGGTTCTTCTGATACATGTTGCGCAGATAGAATGTGTGCATGACCGCCGGCATGCGCGTCGAGTCCGAGTTCCAGTACAACAAATCGAGCGGAAAGGGGTCCTTGCCCAGCAGGTAGTTATTGATGACGAATGACCAGATCAGATCGTTGGCCCGAAGCATATTGAAGGTTGTCGACATGTCCCGACCTTCCAGGTAGCCTTTTTTCGCCATCCGTTTTTCTAAATTCTTCAGCTGCTCGTCATCAACGAAAACGCATAGTTCGCCGGCGTTTTCGAAATCGACCAGGGTTGCGAAGTAGGTCACGCTCTTGACCCGATCAGCCTGGCCGCTGTTCGCCAGATGAGCCATCGTGCAGGCGGCCAGCGTGCCGCCCAGACAATAACCGATCACATTGACCTGCCTTTCGCCCGTTGCCTGCTCGATTGCCTCTATGGCAGCCAAAGGTCCTTCGATCATGTAATCTTCGAAGGTCTTGGCCGCGAGTCGGGAATCCGGATTTACCCATGATACCACGAAAACAGTATGGCCCTTGGCAACTGCCCAGCGAATGAAGGAATTCGAATTTCGAAGATCCAAAATGTAGAACTTATTGATCCATGGCGGAATGATCAGCAGCGGACGCCTGAAGGCCTTCTCGGTAGTCGGTGTGTACTGGATTAACTGGATCAGATCATTCTGGAACACCACGGACCCCGGCGAGGCAGCTACATTCTCGCCAACCTTGAATTTGGTTTCATCCGTCATGCGGATGGCCAATTTGCCCTTGCCGCGCTCCAGGTCGGTCAATAGATTGTTGAGACCGTTGACCAGATTTTCGCCCTTGCTGTCGACTGTAGCCCGCAACACTTCCGGATTGGTCGCCGCAAAGTTGGTCGGCGCCATTGCATTGATCCATTGCTTGGTGAAAAACGCCACCTTTTGCAAGGTCTGGTCGTCCAACCCCTCCGTTTCTGCCACGGACCGCTGAATATATTGTGCGGCCAGCAGGTAGGATTGCTTCACATGTTCGAAAGCCGCGTTATCGGTCCAGGCGGCGTCCTTGAAACGCCGGTCGTCAGGGTCTGTCGCCACCTTTGGCTCTGCCGACTCGTCGCCCAGCATCCGGCGCGTGGCGTTGGTCCAAAGATCAACATAGTCCGACCAGTACTGGGTTTGAAGCTCCCACATTCGCGTGGGGTCAGCCATCATCTTCTGGGTGAGATCGAGAAACGCGCCGCCAATATTGAGAGGATCCAGGTCCTCAAGACCGCCTTCCTGCTGGGATTTCAGAAAGTCCTGGACGATCTTCTGGCTGCGTGCGGCGATGTCCGAGAATTGCCGGGCCGTGGCCGCGAACTCGGCAGAGGTTTCGTCAATCGGAGAGGATGTCATGGCGGCGAATACCCTTGCACCAGTAGGGCGCCGGTCCAAAAGTCCGACGCGCGATTGGAGTCCATGCGCAGGGTCGACGCGGATTTGGCCCTCCGGCATGGACCGAGTTCGACAATTCTCCGAAAATAGTACCTACATTGAATTCAACGAGGCGCTGCATTGTCCACTTGTCGGCGACGGGATGCCGCATCGGCGGCGCCAGACGTGATTTGCCTTCTTGTTGACGTGACACAGACGGCGCAGGCTGCCACGATAATCGGGCTGGTCGTCCCCATGACAGTATCCGGTCGGTGCGGAAACGGCGGTGAAGAACGAGAGTCTGGATGATGAGTGCAATCGAGCTGATTCGGTCTGTAAAACCTCAAGCTGCGAAACAGGGAGGGTGCTGGGCCTTGATTTTGATCGGGGCCGCGACGCTGAGCGCCTGTTCGACGCAGTCGCTGAAAGAAAAGGGACAAGATATTCCGGGCGCGCAAAATCCGTTTCCCAAACTGGCAAGTGTACCGGACAAGCCGCCGGATGCTGCTACCGAGCGGCAGCGGATGATCATTCAGGAAGGTCTGTTTGCTGACCGCAGGAATGCTCGATATATTGAAGGGGGCGGTCCCAAGGCAGGCTACGGCAATGTGTCCGACAGGGTGACGACCGCGGAGGTGCGAGCTCAGATCATCAATCCACAGCGCCCGGACGCGGCCGCGACACGGATCGTGGATGGCGTACGTATCGTGCGCAGCGGTTTTGTGGCAGCGGTGCGATTTGCCAAGGGGAGTACTTCCTTGCCGGCCGGGAGCGGACGCACCATCGTTCGGATTGCCCAGTTGCAGCGCGTCCTCCAAAGCACCATTACCGTCGTTGGTCGCGCGGCTGCAGGCGAGGGGAGTGCAGCCGCCCTTGCCCGCGCCCGCACTGTTGCCAACGGTCTTTTGACGCTGGGTGTTCCGGATGAAAAAGTACTTGTTCGAGCCGGCAAAAGAGCAACCGCCCGTGTGGACATCTTTACTTCTGGCGGCAAGGCGCCGAAGCGTTAGCATGCAGCGAAAGTCAGTGCTTCAAGCACAGAATAATCGCAGCGGGTTTCAATCCATCAGCGATATTCTTTCCGTGCCCGGTTGGCGCATGAGCGACATCGTTGGCTGCAGGGGGCTTGTGCAGGCCACGCCTCGTGTCAAATCCTGTGATCGACGACAGCGCGCTTGCGCCGGTCAGGGTCGCGGCGTCCGCGGCTTTGGGCGCCGCACAGGATTTGGTGACAGAGTTTTGCCCGCTGTGTCGGAAGCTTCGCGGCTTCCTTGTCAAGAGATTGGCGGCAACTGGCCAAAGGATGCATGGCTCGTCGGCGAAGATGGTTGCAGGAGCACTCTTTTCGACACGTCTTGCCAATATCAGTTCGATAAAACCTGTCGAGCCCCTGTCGAGCGAGGTAAAATCGATCGCAGCGGCGAGCATCGGTTTCGACGAAGGTGGCGACGCTTGACAGCGGGTGTCGCCCGACCAGAATACGCATCGTATTCGTCAGGAAATCCTCAACATCAAGGTCCTCTCTTTCCGGGGAAACGGCAGATTCTCGACTGGCTGCGCCCTCCAGACGGTGTAATTTGAGCGACGATATCAAGATTGTCCTTGCCGGCATTGGTACGGTCGGTACGGGCGTGATCGATCTTCTGAAGCGTAACGGTGACCTCATTGCGGCCCGTGCCGGGCGTCGACCGATTGTGACCGGCGTGTCAGCTCGGGACCGCAAGAAGGATCGTGGCATGGATCTGTCGCTCTTGACCTGGTACGACGATCCTGTCGCCATGGCTCGAGATGCGGATTACGAAATTTATGTCGAACTCATCGGTGGAACCGACGGGCTGGCGAAGGTTGCCTGCGAAACCGCGCTACGAGCCGGGAAGCATGTCGTGACGGCGAACAAGGCGTTGATCGCAGAACATGGTGTTGCTCTGGCCGAGGCGGCGGAAGCCGCCGGAGGCGCATTGGCCTTCGAGGCGAGCGTGGCTGGCGGCATTCCGATCCTCAAGGCCATGCGCGAAGGTCTTGCAGCCGACCGAATCGACCGCGTGGCCGGCATCCTCAACGGCACCTGCAACTATATCCTTACCGCCATGCGCCGGAGCGGTCGTTCATTCGACGAAGTCCTGGCCGAAGCCCAGGCCTTGGGATATGCCGAGGCCGATCCAAGCTTCGATGTTGACGGGATTGACACGGCCCACAAACTGGCCATTCTCACGAGTCTTGCCTTTGGGATTGTCATTGATTTCGGCGGGGTCTCCGTATCAGGCATCCGCAATGTGACACCGCTGGACATCCAGTTTGCCGAAGAATTGGGTTACCGGATAAAGTTGCTGGGCATTGGCGCGTTGACCAACGCCGGAGTCGAGCAGCGCGTCGAGCCCTGCATGGTTCGCCGCGAAACGCCACTCGGATCGGTGGACGGAGTGTACAACGCGGTGCTGGTACAATCCGACGCTGCCGACGATACGACTTACGAAGGGCGGGGGGCTGGCGCCATGCCGACGGCTTCTGCTGTGATTGCCGACATTATCGATGTCGCGCGCGGACGAACTGTGCCGGTCTTCGGGATGCCGGCTGCCCGGCTTGCGCAGCCGGTACGCGTTGCTTCCGAAGAACGCGGCGGCGCCTTTTACGTTCGCCTGATCGTGCGCGATCTCCCGGGCGTGATCGCCGACATTTCGGCAGCACTGCGCGACGAGCAGGTCTCTCTGGAGACCGTCGTGCAACGAGGCCGGTCGCCCAATGACGCCGTTCCGGTAGTCCTGACCACGCACAAAGCCAGCGCTGCTGCTCTGCGGCGGTCCCTGGATCGTGTCGCTAGTCTGGAGGCGGTTCTGGAAGAGCCGTGTCTCATCCGCATCGAAGAATCCTGAGCAACGACAATACGGACGTGGGGAGCATGCTTGCAGGGGATATATTGGGACGCAATCTGGCACTGGAAGCGGTACGGGTTACCGAAGCCACGGCGCTGGCCGCATCTCGTCTGATGGGTCGAGGTGACGAGAAAGCTGCCGACCAGGCGGCGGTGGACGCCATGCGCAAAGCGCTAAACCTCTTGCATATAGATGGCACCGTCGTGATCGGCGAGGGAGAGCGTGACGAAGCGCCTATGCTTTTCATCGGAGAGAAGGTCGGTGCCGGCGGACCCAAGGTTGATATTGCCCTGGACCCGCTGGAAGGGACGACGATTACTGCCAAAGGCACGGAGAATGCGCTGGCCGTGATTGCCATAGCCGAGGCGGGCGGCTTTCTGCATGCGCCGGATGTTTATATGGACAAGATTGCCGTGGGTGGCGGTCTGCCCACGGGCGTTATCGACATTGACGCCCAGCCGGCGGCCAATCTCAAGGAACTGGCGAAGGCCAAGGGCGTCGATGTCGAGGATCTGGTAGCCTGTATCCTCGATCGGCCACGTCATGCCGAACTGATCGCCAAGGTCCGGGAGTCCGGTGCGCGAATCAAGCTGATTTCAGATGGTGATGTGAGCGGGGTTATGGCGACGTCAAAGCCCGACAGCGGAACGGACATCTACCTCGGCAGTGGCGGCGCCCCGGAAGGCATTCTGGCAGCAGCGGCCCTGCGATGCATCGGTGGACAGATGCAGGGCCGCCTGTTGTTTCGCAACACCGACGAGCGGGCGCGTGCCCGCGATGTCGGAATCGAGGACTTGAACCGGGTCTATGACCTGGAATCCATGGCTCGAGGCGACGTCATGTTCGCCGCGACTGGCGTAACCGACGGGTCGATGGTGCGCGGCGTTCGGCGGTGGGGTGCTGGGGCAGCAACCTATTCGATTGTCATGCGGTCCAGGTCAGGTACCGTCCGGACCGTCAAGGCCACCCACAACTTCCAGCGCAAGCAGGCCCCTGACCTCTAATCCAGAGCGCGGAAGGCCAGCGGCCGCTTGCTGCTTCTACAGGAGACCATCATGCCGGACGGTGGAGTGTTGCCGCCAGTTCTGAATGTCGAATGCTCCCTTAGTGGTCGGCGCTGGCAACCGCGAGTCGGCAACAGCATTTCAGTCGACGAACGCCTGGGGCTCGCTCTGTCGCAGCGGTTCGATCTGCCAGAGATCATCGGTCGGCTGCTGGCGCTCCGCGGTATTGGTCTGGACGAGGCCGAGAGTTTTCTTCAGCCCAGTCTGAAATCGGCATTGCCAGACCCGTCGCACCTCAAGGACATGGATGCCGCCGTGGCGCGCATTGTAGATGCGCTGGAGAATCGCGAACCGTTGGCTGTCTTCGGCGACTATGATGTCGATGGTGCCACTTCAGCCGCCATCCTGCATCGCTACTTCGCATCCATTGGCGCCGACTTGCGCATTTATGTGCCAGACCGGATAAAGGAGGGTTACGGCCCCAATGCCGAAGCCCTTCTGAAGCTGCATCGCGATGGTGTGCGAGTCGTCTTTACAGTCGACTGCGGGATCACCGCCCACGATTCGCTGACCGCGGCGCAGAAAGCTGGGCTAGACGTGATCGTGCTGGATCACCATGTCGCCGAGTCGGCCCTGCCGCCCGCCGCAGCTGTTGTGAATCCGAACCGCCTTGACGACAACAGTCCGCACAAGACGCTGGCGGCGGTCGGCGTGGCCTTCCTGTTCCTGGTTGCCTTAAACCGGGCGTTGCGAGCACGCGGAAAGTTTTCGTCCGGTGCTGAACCGGACCTGATTGCGTTGCTGGATCTGGTCGCACTCGGAACCGTATGCGATGTCGTTCCGCTTATTGGCCTCAATCGAGTGCTCGTGGCACAGGGATTGCGGATCATGGCACGGCGACAGAACACTGGCCTGAAGGTGCTGGCCGATGTTGCAAGCATCACGAGTCCGCCCGGGACATACCATGCCGGTTTTCTTCTCGGGCCGCGAATCAATGCGGGCGGGCGGGTTGGTCAGGCCGATCTGGGCGCTCGACTACTCGCGACGGATGATCCGGTTATCGCGTTGTCTCTTGCCGAACAGCTTGATCACTACAACACCGAACGCAAGACCATCGAACAGGGGGTACTCGATGAGGCGATGGCGTTGGCGGAACAGCAGGTAGCTGACGGCGTATCCTTCATACTCGTGGCAGACAGGGGGTGGCACCCGGGAGTTATCGGTATCGTCGCCTCGCGAATCGTCGACCGCTTCAACCGCCCGGCCTGCGTTGCAGCAATCGGCGGCATCATCGCCAAGGCCTCTTGCCGTAGTGTCGCAGGCATTGATATGGGCGCTGCCATCGTCGCGGCGCGTCAGGCTGGTCTCCTGATGAGCGGCGGCGGGCACAAGATGGCAGGCGGATTTACCGTGGCGGCGGACGGGATCGACGCCGTGCATGCGTTCCTCCGGGAACGACTCGACTCGGCTGCCGTTGTCGTGGGCGCTGTCCGGGCGTTGACCATTGATGCCAAGCTTACCCCCGCTGCTGCCACGCGATCGCTGCAGCAGGAAATCGAGAAGGTGGGGCCATTTGGGGCCGGAAATGCCGAGCCAAGATTTGCCTTGGCTGGAGCTCGTGTCGCCAAGGCCGATATGGTCGGTGGCGCGCACGTTCGCTGCCATCTCGCTGATTCGCATGGCGGCCGCCTGAAAGCCATCGCCTTCGGATGTGCCGCAGAACCGCTTGGTCAGGCCTTGCTTCAATCCCGGGGCGGCGGACTGTATCTCGCCGGGAAGCTTCGGGCAGATGACTGGCAGGGGCGGGAGGATGTACAGTTTCTGATCGACGACGGCGCGCCGATCGTCCGCTGATGAAGGAAACCTGCCGTGTTTCTCCTGAGAATCCCGAAGCGCGAGTGCTTGCTGGACTCGAGAGGCATGTTCCGGCGTCCGTGACCATGAAGGGCGTTTGATCGGGGACGGATGTTGCGCTCGTCTCCTGGCAGGAGACGGATTGGCATATCGCCAAGTCTGCATCAAGGCTGGTCAGCCTGTTGGCTGCCGATTTCTTGTTGGTTTGAATCGAGAGCATTATAGTCTGCTCAACGCTGCCGACGATACGAGAAAGCGCGCCGGGATGACTATTTCCAGTATGACAGGCTACGCTCGGGCCGAAGGAGTGCGGGATGGCATCTGCTGGTTTTGGGAAATCCGCAGCGGGAACAGCAAGGGATTGGACATCCGGTGCCGGGTGCCGTTCGGCCATGACGCTGTTGATGCGCCCGCCAGAGACGCCGTCGGCAAGGTATTCACCCGGGGATCCGTCTCGCTCAACCTGCAGATCGAACACGGCAACCAGCAGGTTGATTTGAAAATCAATGAAACAGCATTGGGGCAGTTGCTGGCCTTGCAGCGCGATTTGGGCGATAGGATCGATTCGGCACCGTTACGCCTTGATGCCTTGCTTAACCTGCGCGGAATCGCGGAAGCCGTTGAAAAGAAAGAGGATGCGGAAACCGCAGATGTCCGCCGGGAAGCCATCCTGCTTGATCTTTCGAAAGCCTTGGAGCAATTGGCGGAAAGCCGACGGCAAGAGGGAGCCCGCCTGCTCGAAGTTCTATATGACCAGATGCGCAAGATAGGCCGTCTGACCGAAGCGGCGGCCGAGACGGCAGAAACTCAACCCGCCATCTTGCGTGAGCGTCTGGCGAAACAGGTGGCCGACTTAATGGAAGCGCGGATCGGAGTCAGCGAAGATCGCTTGGCGCAAGAGGCGGCTCTGCTTGATGCCGGTGGCGTCGTGGGGCGGAAGCTGGACTTCCTGTGCCAGGAGTTCAACCGGGAAGTCAATACGATCTGCTCCAAAGCCGGCGACATTGCGCTAACAAGGATCGGACTCGATTTGAAAGCAACGATCGAACAATTTCGGGAGCAGGTCCAGAATGTCGAGTAGTCGGGCGGCGCCGGGTGGGCACATTGGCAAGAATATCGCGCGGCGCGGCCTCATGCTGGTGTTATCGTCACCCAGCGGAGCGGGAAAGACCACCATCTCGCGCGCGTTGCTGAACGGCGACCGCAATCTCACCATCTCGGTATCGGTGACGACGCGCCCGCCGCGGGTCGGGGAACGCGATGGTGTCGATTATTTTTTTGTCGATCGAGCTCGATTCAACGAGATGGTGACAGCGGGTGAACTGCTTGAACATGCGGAAGTCTTTGGCAACGGCTACGGCACGCCGCGTGAAGGAGTAAATGCGGCGTTATCTGCTGGACGCGACGTTCTGTTCGATATCGACTGGCAGGGGACGCAGCAACTTGCTGAGTCGGCTGGCGACGACTTGGCTTCGATATTTATCTTGCCCCCCTCGACACAGGAACTGGAGCGGCGTCTGCGCGCTCGGGCCCAGGATAGTGACAAGACCGTACGCGGGCGGATGGCAAAGGCCGCAGACGAAATGAGTCATTTCCGGGAGTACGACTACATCATTGTCAATCGTGATATCGGGCAAAGCGTTGCCGAAGCGCGCGCCATCCTGACGGCTGAGCGATTAAAGCTGGCTCGGTATGTGGGATTGCGCGGCTTCGTGGAAGGATTACGCACCGGCCATTGAAACGTAATGCTGCATTGGTTCATCGTGAATGTCATCCTGAGTGCCTGTTCCTGCAGTCTCGTGAGGCCCTCGCGGGCCGACGGCCTCAAGGTGCCCATGGGGAAGAGCAATCTCTTCACGGGCAAACCGGAGGTTCGGAGATGAAGACTGACAGACCTGTCGTCGGTGTTGCTGCAGCAAGACGTGTTTTCCGGTTGCACTGGATTGGTCGAGATCGTGTCTTCAGGGCTGACGTGGGCGAAGTTCACTGAACGCCTCGCCACCCGTGCGCCTTGCGTTGTGGCGATGGAGGCCTGCGGCAGGCTCTCGATCGTAGCAGTCTGCCGGGACATTCGGGGCGCTCCTTCCTGCGGTTGCCGTGAACCGCGGGGAAGATCCCGTCTCCCCGACACATCAATCCTTACGTCACCGATCCCCGATCGCCCTGTCGACAGCAAGTGGATCTGTCTGGTTCAGGCAGCCCCTCGGTTGTGCGCTTCGGTTGCGGTTTCTGTTCTCTTGTCCCCAGGGGTGGGTCCGGTTGCGTCGAAGCGGTTCAAGCGGCCTTTCCGGCGAGTGTTTCGACCGGTTGCCATCGGCCCGACAGCGGGCCGGACGGCGGCACGCAGGCCTGGTCCTCGCGTTCGGGCAGGATTGCGAAACGTCGGTTGTGGTGCCGGCCAGGGCGCGCCGTGCAGACCCCGGCGCGTGAACACGTCCTCGAGGGCCCGGAAGGCCGAATGGATCTCGCTGGTGGCGTCGTCCATGGTCACGATCGGGTCACGGGGCGCCTGACCGGACGGCCACGCGTGGCGTGACCCGTCCTGATGCAGCATCATGTCGATGCAGGGCTTGCGCGGCCGCCGGCGGTCGAACGGACCCTCCAGCCCTCTTCCTCGTCACGGTGTCGCCGGGGCCGGAAGACACTTCGTCTCAAGGCTTCCCGGCACATCCTCGAACGCCTTCATCCGGCGTCCCTGCAGCCACCTTGTCCGGTTCATCGCGGCACCTCCTCATGGAGACACCGGATCGGACAACGCGGCGGCGACCCGAACCGGACACATCTTGACCTGGCGACGGGAATCAAGGGGCAACGTCAGGAGTCATGTGTCAGGGAGAGCGGGGTCCTCCCTGTGGTGAAGCAACAGCCACGGACAGGAGCACCCCGATGCCACGGCAGGCTGCAACGACCGGGAGCCTGCCACAGGCGTTCGAGGTGGTGAAGGAGATGCAGGCAGGCGGACCGGACCGGGGCGAGGGTTACCATAAGCGTTAACTTGTTTCAGGCGACGTTTCGCTCGCAGTGCTCATCCATCCGTATCGTTCAATCTGCGGTCTTCGCTTCCGATGAGGCTCGGCCAGTCCCTGTGCGACAGATGACCAATCTTCCAGCACATCGGCCATGCGGATGTGCGGGTCAAGGGTTCGACAGACCTGATGGAACATGAATCGGAATTCCCGCCACCGGCCCGGGGTGTTGCATCTGCCGAAATTCATATCCCCAGGGGGAGATGGCCACCGCGTGGTGGATCAGTCGTTCGGTCAACAGTGCGGCGAAAGGTTTTCCGTAAAGCCAGGCCTTCGCACTCTCCGGATTGTACTTGGGAAGATGACCGAGTTGGGCGATCGACTTGAAGCGCTTGAAGACCAGTTCGACCTGCCATCGAATCCGATACCATTGCAAAACCTGAACAGGAGGAAATTCTGATGTCGGGAAGGTCGTGAACACGATCACATGCCTGGCGAATTCCAGCGTTTCAGGCTTCAAGGCCTTTCCTTTTGACACCGCAGTGTCCCGCAGTTTCTTCTCCGCAAGGGCGATGGCCGTATCCGACTTGCGAATCGCACACACTCGTCCCTCGACAGACCCTGACCCGTTTTTCGGATCAGTTCTCACCGGCCAGGCGGAAACAGAGTGCGGGTGTTGAAGACACTGCACTTTTTGCAACAGATTGAAACCGCGCCCGTCGGAGGCCCTCAAAGGCAACGAGCCGGTGTTCACCCGCACCAGAACGTACCCGCCGGCATCGGCAACATGAGCGATACCCTTCGCGGTCGAGTAGCCCCGGTCGCCAATCAGACAGTCCCCCGCCGCAACAGGAAACCGTGTGAACGACTCGCCGGTGCCAGTTCCTTCGGTCTCCGTCAGAACGAAATGATCACAGAGCAGGGACGGCACGCAAACCGAGTAGTGGATCCTCCATGATGAACCCGTCTTTCCGGGTTCCTTGACCGTCGTCGCGTCCACCAGACGCATTTCGAGGGATTGACGAGACGGATGTCGCAACAGACCTTGCTCGGCAAACAGCGCCTGACACAAGGCCCGCAACCACGGTCCTGCCTTGACAAGACGCTTCATCAAGGCAACCGCAGACAGTTCCGCCAGCCCGCTCTGCCGGGCACGGACGACGGTTTCCGACAAGGAATGGCCGCAACCCGGATGAAGCAACAGGACACGGAGGAGATGTTCCGCCGACTTGTCCTTGCGCAAGCCCTTCATCGCCCCCGAATCCGCCGCCATGCCTTCCCAGCCCTCCGGCAGGAAATCCATCAACAACCCCCGGTCTTCCTTCATGCCTGATCTCCCCAAGACACAAACCTCGGGACACCATGGCAGGCAATCAGAGAAATCAAAACAAGTTAACGCTTATGGTTGTCGCCCCCTCGGTCGCCAGGCGCTGGCCGGGATCATCGAGGGCCGTATGGCCGAGGCGGTGGACCGCCGGCTCGACACCCTCGACGCCGACGCTGCCTGCCGAGCGAGCTCGGCGACATCGCGCTCGACGTGCCGCGCACCCGTCACTTCTGCCCGACCGGGGTTCCGAAGGGCTCCGCAAGGCGTGCCCCGGAGATCGACCGTGCCATCCCGGCCGGCGTCGTGCCGGGGCTCCCGACCCGCAAGGTCGGCGAGGTCCTGCCCGGTCGCCTGGTCCCGGCCGCGACCGTGAGCCGGGTCGCCGGGACCCTCGACCGGTCGGTCGATGCCTTCCACCGCCGGTCGCCGAAGAATGCCTGCAAGGCGCTGATGCCCGACGGCGCACTCGGGAGGCCGGTCCCGGTGGCGTCGGGGATCCGCCACGACGGCAGGAAGGAGATCGTCGACTTCCAGCGCGCCGGCAGCGAGAGCGCCGCGGAACGGGAGCGCTTCCTCGACCGGCCGTACCGCCGCGACCTCACCGGCGAGGGCCTGGAGATGATCTGCGTCGATGGCGGCCAAGGCCTGCTCGCCGCCTTGCCGGTCGTCCGGCACGGCATCCCCGTCCAGCGGTGCCGGGCGCACAGGATCCGCAACATCCTGAACAAGGTCCGCAAGGCCGACGTCCACGCCGTCATGAACGCCCCCATCGCCGCAAGGCCCGGAGCGCCGCTCGTCGCTTCGCCGACCGTCGGGAGACCACCTGCCCCGGGGCCGTCGCCTCCCTGCGCAACGCTCTCGACGATCTGCTCGCCTGCTTCCGCTGCAGGACCCTTGCCGCGCGAAGGCAGGTCAGGACCACCAGCGCCGGCGAACGACGGTTCCGCGAGGTCCGCAGACAGACACGGCCCATGGGAACCTTCCGGGACAAGACCTCGACGGACCGCATCCCCAACGCGGTCTTCATCCACGAAAACAGGTCGCAGGGAATCAGTACCCCACTCTCAATGACACATGACTCCTGACGTTGCCAGGTCATTCAGGCGGTTGACATCAGGGATGGTATCAGGAAACCTGAAAGCACCGCCTGACTCAGGCCGTCACCAACTTTCGGGCATAACTCCACGGGAATCAGAACGATGATTCGGTTTTTTTCTTCTCTCATAACAGGAATACCAGTCCTGTCGCTAGCACTGATAATGGCCAGTACAGCCCAATCTGAATCGACTAGTTGCACAAACTTCAAGAGATGCGGAGGATGTAATATATCTGTACCGAGTTCTGTGTTAAGTGATAAAGGTGCGGAAATCAATTTAACGTGGGTACTTTTGGGAAATTTGTTAAATTCTGGGTATATTGACAGAAGCATATGGCATGACTGGAGCTACTGGATCTCTGTTCCCATCGTCATACAGGTGATAAAAAATAACGAAGGAGTTTCCGAAGTGGTCTTCACGGAGAAGATTAGAGATATTACTTTTGATCGCGGACTAGGTTCTCATACCAGCAAAATCAACGATTTGGATCCTAATACTAACTACACTGCGGTCGCTTATGCCGGCATTAAAGAAAAAAGCAGTTCGGATCCGTTTGCCAGAATATGCTTTAGAACAAATTCGAATGCCGACTGCCCGGAACTGACAGGCAGAAGACATAAGGTGGAAGCGTCAGACGGTAGTAGCTATTTCATAAGGGGTGGTCAAAAAGAACGAGAAGATTGTCCAGGAACAGGGCTGAGCGGATATTTCATAGATAATTGATCGTAACTATTCAGCTACGAAACGTTGTCCTGATGAGTTCATCTCCAGCACCTGTTCCGGGCACAGCACCGTCGGAAGGACGGACCTGGTCCGCCACCGCTGCGCGGGAACGCAGGCTGGATGCACGGGAAATTTTTCCTCCCAATGGCCGGGATGCCCCCATCACCCGTGTCCCGGAGGACGGACGGCTCGCGGTCGAGGGAACCCGGACGCTGGTCAAGACGGTTTCGTCCAGAAGTCGGGTGTCACCGGAGGCTATGAACGCGGACACCTTCGCCTGGACCGCGGTGCGCAGCAACTTCCTTGCGCTCCGCTGGATCACTTCCGTCAGTTGATCCGGCGAAAATCCGGATGGCGGCTCGAACGCTACAACGGTAGATTCGGCCATGGTGGCATATCCCTTTCTCTCCGAGAACTGACGGCTTTGGAACACCGCCATGATATGCCGCCTGACTCAGGCCATCACCAACTTTCGGGCATAACTCTTCATGGAATTTCGCCCGAAAGCCGGCGCGGTGCTCAAGGGCAACAGCGGCGGCATGACCGTTATCCAGTTTGCGGGCTGGTCATTTGGAACCACCCCGAACTACGGACTCGTCATCAGGTCCGGCACCCTGTTCTTCACGGGCGGTCCTGGCTGCGGGCACAGTCTGCCGTGCGGCTACAACGAGCCGGACGGGTATGTCATTGAGAACGGGGTACGCATCCGCTGACCGGCTAACCGCTACCAGACTCACGTGGGCGGCCTGCGGGTCGCCCTTTCCGTTCAGGCGGAAATGGTTTCAGACCGGGACGCTGCCCTCCGGCACACCATTGCCAACCCCTGCCCACTGTGGCATACCCGCTCCATTGGTCAATGCCCGCTGGCTGGCCGCCTGTTGCGGACCTCACTCCCCAATGGCATTAACTTTCGGCCATCGACCTAGGGTGAATATCTTCCCGAAAGGGGTGCATCAAGGTAAAATTACTTGGCGTAATACACATAAACTTCGTCAGTGCAAGCACGATGCTTCGTTGGTCAATACTTCCTGTCAACCTCTAACCAAAGAGGATGTCGATCAAGCGATCGCCAATCACAACGAAAGTACAAGAGGCTGGATGACCTTGTTTATGAAGTGGCTTCAAGAGAAAGAGAACGGTCATTGAGGCGTGTGCGCTGTAGTTTAAGGTGTTGATTGACAGGGCTTTGAGCAGGGTCTGAGATTTTTGATCCCCCGTGGTGGTCGTTGATGTCTGCGGGTTGAGGTTCATCGCGCTGTTGGTTTGGTCGCGCTTCAATCCTGATAGATTTGTGACGTTTACTCTGATAACGGTCTGTCGCACCACGAATGGCCTCGCCGTTATTCGTGGACGCGGATGTCATCGATTATCTTGCCGTCGTTTGGCAGGGATCCCGCATCCACGAACTCAATAGCGCTGCGCACCTTGCAGACGGTCTGGAATGTTTCGGCAACCGCGTTTTCGAACGAGTGATCGGAGGTTGTGCTTTCGACACGCAAGGTTGGCACATCCTTGCCGTCCACGGCATCGACCACCAGCCGAGCTTTCAAGATCGCCGGGTGGCGCTTGATGACATCAGCTATCTGCTGCGGATGTACGAACATGCCGCGAATCTTGATCGTTTGGTCGGCACGACCCATCCAGCCGAGCATTCGGTAATTGGTACGCCCGCAGGGGCTGGCCTCATCCGTCAACGCTGTCAGGTCTCCGGTCGCAAACCGGATCAGAGGAACCTCCGGCGACAGCAGCGTGACAACCAGTTCGCCAATGTCGCCGATATTCTTCACCGGTTCCGACGTGCCGGGTATCAGTATCTCGACGATTTTGTCTTCGACGATCACCATTCCGTTCTGCGCAGTCGTCTCGTAAGCGACAATGCCCAATTCGGCCGTACCGAAAGTATTGAAGACCTGAATGCCACGTGCAGCATACCAGTCCCGCAATGGCGGAAACAGGGGGCCGGCACCTACGATGGCGCGCTTCACCGAGGTCAGGTCAAGCCCAAGTTCGTCACCCTTTTCCAGCAAGGTCTTCAGGTAATCGGGAGTTCCGGCATGACCCTTCGGCTTGAAATGGGCCATCACTTGAGCCTGTTGCTCAGAGTTACCGATACCAGCAGGGATCACGGCACAACCCACTGCACGCGCCGCGGAGTGGAAAATCCAGGCGCCGGGCGTAAGGTGGTAGGAGAAGGAATTATGAACGATATCGCTCTTGCGCAAGCTGGCGGCGTAGACCGATCGCGCGCCGCTGTAGTAGTCTTTACGGTCGCCCATGGCTTCGAAGATCGGTCCCGGCGACGTAAAGACCAACGCCAAATCACCAACATCTGTTGCATTCAAGCCAGCCAAGGGCGGTGCCGAGCGTTGGGCCTCGATGAGGCTGGATTTACGGGTTACCGGCAAGGTGGCCAAGGCTTGCCGGTTGGAAATTTCTTTCGGATCGATGTCTGCCAGTGTCTTGGCATACCAGTCTGAATGCGTCTTTGCATGCGCTATCTGCTTGACGAGTCCCGCCATGAGATCGGCCTCGCGTGCATCAGGGGACCGGATTTCCAGGTCATCATAGTGATCTTCTGCCATTATCCTCCCCCTGACTGAAAAACCGCCACCCGATAGAGGGTGACGGCCCCGAATTCCCGTTGGCACGTCGACAATCTGCTCCGGCCGCTAGGCCAGCCAACGTTTTCGGCGTTTGTAGTGTTTCACGTCCCGGAACGACTTGCGACCTTCACCGGATACGCCAAGGTAGAATTCCTTCACGTCCTCGTTTTCCGCAAGGTCCTTGGCGTCCCCGTCCATCACCACGCGGCCACTTTCCAGAATGTAGCCATAATTGGCGTAGCGCAGAGCGATATTTGTATTCTGCTCGGCGAGCAGAATACTGACCCCTTCCCGGACATTGAGTTCTTTGACGATCTCGAAAATTTCTTCGACGAGCTGCGGGGCCAGCCCCATGGATGGTTCGTCCAGCAGCATGGTCGAGGGATTCGACATCAAGGCCCGGCCAATGGCGCACATCTGCTGTTCGCCACCGGAAATGTACCCCGCCAACGACGTGCGGCGTTCCTTGAGGCGCGGGAAGTATTGATAGACCATCGCCAGCGATTGGCGGATGGCGGCATTCCCATCACGGCGGGTATACGCGCCGGTCTGCAGATTTTCTTCCACCGTCAGGTGGGGAAAACAGTGCCGACCCTCCATGACCTGGATGACACCCCGTTTCACGAGCTCGTTCGGATCAAGACTCTGAACCTCTATCCCGTCATAGGTGATGGACCCTTTGGTCACGTCGCCCCGCTCGGCGCCAAGGAGGTTGGAAATCGACTTCAGGGTAGTGGTCTTGCCCGCGCCGTTGGCCCCAAGGAGGGCGACGATGCCCCCCTTGGGAACCTCGAGTGAAACTCCCTTCAACACGAGGATCACGTGGTCGTAGATCACCTCGATGTTGTTGACGCTCAGCAGCGCGTCTGCCGGGCCGTTGGCGCCATTGGTGGCTTCACTCACGGCAGGTCTCCTTCAGGTTACACGCCTTTTCAGCGTGCGTGCCTGTCTCGTCTACGAGCAGGTGCGCGGCGTGATGCCTTGTTTCTTGGCATAGGCCGCTGCGGACTTCTCGATCAACGGACGAACCACTTCACGCATCGGCGTGATGAAGTCGCTGACGATGTTCCACTTCTTGCCGTCCCACTGCTGGATCAACACCGGGCCATTTCCTTCATGGTCGGCGCAGGTGTTTTTGATCGGCTGCATGAAGCCCTTCAAGCCCAGCTCTGCCCAACGTTCGGCAGTGATGTGGAGGTTCTCGAGACCCCAGCGCATCTGGTCACCGTTTACGCGCTTGACGCCATACTGCTTCTGCGCGGTAGCCATGGCTTCCGTTGCGAAGATCGAGTTCACGACGCCCCGGTTCCATAACACCTGACCGATGAACTTCTCGCCACCCGGCAGACCCTTGCCAGCATCGTAGACCACTTTCTTGATGTCCTTGAACAACGGGAAATCACCGCCAGCTGCGTGGAAGGTGCCAGCCTTGTAGCCCTTCGCGGCATCACCGGTCGGCACCACGTCCTGCTCGGCACCGGACCACCAGACGCCGATCATGCGATCCATCTTGAAGCCGATATTGGTTGCCTCCTTGATGGAGACCTGGTTCATGACTCCCCAGCCCCACAGCAGGATCCAGTCTGGACGATCACGGCGGATCTGCAGCCATGTAGCCTTTTGCTCCTGGCCGGGATGGTTTACCGCCAGCGTTGTCAGCTTGTAGCCGAACTTGCGCTCCAGCAGGTTCAGAGTCCGGATAGGCTCCTTGCCATAGGCGCTATTGTGGTAGATCAGGGCAATCTTCTTGCCCTTAAGCTTGTCCATGCCGCCTTCCTGCGCGCCGATATACTTTATAAAGGCCGAAGCCTGCGACCAGTACGTTGTCGGTGTGGTGAAGGTCCACGGAAACACGCGGCCATCGGAGGCGTCCGTACGCCCGTATCCAACCGTCAGGATGGAAATCTTGTCTCTCGCCGCGTTAGGGATCAGCTTGTAGGTGATGCCCGTCGAATAGGGGAACACGACCGTCGTGCCCTTGCCCTTGGTACGTTCGTAGCACTCAACGCCTTTCTTAGTGTTGTAGCCGGTTTCGCATTCTTCCCAGACCAGCTTGACTCCCCCGACGCCCCCCCATTTCAGGTTGACGTAATTCATGTAGTCGACCATGCCGTTGGCCGACGGGATGCCGTTCGGCGCGTATGGACCGGTGCGATAGGTGAAGAACGGGAAGAACTGCGTCTCCTCCGCCTGGACGGCTGGGGCCGTAATGCCGGTCGCGGCAACGGCAGCAGCCAATCCCAAAGTGAGCCCTTTCAGCCTCATGCCATTATCCTCCCTGGATCTGGTTTACCCCTTACAGGGGTGAGTGGGTGGTATCCGTACAGGCCCCCATGACCTGCAGGTTGCCGGAACCTTAGCATGTGCTTTCAGCCCAGGCAAAGACCGCAGCCTGCGGCCCACGACAGCCGCCCTTTCCGCTGCCGCCTCTTCGCGACAGCTAGTAGGGAAACGGCCATTGTCTCAGTTTCTCTTTGGCGATCTGCCACAACCTGTTCAAGCCCAGCGGCTCCATGATGAGGAAGATGATGATCAGGGCGCCGAAGACCATGAACTGGATATGCTCCACCAGCGCCTTGTCCTGGAAGACGTCGCTGATCGCCGGCAGCGCGTTGATGAGAATGATGGGTGTGAGCGTGATGAACGCTGCGCCTAGGAACGAGCCGGTGATGCTGCCCAAGCCTCCGATAATCACCATGAACAGGATGGAAAAGGACTCGTTGATATTGAACGCTTCTGCCCCTTCCAGAGCGCCGAGGTAGAAGATCAGCAGCATCGCCCCGGCAACGCCGCAAAAGAACGAACTGACGGCAAAGGCCAGGAGTTTTGTCGCCAGCGGCCGGATGCCGATCAACTGCGCGGCGATATCCATGTCGCGGATAGCCATCCAGGCGCGACCGATTCGTCCGCGCACCAGGTTTTTCATGATGAAGGCGAACACCACCACGATTGCCAAGCTGAAGATATATTTCGTTTCCGGAACCGGGTAGATGCGGAACGTTTCGCCGGTGACGGCCCTTGAGGCGTCGGGACTGGACAGCGCCTTGCTGAAATCCGTCAGGATGAACCCGGATGCGCTGACAATGGTCTTGGCGCCGTCCGGGACTTTCAGCGTTTCCGATCCAGCCACAAGGAAGCCGGAAACCGAAAGTGCCCTTGTCGACCCGTCCGGCATGCCGAAGGCGATCGTGCCGGTTTCCATGAAGCTCAAGACCTTGAGTAACGGAATCTGAATGGTAGAGGACGACGTGTAGTCGTACAGCCATTCGACCCGCGAAAAGCACCAGACAAGGAAGAATTGTGCGGCAAGCGTCGCGACCGCCAGGTAGAATCCCTTGATTCGCAAACTGGGTAGCCCGAACAGCACACCGACAATCGCCGTCACGGCGCCCGCCAACAGGATCAGGGCAATGGGATTGTCGATTTGCGGCAGCATCGGCACCAGCGTCGATACAAGTTCTCCGACATTGTCCTCTTTCTGGATGCGATAATTCATGCCGGTCGAGAACTTGTAGGCCGTGAAGGCACCAACGCCCATGAATGCGGCCGTGCCCAAGGATATCTGCCCGCAATAACCGGTGAGGATGTTCAATCCCATCGCGGCCATGCAGTTGACCAGCAACAGCAACAGGATGGAGTTGTACAGGTAGTCTTTGGTGGTGCCGGCCATGACGCCGCCCTGTACCAGAAGATAAAGGCCGATCGGCACGACCAGGAAAGCGAAGAACAGGAGCCCCCACAGGCCGTACTTGTCCTGCTTGAGCTGGAAAATGCCCTGATCCTTGGCATAGGTCGTGTAGAACTGTCCGGCTTCGCGGTAAAACATCAGGTCACACTCGCTCGATAATCTTTTCGCCGAACAGACCTTGCGGGCGGAACACCAGGAAGACCATCGCCAGGATGTAGGCGAACCAGTCTTCGATCGCGCCGCCGACATAGGGGCCCCAGCCAACCTCTGCCAGCTTCTCGCCCAATCCGATGATCAGGCCGCCGATGATGGCGCCGGGGATTGATTCGAAGCCGCCGAGAATCAGCACCGGCAACGCTTTCAGGGCAATTTCGGACAGGCTGAACTGGACCCCCGATTTTGCGCCCCACATGGTGCCGGCAACCAGCGCGACGATCCCGGAGACGGCCCAGACAATGATCCAGATGGTGCGCAGGTTGATCCCGACGGACAGCGCCGCCTGGTGATCGTCCGCCACTGCGCGCAGTGCGCGGCCGATCTTGGTCTTGTTGAAGAAGACTGCAAGGCAGATCACCAGTGCGGCCGCCACCGCGCCGGCGGTCAGTTCGAGATACTGGATCTGGATTCCGAAGGGCTCGAACCGGCCCTGCGGGATGCCCACATCAAGCTTCTTCACTTCGGAGCCCCAGATGGTTTCGCCGAAGGCCGACAGGAAGAACGCCAAGCCGATCGTCGCCATGAACAGGATGATCTGTTCCTGGTTCACGAGATGCCGGAGAATCAGGTACTCCACCACGATCGCGAACAGGATCATGATCCCGATCGTGAGGATGATCGCCAGGGGGATCGGTACGCCCAATCCGATAAAGCCTGCGAGGTTCAATGCGGCAAACAGGACGAGAACGCCCTGAGCGAAGTTGAACATGCCCGATGCCTTGTAGATCAGGACAAAGCCCAGCGCGACCAGTGAATACATCACCCCGGCAAGCAAGCCGCTGATGACGACCTCCATGCCAAAGCGCCAACTCTCGAATATGAGGATCGGCGCGAAGATGAATTCCAGGATCTCTCCCATTTCTTCCCCCTGTTGCGCGCTGTGCCGCTCGTGCGGATTGGCGCTTCGATATCGCTCCGGCCGCTACTTCTCTTCCAGATCGGCTTCGTGCGCCACGCCCAGATAAGCGTCGATCACGTCCTGATCGGCCTGCACTTCGTTCGGTGTGCCGTCCGCAATCTTCCGACCGTAATTCAGCACGACAACCTGATCCGAGATGTCCATGACGACACCCATGTCGTGTTCGATCAGGGCCATGGTCGTGCCAAATTCGTGATTCAGATCAATGATGAAGCGGCACATGTCCTCTTTTTCCTCGAGGTTCATGCCGGCCATCGGTTCGTCCAGCAGAAGCAGATCCGGCTCCATGGCCAGCGCCCGGCCCAGTTCCACGCGTTTTTGCAAACCATATGGCAGGCGTCCAACCGGCGTTCGGCGAATCGACTGTATCTCGAGGAAGTCGATGACTTCTTCCGCGGCCTTGCGGTGTTTCACTTCCTCGCGCTGATAGGGACCCCAGTACATCGAATCGAGGATGAAGTCGCCAAACCACATGGCCGGGTATGTCAGGTAGCTGATGACCGGGAGGTTGGCGAGCTTTTGGTGATGATAGCGCAGTGCCGGGCCGCTCATCTTCAGCAGGCGACCGGTCATCACGTTGTCCAGCGTGCTCATCCCGCGGAACAACGCGACGTTCTGGAAGGTGCGCGCGATACCGGTTTCGGCCGCTTCGTGCGGTTTCATCTGCTGGCGGGGATTGCCCTTGTAGGTAATCGTGCCTTCTTGCGGATGATAGAAGCCGTTGATCACGTTGAGCATTGATGTCTTGCCGGCACCATTCGGACCGATGATCGCGAAAATCTGTTTCTCGCGGATTTCGAAACTGACGTCGGTGATGGCCTTCACCCCGCCGAATCGCAGCGTGATGTTGTCGACCTTGAGGAGGACATCGCCGAACTGGCGTTCCGTTGCACTCATGAACGTCTAGCTCGCTTTTTTCATCTGGATGGCACCCGTCGTCGCGACATCCATGATGGCGATGTCTGCGGCGCTGACACCCTTCCGGCCATCCTCGAAAATCGTTTCCACCTCTATGTGGACCTTGTCGCTGCCGTCATACAGGCCATTGATCACGCTCTCGTAGCGGTCATTGATGAAGCGCCGTCGGACCTTGCGCGTTCGGGTGAGTTCACCGTCGTCCGCATCCAGTTCCTTGTGCAGCAGAACAAAGCGGGCGATCTGGGCGCCGGCCAGTTCCGGGTCATCGGCCAGGTCCACGTTGACCTGTTCGACGTTCTTGCGAATTTCCTCATAAACCGCAGGTTTCGCCGCCAGTTCGCGATAGCTGGCGTAAGAGACGTTATGGCGCTCGGCCCAGCCACCCACAGCCTCGATGTCGATCGAGATCATTGCGGTCGTGAAATCACGCCCTGCTCCGAAGGTTACGGCTTCCTGGATGAACGGGAAGAACTTCAGCTTGTTCTCGAGATATTTAGGCGCAAACATCGAGTTGTTGTTCAGAACGCCGACATCCTTCGCACGATCGATGATTTTCAGATGGCCATTGCCGTCAATGAATCCGGCATCGCCGGTGTGCACCCAGCCATCGTCCGTCTTGGTCTCCCGGGTGGCTTCCGCGTTCTTGTGATATTCCTTGAATACGCCGTCGCTCCGGTAGAGCACTTCACGGGTATTCGGGTCGACCCTGACTTCGACACCCGGGCATGCCTTTCCGACGGTATCGGCATAGACTTCGTTGTCTGGCTGCATCGTCACGAACACCGAGGCCTCGGTCTGCCCGTACAGCTGTTTCATGTTAAGGCCTATCGAACGGTAGAAATCGAAAATATCCGGCCCGATGGCCTCTCCCGCCGTATAAACGCGCCGGACGCGAGTCAGCCCCAGCGTGTTCTTGAGCGGACCATAGACAAGGATTTCTCCCAGCCAGTACTTGAATCGGGCGCCGAGACCAACGCTTTCCTTCTGCAGGATCCTTACGCCGACATTCCCGGCGTGCTCCATGAAGTAGTCAAAAAGCCAGCGCTTGGGACGGCTGGCATCCTGCATGCGCACAGTCACCGATGTCAGGATGTTTTCGAAAATCCGTGGCGGCGCAAAGAAGTAGGTTGGCCCGATTTCCTGCAGATCAGCCAGAACCGTTTCCTGGCTTTCCGGGCAATTCACGGTGAAACCGGCGACATAGGATTGGCCGATGGAAAACAGGTTGTCGCCCACCCAGGCCATCGGCAAGTAGGCCAGCGTATCCTCGTCTTGCCGAATGTTTTCCAGCTTGACCGACATCTCCGACATGGAGATCAGGTTGTCAAAGGTCAGGACCACGCCTTTCGGATTACCCGTCGTGCCGGAGGTATAAAGAAAGATGGCCGTATCGTCGCCGCTTCCCCTGGAAACTTCTTCGTCGTAGAAGCCGGGATTGGCGACCTTGTGTGCCTCGCCGGCTTTTTTGACTTCGCCGATCGACTGCAGGAAATCCTGATCATAATCCCGCATGCCGCGCGGGTCGCAGTAGACGATACTCGTCAGTGACGATGCGGTTTCCTTGATTTCCAGCAGCTTGTCCACCTGTTCCTGGTCCTCGACCACAGCAAAGGACACCTCTGCGTGATCAAGCACATAAGACAATTCCTGGGCGCCGCTGTCCTGATAGACGGGCACGGGAATCGCGCCCAGGGCCTGGGCCGCTACCATCGACCAGTAAAGATGAGGCCGGTTGTCGCCAATGATGGCTATCCGGTTGCCGCGGCTCACGCCAGAAGCGGCAAGTCCGTGGGCGATGGTTGCAACCTCGTCACGGGATTCTTTCCAGGAATAGGTCTGCCAGATCCCCAACTGTTTTTCCCGGATTGCCGGTCGGTTGCCGCGCGATTGCGCGTTGCTGTCCAGAAACTTCGGAAATGTGTCTGCAGCCATCGACCTCACCGTCCAATCAATTCCATCAACCGCGCAGCCTCGTGTCGTAGCGCGTACCATAAAGACACGCTACGCGCGGCACTCGATCCCGATACAGAGACTTGCAAGCGTCCGGCGCCGCACCATCACGGTCAGCCTGATCGACGCAAACCTCCCCGACCTTGCGCAGATATTCTGTTGGTCTTGATTGCGCGCGAGTTTGCTAGCCAAAAGACCATGGACGGTCAAGATGCAATGAAGGCGCGAAGGCAACAGCCGGTCATGTGAAGGCGCCGGCTGTTTTCCGACGGTTCCGCCAGGCTGCTCAAACCCGTTCGAAACGATGGATGCCATCCGGGTCCAGACGGCCTGTCATGCTTCCCGCGCTTTCCAGGTAGGCGAGGTGCGCGAGACATTCGCCCATTGCGAAACCCATCTGATGATCGTCCAGCTCGCGCCGAAACATCAGTGGCACCGCTTCAGCGACCGACAGCCGGGCGCCGTCGAACCCGTTGCCGAGCCGGTCCAGCCGCTCATGATGATGATCGACAATCTGCACAATGCGCTGCCGCAGGCCGCGGAACGGCAGATTGTGACTGGGCAGGACCAGAGTGTCTTCCGGCAAATGCCTGAAGTTCGCAAGCGATCCCAGATATTCTTCCAGAGGGCTGGCGTCCGGCTCGCTGGCCCAGACGCTGATGTTGGGCGTGATCTTTGGCAAGATCTGATCGCCGGAGATCAGGATGCCGCCGTCCCCGGTCCAAAGGCAGACGTGCTCCGGCGCGTGACCGGTCCCGACGATGACTTCCCATTTCCGGCCGCCGATGTCGAGCATGTCGCCTTCGCGCAGCCGCCGGTGGTGGCAAGGGGCCTCCGTCACGCGATCGCGATAGGTGTTGCCATTGGCAAACATCCGTCCGGCGAGAGCCCGGTCCATGCCGTGCCGGGCAAAAAAGCATGTCATGCTGGAGTGACTCGATGCCTCGGTATCAAGATACAGCATCCGCGCCATCAGCCATTCGGTTCGGCTGATCCAAAGATCCGTTGCCAGTTCCTGCACCAGCCAGCCCGCCAGGCCGATATGGTCCGGATGGAAATGGGTGACAACGAGCCGGTTCACGGTCTTGCCGGCCTTGCCACCATGGGCGATGCCAAACCGATCGAACAGCGTTCGCCAGTACGCCCGGGTTTCTTCCAGCTTCAGACCGGTATCGACAATGACAAAGCCGTCACCATCTTCCAGCAGCCAGAGATTGATATGGTTCAGCTGGAACGGCAACGGCATGCGCAACCAGTGGATGCCCGGCGCGATTTCGATCGTTTCGGCTGCCCCGGGTCTGGCGTCGCCCAGGGGAAACTCCAGATCGTCCTTCATGCCGTCGCCGCCATCTTGACATGATCCGCAATCGCGGCAAGCGTCTGTTCCGGGCTGTCCCTGTGGGCGGAGTGGCCACATCCCGGCAGCATGATCGTATTGACTGGCCCGGGCGCCATCCGCTTGATCGTTTCAGGCTGCTGCGGCGAGCCATACTCGTCGTCCAGTCCCTGGATGACAGTGATCGGCCCCCGGATTTTCGGGAGGAATTCCTCGATGTTCCAGTTGCGGAATTCGGGCATCAGCCAGGCCAGGTTCCAGGAGAAGAAGGCGCTGTCCGGATCGTCATGGTATCGCGCCAGACGACCGCGCAGATCCGTCTCCTCCCACAACACACGGACCTTGGCGATGGACAGAATGTTGCTGGGTTCGATATTCACGTGGGGGGCCATGACGATGATGCTTTCAGGCCGCGGATCAATGTCGCTGCCGGCATAGATCAATGCAACGGAGGCGCCGTCGCTGTGGCCCAGCAGAATTGGCCGGCAGACATCCAGTTCTCGGAACAGGTCGGGGAGCACCTCTTGCGCTTCGCGATGCATGTAGTCGACGGGACAGGGCAGATCGGTCGCAGAGTCCGACCTTCCGTATCCTCGTCGACTGTAGACGAGGACCCGCAGGCCCGTCGTCTTCGCCACTCTGGACGGGAAATCGCGCCACATGGCAACCGAGCCCAGTCCCTCATGGAGCATGACCACGGTCGGGCCTTCGGCCGGCCCGACCCCCACCCATTCATATTCGAGCCGGCTTCCGCCAGCTTTTACAAAGGCCATCGCCTTTTCACTCCATCGCCAGTTCAATCCTGCGATCCGTCGAAGAAAGCGGCAAGGGACGGAAAGTCGCCACGGCGATGCGGCGTGCATCTGGCACGGGTGCTTCGGAACTCGCATCGATGCCCCAACTCAGTGCACCGGCAAGGTCCGACGAACCTTCGCAACCATCAGCAGAGAGATGATGGAACGGTTCTGGCCGGCTTTGTTAGGGTTAATCCTGACTGCAAGATCGGGCGGTCTTGCCTTCGTGCCTGTTCCAGCAAAGCGATCCTTGAAGCAAATCTGAGGTCGAAGCTGCCAGATACGAGATCGGGTTGGGGCGGGTACGACTCGCCCGGGCAGTCCCGTCATGATGAACGATCGGCACTTCATGCGCCATTGACGCTCGCGCAATGCCGGGGATTGTCGTTTTCCAACGAGAAGCGGGCAAGAGAACCCCAAACCGGTCGTGCCACCTGTTCGTCGAATGGCGAGAAGTTGACATCTGCGAGGCTGGAATGGCCCTGGTCCTCATCCGGTGTTTTCGGCCCGCGCAGATCAGTGTGGCCCGGCTACGGGGCCGTTGCCCCGCTGCTCCCGCCAGATGCCCAGTTTCCGCTGGGCAGCGCGGTCCGAGAAGCTGAACAATACGGCGCCGCCATCGCTTTCATGATGATGGGCCATCCAGCTGGGGATCACGAACACGTCTTTCGGTCCCCATGTCAGTGTGACGTCGCCCTCCGATGCTCGCAGAATCGTGCGGCCGGCGCCCTCGACGGGCGAATAGATCATCCCGTCCGTCGACCGGTAGGGCGTCGTCGTCACGCCCTTGGGCAGCAACTGCATGAAGGTGGCGATGGTCGGCATTGCATAGCCGCCGTCCAGGGGGTTGGTGTACTGCACCTTCACACAATGGCAGGGGTCCCATTCTTCGTACTTCGCCATCCTCTCCAGCGTCTCGCGTGTCCGGGCATAGGGATAGTTGAAGATCGGGGAGCATTTCCTGGTGTGTTCGCAGCCCACAGGAAGCATGTTGTGGGAATAATGATCCGGCGAATAGTTGGCGGGCCGGGAAAGCTGCTGCTCGTCCTCGGCCAGATTTTCGGCAAAGCTGGTTTCGAAGATATTGACCATCGGCACGTCCAGCCCGTCCATCCAGATCATCGGCCGGTCGCTGTCGTTGCCGTGATCGTGCCACGACCAGGGTGGTGTAATGACGAAATCACCCTCTTCCATGACAGTCTTCTCGCCATCCACGGCAGTGTAGGCGCCGCTGCCTTCGATGATGAAGCGCAAGGCTGAGGCTGTATGCCGGTGGGCTCGCGCCACTTCGCCCGGGAGAATCAGTTGCAAGCCGGCATAGAGCGAGGGCGTTATCCGCGAGTCGCCTCGCAGACCGGGATTTTCCAGCACCAAGACCCGTCGCTCCGCCTCCTTTGCAGTGATCAGTTCGCCGGCCTTCATTACGTGTGGGCGCACGTCGTCGAATTTCCACAAGTGCGGCCTGGCCTGACTGACAGGTTCCTTGGTGACCAGGCCTGCCAGCACTTCCCACAAGGGGGTCATGCTGTGCTGATCGATAGTGTTGTAGAAGTCCTGGCGGACTTCCCGTTCGGCGCGGCTGGTCTGCGGTGAGTTCATGACCGGTTTCCGTGTTGGAGTTGCGTGTTCCTGAATTCAATCGGTTCGTCTGCAAGCTACCTTGCCCATTGCATCATCCGCATTTCATGCGGCGGCATCGTTCTGTCAGCGGACAACGACATCGCGTTCCACCGCCGGATTGCTGTAGGTCTCGCGCAGACTGGTTTTGAGAATCTTGCCCATCGCACTTTTCGGCAGTTCCGGCAGAAAGGCGAACTGGCGAGGGATCTTGTAGCCGCCGATCCGGTCGCGACAGTGAGCCACAAGTGCTTCTGCCGTGAGGGTTTCGCCCGGCTGCAGCACGACCGCGGCAAGCAACGCTTCGCCATACCTGCTGTCCGGGAGACCGACCACAGCACACTCTCCAACGGAGGGGTGCTGGTACAGTATGGCTTCCACCTCCAGCGAGTAAACGTTTTCGCCACCTGTGATGATCATGTCCTTCTTGCGGTCGACCAGATACATGAACCCCTCATCGTCCATGAGCCCGACATCGCCGGTATGAAACCAGCCGTCGCGGAACGCCCTGGCGTTTTCTTCCGGCAATTTGAGATAGCCCTTCGTCACATTCGGCGCCCTGACAATCACCTCGCCCGGCGCACCGTTCGGCACTTCGTTGCCGTTTCCATCGACGATGCGCATGTCGACGCCGACGAGGGGGCGGCCGGCGGCCTTCAGCCGCTCGCGATTGCCGGTTTCGATGGCCGTAACATGCTCCTTGTGGGACAGGATGGTAAGGAGTGGCGAGGTTTCCGTAAGGCCGTATCCCTGGACCAGTTCCGTGCCGGCGAAAGCCTTCAGAGTCCGTTCTACCCACTCGGCCGCCATCGGCGCGCTGCCATACAGGAAACAGCGCAAGCTGGACAAATCGTAGGCCGATGGGCTCGCCTGTTGCAGGGTCATGATTATCATGGTCGGCGCCAGCATCGTCCAGGTGACACTCATCTCCTGGATGGCGCCGAGCAGATCGTCCGGCGTGAAGGCGGGAAGGAAAGCGTGCCCGGCGCCCATCAGGGTGAAGCCGGTGCCCAGCAGGTCGGCTGAATGGAACATTGGCGCGACGTGCAGATAGATGTCGTCTGGATAAATTCCCACCGTATGCCCAACCTGCATGCCGTTGGAGACAGCGTTCATATGGGTCAGTTGCACGCCCTTGGCGCGACCGGTGGTGCCGCCAGTATACAGCAGAGTCGCCGTATCTTCCTCTTTCGATTCATGCAACGGTGCCGGTTCGGCCTGGGCGATCAGCGTTTCGTGGTCATGCTGCGTCCAGTCTCTAGTTTCCGGATCGGTCCTGTCGTTTGCGCCCACGATACGGATAGACCTGTCCCGCCAGCGCGTCATGAGTTCATGGTCCAGCAGCGCCAGAAACGGTGAATCGACGGCTACAACGTCCACCCCGGCATTGTCCAGAATATAGGCGATTTCGGGTGTTGCCAGACGAATATTCACCGGTACCGGAATGGCACCCATCCAGTACCCGGCGTGCAGCAATTCGAAATTCCGGAAGGTATTGCGCGACAGAATGCCAAAAGTGCCGCCCTGTTTCACGCCAAGAGCTTGCAAGGCGCTGGCCAGTCGCGTGACCCTGTCCAGATGTTGTTCCCAGGTCCAGCGACCTTCAGGGTCCACCACGGCGAGATTGTTGGCGTAGTAGCGCCGGCAGCGATCAAGTGCGGAAGACAGGGTCAACATCGGCAGATCTTCTTCCAGGTTCGACGGTCCGTTATTGCCGTGTCCTTCGACGAATCGCAAGCGTGGGTCGTGTCTCGGTCTGAAAAATTATCCTGATCGGCGGGTGACGCAAGGATTCATGTGTCGGTCGGGAGTGGGGTACTCCCTGTGGTGAAGCAGCAGCCACGGACAGGAGCACCCCGATGCCACGGCAGGCTGCAACGATCGAGAGCCTGCCACAGGCCTTTGAGGTGATGAAGGAGATGCAGGCAGACGGACCGGGGCGAGGGCTGTCGCCCCTCGGTCGCCAGGCGCCGGCCGGGATCATCGAGGGCCGGGATCATCGAGGGCCGGATGGCCGAGGCGGTCGACGTCTGGCGCGACACCCTCGACGCCGGCGCCATGCGCGACCGGCGCAACGGCACCTGCCGACGCTGCCTGCCCAGCGCGCCCGGTGATATCGAACGCGACGTGCCGCGTACCCGTCACTTCTGCCCGACCGGGGTTCCGAAGGGCTCAGCAAGGCGCGCCCCGGAGATCGACCGTGCGATCCCGGCCGGCTTCGTTCCGGGGCTCTCGACCCGCAAGGTCGGCGAGGTCCTCCTCGTCCTGCCCGGGCGCCCGGTCCCGGCCGCGACGGTGAGCCGGGTCGCCGGGACCCTCGACCGGTCGGTCGACGCCCTCCACCGCCGGTCGCCGAAGAACGACTGCAAGGCGCTGATGCCCGACGGCGCACTCGGGAGGCCGGTCCTGGTGGCGCCGGGGATCCGCCACGACGGCAGGAAGGAGATCATCGACTTCCAGCTCGCCGGCAAACGACGGTTCCGCGAGGTCCGCAGACGAACCCGGCCCATGGGAACATTCCAGGACCGGACATCGATGGACCGCATCCTCCACGCGGTCTTCATGCACGAAGACAGGTCGCAGGGAATCAGGACCCCGCTCCCGACCGACACATGACTCCTTGCGTCACCTTCGACGATCGGGCCTTGACGGGTGTATCCGTCCGTGTCAGGCTTTGGCGCATCACTCACCGGGGCCTCATACCGGGGCCTCATACCGGGGCCTCATACCGGGGCCTCATACCGGGGCCTCATGAAGTACAGAAGGCCCTGTCCATGTCCTTTCACACCATCCGCATGTTCCCGGTCTGCGCCGCGATGCTGGCCGTTGCGCTGGCCCTGCCGGCCGGCCCCGCCATGGCGCAGGTGGACTGGTCCATTGTGGGCGATACAGGATCCAGTGCCTGCAAAAGCGGTCAGAGCGAATTGAATGCAACGATTGCAACCTTCGGAGCCGGGTCCCTGAAGAAAGATTCGGTCCAAATTTCGACAATAAGACTGACTTATCAGTCCGTTACCAGTTATGTGGGAACGGATATCGGCGGCGGCCGCACTATTTATCTTGAGGTGAAGGGGCCGAATGGACAGAGAGTTGGCAATCGGAAAACACTCGGCAGTGTACGGATTCTTCCTGCCGAGAGCGTGGCAGCCCAGACCACAACTGTCTCCAGCCTGACACCGAACACACGCTATACCGTAGAAGTTCTAGCTGCCTCAAAATTGATCGGAAAATCCTGCTTTCGAACCGCCCTCGATCTGGAGATCCCCTTTGGCTCGGGTCGCGCCGTCGGCCCCGGCGATTCGTGGTCGAGCGGGTGCTTTGCCTTCGGCGGCACGCGGCAGCAGATCCTGGCCTGCCTGTGCGGGGCCCGAAATTCCTCCGGCCAGTGGGCGCGGACGGACAGCGGGGATGGCTACACGTACATCATGGACGCCACCTGGAGACAGAGCGTGGGCTGCATGACCAACTGACGGGGCCGGACCGGGACACACAAGGGCGGCCTGCGGGTCGCCCATTTTCCATGCCGACAGGCATGGTCTTCAAACCGAGACACTACCCCGATCCCGCACATCTGACAGGTATACCCACTTGCGTTCCAAGACTTGCGCACGCAGTCGCTTGGATACTGGCCGTTCAAATCGATAGTTCTTTGGCGGTGTTGGGTCCTCCATGATGTACTCTCCGGGCTTGAGAGACGACCGGTCATTGTTGGTCAAGATTTTCCAGCCAGCCGACCGCAATTCCCGTGTTCGGCGCGCCCATTCAGTCGCACCGCCACTTGCCTCCAGAATGTCCTGCGATCACAGGACCTTTCCCTGATTGGCTAGGGCCTGTCAACACCAAACAGGGATATCATGCTGTCCTCCTTCACGTTGTCTTCAGCCACAGAAGTGGAGGGTTATCAGAAGCATGGAAATCATCGAGGCGCAGTTCAAGCGGATCGCCCCGCTGCTTCCCAGGCAGCGCGGGAACGTCAGCGTGCCGAACCTGCAGGTGCTCGACGCGATCCTCGAAGTGGCCGAGCAGGGCTGCAACCTGCCGAAGCGGTCTGGCAACTGGCACACGATCTGTACGCGAACGAGCCGCCGGGCCAGGAGCGGCGTGCTCGACCGGGTGTTCGAGCAGCACCAGCGTCAAGGTGCACCCGGACGGCACGGGGGCTCGAAAAGAAACGGCCCGCAGTCCATCGGCAGGTCCCGCGGCGGATGGAACACCAAGATTCACATGGTTGCCGCGGATGCCCGAACGGCGGTCGCCTTCACCCTCTCTCCCGGCAACGCGCACGACGCCCCGCAGGGCCGCAAGCTCATGAGCCGGCTGCAGCGGCCCGTCGACGCCACGGCACTCGTCATGGACAGGGCACATGAGGACAACGCCACCCGCCAGTGGGCCCGCGACCCTGGCTTCGATCCCGTGGTGCCGCCCAGGAGCAACCGCGTCGACCCCTGGGAGTACAACCAGGAGATGGACAAGCGGCGCAACGAGGTCGAGCGCCTGTTCCGGCGCCTCAAGGGCTTCCGGCGCATCTTCTCCCGCTTCGAGAAGCTGGACGTCATGTTCCTCGGCTTCATCGTCTTCGCGCTCATCGGCGAGGCACTTCGATAGTGTTGACAGGCCCTAGTTAACGGTTAAACAAATACCATGCCGAATCACTGCTGTCCGGTTAACTGAGTCCATGGTTCACATAACCAGATGAACAAACGACATTTTTCGCATATTTGGGTGGTGCCGACTTGAACGCGGCGACGCTGTCTGGTGCCCTTTCGGGATTTCACCCCCGGAGGCCAAGGCCCGATGTACGCCGGCAAGACCCTGTTCGCTCAGTTGATGGACTTTCTTCCCTGGACGACCTTCGCGCGCATCGTGGAGCGCTGCGACGGCAACCGCCGCGTCCGCGTGCTCCCGTGCACCGGGCACTGGCTTTTGCCCGGTTGACGTACCGCGAGAGCCTGCGCGACATCGAGGCCTGCCCTTGCGCGCAGTCGGCCAGGCTGTACCACATGGGTATCCGCTCGCCCGTGAGGCGCTCCACCCTGGCCGACGCCAACGAGCGCCGGGACTGGCGCATGTACGCCGAGTTCGCCCAGCGGCTGATCGCCCGGGCCCGAAGGCCTTGCGCCAGGGAGGACCTGGGGCTGGAGCTGTCGAACACGGTGTACGCATCGGACTCCACCACCATCGACCTGTGCCTGTCGCTGTTCCCCTGGGCGCCGTTTCGCCGCGCCAAGGCGGCTGTGAAGATGCACACACTTCTCGACCTGCTGATTCCCGAACCGGCGGCGATTTACGTCATGGACCGGGCCTGCCTCGACTTCGAGCGGCTGTTCGCACGGCACGAAGCGGGCGCGTTCTGCGTCACACGGGCCAGGTCGAACACCGACCTGCGCCGAGTGTACTCGGCGCCCGGCGACCGGGCGCAGGGCATCATCTGCGACCAGACGGTGGCGCTGTCGGTCTGCGGCAGCAGGAAATACCCGCACCGTCTGCGCCGCATTCGCTTCAAGGACCCGAACACCGGGCATGCGCCTGTCTTCCTGACCAACCTGTTCGGCCCACCATCTGCGAACTGTACAAGGCCCGCTGGCAGGTGGCGCTGTTCTTCAAGTGGGTCAAGCAGCACCTGCGCATCAAGAAGTTCCACGGCACGTCCGAGAACGCCGTGAAGTCACAGATCCGGGTCGCGGTGTCCGTGTACGTCCTCGTCGCCATCATCAGGAAGCGCCTCGACCTGGACGCCTCGCTCTACACTTTCCTCCAAATCCTGTCCGTCACCTTGTTCGAGAAAATGCCGCCAAATCAACATCTTTTCAAAACCGACCATGCTTCCGAGCAGAACACGAACCCTGACCAATTGAATCTATTCAAATGTTAACCGGACACTAGTGATGCAGCATGTGTATTCTCTTGCTTGTGGAAAGTGCTTTTTCGGCTGCGTCGACGGCAGTCATGCAAATTCCCTGCCCCGACGCAGCGTACGTTTCTGGTCTCGCCGGTTGGAGCGGTAGCAAGTCACGACGGTGTCACCGGCGACGACGAGCTTTGAATCGCTCAGCCGTTCCAGTGCTTGGATTTCGCACTTGTGTCGCCGAATTTCCCGTTGATGGGCCGCGTCGGCGGAAACGCGCTGCAACCGTTCCAGGCGTTGGATTTCCCAGTTCATTGGGCGAATCGCTCGCCGAACGTCCTTGCGGCTGAGATACAGGATGTCGCTGCCGATTTGGGAGCCGTAGCGCCAGATCAATTCCAGGTCGGTTGACCGCCGCCCACGCTGGTTCATGCGAGTTTTGGCATGGTGCGAAAGGACATATTCGCTCATTGTCCGGCCTCCTCCGCTGGGGTTTGCGCAAAGGCGATATGAGGGTCAGCTAAGTTTTCCAAAGCTTTCTTCTGCTCTGCCGGAATCTCCCGAAATCGCTCCTCCAGCCATGCGATTCGTTCATCTGAGGCGTCGCTGGCCAGCAGGTGTTCCGGAATTCGGTCGAGCGGTACGAAGCCAAATTGCACAGCCAGATCGAGCCTTGCCGATGCCCCCGTGAATTCTGCCAAGTCCGCGCCGCAGACGGTGAATTCTGGAAAGTTTTTCAGTGGTCCGGAAAATTCGATGTCTTCGTGCATTTCGACTACACCCGGATCGCTTATCTGCGCTGCAAGATGGCGCAGATAATCAGCGAACGGGTTGTGTTTGAAGCGGTCGTAACCTTGATAACATTCGGTATCGTCGAATAGATCCTCTCCGAAGACGTTACGCTCTTTGACCGACGTCAGTTCTGATGCTGCTACGTCTGCGGCTCTACCGCTGGCGATCAGGAATTCCCACCGCCCCAATCCCAGTTCCCCGAGTCGATCTGCCGCTTCTTCGGCCTCTTTCGCCTTCTTTCGTCGCCAGACGAAACTGCTCTCAGCGAGCAGGACGAACAGGAGGGGCGCGGCGTTGAACAGCGTTGCCCGACTGACGCTGTATCGGCGCCCCACGAGCGCGTAGGCCAGTCTCGCTTCAGGCCGAAGGCTAGCGCTCACTTGGCTGCTGCTTGAATTCGGTTGGTGATTGGGATCGGGCATTGGCTGGTCGCCGGTCAGGACCGCGGGTTCAACGCTGAGCGCCTTCGCCAGTTCGTTGACTGTCCGCTCGCGCACCTTGCTGGCTGCATCTGCAGCGGTGCTCTCGATCCGGCTGATCTGCCGTTGAGAAATCTTCGACCTTTCTGCCAACTTTGCCCGACTGAATCGTTTGCGTTTACGGAGTTCTTTCAATCGACTCGGATCAATACGCATCTCGCACTCCTAAAGTTTTTGCTGGAAGCGATATAGCATGATCGAAACATTAAGAAAAGATGACTTATTAAGATATATCACATAAAATAAAGTTTAATAATAGACATTTATGACATTATGTCTTAATAACTGGGAAAGTTTTACGCAATCAGCAATCAAATGTCTGCGGCACTGGACAATTCAGGTCTCGGTACGACCAGCATCCGCAGTAAAGTCAGCGAGATGAACCCCCCGACAAAACAGTTTCGGCAAAAGCCGGAGGCCATCGGGAAATGTCTGAACCGGGCTGTCACCGGATGGGAGAACGGCTTCATCCTCGGGCCCGCCTATCCAGCTAGCAGGACAGTCAACAGGCACGAGCACGCGGTTGCGACGCTGGCTCTGGCTGAAGCACAAGTCGAAGGACGGGAAGAGCGGGTGCGACCGGTTGTATCGCGAAGACGGCCTCACGCGACTGCCGTACACACTCGAAGCCTTGCGAGCGCGAAGGCATGATCGCGTCCGAAAGCCGGATGCGGGAGAACCGCATGCCCGATTTGATACGAAGGGGTGAGGAAACGAGGCCATGGACAAGATCGAGGCACTGGCATCAAGCGGGATCTGTCGGCAACAGTTACACCCTCAAGCCTGCGGCACTGCTCGCTTCCACACGATCCTGCTGCGCCACGACCAGGGGCTTGATCCACAAGAACATGATCATATCAATGACATGTGATTCAGGCTCTGAGACATCTCGGTGATCTGGAACAACAGAGAAAACTGGGAGACTCCGCCATGCAAAATCTTGTGGTCAACGGTGACCGGCTGTGGGACTCCATCATGGACCTGGCCCGGATCGGCGCAACCGAGAAAGGTGGCGTCTGCCGTCTGGCGCTCACCGACCTGGACAGGCAAGGTCGCGACCTTTTCATCCGCTGGTGCAAAGAAGCCGGCTGCACCATTGCCATCGACAAGGTCGGCAACATCTTTGCTCGGCGTCCGGGCAAGAACGACAGTTTGCCGCCCATCATGACCGGTAGCCATCTCGATTCCCAACCGACCGGCGGCAGGTTCGACGGGGCCTATGGCGTACTGGCTGGCCTCGAAGTCATCCGCACGATGAACGATATGGAAATCGAAACCGATGCCCCGGTAGAGGTCGTTGTGTGGACCAATGAGGAAGGCAGCCGGTTTTCCCCGGCCATGATGGGCTCCGGCGCGTTCATTGGCGAATTCTCCCTAAACGATGTCATGAACAAGAAGGACAACGTGACCGGCAAGGTCTTCAGCGACGAATTGAAACGTATTGGCTACGATGGCGATGCCTGGCTCGGCGACCGGCCGATCGGGGCCTATTTCGAAGCCCATATCGAACAGGGTCCGATTCTTGAGGATGAAGAGAAGACGATCGGCGTGGTGATCGCCGCCAATGGACAGCGCTGGTACGAAGTGACGGTGACCGGTCAGGAGGCCCATGCCGGGCCGACGCCCATGCCATTGCGAAGGGACGCGTTGGTTGCGGCATCCGGCATGATCCAGGCGGTGCATCAGATCGGCCATCGCTATCCGCCTTATGCGTGCGCTACTGTCGGCTTCATCGAATCAAGACCCAATTCGCGAAACACCATTCCCGGCAGTGTTTTCTTCACCGTCGACCTTCGCCATCCGGAGGATGAAATCCTCACCAGGATGAACGACGACTTGCGCAACGACTGCACCAAGATTGCGGAGGCCGCCGGTTGTATCGTCGATATCCAGGATTTTTGGGAGTTCCCGGCTACGCGGTTCGACGAGAGTTGCGTCTCGGCCGTGCGCGAGGCGGCAAAACAGAGCGGCTATTCGTGGCGAGAGATTACTTCCGGCGCAGGCCATGACGCAGTTTATGTCGCTCGAGTCGCGCCAACCGGAATGATTTTCATTCCGTGCGAAGACGGCATCAGCCACAATGAAACAGAGAGCGCGACACCGGAAGATTGCACCGCCGGCGCTCAGGTGCTGCTGAGGGCGATGCTGGAGCGGTCGACGGGGTAGGCCCTGGGACGTCGCTTTGGCGATCATCATCGCCTCACATGTTCTGGCTGTTGCATGGCAGCGGCCCAAAGTTGTGGGTAAATCCGTGCATGGCGGGATATCCCGGTCGAAAGAGTGCGAAAGGGTCGTTCCGCCTGAACTCTCGCCTGCAAGCGCTGCTTGGGACCCGCAGACGCCCAGGTCTCCGAGCCGTCTGCTGCGTGCGGCAGCTTGCGGCGACGTCCGGAACGCGCCTGTCGGCTTTTTCAACGACCACTGGAGCGTCTTGGCCTTCTTGCCGCTTTCCGAGTCCGGACGCTTTGACCAAGCTTGGGTCGCAATAGCTGTTGGAGACTCCGACAATCAAGTATGGCGATGATCGGCAGATTGCGTTCGCCGCATGATTCACTTATGGAGTAAAATGCATATAAAGGAAGAGCGATACAGGATTACGCGTCAAATAACTTCGGGAAGTCGTTGTCCCTCCACGCATGACAACTCACGCTGCCTCGGAGAATTCGGATGGCGGACCGATTGGGATGGGCCGCATGGAGAAATTGTGCGGACTCAGAGGTCAATCAGGTCTGTCGCTGCAGCATTTTTCAGGCGGCAGCGGCCGCATCGGCTTTCAGCGGCAGTATCCGGTTTATCGGCGTCCGGAGCGCAGTCAGGTTTCAATGTCGTCTGTTACCGTCATTCTTCCGGTCGCCAGAACCGCATCGAGTGGCATCATGGGCTGAACAAGGTATGCGATGCGCCTCGCAGACCGAAAGGTCGCAACCCAGCCTTCTGCGATGTATTGGCGAATAAATGCGTGCACCGTGGCCTTTCATCTTGATCCCCTGCCACCGGTACAGCTTGGCGCTTGTCGGCCTGACTGTCGGCGCATGAAACCCGATTACTTCTGGAAGACAGTGCTTGGCCGATCACCCGATGACTAGTCACTCCCGATATTGGGGCGATCACACCACAGACGATTTCGCGGCATTCAACCCGACCAAGACCGTGGTTGTCCTTCCTGTCGCTGCGACTGAGCAGCACGGTCCGCATCTGCCGGTCTCCGTCGACCGCGACATTTGCGAAGCGCTGGTCGAGCGGCTTGTCACCCGGCTACCCATTTCAATCCCGTTACTGGTCATGCCGGCACTGCCGATAGGACTCAGTATCGAACATTCCGATTTCCCGGGCACGCTCAGCTTCTCAGCCGAAACCATGATCTCTGTACTGATGGAATTGGCAGGCGGCGTGGCGACGGCGGGATTTGGCAAATTGGCGATCCTGAACAGCCATGGCGGCAATCCGGCAGTGCTGGATATCGTGGCCCACAAGCTGCGCCGCAAGCATGACATGCTGGTCTTTCCGTTAAACGGCTATCGCTATTGGCAGGTCGAATCCCATTTTGGCTTCCACGAAGCTGCGCACGGTATTCATGGTGGCGCGGCGGAGACGTCAATCATGCAGGCCATACGGCCCCAAGCCGTTAGAGACGACAAGATCGCCGCCTTTGCGTCGTCCTCCGAAGCCATGGCCGGCGCCTACACCCACCTGCGCCCGTTCGGCCGGACGGTCCGCTTCGGGTGGCAAGCACAGGATCTCAATGCATCGGGAGCGGTTGGCGATGCCACCAAGGCCAGCGCAGCGATAGGGTCTCGACTGCTGGACGAAGCCGTAGCCGTCATGGTGCAGATCGTGATTGAGATCAGTGACCTGCCGATGGATACGCTTGAGAGTTGGCGGGAACCGAAGGCTTAGTGCTGTTCTGTAGGCAGGCCCTGTTTGATCCAGCCCTTGCCACCACCGCGAAACACACTCCGGCCGAGCATGCCTTCGGCGATATGCGTCACGTTTGTGAAGCCCTTTTTGCGCAGGAACTGTAATGTATGGGTCGATCGACCGCCCCCGGCGCAGATGAGTGCGATACGTCTTGTACGATCTCCTTTGGTGCGCGCCAAAAGCTTTTGCAGGAAACCCGCCATCTGGCGCTTGCCATGAATGGTAATCTTCCAGGCGCCTCTCGCGACGCCCGAACGCGCCACTCTCGCGGTGAGCGGATATCAACGATAGCCAGCTTGCTGGCGGCCGCTTGCTCCCAGGCGTTGCGAGCAGTCATCACGTCCGTTGCTTGCCCTGGCACTGCCATGAGAGGCAGCAGAACAATCGTCAGAGCCAAAATGGCCGGAATTTTCATGGTCTGCACTTCATGATTTCTTGTTCCATGCAGCTAACGACAAAGATGAGGATAACATGCGAAAGGACCAACCACGAATCGGTCGACCGTGCCTGTGGCGCTGCAGCTGATGGCACCGATGGCTTTGCAGATCAGGGATATGCCCACTATATCAGAGGCATGAAACCTGTCACCGTCATGACCGGAATTCCGGTCATTCATCACCCGATCCTGCTGGCGGCAGGATGTCTGGCGGACTGCCGATCGACGTGGCTCCGTTCATCGGAATCTTGGGCTTGATCGTCGACAGTTCGCTATCGGGCGCACCGGTCGAGCAGGCCATCACGACCGCCGCCGATCTCATGTTGAAGGCGCTGTCACACCGCCTGCGCCTTTCCTGAGATCGGCCATGCCGGAAGATTTGATCCAGACGCCACTGGCGGTCTTGCGCCGCCGCGTCGCCGAAGGCCATCTCGATCATGACCCGTCCCAGGCGCTGGCCGCCGAGAGACTGACCCGCTTGCTCAAGGCTTTGAAAGAGTACGAGTCGACGCAATTCGGTTCCTTGCTGTCGCGCTTAGGGTTGGGAGCGCGCAAGGGGAGAGGGCCGCCGAAGGGTCTGTACCTCTATGGCGATGTCGGGCGTGGTAAATCCATGTTGATGGATATGTTCTTTGACACGGTGCCGGTGACGCAAAAGCGACGCGTCCATTTCCACGAATTCATGTTGGAAATCCAGGACCTTCTGCATGCGCGGCGCCGGAAGGGCCGCGTCGATGCCCTGTTGCCGGCTGTTGCCGACGAAATCGCCGCTGAGGCAAAGCTGCTGTGCTTCGACGAGTTCCATGTGGTCAACATTGCCGACGCCATGATCCTGGGCCGCCTTTTCAAGGCCCTTCTCGATCGCCGCGTCGTCGTTGTTGTGACGTCGAACTGGCCATTGGAACGGCTCTACGAAGGCGGCCTGCAACGCGAGTTATTCCTTCCTTTCATCGACCTGATCAAGACCAAGCTGGATGTGCTGCAACTGGAGGCTCCGAAAGACTATCGACTGGCGCGGCTGATGAACATGACCGTCTGGCGTACGCCTCTCGGCGCTGCCGCGACGAGGGCCCTGGACAAGGCTTTCGCCGAACTGACCGACGGCGCAAGGGCTGAGCAGGAGAGCCTGAGGGTAAAAGGCCGTAGATTGCCCGTACCGCTAGCCGCGCGGGGCGTCGCGCGGTTCCATTTCAACGACCTGTGTCGGGAGGCGCGGGCCGCCACCGACTATATCGCCATCGCCAAGGCCTACCGGACTGTGATCGTGGATGGCATTCCCCGGTTGAAACCGGAACAACGGAACGAGGCAAAGCGCCTGGCAATCCTGATCGATACATTTTATGAACGGAAGGTGAAGCTGCTCGCCTCGGCCGAAGGCGGCCCACATGATGTTTACCCCGCCGGCAGACATGCGTTCGAATTCGAACGCACCGTTTCGCGCCTGATGGAAATGCAATCCCGTGAATATCTGCAAGCCCGCTAAATATCACAAATAGAGCAGCGTCAAGCTGGCGCCGGATAGCCGCTGATCCTGGATATCCGTCCTTGTCCGTCGATCTGGCATCCAGCCTGGAGTTGTGATGGCGCTGTCCGACTGCTTCCTGCTTTTGGTGGAATCGGATGTCGCATCGCCTGTCCCGGCGGTCTTCGACCTTGGTATCGCTGTGGCCTTCGTCTTGTTTCTGGCACGATATCCGCGTGATCCGGTTCCAGACCGGGAAGCGTTGATCTGCATCAGCGGCGAAAGATGCAGCATGAATCATCTGTGCGAAGTATAGTTGTATCTCCGCCTTCATCCATGACGCGTCAGACCGAATCCGGCGACCGTCGCGCCCCTTTTAATCCGGCCGCAACATCGTCCAGACATCATCCACGGTGACATAATCCATATAGCCCAGCCGCCCGATCGGCCGGACTTTGTCCATATCGACAAAACCGTTTGTCAGGACTGCGTCGTCAATATGAATACCAACCACTTCGCCGATGATCAGCACATTGGCCCCATAGCCTTCTCTCGTCTTCGTCGTCACGCTCTGCAAATATCGGCATTCCAGATGGACAGGCGACTCGGCAACACGGGGTGACTTCACGGTCTCGGATGGCGCCTTGGTCAGGCCGGCATGCTTGAACTCGTCAACGCCCGGTGGAACATGTTCAGCAGACATATTCATCGCTTCCCGCAATTCCCATGTCGCCATGTTGCACACGAAGTCCCCTGTGGCTTCGGGATTGATTTGCGAATCCTTTGGTTCGTGCGGCGTGCCTTTCTCGTGTGGTCGCTGTCCGGTGGAAAACATCACTTGCGGCGGCGTGTAGCTGATTCCGTTGAAAAAAGAGTACGGGGCCAAATTCGCCGTGCCGTCCGGGGCCAGACTGGAAATCCATCCAATCGGCCGCGGTACGATCAGCGCGTTGAAAGGATTGCGCGGCAGGCCGTGACGTTCGTGCCCGGGGCGATAGAACATGGTTACTCCGGCGTTATGGCTGTCTGGACAAGGCTCATCAGAACCAATATGTGATGGCAGTCGACGGGGTTGGTAATTGGCTGCCCGCCTGAGATCCCCTGTCGGCCATGTATGTCGAAATCGTTGGCCAAGAACGCCTTCATGAGGCTCTCCGCAATGTCCGGGGCTGGCTGTGGCGATTCGCATTCCACGGGGCGACCACAATCGCTTTCCTCTATAGCGCATCCCGGATTGCAGCAATAGGCGATTGCGCTTTACATGATGCCAATGAAGCATCAATGGCATGCCCAGCCATGACGATAAGCGGCAGGAGGCCAACGGGCTGGATGCAAGGTGTCACGCATGTCGAGATTGACGATTCGTCCAGTTGAACGAGAAGACCGTGTCGCATGGGAACTGCTCTATCGCGGCTACGGAGATTTTTACAAGGTTGGGATGACCGACAAGACACTGCAGACGGTCTGGGGCTGGCTTCACGATCCGGAGAATGTCGTCGAAGGTTTGGTTGCGGTGCGGGATGATCAGTTGATAGGCCTGGCCAATTTCCGCGCCATGCCTAGCCCATTGCGTGGAAGCATGATCGGATTTCTGGATGACCTGTTTGTCGATCAGCAGGCGCGCGGCGCCAAGGTGGGCGAGAAGTTGCTGGCATTCCTGAAACAGATTGCCGCCGAGCGAGGTTGGGACAAGATTCGCTGGATCACCGCGGACGAAAACTACCGCGCACGCACTCTGTACGACAGAGTCGCCGTGAAGACCGAATGGAATACCTATGAGATGGTGCCATAGTGCCATGCGGGCTTGATGCATTTGGTGCGGTTGCCTTGTCTGGCCTTTCACGCTAATCCTGCTGTTGCATTATTCTTGGACGCTGACGCCACAAGCACCTTTCCCGGTTCATGTCATGCGCTGTAGTCATGGCGCTCACAAAGACCGGGTGGGAGGTGTAACCGTACATCGAAAATCATTGCATCAGCATCATCCGAATCGCAGGGAATTTTCATGGCTCGAAACAAGATAGCCTTGATTGGCGCAGGCCAAATCGGCGGCACGCTGGCGCTGCTTGCTGGCCTGAAAGAACTAGGCGACGTCATCCTTTTTGATATCGTCGACGGCGTCCCTCAGGGCAAGGCGCTGGACATCGCCGAAGCATCGCCAGTGGAGGGCTTCGATGCCAGGATGGCCGGCGCTTCGGACTACAAACCCATCGCCGACGCCGATGTCGTGATCGTCACAGCCGGCATGCCGCGGAAGCCGGGCATGAGCCGTGACGACCTTATCGGCACCAACGCAAAAGTCATGAAAGCCGTTGGCGGCGGTATCAAGGCGCATGCTCCGAATGCCTTTGTCATCTGCATTACCAATCCTCTGGACGCCATGGTCTGGGCCCTGCGCGAGCATTGCGGTCTGCCGCACAATATGGTGGTTGGCATGGCAGGTGTGCTGGACAGCGCCCGGTTCCGGTATTTTCTGGCAGAAGAGATGGGCGTTTCCGTTGAGGATGTCACAGCCTTCGTTCTGGGCGGCCATGGCGACACGATGGTGCCGTCTGTCCGGTACTCGACGGTGGCGGGTGTGCCCCTGCCGGATATGGTGAAAATGGGGTGGATCACCAAGGCGAAGCTGGATGAGATTATTCAGCGGACGCGAGACGGCGGTGCGGAGATCGTCGGTCTGTTGAAGACCGGATCGGCATTCTATGCACCAGCCTCCTCGGCCATCGCGATGGCAGAAAGCTACCTCCGGGACAAGAAACGCGTCCTGCCCTGCGCGGCGTACCTTGACGGTCAGTACGGGCAGTCGGGTCTGTATGTAGGCGTGCCGGTGGTTATCGGCAGCGGTGGCGTCGAGCGGATCATGGAGGTCGAACTGGATGCCGAGGAACGAGCCATGTTCCAGAAATCGGTCGACGCGGTGAATGATCTGATCAAGGCTACCAAGGCAATGATGTAAGGGTCTGTTACTCAAGCTGCAGGTGCCGTCAGGGTCTGACGCATGAGTGATTTTGGTGTGATTGATCAAGGACCTGGATTTTGCACGCCCTGGTTCGGGAGACAGCAGCATGCGGCTAGTCTGTCATTCTTCCGACCAGATGGCAGAGGCTCCAATGGCTCGCCATTGCGCACCTTGTCAGCCTCACCGTAATGTGCTCGCTTGGCTCAAAAAAAGAGACCGATCCGCAGAAGTTGAGGAAAGGCTGCCGTCCATCAACTTCCTGAATCGAACCCGATGGTCCATTGAAAGCGCGTTTGCCATGAAACATCCTCTCCCACAGGATGAATCGCCAACCCGCGGTCGAGGAAACCCCCATCTTTTCGATCGTGAATGGCAACGTTGTATGCCTCCTGTCGAACCGTCAGGACCTTGAGGTGAACACCCTCGCGTTCCTGCATGCAGCCAATACCCTCAAACAGGTTTCGCGCCTGCGGATTTCCGTTGGGACCGAACATCCGCATCACGCTCTTGGGTGATTTCTCCGTCAAGCCGCCAGGCTCCAGAAATCCGATCGTCTCCTTGATGCAATCGCGCAGAACCGTCTTGCCGGTATCCACATCGCCCGGTAGCAGACGCTCTACCTCTTCCTTGAGGAGTTCCTCGCGAAAGGCCGGATCACGCTCGGTGCGCGTCTGGATCATTCCCTTGAAATCGCGTTTCAGGGGTATGGTTCTCAGGCCTCTTGCTGTTTCCGACGCTTGTAGTCCCGCCAACGCCCGCGGGCGGCTCCCACATCCTGACGCTGGCGTGCCTTGGTCCCACCGCCCGGGAGAACGGCTAGCCCGCATTTCTCACCGAGGGCAGGTGCATCGGGGCTCTGCATGTGAGAAGGTTCTTTTGGGACAAGAGCTTGTTCATTTGCGGAGGATATCCCCGATGCGGACAGAGTGTAGCCCGGTTTCAATGCGCTTTGCACGCCTGAAGGGGCGCGCTGTTGTAGCGGATTTTGGTGGCGGGACGATGACCTCGGATGCAGGCGCGCTGCTTCTGGGTGCGACGGACCATGCGACAGGTCTTGTGGAGCGGTTTGCGGGGTGTTTCTCGGACGGTCGTTCTGCGGGTCGTGTTGTGCACGATGTAGAGACGATGGTGGGCCAGCGTGTGTTCGGGACCGCGCTGGGCCACGAAGATGTTGTGGATCACGACGCGTTGCGCCACGCCCCTGTTCCGGGTGCGGTTCTGGGCCGGTTGGAGGCGCGTCGGCGTGATTGTGCACCTCTGGCGGGGAAGTCGACGCTGAACCGTCTGGAGCATGCGCCGGCGGAGGCGCATCGGTCATGATACCGAGGCGATCGAAGCGCTGTTTGTGGACCTGTTTCCTGACGCCCATGAGCGCGCGCCGGAACGGCTGGTGCTGGACCTCGATGCGACCGACGACCCGCTGCACGGACGTCAGGAGGGGCGGTTCTTCCACGGCCATTACGACTGCTGCTGCTATCTGCCGCTCTGCATTTTCTGCGGCGACCATCTTCTGGCGGCAAGGCTGCGGCGGGCCAATATCGACGCCAGCGCCGGTGCGCTTGAGGAGGTGGAGCGGATCGTCGGGCAGATCCGTGCCCGTTGGCCGGCCGTGGAGAGCGTGCTGCGCGCCGACTCCGGCTTCGCCCGCGAGCCGCTGATGGCCTGGTGCGAGGACAACAGCGTCGATCATGTCTTCGGCCTGGCCCGCAATGCGCGCCTCACGCATCGCCTGCAACCGGCGCTGGACCGGGCCGAGGCGCGCTGGCGGGAGAGCGGCGAGCCCGCGCGCCTGTTCACCGAGTTCCGCTACAGCACGCTCAAGACATGGTCCCGCCGCCAGCGCGTGGTCGGCAAGGCGGAGTGGCTCCCCGGTCGCGCCAATCCGCGCTTCATCATCACCTCGCTCAGTCCGGCCGCCATCGACCGCCGGACGCTCTGCGAACAACTCTACTGCGCCAGAGGCGAGATGGAGAACCTGCCAGCGCGACCTCTTCGCAGACCGCACCTCAACCGCCACCATGCGCGCCAACCAACTCCGCCTCTGGTTCGCCTCCATGGCCTGTGCCCTGCTCTCCGCCCTGAGGCGCATCGCGCTCCCCGGAACCCGCCTCGCCAGAGCCACATGCGGCTCCATCCGACTCAAGCTCCTCAAGCTCGGCGCCCAGGTCCGGCTCACCGCAAGGCGTATCCACATCGCCATGGCATCCGCCTGCCCCCATGCCGATACCTTCGCCCAGGCTCACCACCGATCATGCAACTGACAACGGCCAAAGGCGCCAACTCAACCCGCCCCTCAACAACAGGAAACATGACCCGGCATACCTCGCGCCTCAGGCGCAACAGGCCCCCTTGACCTCTCAGCCGAAAAACCAAACTGCTCGCCAAAGGCCCCGCTAAACCGCAAAACACTCCCAATGCTTCCCCAATATGAGAAATGCGGGCCAGGGTCTCACCATCCCTGCCAAAATAGACCTGGTAGCCAGGCCCGAAGTCCATCTTGTGTTCCAAGACACCTCCCCCGACACCTTTTGCGCCCGAGATGTTCCCCTGTTCCAGCCTGACCAATGCTGTCGCTACCTTCGCTGCAGCCCGGGGGTTCATCCGCTGGAACCATCGCGCATAAGGGGGCTACGGCCTTCCCGGTCAACATATTCACGGACTGCAATCATGATCATCAGGTAACTCATTCGCTATAAAATGGCCGGCGGATCGCCGGGGAACGCGGTCAGGACTGGGGGAAAGGCAATGACAAAAGGTCGATTGAGGCGGAGGCGGGGAATAAGCCAGCAGGAGCCAGGTCGGCGACCGTGAGTTCAACGGATTCCGGCGGGCTGCCTCATCTGTCATGTCCACGAACCAGCCGATCGTGCATCGTTTCGGTCGAGGGAGTGCAGGATTGCCTGCGCAGCAGCTCGCCGAGCGCGTCGCTGTCCCGGTCTCAGCTAACCGAGGCCGGGAAACCCAATGTCTGCAGCACTACTCTGGCATGCCCTGAAATTCCCGCTTATGTGCGCAGGAACCGCAGCTTGAAACCGCGCGTGGAGGCCGCGGCCACGGGACCTGATCGCAGCGCTCTTGTTGTTCGCGTCATTTTTGCAGTGTGGTTCTGGCGTCACTGTCGCACGATCTTCTCTTTTTGTCGGGGACCAACCCTGTGATCGGGAGCTGCTGATTCCGTTGATCGAGACTGCTTGGCGACACACCCTGAAATCACAGGCGAGGGTTTCATTCATATCTTTGCCGGATCTCCTGCCCGGTCCATATTCCTGCCCCTTGGCGAACTTCAGGAAGGTGCAATCTGTGGCCAGGATCCTCATAGCAGGCGGCGGTATTGGCGGCCTTGTGGCAGCGGGCTGCTTGCTGCTAGATGGTCATGATGTCGAGATCTACGAACAGGCCCCGGAGTCGGGAGAGATCGGGGCCGGAATTCAGCAGAGCGCCAACGCTACACATGTGATGCGCCATCTGGGCGTGCTGGACGCATTGAAGGAGGTTGCCTTCGTCCCGCCAGTGACGGAATTCCGGTTGTTCGACACGGGCGAGGTTCTGCAATCTCTGGAACTCGCAGCCACGCATGAGGAACGCCACAAGGCCCCGTACCTCCAGTTGCATCGCGCCGACTATCATGCCATCTTGTCGGCGCGGATCCATGACCTGAAGCCGGACTGCATTCGCCTGAATGCGCCGGCAGCCGGTTTTCGCGAAACGACAGGCGGCGTAATTCTGCTGCTGGCCGACGGCTCGGAAGTTTTCGGCGATCTTCTGATCGGAGCCGACGGCATCAAATCCGCTATCCGCCGCCAACTCGTGGGCAAGGATCAACCCAAGTACACGGGTGATTCCTGCTGGCGTCTGATGGTGCCGGTGGACCGCCTGCCGTCGAATTTTCTGCAGGGCAAGTCTACCGTCTGGGTTGGTCCGGCAAAGCACGCAGTCGTGTATTTCCTGCGGGGCGGATCATTGCTCAACTTCGTTGGCGTCGTGGAACTGGACGAATGGATCCAGGAATCGTGGACACAGAAGCGGCCTTGGGACGAACTGTGGGGCGATTATCAAGGCTGGAACCAGAACATTCTGACGATCATTCAGGAAGGTGATCGGGGCGCCTGCTACCGCTGGTCCCTGAACGTACACCCCCATCTGGATAGTTGGGTGTCAGATCGGGTCACGCTACTCGGCGACGCGGCACACCCCACGCTGCCCTATCTCGCCCAAGGTGCGGCGATGGCGGTGGAGGATGGTGCAGTGCTCGCCCGTGCCATTGCGCGCGCAGGCTCGATCCCGGACGCACTACGCCTTTACGAAACCCACCGCATCCCGCGAACTCGCAAGATCGTCGACGGCTCCCTCGCCAACCGCAACTTGTTTCACTTGCCCGACGAAACCTCCCTTCGCCGCGAATTCGCCAAGCGCAACTTCGACGAGGAACGCGCCGATTGGCTGTACAACTACAACCCGCTGACAGCGGACATGGAGGCAGATGTCTTCGCATCTTGAACACTGATATCCCGCGTTGACCCGTCGGCTGGCTTTTTTCGTCACTCAGCTTACATGTTGTGTCTTGCAAATGCTTGCCGTATCGGGCGCGCGCCGCGCTTCTCCACGCCGGAGAAGCGCTTTTGCTTTCGCAAGCTTGTCGAGCGTCTCCAGAGTGGCAGGTCTGACAAAGGGAGACAGATCAGTGATCCCGGCCATTATGCCGACCTATCAAAGGACGGATATCGCTTTCGAGCGCGGTGAAGGCCCTTATCTCTACAGCACCGACGGCCGAAGATTCCTGGATTTCGCCAGCGGTATCGCCGTGACCAGCCTGGGCCACAGCCATCCGGCGCTGATCAACGCGCTTAACGAACAGGCAAACAAGCTCTGGCACTGCTCGAACATCTTCACCATACCCGGCCAGCAGGCGATGGCGGAGAGGATGGTGCGCGATACCTTTGCGGATACGGTGTTTTTCGGAAACTCGGGCTCCGAGGCTGTCGAACTTGGGATAAAGATGATCCGCAAATACCAACATGTCAGCGGTAGCCCAGAGAAAACGACAATTATTTGCATGAACGGAGCGTTTCATGGCCGGACTATCGCCACCATCTTCGCCGCCGGTCAGAAGAAACTGATTGACGGGTTCGGCCCGGCGTTGCCGGGATTCAAGCATGTCTCGTACGCCAACATGAACGAACTGCGCGATGCCGTGGTTGGCGACTTCACAGTCGGCGGGATCTTGTGTGAGCCAATACAGGGTGAAGGCGGATATCGTTCGGCTCCACCGGAGTTCCTGGATGACTTGCGAAAACTGGCTGACGAATACGGCTTGCTGGTCATGCTCGACGAGGTCCAGTGCGGTAACGGCCGGACTGGCAAGTTGTTTGCACACGAATTCTCGAACATGACGCCGGATATCATGGCAACCGCCAAGGGCATGGGCGGGGGGTTCCCCGTAGGCGCCTGCCTTGCAACTGCCGAAGCATCCAAGGGGATGGTGGCCGGGACGCATGGCTCCACCTACGGTGGCAATCCGCTTGCCATGGCCGTCGCCGGCGCTGTGTGGGACGAACTGACCAAACCCGGTTTTCTGCAGAATGTTCGCTTTCAGGGTCAGGCCTTTCACAAGGGACTCGATCAACTGGTGAAGACCTATCCCGAGGTGTACATCGAATCCCGCGGAGTCGGCCTGATGGCGGGAATCAGGCTGGCTGATCATCTGGAGACACGTCAAGTTGTCGATTTCTTGCGCGAGCGCGGTCTGCTGACCGTTGCTGCCGGCGAGAATGTGGTTCGCATGGCGCCGCCGCTGATCATCACCCGTGCAGAAGTCGACGAGGCTTTGATGTTTTTGCAGGACGCTGCGGAGGAGATGAAGTCAAAAGGCCGGAACAGTGCCTGACATAAAGATGATTTCGCCATTGGATCGGCAGAAATTGGCCAGTTCCGACGTCAGACACTTCCTTGACCTGGATTTGGTCGGCCAGGTGGAATTGCGGCGGATTCTGGATACTGGTCGACGCGTGAAATCCGCTTGGCAGGCAGAGGGGCCGACAACCTGGCCGGGCCTACTGCTGAACGGTCGAGCGCTTGCCATGATTTTCGAAAAACCGTCGACACGCACCAGGGTGTCGTTTGAACGCGCGGTAAAACAACTGGGCGGCGACGCCATCGTGCTGGAGCGGGAAAGCAGCCAACTCGGCCGCGGCGAAACGGTAGCGGATACCGCACGCGTACTCAGCCGCTACGTGGACGCTATCATGTTGCGCTGCACAAAGGAAGAGAAACTGCTGGAATTGGCTGCTCATGCGGAAGTGCCGGTGATTAACGGCCTGACCGACCGTACCCATCCCTGCCAGTTGATGGCTGACGTGATGACATTCGAGGAGCATCGCGGCCCTATCAAGGACAAGATCATCGCTTGGAGCGGAGACGGCAACAATATGGCGACGTCGTGGATTCATGCTGCCGCAGAGTTCGATTTCGAGCTGCGTCTGGCCGTGCCCAGCGAGTTGCCGCCGCCAGCCGATGTCATTCGATGGGCAAACGAGCGTGGCGCACGCGTGCACGTAACGCCGGATCCGGCCGAGGCTGTCAGAGGGGCCGATTGCGTCGTCACTGATGTCTGGATCTCCATGGGCGACACCGAGTTGACCAACAACCACAATTTGCTGGCACCGTACCGCGTCGATAGCGATTTGATGAGCAAGGCCAAGGGTGACGCAATCTTTATGCACTGCCTGCCGGCCCATCGCGGTGAAGAAGTGAGCAGCAAGGTGATCGACGGGCCCCAGTCGGTCGTTTGGGACGAAGCCGAAAACCGCTTGCACGTGCAGAAAGGCATCCTGCTATGGGCTATGGCATCGGAAGCGATGAACTGATTCGGTGACGGATGACGGCATCAAGGAATGATTGAAAGACAGGCTGGCGGAAGATAAGGTACCGATCCCTTTTCATCTGGGAAGGGTTGACCTTCGGGGCCGTGCGGCTTGGTGGGGTCGGCGTTACATGCCATTCTTTCGAGGCACGATTATCCGCAGCCGATGGCCAGTCTATTACCGATTCAGCCGATCCTGCAGCGGTGCCATCAGATCCCACTCAACGTTCGTCAACTCGCTGTGCCGACCATCATGGGATAGGCTATCTTGCGCCCGGCTGGCTTCGGTCTAGGCTATGGTATCCTCCGCAGTCGGTGTTGATTTCCCGACAGAGGATCTACAGTTCGGGACCACCCACGACTTCAGGAACAAACTCTTTGGCGCGAAAACATCCAGCGTGGCCAAATCCCGAAGAAAGAGAAGGGATGATGTTGACCGAGAATGACGTTGTGAAAGCGGTTGCGAACCATCTTCGGGGAGACGGCTGGTGTATAGACACCATAAGCACTACCCGCGATCTCGGCTATGACATCTTGGTAAAGAAAGACGGGATGTCACTTGCGATTGAAGCGAAGAACGAGACATCAAGCAAGCCCGGCCCGGCTCGTTACGGAAAGGCGTTCAATGGGAACCAGAGACTTAGCCAGGTGTCTCGTGCGCTGTATAAATCAGCCTCGGTCTTTGGTGCTGGTCAATACCGCCTAGGGATTGCGATTCCTGCAACCGACAGACACTTGAAACTCATCAAGGAAATCAAGCCTACGCTGGATAAGTTGAATGTTTCCGTTTTTTCGTTGGCAATGATCGAACCGTCCGTTCATAGCGGCAAAAACACCATGCCGTAGGGAGAGAACGATGGCGAAGACACACAATCTGTCAGACCGACTCGCAGTGCTTGAAGTTATGATCGAGATGCTGACCGCACAATCCATGATGCAGGAAGCCGACCCGGACAAGGCGCTGGACGATTACGGCGAAGTCGCCGTAATGATGCTGTCGCTCCAGCGTTCGGACGACGAAATGGACAACCTTCTGCCAGTCCTGAGCGAGCGGGCAGCGAAGGTTCGGGAACATATTAAGGCCGTGCGCCGAGCGTGGAACTAAGCCGGATATTTCAAAACGGGGCGGAGTTTCCTGGATTTGGTATCTTGGGGTGGTGATTTTGGCGGATGTGGGCTGATTTCCCGGGGCCCGAGCACACGGCCCGGGTTGCCGGTGGCATGGCCTCGACCCGACCGGTCTGTGGGCCGGGCGCTATCCGGGCGTCAGCTGGGCGGCGACCGGACGGCGAAGATCCGGTTCGGGACATGCCGACGACAGGTGGAATCGTGCTCGCTGGCGTTGCGGACGATCACTGCGCCGGCCTTCAGGAGCCTGAGGCGCGGATAGTGGCGCATTGGGCGCGGGCTATCCGGGCGCCTTGGGGGCCGATCTGGCGGATCGCGTTGAGTAGGGTGCAAGGTGAGATCGGCACGCAGCAGGTGGAACGGGCTGGGCTACCATCTGTGGTACGAAGTACGGTCGGCTTAGCGGCGCTGCTTCAGCCCATTTGTATGGCTCTGTCGCATCGCAGGACCGATACGAGTGATGCTATGTGCAACCAACATCCAGCACGCCGGAAATTCTTGCCATGGACCTTGCTTCCCAACGACACGCGGCTGAAGACCTCCAGGCGGCCCAGGAGTTTTTTCATAGCCACGGCTGGACCGACGGCTTGCCGGTTATTCCAGCTTCCGAACGGGCGGTTCAGGCATGCTTGGAATGGGTGATGATGCCGCCGGACCAGTTGGTTGGCGTCGAACCGGTTAGGGAACGCGCAATCACGTTGGAGAAGCTTGCGGTCAACGCCGTCATGGCCGGATGCCTGCCAATGCATTTTCCGGTTGTTGTCGCCGCCGTCACGGCCATGCTGCATGAGGATTTTCTGCTGCATGGCACAACGGCCAGCACCGGTGGTTCTGCCGTCTTGCTCGTCGTCAATGGTCCAATCAGGCAGGAAATCGGCATGTCCGGCTCATTCAACGCTTTGAGCTCCAGCGACCGGGCTTCGACCGTCATCGGGCGCGCGCTGCGTCTCATCCTGATCAACCTGTTGGATGTCCGGCCCGGCGATGTCGACCGATCGACCCTCGGCCATCCCGGGAAAATCAGTTACTGCATCGCGGAAGACGAACAGAATTCTCGTTGGCGCTCCCTGGCCGCAGAGCGAGGCGTCCCGGATGAGGTCTCTGCCGTGACGGTTTTCGCCGCGGGTGCACCGCGGCAATTCATGAACGAGTGGACGACGAACCCGGAAGATATCTGTGAAACCTTCGCGGCCGAAGTGCGCGCAAATATGCGCCACTATTCGATCTGGCCGGGCAACTACGCCATCGTCGTGCCGCCACAGTTGCGTAATCATTTCAACACAGCTGGCTGGAGCAAAGCAGACATCCGCGACCAGGTATTCATGCGGGCGCGAGTACGCCGCGCCGAATGGTCCGATGTCGGCAAAGGCAGCGTCGTCGGCGATCGCGGCGATCGGGTGTATACGGCATTGCGCAATCCTGACGATCTGCTGGTTATCGCTGCTGGCGGACCTGCAGGCGGTTTCGGCGCCGTCATTCCTCCTTGGCTGGGCGCAAAGAGCCAAGCCGTGACGGTGGCCATCGGCGCCTGCCTGGATTGTGCGGGTTAATGGCTGTCAGGTGTCCTTGCTGCCAGCACTCACCGCACGGACATCAACTGTGGCGACGCTTTCCGCGAAGACAGTTTCAGCATCTGCAATACTATCTGTCGGTGTCGCTGCCAGGAAGCGGCAGCGCATTGCTCCGGAAAACACCCCGATAATCACGCGCTCGATCGAGACTGTCACATGTCTTGTGCAAGCCAGTACTGAGGGCTCACGACTTGATCTGCCGGACAGCCTTGCTGGCAGGTTGCAGACCGGTAGTGGACCTTTTGGGGTAACGGGCTTTTGAAAGTCGCGCCTCTGGAGCGAATGCCTGATACGACATTGAGCGAGCATCCGGGCTCCGAGAAGGGTGATTCGTCGGGTCGCGGCCCCGAGCAGAAACGGCAACAGCCATTTCGGCGGGCCGCTTCCGATCAACCCGGAGGCACTCGGTTGTGGCTCAGGGCGATGGGCGCGTTGGCGGTAAAGGCAATCAACCTCCTGATCTCTGTCCCGGTCCTGAACATCGGCCATGTGCGCTCACAGAGCGATCTCAGTTACCGTCTCCGCCGTCATGAAGCCTGCCGTTCCGCGATCGAATTCCGGTCGTCCGTCAGAACGGCCAGGGCCGCCCGGTTTATCTGGTCGGCCAACCCGATGCAGACGACGCCGGGTTCCGCGCCATCTGGCGCGTCGGCGATTTCTCCGCGCTGGCCCACGACCTGAATCTGCGCCAATCCCCCTTCTGGACGAGGCACAAATCCCTTCGCTCTGAGCAGACCGGTTGTCGCATCGGCGCACACTGCAACTGCCTGATCGGGCGTCACCCCGGGTGCTGCAACAAACGCAAGCGTGTCATAACCGTCAGCGTGGTGCCGATGATCCGCCTCAACGCCCTTCTTCCCGTCTCTCCATATCGTGCCAAACACCACATCGAAGGGCACCTTGGCACGCACTGAGCGCACAATTCGCGCCTCGCCCAATATCTCGCTGAGCCATCTCCGGACAATGTCATCGTCCTCGATCAGGTCCGCTTTGTTCAGCAAGATCATGTCGGCTTGAGCCAACTGTCCCCGGATGGTGCCGCCGATATACTTGTCTGCCGCTCGCGCCCGTATTGTTTCACCGTCGGCAAGAACCACAACGCCGTCCAGCTTGTATGTCGGCACCAGACTGACAGTACCGGCGATAGCGCCAGGAAAGGCCACGCCGCTGGCTTCGAGCAGAACCATATCCGGCTGCGGCCGCAGAGTGGCAAGCATGGTCATGGAGGAAACAAGGTCTTCACCATAGCTGCAGCAAACACAGCCTCCGGCGAGACTGACTATCTGATCGTCTTCGGCCTCGATCAGGTCTTCGTCAATCGGCAGCGCACCAAATTCGTTTACCATGACCGCTAGGCGTCGCCCATTGGCGTGGCGCAACAGATGATTGACCAATGTCGTCTTGCCGGCGCCCAGATAACCGCCGATAATCGTGATCGGTAGAGGCATCGTATCTTTCAATGCTAGATTACGGCGGCATCGAAGATGCGGCCGCCCTGGACTGTCCCCCAAACCCTGACATCTTTTAGATTCTCGCTGCCAACTGCTTCCGGATCGTCTTCCAGCACTGCCAGATCGGCTCGTTTGCCGGTCTCGACGGAGCCGATTTCCGCGTCCAGCTTCAGCGTATAGGCCGCGCCAATGGTAATGGTCCGCAGGGCGTCTTTCACGCTGATTCGTTCGTGTTCTCCCAGGACCCGACCCGATGCCGTTCGCCGATTCACGGCGCACCAGGCAGTGAAAAGAGGCCCAAGCGGCGTCACCGGTGCATCCGAATGGATCGCAAGCGGCACGCCCATCCGTAGCGCTGTAGCGCAAGCATTCATGCGCTCGGCGCGGTCGGGGCCGACCGTGATGCTGTAGTGCTGATCGCCCCAATAGAAGTGGTGGTTCGGGAACAAGTTCACGCACATGCCGACAGTCTTGATGCGCCGATACTGTGCGGCATCTGCCAGCTGACAGTGCTGCAGCGTGAACCGGTGATCAAGACCAGGGTGCTTGCGCAACGAGGCTTCCATGCAATCCAGTGCCAGTTCGGTAGCTTCGTCGCCATTTGTATGCGTATGCACCTGAATGCCCGCAGCCAAGGCCCGTTCGTAAATTTCCCGCAGATGCTCGGGTGGGACGTACCACAGCCCTTCTGCGGCACCGTTGTAGTAGCCCGGCCAGCGCAGGCGCGCCGAAAAACCCTGAATCGACCCGTCCAGCACGACCTTGATGATACCGAGACGGAGGTTCTGCTGACTGCGTTTTTCCAATTCCAGCACCCTGTCGATCAACTCGGCTGGAGTCAGGCCATAGAACCGGCGCAGCGAGACGATGCGGGCCGGATAATCCGGCTCAGCCGTCACCCGAACCATCATGTCAACGGCGCCATCGGGCAGCATGTTGGCCAGGTCCGCCGCTGTCGTCACCCCGGTCCGCACGCACAGACGCGCGAACCGGCGCAATCCCGGTTCATCACAGGCCAGCAGGTCGCGATCGAACCCGGTATGGACGCCCAGTGGCGCCATGGCGTCAGGGCCCTTCATTTCGCCGGTTGGCATGCCGTCATCATCCAGCGGAATCCCCGGATGGTTGATGCCGGGTTTCAGAAGGCCGGCCAGTTGCAGCGCCTTTGTATTGACGTTCAGAATGTGACCGGACGCATTCAGGACCCCGACGGCCCGTTCCATTGAAACTCGGTCCAGATCGTTACGATTGATCCGCCGACCACCGTAATAGATGGCGTCCAGCGACCAGCCGGCCAATGGCGTGGTCGGGTCGTCAAGCCTGACAGTCGCCTGAGTCAAACGCTCTATGATCTCGTCAACTGACTTCAGGCCCGGCCATACCCTTCCGTCCGGATCCATGCGGTCGAAGTAACCGCAATAGACATACTCCCACAGGGAGCCCTCCATCGTGTGGCTGTGGCCCTCGACCAGCCCCGGCATCAAGACCTTGTCGGCGAAGCGATCGTCCAGCATGTAGTCGCCCCAACCCTGCATTTCCTCCAGCACGCCAGCGCTCAGGATCCGTCCGTCACGCACCGCGACATGGGTAGCGTAGGGGCGCGCCGGGTTCATGGTGATGATCTTCCGGGCGGAGTAGATGGTGGTCACGGACAAATCCCTCTCAGTTGCGTCGACTGGTTGACGCAAGAAAGCTGCACCGATGAAGAAAGGTGGTCAACGTCTCCGCACCGTCGATTCATACAAGGTTGATGCAGGAAGGATACCCGGCTGATAGCAGCAATCGATTGCGCAATGGCGCGCGCACCAGGAAGTGGTCGGCCGGTGGAACCGGTCTCGGCGGTCCCGGTTTCGACACTCCTGCCAAAGACTGCTCCGCCCCGCCAGCGCCTTTTGACCACGAAAGCTGCTTGACGAGAACAAACGATCCATCGGCTCGCTCCGACGCGCAGCCATTCTCGGCTTGCGCTTATAGCCGGGAGACTCTGACGCCCAAGCAGCATCTCTTCAACAAGGACCCTTCGCGTCCTCCGCTCCCGCAGCTGACCCGCATTCCGGCTTCCCGAACGCGAATGCCGCCAATTCGTCAAAAACGACGGTGTCGTTTATCACGCGGGGTACCTTGTTCTGACCTCCCAACTTGCCGCGACTTTTCATCCAGGCAGCAAAGAAACCCGGCGGCCGGGCGGACACCACCGGCGCCAGCATTCCGTAGCCGCCAGATCGGTGCGCGGCATAGTCCGCGTTACCTTCCGCCAGATTGCTGTCGATCGCTCTCCCCATCGACTCGATGACGGGTTCTGCCGGAATGCCGGAAGCAAATTCAATCAAGTAGCGATGTCCGCCCTGCGCCCGGTCGGCCGTCGGAAATACCGCGCCCATTGCATAGTCTGTCACCCTGAGGCCGGCCGCATCGGCGGCGTGAGTAACAGCCCTTTCGATCTCGTCACCGATCAGGTGTTCCCCGAAAGCCGACATCATGTAACTGGTCCGACCGGAGACGAGCAGCCGCGGCGGATCCCGCTCGACAAGCCGCACCGTATCGCCGATTAGCCAGCCCCACAATCCGGCGCAGGTCGACAATACGATTGCGTAGTCTGTCCCTGGTTCGACATTGCCGATCCAGTGTCGCGTCGGCGTTGCGCTGCCCAGGTCATCCAATGGAACAAACTCGAAAAACAGGCCTGTATCCAGATTGAGCCGCATGCCTTGACCAAAGCCCCGGTCGCTGCTCGCGATGAACCCTTCGCTGGCTGCGTAAGCCTCGCGATAATCAACGTCCCGGCCACGAACCCAGGTATCGAATTGCGGCTTGTACGGGTCGAAGCGCACACCACCATGGACGACGAGATCGAGATTGGGCCATATACGGGTCACGTCGCGATCGAACTCCGGGCGAAAGTCCGCCAATTTGTCGAACAACAACAACAACCAGCTTGGCGTGCCGGCAATCGACCGGATGTCCTTGTTCACACTTCCCCCGGCCATCAGGTTGATCTTGCGTTCCCAATCGGTTTCCAGCGCCAGTTTCTGCGGCGGATAGGTGCGCGGGCGCACCCACGCAGGCATGGTCGCCGCGGCGATGCCGGAGAGGTCGCCGGCGCGAATGCCCGGTGCCAGGGTCGTCAAATCTGTGCTGCCACCCAGCATAAAGTTCAGGCCTCCAAAAACCCTGCTGTTCCGCTTTGCAGCCAGATGATGGGCATACATGTCCAGCACCGCTTGCTTGTTCGACTGGATCATCGCTTGAGTCACGGGAATGTATTTGGTCACGTCGCGGGTGGTACCGCTGGTCACGGCATACCAGACAACCGGACCGGGCCAACCAATGTCCGTCAGATCTGGAAAGCGGTCTTTCCATATGTCATCCTGATACGCATCGTAATCCCGGATCGGCACAGCGGACTGGAAATCCTCGACCGACCGAATGACGTCAAAACGATGCGTCTTGCCGAAGACGGTTCGTCGCGCCGCATGCACCAGCTTCAACAACTGGTTCCGTTGCGTCTCGACAGGCGACATGGCGGCCATTTGCTGCCGACGCCGGCGGGCCCACAGCCGGAAGAATGGTGTCCCGTCAATCATGCGCCGACTGTAAGGCGGGAGTTCATCGGCCGTAGATTTGGCGAAGGATCTCGATCACCTGTTCGTGTTGAGTGCAGAACCGATCGGCGTTGTGCCGTGCAGCTCGTGGCGCTTCATGCTCAAACTGGATGACGGTACCGATTCCGGCTTCACGCGCAGCGGCCACATCGCCTGCACGATCGCCGATCATCGTTGATACAGCCAGATCAACACCCGTGATCATTGCCGCACGCCGGACCATCCCGGCACCTGGCTTGCGCCACCATGAATCCCGGACCCAGGTCCGGTTCAGGTCTGTCGGCGCAATTTCGGCCAGCGCCGGCGGATACCAGGGCGAATGCTCGACATGGGCAATCCCCACGCCTTCGTTGGCAAACTGGTCATGGATCCAACCCATCAGGTTGTGAAAATCCGCTTGGGAGTAGAGGCCAAGCGCCACGCCGGACTGGTTGGTCACGATGATGATCGGCAAATTAAGCCGAACAGCCGTCCGGCACAGGTCAAAAATCCCAGGGATGAAGTCGATCTGGTCTGGGTGGTGAACATAGCCGGTATCGAAATTCACAACCCCGTCCCTGTCGAGGAACAGACCAGCACGTGGTGCAAACCGATCAGTCAAGCGTCTCTCAAACCAGGCCCCGGGGGCAGCCCGTCCGGTTCACGGGCGCAACCCGCTTCAGTTCAATGACTCGGATGCAGGCGACCGCAGCAGGCCGCCAGCGGCGAGGTCGCTTTTAGCGGCCTTTTGCAACGTTTTCATGGCACGCGCTTCGATCTGACGCACCCGTTCCTTGCTGACTCCCATCTCGTTGCCCAGTTCTCGCAACAGCAATTTCCCGTCGCCCAGGTGGCGCCCTTCGATGATGCGCCGCTCTCGATCTGGAAGGTTCGATAGTGCGGACTTCAGCCAGGCCCGTTTCTGCAGTCGTTCATCTGTTTCCATGAGCGTGTCTTCCGGCGTAGGTCCCTCATCGGCGATCATGTCCTTCAGGACCAGATCGCCGGACGGACCGATCGTGGCATCCAGAGACTGGTCAAAGGCGTTCATGCGCATCGACATTCGGTCTACCGCCGCCAAAGATACGCCGAATCGCTGAGCAAGTTCGGCCTTGGTCTCTGCATCGGGCGGAGGGGTTTCCGGGTCATCTGCCATCTTGCGCAGCGTGAACATGAGCGACTTCTGACGTGACGATGTGACGGAGCGAACCGCCGACATGTTACGCAGGACGAATTCCTGCATGGTGCTGCGGATCCACCACTGAGCGTAAGTCGCAAACCGGACTTCGCGACCCGTATCGAAACGGTTAGCTGCCTCCATCAGACCAACGAAGCCTTCCTGCACCAGATCGGCAAGGGACAGCACGCCCGTGCGGTAGCGGGTCGCGAGTTTCAACACCAAGGGACGGTGCGAATCGACAAGCCGGTCCAGCGCAGTACTGTCTCGACGTTGGGTCCAGCGTTTCAGGAGGTTGCGTTCTTCTTCTTCGGACAGAAAACGAACCGGGCTTCGTGAAACCACAGACATATGGCGCTCCGATCAGCCTTGGCTTGCCGCGTTGGGGTAATTGTAAAGATGTTACGCTGGCCGGCGCCTTGCGGATCACTGTCGCCCAGCCTTCAACGCAGCCGGCGGTGGTGGCTCTTTGGGCCATCGATCACTGAAAGGATCTTACGGTCTCCGCACTGCGCTCCGTGGAGAAAAATCCCCAGATATTCTCCAACGCGACAAAGTCTCAAATCACGACGCCCCGCCGAAGGGAGCACATCCGCAGCGCCGGGGTCTTTTTCGTATGAGACTCGCACTGTAAAAGTGGGCGATCCAAAAACGGGGCACTGGCGTATCTCCCGGAAGATCGGAGAAAGAATTTCATGTGCGACGGCATCGCAGCTATCCCCCCTCGCCAGCCAGCTGTCCGACACGGGCGGAGGCAGATAGCCGTCATAGGCGGAGGCATCGCAGGGTTGTCCGCAGCCTGGATGGCGGATCGCCAGGCCGATGTAACCTTGTTCGAGGCCGAAGCGACCGTGGGCGGACATGCCCGAACCGTCGCCGTGCCAGACGCTGGTTCAGACGGCGCATCTCTGGCGGTCGATACCGGCTTCATGGTCTTTAACCGTCGTACCTATCCAAACCTTGCTCGCCTCTTCGATATCCTGGATGTCGCTGTCCAGCCGAGCGACATGTCGTTTAGCGTGTCACTGCAATGGGCCGATGTCGAATACGCCTGCTCGCGCCATTGGCGACAGTTGTTCGCCCAGTGCAGGAATTTGATCCGACCGTCCTATCTCGGCATGCTTCGCGACCTGCTTCGATTCTATCGTACCCTCCAGGAAGATACCGCCGCCCGGCGACTGGGCGAGGCGACTCTGGGTGCGTATCTGGTGGCCGGCAGCTACGGTCGCCCTGTCATCGACTGGCATATCCTTCCGATGGCGTCGGCAATTTGGTCCGGCTCGCCCCGGTCGATCCTGAGTTTTCCTGCAAAAACGTTTGGCAATTTTTTCCGGAACCACGGTCTACTCGACCTGCAAGGTCGACCTCGATGGCTCACCGTTGCAGGCAGGAGCCGGTGCTATGTCGAAGCCATTCTCAACCAGTTCTCGGGCACTGTACGTCTTCACACGCCTGTCCGGTCGCTGCGCCGCGATGCTCAGGGCGTCACGGTTCTTCCGGCAACGGGCGACGCACAGGTCTTTGACGACGCGATTCTGGCGGTTCACGCGGATGTTGCGCTGCAACTGCTCAGCGATGCAGATGCCGAAGAAACGGCAATTCTAGGCGCTTTTCCCTTCCAGACAAATCGGACCTTCTTGCATACCGACTCGTCGCTGATGCCCCGACGCAAGGCCGTCTGGTCCAGTTGGAACGTCGTTGATCGTCGCAGATGGGCAGAGACGGATCGGGAGGATCGGCCAGCGTCGGTGACCTACTGGCTGAACCGCCTCCAGGGTATCGAGAAGTCACAGGATATCTTTGTGTCCCTCAATCCGCCATCACCACCGCGTGAGGAATGCACCGTTGATGCAATCGACTTTCGCCATCCGCAGTTCGATCAGGCAGCCGTCGCTGCCCAGGAACGGCTTCCCTTGATCCAGGGCCGCCGGCATGTGTGGTTCGCCGGCGCATGGTGCGGCTACGGCTTTCATGAAGACGGCCTGAATGCGGGTCTTGCCGTTATCAGGAGCATGGGATTTCGGACGCCTTTTGACGGTGATCGGACTCGGCCAGTCGACTCGGCCTCGGCCGCATGACTTCGGCATTGTATCACTGCCGTGTAACGCACAGACGCAAGAGCGGTCCCGCCCACAGGTTGTCCTATCGGGTTACCTATTGCCTGCTCGACATCGACGAGTTGCCAATTCTCGACCACCGCTTGCGCCTGTTCGGCGTCGATCGGTCACGCCTCTTTTCAGTACGTCGCCGCGACCACGGCCATCGAGATGAGACTCCATTGCGGCGGTGGGCGGAAGACCGGCTTGACCAAGCCGGCCTTGCGGAATTTGGCGCGCGTCTCTACCTGTTGTGTCTTCCCAGGATGCTGGGTTATGCGTTCAATCCGCTCTCGGTATGGTATTGCGCCGATGCAGACGGGCGGATTGGGGCAATCATTTATGAAGTGCATAACACCTTCGGCGGGCGGCACGCCTATGTGATCCCCGTTGAAGTGTCAGGCGGGCAGGAAAGGTTTGCACCGCACCACGCCGACAAGGAGTTTTACGTGTCACCGTTTATCGGAATGGTGGCGCGCTACGAGTTCCGATTGTCGGCTCCGGCAGACCGGATTGCCGTGACCATTCGCGAAACCGGCCCGGACGGTGCCAACCTGATGGTCGCGACCCTGTCGGGCAAACGTGCGGATTTGAACGACCGTGCGCTGCTGGGCATGTTCTTGCGCCAGCCGCTGATGACACGGAAGGTGGCTTTGGGGATCCACTGGGAGGCCCTGAAACTCTGGATCAAGGGCGCGCCGTTTCGCTCGCGCAAGCGCTTGTCCCTTCGCGAACGCGCTGGCCGGTTTGGCGGACACGACCATGACACACGCAACTTCTGAATCCATTCCTTTCGGCATCCGGCGCGCCTTCACGGCGTGGCTGCGCGGCAAGATCCGCTACGGCACCTTTGCGGTAGAATGGCCTGACGGACGCATGAGTCGCCTGATCGGGACCGAGCCCGGCCCGGACGTTTACCTGAAAGTCCACCGCTGGCGATCGGTGCGCCGACTGCTGTTCGGTGGCGCATTGGGCCTCGCCGAAGCCTATTTGGATGGTGATTGGGACAGCCCCGACCTGGCAGCCGCCGTTGAACTGGGTGCTCTCCACCAAGGACCATCGAAAGACTGGACGTTGCTCCAGACCTGGTCCCGATTCACAGCCAAGCTGCAGCATGGGCGGCGGCAGAACACGCTGACAGGCAGCAGACGAAACATCGCGGCCCATTACGATTTGGGCAACGCATTCTACGAGGCATGGCTGGATCCTACGATGACCTATTCATCCGCCGTTTTTGAAGGTGAGGATGAGCCGTTGGAGGCTGGCCAGGAGAACAAGTACCGCCGTCTGCTGGACATCACCGGTGCCCGCGAGGGTGACCGCGTGCTTGAAATCGGCTGTGGTTGGGGCGGGTTTGCCGCCGTCGCCGCCCGAGAGCGCGGCGTGAACGTCACGGCGTTGACCATTTCGAAGGAGCAACATGACTATGCTGCCGCGCGTGTCCAGAAGGAAAGTCTCGGCGAGAAGGTCGATATCCAGTTCCGTGACTATCGCGATGTGGCGGAGAAGTACGACCACGTCACCTCGATCGAAATGTTCGAAGCGGTCGGTGAGAAATACTGGTCGCCCTATTTTGACAAGATCCGTGATGTTTTGGCGCCGGGCGGTCGAGTCGCCCTTCAGATCATCACGATTGATGACATGCTGTTCCCGCGCTATCGGCAATCAGTGGATTTCATTCAACGCCACGTGTTTCCGGGAGGCATGCTCCCGAGCCGCACGGCGTTGGCAGAGCAGTTCCGCAAGGCTGGCTTGAAGGTTACTGGCGATGACGGCTTTGGCCAGCACTACGCCCGCACGCTTTCAGAATGGCGCCAGCGGTTCTTGACAGCATGGCCGAGACTGACCGGCCAAGGCTTCGACGACCGGTTCAAGCGCTTGTGGACACTTTATCTCGCCTACTGCGAAGGTGGATTCCGAGCGGGCAATATCGACGTGCGGCAAATCGGGTTGCGCCGGGCTTGAGCAGCATCAGGTCGGGGTGATCCGAATCCGCCGAGCGAGCGTAAAAGCAAGGTATTTCTGAAACCAGAACGCGATTGATATCTTGACCCTGACACACTCCACAGCCACGCTTCCGACCCGTGCGCCCGACGCTGACGGCGTAGGCGCCGATACCGGCTTGTCCGGGGGGCTGGACACGTTCAAATATTTTAATCGGCGGATAGAAGGCTCGGGTCTTTTCCACGACCGATTCGGCCGCAAGCGTCTCGGCTTCAACATGACGATGCACGGTCGCTGGGAGGGAGACGTGTTCTGCCTTGCGGAAGATTTCCGATATGACGACGGACGGGTTGAAGAACGGGAATGGCGCATTCGACGACAATCTCACGGTCGCATGGTTGCCACCGCTGAAGACGTCATCGGTACTGCGAAAGCAGAAACGCTGCATGACGAAGTTCGGTGGCGCTATCGCATAGGCGTGGCTATCGGATCCAGAAAAATCGTGTTGTCGTTTGATGATCGCTTGTATCTGCGGCCGAGCGGCGAATTGCTGAACGTTTCTCAGGCCCGCAAGTTCGGCATTCTGGTGGGCCGCGTGACGGCAGTGTTCAGACCGACTTAGTTCCTCGGTCCGCTCGCGTGACGTGGCGGATGATCCGAAAATACAGCCAGTACGGCAGCAGACGAAGCAACTTCAGTTGCCATGTGAAGCGCTTGGGAAAAGTAATCTCGAAAGAACTGCTTCCCAGACCCGCAACAAAGGCATCTACGGCGCGTTCGATTGTCATCAGATGCGGCATGGGGAAGTCGTTCTGCGACGTCATCGGCGTATCGACAAACCCAGGATTGACGATCTGCACCATGATTCCCGCCGAATCCACTTCGAGTCGCAGCGTTTCCGCCAGATGAATCAGGGCGGCCTTGGATGCCCCGTAGGCCGCGGCCTTGGGCAGTCCCCGATAGCCAGAGACAGAGCCCACGAGTACAATGCGGCCGTCACCCCGCGCAATCATGTCTGGCAACACGTGTTCAAGGACGCGCGCTGCGCCCATCAGGTTGACCTCGATGTGCTGCCGGAACAGGGCAGCAGAAAAATTCCGCGCATCCACAGGCGAGAACAGACCGGCATTGAACACCAACAGATCGGGAGGTCCCTGCAGGATCTGGCGCGCCGCTGCCCACGCTTCAGTGACTGATGCTTCGTCTGTCACGTCGGCCGTCACGGCTGTCATGCGATCTGATGAAGCCTCGGCGGCAAGACCCTCGAGTTTTCCAGTTTGCCGGGCCGAGACGACAACACGGCAACCGTTTGCGGCCAGGCGCCGCGCCAGTTCGGCGCCGATGCCGGTACTGGCCCCGACAATCCAAGCCGTTTGGAACCCGGGCGCGAGCAAGATCAGAGTCGGACGAAGGGATTGATCAGCCGGCCCATCGGGCTGGTCAGTCGGATGTCTTTCTCGAAGACCGTCAGGACAACGCAATGCTCGTCCTTGTCTGCAACTGGTCGGTGAGTCAACATTGGATCGGCGACCTGAAAATCGCCACGCGCATATCGGTCCCGGCCATCAGTATATCCGCCGGCCAGACACACGGTGATCTCCAGCCCTTCATGGGTATGCTGCGGCACCGTTTTGCCGGCCTTGATACGGAACAGCCGGACTTCGTAATTGTCCAGATCGCAGTCCAGCACGGTCGACTCGATGACCGGGCCCCTGCGCTGCCACGCGATGGTCTCTGTCTTGCCGTCCAGCGCCGCCCGAACCGGCGGCGGCAATGCAGCTTCACGGATTTCGTCTCGCATTGAGATGCCTGGACCGGCATCCATCTCGGGACCCAGGATGCAATCGTCCATTTCGCCAACCAGAGCCATGACCCGGTCGAGAGCGTTTTCAGACATGTTGACCGGTTCCAGTGAGGCAAGCATCATGCCGCCGACAGCTTCGATACCAGCGATCTCCGTCCGGCTTTCGGGACAAAGCTCGGCATGCGTCGCTACCGCCATGGCAATCGGCTGGGCAAGGGCGCCGGTAGCATAATCTACCAAGACATCGTGAGGCGGGCGGTGGCGGATCATTAGCTGTTCTCCTCCATGCCTTCTTTCTCCATCAACGTCCTCAGGCGGCCAAGTGCCAGCCGAATGCGAGATTTGACCGTGCCCAGCGGCAAACCGAGATCTTCCGCAATCGCCGAGTGGGGCTTGTCTTGGTAGAAGGCCTTCTCCACAACCTCGATCTGCTCGGCGGAAAGGTGCGCCACAAATTGATGCAGCAGTACTTTTTTCTGGTGCGCTTCGACCGAGTCGAAAGGGCTCGTCGGTCGCGGTTGACTGGATACATACAGTTCGGGATCGGGGGTCGGACGGCTCTCTCGGCGAAGTCGGTCGATCCGCTTGTTCCGGGCAATTGTGAAGATCCATGTCGACGCCGACGCCTTCGCGGGATCGTAGCTTGATGCGCGCCGCCAGACCTGAACCATGGTCTCTTGCGCAAGTTCTTCGGCAACCGCGCCATCCGCCCCGCCCTTGAGCATGAAGGCCTTGATCCGCGGCGCAAACTCGCTGAACAAATTCGCGAACGCCTGATCGTCGCGATGTTGTGCGACCGCGATCAGCAGGCGTTCGACGTCAGGGCTGGTCACGCTTCGCCGCCATCCCCGGCGAGCCGCATCTCGGCGCAAGGGCAGTTGTCGAACGGACGACCCGGGGTAGAGCCGCTTTGCGGAACAATTTAGCGCTTGCAGGGCCGCCATGATGTCGCCGCTTCTGGTATGAGTCAGCAATGGTACGCAGGCTGGCCTGATCCGGATCACAAGGCACCGCCGGAAACTCGAGAGCCGGAAATCTCTGCACGGCGCAGTGGCTCGTCGATCGTCCGTACATCAGCCGTCGATACCAACGTCCCTATTTCACGAAACTGGGGAGCCAGAGCGAGAGCGCCGGCAGCCCCACGATGAGGGCAAGGCGAAACAGATCGGCTATCCAGTAGGCGGTCACGCCCCGGAAGATCGTTGTCGTCCGTACATCTTGGAGAACTCCGCGAAGTACGAACACGTTCAGACCGACCGGAGGCGTAATCAGACTGATCTCCGTGATGACCACCACCACGATCCCATACCATACCGCGACTTCCACTTCCGTCATCTCGAAACCCGGAGCGAGGCTTTTGATCAGCGGGAAGAAGATCGGTACCGTCAGCAAGATCATCGACAGGCTTTCGAACACGCAACCCAGCAGCACGTAAATGATCAGGATCGCGATCACAACCAGCCAGGGTGAATCCTTGAAGGTATTGGCCATGCCCAGCAGCGCAGGCGGGAAATCAGTGTAATTGATGAAGTTGGCAAATATGAGCGCACCGATCAGGATCATGAACAACATCGCCGTCGTCAGGGCGCTCTCCAGCAGCACTTCGTAGAAGACCCGCAAATTCATCGAACGACGGGCCAGCGCGAAAAGGAAGGCGCCAAAGGCGCCGATGCCGGCCGCCTCGGTAGGGCTGAAGACGCCGCCGTAAATGCCACCCATCACGAAGGCGAAGAGCAGGATCACACCCCAGACGCCGCGCAGGGCGCGTATCCGGTCCGGCCAGGCGGTTCGTTCACCGGGTGGCCCCAAATGTGGCCAGATGGTGATGACTGCACGAACCGCAATCAAATAGCCGAGTATGCCGATGACGCCAGGAATGACACCGGCTGCAAACAGCTTGCCAATGCTCGTCTGGGTCAGAATCCCATAGATGACCAGCAGAACGCTGGGCGGGATAAGGATGCCCAGTGTGCCGCCAGCGGCGATGGCGCCGGCCGCCAAGCCGTCGTCGTAACCGTAGCGCCGCATCGAAGGCATGGCGACTTTGGCCATTGTCGCCGCCGTCGCCAGAGAACTGCCGCACACGGCGCTGAACCCGCCGCAAGCCACGATCGTTGCCATTGCGAGCCCACCCTTGCGATGGCCCAGGAACGCGTTCGACGCGGTGTAGAGTTCCTCGGACAATCGAGCCCGCGTCACGAAATTGCCCATCAAGATGAAAAGCGGTGCCACCGACAACTCATAATTGATGGCAGAGGTGAAGGCGGTTTCCCCGACGTTGGCCAGTGCTGCGTACGAGCCTTGCACCAGTGACATCCCGATGAAACCGACGAGCAACATCGAGATCGCGATCGGCACCCGAAGGAACGATAATGTCAGAAGAACGGCAAACCCAATCAGTGCCGTCGTCACGAGGCGCCCGGCCCTGCATCAGAGGCATGTTTCCGCTCACCGGCCGAATACGCCACAACATTGGCGATCAGCGCGACGGCGGCCACCACGGACAACACAGCCATCATCAGGCTGAACGGCGCCAGCGGAATGAACAACTCGTCCGTCACGTCCTCATATTCTATATGATCCAGATGTCTGGCCCATAGCCGCCAAGCCATGAACAGCATCGTTGCCGCGCTGAGCAGGTTGACGAATATCCCCTGTGCCACTCGCCACCATCTGTTTACGAAATTATCCAGAAGGTCGATCGTTACATTATCTTCACGGAAACATACCAGTGGCAGGGCGCAGAAAACCAGCGCCGGCATGGTGAAGGAAATCAGTTCCACCGATACCGGTAACGGGCTGTTGAACAGATAGCGTCCGGCGACGTCGATAAATGTTACCGCCATCATGGCAAAAAGAAAGAAACACGAAAGACCCGCCAATATCCGGCTAGGCCACCGGCCCAGCACGGATACCAGCAGGTTTCTGTCACGCGCCTTATCTGGCTGCGCGTCTCGGGCCATCGGCTATTTCTTCTGAACCTTGGCCAGTTCGCCGTGGAAGTATTTCAGAACCTCGGCGCCGTCTATGCCGTCCTTCTTCATGTCGGCAACGTACTGAGCTTCAAGCTTGGCCTTTATCTGTCTGACAGAAGACATGATCTCGGCCGAAGCCTTTGCAATGGTATTACCGGCTTTCTTTGCGGCCGCCAGTCCATCGGCGTCGTTCTGATCCCAGACCTTGCCAGCCCGCAAGGCAAAGGTTTCGCCGGAGGTGGCGTCGATCGTATTCTTGTCTGCAGCGCTCAGCGCGTCATATTTCTTTTTGCTGATGAAGGTGTAGAAGCCGGAACTGTACAGGCCTCCCGGGATTTCCGTATGGAACTTTACCAGGTTGACAATCTTGAAGCCGTCTAGCGCTTCGTATGGAAAGGTGATTCCGTCAACGACACCGGTGGACAGCAGTTCGTATGACTTTGGCGCTGGCTGGGTGATCGAGACACCGCCCCAAGTTTGAACAATCAGACGCGGTACCAGCCCCCCGGTTCGGATTTTCTGGCCTTTCATGTCGGCGATCGACTTGATGATTTTGCTGGCATGGTGGATCATGCCGGGACCATGGGTATTCAGGCCGATCAGATGCACGCCCTTGTAGTGTCCCTTGTTCTTGAAGAACTTCTCGTAGGTGCGCTGAAAGGCGACAGACGTGGCCACCGCGCTTTCGCCTAGCTGCGGGAAGTCGGTGAACTGGTAGGCGCGCAGTCGCCGCGGCGAATAGCCGTGGACGCCGAACGCTGCATCCGCTTGGCCTGTCCGCACCGCATCCATGTGCGCACGCGGATGGGCGACGGGCTTCGGCAGACGCTTGAACTTTACCCGCCCGTTGGTCTTCTGCTCGACCTCTTCCATCCAGGGAATGTACAGCCGGGTTACGAGCTTGTGAGTCCAGGGAATCCAGTTCGAGAAACTGAACTCCGTAGCAGCCTGTGATGCCGGCGTCAGCGCCGTCATCGCCACTGCAACACCCATCGCGGCGAGCTTGTATTTCATGGTTAAAACCTCCCGTTTATCGTTGTTGAGCGGACTCGAGCGGGGTAGTTCGAGCCACTATCGATTCCGAATATTACAAAGCCTTGCACCATGAGTAAACCAACGACGGCCGCGGCACAGCGCCAGCCATTCGACACCACTGTACCGATGGTAACGCATCAGCCATCCTACGTGCCCGCGATCGTCATGCCGTCCACCCGCAAGGTTGGCGCGTCAACGCCATAGCGAAATTCCAGATCGCTCGCCGGCGTAATGGTGCGAAACATGTCCTTCAAATTGCCGGCGATGGTCAGTTCAGTCACAGGGAAGGCCAGTTCGCCGTTGTGAATCCAGTATCCCCCTGCGCCGCGGCTATAGTCACCCGTTACTCCGTTTACTCCCATACCAATGATCTCGGTCACGTAAAGACCGTCCTTGATATCGCCAAGGAGAGTGTTGCGCGACACCGATCCGGGCTCCAGGAAGACATTCGCCGCAGACGGAAAAGGTGGTCCTGAGGTTCCGCGGCTGGCGTGACCAGTGGGGGTGAGACCAAGTTGACGAGCAGATCTCAGGTCCAGCAGCCAGGTCGTCAGAACACCATTGTCGATGAGCTTTCGTCGTGCGGTTGGCACACCCTCACCGTCAAACGGCTTTGATCTCAGACCGCGCGGCTTGTGCGGGTCGTCGGTCACATTCAGGTCATTCGCCATCACCGGTTTTTCCAGCGCATCCCTCAGGAAACTGGTGCCCCGAGCGATGGACGACCCGTTGATGGCGTTCAGAAGATGCCCCAAAAGGCTGCCGGCGACCCGCTTGCTGAACACGATCGGCGCCTTGATCGTCCTTATTGACCGGGCGCCCAATCGGGCCACAGCCCGTTCGCCAGCGCTCTGGCCAATTTCCGCCGGATCCATGAGGTCGTCCGAGAAGACCGTCGTGTGATGGTCGTAATCGGTTTGCATATCAGTGCCGCTCCCTGCCACAACGGAAACGCCCACACTGTGCGCCGTGCGCCGGTATTTGCCTTCAAACCCGTTGGTTGCCGCGAGGGTAACAGCGGTCCTGCTCCACGACGCCTCTGCCCCTTCGGAGTTGGTGACGCCTTTGACAGTGCGGGCTGCATCCTCTGCCGCTCGGGCGCGTTCGATCAGCAACTTTGCCGGCGGCTCAGTTTCGTCAGCCATTTCGAAAACAGGCGGAGTGATCGCGATCTGGTCGGGATCGGCAATCCCGCAATACAAATCTTCTGGCACCGCACGCGCCATCGCTACCGCCCTGGAGGCCAACGCGCCGAAGTCCCTGAAATCGACTCTTTGCGCCGAGACGCTGGCCTGGCGCCTGCCGACGAACACCCGAAGGCCAAGGTCCTGGCCCTCCGACCGCTCAATCATTTCCAAATTCCCCAAGCGATGGGCGTGAGAGATCGCCTCCCCCTCGACATAGACAGCATCGGCCGCATCGGCGCCAACGGATCTTGCTGCTTTCAAAAGGTCGCCGAGTTGGGACAGGGAATCGCTCATGAGACTAACTGGCTCCTCTTTTCGTTCGTTGTCTGCTGATCAGGCGTCCAAGAGGCCTGACCGTTTCATCCAATCGTAGATGTCCCGGATCATCGTTTCCAAATCCGGCGATGCGTAGCCCAGTTCGCGCTCGGCCTTGTCAGTGTCCACGCGGCCACTGTTCAGAACAACATGAGCGACCTGGGGCGTAAACTCGGGTTCCTGGTTCCGCAAATCACCAACCATGTTCTGGATGTGGGCGACTATCCTGAAGAGCCATTCCGGCACCACACGCTGCGGAACCTTGAGATTGGTGATCCGACCGATCGTTTGGATCACCTCGAAAAAGGTGGCTGTAGGCCCCGGCAGAAGATAATTGCCACTGGCGTTGCGGGCATCGGCGGCGGCGATGTGGGCTGCAACGACAGCCTCAGCATGGCAGAAAACTCCGGAGCCGGGCGGAATGCCGAGCAGCTTTCCTCGGTACGCCATCTGGATTATCCGACCCCAGTTGCGGGTGTCGTACCGGCCCATGACGTTACAGGGATTCATGATTACAGCGCGCAGTCCCTCTGTGGCAGCCTGTTTCACAATCAATTCTGCCGCAAATTTGGTACGGTCGTACAGTACCGGCGATGCGTTGCCTTTCTGTGGCGTTGCCTCGTTCAGCGGCGAGTCCCGCCGCTGAAATCCCCAGGCTCTCCAGCTCGATGTAAATACAAAACGTTTAGCACCCTTGCGTTCGGCAGCGGCGACGACGTTTCGGGTACCATCCACATTGGTTTGAAGCTGGCGCGAGCCGTGGCGCAGCCATGTGGTTGTATCCGCCGCCATGTGGAAAACGGCGTCCACACCCTCCGGAACGGCCTCGGTCAGATCGTCAAGAGCCTGCAGACTGCCCCTGACTCCGTTGACGTCCCAACGTTTCAGAAGTTCGAAGCGCTCGGCGGTGCGATAGAGGGCAGTGATCTTCCAGCCACGCTTGGCTAGTTGCTCGACCAGATTGCGACCCAGGAAGCCTGTGGCGCCGGTGACGAAAGCGTGTTTGGGGGAAGAAGAAGCCATGACTTTAGCCAGTCCAGCAGGAGGACGGCTGCACAACCTGCGATGTGTGCAGTACCGACCTCATATAGACTGGCGGCGCGACACTGCCACCAGTCGTTTGCGGGCCGCATGACTGCCGAACCGTCAGTTCAGTGACTTTGTCCTGTCGGGAGAACCAGGAACGCTCGACTGGTTGCTGCGCAGCCGCCTGACAGATCGCTGTCAAGAGAATCAAAAAACCGACAGGATGGAACGATGTTTCCTGATGGTGCCTCGATCAGGGTGACAAGCTGGCGCCGACTTTAATTCGGTGTCGCGGATCCTGTGGGCATCCGCCGGGTTGTCCGGTCAGGTGCGCTGCTCCATCTCATCCCAATGAACAAGTCGGTACGCACCCTGCCTGTGTTTTTGTCGCTCAGGGATTTCTTGGAATATCTGGAGCAGGCAGGCCATGTGCGCCGCGAGACCAGACCGGTCTCTCCTGACCTGGAGATGACGAAAATCCATCGCGCAGCCATCCTGGAAGGGGGACCAGTGATCCGCTTCGATCAGCCCAAAGACGGTGACCGGACTTGGGACATGCCCGTACTCGTCAACCTGTTCGGCACCGTGGAGCGTATTGCCATGGCGATCGGCCGTACCCCTGAGCAACTGCGCGAAGTAGGTGAGATGCTTGCCTTCTTGCGCCAGCCGGAACCACCGGGCGGTTTCCGTGAGGCGATCGAGATGATCCCGTTGGCGCGCAAGGTACTTGCCATGAAGCCGAAAACGGTCCGGGCTGCACCGTGCCAGGAAGTTGTTTTTGAAGGTGACAATATCGATCTCGGCCGCCTGCCCATTCAGAGGTGCTGGCCGGGGGAGCCCGCGCCACTGATCACCTGGCCACTGGTCGTCACCCGCGGCCCGGCGCCGGATGCCGATCGCACCGACGGTTTCAATCTTGGCATCTATCGCATGCAGGTGACGGGCAAGAACACGTCGCTGATGCGCTGGCTGCGCCACAGGGGCGGCGCGCAGCAGTTTGAGCGCTGGAAGAAATCCGCCAGGTCGAATGAACTGAAAGACGGCTTCCCCGCCGCTGCAGTGATCGGAGCAGACCCGGCCACTATTGTCGCGGCTGTCACGCCCGTCCCGGACACGCTTTCCGAATATCAGTTCGCTGGCCTCCTGCGGGAAAAGAATGTGGAACTGGTCGACTGTCGAACGGTACCGCTCAAAGTCCCGGCCCAGGCAGAGATCGTTATCGAAGGCCGGGTGATGGCGGAGGATGTGGAAGACGAAGGCCCCTACGGCGATCACACCGGTTACTACAACAGCGTGGAGAAATTTCCGGTGTTTCGCGTCACCGCCATCACGATGCGGCAAAATCCGATCTATCTCTCTACGTTCACCGGTCGCCCGCCCGACGAACCGAGCGTCCTGGGCGAGGCGCTGAATGAGGTCTTCATCCCGCTGCTGCAACAGCAATTTCCTGAAATCGTGGACTTCTGGCTGCCGCCGGAGGGCTGTAGCTATCGCATCGCCATCGTCTCCATCAGGAAAGCCTACGCCGGCCACGCCAAGCGAGTAATGATGGGCGTATGGAGTTACCTTCGCCAATTCATGTACACGAAATGGGTCATTGTCGTGGACGACGATATAGATTGCCGCGATTGGAAAGACGTCATGTGGGCCATCTCCACTCGCATGGACCCCGCCCGTGACACGACGATGATTGAGAACACCCCCATCGACTACCTCGACTTTGCCAGCCCAGTGAGCGGCTTGGGTTCAAAGGCTGGCCTGGATGCCACGAACAAGTGGCCGGAGGAGACGAATCGGGAGTGGGGAGTCAGGATAGAAGGGTGAAGCTCACTTGTCCGGGAATGGGGGCATGGCGGATCGCAGATGATAGGGTTTGTACGCTGGCAGTATGGGTTCCAACTGGCGCGGCACAGCCGTTTCTGAAGGGCATTGCCAAGGTTTCCGTGCAAGGTGACACCATCGGCCAGAGCGGTAATGCAAGGCATCGGACACAAGACCCGAAGACAATCGCGTTTTGCGCCATCCAGGCTTGACTGTTACAGGACCCATGTCTAGCGTCAGATGAACAGTGAAGAACAGGACAGTGCCCTGTCGATATAGCTTGCTCGACCGGAGGAGCGGATGCAGGCGAAGTACAAGACTGACATCGCGCGTCTGGCGGAAGATGCCCCCAAGCGCCAAATCCGCCTGATCTTGGCGACAACCGGCCTGATCGTGGGCGTGGCGGCCTTGCTGGGCGTTCCGATTCGCCTTGGCTGACAGTCTCCTCAGAAGTTGGGTTGAAGCCCCCGAGACAGACATCGGTCACCATCCGCCAGATCGTCGCGGCTGAACGAACGCCTGATGAGATCTCAGAAACGCCTTCCGCCGAAGAGGCGGCGCATGTCACTGACAATAAGCCGACCCCTCGCGGCATGGAGGCCCAGCCATCCAAATCCGCCTGCGGACCAAACCTTGTCTTGCCGTCGACAGTCCGGCAGACCTTGTATCATCAGCGGATCGACCAAGTGCTTGTGACTGCTGGGGCTCTCACACTCGACGATATTGACCGGGCGCATGCGACCATCGCGCCCTGGATGCTTAAAACCCCGATTCTCGAATGGACCGGGAATGCCAAGGAGGCGTTGGTTGGAAGCAAAACCCGTGTTGTTCTGAAACTCGAACTGTTCCAGAAAACCGGCAGTTTCAAGGCTCGCGGCGCGCTATGCAACATGTTGGCCCTCGATCACCTCCAGCGCCGAACAGGAGTCACAGCGGTCAGCGCCGGAAATCACGCCATTGCGGTGGCCTACGCTGCCCAAGCACTGGGCGTCGACGCCAAGGTGGTAATGCACAAGGCCGCCAATCCATTCCGGATTGGCCAGTGTCGGGAACTCGGAGCAACAATTGTTTTGGCAAGCAACATCCAGGAAGCCTTCGCTGAAACAGCCCGCATCCGTGGTGAGGAAGGTCGTGCCATTATCCATCCCTTTGATGGGCTCGAGACGGTGACCGGAACCGCCACGTTAGGCGTCGAATTCGCCCGGCAGGCAGCAGAGCTTGGAGCACCGCTGGACGCGGTGATCGTGCCGGTAGGAGGCGGTGGGCTGATCGCTGGTGTCGCCACAGGCTTTGATCAGGTTGGATCGCCCGCCACGATCCATGGTGTGGAGCCCGAAGGTGCCGCCGGCATGCGCCAGAGCCTGGCCGAGGGCGCACCCTTGACTTCGGTGGCCGTCAACACGATCGCTGACAGCTTGGGTGCACCGCTGCATCTACCCTACTCCTTCGCCCTCGTCCGAGATCTCGTGCAGGAGATAGTTGTGGTGTCCGATGCAGCGCTGCAGGATACCATGCTCGTGATCTTTGAGCGACTGAAACTGGCCGTCGAACCGGCCGCAGCCGCAGCCCTTGCCGCCCTTGCTGGACCTTTGCAGCAGGCGCTCGCCGACAAGACCGTTGGTCTTGTTGTTTGCGGTGCCAACATCGACCACACCAGCTTTGCTGATCATCTCGCAGTCGCGGCCATGCGGCGGGCGGCCGAAGCGTGAGCGGCACGAGAACAACTAGGCATTCTTGCGATCCCGGCATCCGCCTTTATGTCAAGTCCCGCCTGGACGCCTCTACCGCCATCCAGCTTTCAAGGGGCCAGAGCCATTACCTGAAAAACGTCATGCGCCTTGAAGTCGGAGATGCCTTGAAACTGTTCAATGGTCAGGATGGCGAGTGGCAAGGGTCTTTGGTCGATCTGGCGAAGCCCAGCGCTTGCGTAACCGTAGCCACCCAAATCCGCCGGCAACAGGACGAGCCGGATCTCTGGCTCTGCTTTGCGCCGATCAAGAAGATGCGGATCGATTATATTGCGCAAAAGGCGTCGGAAATTGGCGTCTCGGCCCTGCAGCCTGTGATGACCCGTTTCACCAACGTCACCCGCGTGAACGAGAATCGCCTCCGCGCCAACGCTGTTGAAGCCGCCGAGCAGTGTGCGCGGCTTACCGTCCCGGTGGTTCGGAAAACGGTGAAGCTGGATACCCTGATCGGACACTGGCCTCTGGATCGGCACATCCTGCTCATCGACGAGACCCGTACCGCTATCCCGATTATCGAGTCGCTGCAGCGTTGCGGTGACACCCGCGGGCAGCCGTGGGCGGTCTTCGTCGGCCCAGAGGGTGGTTTCGCGCCAGAGGAGCTTGACCTTCTTCACCAACTTCCCAATGTCATGTCGGTCGGGCTCGGTGCCCGCCTGCTTCGTGCGGACACGGCCGCCGTGGCCGCGTTAGCATGCTGGCAAGCAGTTCTTGGCGATTGGCCTTCCGCCGCGGCCTGGGGTCGTGGCGGCTGACGAGCCAATCACCTCCTCCGAACAGTTCCGGACTTCCTCGCGCATGTCGATCTCCACTGCTGCCAATGCCGAGCCCGTGCGATCGAAGGCACAACTCATCGCAAGCATTGAAAAAGGCAACAAATCACCCGTCGACTGGCGGATTGGCACGGAGCACGAAAAATTCGCTTTCGCTTGGAAGGATTACACGCGCCTGCCCTACGAAGGCGAGACCGGGATCAGGGCGCTGCTGGAAGGACTGCAACGGTTCGACTGGGATCCGGTGCTTGAGAGGGAAACTCTGATCGGGCTCAAGAAGAATCGAGCCGTGGTCAGCCTGGAGCCGGGTGGACAGCTCGAGCTTTCCGGCGCGCCACTGGAAAACATCCATCAAACCTGTGACGAGGTGCATGCGCATCTGGCGGAAGCCGAAACCGTCACCAAGGAGATGGGCGCTGGATTGATTGGTCTGGGTTTTGATCCCAAGTGGCAGCGCGCAGACGTGCCATGGATGCCCAAGGGCCGCTACAAGATCATGCGTCAGTACATGCCTAAAATGGGAAATCTCGGCTTGGACATGATGCTTCGGACATGCACGGTTCAGGTCAATCTGGACTTCTCTTCTGAAGACGACATGGTCAAGAAGTTCCGGGTTGCGCTGGCGCTCCAACCCGTTGCCACAGCACTGTTTGCAAACTCGCCCTTCACGGAAGGCTTGCCCAACGGCTTCAAGAGCTGGCGCGCGAATGTCTGGAGGGATACCGACCCGGACCGCACCGGCATGCTGCCTTTCGTCTTTGAGGAAGGTTTCGGCTTTGAGCGTTGGGTTGACTATATTCTCGATGTCCCGATGTACTTCGTCTATCGTGACGGCGTCTATCTTGATGTCAGCGGGCAATCATTTCGTGACTTCATGGAAGGCAACTTGGTTGGGCTGGCTGGTGAAACGCCGACCATGAGCGATTGGGCCGATCACATGACGACGGCCTTCCCGGAAGTCCGCCTCAAGACGTTTCTGGAAATGCGTGGTGCCGACGGCGGTACGTGGAAGAGTCTGTGCGGCCTGCCGGCCTTCTGGGTCGGCCTGCTCTACGACCAAACCGCACTTGATGCGGCTTGGGACCTGGTCAGCGACTGGACGATGGAAGAGCGAGACGCCCTGCGGAATGGTGTTCCACGATCCGGATTCGCGACCCTATTTCGTCAGGGCACGGTGCAGGATATCGCCTTGCGCGCCATCGAGATTGCCAGATGTGGCCTGTCGTCCCGCAAAGTACTGGACAAGGCGGGTAACGACGAGACCGGCTTCCTGTCGGCCCTGCAAGATCGGGCCGAGGCCGGCATGAGTCCCGCTGACCACCTGCTGAATGATTTCAAGACCAGGTGGGACGGCGAGATCGACCGAATATGGAAGGATTGCGCCTATTAGAACTGGGTCTGGACGTCGAACATATCTTGTTCATTATTTCTGGTGACGTCACTTGATGGATATCGCGATCGTTGAGCCTTGGGAGCAGGCGGCGTGCAACCGATGGACCCGATCAAGGGATGCGTGGTGTGGCGCATGGTTCCTTCCGAGCACAAGTTTCGTTGCCGGATGATCGTGAGGAGATGCGCGTTCCGCTGGCTGTCAGACACAACGAACGACATCGAATTGCTCTCCGGCGGCGACACTGCAATATCGTGGGCGTGGCGTTCGGCATTGCCGCTTCTTTTGCCTCTCGTGATACAGGACAGTTGATCTTGCAGCGGCGCAACTGCTTGCCCGTCATTCCGTAACCTCATACATCAAAGAAATGAGCATCTGGGGCAAAATCCTCGGTGGAACGGCCGGACTCGCCATCGGAGGGCCGATTGGCGCCATTCTGGGGGTCGCCGCTGGCCATGTTGCAGACCGAACCATCGAAACCTTCTCTGGTCGGGCGCCAAACGGGCGTACGGCTCGACAAATTGCGTTCACCACCGCCGTCATCGTACTGGGCGCCAAGATGGCCAAGGCCGATGGTGTGGTTACCCGCAATGAAGTCGCCGCTTTCAAGGAAGTCTTCCATGTCCCGCCTGGCGACGCGAAAAATGTCGGACGTTTGTTCGACATCGCCAAGAAAGACGCCGCCGGTTACGAGCCCTATGCTCGTCAACTGAAAGACATGTTCATGGACCAGCCGGCGATGCTTGAAGCGCTGCTGGATGCGCTCTTCCACATTGCCAAGGCGGACGGAACGTACCATCCCGGCGAAAGGATGTGGTTGGAGAAGGTTTCCGATCTGTTCGGTTTCGACTCCGATGATTTCCGCAGGATCGAGGCAAAACATACGGTTCGACCGCAGGACGACCCCTATGCAGTCTTGGGAATCGCGCCAACGGCGACTGATGAGGAGGCGCGATCTGCGTGGCGCGCGCAGGTGCGTGAACATCATCCGGACAAGCTGATTGCCGAGGGCTTGCCCCAGGAATTTGTGGATACTGCCACACGCCATCTCGCCAAGATCAACGCCGCTTGGGACGCGGTAGCCAAGGAGCGAGGCCTTACCTAGGCAATGGCTCGGCCCCCCTTTTTGTCGCTACGCAACACGTCGATTGGCTTCGGCAGCGCGCCGCTTTTTGAAGGACTGACGCTTCATCTTGCGCGCGGTGACATGGTGAGTCTGGTCGGTCGCAACGGCTGTGGCAAATCCACCTTGATGAAGTTGATCGCCGGCGAACTGGATCTTGATGCTGGCGAGCGCTATGAAGAGCCGGGCCTGTCAATCGCCTATCTGGCTCAGGAACCCAAAATGAAAGCGGCTGCATCCGTTTTTGATTGGGTTTCCGTCAGCATGGCGCGTGGGGCGACCCAGGATAACTACCAGGGCCATGCAGTCGAGGCCATGCTCTCGGCGCTTGACCTGGACGGCGCGCAGGACGTCACGACCTTGTCTGGCGGCGAACAGCGACGAGCGGCGCTGGCACAGGTCTTTGTCGCACGACCGGACCTGATGTTGCTGGACGAACCGACTAACCATCTGGACATCAATACAGTCCAATGGCTCGAAAATGCCATGCAGCAGTTCAAGGGCGCGGCACTGGTGGTCAGTCATGACCGGACATTTCTCGCCAACGTCACGAACAGGATCCTGTGGCTGCAAAATGGTCGCCTGCGCAGCGCGAACAACGGCTTTGGGGCATTTGATGACTGGTGTGAGCAGGTGCTTGGCGACGAGGCGCGGGAAGCTCGGAAACTCGACGCGAGGCTGCGGGAGGAGGCGCGCTGGCTTCTGCGCGGCGTAACAGCCCGGCGGCGGAGGAACCAGGGTCGTCTGCGAAAACTCGAGGTCTTGCGATCTGCACGCGCAGCCTTGTTGAGCGAGACCGGCCGGATCCGGGCGAAGATCGACGATGGGCAAGCGCGCAGCAAGCTTGTCGTCGAGGCCCGGAAGATCTCAAAGAGCTTCCGGGGCGAAACGAAGAAGCGACCCGTTGTCAGCAAGTTTTCAACGCGCATCCTCCGCGGCGACCGCATCGGCATCATTGGCGCCAACGGTGCGGGCAAGACGACACTTCTGAAGCTGCTGGTTGGCGAGATCCAGCCTGACTCTGGTCACGTTAGGGTCGGTAATGGTCTGACCACTGCCTACTTCGACCAACAACGCAGCCTACTGAATCCCAAGGCAACGCTCAAAAGCACCTTGTGCGAAAGCGGTGGCGATCTGGTGAAGGTCGGCGATCGAGTCAGACATGTCCGGGGATATCTGAAAGACTGGCTCTTCGATCCCCGGGAAGCGGAAGCGCGTGTGGCGACATTGTCGGGTGGTCAGCGCAATCGCCTGATGCTGGCCAAGATTCTTGCAATGCCAAGCGATCTGCTGGTCTTGGACGAACCGACCAATGACCTGGACATGGACACGCTGGATTTGTTGCAGGACCTGCTTTCGGAATATCCGGGAACCGTGCTCTTGGTCAGCCATGATCGCGACTTCCTGGACAAAACCGTCAGCAGCACGATTGTCCTAGAGGGCGACGGACGCATCCGAGAATATGCCGGAGGTTATACTGACCACCTTTCCCAGCGGAAGGAAGCGCCATCCGGGGGCCGCATGCTGCAGGCGACGCCTGCCAAGAAGCTGAAGTCACCGCCGCCGCCAGAGCCGCCCAAGGCGGCAACACGATTGAGCTACAAGGAACAGCGCGAATTGGACCAGTTGTCGGAGCGAATGACGGCGCTTGAACGCGAGGTCTCCGAACTGGAAGCAGAACTCTCGGATCAGGCGCTGTTTGCCAAAGACCCGGTCCGATTTGCTGAATCCGCGGCGCGCCTGGAAACTGCGCGTGCAGATCTGGCCAAATCCGAGGACCGCTGGCTGATTCTGGAAATGCAACGCGAGGAAGTAAAGGCTGCACGCCGCGGGACCGGGTCGGCGGCATGAGTTGCACGCCGTGCGCCTAGATCATGCAGCGCTCCTGACCGGCGTGATGGTGTTTTGGGGTCTGAATTTCGTCGCGGCAAAATTCGGTTATCGCGATTTCGAGCCGATGTTCATGCTGTCGATCCGCTTCCTGATCATGGGGATCGTTCTGGTACCGTTCGTTACCTTGCCGCGAGGAAAGATGCTGCACGTGTTCGGCCTTTCCTTCACCCTCGGATCTCTGCATTTTGGGCTGATGTTCACCGGGATCGCAGGAGTCGATGCTGCCGTCGCTGCTGTCGCGATTCAACTCCAAGTGCCGTTTGCGGCCATCTTGGCGACATTTCTGTTCAAGGATTACCTGGGTTGGCGACGCATTCTTGGCATGGTCGGAGCCTTCATCGGGATTGCCCTCATCGCCGGCGAACCACGGATGGAATCCAACCTGTTCCATCTTGGTCTGATCATCGCCGCATCCCTGGTTTTTGCGACCTCAACCATTCAGGTAAAGGCCATGGGTGACGCGCCGCCTCTGGGCGTCCTGGGCTGGAGTAGCCTGTTAGCTGCGCCGCAGTTGTTCCTGCTTTCCCTGATCTTCGAGGAGAACCACTGGCGAGATTTTGCGGCTGCCGGCGCCCATGGTTGGGGCGCGATTGCATACATGACGGTCTGCGTAGGCCTGATCGGATATGGCATCTGGTATTCGCTCATGCGCCGCTATTCCGTGAACCACATTATGCCGTTTACGTTGCTGGTACCGGTTTTCGGGGTATTCGGCGGCGTTTGGATACTGGAAGAACAAATGACCTGGCAGATGGTGATCGGATCGATCCTGACGCTCGCGGGAGTCGTGACCATCACACGGCCTCCAAAAACCACAGACGCGTTCATGAAGTCATGAATTTTGTCGACTGTCCCTCACCCAATCATGATGAACGGCCGGAAAGCCGGCCGCCGACCATCCTGGTTCTGCACTATACGGGCATGGAAACGGTGCGGCGCGCGATTGAAAGATTGTGCAATCCCGAGGCCAGGGTCAGCGCGCACTACACGGTGGACGAAGACGGCACGGTTTACGTCCACGTGCCGGAAAATCGTCGAGCGTGGCATGCCGGCGCGAGTTATTGGCAGGGCGAAACCGATGTCAACGGGGCCTCCATCGGGATTGAGATCGTCAATCCAGGGCATGAATTCGGCTATCGTCCTTTCCCGGCCGCCCAGATGGCAGTTGTCACGGCGCTGGCAAAACGAATCGTCCTGCAATACCGAATTCTACCCCTGCGGGTTGTCGGCCATAGCGACATCGCGCCCGAACGCAAGACTGATCCCGGTGAACTGTTCGATTGGCAGGCGCTGGCGGCCGCCGGTGTAGGGTTCTGGCCAGCGCCCGAGTCGGTTGAACCGCATCTTTACGATCCTTTCACCCAAAAACCAGACACTGTGGGTCGAAACCTTTGCCGAATCGGCTATCACTGGCCAGTGGAACCGACAACCGAAGAGCCCCGCGCCGCGTATCGATCGGCGCAGGTTGCCATCGTAGGCGCGTTCCAGCGACACTATCGAAGCGGCAGGCTCACAGGCACGCTCGACGCAGAAACGGCGGCCTTGGCGGCTGTCGTCGCCGCAGCGCGGGACTGACGAGAGGACGTGAAGCGCTTTCCCGGGAACAGATCATCCAAGACATTTTCAGCTGGCACCCTCGTTGGTCTGGCGTCGGTACTTGCTGGAAGCCCCTTCATGACGCAAGCCGTACCGGTTTCCTGACGGATTTGACCTCCGCTCATGCCAATACCCCGTCACGGCTCCGAAAATTTCCTCATTCCGTAGCCGCTGCCTCGGATGTCACGAATTTGTTCGTTCGCCAGCTTGACCAAAGGCGCACAAACATCGATGTACAGGCTGCCAGACGGCCGGATGGCCGCGCCTTGCCGATGGGGAAACCCGGCGGGGTGAGGAAAGTCCGGGCTCCACGGAAACACGGTGCCGGGTAACACCCGGCGGGGGCGACCCCCGAGATAGCGCCACAGAAAGCAAACCGCCCGCACCTTGTCGGAGTTCACTCTGAAGGCCGCGGGCAAGGGTGAAAGGGTGCGGTAAGAGCGCACCGCGCGCCTGGCAACAGACGCGGCAGGGCAAGCCTCTCCGGGAGCAAGACCGAGTAGGGACGGCACGAATGGCCTCCGGGCCATCCAGGCGGGTTTCCGCGCCGCTGTCCGGGTAGGTTGCGTGAGGTGGCTGGCGACAGTCACCCCAGATGAATGGCCATCCTCCGGCCAGCCGCTTTGCAGCAGGCCGGGGACAGAACCCGGCTTACAGGCCGTCTGGCAGCGATCATCAAACTCCTTCAAAGACTGGATCCGGTTCGCGTTCGTCGTTGGTCGGCAATCCGGCGATGCGTTCTGATAGCGGCGCGAGGCGAATGCTAGGCCACGTGATCAGACACTTAAGGTTCCAAGATTTCATGAGTTTTTACCATTGACATCCATTTAATTCCATAATATCCCATTTTTTTCCAGGAATGATCGGCTCGGTGTGACTTGAGGGTCAGGCGCGGAAGAAATGAACCCGGCAGGCACAAGATTAAGAGCCCGCTGGCGTTAGTGGGGGTAAGCTTCGTATGGCGTCGTTTATCGGGACGTTTACGAATAAGATGGACAAGAAAGGGCGGGTGTCCGTGCCGGCGCGCTTCCGCGCCGCCTTGGCCACCCGTTCGTCTGACAGCGCGTTCAACGGTGTTGTGGTCTCGCCCAACATCGGCCTCGGCGCTGTCGACGCCTGCGACCACCAACGCATCGAAGACACTGTCGGCCGACTGGATGCGCGCGGCGGGCTGACCCCGGAACAACAGCAGGCCATCGAACTCGTCCTGTCCCGGTCGGAAGAACTGCCGTTTGATCGCGAAGGCCGGATCATCCTGCCGGAAAGCTTGATCGACCTGGCCGAAATCGGCGATCAGGCTGTCTTTGTGGGGATTGGAAGCACCTTCCAGCTGTGGTCGCCGGAACGCCGTGAAGCGTGGCTGGAAAGCGCGACGCCAAGCAAGCATGGCCAAATCGGCCTGAAAGATCTGTGGTCGTTCGGCGCCGGAGATGCGGCATGATCGACGGTCATACCCCCGTCCTGTTGCGAGAGACGATGAGCGCTCTGGCGGTCAAGGATGGCGGTCATTATGTCGACGCTACATTCGGACGAGGCGGCTACACGCAGGCAATCCTGACGGCCGCCGATTGTGTCGTCACAGCGATCGACCAGGATCCGGCAGCCATAGCATTTGGCAAAAGCCTCCAGCCTCGTTTCAAGGGTAGGCTGACCCTTGTCGAGGGACGCTTTGGCGGGATGGACCGCTTGATTCGACGTATCACCGATGCGTCTGTCGACGGCGTGGCACTGGACATCGGCGTCTCATCTCCGCAGCTCGATTCCCCGGAGCGTGGTTTCTCGTTCCAGCATGACGGGCCACTGGACATGCGCATGGGCACCACCGGTCAAACCGCAGCCGATGTCGTGAACACTGCATCCGAGTCAGCCCTGTCGTCCATCATCTTCCGGCTCGGCCAAGATCGGGCGGCCCGGCGCATTGCAAAGGCGATTGTGGCCTCGCGAGCACAAGAGGCAATTACGCGGACAGTCCAGCTTGCCGATATCATTCGCAGCGCACTACCCAAGGCGCCCACCGGCAAAATTGACCCTGCAACGCGCACCTTTCAGGCCCTGCGCATCCACGTCAATCACGAGATGGAAGAATTGGATGACGGCCTGCGGAGTGCCGAACGTCTGCTGCAACCGGGCGGCCGGTTGGCGGTGATCTGCTTCCACTCCCTGGAAGACCGCCGCGTGAAACGATTCATCCGGGCGCGTAGCGAAGGTGCACCGCGCATGTCGCGTCATTTTCCGGTCGCTGGCAACCGTCGCGCGCCGACATTCCGACTGCTGCATCGGCGGGCGATCAAGCCCTCGTTGGCAGAGATTGAGGCCAATCCCCGCGCAAGATCGGCGCGGTTGCGCGCTGCCGAGCGGACTGCAGCATCTGTCTGGCCCCATGACCTGAGCGACGAAGCTGCAGGAGGCGCAACATGATCCGCCTAACGACCGTCATCTGGCTGGTGTTGCTAGGGAGCATGACCGGCGCGTTGTTCTTTGTAAAACACGAGGTTCGAGACCTCGAACGGCAGGTGGTGCAAACTGAAGAAGCAATCCAGGACTACCGAAGAGGCATTCGTATTCTTCAGGCGGAGTGGAGCCTCCTGACTTCGCCCCAGTTCCTGCTGCGACACCCTAGGCCCGATCAACTGGTCCCTCTGACCGGCGATCAATTTCGTCGCTTCGCCGAATTGCCTGAAACCTTCGCCGCGCAGTTTGCCGCCAAAGAGGAGGGCCGCGCGCCCGAGCAAAGCGCCGGCGCGGCAGGTGCCCTTTTCCGGAATCGGTGATGATCCGACAGCTTCGCCAGATTTCCCGCGGACTGCTGCCGTCTGGTCGACGCCGCCCGGGCGGATGGCGTTCGGAGGGTCAGGCGTGTGAGGCGATTGAAATCGCACGGAAGCGCGTGATGGTCACCGGTGCCGTTTTTGTTGTGGCTTTCGGCATCATCAGCTACCGCCTGATTGATCTGGGCGTCCTCAGGGACGCCAGCGCCGATGCGGCGCGCGCAAAAACGGCGACGGCACAATCGCTGCCGGCTGGCCATCGGGCAGATATTGTCGATCGAAACGGAACGGTTCTGGCGACCAGTATCCGTTCCTGGTCCATCTATGCAGATCCGACGATCATCGGAGATCCGGCGCGAACTGCCCGTATTCTCAAGCACATCTTTCCAAGCCTGAACGAACAGGCCCTGACGGTCAAGCTGTCCCAGAATACTCGCTTTGTATGGGTTCGTCGCCAAGCGGCGCCCGCCGCCTATCAGCAGGTGCTCCGATTTGGTCTGGCTGGAGTGCACGCGCGGCCGGAATTGCGGCGTATCTATCCCCAGCGCACGCTGGTCGCCAGTATTGTTGGTAGCATTGATGTCGACAACAAGGGCACCGCTGGCATCGAAGCTGCGATGGATACGCGCCTGCGCTCCGGTACTCGCCGCCTGCAACTGGCGCTGGACTTGCGCGCGCAAGCAGCGATTCGGCGTATTCTGCTTCGGTCGATCAAGTACTGGCGGGCATTGGGCGGCGCGGCGATGATCATGGATGTCCGGACTGGTGAAATCCGCGTCATGGTCTCTTTGCCGGACGATGTTCCTGACTTGCCGAGTGCTGCATCACAAGATCCGCAGTTTAACCGCAATACACTGGGTGTCTACGAGTTCGGATCTGTTTTCAAGATCCTCAACACAGCCATGGCACTGGAATATGGCGTAACTCATCCGCATGAAATGTTCCGCGTCGATGAGCCACTGGAAATTGGCCGGTTTCGCATACGGGATACTCACCCCATTCTGAAGCCCGTTGATACCGGGACGATCCTGATAAAGTCATCCAACATCGGATCGGCGATGATCGCGCAGCGAATCGGCGGCGTGCGCCAAAAGAGCTTTCTCCACCGGGCTGATATGCTGTCGAGACTTCGGCTGGAGCTGCCGGAAGCCGGCAAGCCGCTGTATCCTAGAGACTGGCGGCCAACCAATACCCTGACCATCTCCTTCGGCTACGGTATAGCCGTGACGCCTGTTCACCTCGTGGCAGCGGTAGCGGGTATTGTGAACGACGGTCACATGGTAGCGCCAACGCTTCTGCAGCGAGCGAACGGGCTCCCCCTGTGGCGCCGTCAGCTGGTTTCTCGCACGACTAGCCGAGTATTGCGGCACTTGATGAGACGCGTGGTCGTGGAAGGCACTGGCAAGCGCGCGGATGCCAAAGGCTATCTTGTCGGCGGGAAGACCGGGACAGCGGAAAAGGCCGCTCGCGGAGGCTATCGACACAATGCCCTCCTGTCCTCATTCATTGCCGCCTTTCCAATGGATCGGCCGCGGTACGTGTTGCTGGTATCGCTGGATGAGCCCAAGGGCAACAAGGCAAGCAATGGATACGCCACGGCGGGTGTGGTGGCGGCCCCAACCGCGCGCGAAATCATTGAACGCGTCGCCCCCATGCTTGGCTTGCGCCCACGAACGAAACCAGAGTCAGATGCTGATACCGGTATCTGGACCGGCGCAGACCGCAGTAACCGTTCCCGGGAAAACCAGCAATCCATCCGCGTCGCCCAAGATACCGGCCCATCCCGTTCGGGGCAAATTCGTTATCGTCTGCCGCGCAACGCCCTCTCCACTCCTGGAGACGACCGGTGAAGTTGGCGGCGCTGATGACCGAACGGCCAAATCAGGCCGCGACCGCCATCTGGGACGCAAGGGCCGGTGAAACAGACATAACCGGCCTGACCGCCGACTCGCGGCAGGTCGAGCGGGATTTTCTGTTTGCCGCCATCCCTGGGTCGCAGGTCGACGGACGTCGGTTTATCCCTGATGCACTGGACTTTGGCGCTGCAGCCATCCTGTCGACGATCGATGTCCAGGCCGAAGTTGCCGCTGGCGCTTCCACAATCCTGATCGCCGACCCAGAGCCACGGCGCCAATTCGCCTGGATGGCCGACCGTTTCTTTGATGCGCAGCCCGAAACGCAGGTCGCCGTTACGGGCACCAACGGAAAAACCTCAGTTGTCACTTTCGTCCAGCAGATATGGACAGCACTGGGATTCAGCGCTGTCAGCTTGGGCACCCTCGGGATCCGTGGCCCGGGCGTCGACCGGAATATTTCCCTCACCACACCAGATCCGGTCTCCCTGCACAGGGATCTGGCGTCGCTATGCGACGTCGGGATTAGCCATTTGGCAATCGAAGCTTCCAGCCATGGTCTCGATCAGTTCCGTCTGGACGGTCTGCGTCTGAATGCGGCGGGGTTCACGAATCTGAGCCATGATCATATCGACTATCACGGGACAAATGAGGCCTATCTGTCTTGCAAGCTCCGACTCTTCGGAGAGTTGGTGCCGCCTGGCGGCGCAGCGGTCCTGAATGCCGACAGCGATGTCTATGCCGCCGTCCGCAACGCCGCGGTCAAGGCCGGTTTGTCGATCCTTTCCTATGGCAGCGCAGCCGCAGATATTCAGTTGAAAAGCCTGACGCCAAGAGCAGATGGTCAGCGCCTCGCAGTCGCGTTCGCGAGGGAATCGGTCACCGTCGATCTGCCGCTAGTGGGTGATTTTCAAGCCTGGAACGTCCTGTGCGCACTGGGATTGGTGTTGGCGACCGGCGGCACCACTTTCAAGGAAACTGCGCTGGCGCTCAGAACCCTGAAAGGCGTTCCAGGCCGACTCGAACATGTGGGTTCGCGACAGAATGGCGCTGCCGTCTATGTCGACTATGCTCACACGCCGGATGCGCTGAAGGCCGTGCTGAAGGCATTGCGTCCCCATACCCGGGGCCGTCTTCTGGTGATCTTCGGTTGCGGCGGCGACCGCGATCCCGGCAAACGCTCCATGATGGGCCAAACCGCGACGGCGCTCGCCGACATCGTGGTGGTGACAGACGACAATCCCCGCAGCGAAGAACCGGCAGCAATCCGAGCAGCCGTACTTGCCGCGAGTCCTCGCGCCATTGAGATAGGCGACCGACGCACTGCCATACGTCGAACGGTAGCGAGTCTCGAAACGGGAGATGTGCTGGTAGTCGCCGGCAAAGGCCACGAACAGGGCCAGATCGTGGGCGATGCCATCCTGTTTTTCGATGATGCCGTGATAGCGCGTCAGGCCATTGCAACTGCAGACGGCCTATCATGACTGATTCGTTGTGGAACGCTGCCACCGCCGCCGTGGCAACCAACGGCCATACAAGCAGCGACTGGGTTGCCAACGGGGTGTCGATTGATAGCCGAACCGTAGCAGCCGGTGACCTGTTCGTCGCCCTGAAGGGGCCGGTATTCGACGGGCACGATTTCGTGGCGAAGGCGTTTGAGGCCGGTGCGGCGGCCGCGATGGTTCATCGACCGCTCAATACCAGTGGCGCATTGCTGACGGTTGATGACACGATGGCTGGTCTGGAGGCTCTTGGCCGAGCCGCCCGAGCGCGTTGCGACGGCAAGATGATCGCGGTAACCGGCAGCGTCGGCAAGACGGGCTCGAAGGATGGCCTCAGCACGATCCTTGCGCGGCAGGGGACAGCCCATGCCACCGTCGGCAATCTGAACAATCACTGGGGCGTTCCCCTGTCTCTGGCACGCCTGCCGGAAAGCGCCGACTTCGGCGTCTTCGAACTGGCCATGAGCCGTGCAGGCGAACTTGATTCGCTGTCCCGCATGGTGCGGCCGCACGTCGGGCTGATTACGACCGTGGCACCGGCCCATGTGGAGTTTTTTGACAGTATCGAAGCGGTCGCAGAGGCGAAAGCGGAAATATTCGTGGGTGTCGAACGGGGCGGCAGCGTGGTCTTGCCTCGGGACAATGATCACTATGCTTTGCTGGATGCCAGGGCCCGAGATGCAGGCGTCGACCGGCGCGTGACATTTGGTGCCCATCCAGACAGTGATGTGCAATTGCTGACATCCTTGATGGATTCGGACGGCAGCGATGTGACCGCCTCGGTCTTCGGACGCCCAACCTCCTTCCGGATCGGCACGCCGGGCCATCACTGGATCATCAATGCACTAGGCCTGCTGGCCGTCATCCAAGAAGCTGGCGCTGCCCTTGATGCCGCTGCGATGGCGATGCTGAAACCGTTGGCAGGTCGTGGGGAGCGCCAGAGAATCGACATGGCTGGCGGCTCTTTCGACCTGATTGACGAAAGCTACAATGCCAGTCCAGCAGCCATGCGCGCGGTCTTCGAGACGTTGATGCTGGCCAATCCGCGTGATGGTGGCCGACGTATCGCGGTTCTGGGCGACATGCGCGAACTCGGAAGCGACGGCCCCGCTCTGCACGCCGCGCTGGCCAAGGACCTGGTGGATGCGAATATCGACCGGCTGTTCGCCGCCGGACCACTCATGCGCCACTTGTACGATGCGGTGCCGAACACGGTCCGCGGGGCCCATACGACAGATTCCGCGACGTTGTTGCCCTTCGTCGTGGAAGCAGTGCAGCCGGGTGACGTCGTTTGCGTGAAAGGCTCGCTGGGGAGCCAGATGAAGCCGATCGTTCACGCTTTGGCAGCCCTGGGGCGCGACGAAGCGCGGGAAAATCAGAATGCTGCTTGAGCTGTTTTACCCGCTTTCCGAAAATTTCGGCGCCTTCAGGCTGTTTCAGTATCTGACATTCCGTTCAGGAGGTGCACTGATTACCGCCCTGTTGATCGGTCTGGTCATGGGACCGCCGACAATCCGATGGCTGAAGCGGCGTCAGGATCAAGGCCAGCCGATTCGTGACGACGGTCCCGAAGCGCACCTCAGGAAACGCGGCACCCCCACCATGGGTGGGGTATTGATCCTGCTTTCAGTGGCGATTGCCACCATGTTCTGGATGGATCTGAGAAGCGGCTACGTCTGGAGTGTGCTGATCGTCACACTCGGCTTCGGTGTCCTCGGCTTCTTCGATGACTATCAGAAGCTGATCAAGAGATCGTCGAAAGGACTGCCAAGTCACCTCAAGCTGGCCGGGCAGATCATGATATCTCTGGCGGCGACGTATTGGATCATGCGGTTGGGGTGGAGCGCCCCGTCCAGGTATCAGATAGACCCTCAAGTGCCGCTGGCGACCGGACTCGCGATCCCGTTCCTGAAGTCGTACATGCTCGACTTGGGTTTTTGGGCCTTTGTCATGTTTGCAGTCTGCGTCATGGTTGGCGCTTCGAATGCCGTCAACCTGACCGATGGACTTGACGGCCTTGCCATCGTTCCAGTCATGATCGCGTCCGGCGTCTTCGGTCTGATTGCATATCTGGTCGGCAATGCGGTATTTGCAAATTATCTCCAATTGACCTTCGTTCCCGGCTCCGGCGAGCTGAGTGTTTTCTGCGGCGCACTCGTAGGCGCAGCGCTCGGTTTCCTCTGGTTCAATGCGCCCCCGGCAATGGTCTTCATGGGGGATACCGGGTCGCTCTCCATGGGTGGCGCACTCGGCGCAATCGCAGTGGCGGTCAAGCATGAAATTGTGCTGGCGATTGTCGGCGGTCTGTTCGTCCTGGAGACTTTATCGGTCATCATCCAGGTACTGTCCTTCAGACTGACCGGAAAGCGCGTATTTCGGATGGCTCCGATCCATCATCACTTCGAGCAGAAGGGATGGCAGGAGGCAACGATCGTCGTTCGATTCTGGATCATCGCCGCGGTCCTTGCGATCCTCGGCCTGTCGACCTTGAAACTGCGATAGGCAACTGATGATCCCTGTCCCTGATTTCGCCAACAAACGAGTCGCCGTCATGGGTCTCGGTCTCGCCGGCTTGTCGACCGCGCGCGCGTTGACAAGAAGCGGGGCGGATGTGCTGGCTTGGGATGACAATCCGGTCGGCCGGAAGCAGGCACAGGATGCCGGAATCACGCTCGCAGATCTCAGCGTCCTGGAATGGACGGCCGATCTGCCGCTCGTCCTGACTCCCGGTATTCCACACAAGCTTCCGGTCGCGCATCCTGTTGCGGCTGCCGCCCGGGCCGCGCACGCGGACATCTGGTGCGATGTCGAATTGCTGGCTCGATCGATCCGCGCCGCCACTTACGTGTCGATTACCGGCACGAACGGCAAGTCCACCACAACCGCTCTGATCGGCCATGTCCTCGCATCGGCCGGGCGGAAGGTGCAGATCGGCGGCAATCTCGGGCCGCCCGTGCTGGACTTGAAGGCTCTTGAAGCTGACGGCGTCTATGTACTGGAGTTATCGTCCTATCAACTGGAAAGAATCTTCAGTCTCCGATCAAGCGTCGCGATTCTTCTCAACGTTACCGACGATCACCTTGATCGACACGGCGGCCTTGGCGGCTATGTCGACGCGAAGCGCCGCCTGTTCGAACTGACAACGCCTGACGCGATTCTGATCATCGGCATCGACGAGCCCTTGGCAGAGGATTTGGCGACGGACGCCGAAGACGCAGGCCACACCGTGATTCGCATATCCGGAGAAGTCCCGGTCGATGGCGGAGTTGGCATTCGGCACGGCTTGCTTCGGGACGATACCGGCGACAACAGGGACTATGCGATTGATCTGGGCGGCGCGACAGCATTACGAGGCAGTCACAACCATCAGAATGCGGCCGCGGCATGGGCGGCCTGCAGGATTCTAGGTGTCGACCCTGCAGCCATCGCAGACGGCTTCGTTTCTTTCCCGGGCCTGCCTCATCGGCAGGAACTGGTGGCTCATGCAATCAGGCGCGGAAAGGCCGTTGCGTTCATCAACGACAGCAAGGCTACCAATGCCGCTTCTGCAGGGCGCGCGCTGTCATCGTATGACAACATCTTCTGGATTGCCGGCGGCAGAGGCAAGGACGATGGCTACGACGCTCTGGCTCCGGGTCTTGACAATCTGAAAGCGGCCTTCCTGATCGGCGAAGATGCCTCGACGATCGCCACCTATCTGAACCGAACCTTACCCGCCCTGCCCGTCACGTGCGCCGAAACCCTGGAAAGGGCGATTGAAATGGCCGCTGCGGCAGCGCTGACTCCGGAGGCGCCCGCTGAAAGCGTCATCTTGCTGTCGCCAGCCTGTGCTTCCTTTGACCAATTCGAGAATTTTGGCGCGCGGGGCGATGTCTTTCGAACGCTGATCCAGGCCGCCCTTGCCGTTGCGGAAGGCAAATCATGAGCTATGCGCCCGCCCGCACGGACACGAGCATCTTCGGCCGTTGGTGGTGGACAGTCGACCGCTGGCTTCTGGCCGCTGTAAGCCTTCTTCTGGCCTACGGCATCGTCCTGACGCTGGCTGCCAGCCCCGCGGCGGCGGCGCGGCTCAATATCGACAGTTTTCATTTCGTACGTCAGCAGCTGCTGTTCATGCCGCCGGCTCTCGCGCTCATGCTGCTGACTTCCCTTCTTACCCCGCCTTGGGTGCGTCGGTCGGCACTTGTCATGCTGGCCGGCGCACTCATTTTTTCGGTCTTGGCGAGCCTGGTCGGGGCGGAGATCAATGGCGCTCGCCGCTGGCTACCCATTGGTGGCCTTGTCGTTCAGCCTTCAGAATTCATCAAGCCGACTTTCGCTGTCATCTGTGCCTGGCTGTGTGCGACTGCGAGGGTCGAGAAGGGCTTCCCGGGGCGCATTCTCGCTACTGTTCTATGCGCCGCTGTTCTGGCGGTGTTGGCGGCGCAACCCGACATCGGCATGGCGGCAGTCGTCTTTTCCATCTGGCTCTGCCTGATATTCCTGGCTGGACTGTCCTTGTGGCTGATCGCCGCCGGGATCGGCGCCGTGGCAAGCGCCGCCGTGGCCGCCTACTTTACCTTCCCGCATGTCACCCAGCGTGTAAACCTGTTCCTGGATCCGGCGAGTGGCGACAATTATCAAGTAGACCGTTCCCTCGGCGCCTTCATCAACGGTGGCATCTTCGGCAAGGGACCGGGTGAGGGTACGATCAAGCATCAGCTTCCGGACGCTCATAGCGACTTCATCTTCGCGGTGGCCGGTGAAGAGTTCGGCCTGCTGGCCTGCTTCCTGATCGTCGGCACCTATGCCTTCATCGTGTTGCGCGGCTTCGCTCGGGTGATCGAGACGAACAACCTGTTCGTTCTGTTTGCGGCCGTGGGTCTTCTTACGGCATTCGGCTTGCAAGCGATTATCAACATGGCTTCGACACTGCATCTTATGCCGACAAAAGGTCTGACCTTGCCGTTTATCTCATACGGCGGGTCGTCGCTCATGGCGCTTGCGGTTGGTACGGGCATGATTCTCGCGCTGACCCGGAACAGAGCGGGCGGCACGCTATGAGCAAGACGATTGTCCTGACAGCCGGTGGTTCCGGCGGACATATGTTTCCTGCCATAGCTCTGGGTCTTGCGCTGCTGAAGCGAGGGTATCCAGTGAAACTTTATACGGATGATCGCGGCGCGGAATATGCCAAGCTGAAGTCGTGCCTGGAAGCGCATGTTGTGCCGGCGGCATCACCATTCCGAGGCGGTATCCCGGGTAAAGTCGGCTTCGTCTTCACGCTCCTGCGTGGCGGGCTTGTCGCTGGCCGCCTGTTGCGGCGGCACGGGGCGGCAGGCGTCGTCGGATTTGGCGGCTACGCTTCGTTCCCGACCACGTTTATGGCCGCCCGACAGAACAGACCCGTGATTCTGCACGAGCAGAACGGCTATCTGAGCCTTGCCAACCGTAAAATCGCGAAAATGGCCAGCGCTATTGCCATCTCCTTCCCGACTGTTGAGGGCATCCCGCAAACCAGCGCCCGGCGGGTGGAGACCGGCAATCCGGTCCGACCGGAGATCAACAGGCTGCATAAACGTACCTATATCGCGCCCAAATCAGGCGGGCCGTTCCACCTGTTCATAATGGGTGGTAGCCAAGGCGCACGCGTATTCAGCGATGTTGTTCCCGAGGCAGTTGCCGGCCTGGACGAAGCCAAGCGACAACGACTGCAGGTCACGCAGCAGTGCCGCCCTGAAGACATCAAGCGCGTACGCAGCGCTTATGACGCTGCCGGCATCGACGCCGATCTCCGGAGTTTCTTTGATAATGTGCCGGACCGGTTGGCTGCAGCGCACCTCATGGTCTGCCGGGCCGGCGCATCCACCTGTGCAGAAGCCCTGGTGGCTGGCGTTCCGGCGATCTACGTGCCCTATCCACATGCGGCTAACGACCACCAGACCGCCAACGGCCGATACATTGAGAAGGCTGGCGCCGGCTGGTTGCTGTCCCAGAAAGACTTCACAGCCGAACGCTTCAGGAACAAACTGATTGATCTTCTTGAAGACCCGGCACCCTTGGCCGCGGTCGCCGCCTCTGCGGCCGACATTGGTCGGCCCGATGCGGCGGAGCGTCTTGCCGACGTCACCGTGTCCGTCATCGACGGGACAGCGCATCAGGATGTCTAAACTTCCTATAGATCTGGGGGCCATTCATTTCGTCGGCATCGGCGGCATTGGGATGAGCGGGATCGCCGAAATCCTGCATAATCTGGGCTACAAGGTGCACGGATCGGACATCGCCGCCAACACCAACGTCAGGCGGTTGCAGGAATTGGGAATTGACGTTGCCGTCGGCCACGCCGAGGAGAATATCGGCGATGCTTCGGTCGTCGTCGTTTCGACAGCCGTCAAATCCGACAATCCGGAAGTCGCCGCTGCCCGGTTGCGCCTGACCCCCGTTGTCCGTCGCGCGGAAATGCTGGGCGAACTCATGCGCTTGAAGTGGGGCATCGCTGTCGGCGGCACCCACGGTAAAACAACAACAGCTTCGCTTGTGTCCTGCGTGCTGGACGCGGCTGGGATGGACCCGACCGTCATCAATGGCGGCATCATCAATGCATACGGCACCAATGCCCGCCTGGGTAACGGTGATTGGATGGTCGTTGAGGCTGATGAGTCCGACGGTTCGTTCCTCAAGCTGCCGGCGACCATCGCAGTTGTCACCAGTATTGATCCGGAGCACCTCGACCATTACGGCGATTTCAACGCCCTGCGTGCCGCTTTCGACGAGTTCGTCGGCAACATACCATTTTACGGTTTCGCCGTGCTGTGCATTGATCATCCTGAAGTGCAGGCGATGATCCCGCGTCTGTCTGATCGACGCTTGATCACTTACGGTTATTCGCGGCAGGCCGACATTCGCGCCGTCAACGTTCGCTATCATGCTGACAAAACGGTCCTGGATGTCGATATCAAGGAACGGGGTCAGAACCGCCAAGCCAAGTATTTCGATATCGAACTGCCGATGCTGGGCGAACATAATGTCCGCAATGCGTTGGCGGCTTTGTCCATCAGTTGGGAACTCGACCTGGAAGAAAAGACCTTCCGCAAGGCCCTTGCCGGGTTTGAGGGCGTCAAGCGCCGCTTCACTCGGACCGGGGTCGTCGACGGCGTCACGATCATTGACGATTACGGCCACCACCCAGTCGAAATTGCCCATGTACTGAGGGCGGGGCGGGCTGCCTGCGCCGGCAAGGTCATTGCTGTGGTTCAACCGCATCGCTATTCGCGGCTCAAAGACCTGTTTGAAGATTTCTGCCTCTGTTTCAACGACGCTGACAAGGTAGTCGTCGCCGATGTCTATGCCGCCGGCGAAACGTACGTTCCCGGGGTCGACAAGGAAGGCTTGGTCGCTGGCCTTCGGAACCATGGTCATCGCAATGCGCGCATCCTGGAGTCGGAAGACACTCTGCCCGAGTTGATCGCCGACATTGCCGGTCATGGTGACTTCGTGATTTGCCTTGGCGCTGGCAACATCTCGTCCTGGGCCCACGCGTTGCCAGAACAAATCAGAGCCCTGAAGGGGGGCGGCGGATGACGACAAGCCTCGATTCCGGTGCCTTGATCGACCGGCTGCCGCCGGTGCGCGGTGATCTGGTGGCCGACGCGCTCCTGAACCACGAAACCTGGTTCCGGGTGGGTGGCGCTGCGGAAGTCCTGTTCCGGCCAGCAGACCGGGACGATCTGGTTCACATGCTTCGTGAGATGCCGAAGGGCACGCCGGTAACTGTCGTGGGTCTTGGATCCAATACACTGGTACGCGACGGTGGCGTGCGCGGTCTGATCATTCGAATGGGCCGTGAGATGGCTGGAATCGAAGTGGATGGCAACGAAATCAGCGCTGGCGCAGGCGCGCCTGACCCTGCCGTTTCCGCCGCCGCTCGGGACGCCAGCCTGACCGGATTGGAGTTTCTGTCCGGGATTCCCGGCACGATAGGCGGCGCCCTGCGCATGAATGCGGGCGCCTGTGGCGGCGAAATGAAGGACATCCTGGTATCCTGCAATGCCGTCGATCCGGAAGGGACCATCCACGAGCTTTCCCTGGAAGATATGGGCTTCAGCTATCGCCGCTGCAGAATCCCCGAGGACTGGATCTTCACCAGCGCTGTCATGCGTGGTGCCCCGGGAGACCCGAACGCCATCGGTGCGCGAATGACCGAGATTCGGCAATACCGAGAGAAAAGTCAGCCCATGCGCACCCGAACGGGTGGCAGTACGTTCCGTAACCCCTGCGGTCATTCTGCCTGGAAACTGGTTGATGCGGCCGGCTGTCGAGGCTTGAGGCGCGGTGGCGCGATGGTGTCAGAAAAGCACACGAATTTTCTGATCAATACGGGCAATGCGACCGCGGCGGAACTGGAAGGTTTGGGCGAGGATATCCGCGCTCGCGTAAAGGCTCGGAGCGGCATCGATCTGCAGTGGGAAATCGGGCGAATCGGCGAGCCGGATGATAGCGGTGCGGCCGCAAGAGGCGCGTCATGACCCGGGTTGCCGTGTTGATGGGCGGCTTTTCATCCGAGAGGGAAATTTCGCTGTCCTCCGGCAAGGGCTGCGTCGAGGGTCTGGAGAGCGCCGGCTTTGATGTGACGCCTGTTGACGTGACGCGCAATGTGGAGGCGCTGCTCAAGGCGCTGGACCCAGCGCCAGACGTGGTCTTCAACGCGCTGCATGGCCCGTTCGGCGAAGATGGTCGGATTCAAGGCCTGCTCGACATACTTGAAATTCCTTATACCCATTCCGGTGCTCTGGCGTCGGCAATGGCAATGGACAAGTCAGTCAGTCGGGCGATTTTCGCACTGCAGAACATCCCTGTTGCCGAGGGTTGGGTGGTGCCATCCTCCGAGCTTGACGCCTTCAATGAACCAGCTCGACCCTACGTGATGAAGCCACTGTGTGAGGGTAGTTCGGTGGGGGTGCAGATCGCCTTTGAAACCGATAACAAGCCTTGGGAGGAACTGCGCCGGGAATATACAAAATATGAGCGCATCCTGATCGAAAGATACGTTCCCGGCAGAGAAATCCAGGTGGCAGTCATTGGCGATGTCGCGCTGGGCGCCATCGAGATTCGCACGCCGCGTCGATTCTACGACTATCGCGCCAAGTACACTGCGGGCGAGTCCGAGCATCTGATGCCTGCGCCGCTTCATGAGAGCATCTACGAACTGGCGCTGGAGCTTTCCCTCAAGTCGCACGCCGCCTTGGGTTGCCGGGGCGTCAGCCGCGTGGACTTGCGTTACGACGACACCCGGGGAAACCCCGGCGACCTGATCGTTCTGGAAGTCAATACCCAGCCCGGCATGACGCCGACGTCGCTGGTGCCGGAAATCGCCGCGCATGCCGGCTGGACCTTGGAAAACCTGTTGATCTGGATGGTGGAACACGCCGCATGCGACGCTTGAACCTCAGCAAGAATTCACGCAAGGCGCAGGACCGCGACAGCGGCGCTGGCATCAGCGCGGCCGCCATTATCGCCAAGGCTGCTGCAACAGTTCCAGGCCGGAATGACGAGGGCGATTACGACGCCAGTAATCACAAGTCGGACCCCGCTGTCATTGATGTGCAGTCAACCACGATGTCGGGTTCCATTGCAGATGGCGCGCGTTCGCCACGGCGCATCCGCCGGGCTCGATCGCGACCGCTGCGTATTGTCGGGGATCGGCTTCGCAAGCAGACCGGAGTCGCCTTTCGCCTTGCTACCTTGCTTGCCCTGTTCGGCTTTCCGGTTTGGCTCTGGCAGAGCGGTCGCCTGGATTCGACAATCGCCGTCGTGGACCAGGGTGCAAGCGACGCGCGGGAGGCACTCCAAGCGTCGCTGGGTCTGCTGAGGCTGGAGCACGTCTATGTCGTTGGCCGCCATCGGACGTCGCGGAAAGCGCTGTCTTCGGTTCTGGGTCTGGACCGCGGCGCTGCCCTGACAGGAATTGGCATTGCCGCCCTGCGTCGCCGCTTGCGCACGCTGCCATGGATCAGTGACGCAGCCATAGAGCGCCGCTGGCCCAACGTTCTCTTCATCCGCATCCGGGAACACACGGCTATCGCGCGCTACCAAAATGATGGCCGCATGCAGCTTGTCGCGAGCAACGGTGATGTCATCGACGTTGACGCTGCGGCGGATCATCGAGGGAAACTGCTGATCAAGGGAAAGGGCGCTCCGGTTGCTGCAGCGGCGCTGCTGAAAATTCTGCGCTCCCGTCCTGTTCTTGCCGAGCGGGTCGTTTCGGCGACTCGCAAGGGACAGCGCCGATGGGATCTGACGTTTGACAATGGTGCCTTCTTGAAATTGCCGGAACGCCGCCCAGACGCTGCCTGGCACCGGTTTGCTGCGCTCAACAAGACTCACGAGCTGTTGGCAAAGGGCGCGCTTGGATTCGATATGCGAACGAGATTCGATTTCGTCATCCGCAAACCCGGCTCGGTGATGGAAAAAAGTAGCCGCGAGGGCAGCGGCCATTCTGGCTATCGGGGTAGCAGGACAACCTGAACATGGCCAGTCTGAACGGTACATCTGCACCAAACCGAAACCAGTTGATTGTGGCGCTGGATATTGGCACCAGCAAGGTGACGTGCCTGATTGCCCAAGCTCGGACGGCCGAGCGATTGCGTGTTGTCGGCATCGGAAAATGCGACATGCAAGGCATGCTGCGAGGCGCTGTTGTGGATATGGATGCGGCTCGTGACGCGATCGCCACTACCATCCATATCGCCGAAAACATGACGGGCGAAACGGTAAAATCGGTGATCGCCTCTGTCAACTGCGGTCGACCCAAATCGGAAATCATGTCGTTTGAAGTGCCGACGGTGAACGGCGAAGTTGGCTCGACTGACATCAGACGTATCCTGCATCGCGGTCGCCGTGTTGACAACGTGATTGATCGCGAACTGATTCACGCCATTCCTGTGGGCTTTCGGCTTGACGATGCGCGGGGGATCCGGGACCCGCATGGTCTGTTCGGCAAGACCTTGGGCGCGGAAATCCATACCGTGACCGCCGAAGCCGGACCTATCCGTAACCTGGCAGCCTGTATCCGCGGCTGTCACCTGAAAATCGACCATTTCGTGTTGGCGCCCTACGCCGCCGGACTGGCAACCTTGGGAGAGGACGAGCGAAACCTCGGCGCGACCGTAATCGATATGGGCGCCGGCGTCACAAGTGTTGCCGTCTTTCAGGATGGCGAGATCGTTTTTGCCGACTGCATCCCGGTTGGCGGGCAGCAGGTGACGAATGACCTGGCCCATGGCTTGTCGACCCCAATCGAGCAGGCAGAAAAGCTGAAGATCCGTTTCGGCAACGCGATGCGCTCGTCGGCGGACGACAGCGCGATCATCGATATCCCGTGTCTTGGCGCCCATTCGGATGCCCCGCCACAACCGGCGCCCAAGAGCCTGCTGACCGGCATTATCCGCCCGCGGCTGGAAGAAACGCTGGAATTGGTGCGCAGCCGGCTGCGAGACGCACCGTATCTGACGAAAGACAGTCGCCGCGTAGTATTGACCGGCGGCGCCTGTCAACTGAGGGGCGTCCCTGAACTGGCTGGTTCAATCTTCGACAGCAAGGTTTGGATTGGCCGATCTCTGCCCCTGGACGGCCTTGCCGAAACGGCCACCAGCCAAGCCTATACCACGTGCACAGGTTTGCTCTGTTTCGCCGCTGAAACCCGGACTGATACAGTGGGACTGGGCAGTGCCCTGGGCGCACTCGCCGCTGCCCAGTCACGTGGCGCGACGTCTGGGGTCTTTGGCCGCTTCGGCGGCTGGCTAAGAGAGCATCTCTGACAAACTGTCTCAACCTCCCTTTCTCCAGACCCAACCAATCCCGGTTTTACCGTTTCACACTCAGGAGGCCATCATGACTCTCAACCTATCCATGCCTCAAACTCTTCCTCATCTGCGTCCCAATGTTTTGGTCTTCGGTATTGGCGGTGCTGGCTGCAATGCCGTCAACAACATGCTGAACGCCAACATCGAAGGCGTAAAATACGTCGTGGCCAACACCGACGCCCAATCGCTTGCCGAATCCGAATGCGAAAGCCAAATTCAGTTGGGACTGAAAGCCACTGAAGGACTTGGTGCAGGTTGCCAGCCGGAAATCGGCCGCACTTCAGCGGAGGAAGAGATTGACCAGATTACCCAGCATCTTCAGGGCAATCACATTGTCTTCATCACCGCCGGTTTGGGCGGTGGCACCGGAACAGGCGCCGCGCCAGTGGTTGCACGTTCGGCGCGCGACAACAACATTCTGACTGTCGGCATCGTCACCATGCCCTTTCATTTTGAAGGGTCTCGGCGGATGCGCTTGGCGGAAGACGGGTTGCAGGAACTGCAAGACGTCGTTGATACCTTGATCGTCATCCCCAACCAGAACTTGTTCGAGATTGCCGACGAGCACACGACCTTTTCCGATGCCGCCCGGATGGCGGATGACGTATTGGTTTCGGGCGTTCGCAGCATCACCGACCTGATGGTCCTGCCCGGGCTCATCAATCTGGACTTCGCGGATGTTCGTTCCGTCATGTCCGAAATGGGCAAGGCGATGATGGGCACCGGCGAAGCAGACGGCGAAGGTCGTGCCATCAAGGCGGCGGAAGCGGCAATCGCCAATCCCCTGCTTGATGAAATTTCCATCAAGGGCGCCCGCGGTCTGCTGATCAATATCTCCGGCGGTCCCGACCTGACACTCTACGAGGTCAACGACGCCGCCAACCGTGTTCGCGACGAGGTTGATCCGACAGCCAACATCATCTTCGGGTCCGCTTTTGATCTGGAACTTCAAGGTAAAATCAGGGTGTCGGTATTCGCGACCGGTATGGACAGCGCGACGACGGTGATGCAGTGGCCAACCGATGTCAAGGTTCTCAAACCGGCACCCGCGCACGAAATGGAACACGACCCCTTGCTGGATCAGGTCTCGGACTATCCGGTCGAAACCGTCGAAACCCCGGCGCCGCCGCAGGTCGCGGCGTCCGAGATTGCAGACTCCAGCGAGCAACCCGACGCTTCCACCCAGTCCGACATGTTCTCCGAAGCGGCGGCCGACATGGCTGAAGAGGAAGATCATATCCATGCCGTCTCGCATCATGAGGTAGAAGCGGCGGCCGACATCGCGTCTGAAGGACTATCGGCTGAAGAAGCTGCGGTTGAGTTGCTGAACAGCCAACGCAAGGGAACGGTTACCATGCTTCCATCGACAGAGACCGGACAGATTATCCAGGACACGCGACCGCAACTCGCACTGCGTCCGGAGCCGCGTTCTGAAACCTGCGCCAAAGAGGCCATCAAGGAAGAACCGGCACCAGCCGAGAAGGAGGAAGCGATTGCGGGCACGCGGGCTTCCATGTTTTCCTTCTTGCTCAACCGCCGCAAGAAACCCTCGGCGGACCAGAACGGTGCTCGGCAAAACGACCGCGTCAGCGACGAAGTGGAGGACAGTTCTGAAGAAGTTGCCGCCGCCAAGCCCCAAATTGACAACGGAATTCGCCTGGTCACCAGTAAAGCCGATATGACGACAGATGATGATCTTCTGGAAATACCGGCATTTTTGCGTCGTCAGGCGAATTGATCCGATACGGCTAGGGAGATGTAATATGACGTAACAAAGAGTGATTTGCACATCTAGTCTGCCGATGAGTAATTATTGCGAAATAAGTAAAAGGAATCAGCGTTCTGTCGCTGAGATCATGCCCATCGCCCGGCCTTCAGTCACCGCGGTGTCAGCGGTATGGGAAGTTCATCCAAGAACAACTTCAATAGAGTAGTACGAAAAAATGATTGCCCATGGCAGCGATTGAAAACTCGGGGTTGCGTCGACTCAACGACTCGCCACAGGGAGGTTGGTTGAAGCAAACCACCCTCAAAGACACGATCTCATGCGCCGGTGTCGGATTGCATTCGGGCTCGAAGGTTGGCATGACGCTCATCCCTGCAGAGGCCGATACCGGAATCGTTTTCCGTCGCACGGACGTAGCCGCCCGTGGCGCCGAGATTGCGGCGCGATGGGATCATGTTGTGGACACGCGCTTTTGCACGACGATCGGTAACGCTGATGGCATGACTGTTGGCACGGTTGAGCATCTGATGGCTGCGCTGGCCGGTTTGGATGTCGACAACATCGTGGTCGAGGTCAATGGCCCAGAATTGCCGATCATGGATGGAAGTTCGGAACCGTTCGCGTTTTTGATCGAATGTGTCGGCTTGCAAGAATTGAGCGCGCCGCGCCGCGCGATAGAGATTCTAAAACCGGTATCCATTGGATACGAGGAAAAATCAGCCGTGCTGATTCCAGGTGGCGGCAGCACGTTCAGCATCGAAATCGAATTCGCCTCTGACGCGATCGGCCGACAATTCCGGGCTTTTGATCTGTCAGACGGTTCCTTCCGTCGCGACTTGGCGCCTGCCCGAACATTCGGCTTCCGTCGCGAAATTGAAGATCTGCATGCAGCTGGCCTGGCCCGCGGCGGGTCGCTGGGCAATGCGGTGATCGTTGACGACAACATGGTCTTGAGCCCGGAAGGCCTGCGGTTTCACGATGAATTCGTTCGGCACAAGCTACTTGATTCGTTGGGTGACCTTCGCCTTGCCGGCGCTCGCATTATCGGTCATTTCCATGGCTACAAGCCCGGCCACGACTTGAACAACCAGTTGTTGCGCCGCCTCTTTGCCGACGAATCGTCCTGGCGGTTTGTGGAGTTGGGCGATCTGTTGGCGGTGGTCGGCGCAAGCACGGAAGAACACCTCCAGGCTGTTGCCGCGAAAGCCTGAACCGCTTCTGACGGGTTTCCGCCGCTCCTTTCCCGCATGTCACTATAACGCCATGGGCTTCCTGTGAGCTTTCGACTTGCGTGGTGAAAGACAGGTAGCGTCTTGGCTGGCGTGTATGGCATACAGTTGAAATCGTAAGACTGCAGGATGTCTTTCGCAGTGCCTAGCATGAGAGCGGTTTGCCATGACTGCTGATGAATTTCGCAAAATTTTCCATACACGTCTTTGTCTGTCTATCGTAACGCCGCTTGCGGCTGTTGCCTTGGTCAGCGGCTGCAGCAACTTGGATATCTTTGGTCCGAAAGCGGACGACACGTACATCGAGGGAACGGTCCAGCAACTCTACAGTCAGGGTCAGGACCTGATGCGCAAAAGAGATTACAAGCAGGCAGCCAAATACTTCAGCGAGGTGGACCGCCAACATCCCTACTCCCCTTGGGCCGCGCGGTCGCAGTTGATGGTAGCTTATGCGCATTACAAAGCCAAAGAATATCACACTGCCCGTTTGACGCTGAATCGGTTCCTGAGTCTGCATCCGGCGCACAAGGACGTGGCTTATGCCCACTATCTGAAAGCACTGAGCTATTTTGAGGAAGTGCGTGACACAAAGAGGGACCAGAATTTCACCCGCCGCGCCTATGCGGAATTCATGATTGTCGCCGAACGTTACCCGGCCTCAAGATATGCTGTCGATTCGAGGCAGAAAGCGACCACCTTGAGTGATCATCTGGCTGGCCATGAGATGGAGATTGGCCGCTTCTATCAGTCGAAGGATCTGTATCTTTCCGCCGTCAACCGGTTCAAGACCGTCATCAAGGAATACCAGACATCGCGGCACGTGCCTGAAGCACTGCATCGAATGACCGAAAGCTATATTGCACTGGGGCTTCGCAACGAGGCGCGGCGAACCGCGGCGGTATTGGGACATAACTTCCAGAAAAGCCAGTGGTATTCTGACAGCCTCGCACTGTTGCAGGGCAAACGATCAAGTCCGGTCGACACCACAGGGATAACAACTACCCTTAGCCGTGGACAACCCAAGACGCCGGCCAAGATCGATCGGTTGATCGTGAAGGGCACCGGCCGATCATGGTTCGGGCGCATGGTGGACCGGATTTTCTGATGCCGGTACGATATCAACTTCCGGCCGCGCAGCCGGATGCATGGGGATGCTGAGCAGCCTTTCCATCCGCGATGTCGTTCTGATTGACGCTCTTGATCTCACGTTTCATGGAGGTCTGACTGCCCTGACCGGCGAGACTGGTGCCGGCAAATCCATCCTCCTTGATTGCCTGGGCCTCGCTTTGGGTAGTCGAAGCAACTCCCGATATGTAAGGATGGGCGCAAACCAGGCCAACGTCACAGCGACTTTCGAGATCGCAACATCGCACCCCGTTGCCAGAGTGTTGAGCGAACATGGCCTGAATTCCGGCGAAAGTGATGTTATCCTGCGTCGGATCCTGGGTGCCGACGGTCGCAGCAAGGCCTTTGTCAACGACCAGCCTATCAGCGTTGGCCTGTTGAAGACGATTGGCGCCAATCTTGTCGAAATCCATGGTCAGTTCGACCAGACCGGCCTTTTGGATGAAGCAACCCACCGGCAGGTCCTGGATGCCTTTGGTGGGCATCCCGCGGCAACGGAGGCTGTTCTCGCTGCTTGGAGGCACTGGTCTGAAGCACGGGACAAGCTGCAGGAATTCGAAAAGGAGATCGATAACGCCAGACGAGACGAAGACTACTTGCGCCATGTTCATGGAGAACTGACCGATCTGGCGGTAATGCCTGACGAGGAGGACTGCCTGACAGCCGAACGCGCCCGACTGGCCAGTCGCGAGAAACTTCTGGATATCAGCCACGATGTTGTTGCCGCCATCGGACCGGATAGCAGGGCGGACAGCGCCTTGGACGACGCTGCGCGCGCCCTGGAGAAAGGAGCGGCGTTGGCACCCGACTTGTTCGAGTCGGCAATCGCAGCGCTGGATCGGTCCCGTATTGAATTGAGCGAGGTTTATATTGCGGCATTGGCCGTCGCGGAAGGGACAGACGCGCAGCCTGATCGCCTCTTGCAGGTGGATGATCGCCTGGCGGCCTTGCGCGACGCAGCGCGCAAGCACCGGTGCGAGATCTGGCGGCTGCCGTCACTGCTGGAGAAAATCTCGGAACGTCTTGCGGTCGTCGAAGATCAATCCGGCATCATGGCCGCCGCGCGCCGGAGCGCCGACGAAGCCGCATTAGCCTATCAGAACGCCGCCAACGTTCTGAGCGAGACGCGCCAAGCCGCGGCTGAGCGCATGGACAAACTCGTCATGACCGAGTTGTCCTCCCTCAGACTGGAACGTGCCCGATTCGCCACGCGCGTAGTCGCATTGGAACCTGCGAAAGCCTCTGCCCATGGCCTGGATCACGTCGCTTTTGAAATTGGAACAACCCCGGGTGCCCACTTGGGGCCGATCAGCAAAATCGCGTCAGGCGGCGAACTTGCTCGCATCATGCTGGCGCTGAAAGTGGTGTTGGCACAGGACGATGGCACCAGGACGATCATCTTTGACGAAGTAGATGCCGGTGTGGGCGGCGCAACAGCTGCGGCTGTCGGAGAGCGTCTTCTGCGCTTGGGGAAGGCTTCCCAGGTCCTTGTCGTTACCCATTCGCCTCAGGTCGCCGCCAGAGCACAGCATCACTGGCGTGTCAGCAAGACCGTTTCGGACGATTTGGCGGTGACGGCGGTAGATCCGCTGGATGCAAACGCCCGGCAAGAGGAAATCGCGCGCATGCTCTCAGGCACAGCTATTACGGAGGAAGCGCGGGCCGCCGCCGCAGCCCTGATGGCGTCCAGATCATGACAGCGGAGATCGATATTGAGGCTTTGACGGAGAATCAGGCGCGGGCCGAACTTGCACGGCTGGCGATGGAGATCCAGCGGCACGATGATGCCTACTATCAGCGTGATGCGCCAACGATCAGTGATGCTGCATACGATGCGCTGCGTCAGAGAAATCGGAAAATCGAGCAAAGATTCCCTGCGCTCAGGCTGGACAACAGTCCGGAAAATCGGGTCGGAGCCAAGCCGCGCGATGGGTTCGCTCAGATCAAGCACCGATCTCCCATGCTTTCCTTGTCCAATGCCTTTTCCCGCAAGGATGTAGAGGATTTTATCGACCGGATTCGGCGGTTTCTGTCCCTGGAGGCAGATAGCGTGCTGGACATGGTCGCCGAACCAAAAATCGATGGCTTGTCGGCAACCGTCCACTATCGCGACGGTCGATTCATTCTGGGGGCAACCCGGGGCGACGGCGCTGTCGGTGAGGACGTGACCGCCAATCTGCAGACCGTTGTGGACCTGCCCGAAACGCTGACGGACGCTGACCCGCCAAGCCACGTCGAAATCCGGGGTGAAGTGTATATGCAAAAGGATGATTTCATGACGCTGAACGCCGATCGGGAGGCACGGGGTCTCGTCGCCTACGCCAACCCGCGCAACAGCGCCTCCGGGTCACTCCGGCAACTGGACCCAACGATCACCGCCCAAAGGAAGCTTCGCTTTTTCGCCTACTCCTGGGGCGTGCTGGCGGACGACGGTCCGGCGGCGGATATCGGTGAAACCCAGTGGGAGTTTCTGGACCGCCTCAAAGCCTGGGGTTTCAGCGTCAATCCCCATGCTCATCTCTGTCGATCGATCGACGATATCATGGCGCTATATGACAAAATCCAGGCCAAAAGGGCATCGCTGCCTTACGACATCGACGGTATCGTCTACAAGGTCAACAGGCTGGACTGGCAAAAGCGGCTGGGTATGATCAGCCGCGTGCCACGCTGGGCCACCGCGCACAAGTTTCCGGCTGAGCGGGTGCAGACTGTATTAAGCCAGATCACCATTCAGGTGGGACGTACGGGCGCATTAACGCCGGTCGCCAATTTGGAACCCGTTACGGTTGGTGGCGTCGTCGTATCGCGCGCCACTCTGCACAATGAAGACGAGATAGAACGGAAGAATATCCGGGAAGGCGATACGGTCATCGTCCAGCGCGCTGGTGATGTGATCCCCCAAGTTGTGGAAGTCTTGACGAACAGGCGACCGGCGGAGTCAAGACCGTTCAGGTTTCCGGACGCTTGCCCAGCCTGCGGGAGCCACGCTGTTCGTCCGGAGGGTGAGGTGGTGCGGCGTTGTACTGGTGGCCTGATTTGCCCCGCCCAAGGTGTCGAGCGGTTGAAACATTTCGTGTCGCGCAACGCCTTTGACATAGAAGGCTTCGGCACCAAGCATGTGGTCGCTTTTCTGGAAGATGGCCTGGTCACCAAGCCCGGCGATATTTTTCGTCTGCGTGATCATCAGGGCGATCTCAAGGCACGGGAGGGCTGGGGCGAGCAGTCGGTAGATAATCTGCTGGCGGCAATTGAAGACCGGCGGACGATTCCCTTGCATCGCTTTATCTATGCCTTGGGTATTCGGCAGGTCGGCGAGGCGACAGCCAAGTTGCTGGCCCGCCAGTACGGCTCCCTCGAGGCTTGGCGCTCGGCCATGGAGCAAGTTGTCGCCGAACGTGCCATGGCGAAGCATGCCGTGAAGTCAGAAAACGTCGGTGAAGCCTACGCCGAACTGTGCAGCATAGACCAGGTGGGCCTGGCCCTCGCCGATGATCTGGTGGCATTTTTTGACGAGCCCCACAACTTGTCCGTCCTTGATGATCTTGCCGAAGAAGTCATCGTCGAAGACGCGGAGGTTGTAGCGACCCAATCCCCCTTGGCTGGTAAAGTGATTGTCTTTACCGGCACCTTGGAACGCATGGGACGGAGAGAAGCCAAGGCACGCGCTGAGGCACTGGGCGCAAAGGTTGTCGGGTCGGTATCCATGAAGACATATCTGGTCGTTGCTGGCGCCGGCGCCGGCTCAAAGGCCAAGAAAGCCGAAGAGTTGGGGATCAAGATACTGACAGAAGACGCCTGGTTCGATCTGATCGGCGATTGATGATGGGCTGCGTAGCCTATCTTCGCTAACCCATCACCGGATTGCCAGTCCGTCGCGGTGCTGCGGTCTGCTGCAGTTTGCTGTGCATGCCGCCATTTCTGACCAGTTCTGGAGCAAGATGGCTCAATTCGAAGCGCAAGAGGTTTATTGTGAATCGGGCGGGTGTGCCTTCGGTTGGCTTGTTGTGCTCCTTTCTCGTCAGGACGACAAGGAAGGCATGAGGGATGACCCGTAGCTAGCGATTTTGATAGCCATGCGCGCATACGCGACGGGGCGTCTGGCCTGTACGCTCCGGCGAAGGTCGGCGCGTGCGCAAGATCACGATGCCAGGCTCTGGCGCGGACCGGATCCCCGCTCACCCCACGCGGGCTCCGGGCAGATGACCGCACGGTCTGGAAGGCAGGTAGCATGACCTTCATCGCCGCACCGCCGTCGAGCAGGCCCTCGCTGGCGATCGGGGATGGGGTCATACGTGCCAACTTGTTTTCCTTTTGTCGGGACGCCCGTCATCGGGTGTCTTTGGAGGGATTTTGCGGCGGCATGCGATGGACGAGAACTGGGGTTTCTGAGGTTGATTCTCCGTGACTGGGCTCGGTCAGCGCTTTCGACGGGAGCGATGAGGGGCTTCGCAAGGACAAGTATCCGGAAAGCCTGTTGCGCGTGTTTCTGATACATCCGGGATGCGGCCATTCCCTCCGGGAGACGGCGGTCTGTGTTCGTGCGGCTAGTCTTGTCTGTCACGCCGGAGGTTGATTCGGTGCTCACATCCGTTCGCAGGCCGGCTCTGGACCTAATTCAACGCTTGTCCGACAACGCGCCGGCCGGAAGGGTCGGCGGAGGCCGCGTGATGCTGGAAGCGGTACCGCACGAACCGACAAGGCGGCTGCAACCGCTGTGAGAGGGACGACGCGTATCGTCTTGTGTGAACCGGTTCCCGGCGCGGGCAGGATCAATTCGGGCAGCGCATCACTGCACATCGCGAGCACTCCGTCATGGCCGTTCGGGAAGAGTTCCGGGGCGACCTCGGGCTTGAAGGGCGCGACTCGGTAACGGCCACATGGGACCGCTCCTGTTCGATTCGGTCTGAGGTTCCCGTTCGTCCGCAACCGCGCTGGCTGGTCCGGGACGTCGAGGACCAATTCGAGTTTACCTTTCAATCCGTGGTCCGCGAGAAGCCCAAACGGATCACGCTGCGTCTTGCACCCCCTCACGCCTTGCCGACAATCGGTGTCGAGACGGCGGTGCGGCCATGCGCAGGTTCTCGCTCCCGGTCCGGAGAGGACTCCTGCCGTCGGCGCCGGGTATCAGACGGGTTGGGCGGCGGCGACGCGGAGTCGTCCGCCGTCGGCGGAACGGGGTTGACGGACGACGATCTCGATGTCACGCCCGAGCGTCGTCAGCAACCGGAATAGGCGTTCCAGCGAGTACTCGCGGAAGTCGCCGCGCAGCAGTCGCGACACGTCTGGCTGGGAGAGGCCGAGCAGCCGCGCGGCCTCGGTCTGGGTGATGCCGCGGTCGCGCACGATGTCGTCGATGCGGCTGACCAGCTCGGCCTTGACGAGGTGGGCGTCCGCGTCGGGAAAGCCGAGATCGGCGAAGACGTTACCGCTGCCGCGCTCCACGGCGGTCTCTTTGGGTTCCATGGCGTCAGCCTCCACTATGGGTTTCACGGTGATGTCGCTCGGCGGCGCGCAGGCGGCGCCGGACCAGGTCGAGTTCCCGCTTCGGGGTCGCGATACCTCGTTTCGCCTTCTTCTGGAAGGCGTGCAGAACATAGACAGCGGTCTCGAACCGGACCGTGTAGACAGCCCGAAAGGTGTCGCCGTCGTGGCGCGCGACGACCTCCATAACACCCGAGCCGAAGCCCTTCAGCGGCTTCGTATCCCGATGCTGGCGTCCGAGCTGGGCGCGGTAGATCGCGAACCCCATGCGGTTCTGCACGGGGTACGGGAAGCGCTTCATATCCGCCTTGCTGGAGCCGACCCATTCGACCGGTTTCACCATGCCGCTGCCATCTCCGCACTATAGGGGTTTCGCCATACTCGGACAATAGTCGCGGCGCAAGGGTGTCGCTGACATTCGCCATGTCCGGTTCCGGTAACATGCGCTCTGTCCGGTATTGTCGGTCCTTTGAAAGGGGGCGCGACGAGACGGGCAGAAGTGTTGCAGGAAGTTCGACTGATGAAGTTTGACGATGTCTGTTCGAGGCGTGCTGCGGGCAGGCTGACCCGGGAGCAGGCTGCAGGGCTTCCCGGCATCCCGGTGCGCACCCTGCGCCGCCGGGAAGAGCGTCATGAGGCCAACACCCGTGTTCCCGCTGACACGACGATGGCGATGCCGGCGCTGTTCGATGCCCGGTGCCGGGGCCATGCGCCCAGGCACTTCCACGCGAAGCCGGTGGCCGACCCTGGCCTTGCACACGGCTGCAACCGGGTGCGCCGCGCCAACGACCCCGGCATCTGATGGTCGGCATGATGCTGCACCACGCATCAACGGGTCCCGGATCAGTGGCGGGATCCGGTCGACGCCAGCAGCCGGATCTGCTCGGCCTTCCCTGTCCCGGAGGAGGGCACCACGAGCCGCTTCACGGGGATCACCGAGGGGAAGCGAGACACACGGGCTGTTCTGTTCGCCCTGCACTGATCGGGGCGCGCGGGCGTCCGGAGCGCATGTTCGGGACGCTTCGGAAGCGCTTGCCGCAGGAACTGCGGTCCCGGGGGATCACGACCATGGGCTAGGCCAACCGGTTCCTGAAGGAGGTTCATGGCCCCACGCACAACGCCCGGTTCGTCAAGGCGACCGAGGATGACGCCTCCGCCTTCGTGCCCACGGTGACCGGAGGTTCGGTCGTGTCGCTTTCTCTCGCTTGAAATGCAGAGCATCTCGTCAGATACTGTCGAGACGTGAAGAATTGCCGATCGGCATGGCCATGTTCCAACAGTTGGAGAAATGACCTTAAACCGGTAAAGTTCTTGCCACGTTCTTGTGATTTCGATTGAGTGGGCAAGGATCGCGACAGGCGTTAGCTAAATCAGCTGTCGCACAACCATCCCCGAATCGAGGAATTATGATGAAGACAAGTAAAGCTTTGACCATTGCCGCCGCCGTTGCTGGTGCGGTTTCCTTTGCTGCCGTCACCACCGCCTCTCCGGCGATGGCCGGCAAGGTAAAGTGCTATGGTATCTCGAAAGCAGGTGAAAACGATTGCGGCAACGCCGCCGGTACCCATAGCTGCGCCGGTCAGTCGAAGGTCAGCTATGACGGCGGCGAGTGGAAGGGCGTTGCCTCGACCGCCGCATGCATGGAGGCTGGCGGCAGCCTGAAGCCGTTCCAAGGTGTCAATCCGAAGAAGAAGTCCAGTTAACGCGTGTATTATCACCCCGGCCGCGCGATAGCGCGGCCGGGGTGCCCCGTCTTGGCACCGTCGACCAGGCGTTCGGTCAGTTGCAATACCATTCTGGGCCTTGACTATTGCTCGTTACGAGACTGTTTCGGTGCTGACCTTTGATTGCCATGACCTCCGTCGGTACGCCCCTGACAACTGAATTCGAAAGCTTTCCGATTCCTGTTGCGGCCGGAATCGGTCTGCGTCACACCCACTTTGGCGAGTTCCTGAAAGATCAGCCAGGGACTGCCTGGCTGGAAATCCATTCCGAAAATTATGTTTGTCCCGGCGGCTCTCGGCTCGCGACTCTGGAGACAATTCGTCGAAACTATCCCTTGAGCTGCCACGGCGTCGGTCTGTCTCTCGGCAGTGCGGAAGGACTGGACTTCGAACATCTGAAACGGCTGCGCTCCTTGGTCGAAAGGTTCCAGCCGGGTCTGGTTTCGGAACACATATCATGGAGCACTGCCGGCGGCGTCTATCTTAACGATCTGCTGCCACTCCCCTATACTGAGGAAGCGCTGGACGTATTGGTGCGCAATATTGGCCAAGCTCAGGAGGCATTGGGGATGAAGGTTCTGATCGAGAACCCATCATCCTACGTGACCTTTGCTCAATCAACGATCCCGGAATGGGAATTTTGCGCAGAGACGGCGCGACGAAGCGGTTGTGGCTTGTTGCTCGACGTCAATAATGTCTACGTCAATAGTCGGAATCATGGATACGATCCAATGGATTTCCTGAATGCCGTGCCGGGTGCGCTGGTTGGCGAAATCCACGTTGCAGGCCATTCCGATTCGGAATGGGACGGTCATTCCATTTTGATTGACGATCATGGATCGCCTGTTAAGGATGTGGTCTGGAACTTGCTGGACGAAGCCCTCGAGCGGACCGGTCCCAAGCCCGTGTTGATGGAATGGGATTTGGACCTGCCCGCTTTGGACGTGCTGCTGGGTGAAGCGGCGAAGGCCCAAGCTGCTCTTGATCGACTCCTTGCAGCCAACAAGATGCCTGTCAATGTTGCGTGACCTTCAAGCAGCCTTCGGCGCCGAATTGCTCGGCAGCGACATGCGCGTCTCCACAGCGCTCGGCGGCCACGGTATGGAGAACGCGCACCGGTTCGGCGTTTATCGGAACAATATTTTCGTATCGCTGACGGGCGTGCTGGAAGCCGCGTTTCCGACAATACACACACTGGTGGGCGACGAGAATTTTATCGCTCTGGCCAGTCGTTTCATCGCCGAACATCCTCCGCAGGAACCGCCGCTTTACAGGTATGGCGCCGACTTCGCCAAGTTCCTGGAAGATTTCGAACTCGCAGTCGGCGAACTGCCGTTCCTTCCTGATCTGGCCCGGTTGGAATGGGCGGTGAACGAGGCATATTTCGAGGCGGATGCTGAGTCGCTTCAACCGGAGGATCTGGCCGGTCTCGATCCAGAAGATTGCAGCAACCTTCTACTGACTCTCCATCCTGGCGCGCGCTTGATATCGTCTGGCTGGCCAGTATGGGATCTGTGGCGGGCCGATGTCCTGCCCAATCCATGGCCGGAAGAGGCGCAACAAGTGCTGATAGTCCGGCCAGTCACCGAGGTGAGTGTGACCTTGTTGTCGCCCGGCGATTTCATGTTTGCTCAGGCTCTGGCGGCTGGCATGACATTGGGCGCGGCAGCTACTGCGGGCGCCAAAGCGGAAGAATGCTTTGACCTCGCCACCGCCCTGGGCGGACATTTGATGCGCGGTACTTTCCGTGCTGGATTCACGCTGACGGCGGAAGCGACCTGAAACCGCAAGCAAAAGCATCATTTCAGCAAAATAGAGCGAGCATCTATGCGAATGAAAGAGACACAGCTGAGGGAAAAGGGATTTGACGGTCTGGTTCAGCGTTTCTTTCGCCTATTCGAGTTTATCCCTTATTCGTTGCTTGCATTAGGCGCCCGGTTCGCGGTCGGCTTGTTCTTTTTCCGATCTGCTCTTACTCGTGTCGATCAGAAGATAGACATCGGATTCATGAGCATACCGTTGCCTTGGACGATCAAGAGCAATCAGGAATTTGTCTTTGCTGAGTACAAGTACTTCGGTCACGCGATACCGGAATGGATTCACGGCATTTTGATGCATCCGGTCATCTGGGCCGAAAGCTTTATTCCTATCTTGTTGATGCTCGGTCTGGCATCGCGGTTTGCAGCAGCCGTCTTGTTTGTCATGGCCCTGGTGATCGGCTTGGTCATCTACCCAGACTTCTTCTCCAGGGAGACGCTGGTCATTGTCGTTCTGGCAGCCATGATCATGAAGGGCGGTCCTGGCGTTGTTGCGCTTGATGCGCCGATCCGCCAGATACGATGGAGAGGAAACTAGAAGCCTAGGGCGAAGGAAGGGTAACGCGGTTCCATCGGTTCATGTTTGCCAGCTGCGAGTGCGAAAGGTGATGGAAGAAGAGACGGTTGTTGCGATGCTGATTTGTGAGGCCGCTCGGCAAATTGCCATTGTGGTAAATCGCGACGGAACTGCCGCCAGTAAGCAAGCGAGTTTCGGTCGGCGTCAAAGTGGCATGGCTATTGCTGGTCGAAGGTCTGCGGCTCCAGGATTCGGGGATCCTGACCTTCACTGGAACCGTAGGCTCGCCGGCGAAAAGCGCCGCAAAGCTCTCTCTCGGGCGGTCGGGCCGAGCTGAAAGAAAGCGCATCGCTTCGTCGAAGACCGCTACAAAGTGGTCAATATAGATCGACTTTCCGATCGGATAGTTGCGCAGTTTCCAGCGGTTAGCAGGGCCTTTCTGGTGATGGAGCCCGCCGGCATTGTAGGAGCCTGCAACCTTGACCGGATCGAAACCGGTTATCCGATAGCGTCGATCAAGATACACGCCGATCATGCGCATCGTGTTTTCAGGATTCTGTAGCCAGGCGCGATCGATTGTGTCGTCTTTGAGCATGTAGCGCGCGGTACTGATCAATACTGCGCCCAATCCGACCGAAATGCGGTGAGGCGTTTTTCGATCATCTACGTAGCCGCTGTATGTCTGGAAGGATTTTGGCCTCAGGCCGGATTCGTTGATGATGATCGTCACGAACAATTCGGCCGGAACGCGATACTTGTTGGCCGCTGCCCGGATGAGGGTACCGTAGCGCCTCCAGGCCTTGGGCACAGTCTTGACGCGATAATGCTGCTTTTTGGAAATACGCACAGGGCCGCGGCAGGTCACCAAACCTCGAGGGGTCAGGCGCCAATGCGTGCTATTGCGGAAGGCCTGCCATCGGATCAGGTGATGCATTTCCTTGAGCCGCCCGCTCCAGTCACGCGCTGTCGGCCTAACAGCCGGAACTGCCTGGCAAGACTCCTCCCCCGGCGCTCCGTTGGCTGTCGGAATGGATGTAGCGATAATCGCCACACAGACCAAACATGGCCTCAGAATACGAATCAATAGAAACCGGTTTTTCTGCCTGAGGGCGCCAGACGAGAGGATTCTACTCTGCCCGGCACATATGAAATTAAGCGTTTTGTTTACGCATTTCCAACTGAAATCTTTTCAGCTGATATCAATTCTTTGAAAGACACAATATATTGAGGATTGATACACAAACATCCACACTATTTGGTTATTGATCATCCTATTGACACACTCCAAAGGCCCTCTGCATGACGGACGGGTATGATCTTGATATGGGGTTTTGCCCTGGACATCCTGTCCGGTCTGCTGCCCTTTCGGCGGGCGCAGCGGTTCTGTCGATTGCGTCACGCGACGGCTAGCGTTTACGGGTTGCGGGCGATCCTGCTGGCGGCATTGAGCAGGTTCTGCCCGATGGCCGCGATTGCCGGTCGTGCGCGTGTCCCGGCCAGCCCGAAGAATCGGGCCGAAGCATGGCGCGATCCGGACGGCGTTTCGCGATCGGTCTGTCGAAGCGCGTCTCCGAGGCCCGCAGCGGGCGAAAACGACCACCGGTCCATCAGCCTGTCGATCCTGCCCGGAACGTCGTCAGACTCGATCCGTTCCGCCGCTTCCCGCAAAAACAGGGCCATCAGGACACATCCCTCGAAACTTGCCAAAACCATGCCACGTCCGGGGGCCAGACGGAATCGCGCCACTCGATCATACAGAGGTCTTTACAAATCTTTCTTTGGCTGAACTATTCTCCAAATGCGACCCTGGCGCTTGGTCCGAAAGGCGCAATACCTGTTGGCGAAGCGGGTGCGCGGCGATATTCTTCTGCTGACCCTTGCGGATGCTGTGGAAAGTGCGCTTTCCCAGTCGGCCAAGGTATGGAAATTGCGGGAGAAGACGATGCGTTATTTGGCGGGACTATGCTTGGCGGCGTGCAGCGCTCTTGTTCTGACAGACGCCCAGGCGCAAAGCGTGGGCATTGGCACAACAAAAGGCGGCGCCACGGCGCAGGTCACGGCAGCCATTGCCAAGGTCATTTCAGCTCATGCGGGCTTGCAGATGCGTCCGCAACCATACGCCAACACCTCCCAGTACATCCCGGTCGTGAATAGCGGCAAACTGGAATTTGCCGCCTCGAACATCTTCCAACTGTCGTTCGCGGTAAACGGCACCGGCATGTCGGAAGGCCGACCCAATCCGAACCTGCGCATGGTGTCGACCCTGATGCCCTTCCGCGTGGCGTATTTTGTCAGCCAAAATTCTGGCATAAAATCATTTGCTGACCTGAAGGACAAGCGCCTGCCCGGCTTCAAAAAGCGGGCGCTCGGCAGCTACCTGTTGCTCGGGTCGGCCGCCAACATGAACGTTAGCACCGCCGGATGGAAGTTTGTCCCGGTGCCTAACTTCCCACGCATGTGGGACGGCTTCAAGCGAGGAACACTTGATGCCGCCATCGCCGCGGTCGGCTCCAAGCCCACGCGGGACATGAAGGCCGCGGTCGGAGCGCTCCGCATTCTGCCTGTCAGCGACGACCGCAACGCAATCGCCCGCATGCGCAGGCATCTGCCGCAATCTTATGTCATTACTATGAAGGCGAATCCCAAGCTGCCGGGCCTGAGCAGGGATGTAAAGATCATGGCTTTCGACTACACGCTGTGGGCGCACAAAGACGTCGATGACGATATTGTCTACAAGGTGGTGCGTGCGATGCACGACCATGCTGGCGAGTTGAAGGCGGCATCTCCCTTGTGGCGCAGCTTCAAGGTAGCCGGTATGGCCAAGAATGTTGGCGTCGAGTACCATCCCGGTGCGATCCGCCTCTATCGCGAAACGGGATTGTGGAAATAATAGGCGATCACGCCGCCGATTTCGGGAATGAAGGCAGCAGAAGACGGCCAGGCTCCACCTGTCGCGCTACAGAACGATCCGGCAGCGCGCGCCATTTGCGCTTTCTTGGCGACCACAATTACTGTGCTGGCCGTGATTTGGGCTGCCGATCTTCCGCGTATGGTCGGATGGTCTTCGCTCTACACGGAACAGATGATTGCTTTCGTTCTGGGAGCGTCTAACGCGTTAATCTTCCTGCGCCGACCATTTCGGCGATGTCACGCGCGGCCGACAGTGCCGACTTATGACTACCTGATTGCAATCGCGAGCATGGCCGCCGCCATCTGGCTCACCATCCGTTTTCCGATTCTGACGGAAGATGCGTTCTACTATCCGACCGAAGTGTTATTGATCAGTCTGATCCTTGTGCCACTGACCATCGAGGCGCTGCGCCGCGCTACCGGGATAAGCTTGCTGCTCGTGGTTGCCGTTTTTATCCTGTACGGCCTGTTTGGCGACCTGCTTGACGGCAAGCTGCAGGCGCGGACGATGACTGCAACAGAAATGATCAAGTATGTCGGCCTGGACACGACTGCCATGCTGGGTCGTCCGATTGTCATCGCCGTGACCATTGTTGTGGTTTTCGTTCTACTGGGCAGACTGCTGCTTGTTTCCGGCGGGTCGGATTTCTTTACCGACATTGCCGCCGCTCTTTTGGGACGCAGCCGCGGCGGGTCGGCCAAGATTGCCGTCTTTGCCTCGGCGATGTTCGGCTCTATTTCGGGAAGCGCCGTATCGAACGTGGCATCAACAGGCGTGATCACCATCCCGCTGATGCAGCGCGGTGGATATACCGCCCGCTCTGCTGGAGCGATCGAAGCTGTGGCCTCGACCGGCGGGCAGCTGACCCCTCCGATAATGGGCGCTGCCGCCTTTCTGATGGCAGAGTTCCTGCAGGTTCCATACCAGGACATCGTCCTGGCGGCGATCATTCCGGCTCTGCTATTCTATGTGGCCCTGTTCGTCTATATTGACCTGGAAGCCGCGCGCACCGGGGTGACGGCGTTGAATCCGGACCAGATTCCGGCTGTGCGGAAAGTGCTTGCTGCGGGCTGGTTTCTGCTTGTGCCTTTCGCGGTTCTGATCGTCGTGCTGTTCAGCCTGAACCAACCGGCGGAAACCGCAGCGCTGGCGGCCTGCGGCGCTTTGTGCGGAATCGGCCTGATCCTCGGCTATGGCGCACGAAGATTCTCTCTGCCTACGCTTGTCGCCTCGCTGCGCGACACGGGCTTCGCCGTTGTCGATATAATCGTGATTACAGCGGCTGCCGGCATCATTATCGGTATTCTGGATCGAACCGGACTCAGCTTTGGGCTGGGCTTCGTGCTCGTCCAGTTCGGTGAAAACAGCCTGTTTCTGCTGCTGGTGATTACGGCCAGTGTATCAATCCTGCTGGGTATGGGGATGCCTACGACGGGCGTCTATTTTCTGCTGGCTGCTCTGGCTGCGCCGCCCCTGATCAAGTTGGGCGTCGAGCCGATCGCCGCACACATGTACGTGCTGTATTTCGGCATGCTGTCAATGATCACGCCGCCGGTGGCTATCGCTGCGTTTACAGCGGCGAACCTGTCGGGGGAAGGGCCGATGGCCACTGCCGTTAGCGCGGTGCGCTTCGGCTGGCCTGCCTACGTCATTCCGTTCCTGTTCGTTCTGTCACCGACCCTACTGATGAAGGGCGACGAGATCTCGATCCTGTTGGCCACTGGAACTGCAATTTTCGGGGTCGCTGCCGTGACGGCAGCCATTGCCGGTTACCTGTTCGATGCCCTCTCGCCGTTTAACCGCCTGTTGATCGGCGGCGGCGGCCTCGCGCTAATGCTGCCGCCCGCGGCATTCCATTCGGCGTTGTGGCTGAATGCAGTTGGTATGGTTGCGGTGGCGGTTGGCGTTGTCCTGTCCCTCGCCCTGAAGAAGTCGGCTCCCAAGTAGGTCATACGGTCGGCAAGGCGACTCCCTGACTGGCGAGGATGGCTCGCAAGTCTTCGACCTGCCTTGCAAGCGCTGCCTCGGTCAATGCTTCGCATCGGGCGACGAGCGCGGCCTGGGTATTCGACGCCCGCAACAGCCACCAACCATCGTCTGTCCGGACACGGACACCATCAATGGTGTTGACGTCCGCCCCGCTCCTGACAACGGCCGCCGTGATGGCGTCGACGACCGCGAACTTGCGCTCGTCATCTACTTCAATACGCATTTCCGGCGTGTTGAAGACAACCGGGAGACCCCGACGAAAAGCCGATAACGGTTCAGGATCGGCAGCCTTGATTCGCAGCAAGCGCATGGCGGCGTAGAGCGCGTCGTCAAAGCCGTAATATCGGTCCTTGAAAAACAGATGGCCGCTCATCTCACCCGCCATCGGCGCGCCGATCTCCTTCATCCGGTTTTTGATCAATGAATGGCCAGTCCGGTACATCTCGGGTGCTCCGCCCAATCGGCCGACTTCTTCGAAGAATATCTGACTCGCCTTGACGTCGGCGATCAGTGGCGCCTCGGGCTGTTCCGTCAGCAGATCGCGCGCGTAGTAGATCATCAACTGGTCGGCCCACAAAATAGCGCCGCTATCGTCCACCACACCGATGCGATCGCCGTCGCCATCAAAGGCGACTCCCATGTCGGCGCCACGCGCCCTCACCTCGGCTTGCAGATCCGAAAGATTGGCGGCCACGGTCGGATCCGGATGGTGGTTGGGGAAGCGACCATCTATTTCGGCGAACAAGACATGATGGGTTCCAGACAGACGACTCACGAGTTGCCCCACGACATCCCCAGAGGCTCCATTCCCGCAATCCCAAACGATAGTCATATTCTGCAGGTCGGTGCCGTCGAGTTCATCAATCAGACGGCGGATATAAGCATCAGCCACTTCGACATCTTCGACGTGACCGGGCGTCGACGTGACCGGGATGCCTGCCGCCGCTATCCGACCAATGTCTTGAATCTCCGTACCGAAGACCGGGCGACCACCGCCGCAGTTCGGCCCAAATGACATTTTGAACCCGTTGTGTGTGCCCGGATTGTGGGAGCCGGTGACCATGATACCGGCATCGGCTCTGGTGTGATGCAAGGCGAAGTTCAGCATGGGCGTTGGCCCAAGGCCAATCCTTCGGACGGTTATGCCGACGTCCGTCAAGCCCGCGACCAGAGCATCACGCAGGGCCGGTGAGCTATCTCGCCCATCCCAGCCGACACAAACCGTCCCGCCTCCCTCGCTCAAGACACGCGTGCCGAAGGTCTGGCCCAGAGCATTGGCGTCCGCCGAAAACAGCGTTTCACCGACAATCCCGCGAATATCGTACTCTCGCAGAATGCTCGGTTGAAACTGATGGCGTGATTCGAGCATGATCGAAATTCTCACAGGAACGCAGTGGAATGGCGACCCCGGCAGGATTCGAACCTGCGACACCAGGATTAGGAATCCTGTGCTCTATCCTGCTGAGCTACGGGGCCGGGACGCGGTGATACCTTGGCGTCATTGCGCTTGCTGTCAACACTACCTTCCAACCAGAAGACATCGCTTTAGTCCAAGACAGATATGGTTTTTTCACATGTGACATCACGATCCGGGAATGCCAGGCCACTGTAATGAGCAAGAAATCCGGGACAGGAAAACCGAGGATTTCAAATCCGACAGCCTTGGCCCCGAAAACACTCGGTGCCGCGCGACCTGCGAACCGTGCCTTGCTTGCAGAACAGGCCACCAAGATGGCTGCATCATCGCTCGCCTTGATGCTGGGGCCGTTTCATTCCGATAGGCAGAGAACTGCATCTGCCCTGCCCCACACGGAGATATGGAGCGGCATCACTGCGCCCGAGGACGAGGATGGTCTGCTCCTCCCGGTCAGGTAATGGCGCCGGACCAGGATGGTCTTTCCGCGCGACAGCAGTCTCGAGGGATTGTCCGGCCGGTCTCGGCAGAAAGTCTCTCGCGGACGGGCATGCCACCGGGCAAGGCGCAACGAAGCTGTGGGCATACCTTCGGGCAGGCGAAGCTTGATCAAATCGTCGACCTGCATCGTCACAGTAAATGGCTTTCGATGGTGGCGGGGTGAAACAGTTCATCCACCTCAAGTCGACGGGAACTGAGCCCCTGTGCATGGTGATGGCGCAGGAAGTAGTCAAGCGTTTCGCGATTCGGCTCCAGCCCGTAAGACCACAGATCAGGGGCCATCTCGTCGGCGATGGCCAACACGTCTTCGACAAAGGGCATGGTAACCTTGGTGGCGGAGGTATCAGCCAGAGCCTGCTGCGCCAGGGCCTTCGCTTCGGTAAACGCCTTCAGAAATGCGCCAGGCAGCCAAGGGTGTGCTTCGGCCAGCCACCGGCGCACGCCAAGCACATGCATGATCGGAAACATCCCCGTCTGTGCATACCAGGTGCGCGCTGTGCCGAAGCCATCCTGCCAGAGGCGGCGCACTTTCGGGTGCCCTTCGTGAAAGCAGCGCGGCCAGCGCGGTCCGATGAAGCCGTCGATCTCCCCCTCGGCCAACATGGTGTTCAGCGTTGCGCCTTCGGGGGCCTGTTCCAGCATGATGTCGCCCGGCAACGACAGCCTGATCTTTTCGACCCTGCCCGGGCTGTCCATCCCGCCCCGTATCCAAGTGATCTGGTCCGGATCGACGCCGGCATCGGACAAGATGGCGCGAGCCCAGACATTGGCGGTCAACTGATATTCGGCGATTCCGATACGCCGCCCGCGGAGGTCTTGCGGAATTTCGATTCCGCGGTCTGCGCGCACATAGACCGAGGAATGGCGGAAGGCGCGGCTGAGAAATACCGGCACTGCAACATAGGGAGGATTCTCACGAGTGAGAGAGACGCAATAGGAACTGAGAGACAGTTCGGTGACGTCGCAGGTTTGGTGGCGAAAGGCTTGGAAGAACATTTCCTCTGGCGATTGCAGGAAGGTGACCGGGTCCACTCCGTCGATCTGCACCCGCCCGTCATGTATCGGCCGGGTCCGGTCATAGTCGCCCATGGCAATGGAAAGCGTCAGGCGGGTCATGGTTGTCCTTTCTGAAGCGAAAGCGGTACGGTCGTCTCCGAGCGGGCGCTTTGCAGAAGCGCGTGGCAAATCTCCAGCGACGCGCGGCCCCACGCGCCGTCCTGCAAAGGCGGTTGCGCCTTGCGGATCGCTGCATGCACAGCATCGAACACCTCAGCCCGCGTCGTTCGGAATGGTGCGGAACGAAAGCTGCGCGCGTGATCGCTCGAGATCTCCACTCCGTACGGCGTCAGGCGCAAGTCCTGTCTCTCGCCGAAGACGATGATCTGCCCGAAATGCTCATGCGTAACGCCTTGCGGGCAGTCACCCAGCGTCGTGAATCCCCGTGCGCGCTTGGCAGCCAGCTCGTTGGCAACGCGGGACAGATCGCGGCGGGCGGTACCGGGATCGTCGGGTTTCGGCGTGCCCAGTTCCGAGATGTTTTCCATCAACCGGTCGCCATCGAAATGGTCATACCCGGAATAGGTGAGGCTTGCGAAAACGCCGCCGTCAAAGTCGATCAGCATCGACCAAGCGCCTTCGGTCGGGCGTGCCGGATCCCATGCGCCCCCGGTGCGCGCGGTAACTTGGCGGGCGTGCCGCCCGGCGAGGCGGCGGACGACGTCTATTTGATGAATGGCTTGGCTGAAAACCGCACCGCCGCCAAGATCCGTCACCAGTTCCTCGGGACGCCGTGGACGGTAGAGGAAATCGGTTGCATAAAGCGCGTGAATCATCCGCACCTTTCCGATGGCACCTTGCCCGATCAGGTCAGCGGCCACGGCGACAGGTGCATCGAAGCTGTGGCTTGGGCCGACGATCAACTGCACGCCTGCTTCCCGCCCGGCGCCGATCATCTGCGTCGCTTCTTCCAGCGTGACGGTCATCGGCTTTTCGACCAGGACGTGCTTGCCCTGAGCGAAGGCAACGAGCGCATGTTCAAGATGCATACCATGCGGCGTCGAAATGTAGAGAGCCTCGACGTCGCCATCGGCGGCAAGGGCCTGCACATCGTCATGGCTGCGCCCGCCAAAGGCTGCTTCGAACGCCGCGCGACTTTCAAGGCGCGGCGCCGCAGCGGCGACCAGCCGAACCCCGGGATGGGCAGTGATGGCAGGCGCGGTCAGCGCAAAGGCCCGGCCCAGCCCCACGGCCCCCAGCCGCACCGGCTCAGAGATCGAGGACAAGAGGCCCACCCTTGGCGCGTGACACACATATCATGATGCGGCAGGTCTTTTCCTCGTCCATCAGGACCATGTCGCGGTGGTCGACCTCCCCCTGAAGATATGGCGTCTTGCACGTGCCGCAGGCGCCGCTTTCGCAAGAACTGACGGTCCTGTATCCGGCATCGCGCAGCGCTTCCAAAATGGTGCGGTCAGCAGGCACGGCCAACTCAATGCCCGATTTCGCCAGCACGACAGTGAAAGCGGTGTCATCGGCGCGCACCACCTCGACTGGCCTGAAGTCCTCAAAATGCACTGTGCCCTCGCGCCAATGTCCGCTCACGGCCTTGACCTCTTCCATCAACGGTGCGGGCCCGCAGCAATAGACATGCTCGGCTGTCGGCGTTTCGAAGGCCTCCCAGAAATCGAAGGCCGCATCGGGCGCGCCGCCATCGTGATGAAGGGTCAGCCGATCGCCGCAAAGCTGGGAGAATTCCCCAGCATAGGCCGTCTCAGCCGATGATCGGGTGCAGTAAATCGCGCGGAACGCCCTGCCTTCCTCCGCCAATTTCTGCGCCATGGCGTAGATCGGCGTGATCCCGATCCCACCTGCGACCAGAAGGGCAGCATGCGCCAACCTGAGGGCGAAGTCGTTCCGCGGGGGCTCGACCATCAACCGATGTCCGATCCCGGCTGCCTCGTGCATCGACACAGACCCGCCGCGCGACTGTACCTCGCGCTTGACGGCGATGGTATAGGACGTGGGCACCGAGTCCGGATGGATCAGCGAATACCGCCGCATGGCACCCGACGGTGTTTCGAGCGTGATATGCGCCCCGGCCTCGGCCGCGGGCAGCGTGTCGCCTGCCGGCGCGGCCAGCGTGAATTCCTCGATATCCGCGGTCAAGGACCGTCGGGCGGTAATCTCCAACTCCATATCGAATACGCTCTCTCCAGGCGGAAAATTAGACACCTAATGTTGGTTGTCAATTCAGCCTTGGTCAGGCAAGTTATACTCGGCTGGAGGAGGTAAGCCATGCTGACACCGGAAGAAAACGATATCCTGACCCAGGTCACGCCCGGCACACCCATGGGCGACCTCATGCGCCGGCACTGGACACCTGTCTGCCTGTCGGAGGAGGTGGCGGAACCCGATGGCCCGCCCGTGCTGGTCGAGGCGCTGGGGACGCGGATGGTAGCGTTCCGCGACAGCGAAGGGAAGCTGGGCCTTCTGGACGAATTGTGCCCGCACCGACACGCCTCTCTCGTTTTCGGGCGCAACGAGGAGTGCGGCCTGCGCTGTCTCTATCATGGCTGGAAGTTCGACGTCACTGGCACGGTCGTCGCGATGTCATCGGAGCCCGAAGGCAGCCGGCTGGTCCAGAAGGTCCATCACGGGGCCTATCCGACAATGGAATGTGGCGGCTTTGTCTGGGCCTGGCTGAAGAAGCAGGGCAAGCCCCGGCCCTTTCAACCGCCGGCATTCAGCCCAACGGGCAAGGAGCGGGTGTCCATCCTGAAAATCCGTGTCCCCGCAAACTGGGCGCAGATCACCGAAGGACAGATTGACTCGGCGCATTCCTCGTCGTTGCATTCCTCCGACATGGTGCCGGCCCGCGTGGACAGCGCAGCGGCAGATGATACGTCATGGTACCGCCCCTCGACCGACAAGTCGCCACAGCTACAGACGCAGATCACCGATTACGGATTTCACTATGCAGCGATCCGGCGTCCGATCAAGAACGCCGCGACGCACAATTATATTCGGGTGACCGAGTATATCGCGCCATATATCTCTCTGATCCCGCCGAATTTATCATACAATGTGGCCACGGTCATCGTACCGGTCGACGACACCAGTTCGATGTTCCACTTCATCGCCTGGGGTGAGGCCGAGACCACCCCCGACACGGAGAGCTGGCGCGCCTTCGCCCATGCAGTGCCGGGCGAAGACATCGACCCGCTGACCTGGGAGACCTACGGCACCATGGGCAACCGGTTCCACCAGAGCCGTGAGCGGATGAAGGAAGGCGATTTCACCGGGATCAGGGGCATTCCGAACCAGGATATCGCGATGTGGGTATCGATGGGAGCCGTCGTGGACCGCTCGACCGATATCCTCGGCGCCTCGGATGTCGCCATTGTCGAGTTTCGCCGCCTGATGGTTGATGCCGCGCTGGCGGTGCGGTCGGGCGAGTCGGCCATCGGTACCGACCCAGCAATCCGGCACGCAGCCATCGCCGCTTTTCAGGGCATGGTCCCCAAACAGGCGGATTGGCGAAATCTGGGCCGGTAACACATCTTGGCGGTGGCGGTGGAACAGAGCCGTCGGCGGCGCGGATCAGGAAAGGTTTTGCAGCATCCGCAGCAGCAGCGTGCGCAATAGCGCCGTTTCCCGTGCATCGAAGCCCTGAAAGGCCATCTCGTTGACCTTCTCCGCCAGCGGTTCGAGGGTGCGGCGCAGATCGCGACCGCGCTGTGTCAGGTAGATGGCGCGCCGGGGTTTGCCTTCGACAACCGGCCGGAGCGTGACGAGTCCGGCATTTTCCATCCGCCGGATCACCGAATGCGTCGTCGGGCCTGTCAATCCGACGCGCTCACTCAAAACCTTTTGCGAAAGCCCCTCTTCCTGCCAAAGCACACGGAGATATGACCAGAAGCCGAAATTTACACCATGGGCGGCCAAGCGCTGTTCGAGGTTGCCCTGGAAGGCGCGAGATGCATGCCGTACGATATGCGCTAGACGCTCGTCCGGCGGCAACTCGAAAGGATCGCAGTGTATATCGCGCATGCCTGTCATGCTGTATCCTTGATGACCCTACAGCGCGGGCCTGTCAAAACTGGCGAAATTTCTGTATTTTCTGAAAGAGTCAGCCGACCATACAGGCCGTGCTACGGACTCCTTCCAAATTTGCCCCTCAGTCGTTCGCGGTTTCCAGTATCATGTGGGCGCATTTCTCACCAACCATGATTGCCGGGGCGTTGGTATTGCCTGAGGGCACAGTCGGCATCACGGAGCAATCGGCAACGCGCACACCGGTTACACCGTGTACACGCAGACGAGCATCCACGACAGCCTTTGGATCCTTGCCCATCCGGCATGTCGAGGTGGGGTGAAAGATGGTGGTGCCGGTATTCTTCACGAAGTCCAGTAGTCTCTCGTTCGTATCCACAGAGTCGCCTGGATCCCGCTCGCGCTTGACATATTGGGCGAAGGCAGGCGACCGGGTGATCGTCCGCAGCTTCTTCAGACCCTCTACCATGATTTTTCGGTCGTAGTCCGTTGCCAGATAGTTAGGCGTGATGCGCGGATGTTGTTTTGGATCCGAGTTTTTGATCATGATCTCTCCCCGGCTTTCCGGGCGCAGTAGACAGACCGAGGCAGTTATGCCGGAAAAGGGATGCAACTTGCCGCCCAGCCTGTTCGCACTGAACGGAATGAAATGCACCTGCGCATCGGGCGTTGCAGATTCGGGCAACACCTTCATGAAGACGCCGACATGACCGGCCCCAAAGGTCATGGGCCCCTCCCGGAAGAGGGCATAGCGCAGACCGGTCCACGCTCGGCGGGCCAATCCGTTGACATCATCGTTTACCGAAAGCGGCCGGTTTAGCTCATAGACCATGCGGGCCTGGTAATGATCCTGCAGGTTCCGCCCTACACCGGGGCTGTTGTGAATGACGTCGATGCCGTGAGACTGCAGGTGATCGCCCGGCCCGATTCCGGAGAGCTGCAAGAGTTGGGGCGAATTGACTGCTCCGCCGGATACCACGATCTCGCCTCGCACAGCGGCGCGCTGGTCCGCCCCGTTCCGGTGATAATCGACGCCGGTGACGCGTCTGGCGGCATCGAAACAAAGACGCTGCACCAGCGCGCCGGTTTCGACCTTCAGGTTGGCGCGACTTTGCACCGGTTTCAGGTAGGCGACTGCTGCCGAACAGCGTCGAGCGTTCCATGTCGTGGTTTGGAAATGACCCACACCCTCTTGGGTCGCGCCATTGAAATCGTCGTTTCGCGGCACACCGGCTTGCTCCGCCGCCGTGATGAAGGCGTCGCAGATCATCCGCTTGTCACGAATATCGGAAACCCCCAGCGGCCCGCTGACACCGTGATAATCATCTTCGCCCCGTTCTTGGTTTTCGGCCTTTCGGAAAAAGGGCAGGACATCTTCATAGCCCCATCCCTCGTTCCCCAGTTGTCGCCAGTGGTCGTAGTCTTCTTTCTGGCCGCGTATGTACAGAAGTCCATTGATCGAACTGGAGCCGCCCAATACCTTGCCACGCGGCCAAAGATGTCTTCGGCCAGCCGTGCCATCGTCTGCGTCCGTGTGATAGCCCCAGGACAGTTTCGACGTAATCGTTCGATAATACCCTATCGGCACATGGATCCACGGACTGCGGTCCTTCGGTCCCGCCTCCAGCAGCAGCACCCGGGTTTTCGGATCGGCTGACAAGCGGCTGGCGACAGGACAGCCTGCCGAACCCGCGCCGATCACGATGTAGTCGAAGATGTCTGTCACGATGTTTCCTTCTCTGGGGTTTGTGGTTTGGCATGGCAGGGGCACGGCTCTCGCGCTGGCGACCTGTGCGCCGTGCTGGTAGGGATACGCCATGACAAGGAAGAGACAATATCAATCGTACGGTTTTGTCGGCTTGGGAAACATGGGCGCCCCAATGGCGGCGAACCTTTCCGGGTGGCTGGATGCGAGGAGAAATCAACCACTCGTGGTCTTCGACGCCGCTGGCACTGTCGACCGGACGCCCGATGCGGCATCTCCTGCAGCCACGGCGTCGGAGGTGGCCCGGCGAGCTGATGTCGTTTTCTTGAGCCTGCCGGACGGCGCGGCAGTAACTTCGGTTACCGCAGCCATTGCACAGGCTGAGGAACGGCGAGTGTCGGTAGTCGTCGATCTGTCCACCATCGGGATCAACGCGGCGCAAGACGTCCACCGCCGCCTGGCGGATCATGGAATCGCCTTTGTCGATTGCCCGGTCTCCGGCGGCCAGATCGGTGCTCGGAATGCTGCCATTACGCTGATGTGGGCGGGATCGGCCGATATCTTGGCGACACACCGCCCAGCGCTGGCGGCCTTTGCCAAGAATATCTTCCACGTCGGCAATTGCCCTGGCAAGGGTCAAGCGCTGAAGTTGCTCAACAACTTCCTGTCGGCGACGATTACAGGCGTTACTGGCGAAGCATTGCTGTTTGGTCTGACCCAGGGATTGGACCTGAAGACCATGCTGGATGTCATCAATGTCTCAACCGGAGGCAGCAACGCCAGCAAAGAGAAATTTGTCCGGAGGGTCTTGCCGGAAACCTTCGATTCGGGATTCGATACTGCGTTGATGGCGAAGGATGTCTCTCTGTTCATGGAAAGCTTGCATCGCACCAGTTCTCCTGATGTCTACGCTGGCGTGACCAATGCGCTGTGGCAGGACTTTCTGGCATCTGCGCCGGAAAGCGATCATATGGAAATCTACAATTATATCAAAGGCTTGGGCAGAAAGGAAAACGGTTGATGGGATGGGTCGACGAGCGCCTTGCCGAATTGAGCATCGAGATTCCGATTGCGGCGCCGCCTATCGCCGCCAAGATCGAGGGCTGGGCCCTGGAGAAGGACATGCTGCTGATTTCAGGAGCAATACCGAAATTGGACGGCGAGCCTCAGTTTATCGGCAAGTTGGGACGAGAATTCGACTTGACCGAAGGGCAAGCGGCGGCCCGGCTTTCGGCACTCTGCATGCTGGCACAGGCGAAAATCGCGCTGGGGGGCGATCTGAACCGGATCAGGCGGATACTGAAGCTGAACGGCTTCGTCAACGCCATGCCGGATTTCACGGAAATTCCGCAAGTTGTTAATGGAGCATCGGAGCTTTTCATTGATATTTTCGGGGATGCAGGCCGGCATGCACGCACCGCTGTGGGCGTGGCAGTGATGCCATTCGATGTCGCGATTGAAGTTGAAGGCACGTTTATTGTGGATTGACCGGCCCGACAATATGGCAGAGAGGTGGGCGATGTTACCGTTACAGCAACAGCAACAGACATGTCATCCCTTGCCGTAACCGAAAGTCAGCAAGCGCTTGGGGCCGCCAACCCAGTCAAGCTGGAGCTTCGGCATGTCGGGAGACGCGATGCCTTCACCGCTTGTTGAAATGCGGGCAGGCACATTTCCAGAAACAAGTCGAAGGCACGAAATGTCAGATCGGCGCAAATGGCAAACTTGCAGTTGCCAGCGAGCCTTCTTTCTGGAGGCGACCGTGCCTGCCGATAAACTGTAACGTCGCTGCGGAAGAAGGCCCGCCCCGCCAGACATGGCCCCCTGAACACCATCTGATCGCAGCGGTTGGCTGGGGCGCCAGGATTCGAACCTGGGGTCGCGGGATCAAAACCCGCTGCCTTGACCGCTTGGCTACGCCCCACCGCACAACAGACTGTAACGCAGCAGCGCCGGAACATAGGAATGCTCCATCGCCCCTGCAAGGCGCGGGAACGCGCAGAAGAGTGTTCAGAATATCTTGCCCGGGTTCATGATGCCGTTGGGGTCCAATTGCGCCTTCAAGGCGCGCATCATTTCGATCTCCAGCGGATCGTGATAGTATGCCAACTCTGTCTTCTTGATCCGGCCAATTCCGTGTTCGGCACTGATCGATCCGCCCATGTCGGTAACGATGTCGTGGACAATCCGGTTGAACCGCGGACCTTGCTTCATGAAAGCCGGTTTGGTCCAGCCAGCTGTTGGCTGGTTCATGTTGAAGTGGATGTTGCCGTCGCCGACATGACCAAAGGCGGTGACCTGCAGACCTTTCAGTTCCTGCTCGCACATTCTGGTCGCCACCTCCATGAACTCGGCAACCTTGCTGATGGGCACGGCGACATCGTGCTTGATGCTGCCGCCTTCGAACTTCTGGGCCTCGCTGATCGACTCGCGGATTTGCCACAGGCCACGACCCTGGATTTCGCTTTCGGCGATCACGGCATTGAGGACGTCCCCCTCGGCCATCGCCGCACCCAGCACATCTTCCAGGCTGACGCGGAGCGAGCCGTCCGCTCGTTGCCCCGTCAATTCAATCAGCTGATAACAGGGATAGACCGTGTCAAAAGGATCTCGGATTCCATCGATGTGTTCGTAGACCATCTGGATAGCAGGGCGTGTCATGATCTCGTAGCCTGAAACCCGACCGCCTGTCTCATCCTGCAGTCGGGACAGCAGTCTTACCGAAGCGTAAGGGTCCGGGATCGCTGCCAGGGCCGTGACGGTTTCGCGTGGCTTTGGAAACAGCTTCAGCACGGCGCCGGTGATTGTCCCCAGCGTCCCTTCGGCGCCGATGAACCACTGTTTCAGGTCATAGCCGGTGTTGTCCTTTCGCAGGCCACGCAGTCCGTCCCATATCCGCCCGTCCGCAAGCACTACTTCCAGGCCCAACACCAACTCTCGCATGTTGCCGTAACGAAGAACCCCGACCCCGCCTGCATTCGTGGAAATGTTACCGCCTATCTGGCAGGTTCCCTGTGCGCCCAGTGACAGAGGGAACAACCGGTCGGCGTCGCTGGCGGCCTGCTGAACAGTCTGCAGGATGACGCCAGCATCCACGGTAATCGTATTGTTGACGGGATCGATACTCCGGATACGGTTGAGCCGGCTGGTGGAGATCACGATTCCGGCAAATTCCTCATGGGGGATGGATGCGCCTACCAGGCTGGTATTGCCGCCCTGGGGTACAACCGGGAGCCGGGCATCGTTGCAAAGCGCCAGGACGTCGGCAAGTTCTCTAGCGGATCCGGGCTTCACGACGGCAGACGCCATGCCGACATAGTTGCCTCGCTCTTCATTCAGATATGGCGCCATGTCGGCAGGGTCGTCGACCCACCCGGCATCACCAACCAGCCGATGGAGTCTGGAAAGGGTGTCTGCGTCGGCCGGATCGGGAAGCTCGGTCATTGTCATCGTACTCCGTCACGGTCATCTGCTGGCCCGCCCGGGCAAACACCGGCGGGATCGCAATCTGAACAAAACCATCATGAAGCTCGGCCAGTTTTTGCTGTCACGACCTGCAAGAAAAGTATGACCGGGACTCTCATCATCAACAGCCAGGACACGACGAAATCGGGTGCCGATACGTCGATCGACGCGGGAAGAAGCGCTGCGTACGCGATGATGACTGAAACATGCTGACCGGATTGGCAACCGAATACCCCTGCCGTGCGCTCACCTCGGATCAAGGGCGCGGACGAAGCCGGGATGGTCAGGGCGATTGTTGCCGTCCGAGCCGGGGTCAACGACACACTCCGGTCACTTGGAAATTCAGGCCGGACTGCTCGTCCGCTAAAGAATCAGAAGATCCGGATGCTGGTCCGGCAGGCGCGGCCTTGATGGCCGCGAGGAATCGCTCCCCATATCGCTCCAGCTTGCGCGCGCCGACTCCGTGACAGTTGGCCAGCCCTTCCCGGGTTTGTGGTCGTCGGGCAGCCATGTCTTGCAGACTGCGATCGTGAAATACGACATATGGCGGCACGCCTTCCATTCGGGCGATATCGAGCCGGAGTTGCTTGAGTTGGGTCAGCAATATCTGATCAACGCCGGACAAATCGGACGTCGACGCGACGCCCCGGTGCTCCCGTTCGGCCGATCCTGCCGCTTCGCCGTGCAGCAGGACCGGTTCGGCACCCTTCAGGACAGCCTTTGCCTTGTCCGTGATATGCAATGCGCCGAACCCGCCGATATCGACTCTCAAGATATCAGCCGCCATCAACTGGCGCAGGTATGAGCGCCACAACGACTTCGGCACGTCTTGCCCAACGCCGAAGGTCGACAGTTGGTCATGCCGATGTTGGCGTACCTTCTCCGTCTCTTCGCCGCGCAGGACGTCGATCAGGTGCTCGGCACCAAACATCTGGCCCGTACGCAGTGCCGCGGACAGCGCTTTTTGGGCAATCATAGTGCCGTCTACCGTGGCCACCGGGTTCAGACAGCGGTCACAGTTGCCGCACGGGGTGGAGTCTTCCCCAAAGTAGCTGAGCAGCGCCTGGCGTCGGCAACTCGCTGTCTCGCATAGGGAAAGCAATGCGTTCAGTCGCTGATGCTCAACGCGCTTCATTTCTTCCGACCGGTTGGAGTCGTCGATCATCATCCGGCGCAGGCGTATATCGTCCATCCCGCAGAGCATCAGGGTTTCCGACGGCAGTCCATCTCGCCCTGCACGGCCTATCTCCTGGTAGAAGGCTTCAATCGTGGACGGGATGTTAGTGTGGGCGACGAAGCGGACATCCGGCTTGTCAATACCCATGCCGAAGGCGATGGTGGCGACGATCACGACTCCGCTTTCGGTCAGGAAGCGATCCTGGTGCCGATTGCGCATGGTCCGGTCCATGCCTGCGTGATAGGGCAACGCCGTCCGATCCGCCATCGTCAGGCGCCTGGCTGTCTGTTCTGCACCTTTCCGCGAAAGCGTGTAGACGATGCCGCTGGCGCTGCGATGCCTGTCCAGGAAGCTGTCCAGTTGTTTGTTGGCGGATTTCTTGGTGGCAATCCCGATCCGCAGGTTTGGACGATCGAAACCGGCGACGAATATTCGAGCCTTGCCGTCAAACAGCCGATCGACAATATCCTGACGGGTAGTATGATCCGCCGTCGCTGTGAAGGCGCTGAACCGGGCACCGGGGAAACGCGTCGGGAGTTCGGCCAGCCGGCGATAGTCGGGCCGGAAATCGTGACCCCACTGCGAAATGCAGTGAGCTTCGTCAATCGCGAACCGGGCTGGCATTCGGTTCGTCAGGTGCGTCAGCACATCCTCACGCATCAACCGCTCGGGAGAGATATAAAGCAGACGAAGGCGTTGTCCTCGAAGCATGCGATATGTGTCAGCGGCTTCGTCGTCTGAAATCGACGAGTTCAATGCTCTGGCCGCAACTCCATTCAGGCGCAGCGACGCTACCTGATCCCGCATCAGCGCGATGAGCGGAGATACGACGACGGTCAGGCTGTTTGTTGTCAGGGCCGGCACCTGATAGCAGAGCGACTTGCCCGCTCCAGTCGGCATGACCGCGAGGACGCTCTCACCGGCCAGCAGAGCCTCCACGATCTCCGCTTGGCCGGCCCGGAATTCAGTGAATCCGAAAACCTTTTCGAGAACGGCGTGTGCGTCAGCAAGGGATGGAGCGAATGTCGCGGTCATGGAAGATGTCTGATAGGTTGGAGGAGCAAAGCTAGCCGCTTGGCGATCCATTGGATAGAGCACTGTTTGCGTCGCGAGAAAATCTTCAGCCGCCCTCCGGATGCTTGCGCCCGGACTCTTCGATGTTGCCCGGAATGGCGTGCGAAAGGCTCGTCGATTTCTTGGGGCGGTGCAGAGGGACGAGAATCTCGTTTTCAAACCCACAATAGTCCAGGACAATCATCACAAACTCTTTGCCGAGGCCGTACTCATGAATTTCAGCTTTTCAGACGAACAGCGCCAGATTGAAGAGGCAGTCGGCGCCGTTTGCGACCAGTTCGGCGACGACTACTGGCTGGACCGCGACAAGACCGGCGAGTTTCCGCACGAGTTCCACGCGGCGATGGCCGAAGGAGGCTGGTTGGGCATTGCCATGCCCGAAGCGCAGGGTGGTGCAGGCATGGGCATGACAGAAGCGGCGATCATGATGCGCCGCGTAGCACAGTCTCCGGGCGCGATGTCGGCCTGTTCCACGATTCACATGAACATCTTCGGGCCACATCCGATTGTCATCTACGGCACCGAAGAGCAGAAGCGAAGATGGTTGCCGGACCTTGTCGGCGGAAGGATCAAGGCATGCTTCGGCGTGACCGAGCCGAACGTCGGGCTGGATACGACCAGTATCAAGACGCGGGCAGCACGGACGGGGCCGCAGGATGATGCCGGTTATACGATCAATGGCGAAAAGATCTGGACATCGACTGCGCAGGTCGCCAGTCACATCCTGTTGCTGACCCGAACGACGCCGAAGGAGGATTGCGTCAAGCCGACCGACGGTCTGACCCTGTTTTTCACCGAATTGGACCGGGACAAGATCGATGTCCGCGAAATCGACAAGATGGGGCGGAAAGCTGTCGATTCGAACGTGGTCTTCATCGAAGACCTGCAAGTCCCTGCAGATCACCGTATTGGCGAGGAGGGTCAGGGCTTCCAGTGTTTGCTGCATGGCCTGAACCCGGAACGGTGCCTGGTCGCCTCGGAAGCAGTGGGCATCGGCCAGCAGGCCCTTCGCCGCGCCGCGGACTACGCCCGGGAGAGGATTGTATTCGGCCGACCCATCGGTCAGAATCAGGCAATACAACATCCTCTTGCCGACAGCTGGGCTGAACTGGAAGCGGCGTGGCTAATGGTTCTGAATGCGGCGTCGATGTATGACGCCAGCCAGCCCTGCGGCCCACAGTGCAACGCTGCCAAACATCTGGGTGCCGAGGCCGCCTTCAGGGCCTGCGAACGCGCGATTCTGGCGCACGGCGGGATGGGCTACGCCAAGGAATATCATGTGGAACGCCTCTTGCGTGAAGTAATGATCTGCCGAATCGCCCCGGTCTCGCGAGAGATGATCCTGAGCCACATTGCCGAGAAACAACTTGGTTTGCCGAAGAGTTACTGAGAACGTTTCCGTCTCTCAACTCGTACGTTAAGGTAGTTCCCGCCGAAGATGATTGCAGCGCCGATCATGACCCAGATGTCGATCTGTTCGCCGTAGAGCAACCAGCCGAGGACCACGGCTAGCGGAAGACGCACGAAATCCATTGGTACGACAACGTTGGCGTCGGCGAGGCTGAGCGCCCGGGCCATGCAGTAATGGGCGGTAAGACTGCCAAAACCGACTGCACAGATCCACAACCAGTTCCAACCTGATGGCCAGACCCACTGGTCGAGGCTTGCCACCAAACCAAGTGGCGTCTGGATGACCACCATCCAGAACAGCAAGGTGAGTGGCCCGTCGGTGCGCATCAGTCGGCGGGTAAGAACGTAAGTGGCGAATGCAAAACCGAGTGCGCTGAGCAACGCCGATACCTGCGGCGGGCCCACTGGCGAAATGCCGGGGCGAAGAATGACCAGAACTCCGGCAAAGCCCAGGAGCACGGCCGCTACGCGGACCCTTGTGATCCTTTCTCCGAGGATGAGGGCGGCGAGGATCAGCGTCCAGATTGGTGTCGTGAACTCCAACGCGAACAGCTCTGCGATCGGAATGAGCGCGACGGCATAGAACCAAGCGAACTGGGCGCCGAAGTGAATCGCGTTCCGCGCGGCGTGAACATGGATTTTCTGCGTAAGAGCATGGTGCCAGCCCTTGATCTCTAGCAGCATAAGAATGATCGCCAATCCGACCATGCCGCGCCAGAACATGATCTGAAAGGTCGTGATCTCGCTGGATAGCTCACGGCCAGCCACCGCCATGGAAAGGAAGGAAACAATAGCCCCCATCATCCAAAAAGCTGCCAGGGCGACGGGTGGAAAAGTGGTGTGTGAGGCCATTGAATAAGGCGTATCGCCCGATGGTTTGGAGAGCGCGCATTATCGGCCGCCTGATCGGACACGCCAATCGGAAACCGAAGACACCGACGTCGATGCAAGGCTGTCATGTTCATGACTTTTATCGCGGAGTTTTGTTCCTTCAGTCTCGTGAGGCCTCGCGTTGTGACCCTCTGTCGGGAGTTTTGACGCCGACCATGGAGGGTGCCATGGCCTGGACCGAGGCTGCCCGGGTGCAGCATGGCCGCCCGCATGATGACCGGCAAGACGATCTGACGGACCCGGGCGGGTGCCGCCGTGCCCTCGGCCGGGTCAGATGGATCCGACGCAGCGAGGCGATGTTCGGCTCGATATACTCCGAAAACCTTCTGCGCTTGCGCATGCGCATGCCGCCGTCAGGCGAAAGAACACCTTGACGACCGGGGCTGTTTTTCAAGGCCGTTTCGAGCGCTTCCTTTGATTAGAGAGAGTAATTGTCTATATTGAAGTAATTCAGGAGGCCAAAATGAACGTGTTGTCGATACCCGTAGCGGATTCACCCGGCGATGTGCTGCAAAAGCACGGAGGACATCGTCCGAACATCACTGAACGTCCTGCCGGCAAGTACAAGGCGCTCACTCGCAACCAACTGGAAGCGATTTCCGAATACGGGAACGTCACGGACGATGACCTTTTCGCCATGCGAGTCGTCAGCGCCGTACTACCGTTCCGGACCAACCGCTACGTTATCGAAAACCTGATCGACTGGGATCGAATTCCTGACGATCCGGTACATAAAATTGTTTTCCCGCAGCGTGGCATGCTGGAAGACGGCGACTTCCGGCGCATTGCCGATCTTCTGCTGCGGGATGCGCCGGTACAGGAGGTCGCGCAGGCGGCTACCAAAATCCGCAATCGACTCAATCCACATCCCGCAGGCCAGCAGGATCTCAATGTTCCGAGGACGGCTGGCGATGCTTTCGAGGGTCTTCAGCACAAGTATCGGGAGACAGTCCTGTTCTTTCCAAGCCAGGGTCAGACCTGTCATGCTTACTGCACCTTCTGCTTCCGGTGGGCGCAGTTCGTCGGTGCAGAAGAACTGAAAATCTCGTCGAAGGATGCTGTTGGCCTTCATCGCTATCTGGCCGCGCGCCCGGATGTTTCCGACCTGTTAATCACGGGCGGCGATCCCATGATCATGAAGACCCGGGTGATGGATGGCTATCTCCGGCGCTTCGTAGATGATCCGACATTAGCCCACGTGCAAAACATCCGGATCGGCACCAAATCTCTGACCTTCTGGCCGCACCGATTCGTCAACGACGATGATGCGGACGATCTACTGCGCCTGCTCGACGATCTTGTCCGCTCGGGTCGACATATTGCAATCATGGCGCACTTCAATCACTGGCAGGAGATGCGCACAGACGTGGTGCGCGAGGCGATCCGCAGAATCCGCAATACCGGTGCGGTGATACGCAGCCAAGCTCCACTGCTGGCCGGGATCAACGACAATCCTGACGTCTGGGCGCAAATGTGGCGTGAGCAGGTGCGCCTTGGCATCATCCCATATTACATGTTCGTCGAAAGGGACACTGGTCCTCGGCAGTATTTTGAGGTGCCGCTGGTACGCTGCTGGGAGACCTTCCGAGGTGCGATACAACAGGTCTCGGGGCTCGGGCGCACCGTACGGGGACCCAGCATGAGCGCAACGCCTGGTAAGGTAGAGGTTACAGGTGTTCAGGATGTTGCGGGAGAGAAGGTGTTCGTGTTGCGCTTCCTGCAGGGCAGGGTCCCCGATTGGGTTGGCCGACCCTTCTTCGCGAAATTTGATCCTGAAGCGACGTGGCTGGATCAGCTGGAACCCGCCTTCGGCCAAGGTTCTTTTTTCTTCGAGGATGAAATGCGGGTGCTGACCAGCAAAGAAGGTCTCGCGTGAAATGAAAGCTGCACGCAGGGGTGTCGACTCCGGTTCATGGCGACCGGAAGCGCGGCGACCACTCGAAATCGATCTCGGAAAACAACTACCAAACCTCCACAGACAGCATTTGGACTCCAAGGCGCCGGATGCAGAATCTCATGCTTCCTGAATGAGGAACGGCTTGCCTGTTGACTGGTGGAAACTGGTCGGTCGCAGTATCGTGGTATGCGCTGGCCGTAGCTGCCGGTTTTGGCGACGGCAGGTGTTGCAACATCTTTCTGGTTGGCGCACACGGCCAAATACAGGGAAATAACGGGAGCGGCTTGACAAACCCCTGTCCTTCGCTACCCTTGCCCTTGAGCCGCTGACGTCTGTGGAAGAGTCCGATCGAATTCAAAGTCGTGATCGGCGCCGAAGGAGCAACCGCCCCGGAAACTCTCAGGCATCCAGGACCGCAGATAGAGGCCACTCTGGAAAGAAGGCGGTAATGCGCGGGCATCCGCACCGCCTCACCGATGGGGAAAGACCGTTCGGAAGTAGCCTCGACGGTCCAATCTCTCAGGTCATGGGACAGAGGGGGTGTGTTGTCGATGTTCGACAAGACCCGTTCGTTCTCGTCCGCGCAATGCCGGGGCTGCTGTGGCAGAGACGCAAAAGGCCGAGACACAACCAGTCCGTACGCCATTGTACGACCTGCATGTCGCGCAGGGAGGCCGCATGGTGGACTTCGCAGGATACGCGTTACCTGCCCGGTATCGAGGCATCATTGCCGAGCATCAGCAGGCGCGAAACGCTGCCGCCTTGTTCGACGTGTCGCATATGGGGCAGATCCGGATCTGTGGCCCGCGGGCCATTGAAGCCATCGAAAGCTTGGTCCCCGGAGATATTGCCGGCTTGGCCAAAGGACGGATGCGCTACACCCAGTTGACCAACGAAAACGGCGGCATCCTGGACGATTTGATTGTTACCCGACTGGACGGCGGTGACGTGATGGTCATTGTCAACGCTGCCTGCAAAACGGCGGATGTCGAGTATATGGGTTCGGTGGTGGAAGCTTTCGGCTGTCGGTTGTCGATTGACGATGGAGCGGCGCTCCTGGCTCTTCAGGGCCCTGCCGCCGAAACGGCCCTTGCAGCCGTTGTGCCCGGAGCACAAGGCCTGACGTTCATGGAAGCCGACGCCTTTCAGTGGGAGGGTGCGCCGGTTTGGATCTCGCGTAGCGGCTATACTGGCGAAGACGGCTTCGAGATATCCCTGCCGGCCGGGCAAGCGAAGAAGTTTGCAGAAGAACTGCTGGTCAATGAAGCTGTCGACCTGTCGGGCTTGGGTGCGCGCGACTCCCTGCGCCTTGAAGCCGGCCTGTGCCTGTACGGGCATGACATTGATACCACGACGACGCCGGTTGAAGCTGGTCTGACATGGTCGATCGGCAAACGTCGGTGGCACAAAGGCGGATTTCCTGGCGCGGATGCAATCAGGCAGCAGTTGCAGAACGGTGTCAGCCGCCGCCGCGTCGGGTTGCGGCCTGAAGGCCGCGCCCCGGCGCGCGAGGGCATGGAAATCCAGGCTTGCAACGGAGAGGTCATCGGCACGATTACCAGCGGCGGCTTTGGCCCCTCTGTCGGCGGGCCGATCGCCATGGGCTACGTCGCCACAAGCCAGGCCGCGGCGGGAAACATCGTTTCGCTGATCTTGCGGGGGCGGCCGACAATGGCGAAGGTCGCCAGACTGCCTTTCATAACGCCGCAGTACAAACGCTGATTTCATCCAAGACCAATGAACAGAACGATGCCCAGGACCTACTTTTCGGAAGATCATGAATGGATCGATGTCGATGGCGACATCGGCATGATCGGGATTACGGATCACGCCCAGGATCAGTTGGGCGACATCGTCTTTGTGGAGTTGCCGGAGATCGGCACGTCCTTTGCCAAAGGCGATGAATTGGCTGTGGTGGAATCCGTCAAGGCCGCCAGTGAAGTGTATGCTCCGGTTTCGGGTGAAGTTGTCGAGATCAACGAATTGCTGAAAGACAATCCGGACGCTGTCAATAAGGATGCCGAAGGCGACGGCTGGTTCGTGAAACTGTCGCTTGGTGATGTCACGGAGTTGGGAAGCCTGATGGACGCTGACACCTACAAGGCCCTTGTGGACAGCCAGAACTGATGGTCAAGAAACGTTCGTTTCTGTGCGATCACAGGAATTCATATTGGAACTTGCAACCGTGTAACGGCAAGACAACGGATCGATGAGCGCCGTTCCCTTTAGCGACCTGCAATGCCGCAACGCCTTTGTCGGACGCCATATCGGCCCAGACGATGCCGACCTTGCCAGAATGCTTGATGCCATATGCGCGCCGTCGCTTGATGCGCTGATCAGGCAGACCGTACCATCGGCGATCCGCAATACCGCCCCGCTTGATATCGGCGAGCCGGCGACCGAAGCCGAAACCTTGCAGCATATCTCGGAAATCGCCCGATCAAATATCGTGGCAACATCAATGATCGGAATGGGCTACTATGGTACAATCACGCCGCCGGTCATCCGCCGCAATGTATTGGAGAATCCCGGCTGGTATACAGCCTATACTCCCTATCAGCCGGAAATCTCGCAAGGCCGTCTGGAAGCGCTGTTGAACTTCCAAACCATGGTTGCCGATCTCACCGGCTTCGAGATCGCCAACGCATCACTTTTGGACGAGGCGACTGCGGCTGCAGAAGCGATGCTGTTCGCGCGCAAGGTCAGTACGTCGAACAGTCAACGCTTCCTGCTCTCGGACCGTTGCCATCCGCAAACGATCGAGGTTCTCAGAACGCGCGCCGAACCGGTGGAAATCAAGCTGGAAATCGTCGATCTGACAAGGGTTACTGCTACCGATTGCTTTGGGGTATTGGTCCAGTACCCAGACACCTACGGTCGGATCGACGACTGGCAACACGTTGCCAAGACAGTCCGGACAGAGGGTGGACTGACCATTGCAGCTACCGATCTTTTGGCCCTGACGCTGCTGACCCCGCCTGGCGAATGGGGAGCGGATATCGCGATTGGCAGCGCTCAGCGTTTCGGTGTGCCAATGGGATTCGGCGGCCCGCATGCAGCCTTTTTTGCCACCCGAAAGATATTCAAGCGTCAAATACCCGGCCGATTGGTTGGTGTATCTGTAGACGCCAAAGGCCGCCAGGGCTTGCGCCTCAGCCTGCAAACCCGGGAGCAGCATATCCGCCGGGAGAAGGCGACCAGCAACATATGTACGGCCCAGGTTTTGCTGGCGAACATGGCCGGGTTCTATGGTGTCTGGCATGGTCCCGACGGACTCACTCGCATGGCCGAGCGGGTCCATCGGTTGGCGTCAGGTTTTGCCGAAATTGCAACCAAGGCCGGTTATACGGTGGATGATACAGCGTATTTCGACACCGTCACGGTTTGCGCTCCGGGCGCTGCTGAAGAAATAATCGGCCGGGCATTCGATTTGGGGATCAACTTGCGGGTTCTTGATCCGGACCGGTTCGGCGTGGCCTTCGACGAAACAAGCGGTGCCAAAGAACTTTGCCTTCTGCAGGAGATACTGACCGGAGACGTCGATGACGCTCTGATCGAATATCTGCTTGATTCGGCACCAGACTGCCTGCCCGCCAACCAGCGGCGGCGATCCGGGTTCATGACTCATCCAGTCTTCCATCGGTATCGGTCGGAGACTGAGATGATGCGCTACCTGGACCATCTGGCGACCAAAGACCTTTCACTAAAGGATGCGATGATCCCTCTGGGTTCATGCACCATGAAGCTCAACGCTGCTGCAGAGATGGAGCCGGTGTCCTGGCCGGCATTTGCCAGCCTTCATCCTTTCGCGCCGTTGGCGCAAGCAAGGGGATCCATGCGGTTGATCCGTGAGTTGGAACGGATGCTGTGCGTCTCTACGGGATTTGAAGCGGTCTCGCTGCAGCCCAATGCCGGCTCCCAAGGGGAATTGGCTGGGTTGCTGGTCATTCGCGCATGGCACCAAAGCCGTGGAGAAGATCAGCGAAATATCTGCCTGATTCCCAGTTCAGCACATGGTACCAATCCAGCAAGCGCTGTCCTGGCCGGCATGTCCGTCGTGGTGGTCGGATGTAACGATTTCGGCAACATTGATGTCGTTGATCTTCGAATAAAAGTCGAACAACACAAGGACCGGTTAGCTGCGCTGATGGTGACCTTTCCGTCGACTCATGGCGTCTTCGAGGAAGGTATCGTGGAAATCTGCGATATTGTCCATTCAAACGGTGGGCAGGTTTATATGGACGGGGCGAACCTGAATGCGCTGCTGGGCGTTGCCCGCCCAGGAGAATTAGGTTCTGATATCGCGCACATGAACCTGCACAAGACTTTTTGCATTCCCCACGGCGGTGGCGGCCCCGGCGTTGGGCCTATCGGATGCAAGGCGCATCTGGCGCCTTTTCTACCGGGCCACCCGATCCATCCGCAATGCGGTGGAAAGCAGGCGATTGGTCCGGTAGCTGCCGCCCCGTGGGGCAGCGCCGGAATTCTGCCCATCAGCTGGGCCTATATCTTCATGATGGGGGCCGAGGGTCTGAAGCGGGCCACGGAAACAGCGATCTTGAGCGCAAACTACATCGCAGAACGCCTCAAGGATTGCTTCCCGATACTGTACTCCGGCGTCAATGATCGGGTCGCGCATGAGTGCATTATCGACCTCAGGCCGCTAAAGGACTTCGCGTCAGTCAACGATGTTGCCAAGCGCCTGATCGACTACGGATTCCACCCACCCACCATGTCTTTTCCGGTGGCCGGCACGCTGATGATCGAGCCGACTGAAAGCGAATCTTTGGCCGAAATCGATCGGTTCTGCGATGCCATGATTGCGATTCGGCACGAGATTGCCAAGATCGAGGCAGGTGATTGGCCCGTGGACGACAACCCGCTAGCCAATGCGCCGCATACAGCAGAGGACATGATGGCAACTGACTGGCCCCACCCTTATTCGCGGGACTATGGTGCCTATCCGTCCTCGGCGCTGCGCCACCGCAAATACTGGCCGCCGGTCGCCCGGGTGGATGATGTCTATGGCGACCGCAATATCGTTTGCGCGTGCCCGCCTTTGGAAGCATATGAGGCCGCCGAATAATCGCCGTCCGACTTCTTCTTAATGCCCTCGGCTCAGGTGCCCTGTCCATGTTCGTTATCACGGCCAACTCGCGGCCTCGTCGCTCTCGCCTTTCTAGGCTGCCACGGTTTCTGCAGGCGTGACGGCACTCTGGTTCTTGCTTGAACGTGGTCGCAAGGGTACATTCCACGAGTTTTCCAAGAGGCATCTTGATCGGCACGTCACCGAATTCTCAGGTCTTTTCAACGATCGGCGTGCCGATACCATCACCCAACTGACCGGCACTTTTGGCGGCATGACCGGAAAGTACCTTACGTTTCGAGGGTCTGATTGCCGACAACGGGCTGCAAACGAAGTCTGGAAAAGTATCAATGACCAGACCCGGAGATAATGCTAAGATGAAGAGGGACAGCCCGACAGCCCGACAGCCCGACAGCCCGACAGCCCGATGAAGTCGGAAATGTTCATTTGGGTGCAGCTCGACGAAACAAGCGGGACGAATTTTACACACAACTTCGTGATATAGAAAATGAAGTGAGGCATTATGTAGATCACTTCATGGGCAAAGTTGTTTACTGCAACTGTGACGATCCTCGGATCAGTAATTTTTTCCATTATTTTTCATACAACTTCAAGCGTCTCGGCCTGAAAAAGCTGATCACTACCTGCTACAGGAATCAGGATTCCAACCTGTTTTCGCTTCATGACTCTGAGCAGGCCATCAAGCTGGAATATGACGGTCTGCGTGACGGCGATGTTACGCCAAGGGCAGAAGATATCGGCATCCGGCAGATGATAGGTGATGGTGATTTCCGCAGCCCTGAGTGCATTGAGCTTCTCAAGCAGGCGGACATCGTCGTGACCAATCCACCATTTTCGCTGTTTCGCGAGTATGTCGCGCAACTGATGGAGCATGACAAGAAGTTTCTGATCGTCGGCAATAAAAACGCTATTTCTTACAAGGAGGTATTTCCATTTATTAGAGATAATAAATTATGGCTTGGCATAAATCCAAAAGGTCAAGACATGCTTTTTGATGTAGCAGAAGATTATGCTAAAGAATTATTTGCGACCAAAAAAGAAGGAAGTGCCTACAGGATAGTGAATGGCGTTGCCAAGGCCCGACTTGGTAACGCCGCTTGGTTTACTAATCTCGATTTCCCGCAACGGCATCAAGACCTAGTCCTCTACAAGAAATACTCGCCAGACGAGTATCCGGCATTCGACAATTACAACGCGATCAATGTGGACAGGGTTGTCGAAATCCCGGAGGACTATGCGGGTGTCATGGGTGTTCCGATTACCTTTCTGGACAAGCACAACCCTGATCAGTTTGAAATATTGGGGATTACACAATCTTGGTTTGATGCAAGAACAAAGCGTTATCCGAAACAGATTCAAGTCGGAAAGAACGGTAATAGAAGTGAAGTGACCAAATTAAATGACGGGGCTTCTATTAAGGTTTCTCACCCTCCAACAGGTAGCGTACATTACTTCATCGGTGATGATTGTTATGTAAAGGTGTTTGCCCGACTTCTCATCCGTAACAAAAACCCGGATATATCGATATGAAAATCCAGTTACGTCAAATTTCTGTTCGCGATCTGGTCAAGGACTACAGCGACGACGGTGAAGACGGCGTGACCGGCTACGGCGGGAAACTGGACATTCGCCCGCCCTACCAGCGGGAGTTCATCTACAAGGAGAAGCAGCGAAATGCGGTCATCAACACGATACGGAACGGTTTCCCGCTGAATGTCATGTACTGGGCGTCAAGGGATGATGGCACCCATGAAGTCATGGATGGCCAGCAACGCACGATCTCCATCGCCCAGTATGTCGGCGGGGATTTTTCCTTCGACGATCTCTACTTTCACAATCTGCCGGAAGACAAGCAGGATCAGATCCTGAACTACGAGTTGACCGTCTATGTGTGCGACGGGACCGACAGCGAGAAACTTGACTGGTTCCAGACCATCAACATCGCCGGTGAGAAGCTGACTTCACAGGAATTGCGGAATGCGGTGTATGCAGGTTCGTGGGTCTCGGACGCCAAGCGGTATTTCAGCAGGCAGCAGGGTCCGGCACATGGCATCGGGAGCGACTATCTGAAGGGCAGTGCCAATCGACAAGAATACCTGGAGACTGCGATTTCGTGGATCGGTGACGGGCAGATCGAAGACTACATGGGACGCCACCAGCACGACAAGAACGCCGACGCCCTGTGGAAGCACTTTCGTTCCGTCATCGATTGGGTCAAGGCGACGTTCACGACTTACCGCAAGCCAATGAAGGGTGTGGACTGGGGCGATCTCTACAGAGAACATGGAGACAGGGATCTTGATCCCGAGGCCATCGAGGAAGAAACTGCCCGACTGATCAAGGACGATGATGTCACCAGGAAGTCAGGCATCTATCCGTACATTCTGAGCAGGAATGAGTGGCATCTCAACATCAGGGCATTCACTCCCGCGATGAGGCAGAAGGTCTACGAGAAGCAAAACGGGATTTGTCCGATATGTGGAAACAGGTTTGCCATCGAAGAAATGGAAGCGGACCACATCACACCATGGTCAGAAGGCGGAAAGACCAGCGAAGACAACTGTCAGATGATCAGCAAGGCATGCAATCGGCGAAAATCATCCAAGTGAAGGGAAATATTACCAAAAAGAAGGCTAAAACTCGTATTCTCAAGGTGAAACCAAACGAATATCAACCAAAGAAAGCTGAACTGGAAGAGAAGGTGTATAGGATGCCACGCCGGAATATTCGATCCGTGCCACATTTCAACAAGTCAAGGTGGTTGAAGACAAATGACTGTAATGGAACTTTGGTATATCATCCCCCAAAGTAGGCACAAGTAGTCTAGACGATGAAGATTGCCGTTAGCGAATCAGCCTCGGGCTCACCAAGCCATCGCAATGGAGGCCGCAGGCGCCGTCTCCCGGCTGCCGCCCATAACGCCAGCAGCTGATGCGATACAACTGCCTGAGGAACACATTGGCCTCGCAAGTCGCCTGGTTGGCGGATGACACTCTTGGTGCTGTAGTGGCGGCCGCCATTTGTCCTTCCCCAATCTAGAAAAAATACAGGATCGCAGCAATCATGATGCTGGAGTGGACACGTTCCTTACCTGCGAAAACTTCTCCGCTGTCCACAACTGTGCGCCCTGATGGCTTGTGGCGAATGCTATCCTTCTCGATTTGTGCGGCTGGAGCGGCAGGACACCGCCGAGACTCACAATGATCGCAGCGATTCGATCACGCCCAGTTGCGGTACGGTTGTCAGATCGTGAATCCCGCGACGGAGGACTCTGAAGCGCCCAAGCTTCAAGAGAAACAGCGTGGAACAGGCACCTGTTGCTCTCCTTCTCCTGCCTGCCGCCCAGATCGGATATCTTGTCTTCACCACAACCAGTCACGGCACATGCCCTCGGAAATCTTCTGCCTGCTAGAGCGAAGCCTGTCGCAGCGCCTTGTCGAGATCGGCAATCAGGTCGTCGACGGTTTCCAGACCGATGCTTAGGCGTATCACATCGTCGCCAGCGCCGGCAGCTACCCGCTGTTCGCTGGTCAGTTGCCGGTGCGTAGTGCTGGCCGGGTGCAGAATTAAAGATCGTGCATCCCCTATATTGGCGAGGTGACTGAACAGTTCGACGGTTTCTACCGTCCGGAGGCCGGCATCGTAGCCGCCCTTCAAGCCAAAGGTGAATACCGAACCGCCGCCTTTCGGCATATATTTCTGTTGCAACATGTGGAAGGGACTGGACGGCAGGCTGGAATAGGATACCCAGGCCACAGCCGGGTGCTCCTCCAGCCATGACGCGACAGCGAGCGCATTGGCGCAATGGCGCTCCATGCGCAGTGGCAGCGTCTCTATGCCCAGCAAGGTGAGCCACGCGTTCAGGGGCTGCTGACTGGCGCCCAGGTCGCGGAGAGATACCGCGTGGGCATAGGTCGTGTAAGCCAGATTGCCGAAGGTCTCGGCGAAGGTAAGACCATGATACTCCGGTGCAGGTCGGGCGAGACTCGGGAACGTGTCAGCGTGATTCTGCCAGGGGAATTTTCCGGTATCGATGACCGCGCCGCCCAAAGAGGTACCATTACCGGACAGGAACTTGGTGGTCGAGTTGACGACAATATCGGCGCCGAAGTCGATCGATCGACACAGATAGGGTGTTGCCATCGTATTGTCGACGATGAAGGGTATCCCAGCGCTGTTTGCGACAGCGGCGATTGCAGCCAAATCCACGATTATACCGCCCGGGTTCGCCAGGCTTTCGACAAAGATTGCCCGCGTGTCGGTAGTCAGCGCCCGCCGGAAATTCTCCGGATCTCCGGGGTCGACGAAGGTCGCCTTCCAGCCGAATTTCTTGAAGCTGTTGCCCATTTGGTTTAGCGAGCCGCCGTAAAGCTTGTTGGCGGCAATCACCTCGCAACCCGGTTGCATGATCGGAAAAAGCGCCAGCACCTGCGCAGCGTGGCCGCTTGAAACGGCCGTTGCGCCAACCCCGCCTTCCAGCGCGGCGAGCCGCTCCTCCAGCACCGCGTTGGTCGGATTGCTGAGCCGCGAATACACGAAGCCCGGTTCCATCAGGTTGAACAGAGAAGCTGCATGGTCGGCATCGTGGAAGACATAGGAGGTGTTCTGGTAGATCGGTGTTTGCCGGGCGCCGGTCACTGGCTCCGGCTGGGCGCCAGCGTGAATTGCAAGAGTTTCGAACCCGAAGATCGGGTCGTTTTTTTCACGGCTCATCGGGTCTGCTCCTATCGCATCACTGTCCGACGGCGCTTGGCCGAGATAACATTGGAATTGAAGCCGCCCCAACTCAGTTCGCCGGATAGCCGCGAATACTCGATTTTCGGGCAACGATTCATCACGACCCGTAACCCGGCCTTTTCCGCGCGGCGGGCGGCCACGTCACTTCGCACGCCAATCTGCATCCATACGGATTCAGCGCCTACGGCAATCGCTGCATCCGTTATCGGGTCTGCCGCCGCCGAATTACGGAAAATGTCTACCATTTCCGGCGTCTCCGCGAGATCGCCCAGCGATGCCGCCACCGGCTCACCCAGAATTTGATTGCCGATTTCCCGTGGGTTGACCGGAAAAATCCGATAACCCTTCGCCTGCAGGTACTTGGCTACGAAATAGGAAGGCCGATTCTGGTTTGAACTCAACCCGACAATGGCGATGGATCGCGCCGCGCCCAGCACGTCGCGCAAGTAGGCGTCGGTATAGGCGTCATGATCAATCACGGAACTGGCGGTCATGAGAAATTGATGTCCCATCTGAAGCAGCCCTCGCATGGGATGTCACGTTCTGCCGCGGAGTGCAACACGGCGCACGGCAGATGAATCCATGAAAAGATCAGGACATGTAAGGAAGTGCTGGAGAAGGGTTGCAAAAGAAGAAGATTGCCGATCCTATCGCAACCATCTCCTATCGCAGCCATCGTCTTGTTGCAAATGCCTTGTTCACGCCATGCTCCTTTCGCTGATCTCAAACCGGCCGGTTACAATTGCTGGCCTGACGAAACTGTGCGAGATATTCCCAATTGAACAGCATCGATTTCCGCGACAACCAAAGGCCGCCATGATTCCGGCCGGCAGAACTGGGCGGCAGCATGAAGATCTATTGGCAGAGTTTCGTTAGTCAGTTGAACGGCGCGTCGTATTTGGCGCGTCTTCAGGAGCATTTGAACGCGCTGGCGGCCGCGGGGACCGAGGTCGATGTATTTGGCATGGACCCGCCTGATCGGGACTTCGGCCGGCTGAGTGAACTGCGTTGCGGGATCCAGGCCATAGACGCCGGCCTTGGAGCGGAGGAAGCGGGCTATGACACTTTCGTTATGGGCCATTTCCAAGACCCCGGCCTGTATGAACTGCGGTCGGCCTTGCGCATCCCGGCAATTGGCGCTGGCGAGGCAACGCTGTTGGCCGCTACGACACTGGGCCGAAGGATCGGGTTGATCACCCTTGATCCTGCCTTTGAGGCATGGCATTTCGAGCAGGCTGACCTGTACGGCATCGGTGGTCGTGTGACCCATGTGACCGGGCTTGGCGTCACGCCCGAAGACTTCGATCGGGCTTTCGCCGGCGATGACAAGAAAAGGGATGAACTCCTGACCATCTTCACCGAAACGGCCATGCCGATGGTCGATAGCGGGGCGGAAGTGATCGTGCCGGCTGGCGTTCTGCCCGGGCTCCTGATCGCTGGTGAAAGGGGTTTCAAGGTAGGCCACGCGCCGGTATTGAGTTGTACGGCTGCGGCCCTCAAGTCAGCCGAGATGTGGGGCCAGCTTCACGCCTGCAGCGGCATAGAGCCCAGCCGCGGACCGAGCTTTACGCTCGCGACAGATCGGTCGAAGAGCGATTTCCGGACACTTGTGGCAAAAGGGGCGGAGGCGCTGTTGGTCAATCCTGAAAGCTGAGTGCGAAATTGGCGTCAAGCTGCTCGGCGCAGGGACCGGGACTGTTGGGCTCTTGATGGAAGGCGCGCGGCTGTCACGGAGACGAATGGCGGAGTGCGCATGCGCCTGCCAAGGCGAGACCGGCAAGGCGGCGTTGCGACAATGTCCAATACCCGTCAAGACCAGCGCTGCAAGCGAACCGCTGAGGCCGTTGACTGATGGCAGCAAACGGTCTGGCCAACCGCTGCGTTTGGTTTGGTCCGCGTAGCGATGCGGGCCGTGCTGTTTGACCGAGTCGCCCGCGCATCCTGAGGCAGGATGCCCATGGCCAAGGCAAGTGTCCGCTTTCGAGCAATTGCGAAGTATGGCTCCGCGTGTGACGGGTATATTGGATGACGCGAACACGCTGCCGTACGGTTGACGCGGGGCGCGACGGCGGTATGGTCGTGCGCACACGACACCGAGAAAAACAGGATCGCCATGCGCGTGATGCAGATCGAAGGAGATTGGGGACTCGATAATATTCGTATGGCAGAGCGACCGGATCCGGTAGCCGAGCCCGGACAGGTCGTGGTGAAAATGAAGGCGGCATCAATCAACTTCCGTGACACGGTAATGGTCAATCGGGGGTACGGCCGCCGTTCGGGCGAACTGCCGCTGGTGCCGTTATCGGACGGCGCGGGGACGGTGGAGGCCGTAGGCGATGGGGTATCCCGCGTTGCCGCAGGCGACCTGGTCTGTCCGGTCTTTGGCCAGAACTGGATCCACGGGACGTTCCGGGAGGAATACTGGTCGGGAACCTTGGGCGGTCCTAACGATGGCACTCTGAAGGAGAAGATGCTGATGCCGGAAAGCGGCCTGGTAAAGGCGCCAGCACACCTGAGCGCAGTCGAGGCTGCCGCCCTGCCTTGCGCTGCTGTTACAGCCTGGAACGCGTTGGTGGAGCAGGGGCATGTCAAGGCCGGTGATTCGGTGCTCGTGCAAGGGACCGGCGGTGTCTCGCTGTTTGCCTTGCAGTTTGCCAAGATGCACGGGGCGGAGGTAGTCGCCACATCGTCTAGCGACCAAAAGCTGGTCAAGGCCCGGGAGATGGGGGCGGATCATCTGATCAACTACAAGGAAACGCCAGATTGGGCAAGGACGGCACGGGCAGTGTTGGGTCGCGCGGTGGATCATGTTATCGAGGTCGGTGGCGCGGGTTCGCTGGAACAATCCCTTCGTGCCGTCCGTCCCGGCGGGATTATCAGTCTGATTGGTGTACTGTCAGGCGGCGACGGCAACTTGAGCCTTGGGCCGGTGGTGACACAGAATATCCGCCTGCAAGGCGTGACAGTAGGTAGTCGCACCATGTTCGAAAACATGAACCGGGCGATATCCACGTACGGCATGAAGCCGATTGTGGATGAAGCGCACCAGTTTGCGTTCGAGGATGTGGCTGAAGCGCTTCGCGCGTTCCCTCAAGGCCGGCATTTTGGCAAGGTCTGTGGTACGGCGTGGGATGTCTGAGAGTTTGTTTCTGCTGTTGCAGAAGGCTTCAAGGGGCCGGCCTCGCTATCGGGGGGTGGCCGATATGGAGGGTGCCATGGTCTGGATTGAAGCCACCCAAGGACAGCATGGACGACGATGCCATGGAACGATCACAAGCGCCTGGTTTCCAGGAAGGCTTTGGCGCAGTCGCCCGTCGATAGCGAAAACAAGAACCGATCTATTGGGGCGCCGCGCTTGCAGCAGCAACACAAAGCGCCTTCTGCAGCCTTCACCAAACCGCTCTTGAAAGCACGAGGCGCACAGGCAGCCAGACCGATGCAGGTCCCGCAGCAGCCAACGGTCATGCGACTCGATGGATCAAGAAGCATCCTCGCGGGTCAGTTGCAGGAACAGGTCTTCCAGATCGCTTTCTTGGGTCGAAAGGTCGGCAATCGTCTTGCCGTTTTTCCGGACATCGTTCAGGATGTCGCGGATACGGATCTGACTTGGACGGTAGCGGAATACCAGCCGCCGCGGCGGTACTAATTCCACATTGTAGTGCGCCAGTGCATCAGGCAGAGCATCAAGATGCTCGCCCAATACGATGGTCAGTTCCTTGCGATCGATCCGGGCCAGCAGTGCTTCGGTGGTGTCGCACGCAATGACCTCGCCGTGATTGATGATCGCGATCCGATCACATAATTCCTGTGCTTCCTCCAGATAATGCGTGGTCAGCAGGATGGTTGTTCCCGCTCGGTTCAGGTCCCGGATATGAGCCCACAATTGGTGGCGCAACTCTACATCCACGCCTGCAGTGGGCTCGTCGAGCACCAGGACCGGCGGTTTGTGGACCATGGCCTTGGCAACCATCAAGCGTCGACGCATGCCACCCGACAGTGTTCGGGCGTAACTGTCGGCCTTCTCGGTCAACTGCACAGTTGCCAGCAATTCGTCGGTGATCCGGTCGGGACGCGGAACGCCAAAAAGGCCCGCTTGGAGGTCTAGCAGTTCACGCGGCGTGAAAAAGGCATCGATGTTCAATTCTTGGGGTACGACGCCAATTGCCGAGCGCGATTCTCGTGCCTCTCGGTCGACATCCAGACCCCAGATCGCCGCCGTCCCGGCGGTCTTGGTCACCAAGCCGGCCAGAATATTGATGAGCGTGGACTTTCCCGCGCCGTTCGGCCCCAGAAGACCAAACACGGATCCCTTTGGAATGTTGAGACAGACCCCCTTCAGTGCATGCTTCGGCCCGGTTCTTTTTGAGCCCCGATAAATCTTGGTCAGTTCGCGGACATGCACAGCAGCTTCTCTCGCGCCTGACAACTGATCGTCGTCGGGTTTTGATTCAGGAGCAGCAGGATCGGAACTGACATCTGGCATGGCAGGAAAATGATGCAAAACAGGAGACGGGGCGCGGCTGCAGGTAAGGCGACTATGTCGGGAATCGTCCATCGCTGTACAGAGGCTCGATTTGTCGGGATCTTGTCCCTATTGCTGATTCGTTGCCCGATTCAAGATACCGGTCATTGCCGTTTCGGATCGGAAAGACATCTCGGTCTGAGTGCTCTGCCTCATCTGGTTGACCCCATCGTTTTCCTGGTCGACCCATGCCTTATTCGCGCCGCAGGATGGCGTCGACCATCATATTTGCCCACCGCTGGCTCATGAAATCAGCCTTGATGGCGGCAGGGTCGTAGGCTGTCTCGATCCAGTGGCGAAAGCCGTCACCGCCAGTCTCTGCCATATAACGCTCCAAGAAGAGGTCGAGAATACCGGTCTTGGACTGCCGCCAATGACCGAACCGCAGGCTGAGTTGCCGTTGTGCCATCTGGATTGGCTGGCCATCCACGCCATGAAGAAAGATCGCGGCGAACAGGCCCGCGCGATCAGCACCGGTCTTGCAGTGGGCAAGAGCGGGGTAAGCAAAGCTGTCTGCCTCGTCGAGCAGCCGCAGCAACCGCTTCTTCTGCGGCGCATCGCGGGAATCGAGTGGAAAGTCAACGTGCGCGATGCCGAGTTCGGCGCAGGTCCGAACTTCCTGCCCGTAGGTCGCAAACTTGTGCTGGCCGCGCAGGTTGATGACCGTGCGGATTCCATGGCGGCGGGTCCACCGCCGCAATTGGGATGGCGTTGGCTGGCCGGAGCGGTAGAGGCGCGGCGCTACCCGATGAAACCGGTTAGAGACCAGGCGGAAGATTGCGTGGTCGCGCAAGAGGGCGTTGACAGTCTCGCTCATTACGCCATGCGGGCAGGAGGGCGATGATGCTTCATGGGTCAGTCTTGTTAATGTCGCCGTCGCCGCTGTGTCGTTGCGCGATCCAAAGGGTATAGGCCAGACCGGTAAGCAGCATGATCAGCCCGTAAACGGCGCTGGGAATGGCAAATCGGACATCGCCCAGTAGAGTCGTGCCCATGACGATGCCGAGCGTTGCGTTTTGAAAACCACACTCGATGGTTACGGCGATGCGTTGCGGTTCTTGCAGGCGCGAGAGGAGTGCTGCGAAATGGGCGAACGTCAGCATGCTCACATTAAGGATGAAGGTAACCGGTCCGGCTTGCGTGAAATACGGAATGATTTCGTTACGAGACGAGATGAGTGCGGCGATCACTATGAGGATGAAGACGGCCGTCGAGAGCATTCGTGAGTGGCCAACAGCCCAGTCAGCGAAACGCGGCGCCAGCTTGCGTGTCAGCATGCCGAGCGCCGTTGGCACCACAACGATCGCCGTGATCTTCAACACGGTTTCCAGGACCGGCAGCGGTGGCGCCTCCTTGCCCATGAACTCAATCAGGCTGCTCCCGACAACAAGCGGCACGGTGATGATGGACAGAAGGCTGATGGTCGCCGTCAGGGAAATGGAAAGCGCAACGTCGCCCCTGGCCATGTGGGTCATCAGGTTCGAAGTCGTGCCGCCCGGACAAGCCGCGAGGATCATCAGGCCCACGGCCAGGACGCCCGCCATCGGCCAGACCTTGGCGATGGCAAGGGCCACCACGGGTAACGCGACAATCTGCAGTCCGGCGCCCACCATGAAAGCTCGCGGCTGCTTGAGCACGCGCGCGAATTCGCGCCCGGTCAAGCCCAGACCCATGGCAAACATGATGAGCGCCAAGGCAAGGGGCAGTAAAACGTTGGTGATTGCTCCCATTGGACCTTCCCGGATCGAAGCGTTCCCTATGCCGCCTTGCTTCTCAACGTCGCATCGCGATGGCGGGGATGACGCCAGGGAGCGCCAATTGCCAGAGACTATTGCCGAAACGACGGATCGCGGCGGTCCAGCATGCGCAACAAGGCCGGCCATGCCATTGTGTTCGCAACCGCTGCGAAAGCATCGCCGTTCGATCCCTGATGTCGGGTTCTTTCGATAATCTTGTCCTGCACCGGATGGATTTCGGCACTGCTCGACAACGTGAGGACCTGCATGGAGCAGGCACGTTCAAGGAAGTACATACGCTGAAAGGCTTCAGCCACGGTTTTGCCGCAGGTCAGCGTGCCGTGATTCCAGAGCAGCATGTAGTTTCTGTCGCCCAAGTCGTTTTGCAGGCGCGCCCGCTCGTCCAAATCCACTGCGACGCCTTCGTATTCGTGCCAGGCGATCTGGTTTCGGATCAGCAGCGAAGTCTGGTTTAGCGGCAGCAGCCCCCGATTGTCGGTCGATACAGCCGTGCCGTCCAGAGTGTGGAGATGCATGACGCAGCGGGCATCGTCGCGCGCCGCGTGTACGGCGCTGTGGATCGTGAAGCCAGCCTGATTCACGGCATAATCGCTGGGTACCACGAGTTCACCGGCCCTGTCGATCTTGATCAGGCTGGAAGCCGTGATTTCCTCGAACATCATGCCGTAGGGATTGATGAGAAAATGATGCTCCGGTCCCGGCGCGCGAGCGGAGATGTGGGTGAAGACCAGATCGTCCCAACCATAGTGGGCAACCAGCCGGTACGCGGCGGCGAGATCAACCCGAATGGACCATTCCTCGTCAGAAACCTGATCGCGAATCGAGCCTGTGGGGCGGAAGGCGGCAACGTTGTTCATAAATTCTCTCCTGAGCGCAAGGAAGTAAAACAGGACCAGGTCAAATGGGGCTGAACTCGATAGGAGCGCCCAGTGATTGCATCAGCGGGACGAAGGCCGGGAAACTCGTGTCGATGATAGCCGTATCGTCCACCAAAACGCCATCCCTGCTGGCCAGGCCGAGGACAAGAAAGCTCATGGCGATACGATGGTCCAGATGCGTCATGATAGTTGCAGTGGTGCCGGTGCCCCGGACAGGATGGCCGCCGCTGCCGTCGATCTCCATCCAGTCGACACCAGTGCGCACATCGACTCCGCAAAGGGCCAATCCTTCGGCGATGACAGCCAGCCGGTCGCTTTCCTTGAGCCGCAACTCGCCAATACCGTTGAAACGCGTGGTGCCGGAGGCAGTGGCGGCGACCGCAGCAAGTGCCGGGTATTCGTCGATCATGGAAGCGGCGTGCTTCGCTGGTACGTCAACAGCGCGCAACGGCCCGCTTCGGCAAACGATGTCGCCCACGGGTTCGCCCGAAATCTCCTGCACATTCTTGACATGAAAATCGGCGCCCATCTCGCGCAGGACATCGAAGAGACCGGTCCGCAGCGGGTTTACACAGACACTCGCCGCCGTGATTGCGCCGTCTCCGGCCAGCAAGGCCGCCGCGACGACGAAGGCGGCAGACGACGGATCGGCGGGCACGGCAAGATTGACTGCCGTCATCTCCTGCCAGCCACGTACGGTAATTCGCGTTCGTTCTGGAGTTCTCTCTTCATCGACCACGCATCCGAAGCAACGCAGCATGCGCTCCGTGTGGTCTCGGGTGGCGACTCGTTCGACAACAGTCGTCGCGCCCATGGTGTTGAGACCGGCCAGGAGAATGGCCGATTTGACTTGGGCCGACGCAACAGGCGGCGCGTATTCGATGGGGACGGGCGTTGCAGCGCCCCAAACCGTCAACGGCAGCAGATCCCCTTTGGCACAGTCGAATCTCGCGCCCATTTGCGCAAGCGGACCGGTGACCCGTGCCATGGGGCGCTTGCGCAGCGAGGCGTCACCCGTCATGACGGCGCGCAGATCATGCGTCGAAAGGATGCCCAACAGAAGGCGGGCTGCGGTGCCGGCATTGCCGACATCCAGTACGTCTTCTGGCGCCCGCAGTCCGCCAACCCCTACGCCATCGACGATCCACTCGCCGCCATCAAGACGCCTGACCGAAGCGCCCAGCTGATTGAGCGCGCAAGCCGTGGCCAGCACATCTTCGCTTTCCAACAGGCCCGAAATCGTTGTTCGCCCTACTGCCAGACTGGCGAGCATCAATGCGCGATGCGAGATGGATTTGTCTCCTGGCAGGTCGACGGTTCCTGCCAGGCGCTCGGCCCGGAAGGATATTGCTGGTCGCGGCGTCGGCGCGCATGTCTGTACCTGTCCGGAATGCCTCATCGGAGCGCTGCCTTGGGCGGGCTGTGTCAGAAAAGGGTGGCGCGAGAAAAGGCGCTGCGTGCAATTCGCGGTCTTGACGAACCGCGAGCGCTTACCACATAGGCGCCTTCATTCACTTGCGCATGCTGCAGGATGACGCCGTCTCTCGACGCTGCACGGCCTGCTTCATACGGAGAACCATTTTGGCCGACGCCCACCTAGGACAAAAACGCGCCTGCCCGTCCTGCGGCGGCAAGTTCTACGATCTGACCAAGAATCCTGCTCAGTGCCCGTATTGCGGCGCCGTGTTCAATACGGATGATCTGATCCGCGGCCGAGGCCACAAGGGCGGAGTCCAGGAGAAGCCGCAGCTGCCCGAACCGGCTGCCGAAGAGAACGAAGCGGAAGATGATGTGAAGATACCGGACGGACTTGCCGAAGTCGATGAGGATGAAGACAACGAAGATGACGTGCTGGAAGATGCCTCCTCTATTGGCGAAGACAATTCAGACATCGACGTGGTGATGGAACATATGGAAAAACCAGAGTAAATCGCGAACATCTTCATGATGCCGTCGGTTTTACTGGCATTCAGGGGTACAGCGTTTCGGTTTGCCAGCCATTGTCTGCCCTGCGATATGCCAGCCGGTCGTGCAGGCGGAATTGACCGTCCTTCCAGAACTCGTAATAGGTTGGCATCAAGCGGAACCCGCTCCAGTGCGCCGGCCTCGGCACCTTGCCGACAGCAAACTTGGCCGTGTAGACGCCAACCCGCCTGAGCAACTCCGCCTTGCTGCCCATGGGTCGGGATTGCTGCGATGCCCAGGCGCCGATCTGGCTGTCGCGGGCGCGCGAGGAGAAATAGGCATCTGCCTCGTCGCGACTGACGGTTTTCACCGGCCCTTCGATGCGAATCTGACGACGCAACGATTTCCAGTGAAAGCACAGGGCGGCGCGAGGCTGGGACAACAACTCGACGCCCTTGCGGCTTTCGTGGTTGGTGTAGAAGACAAAACCTTCGGCGTCCGCTCCCTTCAGTAATACCATGCGGAGCGATGGCCTGCCGTCTTCATTGACTGTTGCGAGCGCCATGGCGTTCGGGTCATTGGGTTCAGATTGTTCGGCTTCGGCCAACCATGCGCGGAACAGTTCAATCGGTTCAGATTCGGCGAATATGCTCATGGACGCATCATACTGAGCCGAATCACGCGGGCAAAATGCCCGATTGGTCCTGCGACGTTGAAACGGCTGCATGCCGGAAGCACCGCCGTGCGGCTTAATCAGTTGTTTCACGGGATTGGATTGCGGTAGCATGTTCAAATCTTCTAGGAGACGGAGAATGCGGGCAGCGCACCTCCCATCGTCGAGCCATGCGAACAGGAGAAGCACCATGCGCAAGACACTCATCGCTTTTGGACTGGGCGCGGCCCTCGTGACGTCGGCCTGCACAACCACCACCAATGAGGCCGTCGGCACTGGCACTGGAACCGTTATTGGCGCGCTTGCGGGCGCAGCTCTAGGACGCGAAACCAGTGGCCGTCTGGCAGGCGCCGCCATTGGCGGTCTGGTTGGTGCCTACATTGGCAACCGAATTGGTGCGGCATTGGACCGACGCGACCGCGAACTGGCCCGGGCTAACGCCCGACAGGCGATGACTTACGGCAATACTGGCGGATCTTACGCTTGGCGGAACCCGAGAACGGGCAATCGCGGCATCGTTACTCCGACGTCGATTCCCTATCGCGCGGCCGGAGGCGAAGCCAACGGCCGTATCTGCCGCAACTTCTCCGAAAAGGTCCAGCTGGCCGACGGCAAGTCCGAGACGGTTGTTGGCCGTCGTTGCCGGACGGCAGACGATGGCTGGGAAATTGTCGGCTAGCACTCGGTTTCATGAGTTGATCTGTGATGCGGGCGGTCTGTGTTTGTCTGCGTCCGTTGATGTGTGCCGACATGTTGTACTGGTGTGGAACAAGACGGCTTTGATCGATCAGCGCACAGTGGCGCGCACGAACCTGGGATAACCGGCAGTACAAGCCGTCGCATGGCGCCGCGCAAGACCAGGGAGATCGCACGTGACCCGGTGGAGCCGCTCGTCGGCTTGGGCGATCATGGTCCATCATGTCTGGGGAGCCTTCGGCTTGCAGTCGAGCGATCCGCTGTTGATCGACAGGGTGCGCGGTGTCACGGCCCTGCGCATCGACGAAAGGATCCGGATCAGCCACGGGCGCGGTCATCATCGCAAACCTCAGGAGGCGTCATCGGCATTGGGCGGATGTTGCCCGCCGTCCTGGACATCGATGTCATCATGGACACCGCATTGCGCGACAAGACCGGGTCGATCCGGGATCGGGCCGCCACGCACGCGCCCGCGCTGGTCTCGCTACCTCGTCGCGTCATGACTCGACCACGTCGGGCACTTCATCAAAGCCACAGCTGTTCTGATGGGCAAGGTCTGCCGAAGACATCTTCGCCTTCGCTGAACGTTTCGGTCAAGGAATCCGCAGCACCTAACCATGGATTTGAATTTGAATTTCTCGATCAGCAGACCAGCCTGTTGCACCAACCCTTGAAAGGTTCGGACTCCGGGCCCCTCTCTCGCCAGTGCCCACCGAATTGATCCGGTGTTGTTTCCCTATCGGCATTCTCTGCATTGATCTGGCTGCACGCCTTGACTTGATGTTATGCAGTATCCGGTTGCTCAGACTTCATCTCCTGATCGAAGCACCCATGATCTGCAGTGGCGTGCAATTGACCGGTTCTGTCGGCTGTGTAGGATGCCTCCCGCTTCGAGTCACGAGAAGGCGTAACGAAAATGACCCTACCCGCGGGACTGATGGTCGGCAAACGCGGCCTGATCATGGGCGTCGCCAACGACAGGTCGCTCGCATGGGGCATCTCCCGAGCTGTCGCTGCACAGGGTGCAGAACTGGCGTTCACTTTTCAGGGTGAGGCGCTGGCGCGTCGCGTGCGACCCCTGGCAGAAAGCGTCAACGCTTCGCTGATACTGCCGTGTGACGTCACGGATGACGCCTCGCTCGACGCTGTATTCGATGTCATAAGAGGGGCGTGGGGTCGCCTGGATTTTGTCGTCCACGCCATCGCCTATGCGGACAAGGAAGAACTGAAGGGTAAATATCTGAGCACATCGAAGGACAACTTCGTCCAGTCGATGCTGATCTCCTGTTACTCCTTCACCGACATCTGTCGGAGAGCATCTGCCTTGATGAACAACGGTGGCAGCTTGATGACGCTGACTTACTACGGCGCCGAGCGAGTCATGCCGCACTATAACGTCATGGGTGTCGCCAAAGCGGCGCTGGAAGCGAGTGTGAAATATCTGGCTGTGGATCTGGGCGACCGCAATATTCGCGTGAACGCCATTTCGGCTGGGCCTGTCAAAACCCTGGCGGCCAGCGGAATCGGCGACTTCCGCTACATTCTGAAGTGGAACGAGCACAATGCGCCCCTTCATCGTAACATGACGCTGAACGATGTCGGCAGCGCGGGATTGTACATGCTATCGGATTTGTCGACTGGCGTGACAGGAGAAGTACACCATGTAGACGGCGGTTATCACGTCGTCGGCATGAAGGCGATCAATGCCCCGGATCTGGTCGCCGAAGCCCGTGGCAAGGATTAGCTGTGCCCGGAAATGCCTTCGGCACGGCGTTCCGCTTCACCACTTGGGGCGAGAGCCACGGTCCGGCCATCGGCTGTATTGTCGATGGCGTGCCGCCTCGAATCCCGCTGACAGAAGATGAAATCCAGCCTTGGCTGGATCGGCGTAAGCCCGGACGATCGAAATTTGTCACCCAGAGGAAGGAACCGGATACGGTTCGTATCCTGTCCGGCACGTTCGACGGAGTCACTACCGGTTCGCCCATCGCGTTGATCATCGAAAATGCCGATCAGCGATCCCGGGACTACTCCGAAATCAAGGACCTGTTTCGGCCTGGCCACGCTGACTACACGTACTGGAAAAAATACGGTATTCGCGACTTCCGCGGTGGCGGCCGCGCTTCGGCGCGGGAAACGGCGATGCGAGTGGCCGCCGGTGCTGTCGCCCGGCAAGTACTGGCCAAGGCCTGGGGCGATATCTTCAGGATTCGCGGGGCCATGATCAAGATGGGGCCTTTGCGCATCAAGGACGAGCGCTGGGACTGGGATATCGTCAGCGACAACCCCTTCTGGTGCCCTGACGCCAAGGCCTTGCCGTTGTGGGAACGATTCCTGGATACGGTCCGAAAGGAAGGCTCTTCTGCCGGAGCAGTAGTCGAGATCCATGGCGAGGGTGTGCCAGCCGGACTCGGTGAGCCGGTCTACGACAAGATAGATGCCGACCTTGCGAAGGCGATGATGTCCATCAATGCGGTCAAAGGCGTGGAGATCGGCCAAGGCTTTGCCAGCGCCGCCCTGGCTGGCGAATATGCGCATGACGCCATGCGCATGCTGGGGGGCGAAGTAGTATTCGAGAGCAATCGTGCCGGGGGCGTGCTGGGAGGCATTACTAACGGTCAGCCAGTGATTGCCCGCTTTGCCGTGAAGCCAACTTCATCTTTGCTGAAGCCGCAGCGGACCGTGACCGTTGATGGCAGAGAAACGATGGCGATTACCAAGGGCCGACACGATCCATGCGTCGGCATTCGCGCCGTCCCGGTGGGCGAGGCCATGATGGCTTGCGTCCTGGCTGATCACTGGCTGCGGCATCAGGGTCAGACAGGGCGTCAGTCCGATTGATCTTTCAGGAAACCTTGACGTTGCTGTCGGTGATCCAGATATGTCAGGTACCGCGAATTCAGCGCTTCATGGAATATCGTGAAGCGCCAAGGCGCATTGCTTCACTCGCATTGCGTCCTTGAGTAGCGCCGACGTACAACTGGATTGCTGTGATGGAGCGACCTGCCGAACCCCAAAAAGACATTATGCTGCGGGCTTGTGCCAAAAAACGCTCAGAGCGCCAGGACATGGTATCGGCCGCAATCCATCGCCTCCCCGCGCTGCAGCCCCGCCGGAACGCCTGCCGGTCACTGGTGGGCGCGGATCATCGAGATTGCGGTCTGAACGAAGCGCATCCGGCATTTTGACTGATCGGTGGTGTCGCGCCGGCACCATTCATCGCGCCAGGTATTCTATGCCAACATGAATGTTGGTATCAGCCGTTCTCCAAAACGTCGTTGTCGCTGGCAACCAGGTCGTCGTCGATGAAAGCACGAACGATCTCATCGATCGAGGCGTCCGGGAGCATGCCGAGTGATTCTGCCCGTTCGCCACGAACTTCGCCAGGCCACCCGTCAACGATCTTGACGATTGCAGGATCTGGCTTCCAACGGACGGTGCCCGTTTTCCGTTTTCCGGCGTTGCGCGCGACGGCCGCAGCCATCTCCCAAGCTTCGGCCTTGATACCGGACAACAGCAGCGTCCGTTTCAGACCCAGAGCCTCACTGGGTAAATCGTGCAATCGTACAAGAGCGTCCACGGTTCGCCGGGGCGACAGGCACGCCATGAGCGCATGCGGCCCTACCGGGCAGTCGTAATCTTTTCCCTGTAGCGGTTCGCGGATGATCGAACTTGCCCAAGTGGATGCTGCGCGATTTGGTGCCGGCCGGACCATGATGGTTGGCAGGCGCAAGGCGCGACCGTCGATAAACCCCTTGCGACTATAGTCATGGATCAGGTGTTCGCCGATCAGTTTTTGGGTGCCATACGATGTTTGCGGAGAGGGTGGTGTGTCGTCCTTGATCACATTCGGAACGTCGCTGCTGTAGACGGCGATAGACGATGCAAAGACGACGCGCGGCGGCACTGCCGGCGCACGGCACGCCTCCAACACGTTTCGGATCCCTTCCAGGTTTATCCGATAGCCCAAGTCGAAATCTTCCTCTGCACCGGCACTGACGATGGCAGCGAGGTGAAAGACTCCGATCGTGTTTCCGTCGATGAGCCTGTCGACAAGGTCGCGGTCGGCGATGTCGCCGATTTCGACGGTGGCGTTCCCGTCGAAGTCATCGGACGGCATCCTGTCGAACAGGACAAGGTCAGTTACCGCAGTTGGAACTCCGTTCGCGCCAGCCAAGCACCCTCTGTCCAGAATGGCAGCAGCCAACTTCTGGCCGATAAAGCCGGCGCCACCCGTAATCACGACACGCATCGCGTTTCCTGTTCTTGCACTCCTGATGACCAAGTGTTGTCAGCCAACTGCATCGGAGCGGTCAACCCATTCTGGGAGTGGCGTTTCCGATCGGGATACTGTAGGCAGGACGACCTCTTCCGGTTCCGATCATGCTGTACTCCGTCGATCACATTCTCACCACCCATGTTGGCAGCCTTCCAAGGCCGAATGACCTGATCGATATGCTGATCGCCAAGGACCGGAACCGACCGTATGATCCGGCGCAGTTGGAACGGCGTGTTGCCGAAGCGGTAATCGCGATTGTGCAGAAACAGGTGGACTGCGGCATTGACCTCGTCAGCGATGGCGAGATGTCGAAAATATCCTACACCAACTACGTCAAGCACCGCCTGAACGGATTTGGTGACCCAGCGCCGCTTCGTTGGTCGCCGGCGGACCTGCGCGAGCATCCTGATTTCGTGGCGGCCCAGCGCAAGATGAACAACGTCAACAATCTGGACCCACCGGCTTGCCGCGCACCGATTGAAGCGGGTGACACCGGTCCTTTGGATAAAGATCTGGAGAATTTTCGTACGGCCGTCGATGCTGCAGCGCCCGTTGGTGCGTTCCTGAATGCTGCGTCGCCGGGCGTCGTCGCTCACTTCATGCCGAATGCCTACTACGCAACGCGCGACGCCTACGTTGAAGCTCTGGCAGAGGCGCTGACACAGGAATATCAGGCGATCTATGAAGCTGGCTTCCTGCTGCAGATCGATTGCCCAGACTTGGCGATGATCCGGCACATGGAATTTGCAGATCTATCACTGGAGGGGTTTCGTCGTACGGCTGAAGTTGGCGTCGAAGCCTTGAACCACGCAACCCGGAACATCCCGGCAGAGGCGATGCGCATACACATCTGCTGGGGCAACTATCCGGGTCCGCATACCCACGATGTGCCGTTGGTCGATATGGCTGAAACCATCTTCAGGGCGCGGCCTCAGGCGGTGTTGTTTGAGGGTGCGAATCCGCAACACGGCCATCAGCATGAGGACCTCGCTGCTATCGCCATTCCCGACGACAAGATTCTGGTGCCAGGCGTGATCGATACCAACACGAACCATGTGGAGCACCCGAAGCTCATCGCCCAGCGCCTGTGCGCCTATGCCGATATTGTCGGGCGAGAACGGATTCAGGCCGGCACCGATTGTGGGTTCAGCACACTCGCCAGTATGCCGCGAGTCTGGCCGAGTATTGTTTGGGAGAAGCTTCGTGCCATGGCAGAAGGTACCGCGATTGCGACCGACCGCCTTTGGAACGCAAAAACGTCATAGTATCGAGCAAGGATCTACCGTTTCAGGAGCCATACCTGTCATGCTGTATGGCGCAACCGGATCACATCTTGCCTTGGTCTGCAATCGGACGAGAACCATCTTCGGTGAATGAATCGCGTTAGGGAAGCTGTTTACCTGTCTCCTTGCGCCCTGGTCCGGTATGGTCCAGAGCGGTCGGCGTCTCGACGACGCCTTTGGGACCGCCTTCTATTTCGAGATAACTCGCGCCGGTCGCCGTTTTCCGCTTGCCTTGATCCAGAAGTCGACTCGCCTGCCACGATGGGTCGAGCGCACTCTGCCAGATACGCTCGTCCTGGTTGGAGTGTGCGCTCGCCGTAGCGTTCTCCTCGAAATTTTGCCAAGCCATATTAAATGGCCATATATGGCTCTTTGAAAGAAGTAATCTTCATTTAAGGCCTTTTGTTGCCACTTACAAACCCTTATTGCTAGGCCGTAATCGACCTAAAACCATCATGTCGTTCTGCAAGAGGCCATATATTGCTGACCGAGAGAGAAAAAACATGAAGACATCCCGACAAATGGGAATCGAGATCGGATCACGTCTGGCTCAATTGCGATTGTCTCGGAACGTGACGCAATCCATGCTAGCAAGAGATTCCGGGATCGGTCTTCGCACCTTGCGGCGTCTTGAGGCCGGTGAGTCATCGACGCTCGACACATTCCTGCGCGTTGCCTTGGCTCTGGACTTGGGTGATGCCATCCTCGGCGCGTTACCCAACAGCCAAATCCGTCCGATCGAGCGCGTCTCGCGTGCCGGAGCCCAGCGCCGCCGTGCACGTCCGCGACCACGGGAAGACCGCAATCCTGTCTGGAAGTGGGGCGACGGCTCACATGACTGACGCCAACGTCATGCTTTGGGGTCAACGGGTCGGCGCGGTGTCCTGGGATCAAACACGTGCCATCGCGGTCTTCCAGTACGACCCGGCTTTCGTCGGCGCCGGCATCGAGATTGCTCCCCTGACAATGCCTGCCAGAGAAACACCCTACGAATTTCCGGCTCTCAACAGGGAAACCTTCAGGGGATTGCCGGGAATGCTTGCAGATGCCTTACCGGACAGGTTCGGAAATCGGCTCATCGACGCGTGGCTGGCCGAGACCGGCAAAAGTCCAGAAGCTTTCAATCCGGTCGACCGACTCTGCTATATCGGTCGCCGCGGCATCGGCGCACTAGAGTTCCAGCCTGCCTTTCGACGATCGACAAAACCCAAACGAATGGAAGTCCCCCGATTGGTCGACTTGGCGAACCGGGCGTTCGACGAACGCGCAAGCCTTGTCGGGCGTCTGGACGGCGAGAACGACGCCGATGCTCTTGAGGACATTCTCAGCGTCGGCACGTCGGCTGGTGGCGCGCGGGCGAAAGCTGTTCTTGCCTGGAATCCGACAACCGGCGAATTCCGGTCCGGCCAGCTGGAAGCCGATGAGGGCTTCGAGCACTGGCTCCTGAAATTCGACGGCGTTTCGGACAACAGGGATAAGGAACTGGCTGATCCTCAGGGATTCGGCAAGATCGAATTTGCCTACGCCATGATGGCGCGTGCGGCTGGCATAACCATGACTGAATGTCGGCTTCATCATGAGGGCGGTCGCAGTCACTTCATGACAAGACGTTTTGATCGGGACGATATCGGTCGCAAGATCCACATGCAGTCACTCGGGGCGATGCAGCACTTCGACTTCAACGACCCATCGGCGTATTCCTACGAACAAGCCATCATTACGATCCAGGAATTGGATCTTGGGATGCTTGCAGTCGAAGAACAGTTTCGTCGGGCGCTCTTCAACGTCATGGCGCGCAACCAGGATGACCACGTCAAGAATCTCTCCTTCTTGATGGACCGATCCGGACAATGGGCTCTGTCCCCGGCTTATGACCTGGCCTATGCCTACAATCCAAGTGGCTCATGGACTCGCAACCACCAGATGAGTTTGGCTGGCCGCCGCAATGGCTTTGATCGTGAAGACCTCCTTCGGTTCGCTGCCTCCGCTGGCCTTAAACGACGCAAGGCATTGGAGATATTGGAAGAAGTGAGCGCTGCTGTACGGGACTGGGCCAAGTACGCCGAAACAGCTGATATCGCACCGAATGATGTGAGGCGGATCGAAAAGGCCTTCAGATCTAACCTGATGTCGGGCTGATAGGGATTCTCCCTACGCATTCCTTCCGAGCGCCACAGGTCGAAGGGTGGTCTGTCACGGGAGAGCTGGCTGGCGGAAGGCAAGCCTGGGAGTCCGGGCCGCCTGAACGACCTTCGGCACATCATCTACAAGTCCGCCGACACTCCGTGGCGCCGTTCTCGCAGGAATCTGGGCCTGATGCTGCGCGAAGGCATCCTGAAGGAAAACATCGACGGCGAGGCGTTGCTGTGGGCGCACGACCGGATCATTGGCCGTCCGGAACAGCGCAAGATCCTGATGGTGATTTCCGACGGCGCTCCGGTGGACGACAGCACGCTGAGCGTCAATCCGGACAACTATCTGGTAGTGGCTCAGTTTGAATTTTGAGGTCCGCTTCTTGCATGGGCCCCGCGGACCCGGCTTCAGGGCGGCATCTTCCACCCGCCTTGCATATGGACGCGCCCTGATCCCCTCCATGGCGATCTCACGGCGGCGTTCGGGAGAAAACCCTGCGGCGCGGGCCATCCCGGAAGGCCCGGCAAGCGAATCGTTCGGAATCTGACCCGTCGTCATGTCAACAACCGTCCTGGCAGGCCTGTTGACGTCCCAGGGGCACTTCGGCATGGCATCCTCCCCATCTGACTTGCGAAATGCGCGGCCGAATGCCCCTGTCAACACAAAGTGCAATTTCAAACTGAGCTACTACCAACTATCTGGAAAGGCATCTGCGCGACACGATCGCATGGATTCAGGCGATGTCGCCGGTACAGCTGCTGGCCATCGGCATCGGCCATGACGTCACGCGCTATTACCGTCGCGCCGTCACGCTGGTTGACGCCGAGCAACTGGGCGGCACGATCATGGATGAACTGACGGCCCTGTTCGATGAAGACGATGCGGCCACCGCCCGCAGGGCGAGGCCGTGATCGTCCAGGCGCAAGGCTTGGACTCTCGCGCCGGAAGTCGACGATCTCCTTCCTGCCGTCGTGCCGGATCCCCGACGCCACCGGGACCGGGCGCCCGGGCGGGCGACAGCCCTCGCCCCGGTCCGGTCCGTCTGCCTGCATCTCCTCCACCCCCTCGAACGCCTGTGACAGGCTCCCGATCGTTGCAGCCTGCCGTGGCATCGGGGGCTCCTTCCTGTGGCTGTTGCTTCACCACAGGGAGGACCCCACTCCCGACCGACACGTGAATCCTTGCGTCACCATCGACGTCTGGCCTTGACGGGTGTGTCCGTCCGTGTCAGGCTTCGGCGCATCTCTCACCGGGGCCTCTCACCGGGGCCTCTCACCGGGGCCTCTCACCGGGGCCTCTCACCGGGGCCTCTCACCGGGGCCTCTCACCGGGGCCTCTCACCGGGGCCTCTCACCGGGGCCTCTCACCGGGGCCTCTCACCGGGGCCTCTCACCGGGGCCTCTCACCGGGGCCTCTCGATGAAGCAAAAGGAGGCCCTGTCCATGTTCACTCACACCATCCGAATGTTCCCGGTCTGCGCCGCGATGCTGGCCTGCGTGGCACCACTCGAGGTGCAGGCGCAGACACCACCTGATTGCAACAACAGCATCTGCACCGCCAGGGTTGCATCGGTCTCGCCAGTCGTGGACGGCTGCGGTGACCATGCCACGCCGGGCCGGTTCAAGGTGATCCTATCGAGCACCAACCCCAACGTGGACCGGTCGAGCTTCAAGACCGGTATCTTCATGGATGTGGGAAAAGATCGCTCGCACGGAAGTGCCGCCAAGTTCACCAACTTTGAGTGGCGCGGCGGGTCTAGAACCAATTGGGTTGATGTGTTGCCCGGAGGTTTTGGAAACATCACATTTTATGGCGGCGTGCTCGGCGAGAACATCATCGAGGTGCGCCCCAAGGCCGGCGCCCACATCTGGAGCAACCGCAATGCCAGTAATCCCAACCAAGGGCCTGGCGAGATGGTGATTCCGGTCATCAATGTGCAGCGCAGCACCGGCAATCGGAACTACGCGAACCAAGGCAGTGCCTACTTCCTGTTCATGGGCGGCAAGGGCTGTGCGCGGGTCGGTCCGGGGGGCGGGCTTCTCGGGGGCAACCAGTAACCGGACGCTAGTCTGCCGCCGCGCCCTTGCCAGGAACGAGGGCGTCGGCCGCGCGCCTTGAAGGCTCCCGGAACGGCCGCAGCATCCCTGCAAGGGCATCCGGCGCTACCGGCAGAAGCGGCGCGAGCGGGTCCTCTCCCCGGAGGAGTATCGCGGCCTCGGCATGGTGCTGGCCCGGCATGAGGTTCGGCATTCGTTCCGGGTTGTGGCCTTGCGGCTGCTGCTGACCGGCTGCCGCAAGTCGGAGATCGTCACCCTGGAATGGCGCTGCTACCGTGACGGCCATCTGTTCCTCAACCGACAGCAAGACCGGCCCGCATACGGTCTGGCTCTGCCAGGTGGCACGGGAGGCTCTCGATCGCCTACCGCGTGCCGCGCGCTTCGTGTTTCCCGTCGGAGGCTTGCGCACGCCTTGGAACTGGCTGGACGCCTTCTGGCGGCAGATACGCGCCGAGGCGGGTCTTGAGGATGTGCGCCTGCATGACACCCGCTACAGTTTTGCCAGCATGGCGCTGCCGAGCGGCGAGACGATCCGCACGGTAGGGCGATTGCTCGGCCATGACCAGGCTTCGACCGCGCTGAAATACGCGCATCTCTCCGACGCCACAGTCCGGGAGACGGTCGAGGCGCTGGCGCCGCTGCTCTCGGGAGCGCCATCATGACCAGCAGAGCCACGAAGAAACTGACGGATGCGGGCGTTGCGAGGCTGAAGCCGGGCAGGACGGAATACATCGTTCGGGACACTCGCATTGCCGGTCTGGGGGTGCGGGTTCGTACGTCCGGGCATTGCAGTTTCATCTGGCTCGGAAGCGCTGATGACGGTGGAGGAGAACGACGGCAAAGGCGGCAGGCACCGCCCACAAGCCCGCTGGCCATGCGGCGCTTCCCGGACGACCGGCTGCACGACGAATACGGCCTCACCAGACCGAGACAAGCGTCCTCGTCCCGGTACGCCGCCCCCGCCCCATCTACGAACCACCGCGAATGATACAACCGCGCGGCAAGGGCATTCGGGTCGGCTCGCCGCTGCGCTCGATCTTTTCAGCCCCTGCGGTCGGATATGTCTTGTCCCAGATCATCGCAGCGCTGGGGCGAGCCAGCTTGATCACCCACCAATGCTTGTATCGGCCGACTGGGGCATCCGGTGTGTAGATATACGCCGCACCACCGTGGATATAGATCGGCCGAAGCAAGGCATAGCGATGGCAGGGGCTGGCCTTGAGGTTGCCCACAGCGCCGCGGGCCGTAGCTTGGGCCGCTGCCAGCGTCTCGCCTACTGCAACCCATAAATAACCGGCTCGCGACACGCGTTGGTCTGGCGTCGAGCCGTCGCTGCCAGCGTGATAGAAACGCCAATTCTTCCTGAAGTCCTTGGCCTTTACCAAGGCCGCATGCATCAGATGCGCCTCCAGTATCAGCGGCGGCAGCCCGTTCTCAGTGCGGAATTCGTTGACCACGCGAATAATCGCTTGGGCGTCGCGCATCTGTTCCGGCGACGGGTCGTTGACTCGGGGCTTGTCGTGGGCAATTTCGACTTCGTCGTCATGTGTACATCCGGCAAGAACGAGAACGCAACCGAGCATGGCAATCGTTATCTTGAAGAATGAACACATGACTACTTCAACGTAGCTCGAACGACTAATCTTGAGCGCAAGCAGTTGAGGCTTTGCGGCGATACGGAATTGCCGGAATGCCGTGACAGTTACAACACAAGAATCCGGTAGTTTACGACTTTATCACTCCCCTGCCTTTATCCATCGCCGGTCTCGCCATGGATCAGGACGCGCCAAAATCAGTGTCCAGAAATGCTTGATCGGAATGCCCGACCTTGGCGGATTCGGATTATGGTCGTACGCAATGCCCGCGTCTGTCATGTTCGGCAACGTCATTTGCATCAGGTGGCGAGAACTGCCAGTCCATTGCCGCAGGGTGGCAACAGCCGATTTGTTTCCGCCAGCCAGATTCTCCGCGATCCTGGTCCAAGTATAGCCAACATCCCAAACGCGATCGACCAACTGTGAACAATCAGTCCCGGTGTGCTGCATCAGTGCATATCGTGCGATGTCCAGGTTGTGGCGCTTTGCGGCGATCATCAGCCGAGGTTCCAGCTTCATGGTGGTGTGACCGCGACGCGCGCGCACCAGATTAACCAACTCCAGCATGCGCAAGATCTTGCCATTGACCATCTGCGGAAAGCGTTCCTCTGCGATCTTGGCCATTTGCTGCCTCTGTGGGCGATCGGGACTACGTTTGTATTCTGCCGTATAGACGAAGCGATCCGGGTTGTAGGGCCGGTCCAGGCGGTCGGCGCCGTGATACTTCCAGACTTTGCATTCCAATCGCCGATGTACAAGGCGTTCTGTCCGGCGTTTGACGCGTCGCTTCTTGGCATGGGCCAGCAGAACAGGATACCCGTCGCGCATGAAGGAAATCGCGTTCTGCAGCGCCGGCGCAATTCGGTTGCCAGCCAATCCAGGCGTGTGGTTCGAGCCGAGGATCAGCGGCTGCCGATTTTCCAAGCCCAGCCAAGATGCAGGAGTGATTGTCGTCGCCTCGGCGCAAGCTTGAGAACCCGCTGCCGCCCCGGCTGCCATCAAGCCGAGAAGCGAAGAGGCGCGGAACAGGGAAGTCATTGGATAACGATCTTTGGTGCCGATCTCTGGCCAGATGATCGGACATTCAGTCTGTTCAGGATGCGGCGGGCAATGTCGCGGTACGCCCCAGTGTAGGCGCTTTCCGGCTCGGTGACAATGATCGGCTGCCCACAGTCGGAAGCTTGCCGGATCCGGATATCCAGCGGAATTTCGCCCAGGAAATCTATGCCCAGGGAGGTTGCCTCGTCGCGGGCGCCGCCATGAGAAAAGACCTCTGTCCGCTCGCCGCAATGGGGGCACTGGAAATAACTCATGTTCTCGATGATCCCCAGCACCGGAACATCGACTTTGCGAAACATGTTCAGGCCCTTGCGTGCGTCAAGCAACGCGATGTCTTGTGGCGTCGAGACGATGATGGCGCCTGCCAAGGGTGCGGTTTGGGCAAGGGTTAGCTGCACATCACCGGTGCCGGGCGGCATGTCAACGATCAGAACGTCCAACGATCCCCAATCGACATCCTTCATCATCTGTTGCATGGCGCCCATGACCATCGGACCACGCCAGATCATCGGGGTTTCCTCATCGACCAGGAAACCCATGCTCATCAGCTTTACGCCGTGACCTGTCATGGGATCCAGAATCTTGCCATCAGCCGTGGTCGGCTTGCCGGAAACGCCCATCATCCGGGGCATGGACGGTCCGTAGATATCGGCATCCAGCAGCCCGACTCGGGCGCCTTCGGTCTGCAACGCCAAGGCGATGTTGGCTGAGGTGGTTGATTTGCCAACACCGCCTTTGCCCGACGCCACGGCCACGATATGCGCCACATCGTTCAAGCCAGCGCCCTTCACTGACGCCGCCTGTTGCCGATCGTGGCCGGAAGAGGTGGAAGCAGACCGGTGTGCAGTCAGAACTGCAGTCACGGAAGTTACCCCGTCCAGGGCAAACACGGCCTTTTCGACAGCCTTTCGCAGCGGCTCGGCCGAGCGACCCCGCTCGGGCGGCACTTCTAGCGAGAATCCTACGTTACCATCTTTCACCACCAAACCGGAGATCATGCTGAGCGACACGACATCCTGACCTTTTTCTGGATCCTGCACCTGCCGCAGCGCGTTCAGGACTGCGTCTTCTAAAACGATCGCCATGCTTGAATTCTCCGCGGTACACCCGATATCTCGCAACATGGGTTGAGAATTGGTGAGAGTCGGGAGAAACCTAATCCTCTCTCAAATCCCGATCCAGTTGGCGCCGCCGGACTGCGCCTGTTCGCTGCAGCGAAGGCGATAGCGCCGACGACGCGTTGCCGCCGGACAGGGCGCTGACTGTTCAGCGGTGGCTTGGACAGAATACCATAGCACCCGACCAGAATTTCGGGTGACAGGCTGCCGTTGGCGGTCGATGTACGGCACGGCCATATCAGGGACACTGAAAAGATGCCTTGGAACAATCAGACCGGCGGCTCAGGCGGCCAAGGACCTTGGGGCGGCAACGGCGGCGGAAAAGGGCCATGGAACAACGGTTCGGGCGGCCGCGGCGGCGGACAACCGCCGAACTTCGAAGACATGATTCGGCGCGGACAGGATGGCGTGCGCAAGGTTATGCCTGGCGGCGTCGGCTCGCCCAAGGGCATTGCAATCATTGCCGTCCTGGTAGTTGCCATCTGGATGGCTACCGGATTTTACAGGGTGGATCCGAAGGAAGCTGGCGTCGAACTGGTATTTGGCAAGGTTGTCAATATCAGTTCACAAGGACTGCATTGGAACTGGCCTTCCCCGATCGGCGAGACCGAAAAGCCGAAAATCACGGAAATTTCCAAAACCAACATCGGCTTCAGCGATATTGGCGGTGGTCGAAATACCATTGAGCAAGAAAGCCTGATGCTCACCGGAGACGAAAATATCGTTGACGTGAAGGTGGTTGTGCACTGGCGGATCGATGCCCGGCCTGTCACAAATACCGTCGATGGCAAGGAAGTTACCACTCAGCCAGGAATTCGGAACTATCTGTTCAACATTCGCAATCCCGAGAAGACGATCAAGGACGCAACCGAAAGTGCAATTCGGGAAATCGTCGGCAAGACGCCATTTGAAGAGATTCGCACCGAGGGTCGTTTGAAGATCGAAGGCGACGCGAAGATTCTGATCCAGCGTGTTCTTGATGAATATGGCGCCGGAATCGAGGTGGTTCGGGTTCAACTTTTGGGAGCAGACCCGCCGGCAAAAGTGCTGGACGCGTTCCGGGATGTTCAAGCGGCGCGCGCCGACCGGGACAAGATGATCAACGAAGCAACAGCCTATCAGAAGCGAGTGGTTGAAAGGGCGCGCGGCCAGGCCGACAGGATCACACGCGCAGCCGAAGCCTTCAAGCAGGAGAGAATCCAGATTGCTGAGGGTGAAACAAGCCGGTTTCGCGCCATTCTAAAGGAATATTCTGCAGCGGAGGATATCACCCGCAAGCGGATCTACATGGCAACGATGCAAGACATCCTGAAAGACATGGACAAGATCATCATAGATCAGGATGGCCGGCAGGGTGTGGTGCCCTATTTGCCGCTTAACGAGCTCATGAAGAAGCGCGGCACCGCAAAGCCCGACGACGGCGTCGACGATCCCTCCAGTACCGATCCAACTCTACGCCGTCCGGCGGCTGACGCCAGCAGGAGCCAGTGACATGTCTCGAATGCGTATCGCTCTCATCGCCTTTGTGGTTGTGATCGGCTTTGTCGGCTATTCGGCTATTTACACCGTGCACGAGCGGGATCAGGTTCTGGTCTTGCAATTCGGCAAGGTTGTCCGGGTCGACAACAAGCCAGGCCTGCATTTCAAAATTCCCTTCATCCAGAATGACCGGTATTTCGACCGACGTGTTCTGGATCTTGATGTCCCGCCGGCGGAATTGAACACGAGTGACCAGAAACAGACAGTGGTCGACACGATCGCAAGGTTTCGAATTACAAATCCGCTGAAGTTCTTTCAGGCGGCTCGGACCGTTGCAGGGTTCGAGCAGCAACTCGGCACTATCGTGAATTCCACCACGCGGGCCGTCTTTGCCGGCGTTCCCCTGTCGGAGTTGCTTACGGCCAAGCGCGCCAACATCATGCGGGACATTGCCAATCGGGTCAGCACAGCCGTGGAACCCCGATACGGGGTGGATTTGATCGATGTGCGGGTGAAACGCCTTGATCTGCCGCCGCAGAACAGTGAGCGCATTCTGGAGCGGATGGAATCGCAGCGGCGTCAGGAGGCTACGGGGATCCGCGCCAATGGCGAACGCGAATCGGCGCGGATCAAGGCTGACGCCGACCGCGACTCGCGGATCATTGTCGCCAAGGCCGAGCGCCGCTCGCAGGAATTGCGCGGCGAAGGCGAGGGCAAGGCTCAGGAGATCTACAACAGGGCCTACGGCAAGGACACTGGCTTCTTCGAGTTCTGGATATCGATGAACGCGCTGAGGGATTCACTGGCGTCGGACAATACGCGATTTGTCGGTCCGGCATCAGGGGAATTCTTCAAATACTTCGGTAACATGAACGGTGCGAAGTCCGCTGACGTCAAGAGGTAAGCCGATTCTTTGATGGCGCCGACAGGGCGGCCCGGGTATCATGAAAGAAATATTTCTGGCGTTGTGCCTGGCGTTCGCCTTGGAGGGCATGGTCTATGCGCTGTTTCCCAACGGCATGCGCCGGCTCCTGAAATCCTTTCTCGAATCGTCCGAAACGCAAGTCCGGCTGACGGGGCTGGCCACCGCCGCTGTCGCCGTTGGCTTGATCTGGCTGGTCCGGTAGCCGCGGCACGGCCCATCCGGCCCTGCCTCGGGATCAGCGGTGCAATCAGCCTCGGTCCGCGTCCGTCAGATCGTCTTGCCGATCTTCATGCGGCCAGCCATACTGCGCCCGGGTGGCCTCGGTCCAGGCCATGGTACCCTTCACGGTCGGTGTCGAACCTCCGGACAGGGTACCACAGCCCTGCGCCACCCGCGACTCCAGGAACAGGCTTAAACATCCGGACCATGGTGGGTGGGCATGAACAAGGACGAACGGGCGACCTCAACGGTGTCCTTTGCCGCGCGCAAGCGGTTACCCTGGCTGGAAATCAATCTGGTCACCGTCTTCGTTGTCGCTGCTGCCGTTGGCCTGTCCGAAAGCATGATCGCTCAGTATACCGCGCTCGCTGTACTGCTTCCAGTTGTGGCTGGGTTCAGTCCGGCAATAACGACGCCTAGGCGCTCGCGGTGACCATGCGCGGCCTCGCGCTTCGCGAGGTGGCTCCGAGTCGTCTTCAAAGAAGCAAATGTGGGCCTCCTGAACGGCGCGGCGGTAGCGCTGACGACCGCCATAGGGATCTATTTGTGGAACGGCTCCGCCGGGCTTGCCTAGATCATCGCCGCGTCGGTGGCGGCCTCGATGGTTGTCGCAGGCATTTCCGGCGCGCCGCTTCCAATGATCTTGACGAGGATCGGGCAGTGCCCCGCACAATCCTTCTCAATCCTGCTGACGACCGTCACCGACGTTGCCGTTTTTTTAGCCTTCTGGGCATAGCAATATTGCTTGCGGGGTTGGTCTGACGGTTAAGCGCTTTGCGCTGTTCGTTGGCGCGCTTGTCTGGAGCATCCTCGACACGATAACCTCCTTGATATGATGCAGGGTTTCTTGATCGAGCTTTCCGATGCTTTTTCGAGGAGCAGGCTGGCGTGCACGTGACGATCAACGAACCCTTCAGTCGCGGTTACACAACTCACCGCCATGCGGCGGAAATGCCGTGGCTTCATCTCGCAATATCGAGGGCGCCCTTCCGTTCCGACGCAGAGAATGAGTCGGCCCGTCCGCACAGCCCTGACAGCGCTGGTTGCACGTCTCGCGTGGGAACGGATCCGGCGAGCCTGTTTAGACACCCGTATCGCCGATTAGCGCCAGCGCGCCGAGGAAACCGAGCGCCGTCGCCACGCCCGCCATGTGGTGATCGCGCTGGAAGGCTTTCGGAAAGATCTCGGTCGCGAGTGACGCAATGACCGCGCCGCCGGCAAAGGCGCGAATCGGCGCCAGAACTGCCTCCGGCGCATCAAGGAACAGCAGATTGCCGAGCACCGCCGCCGTGCCGAGCAGAACGGCAGCGCCGGTCCAGAGCGCGAGAATCCGATCCGCCGCCCAATCCTGCTCGCGCATCCGTTTCGCGCCGCCCGCCGCTTCCGGCAGGTTCGAGAGAAAGATGGAGGCTGCCAGCGCGGCGACTTCTGGAAACCCGCCGCCGATCAGCGCGACGCCCAGGGCGAGGTTTTCCGGGATGCCGTCGAGCGTGACCGCAGCGAGCAGGCCGACTCCACCCTCGTCACCCCACCGCTCGTCGATAAGATAGTCGATGCCAGCGAAGAGCGCCGCGCCAGCCAGTACCGCAGCGGCAGTCACCTCGAACGAGGTGGCGCGCTGAGCCGGCACGATCAGTTCGAGCACCGCAGCCAGCATGAGCGCTCCTCCACCCATGGCAATGACGAAACCTTCGGTCCGGTCACCGAGCCGACCGTAGAGACCCCACAGGGCGCCCAGAAGCAGCGACGATGAGACGGCGGCGACGGCGAGCAGGATCACGGCCAAGACAACGCCGCTTCGCGCGGCCGATGCGCCGGCATTGCGCCGATTGGGTACTTGCAAGGCGCGCGACGCACTGTTTGCCAACAAAGCCGGTCTGCCGCAAGGGATGGGAAGACTTTCCCGGCTCCTCTTTGGCTTTCGCGGCTCATCGGATAGTCTTGCATGTCCTGGTGCATCCGAGCGTGGAACCTCAATCGCAAGAGCCCGATTTTGGAATTGCGACCCAGCAAGGGCGCCGATACGAAACCAAGGAAGCAACCCAGGCGATGATCAGCCAATTTGCCGTCGGAGCGGCCCTGACAATACTTAGTTTCGCGATTCATGCCGCGTTCATGGCGTTGGCTGCCCGTGCCGTCCGGCAACGCGAGACCTGGCTGCATCGGTCGCCGCAGTTGCCCCGGTTGGCCGCTGCGCTGTGCGCAGTTTCCCTTTGGTTGATGGTGAGCATGAGCACCACAGTCTGGGTCTGGGCCCTGTATTTCCTGTGGTCCGGCGCGCTGGGTAACCTGGAGACGGCTATGTATTTCTCGCTGGTCTCCTTCACGACCCTGGGTTTTGGCGACATTATCCTCGACAGGTCGCATCGTTTGCTGTCGGGCATGCTCGCAGCCAACGGCCTCGTGCTTTTTGGTCTGGCTACTGCCATGATGATCGACTTGATTCGAAATCTGTATACAGCCAGAAACGTTTCGTCGCCTCAAGACTGAACGCCCATTCATGTCTCCAGCCCATAATGTGTCCGGTTCAGGGAGCCCGTGCGCTGTCCGATCCGATGTCTCCCTGAGGAGGTTCCGCGATGAACCGGACACCGTGGCTCCGGGAAAGCAGGATGAAGACGTTTGGGGATGTACTTGAAACGCCTTGAAACGCCGCAGCGTTGCCGGGAATGTGGGCGCGGGCGGCGCCGTCACGAGGAAGATGGCCTGTTTACATCGCGCTGACGCCGCCGTCGAGAACAAGCGCTGCGCCAGTCATGAACCGGGATTCTTCGGACGCCAGGTACAGCACGGCGTAACCCACGTCGGTCGGATCGCCTATATGACCCAGCGGGAGTTGGCGCGCCATCTTTGCCTTGATCTCCTCAATCGTCAAGGTACCGCTTATCTGATCCAAAATCGGCGTGTCCACAAAAGCAGGATGCACCGAATTGCAACGGATGTTGTAGCCTTCACGCGCGCAGTGAAGCGCTACAGACTTGCTCAAGTGACCAACAGCAGCCTTTGCAGAATTGTAGGCCGCCAAGTTGGACGCGGCAATAATGCCAGCGACTGAAGAGATGTTGACGATCGAGCCTGTCATGCCGGACCCACGCACGCTTTTCGCCATCGGCCCGCAAGCATGTTTGCAGCCCAGGAAGACCGAATCAAGGTCGACGGCGTGAATCTGGCGCCAAGTCTCCAAAGTGGTTTCTTCTACCGTACCGGGTATGCCGATCCCGGCATTGTTGACCAGAACGTGCAGGCCACCAAAGGTCCTGATCGTTTCCTTGATCACGGCTTGCCAGTCTGCCTCTGACGTCACGTCATGGCCAAGAGCGATTGCCTGATCGCCGATATCTGCAGCAACCTTCTGAACTCCCTGCAGATTGATGTCGGTCGCCACCACCTTGGCGCCTTCGATCACCAGCATCTCGGCCGTCCGTCTGCCCAGACCCGATGCCGCGCCAGTAACGATGGCGATCCTGCCGGCAACCCGGCCGCTGGATGGGAACATGAAGTTTTCCTGCCTTTCTTATCGGCATCACGTCGGAGGGTTTGCTTTACTCCGCGATGGAAGAACTGGGGCACTGTTGCAGTTTGAGTCGCGTTCTCTATATCTGACGATGAGGGAGAGACCTATGGTTTTATCGACAATTTTCAAGATAGCCGTTGTGTTGGCGTTTCTTGCCGTTCCGGCCTTGGCGGACTCTCTGAAACGCAAAGCCGAGCAGGGCGATCCTGTGGCGCAGTATAGTCTTGGATTGCGGTATGATGGTGGTAACAGTGCATTGAAAGACCGTACCAAGGCTGTTTACTGGTTTCACAAGGCCGCCGAGAAAGGACATGCCGAGGCTCAGTTTAAACTTGGGGTTCATTATTTTACTGACTTAAGCGTACCTAGAGACATAGCTGTAGCCAAGTCGAATTACTGGTATCGTAAGGCGGCAGAGCTGGGCAACGCCGACGCGCAAAGTACTCTTGGGATCGTTTACAAGACAGGTCGCGGCGTATCTAAAGATAGCGTCAAGGCGGCTTACTGGTTTTTTAAGGCAGCAAAACAGGGCACGGCCGAGGCACAATCTGAACTTGGACTTATGTACGCCAAGGGTGACGGTGTGCCGACAGATTTTAAATTGGCGGCTTACTGGGGGCGCAAGGGTGCTGAGCAGGGGAACGCTTGGGGGCAAATTCTCCTAGGAACCTTGCACTTCTTTGGCCAAGGCGTATTGCAGGATTTTGTTTTGGCGCATATGTGGCTCAACATCGCTAATGCCAACGGGATCTTCAATGCTAACAAGAATGAAAAGGTCGGCAAGTTGCGTGACACCTTGGAGAGTATCATGTCCAAGGCCGATGTCAGTCTTGCACACGCACTGGCGCGAAAGTGCATGAAGTCAGGATACAAGACCTGCGGCCGATGAACCAAAGTAAGAGCGTCTTTGGAATTTTTTTGCTGGTCGTCATGAAAATGGATGAACAGAAAATCATTGTTGCATTCGTCGATCATCTGGCCACGCTCAACGACCGTGCAAATTTATCAGTAGATAGGTGGCCGGACAAGGAGAACAGAACGAGACCGGAAATCGATGCTATTGCGGGTAACTTTGCAATCGAACACACGAGTATAGACAGCGTGGTGGACCAGCGGAAACTCGATGCTTGGTTTTTAGAAGTAATTCAGGGTCTGGATCAGGTCATTAAAGATCACGTTGATTGTGGGTTTAGTATTACACTCGACTGTTATGCAATTGGAAAAGGGATGGACTGGAGTTGTATTCGTGAGGCTATCCGACGTTGGATTGTAAATTCGGCGTCTACTCTTGAAAACGGAGAGCATGAGATAACTCTTCCCACATCAACGCAGATTGAATTTCCAATTGTGATGCGTGTTAACAAGTGTTCAGTACCTCATATTGTTGGTTTTTCTCGATTCGAGCCTGAAGACAATACTCTACCCTCACGCATCAGGAGGCTGTTGGACAGGAAGGCAGAGAAATTGAAAGTGTATCAGGGCAGGTCTTTCAGGACCATGATATTGCTCGAAAACGACGATATTTCTCTTATGGAGGAAAGCAAGATGCTGGCTGCATTTCGAGAAGCGTATCGGGATCGACTTCCACAAGGAGTGAACGAAATCTGGTTCGTCCATAATTTAGGGAATTATCTACAGTTTTGCGATTTTACGGCGAAAATCTAGTGCGAGAGTCGTCAACCATCGCTAACGTCAAGATGATTGGGAGTAAAGGATCCTTTACATAGTGTTTCGATAACAAAAGGATAGCCTGAAATCCTTTCTTTCGGGTCGGGCAATGGTCGAGTGCATCAGTATTTCTCGGGAGCGGGCGGTCTGGACATCTGTACCGTCAATGCGGGTGCGGAAATTGCGGTTTGTGTCGAAAACGACCCCGATGCCGCTGAAACCTTCAAGCTCAATCATTATGATTCCGTAATCGAGGAAGACATTCGGGATGTGGATTTCACGCAATCGCGCGATCGCCGGGCGAATATCCTTATCGGCGGGCTGCCGGGTCAACCTTTGTTAGGTAATTCCCTTTCTTATCCGGGAAGGAGAGGGAACACCGCTCCTAAAAAGATCGTTGTCGTCGCTAAATGCAATACTCCTTCATCGGGGGAAAGCCGTTGAACCCGACCGAGGCACAGGTCGAGGTATAGGCACCGGCAGACAGAAACTCGATCTTGTCGCCGACCTTCAGACTCATCGGCAGGTGGTACTTGTGGTTCTCGTACAGGACATCAACTTCGTCACAGGTCGGACCGGCCAGGATAACGGGGCCTGTCGGATCGCCATCACGGCAGGAGGTGATGCGATACTTGATTGCCTCGTCAGCGGTTTCCGGCAAGCCGCCGAATTTCCCGACATCAAGAAATACCCAGCGCACCGGATCGTCATGGGACTTGCAGGAAATGAGCACGATCTCGGTCTGGATCACGCCGGCGTCGCCGGCAATGCCGCGGCCCGGTTCGACGATCAGTTGGGGCAGCGCGTTGCCGAAATGGCGCGTGAGCGTCGACATGATCGCATCGGCATAGGTTCGATCGTCAGGTACCTCCATGCTGTACCGGGCGGGAAAACCCCCGCCTAGGTTGATCATTTTCAAGTCGATCCCCATTTCCCGCAACGCCGTGAACAAAGTGAGCGTCTTGCTGACAGCGATCTTCCACTGGTCGGGATCGGTCTGTTGCGAGCCAACGTGAAACGAGACGCCCCAGGGCTGCAATCCGATGGACGGGCAGCGCAGCATCATGTCCCGGGCCATGTCCACATCGCAGCCGAATTTACGCGACAGCGGCCAGTCGGCGCCGATGCCATCCATGAGGAGGCGACAGAAGACCCTGGCGCCGGGCGCCGCCCGAGATATCTTTTCCAGTTCAGCCGACGAATCGAAGGCGTAGAGATCTATTCCAGCAGCATATGCCCGCGCGATATCGGGCTCCTTCTTGATGGTGCTGCCGAACGACATTCGCGAGGCCGGAATATCCAGGTCAAGGCACCGCTCGATTTCATAGATGCTTGCGGTATCGAAACAGGAGCCCAGGCGCCTCAAACGCTCCAGTACTGGCCTGGCTGGGTTTGCCTTCACCGCATAATAGATGTCGGCTAGCGGCAGCGTCTGGCGCAGACTCTCGAAATTTTCGGTGATCACGTCCAGATCGACGACAAGGCAAGGCGTTTCGGGCTTTCGTTCGGCCAGGAAGCGAGCAATCTTCGGCGTCATGATTATCCTGGCAATGAGGCTGAAAGGGCCGGATACAGGCGATTGCCATTCGGTTGCAAGGAAATTTCCAGTTCCCGATTGTCATCCGGCTTCACAAGGGTGGCTGGCCAACATGACAGGAGTGAAAGTCGTCTTCGACAGCCTGTAATTTACCTTCTCTCTGCCTATTACGGCAATACGGACAGACATTGGGTGTGGTGGCGCATTCCGCGTCGCGGCGACGAGCCCGGTCCATGATTGTTGCCGGATCAGGGAAATCGCCCTGCACCGGGATCCGGTCCGTGCCAACCGATTCCAGTCCGGCTTGACTGAGCCGTTGCAGAAGGCGTGCATCTCTTCACCGCGGCAGAGGGCCTGACGATTGTGAATGCCCGCAGCTTCAGCGTGAGTCGCGGGCGGGCGTATTTCTGCCAGCCGGGCACGTGGCCATCTGGTCGCTGGCGAAGTGGAACGGCCGGGCACCAAGATTGGCATGTGGCCAACCGCCCTATCTGCAAGGGAACGTTCAACGAGGTGCCGACCAAGGCCGCATTTCATCCTAACTCTATCCGGCCAAAATCCGCGCATCGATCAGCGTCTGCGGGGCGCACCGCGCCTTGATGCCACGAGGCAAGTCACGGGAGCAATCGGTATCTGGATTGCGGCGGGCACAGGTATCTTCACTGGCCTGTTCGTCACGGCGATCGTTTGACGGTGACGTTACGATAAACAAGACAGAGCGCCGGCCATCCTGCCCCGGTTACGCCATCCGGGCCTGCAGGCTTTCGTCCAGTTTCTCCAGGAATTGGTTTGTAGTAAGCCATTTCTGATCTGGACCGATCAACAGCGCAAGGTCCTTGGTCATGAAGCCGCTTTCCACAGTCTCGACGCAGACCTTTTCCAGCGTCTCGCCAAACTCGGTCACCTTCCTTGTATCGTCCATTTGGCCGCGAAACTTCAGGCCGCGGGTCCATGCGAAGATCGAGGCGATCGGGTTGGTCGAGGTTTCCTTGCCTTGCTGGTGCAGGCGATAATGCCGGGTGACCGTTCCGTGGGCGGCTTCGGCTTCCACCGTCTTCCCGTCCGCAGTCATCAGCACCGACGTCATCAGGCCCAGTGAACCGAAGCCTTGGGCCACGGTGTCGGACTGCACATCGCCGTCATAGTTCTTGCACGCCCAGACGAAGCCGCCGGACCATTTGAGCGCCGCCGCGACCATGTCGTCGATGAGGCGGTGTTCGTAGACCAGGCCGGCCGCCTTGAATTTATCGGCATATTCCGCGTCGAAGACATTCTGGAACAAGTCTTTGAAACGACCGTCGTAAGCCTTCATGATCGTGTTTTTGGTCGACAGATAGACGTCGTAATTGCGGTCAAGACCGTAACTGAACGAGGCGCGGGCGAAGTCGGTAATGGACTTGTCCAGATTGTACATGGCCATGGCGATTCCGCCGCCGGGGAAATCGAAGATCTCTTTTTCGATTGTCTCGCCGTTCTTGCCTTCGAATCTGATCGTCAGCTTGCCTTGGCCTGGGACAACGAAGTCGGTCGCGCGATATTGATCACCGAAGGCATGACGGCCGATAATGATCGGCTTGGTCCATCCTGGTACCAGACGTGGCACGTTCTGGCAGATGATCGGCTCGCGAAAAACCGTACCGCCCAAGATATTCCGGATCGTCCCATTGGGCGATTTCCACATCTGCTTCAGACCAAATTCCTCGACCCGCGCCTCATCAGGTGTAATCGTAGCGCACTTCACGCCAACGCCGTACTCTTTGATCGCGTTGGCCGCGTCGATGGTGATTTGGTCCTCGGTCGCATCACGCTTCTGGATTCCGAGGTCGTAATAGCGCAGATCGATATCGAGGTACGGAAGGATCAGTTTATCCTTGATAAACTGCCAGATGATGCGCGTCATCTCATCTCCATCCATCTCGACAATGGGTTTGGAAACCGTGATCTTGTGCATGGCGGCGTGTCCGAGACTATCGGAAAGGAGAATGATCAGAGGAATTCGCGGCTCAGGAAGGCGCGATTAACATCGATGACAGGTTGACCATATCAGCGCCTGTTCTCGCTGCAAGGTTCAGCGTCGCCGCACATGACGAGATTCGTCCTTGCAGACGTCGGGGCCCGATGTGATCTATCGGACAAGCTTCTTCGCAAGATCGCCCTGTTGGTTTTTCTTGTGCCTTCTCTTCCGCATTGGCAAACCTCGCCGGCCGGTGCCGCCCGAGTTGACGGCCGGCAAGATTGCCAACGAGTAGAAACGGCGCAATCGGTAAGGCTGTTCAGACCCTGGGCGTTACCCAGCGGGACCATCTAGGCGCGTCGCTGCGCTTGTCGCGCAAGCTTCCCGGAATGCGTTGTCCGCCTTCGTCCGGAAAGACGAAGATGGCTCCCAGCAGGACTTCTGTCGTCGGGATCCCGAGATACTCGAAGGTCGGCTTCTGGCGGATGAACCCTCCGCTGGACCAATAAGTCGTCAGGTTGCGTTCCGTCGCCGCCAACAGAAAGGACTGCACCGCGGCGCCGGCAGCTGCAATGTGCTCCATGTTGCCGATCGTCGGCTGGAAAAGACCGTCAAACGGTTCCTCGCCGTCCGGCGGATCAGGCAGCCAGGTAGCCAGAACCAGCGCTTCGGCAGCCGCCAGCATCTGCGGCAGACGTCCCGCTTTTTCTGCATGGGCCTCGATAAATCCGATCAGCGAGCGACAGGTCTTCGTGTTGGCCATGTAGAAGCGCCACGGTTCGATCGTTCGGGCGCCGTGCCAGTGCGACCTGTGGGACGGTTTGTGGAACGGCGCCCATCCGGCAAGCGCGACGAGGTCTTCCAGGGTCTTGTTGTCTGTCCCCCCCGTTGACGGAGCATTCGGGTCAAACATCACCTTGGTCGTCGAGCGGGTCGAAATCGCGGTTGCAACGGGAGAAGACATGACGGAGAGCGGTCCGAAAGTGGCAAGTTGTGAGTATCTGGCGCGCGCGGGCAGACAAAAAAGTGGGGGAATTGCCGCCTCACACCCTCGCGGTTTCGAATGCCGTGTCGTGCTTGCCCATTGACGCGAGCGCTTCGAATATGTCGTCGACGGACGGTGCGATCGTCAGGAGCGAGAGATGCTCCGTGTCGGCAAAGCCTTTGTCCACGATTGACTGGAGAAGATCCAGCAAAGGCTGCCAATATCCTTCGATATCCGCCAGAATGATCGGCTTGTTGTGAAATCCCAATTGCCGCCAGGTGAGACTCTCGAACATCTCGTCCAGCGTTCCCAGACCACCGGGCAGCACGATGAAAGCGTCGGAGCGCTGAGCCATCATCAACTTGCGTTCGTGCATCGATTCCACGACATGCAGTTCGGTGAGGTCGCGTTTACCCTTCTCCCGGTTTTCCAAATCCCGTGGAATGATTCCGACCACCTTGCCGCCATGTGCCATGGCAGCGGCGGAGGCCGCGCCCATCAAGCCAACAGACCCCCCACCATAGACCAGATCAATTTCGCGTTCCGCCAGGCCCTGCCCCACGGCACTGGCGGCGGACATCCACGTACTGCTCGCGCCTGATCGAGAGCCACAGAATACACAGACGGTGCGGGGAAACAGGCTCAAGGGCACCTCCCTAATCCCTGATTGCGCCTTGCCAAGAAACAGCTTGTCGTAAGGTATCATGCTTCCGACAACCGGCTTTCTTGTCAACTGTTTGCGTTCCAATTCCGCAGCGGCGCTTGTCTGGAAGCGGGCGACAGACCAGCCTGAGATTGGATGACGCGTCAGCGTGGACTTTGTCGTCGGATACTGTAGAATGTACGTTTGTGTACAATGAATCGTTTTCGGGAGATTGTCGATGGCCAGACTGCTCGTTTTGAGGCCCGCCTTGGCGGGCATGATGCTGGCAGGTGTTGCATGGCTTGTTCCTGCCCAAGCCAGCGATCCGGAGAAAACGATCTTTGCCCGCAAGGCCATCATGTGGTCGATGGGCGCTCATATGAGCGGTATCAAGGCCGGTATGGCCGCAAAGAACGGGAAGTTGATTTCGGCACACGCCCGGGCCATCGCCGCGCTGTCTCCGGCGTTCGCCTCCTTGTTTCCGAAGGGGACAGAAACCGGCAAGACCCGGGCCAAGCCTGAAATATGGCAGCAGATGGACAAGTTCATGGCGGCGGCCGAGGTGCTGCAGACCGAAGCCGGCGCACTTGCGAAAGTTGCCGAAGCCGTCGACATGGCCAGGATCGGCGCACAGTTCGGCAAGACAGCCAAGCTTGGTTGTGGCGGGTGCCATTCGGTGTTCCGCGCGCCCAAGAAATAACCGTCAGTAATTGGGTTGTTATCTGGAAAAGAGTGACGGGCCCGGTGTCGATCTGTTTCCGGTGCGTGCGGCATCCAGGGGCAGTATTCGCTTGGCGGACGCTGGTTGAATATTGCACCGTCCGCGCATTCATGCCGGTGGAGGGACTGGGCCAGCCTCCTCCGCCGCGCCGCCAATTCGATACCGCCTGATCGTGGGTGCCGTGACCATTCCGGGCATCCTGATCCGCCTCGACTGATCATCCCGGAGAACCGGTGCGTTCTTGCAGAGCCGGATGACTGGCTGACATGCTACAAATGCGCTGCCGGGTCGAAAACCGAGGATCCTCTTCGGGATGGCGCACATACTTCACTGTCGGCACCAGCTTCTTCGCCACGCTCCTGCTGACTTTGACCTGATACGGCTTTCGGAAGCGATCAACCTGTGCTGGGACGAGGCAGGATTGTACTCAGCCTGCGTATCCACGACGCCCGCACACAACCGAATGAGCCTCGTTGCGCCAGACCTCAAGCTCAAGACAATCAGCCGCTGCAGATGATGGGCCCATTTTCGATGGCGTGGCGTGACTTGCGCAGCGCGGTTTCGGGCTTGCCCTTTTGCGTTACTCGACCGGAAGTCGTGTCATGCCGAATCAATTTTCAACGCCAAGGCGTGGATAGGCCCAGCCAGTTCGTCCGCCAACACCTTGTGAACCTGTCGCTGCCGCTCAATGCGGCTAACGCCGTCAAACGCCGCAGATGTCATATGCACTCGGAAATGGCTCTCGCCCTCCGTTCGGGCGCCAGCATGGCCAGCGTGTAAATGCGACTCATCGATGATTTCCAAAACCGCCGGGGAAAAGACTTTGGTCAGTTTTTCTCGGATCGTGTCAGCGACTGTCATGAACCTTGTCCTCCTTGGAAACAGGGTGGTCCATACCCTGTCCTGCTACAGACACAATTGGGAAGCGTTGATGTGTTGCGTCAAGTTCAGGCGCACAGGAAATTTGCAGGCGATGGAGTGGTCGCCCTCCCGACGGCATCGCAATGCGCCGAGTTGGCGATATCGCAACCGCCAGGAGAGGGAAGGGACATCCATGGAACGGGTTGGCACGATCGGGATCGATCTCGCGAAGAACAGCTTTCAACTTCACGATGCGCGCCCTGATGGATCGGTTGCGTTCCACGGGAGGTCGCGCCGGGGGAGGTGCTGAAGTTTCTGGCGTCGCAGCCGTGCTGCACGATGGCAGTGAAGGCTTGCAGCGTGTCCCCGCCACCCTTCGAGATCCCCGAGCCGTGTCCGGAATGTCCGCCATCACATTCGGTCCACCCTGCACGTTGGCTGGGAGCACCGGCACTGCGATCCGCACCCACGGCGATGGGTCGCTTCCTTGCCCTGATCTTCTTGCCGGCATCGTATCCCGAAGGCCCGCGTGCGAATACGCCAAGGTCTCGTCATCGCGCCAGGCGTAGAAGTAATTCTGCACCGTTGAAAACGGCGGATGACAGGGCGAAACCAGACACCACGGGTCGCCGGCGCAATCAATCGCCACACCCCGTCACGCACATCGTTCCGCCGGTGGTTCCCCGCGCGCTCATGCGGCCTTTGGTCGACGCGTCGCATCCGCCATATCCCCGGAAAATCCCGGCAAAACACCAGACCGTCAGACCAAAAGAGACTTCAGGAACAGACTCTGACAGGCTGCAAGCTGAATCATTGCCAGACCGCGTGCAGCTGTGTCGATCCAAAAAGGGGTTTCTTGGCTACTGCCGAAAATCCAAACCTGTCGGTGCGGCAAGTCGGAAGAGATTGTGCGAGCGATTGACTTTCTGCCATTTTAGTGGGGGCGATTTCAGGTTATCGGCCAGTTTGCTGTTCGCGGAAATCAGTCACAAGACGAGGCAAGCGTGTTGCAGAGAATGTTTCAGGAAGCCTTGTCCAGGAACGAACCAGAGTCCTGCAGTTGGCGGAACAAGCTGACCGAACGGGCATGAGCAGCCTTGGCTTCGTTGCTCATTTCGTGAACCAGACGCTTTTCCTCGCCGAAGACGCCGGGACGCGTCCGACCGCGCACGGACAGGGCGGTGCGCTTCGGCGCGCCGATCTGATTGACTGACGTGGGAATGTAACTCGTTCCTACACCAATCCGCCGGTCACCGCCGCCATTGCCGCGGGAACAGTGGATCAGGTCCGTATGGTGCAAAGACATCTCGCCGGGCTGCAATTCCATCGCGACGCCAGTCTGGTCGTCGAACAACTTCGGTATGCCCTGACCGCGTTTGATCATATTGGAGTCGCCGGTATCGTCCTCATGGTCGAAGTCGCCCCATTTGTGGCTGCCGGGCAGTACATGGATACATCCACTATCTACGGTGGCTTTAGACAGCGCGACCCAAGCTGTGATGTGAAGATGCGGTTCCAAGAAGAAATACTTTCCGTCTTGGTGCCAAAGCACGTAGTTCGGCGTCCCTGGTTCCTTGATCCAGATGGTCTGATGATAGACCAGGATATCCGGCCCTATGATGTCTTCGACGGCGTCCAGAACAGCTGGATGATGCACGATCTCGTCAGCCCAGCGATACAGCAGATAGGACTTTGATTTTTCCGGAAAGTCCATCGGTCTGCCGGCTTTTGCCTCGTGTCGCTCCAGTTCCGCGCGCAACCGCGTTACTTCCTCCGAACTCAGGACTGGAAGGGGCGCAACAAAACCATTTTCGTGATAGTGATCGATCTGTTCCTGGGACAAGCGTTTCGGCATGGGGAATATCTCTGGTCCGTATCAGCGACTTCGCGATTTTACCCTTTCGATATCCCTCGAGGAATACGGTTCCAAGCGCAATTGATTGACAGAGGAGTGACATCAATATTTGGTGGAGCCGAGGGGAATCGAACCCCTGACCTTCGCATTGCGAACGCGACGCTCTGCCGTCTGAGCTACGGCCCCGCACCAAAGGATCGTTGCGCAGACATTTTTCGATCCTGCATTGGGGTATGCCTGCGAGTGCGCGGATATGAGATATTGGTTGCTGCCGAGTCAAGCTGATGCCCGGCTGAAGCCAACGCCGAATCGTCGCGTAGACGACGGCTGGCGCCTGCCGGTTCGAGAGTCCATAATTCCAACATGAGCGCTGCGTTCGAAAGTTCGGAAGGCGGCCGCCATGACATGACGGAGCTTTCACCCCCTGATGTGTACGCTGGTTCGCCTGATCGATCTGATCCTGAATCTCTATTCCTGGGTTCTGGTCATCTACATCATTCTCGGTCTGTTGATGTCGTTCGGTGTGATCAACACCTATAACCGCTTCGTCAATATCGTTTACGAAGCCCTTCAAAGAGTGACCGAGCCGCTGCTACAGCCAGTGCGTCGAATGTTGCCGCACACCGGCGCGCTTGATTTCTCTCCCATCATCATTTTCATCGGTATCTGGGTCGTCCGCAGCCTGCTGCTGGAATATGCCTATGTCCCGGCCTGTGGCGGGGTCTTCGCAAACTGACGCCTCCGGCGTGCCATGGGGAACTGTCTTGGGAATCCAGCCGCAACCAGCCCCGCTGCAGCACTGTAAGTTCTGGCGGGACGAATGCCGCCGACGTCAGCGTTCCAAAAGCTTTCGCCAAGGCCGAGGCGAAAAGCAGCAAGGTCGACACACTGCATTCGAAAGCCCGGCATTTGCCGGAAAGGGCGATCGCCTTGGCGTGTGGCCGGAACCAAGCGCGCAAGGCCTTGACCATTAAATATCCGATTGCTCCAATCGGACGGAAGTTCGGGCTTGGCCCGGATCGCTAGAGAGGCTCCGGACATGGCTGAAGCCAGCATTATCGACGGCAAGGCCTTTGCCGCCAGCCTGCGCAAGAGCGTCAGCCGCCAAGTGGCGATCTTGAAGGAGTTGCACGGCATCACGCCTGGCTTGGCGGTTATTCTGGTGGGCGAGGACCCCGCCAGCCAGGTGTACGTCCGCAACAAGGGAAGATCGACGGTAGAAGCAGGGATGAACTCGTTCGAACATAATCTGCCGAACGATATTGATCAGGAGACGCTTCTTGCATTGATCAGGCAGCTTAACAAAGATTCCCTCGTCCACGGCATCCTCGTGCAACTGCCCTTGCCGAATCAGATTTCCGAAGAAGTGGTTCTGGACGCCATCGATCCGGAAAAGGATGTCGATGGCTTCCACATAATCAACGCCGGACGGCTGGCGACCGGTGGCAAGGGGCTGACGCCGTGTACGCCGCGTGGCTGCCTGATGATGCTGAAGAATTGGCTGGGCGATCTTTCCGGCAAGCGTGCACTGGTACTGGGTCGTTCCAACATTGTTGGCAAGCCGATGGCGCAGCTTCTCCTGGGAGAGAGCTGCACGGTGACCATTGCCCATTCCCGCACCCGCAATCTGGCAGACGAGTGCCGCCGCGCCGACATTCTCGTCGCTGCGGTCGGTCGGCCGCGCATGGTGCCGGGCGACTGGGTGAAGCCGGGTGCAACCATCATTGATGTCGGCATCAACCGCGTTCCGGACACCCGGCCCGGCGCTGCAGAGGGAAAAATGCGCTTGGTGGGCGACGTGGACTTCGAGAGCGCTCTGCATGTCGCCGGGGCTATTACGCCAGTGCCGGGCGGCGTCGGCCCCATGACAATCGCCTGCCTGCTTGCCAATACGATCACTGCTGTCTGCAACACGGCTGGCGTTGACGAGCCAGAAGTCTAGTCTGCCGGACCACACCAGCGATCCACAAACCATATCGCCGGTTTGGCGGTTGCAATGCGTTGGCCAGTGAGCGCCTCCGCTCTGCTTGTTCGGATCTGATCGACACAAGAACGGAAACGGCGTCCGGTTGGCCCGATTTCACCGAGGTGTTGCGCCGATACGCGATCTGTCTGCGGCGCATGGGAACTTCGCGAAAATTCAATCTGCGCACCGTGCTGCCTTGGAATGACCTCGATCCTTTGGACCTTGACTTGACCGCACCATATCCTGGAACTGAACGCCGAAGCATCGTTGCCGATAGCTGAAGGGCGGCTGATGCAATCTAATGTGTGCTTGATACTGACATCTTGGGGAATGGCTGGTCATGACTGGTTCCGTCGATCATGTCTTCTATGCCGTCATTGTCTTTGTGTGTATCCATATCCTCTCCAGTATGCCATTGCGCGCCTTTGTGGTTGGACACGTTGGCGAAAGGGTCATGGTGACAGGCTTCTCACTGTTGTCCGGGGCGGCTTTCCTGCGGTTGCTGTTGGCATACGCTGCTGCGCCATTTGATGCGGGATGGACTCCGTTCCCGGTATTGAAATGGGTGCCCCTGATCATCATGCCTCTTGCCTTTATCCTGCTTGTGACGTCACTCACGACTCCGAACCCGGCGATGGCTGGCGGCATGACCGTACTCGCCTTGGCGGGCACGCCGTTACAGGATCGAAAGAAAATGCAGATCAAGGGCGCGTTGTGGGGGCCCCTGCGCCATGCGAACATCCGCCATGCCGTTTGTCGTTGCCATCCAGATGCGCACGGCCATCGAATGGAAAGGCATTGGTCTGTGGCGGCCCGCGCTCGGAATTGCCCCCATGTCATTTTCCTCGGCGGCCACCGGCACGTCTTTGGGGTTGGTCCGTTTCCTTGGTAGAAGCAACTATCCTGCTTGCCGACCCAACAATCTCAGCCGCAACGCATTCAGACGGATAAACCCTTCGGCATCCCGCTGGTCATAGGCGCCAGCATCTTCTTCGAACGTGACAATGTCCTGATCATAGAGACTGTTCGGTGATTTGCGACCGGTGACGATGACATTTCCCTTGTAGAGCTTCAGACGCACCGTGCCGTTGACCCGCTTGCTGGCACAATCGATTGCCGCCTGCAGCATCTCTCTCTCCGGCGCGAACCAGAAGCCATTGTAGACCAGTTCGGCGTATTTGGGCATCATCTCGTCTTTCATGTGTGCCGCGCCCCGTTCCAGCGTGATGGATTCGATGGCGCGGCGGGCATGCAACAGGATAGTGCCGCCCGGCGTCTCGTAGACTCCCCGAGATTTCATGCCGATGAACCGGTTCTCGACAATATCGATGACGCCGATGCCGTTCTTGCCGCCCAGTTCGTTCAGCCTGGCTAGCATCGCTGCGGGGGTCATCTTCTCGCCATTGATGGCCGTCGGATCGCCCTTCTCGAAGTCGATGGTAATCTCGGTCGGCGTGTCTGGAGCGTCCATCGGTGAGACCATACGGGTCAGGATCAGATCGTAATCTGCCCCCTCCCACGGTTCCTCCAGGACCTTTCCTTCCGAAGAAACATGCAGCAGATTGGCATCCTGGCTGAACGGCGGTTCCCCTTGCTTGTCCCTTGGCACAGGAATCTGGTGCCTTTCGGCAAAATCGATCAGCTTGGTCCGGCTGGTCAGGTCCCATTCGCGCCAAGGTGCAATGATCTTGATATCCGGCTTCAGCGCGTAGTAGCTCAACTCAAACCGGACTTGATCGTTCCCCTTGCCGGTGGCGCCATGGGAAACGGCATCTGCGCCGGTTTCAACGGCAATTTCGATCTGACGCTTGGCGATCAGCGGCCGGGCAATAGAGGTTCCCAGAAGATATGTTCCTTCGTAAAGCGCGTTGGAGCGGAACATCGGAAAGACATAGTCCCGGGTGAATTCCTCGCGCAGGTCCTCAATGTATATCTCCTTGATTCCCAGCATTTCCGCTTTCTTTCTGGCTGGCTCCAACTCCTCGTCCTGGCCCAAGTTGGCAGTGAAGGTCACCACTTCGCAGTTGTAGGTGTCTTTCAGCCAGCGCAGGATTACGGAAGTATCCAGGCCACCGGAATAAGCCAGCACCACTTTCTTAACGTTGCCCTTCTGGGTCATCTCAACAGTCTCGGCATGTCATGGGGAGTGTATTGGGAGGCGGTTATACGGGGGAGCACGAAACCGTCCATGCGGCGGGTGCGCCAGGACAAACAGGGGATGCCAAGCTTGCAGGACCGTCTACACGAAATTCCCCCGAGTGATTCCTTGGCTCGACCCGACTCCTCTGGAGCCTCAGCCAGACCTGGCAGCCGCCGCGGGCGCAGCATGAATCCTCGTCAAGCGGGACGATGCCAATGGCGTCGCCCGGGCTCAAGGGGCAGATACCGTGCTTGTGACAAGCGGCGTCCGATCCAATTTTGTGCGGACAACCGCTGCCGTGGCCAGGAAAGGCGGGATGGATGTTCATATCCAGCTGGAAAGCCGATTGGCAAGGCGGGATCAGAGAAGTATCTCCGATCCGAGGCCTTTCGAGACGGTCAGCGTCGGTCCTACCATCCTCTGGTGCTTCCTGGCTCTGATCCAGAGTCGGGCGACCGTGATGATGCAAGTTGGCCGCCTGAATTCGCTGATCAGACATGCTGATCGTAAAAATTGACACCTCCGATTCCGGAATCCGGGTTGTCTTGCAGAAATCATTAGCCGATTTATGATTATCGAACACCAATGAGCGGGTCGGCAACGTGTGAAGGGATTTATCCAGAGGCATGGATTGGCCGCGCCAGACGACGCGATCCGGGTGTCGGACATCGCTCATCGTCTGGACGCCGAAGGAATCCGTCTCGTGCGCATGGCTTGGTCGGACAGCCACGGTCACGCCCGTGCCAAGATGGTGACCGCCGCCGCCTTCCGCAGTGCACTGGATGACGGATACGGATCCAACGTGGCGACGTTCACGCTTGATGCCTCGGGCGGCAGGTTGTTCAAATCCTTCACGCCGGGTGGTGGCATGGGCCTGACAGAAATGACCGGCTCGCCCAGTCTGATCCTGGTGCCCGACTTGTCGACGTTCTGCGTCCTGCCCTGGGCTGAAGGAGTCGGATGGGTTCTGTGCGACGAGTATTTTACCGACGGCCAGCCTTTCTTCTTCTCCAGTCGCCAAATCTTGCGAAAACAGGCCCACCGACTGGCAGAACGCGGCCAAGTCTTGAACGTCGGCATTGAGATCGAATGGCATCTCAGCCGCCTGCCGGAAAATCGACCGGAGGTTCTTGAAGAGAGCGAAATCGGTGAACCAGGCAACCGTGGCCGCGCCGTTGCCGTCTGTCCGTTTGAGCCGGGGTTTTCTTATCATGCAGAAGGAGTCATCGATCGCGTGCAACCCCTATTGAGCCGGATTGAGGCTACCTGCCGGGCCTTGAGCCTGCCGCTTCGATCCATCGAAAACGAATGGGGCAGCGGTCAGTTTGAATGTACTTTCGCACCACAGGAGGCGCTTAAGGCAGCCGACGCCTGTTTCCTCTTCCGTTCTGCCGTCCGTCAGGTGTGCCGCCGCGAAGGCTTCCATGCCTCCTTCATGTGCTGGCCAAAGCTGCCCGGTGCCTATCCGAACGGCTGGCACCTGCACCAGTCTGTGGTCGATGCGGATGATGGCCGGAATCTGTGGACGCCGCAGGACAGCACCGCGGCACTGTCGCCCTTCGGGATGAGCTTTCTGGCGGGGCTGATGGACCATGCTGCCGCGGCGACGGCTTTTTCCACGCCAACAATCAATGGTTATCGCCGCTTTCGCCCAGACTCGCTTGCCCCGGATCGTCCAACATGGTGCCAAGACCACAAGGGCGTGATGCTGCGGGTTCTGGGAGGGAAGGCCGAGCCGCCTGCAACCCGCATCGAGAACCGAGCAGGGGAAGCCGCCGCCAATCCCTACCTCTTTGTGGCATCACAAATCGCGGCTGGGTTGGACGGCATCGACCGCAGACTCACCCCGCCACCGCAGGAAGAAGATCCTTATAATGCCGACGTTCCAAAATTGCCGAACACGCTGCCCAATGCGTTGAATGCCCTAGAAGCAAGCCAGTTGTTTGCAGACCAATTCGGTCAGCGTTACCTAGACTACTATCTCATCCTGAAACGCGCCGAGATCGCCCGCTTCGAAGGGAGCGGCGGCAGGCACGAGGGCGATGCGGTATCGCAATGGGAGCAGGACGAATATTTTGACGCCTTCTGATCGCAGCTTCTGGCAGGCTTGAGAAACCCGTGAGCCGGATCGACTACCATCTACGTTCTCGGTCAACGATGGCCGGTGAAACCGACTACGGCGCTCTGATCCACGAAGATCGTGTTCACCGCTTGATTTACACGGACCCTGCCATCTTCGAGACGGAGATGGAGAAGATATTCGGCGCTGTCTGGGTCTATCTGGCGCATGAAAGCCAGATCCCGAACAACGACGACTTTGTTCTGGGCCGCCTCGGCCGGCGACCCATCATCGTCGTACGAGATTCGCAGGGCGAACTCAGAGCCTTGTTCAACCGTTGCCCTCACCGCGGCGCGACGGTGTGCCGACAAGTGGTCGGATCAGCCCGAACCTTTCAATGCCCCTACCATGGATGGAGCTTTCGTAACTCCGGCACCCTGAACGGCGTACCGTGGCCAGACGGCTATGCCACGGATTTCAAGGACGCCCGCTTCAATCTGGCCCAGATGCCGCGAGTCGAAAGTTATCGCGGGTTCATCTTTGGCACGCTCAATCTCGACGCACCGCCTCTGACTGACTATCTGGGCCCTGCTCGCCAGCCGCTGGACGAATGGCTGGATCGCCATCCTGGCGGTGTAATCCGCTTGTGCGAAGCAAACCGACTGAAGTTCAAGGGCAATTGGAAGCTGGCCTACGACAATGCCGCTGACGGCTATCACGTCGTCTTCTCGCATCGATCGCTTCTGCAGATGGAAAACCGACTGGTGTCGGAAGAGGCCAAGGGCATGGCATTCTACAAGGACAAGCCCGACGACGCGCCCATGTACGTTCACTATCTGGGCAACGGTCATCACTACAAGAACAAGCGGCCGAACATCTGCAACGAAGATCAGGAAATTCTACCTGGCGCACTCTGGGAGATCGAAGGACACTTTCCCGGCATGGAGGCCTACGAGGCGCGCATCCGGGATCACCTGGGCGACCGGGCGGATGCTGCGCTGGATCTTGCCTCTTCGGAGCCAGTCAACATCAATATTTTCCCCAATCTGTCGATCCTTGGAAACCACATCCAGGTTTTCCAGCCGCTCGCCGTCGACGAAACGGATACGACGTGGTTTGGCACGGCGATCGTCGACGATGGAGGCCTTCTGGAAGGCCTGGCGGACGACATCAACGCGATGCGCATGCGCACCCAGGAAAGCTTTCCGAATTTCGGCGAAGTCGACGACCTCACGAATTTCGAGGAAATACAGGCGGGCCTTCATGTCATCGAGGACGAATGGGTCTACATGCACCGGGGCCTGAACCTGCCTGACCGCTTCAAGTATCTGGACGACGGTACTGTCATCGGTCCGGCGACCGATGAAATCTTCATGCGGGAGACCTACAAGGTCTGGGCGGACCTGATGACAGCGCAACCGACCCTGGCGCTGCAGCGATGATCGGCGTGCCGGAGACATCCTGGTATCTCACGGACCAGTACTATGCAGACACGATTGCCACGTTTGAGGATTGCTGGGAGGATTCTCGGGAAATACTGGACGCCGAACTCCGCAATTCATGCCGGGCGTTCCTGGAACGCGAGGCTCGAATTCTGGACGAGCAACGCCTGGATGATTGGCTTGCCCTGTTTGTTGCCGAATGCGCCTACTGGATTCCGTCGACGCCGGAGGCCGGCGACCCACGCAAGAAAATCACCATTACCTTCGATGATCGCCGTCGCATGGAAGACCGCGTATTCCGACTTCAGACGGATGCCGCCTGGTCCCAACAGCCGGCCTCGCGGACAAGTCGAATGATCTCCAACGTCGCCACCTTCCATGGACCGAACGGTTCGGAGATCATGGTCCGGTCGGTATTCCAGACGACAGAGTTCCGTCGGGGTGATACCCGCCGGTTCGCAGGATGCAACCGCCATCACCTGCGGACGGAGGACAATGGCTGGCGGATTGTCGCCAAGCAGGTCAACCTGATCGATTGCGATCAGAATCTGCGCAACCCCAGCATCATTCTTTAGTGAAAAAGGCTACAAATCAATTCCCATATTCCGAAGCCGCTTGATTCCATAAAGAAAAAGGCAATCAGTAGATTGCGGTATCCGGAAAGAAGTTATGCTGATTGCGCCTTTTTATTGAAAAATTTACCAGTTGATTTCATGAAACCATGGGGTCAGGTTATTTCAAAGACTTTCTGGCGATTGTGCGACAGTACGAGGATGAAGTGGCAGAAGCGCCCTACAAATTAAAAGAACGTGACTTGGACCTGATCCTCTTGGAGGAACTTTCCAGCGATACAGGATTTCTTGCTTGGTTTGTCAAACATCTTGACTTGGTAAATTGCACATTCCTTGATGCAAAGCACTCTGTATGGGAAATAACTGGCAAGAAATGGCGTGAGACGGATGTTCAGGTATTCGTGGAGTCGAGCGGAAGAACAATTGCCATTCTGATCGAAGACAAAATTGCGGCGCAATTCACCTGCCGTCAGGCCGAGCGGTATAAGGAAAGCGCAGAAAAGCTTATCAAAAAGGGTAGTGCAGACAAGAGTTTCATCGTTCTGTGCGCGCCGAAGAGCTATCTGGATGGAGTTCCGGAGGATGATCCATGGAATCTGAGGATTTCATTGGAGACTGTATTGGAATGGTTTGAGAAGCGTCGTCCGGATTTCCGCGCAAGTTGGAGGGCCAAGGCGATCAGGTCCTGTCTGGAGCATCTTTCTGCCTCGCAATCGGCAGGCCCGAAAGAAATCAGAAGGTTTTCATCCGAGTTACGTGACTACCTCGACTCCTTGGGTGAGGGCTTCTATCATAAAGTTACGGGTGACAAATCGAGCTTCAGCATAAAATTTGATCGGCCGGGTCGCCACGTCCTGATTGAGTGGAAGAACAATCAGGCTTGTGTCGATCTGACGTTTTCTGGCCCCAATGTCGGCAAGGCATCAGCGGATGATGCTCCGCCCGGTGTCACATTCATGCCGTCTGGAGAGAAAGGTCGAAAATCGGATATCTTCAGTGTCAAGGTTCCCAACGCGGATCTGACAATGCCCTTGGAGGAGCAGATGGATATTGTCAGCGAAGTCATGGACGCAATTCGCAAACTGCTGCCATTGGTTGATTTGACAATCGGTTCAAGTGATTGAGAGTTTCTTCCTGTAGTCGCCGGGGAGTGTCATTCCAAGCCATGGGACTCTCCATGTTTCGGTGTCAAACTCCCGATGGAGGACCATAACTTGATGTTCCCCTGGGGCGACTGCAGGAAGAAACTCCGAGGCGGTGTGATTGAAGAATCTCGTGACTCCATCTTCAATCTCACCAACAACTCGTCGATTGACCGACCGAGTAATTGGGCGGTTGCCTGATAGGATCATCGGTTATGGCTACTGGTGGTTCGTTCTGGAATTCCGTTATCGCGACCTTATCTATCTCAACGATTGGAATGCCGCACTTGTTGCTGTTTCGGAAGATCGGTACAGGGGCGAACAGGTAGCCAGACATGCTTGCGACGTAACGGCACGAACCCTAGGTGCAGTCCTGTTGATCGAAATCACCGAAGGCCGCAGCGTCTCGTGTTGCGCGAGACCAGACTCCATTACCCCGCTCAGCAACCCGATATCCCACTTCGAGGAACAGCAGGACCAATGGAAAAAAGCATCATCATTGCGGGCTACAAGCGCTCGCCTTTCCACTTGGCCAACAAGGGCGCGCTCACCAAGGTTCGACCGGACGAACTCGTGGCCGCGGTCATCAGGGGGCTGATCGACGAGACTGGCGTCAACGGTGAAGACATCGAAGAGATTATTGTCGGCAACGCCATGCCGGAGGGCGAGCAGGGGATGAATATTGGCCGCTATGCCGTGTTCCTGGCCGACCTGCCGGTGACAACTGCAGGCACCACCGTCAACAAGTGGTGCGGCTCCTCCATGCAGGCTATCCACAATGCCGCCGGCATGCTGACGATGGGCGCTGGCGATGCCTATATTGCTGCCGGTGTTGAAAGCATGACCCGTGTGCCGATGGGCGGATTCAATCCGGCGCCGAACCCGGGTCTGATGGCCAAATGGCCTGAGACCTATTACTCCATGGGTCGGACGGCGGAAACGATCGCCGAGAGATACCAGGTGACCCGCGACAAGCAACAGGAATTTGCTGTCGCCTCGCATCGCCATGCCGCCGCCGCGCGCGATGCCGGCATGTTCAAGGACGAGATCGTGCCGATCGAAACCCCGGACAACGGCATCGTATCCGAGGATGGCGTCATTCGTCCCGATTCGACGGTGGAAGCGCTTTCCGGCCTGACGCCTGCTTTCATGCAAGACGGCACGGTTACCGCCGGCACATCTTCACCGCTGACGGACGGCGCCGCGGCCACGCTGGTCTGCACAGAAGATTATGCGGCCAGACACGACTTGATCAAGGTGGCCCGGATCAAGGCCATTGCCACGACTGGGTTGGACCCGGAGATCATGGGCATGGGCCCGGTGGAAGCCATTCGCAAGGCGCTGGACCGCGCTGGCATCGCCATGGACGACATTGACATAATGGAACTGAACGAGGCTTTCGCGTCCCAGGCTCTGGCTTGTATCCACGAGTTGGGTATCGATCCGGTCAAGGTGAACCTTGACGGCGGTGCGATCGCGATTGGTCATCCGCTCGGTGCTTCGGGTGCCAGGATCACCGGCAAGGCTGCTGCCACGCTCAAGCGCGAAGGCGGCAAATATGCCGTCGCCGCCATGTGCATTGGCGGTGGGCAGGGGATAGCAACCGTGCTTGAGACAGCGGCTTAGATCCTTCCGGTCGTGGCGCGACGGCCACACTGTCGCCAGGTTGACGGAGAAAATCGGCCAGGTGGCTGACAGAGGACGCACTGCCTGCAAAGAGGCCAGGGACATGGACATCGGGAAACTCGCCGTTATCGGTGCCGGCGTAATGGGCAGCGGAATTGCCGCTCAGGTTGCGAATGCCGGTGTGCCGGTATTGCTTATGGATATCGTGCCGGAGGGCGCCAGCGACAGAAATGCGCTGGCATCCAGCGCGGTCGCCAAAATGCTGGGGCAGGATCCAGCGCCTTTCATGCACAAGCAGAATGCCGAACTGGTTGAGCCGTCCAACTTGGAAGACGATCTGGAGAAACTCGGTGACTGCGACTGGATCGTCGAGGCCGTCACTGAGCGGCTTGATATCAAGCGCGGCGTCTACAGGAAGATTGACGCGCATCGGAAAACCGGTGCAGCTGTGACTTCCAACACCTCGACCATTCCTTTGGCGCGGCTCCTGGAAGGGGCTGAAGACTGCTTCGCACATAACTTCTTCATCACGCATTTCTTCAATCCGCCCCGTTACATGCGCCTGCTGGAAATCGTCTCCGGTGCGCGGACCGATCCTGCGACGGTGAAAGCCGTGCGTGACTTCAGTGACGTCATGCTTGGCAAGACCGTTATCGCCTGCAACGACACCCCTGGCTTCATTGCCAATCGAATTGGCGGCTACTGGATCCAGACTGCCATTAACCAGACGATCGAGACGGGCCTCTCAGTCGAAGAGGCTGACGCTGTAGGCGGCAAGCCGATGGGCGTGCCGAAGACGGGCATATTCGGCCTGATGGATCTGGTCGGTATCGACCTGATGCGCCATGTGGCCGTCAGCATGGTCACCAGCTTGCCGGATGACGATCCGTACGTTCTCGACTATCAGGAATTGCCATTGGTCCTGAAGATGGTCGAAGAAGGTTATACGGGCCGCAAGGGAAAAGGTGGCTTTTACCGGATCAACGGCGCCGGCAAGATCAGGGAGTCGATCGACCTCGAGACTGGCGAGTACAGCAGGTCCGAGCCGTCGGAGCTTGAGAGTGTGCAGGTCGGTGCGAAGAATATGCGCGCCCTGGTCGAACATGAAGATCGCGGTGGGCGGTGGGCCTGGCAGGTGTTGTCCAAAGTCATCGCACATAGTGCCTCCCTGGTTCCGGAGATCGCGGATACTCTCGCAGATATCGATGCAGGCATGCGTCTGGGTTACGCCTGGAAGTGGGGGCCCTTTGAACTGGCGGACCGTCTTGGCCCGAGATACGTTGCCGACCGTCTGCGCGAAGAAGGAAGGGACGTGCCGCCGCTGCTTGATCAAGTGGGCGACGGCAGCTTCTACCAGGTTCAAGACGGCCACCTGTGTTTCTTCGGGGTCGACGGCAGTTACCATCGGGTAGAGAGACCGGACGGCGTACTGCTCCTGGAGGACATCAAGCGCGCGTCAGCACCGATCGAGAAGAACGGCTCCGCGAGCCTCTGGAACATTGGCGACGGCGTCATCTGTTTCGAAATCCACACCAAGATGAACGCCATTGATCCCGATGTCACGGCGATGCTCGAAAAGGGTCTGAAGTTGGTCGCCAAGGATGACGCATACAAGGCGCTGGTCCTGTATAACGAAGGTAGAAACTTTTCCGTTGGCGCCAATGTTGGCATGGCCTTGTTTGCTGCGAATGTCGGTGTCTGGCCGATGATCGAAACCATGATCGGGAATGGCCAGCAGGTCATGAAGTCGATGAAATACGCCGACTTCCCGGTTGTTGCTGCGCCGTCCGGCATGGCGCTGGGCGGCGGATGCGAACTGCTGCTCCACTCGGCGGCGGTTCAGGCGCACGCCGAAACCTATACCGGTCTGGTCGAGACCGGAATTGGCGTCGTGCCTGGATGGGGCGGCTGCAAGGAAATGGTCACCCGCCACATGCTCAACAATAAGCGACCGGCCGGGCCACTGCCGCCGATCGCCAAGGCTTTCGAGTATATCTCGACCGCCGCCGTCGCGAAATCGGCCCAGGAAGCCCGAGAGATGCTGATTCTGCGCAAGAGTGACGACATTACCTTCAACCGCGATCGCCTGCTTCACGATGCCAAACAGAAGGCGCTGTCGATGGTCGGCCGCTATGTCAGACCCGCAGAAATGAAGCTCAATCTGCCGGGCCCCAGCGGCAAGGTTGCGCTGGATCTGGCCATTGAGGATTTTCGCCTGCGGGGAGTGGCACTGTCGCATGATACTATGGTTTCCGGTGAGGTCGCCAACATTCTGACCGGTGGCAGAACTGACATCACGGAAACGGTCTCCGAAGACGCGCTCTACAAACTGGAGCGAGAGAGCTTCATCAAGCTATTGAAGACCAGTGCGACGCTTGCCCGTATCGAACACATGCTCGATACGGGCAAGCCGCTTCGCAATTGATCTCGCACCCAAGGCGAGAGGAAACCCATGACCGTTTACAAGGCACCCGTCGACGAAATGCGTTTCGTGCTGAACGAAGTCCTTGGTTACGCGGAAAACGTCACCAGCCTGAAGGGTTATGAAGACGCTACGACCGATCTGGTACACGCCATCCTCCAGGAAGCCGCCAGGTTCTGCGAAAACGAACTTCAGCCTTTGAACCTGACCGGCGACGAAGAGGGTTGCCACTATGAAAATGGTGTCGTGCGGACTCCTGGGGGCTTCAAGGAGGCCTATGACATGTTTGTCGAAGGCGGCTGGACCGGTCTTGCAAATGATCCGCGGTATGGCGGGCAAGGCATGCCCAAGGTCGTTGGCTTCGCAGTGGAGGAGATGATCTGCTCGGCCAATATGGCCTTCGGCATGTACCCCGGATTGAGCCACGGCGCCTACAACGCCATCGAAAAATGGGCTGACGAAGATCTCAAAGACCTTTACCTGCCCAAGATCACGGCAGGCGAATGGTCAGGCACCATGTGTCTTACGGAGCCGCATTGCGGCACCGACCTCGGCCTCATTCGAACCAAGGCGTACCCGCACGAAGACAGCAGCAGTTACGCCATTACCGGTACGAAGATATTCATTTCCGCAGGCGAGCATGACCTGACGGACAACATTATCCATCTGGTCCTGGCAAAACTCCCCGATGCACCTCCGGGCGTCAAGGGTATCAGCTTGTTCCTCGTGCCGAAGTTCCTGCCCAGGAAGGACGGGGGCGACTGGGTGCCGGGCCAGCGCAACGGCGTCCGTTGCGGCTCTATCGAGAAGAAGATGGGGATCAAGGCGTCGTCTACCTGTGTCATCAATCTGGACGATGCCAAGGGTTGGCTTGTCGGCGAGAAGCACAAGGGCATGCGAGCCATGTTCTCCATGATGAACGCAGCTCGCCTTGGCGTCGGCATACAGGGCATAGGCCTTGCCGAGGTCGCCTATCAGAATGCCGTCGACTATGCGAAAGAGCGGGTGCAGGGCAGGTCGCTGATCGGGGTCAAGTACCCGGCTCAGGCTGCCGATCCGATTGTCGTCCATCCAGATGTTCGGCGCATGCTGCTGAGGCAGCGAGCCATCACGGAAGGGGCTCGCGTCCTCGCCTACTGGACCGGCATGCACCTCGACATTTCCGACAGGCATGGAGACGAGACGGCGCGCGCGGAGGCTGACGACTTTGTGGCGTTGATCACGCCAGTCGTGAAGGCAATGTTCACAGACCATGGGTTTGATGCGGCAAACCTTGCCGTCCAGGTCTATGGCGGTCATGGCTTCATTCACGAACACGGCGTTGAGCAATTCGTGCGCGATGCCCGGATCACGCAGATTTACGAAGGTACAAATGGAGTCCAGGCGCTGGATCTGGTCGGACGAAAAATGCCAAAAGGCGGCGGGCGTCTGCTGCGCCGTTTCTTCCATCCGATGCAGGAATTCCTGTTCGCAAACCTGATCGAAAAGAACATGCAGGAATACTGCAAGCCACTGATGGCCGCCTTCGGCCAACTGCAGCAGATCACCCTGCTTCTGGCCCAGAAAGGAACGAATGATCCAGAAGAAGTCGGCGCTGCCGCGACCGAGTATCTGCGTTTTTTCGGTCTGGTTTCAGTGGGATGGATGTGGGCGCGCATGGCCAAGGTTGCTCTGGAGAAGCAGCATGACGATCCCACCGGCTTCTATGCTGACAAACTGAAAGTCGCACGTTTTTACATGAAGAAGGTACTTCCGGAGACTGCGTCCCTTGGCATCTCCATCAAGGCCGGCAAGAAGCCGATCACGACGATGGCCGACGCCGCATTCTGAATGCGCTTTCTTGAACCGAGAAGCTGGCCAGTCCTTTGGCCTCGGCGCCTTTCCGGATTCGGATCGCCCGATCCGGATCAGGTCGCGGCGAGACATCAGCCAGGCAACCTTAGCGGAAAATCCATGCGGCAGGGTTTGCACTGTTTCTGACTTCGTGTCATATTGAACTAGACGAGATGCTTGTCATCTTGTTCATCCTTGAGCAAAGAAAGCCCTGTTGGTCTTTGCTCGTTGCACCCAAACAGAAAACTCGCTCGCTCTATGATGCCTACTGCCAAATTTTCCATCGGCCAAGTCGTCAAGCACCGAATCTTTCCGTTCCGCGGTGTAATCTTTGACGTCGATCCGGAGTTTGCAAATTCCGAGGAATGGTGGCTCTCCATTCCGGAGGACGTGCGTCCACGCAAGGATCAGCCATTTTATCACCTGCTCGCAGAAAACGCGGAAACCAGCTACATGGCCTATGTGTCAGAACAGAACCTGATTCCCGATGATACCGGCAAGCCAGTGGGGCATCCCAAGGTCAAGTCGATGTTGGGCGAATTCGCCGGCGACCATTATGAAGTGTTGAAAAGCTGCGCCCACTAGTTTCTCTGGCACAGCAGGCATTTCATCTTGCCATATGACCTGCTGCTATGGGGGTGTTTCGAGAGTGATCAGATCTTAGTGTTTGTTCCTGAAGTCTCGGATGCCGTCCTGGTCTGACACAGGAGTGATTTTAACGTGACAGATCAATGACTTGTCTTTTTCACGCCCTTGTGCACGAGAAAGCAGTATGCGGCCAGACCGTCTCAGGCCAGGGCATCCCGCAGCACGGTGTCCTGCGGCTCTGCAGACGTTGCGCGACGATGCACGAAAATGGCTCTGAACCGCAGAAAACGGTGGATGACAAGGGAAACCTGACGCCATGGGTCGGCGGCGCAATCAATCGCCATACCCCGTCACGCACATCATTCCCGCCGGTGGTTCCCCACGCGCTCATGCGGCCCTCGGTGGACCCATCGCATCCACCGGTCGTGTCTCACTTTGAAATTCATACTTCTCTTTCGGCAGCAAATCCCATAGAATCATATTATCAACACAATTACAATGCAGACATCCCTATGATTCGCTTCACCCCCCCCCCTCGCTCGATTAACAGCCCTCCTCGCTACGCTGGCCCTGTTGCTGGGGCTGGCCGGAACCGCGGCGGCGACATCAACTTGCGAGGCCCCCTATCAGTACAAGAACCGGGGGAATGGCATGCAACCACACGAGAGCGAGATCCTGGCGGGCTACGCGCGGTATATCGTCAACCCGACCTATCCGCACACGCCCTGCGCACGTCTCTGCTATTACATCACCCCGGTCCCGGGACAAGTCTGCCCGCAAGCCACATGGTTCAGGCGGTCGGATCCCGTTCCCCGAACGGGTTACTGTTCGTCCAACCCGCAATGTGTCGGTTTTTTGTACGATCAGCAGGTGAGTGATCGCGGCTCCGATCCCGCGGAGGACGCCCGGGAGGCGGGTATTGTTGCGAAGATCTCGGAGAACAGCCAACTCATCACAATGAACCTCCAGCACTGGCAGAAAGATCTGCGGCTTGTCGGAACGCGCTATCGTTGTGAGCTCGGGGAGAGCCTTCTGCGCTGACCGGCCTGGCGGGTCTCATGCGGACAGGCATGATCTTCCAGTTGAACCACTACCGAAATTTCAAACTGAGACACTACCCATCCGCCATATCCCCGGCAAATCCGTGCAAAAGACCAGATCGTCAAGCCATCCGAGACTTCAGGAACAGCCACTTACACTGTGCGTTGTCCTTGGGTCAGTTCCGTTGCGCCGCCTTCTTGATTGAGTCCAAAGTGGCCGAGCCGCGCGTCATTGATCTGATTCATGGCTACAGCATCAATCGGACTTGGGGTAGAAGAGAAGCCGACCTCCTCTGACAAATGTGCGAAGCTTTTATTGACATCCGCGGTCGAGTTGTACGCTTCTGAGGAGGTGTGTCAGTCCCGTCCGGCTTCGACGATCTTTGCGGCGAGGAGTCCGGGACTGGTGAAGCAGGCTTCGTGGCCGCCGGGCATCTGGACCAGTCGGCACAGGCCCAGTCGGGCCGGGAAGCGCGGGCACCAGGCGTAGTCGCCCGGCGGCATCGCGATGTCTTCCGTACAATTGAGATAGGACCGCGGAATCTGTTGCAGTTCGTGGAAGGATTTCAACGGCACTGGGTCCGTCAGTGTCCGCAGCGGATGCGGCGTTGTCAACTCGTAGGTCTTCTCGGCAAGCGCCAAATCTGCGTCGTTCATGAAGGCCTCGCGCCACACCGGGAATGGCAGCTTGACCGCGCCGGGGCCGTAGGCGCCGGAACCCGCGATGGCATCCATCAACTGCTTGTAATGGGGCGGGCTTACCGCTTCGATCGATTCGCCGTCTTCGAGCACGAAAGCGTTCCAGTAAATCAGCCGACGAATGCGGTCGGGCATTTCTTCGGCCATCCTCGATATGATCGAGCCGCCGTAGGAATGGCCGAACAGGACAAAGTCGTTCAGATCACGGCGCGTCACATAGTCGACGGCAGATGCCACAGCATCGCTGTGTCCAATGGTCCGGTCGATATCTTCGTCGGGGCCATTGCCGGCCAGTGTGGGTGTGTACACGGTATGGCCTGCTTCGCGTAGTGGCTTTGCAACGTCCTCCCAGAGCGTGCCGTGATGCCAGGCGCCATGAATCAGGACGAATGTGGACATTTCAATTTCCTGACATTGTGAGTAGGCCTAGCCTGACCGTAGTGGAGTTTCAAACAACTGTCGAGTTCTTTGCCGCCTATATGCGAAAGTGACCGTAGTGACCAGCCATCCGGACGTTGGCTACGATGATGTTGCGCGACACGACGGTTGGATGCGGCAACCGGCATCGCTGCTGCGGCTTGAGTTCTTGACTGGGCTTGTGATTGGCTCCTGCCGCAACCAGCCTTTGATTCACTGGCGTATGACAAGTGCAGGAGCGTTCATGCTGGCGTTTCATTCCCTGGACGATCTGGATGTTGCCGGCAAGACCGTGTTGGTTCGCGCCGATCTCAACGTGCCAATGAACGGGCCGGACGTTACAGACAGTACGCGGATCGACCGGTTTGCGCCGACGGCTGTGCGTCTGGCAGAAGCAGGAGCCAAGGTTGTCATTCTGTCTCATTTCGGGCGTCCAAAGGGTACTGTCGTGCCAGGTTTGTCCCTTGCGTCTCTGCAACATCCTCTGGCGAAGGCGATCGGACGGAATGTTGGATTTGCGGCGGGCTGTGTGGGGACTGTGGCCAAAACGGCTGTAGCCGCCCTTGCTCCCGGAGAGGTGGTGCTGCTGGAGAACCTTCGCTTTCACAAGGGTGAAGAGGCGAATGATCCGGCTTTTGCTAGGGGTCTGGCTAGATTGGGCGATCTCTACGTCAATGACGCCTTTTCCTGTGCTCACCGTGCTCATGCCTCGACGGAGGGAGTTGCCCGTCTTCTGCCAGCGGCAGCCGGGCTGCTGATGGCAGAGGAACTGAAAGCTCTTTCGACAGCCCTGGACCAGCCGGAACGGCCAGTTGCAGCGCTTGTTGGTGGTGCCAAGGTGTCTACGAAGCTGGACGTCCTGAGGCATCTCCCCGTCAGGGTGGACCGCCTCATCGTCGGCGGCGGCATGGCCAATACCTTCCTGTTCGCCTTGGGATACGATGTGGGCAGAAGTCTGTGCGAGCGTGACATGGCCGGAGCGGCTCAACTGGTCCTGAGAGCCGCCGAATCACAGGGCTGCGAGATTGTTCTACCAGTTGATCTGGTTGTCGCGGAAAAATTTTTGGCCGGCGCGGCGCATGAGGTCGTCGACGTCGGTGCGGTGCCGTCTGACATGATGGTGCTGGATGTCGGCCCGGAGACGGTGGCCATGCTGGAAGACCGGCTGCAACGGTGCCGGACCATGGTGTGGAATGGTCCGTTGGGAGCCTTCGAGTTAGAGCCTTTCGATGCGGCCACGACTGCACTGGCTCGTCGCGCCGCCGCGCTTACGAAGGACGGGAATTTGCGAACAGTCGCCGGTGGAGGCGATACGGTTGCTGCGCTGGCCAAAGCCGGTGTCCTGGAAGAATTCAGCTATGTCTCCACAGCGGGGGGCGCATTCCTGGAGTGGCTCGAAGGCAAGGATCTTCCAGGTGTGGCGGCGCTGTCGCCCAAGGATTGACTGAAGCAGGTGACGGTTACAGGATCCGACAGCCATCCAGAAAGTGACGCGGCGATGATGGCCGAAACATAAACACCGCCTGTTGCGCAGTGGAAACGGGTTGCCTCCAGACCGTAGCGCTGCGTCAGACCCGCCGGTAACGACAAGCCCGATGACTCATACCGTCAAATTGCCCGTAGTATGCGGATCCTGCCATGAGCTCATCTGCGAGCAGGTGGTTGGACGAGATGTCGGTCAGCCGTCGAAATTCTCTTTCAGGCGTCACTCAATAGCGCGGCCGCCTCGTGCAGTGCAGGCTGTGGCCGACAGAACCTGACTACACACCGGGTTTCGGAACGCGGCCCAAACCGTTCAGCAGGGTCACGAAGCGCTGCATCTTTTCCTGCTGGAACGCTTCGACATCCATATTCCGGAAATCATAGTAACCTTGGCCGTCTCGCATACCTCGCCGTCCGTCTCGCATCATTTTCGCGACCTCCGGCGGAGGGCGGTGGCGTTCGGAATTCAGTTTCTCGGCCAGGTAATTTCCTGCATGGTAGAATATGTCGACGCCGCCCCAATCGATGAATTCAATCACCCCCATCGTTGTATAACGCGGGCCGAAACCGGCCATGATGGCCTGATCGATTTCTTCCGGCGTACCGACACCTTCGGCTACCATCCGACAGCACTCGGCCATGATCAAGGATTGCAGCCGCGGAACAATGTAGCCCGGCGACGCGGCACACCGGACCGGGCTCTTGCCTGCCCCTTCCAGCAAGTCGATCATTCTCTGGGTTGAAGCTTTGTCGGTAGAGGGTCCGGCACTCACTTCCACCAGCGGGATCAGGTACGCAGGATTGAGAAAGTGCGCGTTCAGGAAACGCTCCGGTCCGGCAACCCATTCCTGCAATTCAGTAACCAGCATGGTCGATGTGGTGCTGGCGATAATGGTATCGGGCCTGGCGGCCCGACTCATCCGGCTCAGCGCATCCTGCTTGGCTTCCCTGGTTTCGGGCACGCCTTCCAGCAGGAAATCAGCCATGGAAATCACACTGTCTGCCGCGTCGGCCCGAACCACGCTGATCAGGTCCAGCGCTTTGCCGACTTGCATTTCCGTCATCAGGCCAAGGCCGCACAGGAACTGCATGTTGTTGGCGATCTCTCTTCGGATCTCGCGCTCCATATCGGCGAAATCTGCTGATGATCGCGGCTTGTAGTCGACGATGCAGACCGGATAGCCGGCATAGGCAAACATGTGTCCGATCCCACGTCCCATGCGCCCGGCACCTATGGCGGCAATAGTCGGTTTGTTGGTCATGGCAGCGAATCCGTCGGTTGTTTGCTGGCCGGATGGTGCGAAGATTTTATCCGGCAATCGAGAAATCCTGTACGTACCTGGTTTTTGACAGGGATCAATTTGGCTGTGTTCAGGGAGATGCGCCAAACCCGGTCCTGTGGCCTTCTTCCAGGGCGCAGGAAGGGATGAACCTGATCCAAGACGTTACGGTCGCCTTGCTGCGGTAGCATAACAGTGCCCCAGGAAGACATGTCTCGCAAGTGCCTGCGATCTGGTGGTCGGTGTGCCAGTGTGCTGCAAAGGTACTTGTCGTTTGCTGTCGATTGCCCGTGATTCCAGCATGTCAGAAGCTGTTGCGTTCGATACTCACCGCTTCGTCAAGCGCCTGACCGACTGCGGCTTCACCGAGCAGCAGGCCGAACCCTCGCTGACGAGCATGTCGCCCTGCTCAACGCCAACCTCGCGACCAAGGCCGATGTCGCGAGAATCGAGGAACGTGTCGCAAAAGTCGAAGCAGGCATGGATGCGTTGCGGCAGGAGACCAGGGCCGGAATAGAGGAGTCGATGTCCGAGCAGATGAAATGGCTGGTCGGGGCACTGATTGCCCAGGGCGGCTTGATCGTCGCCCTGGGCAAGCTGTTGTAGCGCTTGAGGCGTCGTCTCCGCCCCGGAGTCCTGAGAATATCGGCAGCCATGTTGTTGGAAGCCCGGATGACGGATGTGCGCGCGGGTCGAGCGATCGTTTCCCATCTGCGGGTGACTGAGCAGTTTACCGATCATCATCTCCTCGTCGGACGGCGTCGCTACGCGCTCTCCATGGGCCCGATCCTGATGCAGAGCGCTCTTTTGCTCGCTCGATCTCGGCGGCGCTGAAGTGTGCTCGAACCGATGACGGGATCCATCATGCAACCGGTACAACCCGATCATGGCCTTTTGGGCCCCGGAATGCTTGGATATTCGACGCGGCAGCAATTCGCTTGCGCACAGGTGGCACCAAGCGTAGCGTTCAGATGCTATCAAGAGGCAGAAAACCAGCCTTCTCCTCGTTGAAATCGAGAAAGAATCCGCTTCATGTCGTTTCTCGCAACACGTCTTTCGCGCATCAAGCCCTCGGCCACGATCGCCGTGTCGGCGAAAGCACGCGACCTGAAAGCAGCAGGACGGGACGTTATCGGTCTGGGTGCCGGAGAGCCAGATTTTGATACGCCGGACAACATCAAGGACAGTGCGATCCAGGCAATCCACGCTGGCGAGACCAAATATACGAATGTGGACGGCACCCCTGATCTGAAAGCAGCGGTTGCGGCGAAGTTCAAGCGCGACAATGGTCTGGACTACGCCACTGACCAGATCACCGTCAGCACGGGTGGCAAGCAGGTGTTGTACAACGCGCTGATGGCGACGCTTGATCCGGGCGACGAGGTCATTATCCCGGCACCTTACTGGGTATCGTATCCGGATATGGTTCGGCTCGCCGAGGGCGATCCTGTCGTCGTCGATTGCCGGGTCGAAGACGGGTTTTTGCTGACACCGGAAACCCTTGAAGCTGCAATTACGCCGAAGACCAAATGGTTGATCCTGAACAGCCCTTCCAACCCGACGGGGGCAGCCTACGACCGAGACGCCATGAAGGGCCTGACCGATGTCCTGATGCGGCGCGAGCACGTCCACATCATGACTGACGACATGTACGAAAAGCTGGTCTACGGCAACTTCACCTTCGTTACGCCGGCTGAAGTCGAACCCGGCCTGACAGAACGGACGCTGACGGTTAATGGCGTCTCCAAGGCGTACGCGATGACGGGTTGGCGTATCGGATTCGCCGGCGGGTCACCAGAATTGATCAAGGCTATGGCCAAGATTCAGTCGCAGAGCACGTCGAATCCCAGTTCGGTCAGCCAGGCAGCGGCGCTGGCCGCGCTGACCCAACCGGAAGATTATCTGCCGGAGCGGAATGCCGCCTTCATGGAGCGACGGGATTATGTCGTCGATGCCCTGAACGCTTGCAAAGGACTTACCTGTCAGCGGCCTGATGGCGCGTTCTACGTCTTCCCCAGTTGTGCCGGTGCGATCGGCAAGGCGACGCCGGACGGCAAGGAGATCGAAACCGACGAGGATTTTGTGACAGCGTTACTGGATGCGGAGGGTGTTGCAGTGGTGCAAGGCGCTGCGTTCGGCTTGTCACCGTACTTCCGTATTTCCTATGCGACGTCGCTGGGCGCTCTGAAAGACGCCTGCGTCCGGATCAACCGCTTCTGTGCGTCGCTGACCTGACCGGGCCGCAGTCCCGTCGCAACGGACCTTGCCGCGCTGGGCGTCCAACAGTGCCGCACTTTCTCTCGGGAGCGTCATCGCAATGGCGCGCAGGAGTTTTCTGTTGCACACCCTTTTGTCCTTGCTGAAGGAGGTAGCGGTCGCTGGACTTTTCCTTGTCCAGGTCTGTTCACCATGCGGAGACTGGATGCGGCGGGTCCGTGCTGCGCAATCAAGGCAATGCAGGCGATGAGTGGACTGGTTGGGGCCCTGTCTTCAAGGTTGCCTTCTTTGGCAGCTTGGCGAACGGTCACCTGACAATGGCCATCAATTTTCCCATGAACAATACGTTGGCGAATGTCGCTCCAACCGCTTGGTGGGCGGCGGCGCAGACGATCAGGTCGGCGTATTCGCTGGGTGGGCCGTTCCTCGACTTGCGGTGCGAACGGCGAATACATGCCTGACCGACTTCACCGGCAACCGGAAAACGCCGCCGTACTGTCCGCTGGGGACGCCGTACGGGCGTTGTCGATCAGGGCCCGGACCCGTCTTTTGTTCGACCTGCTGGCGGAAGCCGGGGCTACCGGAATCGTCATTCCAGGCGAAAACGGCGAGATCGAGGGATATCTGTCCGATCGCACCATTGCGCTCAAGTACCTGAAGAACAAATCCTGGACAATCGAAACAGTATGGATGATGCAAGCGGTTTTCACCAGACGCGGTGCGGGGAGCTGGATTGACCTTGGGGCCAATATCGGAACCACCGTGATCCCGGCGGCCCTTGCCGGCGCATCTTGCCATGCTGTTGAGGCAGATCCCGCAAATCTCGTCCTGCTTCGCCGCAATATTGAACGCAATGGCGTTGCCGGACGGGTGGTGATCCATGACGCAGCGGTCTGGGATGAAAACACGACGCTGACATTCGAGCAGGCGCCTTCGAATCTCGGTGATCATCGCGTCCGAATGGCGGAACCCGATGAGGAAAGTGCCTATGGAGAATCGTCGCGATCGACGATCGAAGTTTCGGCTTCAAGGCTGGATACCCTGATCGACCCATTCAGTCTTCAGGGGCCGGTAGTCGTCAAGCTCGATATCCAGGGTGCGGAAGCGCATGCCTTCGCTGGCGGTGACGCCTTGTTCAAGCGGGCTGATCTGGCGTTCTTGGAGTATTGGCCGTACGGGTTTCGGCGGCTGGGGACCATACCGGAAGTGCTGTTCCGGCACATCGGGAACCATTTCAGTCATGCAGCCTTGATGTCCGATGATCAGAGGCCTGATACAATTGATCTGATGCCCTTTGCCGAGATCACCCATCGACTGCTGACGGCAGAAGCTGCGAACTCTGTCGTGGCCCTCGACCTCGTTCTATCCAAATCTGCAGCGTTGTGATTCCGTTGCCTGAAGTTCGCCGAAACGTGCATGGAATTCGGAAGGCTTCGCTCTCTGGTGCGTCAGTGACAAGAGAATGATACTTGAGTACGTAACGAAGTGGATGCTGTGGTCCAAACCGGCGCGCGATCCGGAATGACGGCGGCTGGGCGATTTCCTCGCCACTGCTTTCAGCGCCTCGACACGATCCTCCCGATCGTCGGTCAGTAAAACTGCGCGATCGCCCGCCCGACCCCGACATGGAATGTCCTTTGGTCCAATGGCCCCCTTGTCCGTGTTCCTCACCGTGCCTTTCATGGTCGGGCCCCTTCGCAGAGGCGCGCTTGGCGGTGCTCGGCATTCCCCTTCAAGTAATACCCGTCCTGCTTGAATGATGCGTGCCTATCCGATTTACGCCCACAGCTACCCTATGTAGTGTGTGGGGATCATGGACATTGTCGCCCGCGCAGACCTCCCGTTTCCACGATCGCTCCCGGAGTTCCAGCGGGTCTTCCCGGACGACGCGGCGTGGCTTGAGAGGGCGCGCTGGCCCGACGGGTTCACCTGTCCGCATTGCGGGACGTCTGCAGAGGCCTGCCGCTTCGCCGCCCGGCCAGGCGTACTGCGCTGCCGGTCCTGCCGCCGCGACACGCGGCTGACGGCGGGGACGGTCCTGCACCGCAGCCAGACGCCGTTGAGCACATGGTTCTGGGGCGCCCCCCTGGTGGTCAGCCAGACCAGGGGCCTGTCTGCGACGCAGTTCCAGCGCCAGCTGGGGCTGTCGCGTTACGAGACTGCCTTCGGCATCCTGCACAAGCTCCGTGCCGGGATGGTGCGGCCCGACCGCGACCGGATCGGGGGGCAAGGGTCCCATGTCGAAGTCGACGAGACCTGGGTCGGAGGCCGTACGCGCGGCGAAGGCCGTGGCGTCCACCACAAGACGCCGGTGGCCGGCGCCGTCGAATCCGCCGTCGCGCCGGGCGCCACGGTCGTCACCGACGATTGGGCCGGCGATGCCGACCTCGCCATGCGCGGCTACGGACACCGGCCTGTCGTCCAACACGGCGACCCGGCAGTGACCGAGGAGTTCCTTCCCATCGTCCACCTCGTCTTCAGCAACCTGAAGACCTGGCTCGGCGGCACCCGTCACGGCGTCAGCCCGAAGCACCTGCAGGCGCATCTCAATGAGTTCGCCTTCCGCTTCAACCGGCGCTTCTGGCCCTTCAACGCCTTCCGCTCCCTGCTCGGGATCGCGGCAGAGGACGAAGCGCCGACCTGTGCCGGGCTCCATGAAGGTGAATGGCATCACCCCCACATATAGTGGCTGTGGGCGGCAATCGGATAGGCACGGTTGAATGTTCACGTGAATGCGGTGTCAAGCGGCGAAGTCAGGAAATGACACCTGGTCCCGTCCCGTTATCCGCTGTTTTCGGCGGTTCGGAACTCCTTCGATGCGTGATGATTTTGCACGGGTGTTCTGGAGCGAATGGCTGATGTGCTGCCGGAGACGGCGCGACGCCCTGGCTCTGGGTTTCGAGGGTGGCGCGTCCGGTTTTTCTGCGGTCATGCGTTGTTTTTGAGTGTTTCCGGTTTGTGTTGCTGTTCCGAAAGGTGACGCAAGGATTCACGTGTCGGTCGGGAGTGGTATACTCCCTGTGGTGAAGCAGCAGCCACGGACAGAAGCCCCCCGATGCCACGGCAGGCTGCAACGACCGGGAGCCAGGCGCCGGCGGGGATCATCGAGGGCCGGGATCATCGAGGACCGGATGGCCGAGGCGGTCGACGTCTGGCGCGACACCCTCGACGCCGGCGCCATGCGCGACCGGCGCAACGGCACCTGCCGACGCTGCCTGCTCGGCGCGCTCGGCGACATCGAACGCGACGTGCCGCGTACCCGGCACTTCTGCCCGACCGGGGTTCCGAAGGGCTCCGCAAGACGCGCGCCGGAGATCGACCGTGCGATCCTGGCCGGCGTCGTTCCGGGGCTCTCGACCCGCAAGGTCGGCGAGGTCCTGCCCGGGCGCCCGGTCCTGGTGGCGCCGGGGATCCGGCACGATGGCAGGAAGGAGATCGTCGACTTCCGGCGCGCCGGCAGCGAGAGCGCCGCGGAACGGGAGCGCTTCCTCGACCGGCCGTACCACCGCGGCCTGACCGGCGAGGGCCTGGAGATGACTGGTGTCGATGGCGGCAAGGGCCTGCTCGCCGCCTTGCCGGTCGTCCGGCACGGCATCCCCGTCCAGCGGTGTCGGGCGCACAGGATCCGCAACATCCTCGACAGGGTCCGCGGCGCCCACCGGGAGGCCGTCATGAACGCAGACACCCGGCCAGAGGCGCTCGCCGCTTCGCCGACCACTGGCAGGGCATCTGCCCCGGGGCCGTCGCTTCCCTGCGCAACGATCCCGACGATCTGCTCGCCTGCTTCCGCTGCAGGACCCTTGCCGGGCGAAGGCAGGTCGGGACCACCAATGCCGGCGAACGACGGTTCCGCGAGGTCCGCAGACGAACCCGGCCCACGGGAACCTTCCGGGACCGGACATCGACGGACCGCATCCTCCACGCGGTCTTCATCCACGAAGACAGGTCTCGGGGAATCGGTACCCCACTCTCCCTGACACATGACTCTTGACGTTACCGTTTGCTTCCGTTAGGAAATTGATTAAGTTACGTACTTATGTAACATAAGAAAAAATGACGGCCTTTATATCACCTCTCTCGGTCACGTTACCTGACGTGCTGGAAAACGGCTCGGACGAGCGGTTTCGCGCGCTGATCTACGACTTGTTCGTCACCGCCGCCCGGTTTGAGGATGTCCGGGAGGGGTTTGGTCGGGCGATTGGCGTTTCCGGCCCGCAATATTTCATTCTCGTCGCGATAGCCCGCAGTCACGCTGACGGCGGGGTAGGAGTCCGGGCTTTGGGCGATTATCTGGGAGTTGCGGCCTCGCACGTGACCGTGGAAGTGAACAAGATGGTGAGACTTGGACTATTACGGAAGCAGGCGCACCCTGAAGATGGCCGACGCGTGCTGATCACCCTGACCACGGCGGGAATCGCGGCGCTTGAAGACGTGGCGCCGCTTCGGCAGGACATCAACAACATCCTTTTCGATGGTGTGACTGCCGAAGAATTCCGGATTCTGGCCAGGCTCATGGCCCGGTTTGTCCGGACAACGGCCCGGGCGCAGATGGAACTCGCCCGATACGAACACGAACGGCAGTTGCGAGCAGCGGCCGAATACACTCTGGAAGGAGCCCCTTCATGCTGAAGACCGGCAAGGAACATCTCGAAAGACTGCGCGACGGCCGAACCGTTTATATCGGCGGCGAGAAGGTAAACGATGTGACCACGCACCCCGCATTTGCCGCGGCGGCGCAAACCGTGGCCGCGATGTATGACGCCAAGCGCGCGCCGGAGAATCTGGATACTTTCTCCTATCAAGAAGGCGGTACCCGGTATTCGACCTGGTACCTGCAGGCTCGTTCCAAGGAGGATCTGCGTAGTCGGATGCGCTGCCACAAGGCGATCGCCGACATGACCTATGGAATGATCGGTCGGTCTCCGGATCACGTTTCAGGGTTCGTCGCAGGCATGGCGACCAGGCCAGAAGTGTGTGACAGCGATGATTATCAGTTCAGTGGAAACCTGTTGAACTACTACCGCTTCTGCAAGGAGAACGACATCTATGCGACCTATGCGGTACTACCGCCCCAAGCGGCGCGCAATCCGGAATTCTACGTCAAGAAAAACCTGCCCGTGCCTACACTTCAGGTGACGGAAGAGCGCGACGATGGCGTGATCTTGAACGGCATGAAGATGCTGGCGACGTCCGCTGTATTCTGTGACGAAATCTGGATCGGCAACCTGCTGCCACTGGCGCCAGACCAGGTGAAGCAGGCCGTGACCTGCGCGATTCCGGTCGGGACCGAGGGCTTGACGCTCTGGTCCCGTCAGCCACTCAGCATGAACACATCGAACGAGTTCGACGGGCCCTTGGCGTGGCGGTACGACGAAACCGACTCCATGGTCATGTGCAAGGATGTGTTCGTCCCGTGGGAGCGTCTGTTCATCATGGACGACGCCATCAGGGCGCGAAACATCTACATCGAGTCGCCGTCTCACTGTTACGGCAACCACCAGTCCAACGTTCGTTACTGGTCCAAGCTCCAATTGATCGTGGGATTGTGCTCCAAGGTGGCGCACGCGACGGGCGCAATTGAAGTGCCGGCAGTCAAGGAAGTGCTTGGCCGCATGTCAGCGCTGGAGGCCACCTTGTCTGGCATGATCCACGGTCAGATCGAGGCTGCCGAGAGTTGGCCAGACGGTTTTGTCACCTTCAACCGTCGCATCATGTATGCTGCGTTGAACTGGTGTACCGAGAGCTATTCCGGGATCATAGACCAGCTGCGGGAGTTGTCTGGCGGGGGCGTGTTTCAGATGCCGGCCAGCGCGACGGTGATGCACAATTCCGATATCCGCGCCCAGTTCGAAGAATATTGGCAGACACCGCACACATCGGCTCTGGACCGCATGAAGTTGTTCAAGGTCGTATGGGACATGGTCGGCAGCGAATTTGCCGGCCGCCAGCAGCAGTATGAGAAGTTCTATGCCGGTGCCTCGTTTATCATCCGCAATCACAATTATCGCGAGGCGGATTGGGGGATGTTCCACGGTATCGTCGATCAGTTGATGGATAGCTATGACATCCCGGAAGCACCGTTCATGGCGACTGCGGCGGAGTAGGGCAGAACGGATGTCGAGCAGCTGGTGCGAGGCTCCGATATCTGCGCCGGGCGCCTACATTCTCTGGCTCGATCTCGACGCCGCCGTGGACGTTCCGGTCCAACGGCTCACCAATCCGGTTTTGCCGGCTGGCCGTTACGCGTATTGCGGCAGCGCCCGCGGACCCGGTGGCTTGCGCGCACGCCTCGATCGTCACGCACGACCCGGGCGTCGGCCGCATTGGCATATCGACCATTTGCTGGACCGAAGCCGGTTGCTGGCAACGCTGGTCGTGCCAGATGGTGATGAATGTGCCTTGACGGCATTCCTGGAGATCGACCGTCGTGCATTCGTCCCGGCGCCAGGCTTCGGTAGCAGCGATTGCCGCACCTGCGAATCCCACCTGATCGGATTTCGGCAAGATGCAGACCCGGCTGAGCTTGTTCTGCGCTGGCATGGCGCCAAGTTGCTTCTGGTCGACGGTCCCCGTCGCTTGAGCGATCTTGCCTCCCGATCTCATGATCTGGCTGTCGCCGACCGTATCCTTGCGCGCTGAAGGTGTCGTCGATTCCGTTGGCAGCATTGATGGTCGACGTTCCTGCCATTCTGATCTTCATGTCGATCCCCGGTCGGCGCCGACCGATATTTGATAGGGTGCCGCCGCTGGATGACTGATACTGTGGTCGTTGCCATAGCCGCAGGATTCGAAGGACTCCGCCATGTCAAGAAGCGTGCCCCTGGTCGGTATCGTCATGGTCGTCTACATCGGCTTTGCGCTTCTTGGCCCGATATTCGGCGCGGCGGATTTCGACATGGCGGCTTTCTTGACCAGAGCAATCTGGAAGACGGTTCTGCCGTCGGGCGAGACATGGCTGCTGGATGTCGGAGAGACATTTGTTCTCGCCGGCCTCGTTGCCTTGGTCTTCGCAGGCATCAAGGCGGCGGGCAGGATCCGGATATCGATGGAAAACCACATCCTGTCGATGCTGTCACTCATTGGCGGGTTGCTGCTCTTCCTGATGGTCAAGGGGTTCGAGACGTCGCCCTTCTTCCTGCTGGTCGTCATGGTCGGGGTCGAGGCGATGGCCGGGATGTTGGTGGCCTTCGTTACCGCCCGTAGGGGCCACCACGGCTCGGAAAGCAGTGACGAGTAGAGACAATCACATTCTGCCACTCTGAATATGCTGAAGGCAGGGGCCCGGTTGCGAGCGCCTACTGCGGCGTCTTGACTTCCGCCAGAGGGTTGAGCCTCCCCTTGGGGGAAGGGCCACACTGTAGTCTACGACGGAGATTGATCCGTTGCGGTTTGTGTGTCGGCCATTCATGACTTTGAGACATTCCGAAAAGGACTGCAATCACTGTTCGGCCGTGGACAGCACGGATTCTGCGACCGGACCGGCGGCGTCGAACGCCTCCTACGTTTGTCCAATGTGCCCGGGAGTCTCGGCCAATGGCCCGGGGGCGTGTCCGAAATGCGGCATGGCGTTGGAGCCGTCGCTGCCGCTGGCGGCAAGCCAGGCCGGGTTCGCCTGTCCGATGCATCCGAAAGTCATCCATGCCCAGCCGGGTACCTGCCCGACATGTGGAATGCTCTTGAAGATGGCGACCGTTCGGGAAGGCAAGGACCACAACCCCGAACTGGTGGATATGAAGCGACGCTTCCGTTTCGGTGCTGCCTTGACCGTGCCGTTACTGGTGATTGCCATGAGCGATATGATCCCCGGGCTGGGCCGCTTCTTCTCGAGCGCCTGGAATCCCTGGATCCAGCTGGCCCTCGCTGCGCCGGTGGTTCTGTGGTGCGGCAAGCCATTCCTTGTCCGGGGCTGGCGGTCAATCTGGAGCCTCAACCTGAACATGTTCACGCTGATTGCCTTGGGTGTCGGGGCGGCATTCCTCTTCAGCCTGATGGCAATCGTCGCGCCCAGTGCGTTTCCAGATGAGTTCAAGGGCGAAGCGGGACTCGTCCTCCTCTACTTCGAGTCGGCGGCAGTGATCGTCGTTCTCGTCCTGCTGGGCCAGATACTGGAACTGACGGCACGTGAGCGGACCGGTGATTCGATCCGGGCCTTGATGGATCTGTCGCCAAAGACTGCCCGCCGACTGACCGGCAAGGGCCTGGATGACGAAATCCCGCTTGACCGGGTGGCCGTTGGCGACCGGCTTCGCGTGCGCCCCGGGGAGAGCGTTCCTGTGGACGGGCTGATTGTCGAGGGTGCCAGCGCCGTTGACGAATCGATGCTGACCGGCGAATCCATCCCGACAGAAAAGAGGGTGGGCGACACCGTTATCGGCGGGACGCTGAACCAGACCGGCAGCTTTGTCATGATCGTGGAGAAAGTAGGCGCAGAAGCGGTACTCGCCGGAATCATAGCAATGGTTGCCCAAGCCCAGCGCAGCCGCGCGCCAATCCAGGGATTGGCCGACAAGGTCGCGGGCCGCTTCGTGCCCGCTGTCGCAGCCATTGCGATCGGGACGTTTGTCGCGTGGTCGGCTGTGGGACCGGCGCCAGCCATGCTGTTTGGTCTGATCGCCGCCATCTCTGTATTGATCATTGCTTGTCCTTGTGCGTTAGGCCTTGCGACTCCCATGGCCATCATGGTCGGCACGGGGCGCGGCGCGGGGGCTGGCGTTCTGATGCGTGATGCCGAGGCGCTGGAGCGGATGGCGCAGGTCGATACCGTCGTTATCGACAAGACAGGCACTCTCACCCTAGGCCGGCCATCCGTTACGGCTGTCCATGCAGCGCCCGGCGTTGCCACTCGAGACCTGATATCCTTGGCGGCGGGCGCCGAGCAGGGCAGCGAGCATCCGCTTGCTCACGCCATCCTGACCCACGCGGCAGCCGAAGGGATCGACCCGGCGTCCGTCACCGGACTGGAAGTGATGGCCGGGCAAGGCTTGAAGGCGATATCGGACGGCCAGACATTGCTGTTCGGCAATGAACGCATGATGGATGCGGCAGCCGTGGAAACGGGTGATCTGAAAGGCGATGCCGATCGGCTGCGCGATGCCGGTGCCACGGTCGTGTATCTGGCCTTGGGCGGCGTGCTGCAAGGCCTTGTCGCCGTGGCCGACCCGGTACGCGACACGTCACACGAGGCATTGCGGGCCCTCCGGAACCTGGGGCTGCGCATCATCATGCTGACCGGCGATGGTGCTCGGACCGCAGACGCCATCGGCCGACAACTGGGTTTGGACGAGGTCGAGGCCGACCTGCTGCCTTCTGACAAGCGTGACAGGGTACTGGCGCTGCAAGAAGCCGGCGCTGTCGTGGCCATGGCCGGCGACGGCATCAACGACGCCCCGGCGCTGGCCTCGGCCGATGTCGGGATCGCCATGGGGACTGGCGCCGACGTGGCGCTGGAAAGCGCTGGCATTACCTTGGTACGCGGGGACCTTCATGGCATCATGCGGGCGCGGAAGCTCAGCCGTCAGACGATGCGCAACATTCGACAAAACCTTTTTTTCGCCTTCGCTTACAATGCTCTCTGCGTACCGATTGCAGCAGGCATTCTTTTCCCGATATTCGGTATCCTGGTGAGCCCCATGCTTGCAGCTGCTGCGATGAGCTTGAGTTCAGTTTCAGTCATCGGGAACGCGCTTCGGCTACGCAGGGCGGCGTTGTAGAACTCGCTGCGTGAAGGTGCAACGATCGTGCGGTCCGGTTTCTCCCAGGCCCGGTCCGTTGACGGCGTCCGTCAAGAACCTGGGCTCGCGCCTGCAGGGTGCTGTGTTTCTGGCGCTTGGGAGAGTGCGGCATGGTCATGAAAATCAGCGATGTTGCCCGACAAACCGGCCTGACGGTCAAATCGATTCGGTACTATGAGAATATCGGGTTGATCCCGCCACCGGGCCGTACCCAGGCTGGCTATCGGGTCTTTTCCCCGAAGGATCTGCATCGCCTGCATTTTATTCGGCGCGCACGGAGCCTTGGCTTCGGCGTCGAAGAGTGCCATCAGTTACTGTCGCTTTACGATGATCGGTCGCGGGCCAGCGCGGATGTCAAATCGGTTGCGCTGAACCGGATATCGGATATTGACCGCAAAATTGCCGAACTTGAAGACATGCGTCGAATTCTCACCGACCTGGCTGATCAGTGTCAGGGCGACGACCGGCCGGACTGCCCCATTCTGGCTGATATCGCGAGGGTCGGCACATGATCTGGCACGTGGCGACGATGCCGGTTGAACTGGCGTTCCGCTCGGGAATCGTAGCCATGCCCGGGATCCGATACCGGTACTGAATTGTATCGTCCAGGAACGGATGGACCTGATGAAATTTCCAGCCGCAGCGGTTGCGCGCATCGCGGAAATCCTGTGAGCCTGAAAACCACCAGTTCCCGAACATCCCGGAGCCCTGGTGAACAGTGCGGCGTCCGAGTGGCGTCGCGCGGACGCCCTGCTCGACCGATTGCCAAAAAGGCCCGGGTTCGGCACATATTCCCAGGGGGAACTTGCCTAAGGTCTGACAGGACCACCGGTCCTTGAAGCGGCGGCGCAGAAGACCGAGGCCCCTGCCGGTCAAATCTGTTGGCATGGAGCAAGTCAGGTGCGATATCGCTAGAAGAAACTGCAGGACACAATTACTGTCAGGCCATGAGAAGGCTGCTGCGTCATGAAGTTTCCTCTTCTGCTGACACCTGGTGCAGCCATACCTGCCAACGCCCGACCGAGAGTTGCTTGCCGTGATGCGTCTTATCAATATTCTGCTGTTATTCGGCTCGCTTGCCGCCATTGCAGCCTGCATACCGGCATTTTTTTCCATTCTGATCTGGAAAACCCCCACGGTGTTGCAGGACGCAGCCTCGCCCGACCCCACAAAAGGTGCCTATATTTTCGCCATGGCCGGCTGCGCTGGCTGTCATACCAGGAAGGGTGGCAAGCCGCTCGCCGGCGGGCGCGAGATCAACTCGCCCTTCGGCGTTTTCGTATCGCCCAACATCACGCCGGACGCAAAGACTGGAATCGGCGGCTGGTCCGAAACCGACTTCATTCGGGCGATGACCATCGGCTTGTCGCCGGAAGGCCGCCACTACTACCCAGCATTTCCTTATACGTCGTACACACGGATGACGCTGGCAGACATTCGCGACCTGTGGGCGCATCTGAAAACGTTTCCGCCGGTCGTCAGCGTTAACGGGCAACACAAACTGGACTTTCCCGTTTCGATGCGACCCGGTGTGGGTCTGTGGAAACTGCTGTTCCTGGATGAAGGCCGGTACCGTCCGGATCCCACCAAATCCAAGGCATGGAACCGCGGTGCGTATATCGTCTCCGGTCCGGCTCACTGTGGCGAATGCCATACTCGCCGCAACATTCTGGGCGGATTGCGCAACAGCGTGCAGCTCGCTGGCTCTCCCGGCTGGGGCGACGGCGAGAGGAAGGACGGTGCTGCGCCCAACATCACGCCGCATCAGGAAAAAGGTATCGGAAAGTGGAGCGCCGACGAGGTCGTTTTCGCCTTGCAGACAGGGGTCACGCCTGCGGGCGACGTTATCGGTGGCGAGATGGGCGAAGTGATTTCCAACAGCACCGCCAAGCTGACAGATGAAGATCGGCGAGCCATCGTGGGTTTCTTGCGCAGCCTGCCACCGAAAGCACTGGAGTGAAGCTTGGAAAAGCCGTCCGGCATCATCTTGATGCCGCCCGCGAATGCATCGCCAAGCAAGGCGAGTCCGGTTTGCAAACAAGAATCCCGAGTTCGGTTCGAAGAGGTTCCCTAGTGGCTTGATTCATGCATCCGGTGCCATTTCCCGAAGTCTCCGGTGTCCTCCCTTGCACGCCTCGACGAGGTCCTCCGGCTTCCGGCTCCATCGGAACGGACGGGCGTGGTGGACATCGTGGTGCGCGATGCATCCCTCGATCGCCGTGATGCATTCGTCGAGGGAGTCGAAGACCGCATCCTTCGGCCTCTGTCCGGACAGCCTCGGGAAGAACCCCTCGACGGCGTTCATCCAGGACGCCGAGATGGGTCGGGCGGGTCGACGTAGAGGCCGACGACATCGCGGGCCCTGATCCCGAACCCCGGGTCGCGGGACGCCCTGAAGGTCCTGACCCGGTGCGGCCCGAGGCCGTTCTCCTTCAGGATGCCGTGCAGACCATCCCCGGCTTCCCCGCCGGCGCCCGCACCGTCCGGTGCCGGGCATGCGGCGGGGGCGACGACATCGCCAGGGCCATCAGGGCCTTCACCCGGTCCTCGGGGGTCGGCTTCTTCCTCGGAGGACGCGTGGCGTCCCGGAGAAGCCCGTCGACGCCCAGGGCGAGGAAGCGGTCCCGCCGGCGCCGGACCGTCGGCTTCGAGACGCCCGTCCGCCGAATGGTCCCGGCCGGCCCGCAACCCGAACCCGGTTCCGGGACGATGCGGGCCCGCCAGACGTGCTTCCGGAGGCTCCGCGGGTTGCGCGTGATCCGTTCGAGGCGTGCCCGGTCCGCGTCCGAAAGCACGATCTCCTGCCGTGTCGATTTCCTGCCCATCGGTCTGTCCTCCTCCTGTCACGCGCCGCGTGACGGCGGCAGCAGGAGAACGCCATGATCAGGGAAAGAATGGAACCTCTCGTTTCTGATAGACCACTAGATCAGCGATCGCCAAAATTCATGTAACTCAGCACCGCCGCCCTCAGGCCGTTTCGCAATGATTTATCTTTCGTGGAAAACACGTGGTAATCGTTGACGAGGTCGTTTTGCAGCACGCCGACGATCATTTGAAAGCAAAAGCTTAGCCGCTGTCTCGCCTCCTTCGGTTTGTACCCGTCGAACGCATTCTCGAAGGCCCGGTGATAGTTCTCCATGATCCCTCTCGCGGAATCGCGCATGGGCGCCCACGGGTCGTCGGGCTCCAGGATGCGGAGAAGGCTCTCCCGCAGCACGCCCCGGTAACGGTTGGTAAACAGGTCCGACATGAGGTCGACCAGTTCCTCCAGTCCCTTTTTGGGCCCCAGCATTTTCAACGCCTCGACCGAAACCCGCCGGTCAATTTCCATATTGCAGGCGTGGATGGTGGCGACCCTGAGGGCCCTGAAATAGGCATCCTTGTCTTTAAACCGGGTATAAAAGCTGCCCACGGAACATCCGCACAGTTTCGCGAGGCTGGGGACCGCCACGTGGCTCAGCCGTTCCTCGTTCAGCAAATCGATGCCGGCATTGATGAATGAATCCCGGATGCGGACGCTGCGCGCCTGGTTGGCCTTTAGGACACCGGGGACATCATCCAAAAAGTCGGTGAGAGGCATGCCGTTCTCTTCAAGATTCATTTCGGTGTCGCTCGTGGGCTATAGAAACAGAAGGGCGGTCGCCGGCCAAAACGTCACGACCATGAGAACGCCGAATATCAAGGCAATGAAGGGCAGGACGGCGTAGCAGATTTCGAGAAACTTCTCGCGGAAGGCCGTCATCGAGACGATCAGGTTGAGTCCCATGGGCGGGGTCAGGAACCCGATTTCGAGATTGATCACCATGATAATCCCGAAATGTATCGGATCTATGCCAAAGGCGACCGCCGGCACCAGCAGAAGCGGCGCCAGGATCAAAATGGCCGAGATGACATCGAACAGAAAGCCGACCACCAGAAGCAGCAAGTTGACGGCCAACAGAAATGCGATCCTGTTCTCGGTGATGGTGGATATCCAGATCGCCAGCTGATCGGGCACTTCCTCGATCGTCAGGATGGTCTTGAGGCTGAGGGCAACGGCGACGATCGGGAACAGCATGCCGAGCAGTTTCGCGGTGTCGACGGCTGTGTGGTAGAAGTCGACGGGCTTCAACTCCCGGTGAATGAATATCTCCACGAACAAGGCATAGACGAGGGCGACCGCCGCCGCCTCGGTCGGCGAAAAGAAGCCGGAGTAGATGCCGCCCAACAGGATGACGGGCAGCATGGCGGACCATCCGCCCCGGACCAGGGCTGTCAGGACCTCGTTCAGGTCGAACGGTTCCGCCGGCATGTGCCGGTTTACCCAATAGGAGTAGATCGCCAGGACGACCGCGATCATCACGCCGGGAATGATGCCGGCGATAAAGAGATCGGCGATGGATGTCTCCGTGACGATGCCGTAGAGGATCAGCGGAATGGATGGTGGAATAACGATGCCGAGGGTGCCGCCGGAGGTCAGCGCCCCGAGCGCGAACCTCTTCGGATAACCGTGCTGCAACAGGGCCGGATAGAGGATCGTGCCGACCGCCAGAAGCGTCACGGGGGATGATCCCGATATTGCGGCAAAAATGGCGCACGACAGGATGGTCGCGACGGCCAGACCGCCGGGCAGGGGCCGGGTGATACTGATGGCGATATCTATGAGCCGGCGCGCGATGGCCCCCCGGGTCATGATGGATCCCGCCAGCAAAAACATCGGGATCGCGAGCAGCAGGGAATTGTCCAGGCTGATCCAGATATCCTCGGCCAGGAACTCCAGCTGTCCGTCGCCCCAGACGAGATGAACGTACGCCGCCGCGCCGATCAGGATCACGATAACGTTCTGGCGCAGCGAAAGCGCCAGCAGGACAAGCAGCAAGAGGATGATTGCGGCCACGGCTAGCCCGCCTCCCGCCCTTTCGCGGGCTGAAGGTCCGGGCGGGCGGCGAAGGCCAGATGCTTGAGCCCGGAAGAGATGAACGCGTAGGGGATGATGAGTTGCAGCGGCCAGACGACAAAATAGAGAACCGGCGCCTTGTCTCCGGCATCCATGGAAATCTCCACGAACGTCCAGGCGACATACCCGGCGCCGAAGAAGAAGAGGGCGGAAAGCGCGTTGCCGGCCCGGGACGTCCAGGGCTCCAAACGTTTCAGGACGAAGTCCAGAAACTCCGGACGCAGGTGCGTGTTGTCCGAGGTTGCCAGCGTGAAGCCAAGAAAGCCCGCCAAGATGGCGCCGTATACGGCCAGCTGCTGAGCGCCCAGGACGGCGGTCTCGAACAACTCCCGCCCGATGACGTCGGCCATAAGAAGAATGGCGACGGCCGCGTATGCGGCCGACGCCACTGAAGCTTCGATGAGCCTAAGCCACCTTAGCGCTCGTGCCAGCATCTTCCTGCTCTAGGAGCAGGCCGCCTTCGCTTTCTGGATGGCTTGCCACTTGGCGCTGGCCGCTCCGCCCATTTCCTTCAGGATGAGCTCCTGGGCCTTGGGCGCGACGGATTTCCATTTTGCCAGTTCGGCATCCGTCAGATTGATGATCGTGGCGCCCTCCTTTTGCGCTTTTTTGATCAGCGCGCCCTCCGCGCCGCGGATGATTTTCCGCAGTTCCAGGAAGACTGGCGCCGACTCGCTGATCCAGCCCTGTTCCTGTTTGGACAGTTTGTCCCACGTGCGCTCCGAAATGATGACGCCGCCGACCTGGTGCTGATGACGGGTCAGCGTGATGTGCGGCGCAACCTTGGGATAGCCGACAACGATGCCGAAAACGGAAAGCTGCGTCGCGGCCGTCACCTGTCCGGTCTTGAGGGCCGGAATGGTATCCTTCGGGCTCAGCGGCACGGCGGTGCCGCCGGCGGTCTGGATGAACTTGGAATCGGTCACCGACGGCGCCGTCCGGATTTTCATGCCGGCCAGGTCAGCCGGCACGCGGACGCCGTTCTTGCTGTAGACGACCTGGAAGCCGACCTCCATCCACGACAACGTCCGGATGCCGGCGCCGGCAAATTCCTTGCCGAAGGTGGACAGCAGATGATTGTCCGCCACGCAGTCGAACTGCTTGGCGCTATTGAAAGCGTAGGGTGATGCCAACAGGCCGAACTCGGGCACCAGCAGGGACACGGCCGTATTGGACATCACGCCCATGTCGACCCGCCCCCGGGCGATTTGTTTGACGACGTCCTGCTCGCCGCCGAGCTTGGACGCCATGAACGCCTTGATGGTCAGCTTGCCGCCCGACACTTCATTGACTTTGTTTACGAACTTCTGAGCCACCGCGCCCCAAGGCGAATTCGGCGGCGGCGCCATGCTGAGGCGGAGTTCCTTGGCAACGGCGGATGCCGAAAACGACATCACGGCGACCGCCATGATGCCAGCCATTACTGTTGAATTGGTTTTCATCCCATGAGCCTCCCGTCAGGTTTTTGAATCAGGGTTCGACGACAGTATGAAAATGCGCTGCGGGAGTCAATGAAAATGAATATGAATTCATTTTCATTGACAGGCTCGATTCCATGCCGGTAGTTTATGGACACGGCCGACAAGGATGAAAACGAAGACCGGGAGACTGTCCCTCTCATCAGCAGCGAGGAAATGCCATGAGGGTCGTTGACAACAATCAGCGCCAGACGACGGAGGATATCGGCGGACCCGTATCCGAAGAGACGTCCGGCGGGACGCGGAAGGGCAAGCAAGCCCAGAAGCGGAAGCCGCGCACGGTCAGGAAAACAAGCAAAAGCGGGGCGACCGGATCCGACCCGGCCGGCAAGGCCCACAAAACCAGCTCCCAATTGAAGATCAGGGACAATGACGCCGATCAGGCCATCCAGGACATACGATCCCTCGACACCATCAGGGACGCCCGGCCCGATCGGACGTCCAGTTGCGGCCTCCGTATCCGCCAGAATGTCTCTGGCCAAAAGAAGGAGAAAATCAAACGCAAGTCCATCAAGGTGATGCCGGCGGACGAAATCGGATACAAGAAGCTGTTTACCAAATTCGAAGAAGCCTTCACGCTTCAGGACCTGAAGATGATCGGTGAATGCCTGTCCCCGGCCGTTCAGTGGCACCTTCCCAACGGCAAGGTGATCTATGGGCGGAAGGAAGTCCTCCAGGAAATGGAGCACCGCTTCGTCATGCCCAACGGGCCAAAGTTCTCCGCCTCCGTTTGGAAGTTCCTCGGCATGATCGTCCACCAAACCTATGAAGTCGAGTATGCGGGACCGGACGGAAAGTGGCGCAAATCCAGGGGTTTCGACGTATACGAGATCGGCGACGGCCTGATCGTCCGAAAAGACGCCTACTGGAAAATGATCCCATAGGAAATCGACGGGAGGGAAACGCCGTGAAAATCGAGTCCGCCGCAGGTGAATTCGAGTTCGACATCGAAAGCTTGAAGATCGAAGGCGATGACGTCGTCATCGTCGGCAAGATGGGGGTCTGGGAAGCCGAGACCCTGATGAGCCGCGACGACATGCGGAAGATGGTGGGCATGATGCTCGGGAAGCCGGGTTTCTGGAGCTACATGATCAAAGTCATCTTTTCCCGGAAATCCGGAAAACAGGGGAATACCGGGCAGGAGACCGCCAGTGAGTGACCACAAGCCTTCGAACTTGCCACCTCAGGCGGAGGCGGCATGGGATTTTCCGTTGTATGACGCCATCATGGGGCGCCGGTCCCGGCGGTTCGGTCTCGGCATGGAAATGGCGTCGGGCCCGTTCCGGTACAAATCGAACAAGGAGCCCGTCGAGCTCAACGATCTGGAAACGGCGATGCTCGTGGCTGCCGCCACTGCGACCACGGGGCCTATTCTGGCCGAAACGGAACTTCCCGGCGGCATGGTCAAGACGATCGGCAAACCCTATCCCTCCGCAATGGGCTCGCACCGGGCCCGCCTTTTCTTCACCAATGACAACGGCGTTTACGTGATCAATGCCGATCAGGCGAAGATGACGAAAATGCGGGAATACGAAGACGCGGACGACCGCGAGAAGATCCTGGGTTTCTACGACACCTTTGTCGAGAAGCTGGATGACGGCCGCATGGATTTGCCGCCCGTGGAGCCGGGTGTCTGGCCTCACAATCAGTGGGTCTGCAACCGTCCCGGCTCGACCCTGTTCATGCCGGTCATCGACGTGACCAAGGACATGATCAAGCTTATCCTGAATTTCAGCGATGCCGATGCCGGCCGCTATTCCGGCGAGGAGGGCGGCTACTTTCTGGTCGATGACCGAAACGGCATGGCACCCTGCGGCAACGAAAAATGGGTCGAAAGCGGCTTTCTCGCGAAAAGGAAGGTGATGACCTTGTCGCGGCTCGAGAAAATCCTGTCGGACGGGATGCTGGCGGAAGGCGCGTTCATGGCCCAGTTGTTGGCGCTGGCCATGCAGGCAACCGGGATCGGCGGCTGGGTTTACGGCGGTTTCTCTTCCACGGTCGTGCTCGGCGGGACGCCTGCCTGCAAGGGGCTCGGTTTCAGGTTCATCCAGTCCAGGACGGATCCGTTCCCGATCCCCGTTGGCCGGCCCGGCGTGTTCGAGGCTTTCTGCCCCCCCAACTATCCGACCATGGACGACGCCGTCGATGCGGCCATCGCGAGCGCGGTGCAGACCATGGACGAGTGGGAAGCCAAGGGCATGGTCAAGCCGCATCTCTCTCCCAATTCGGAATTCGATGCGGCGACGCCCCAGGCGTCAGCCAACGGCGTTCAGTGCGTCAAGGACATCTGCAACTATATCTACGAAACCTATGGGCAGTTTCCGGCCACGGTAGACCCGATACAGATGACCCTGTTCATCCAGGCCCACCACCTGGATCTCGATTTCTACGATCAGCAGATGAAGCCGGGCGCGTACTCGGAAACCCACAAAAATCATTTCCGCGACTGGCATGGCGGCCAGGAACCCGGAACCACCGATTAAAAGAGGAAGATCATGGAACCGTTCCGCCTGATCATCGACGGCAAAAAGGTGCCGACCAGGCAGCTGTTCGAGGTGCTGAACCCGGCCACCGAAAAAGTCATGGGCCTGGCGCCCTTGGGCACCGAGGACGATGTAAACGATGCCGTCGCCGCGGCGAAAACCGCTTTCAGGAAATGGCGCGACGTGCCGGAACGGAAGCGCCAGATCGCGTGCGAAAAAATCGCCGAGAAACTCGAGCAAAACGCCGGGGAACTGGCGCAGTTGCTGACGGCGGAACAGGGCAAGCCGCTCAACGGCCTCGGCTCCCGCTGGGAAATCGCCGGCGCCGTTGCCTGGACCCGATATACGGCCGGCCTGTCGTTGCCCATGAAGGTCCTGCAGGAAAACAACGAGGGCCGGGTAGAACTGCACCGGCGGCCGATCGGCGTGGTGGGATCCATCCTGCCGTGGAATTTCCCCGTGCTGATCGGCATCTGGCACATCATGCCGGCCGTCCTTTCGGGCAATGCCGTGGTTTGCAAACCCTCGCCCTATACCCCGCTGACGACCCTCCGCGTCGTCGAACTGATGAACGAGATTTTGCCCAAGGGCGTCGTCAACTGCATTACCGGCGACGACGGCCTTGGACCAGTCATGACGTTCCACGAAGACATCGGGAAAATCGTCTTCACGGGCTCCTGCGGCACCGGAAGGAAAATTTATGCCAACGCCGCCGAGACCATGAAACGCATGACCCTTGAACTGGGCGGCAACGACGCCGGAATTGTTCTGCCCGACGTCGATCCGCGGGAGATCGCGGAAGGCCTGTTCTGGGGCGCCTTCATAAATGGCGGACAGACCTGCGCGGCGCTGAAACGCCTCTATGTTCACGACGACGTCTATGACGAGGTTTGCGAAGAACTGGTCAGATTCGCCCGCAAAATGCCCATCGGGAACGGTATCGAGGATGATGTGATGATCGGTCCCGTACAGAACCTCAAGCAATACGACATCGTCTCGGATCTCGTCGAGGATGCGGAGAAAAAAGGCCGAGTCCTGCTCGGCGGCAGCAAAAAGCTGAAAAAGAACGGCAAGGGCGAAGACAGGGGGTATTTCTATCCGCTGACCATCATTGCCGACCTCGAAAACGGCGACCGGCTTGTCGATGAAGAGCAATTCGGTCCGGCTCTGCCGATCATCCGGTACAGATCCGTCGAGGACGCCATCGAGAAGGCCAATGACAATCCCAACGGCCTCGGCGGCTCGGTCTGGTGCCGGGACATCACCGAAGCCAAACAGGTGGGCGCGAAATTGGAGTGCGGCTCGGTATGGATCAACAAGCACGGCATGATCCAGCCCAACGCTCCCTTCGGCGGTAGAAAGTCGTCCGGCGTCGGCGTCGAGTTCGCCGAAGAAGGATTGGCCGAGTACACGGATATCCAGGTCATCTTTTCCTAGCCGGAAGCTCGGGAAGACCTGGCCGCAATCGCGAGTTGGCCTTGTTTGACCTGCCCGAACTGTCGGCGCTGCTCGTTGTCATCGTGGTCGCCGCGTCTGCTCTTCAGGCAGCGACGGGCATCGGCTTCGGTGTCATCGCCGGTCCGGCGCTCATCCTCGCAATGGGAACTTCCTCGGCGATCCAGGTGTCCATCCTTCTCAGCCTGCTGATCGCCGTTCTGGTGTCGCCGTCGACACTGCCCAAGGCGAACCGCTCCCTGCTGACGCCCATACTGATCGGGATCTGTATCGGGTCTCCCATCGGCGCCATGTTGTTCGGTCTGCTGACCATCGGCCAACTCAAGATCGGGGCGGCCATCGCCGTCGGTTTCATGGTGCTTCTGGCGACCGGCCTGTTCGAGCGGTTTCCGGTCTTTACCCGTGACGATGGATGGCGACGGGGCGCCGCCGGTGGAGTCTCCGGCATTCTGAACTCGACCCTCGCCATGCCCGGACCTCCCATCGCCGCCTATGCCACGGCGATCCGCCAGGACAAGGAAACCGTCCGCGCAACGACCTTGACCGCCTTCCTGACCGCCTATCCGATTTCGTTCGTGCTGCAATGGGGCGTGGCGGGACTATCGGATGCCGTCATGCCCCTTGTCCTTGCCCTGGCGCTGCCGACGGCGGGCGGGACGTTGTTGGGACTGTTCCTGGGCAGGCTGCTCCCCGAATGGCTGTTCAGGATCGTGGTTATATTGTTTCTGACGGCGAGCGCGGTCGGTTTGCTCATCTGAGGATCACATCCCCAAGGGCCGGAGGCTCAACTGGTCCGGACCCCGGAGCCCGCCGATTTCTCCGGCGGTCGCCTGCTCCGCTGCTTCGGTCGGCGCGGTCTCGTCGAGCGCCTTCAAGACCTTGGGATGAGACATGGGACGGTCCAGAAACCTGATGCCCGCCGCGTCGTGGATGGTGTTGGAAATCGCCGCCAGGGGCGGAATGATCGGCACTTCGCCGATGCCTTGCACCCCATCCATAGGGATGGTCGGGGTTCGGCACTTCGACGATATACGTATCGATCATCGGCACGTCGGAGGCCACCGACACCGGGACTGGTCGGCCGCCCATCCCGTCGTGTGCCTGAGCTTCGGCGGAAAGTACGACGAGCCAGCGGATATATAGCTTCGCTCCTTCCAGTTAATCAGCTATAGGCCAGAGGTCAGCTACTGTCTCGCTCTTCGCCTTGTGGGATATTTCTTGTCCGCCTTCACTAAATGTTGTGTGTCAGGATTTCTAAGCCTACCACCGTTCCTGATCTCGATCCACGCGCCGGATTTCAAGGCATTCCGGGCTGATCTTGTCGATCTCTGGCGGCGCAATCAGAATATCCCCGCTTCGAGGCCGGCAGCCATCGCAGATCCGATCTCCGCCACCTGATCGATAAAGCTCTCATCCCATTCGCCACGGCAGACCAGCGGATTCTGAACTGCACGCCAGCGCAATCCGGTTACGATGGTCTCAACGCCGCGGCGGGTGGCGGTGCCGTCATGGCCGGCGCGGACATAGAGGCAATAGGGTAGGCCTTGGGTGTGCTCCAGACACTGGTAATAGCAACGGTCGAAGAAATCCTTTAGCGCACCACTCATGTATCCTAGGTTTTCCGTCGTACCCAAGATGATGGCGCTGGCGGTCATCACGTCGTCGGGCATCGCATCGAAGGGGCTTTGGGCCGAGACACGGACAATAGCTTCATCAGCAGAATCCCGGGCGGCGGTTGTCACCGCATCACGCAATCGACGCGTGTTCACGGACGGCGTGTGTCCGACGATCAGCAGGGTCTTGGCGGAACAGGATTCGGTCAAGGTCACGGCATATATCAGAACAGCATCGACAGCGTAGCAGGCTACATCACAAAGTCGATACTTCGAATGGGCGAACAGAGGAACTGGCGTTTACGACAAATGTCGCCGTATCCCGCTACAAGACCTTGGAAAAGTACATCTCAAGACAGGGAAACCAAAATTCCTCGGCAAATTGCCTTTTATGCGGACCCTGCTCTATCGGGGCGGCGACTTGTATGATTGGAAGAACGGGTAGTCTCCGTTTGAATTTCGCTTTTGAGCGTCCTTCGCACTTTGCCCGCGGGAACTCTTGATGGAATGCCAACCTTCTAGGGGTTTCTGACAGTCACGTTTTCGGCGTATCTCTTCTTCTGGCTGGGAAAATGTACTGAAAGCGCGGATCAGCCCGTGGTCTTGATCAGGCATGAGGAAACACGTCCAGAACGCCCTCTCCAATCCGACAGTGCGACTGCCCCCGTTCGAGGGATTTTTCGGATTCTGACCATATTCAAACTGAGACAATGCTGTTTTCTTCATCATTCTGGAGACATCAGAGTTGTAAGAACCCAAATATGCTGGTCAGCGGGCTTGATTTCAAACCAGCGCCACTGTACCTCTTCTTGGGAAGCCTGACTGAAAAAAATCGGCTTCCGTCAACCTCAGCCGGGAGATAGCTGCCAGAATGGGTGAAAAGCTGGGCATTGGCGCAACATTTCCAGAGCTTTCGATCAATCTGGTCGATGGCGGAACCATGCGCTTGCCAGATGATCTGAACGCGAAGTATCGGGTCATCCTCTTCTATCGTGGTCACTGGTGACCATATTGCCGCCATCAGTTGGATGGTTTCAGTAAACAACTGGATGCATTGAAAGAAGCTGACGTCGCTGTGGTAGCAGCGAGCGTTGACGATCTCGACAACACCAAAAAAATTGCCAAGGGCAAAGGGTACCCCTTTGGGTTTGGCGTCACTCGCGACATCGCCGACACACTCGGCTCTTGGTGGGAAGACAGGCGGCAGATCATTCAGCCATCCGAGTTCATCCTGAATCGGGACACGGGCAAGGTCGTCGCCTCCAGCTACAGCGACGGCCCTCTGGGTCGCCTTGATGCTGGTGACGTCGCCCGGCTGGTGACCTTCTACGAGTCGATGGCCAAGAAATAGCAGATGCCTGATGGCAACTTCAAGAAGGGGAAAGGGTGCGGACCCTTTCCCCTTCTTGTTTCAGGCAGAGCCTACTAGCGGCTGTTTCTTTCGAAGGGCTGCATCTCGTCGTAATAGTGGATCTCGTACAACAGGCAACCGTAAGTGCTCTTGAAGGGCCCGTGAAAGACTCCGGGCGGGCGGCAGGCATAGGTCGGGGCCGTGAACTCTTCACCACCCTTGCCTTTGTCGTCGCTGCCGACGGTCAGATCGCCAGAGACCAGAAACACTTCCTCCCAGTGATCATGCCAGAAAGGTACGGTGGTGTAGACGCCAGGCTCGAATTTGAGCAAACGGGTTCGGCTGCCGGTCTTGCAGTCTTCGTCGATGTCACTCGAAAGGATTTTCTGGGTAATTCTGTCCGGATAGCCTTCCGGGGTAGTCCAGCCACCTTCCATGTCCAGTTGAACGAATTCGATGTGGGGTTTGTCGAAGGGCATGAAGATGTCTCCTTTGCGATTCAGTCCGCGATGGGCAGGACGTCTGTCTGGTATTGATGACTGATTGTCCGGTTCTTGATCGGGTCGTGCAACTCAAGCGCCAGTGCCGGGCCTGGCCGAACGCCTCCGATTGCTGCCAGCGTGCCGCCAAAGAAGGCCCAATTTTCAGGCAGGCCACCGTAACCGTGCATCAATTCTTCCGGTGGCTGCATGGCCGATACCGAGCCTTCCTGGTAAAGCGTGCGGTCATCGCCATCCACTATCCAGGAGCGCAGTCTCAATTCATCCCAGTGGTCGCATATGTCGGTATAGCGCCACCATGTTCTGCCCACGGGCTTGGCGCACATTTGTTTGGACAAGGAGACACCGATTGTTTCCGCATCGCGGTCGGTATGGTCGGACCCGACGGTGACCCACCATTCACCGCCCCGATTGAGCATGACATATTCAACTTCGCCGCTGCTCGTCTGGCCGGAAACCTGGATGACGGGCGCCGTGGTCACCAGAGATGCGGCCACACGATAAAATGCCGGCGTTGCGCTCGGTCTTTTCACGCCCAGCGCTTCCAGTTCCTGGATATGGTGTTCCATGGCTTCGGCGTTACGACCAGTCCAGCCACAGATCACAAGGCCGGCCAAAGTCACATCGGCAGTCGCTTCGCCCAGTATGAGGGTGAGTGAGGGCGCAGGAGCCATCAGCAATCATATCCAGAAATGTTCGAACACCCGATGTTATCACGAGATCATTGCACTGTTCGTGCGGTTTTTCGCTCTTTTCCGATATCCTGACTGCAAACGGGAACTTCGTTGCTTCAGCTACATTTCGTCATGATTGCGTTGGTCAACGCCTTTTCGTCCAGACCGACTTTCATGGACTTGCCATTGCTGTCATCGGAAGCGCACTGATGAACTCGTTGTTACGGGCCTGAACCATGAGCAACGCCTAACAGCTTTTTTGCTCCACCAGTATCCCGTTGATGATTCCCGTTGGCGTCACGGTGTATTGATTGCATGCAAGTGCAAGATATGGTTCTTGACGCGCCGGGGCCACAATCAAGCCAGTCTTCCGAGATGTCGGAAGCGATAATGCCAATGCTCTCCGCTGTTGCCGGATTAGTCCTCCGCAAACCCGATGCCATGAATGATGCAGCGGCTGCGCCTGCCTATGCCATGGCGATTGCCGGGCCGCGCGGACCAGACGGCTTTCGCCGGATCGCGGCACCTGCCGCCGATCCCGGTGCGGGAGAACTTCTGATCCGGCATACGGTGATCGGAGTCAACTTTGTCGATATCTACATACGTTCTGGCCTGTAGCCTTGGCCGGTTATGATAGACTTGGTGCCGGGCGCGAATGCAGCCGGGATCATCGAGAAGGTCGCCGACGGTGTGACTGTCTTCGCGCCCGGCGACCGGGTTGCCTGCACCCTGCGCAACGGCGCCTACGCAACGCATAGGGTGATTGATGATGCGCAGGTCGTTGGGATCCCGGGTGGCGGCGCCAACGAGACGGCGGCGCGCCGGACTTCGACGATCTCGTTCCTGCCGTCCCCAGCGCCTTGGCCTTCCTATCCTCAATGATCCCGTCCAGCGCCTGGCGACCGGGATCATCGAGGACCGGATGGCCGAGGCGGTCGACGTCTGGCGCTACACCCTCGACGCCGGCGCCATGCACGACCGGCGCAACGGCACCTGCCGGCGCTGCCTGCCGAGCGCGCTCGGCGACATCGAACGCGACGTGCCGCGCACCCGTCACTTCTGCCCGACCGGGGTTCCGAAGGGCTCCGCGAGACGCGCGCCGGAGATCGACCGTGCGATCCCGGCCGGCTTCGTTCCGGGGCTCTCGACCCGCAAGGTCGGCGAGGTCCTCCTCGCCCTGCCCGGGCGCCCGGTCCCGGCCGCGACGGTGAGCCGGGTCGCCAGGACCCTCGACCGGTCGGTCGCGGCATTCCACCGCCGGCTGCTGAAGAATGACTGCAAGGCGGTGATGCCCGACGGCGCGCTCGGGAGGCCGGTCCTGGTGGCGCCGGGGATCCGCCACGACGGCAGGAAGGAGATCATCGACTTCCGGCGCGCCGGCAGCGAGAGCGCCGCGGAACGAGAGCGCTTCCTCGACCAGCCGTACCACCGCGGCCTCACCGGCGAGGGCCTGGAGATGACTGGTGTCGATGGCGGCAAGGGGCGCCCGGGGTCGCCCGCCGCTTCGCCGACCACTGGCAGGGCATCTGCCCCGGGGCCGTCGCTTCCCTGCGCAACGATCCCGACGGTCTGCTCTTGGCCGGAATCACGTCCTGGTCGGCGGACTGGTTCGGCGGGTCGCTTCCCTGCGCAACGATCCCGACGGTCTGCTCGCCTGCTTCCGCTGCAGGACCCTTGCCGCACGAAGGCAGGTCAGCACCACCAGCGCCGGCGAACGACGGTTCCGCGAGGTCCGCAGACGAACCCGGCCCACGGGAACCTTCCGGGACCGGACCTCGACGGACCGCATCCTCCACGCGGTCTTCATCCACGAAGACAGGTCTCGGGGACTCAGCGCCCCACTCTTCCTGACACATGACTCCTGACGTTACCGATCGCCGTTTTGGCCTTGACGGGTGTGTCCGGTCATGTCAGGCTTGGGTCCATCTCTTCACGGGGCCTCTTCACGGGGCCTCTTCACGGGGCCTCTTCACGGGGCCTCTTCACGGGGCCTCTTCACGGGGCCTCTTCACGGGGCCTCTTCATGAAGCACAGGAGGCCCTGTACATGTCATTCAACACAGCCCGTCTCGCCGCGACATTCGCCGCCGCGCTGCTGATGCTGGCGGCGGCCCCTGCACAGGCGCAACTGGTCATTCCGGCCACCACTGGCGGGGATGCCTGCACACAAGGTGGCCTAACGGAAGTGGGCACGGCTGCCGCTTCTGTTGGAAGCATCAACACAACCTCTGTAACGCTTTCTACGCGTGAGATTACAAATTCTCAAATGATTAGCTGGCGTAGTAACCTCCAATCGAACGCGGCGTTGCGCGTGGCGGTGATGGAAAACGGGGGAGGGTCGGCTTTGATTGGCGATCAATCTCTTGGGGATGTCCCATCAGGCGGTTCATTGTCAGCACAGAATGTGACCTTTTCCAACCTGAAGAAAAATACACGTTACGTTGCCTTGGTTTATACAAGACAGTTTGGCTCAGATGCATCAGCCCCGTACATAAGACGCTGCTTCAAGACGCGGGGGGAGTTCTCGAATGCCGAGCAGAACCTGAATGCTGAAGGCACGGCCACGCTTCTAATGAAGTTCAGCCGCACCGGGTGCTTCGCGGTGGCCCGCACCCGGCAGGACATCGCCGACTGCATGTGCAACGGCACACGGAGCGGAACCCGGATCCTCGCCGGCATGACTTTGCGCAGCCAACAGACCAGGCTGGCTTTGAATTGCCCGAACATCAGCAACTGATGCTTGTGTCGGGTGATGGCCGGTGGCGTCGGCTTGATTCTGGGCCAATGGCTGGCCCAGATTAAGGTGTCAAGGCCATTGATACCGCTGGCGGGCCGGAAAAATGCGCCTTGGCAAAGGCGAACGGTTATGTCGACGTGATCGACTACCGAGCGGAGGATTTTGTGGCGCGGATCAACTCGGCGACGGACGGTCTGGGCGTTTCCGCAGTCTATCACAGTGTCGGCCACGATACGGTCGCCAAATCTCTGCGATGCCAGCGCCGGCATGGCACTCTGGTGTGTTTCGGGCAATCATCCGGCCCGGTGCTGAACTTCCGAATTAATGATCTGGCAGCCGGTTCATTCCGGCTGGTCCGGCCGGGCGTGTATCATTACACCTGTGACCGGACCTGGCTGGAGCAGGCCTCCGCGGACCTGTTCAGTCTTGTCGCCGGCGGCACGATCCGGATTGACATCTATCAGACCTGGCCGGCTTGATCGGGTCGCCGAGGCCCACAAGGCGCTGAAGGGTCGACAGACCAGCGGATCGACGATTTTGACGGTCGGACGCCCTGATGGTGAAGTTTGACAGGCTGCCGCCGAATTTTTACGAAAAGACTGAGCTCTCAGAAGAATGTCGGAAACGCTTGGGGGCTGGGGAAGCCCGCAACTGAACCGCTTGAACTGGAGAGTTCGGCGCGTTGCCGGAAGACGGCGCAGGGGACAATATCCCGAGTGCGGTGTGTGTTGGCGGCCTCCGGCGGCTGAGAGATCCGTGGATTGTACGGTCGCGCACAACGCCCCTTCCGCAAGACGCCGCGCGTTGCCCGGGCCCCGATGTCTTGTGCAAGAGCGCTGTGGCCACACTGCCCGGGTCTGCGAGGACGACACTCTACAGACCCGAATTTCTGAAGCAGTCATGTCCTACTCCTCGATCGCGTCTTCGATCGTGCGAAGGCCCGGACGCCTGGAACTCACCAGTACTGCCATATTACCCGGCTTGTGCTCATTGCGGTGCATCTTCATGTGTGCTTCCGGAATGTCTTCCCATGGAAAGACTTCGGACATGCACGGGTCGATTCGCCGTTCGAGGACAAGCTGGTTGGCTTGGGTGGCCTGTTTCAGGTGAGCAAAATGGCTGCCCTGTATGCGCTTTTGGTGCATCCAGACATAGCGGGCATCCATCGTGATGTTGTAGCCGGTAGTGCCTGCGCAGAAGACGACCATGCCGCCACGCTTTACCACAAAGGTGGAAACCGGGAAGGTCGACTCACCGGGATGTTCGAAGACGAAGTCGACGTTGTTGCCTTTGCCGGTGATCTCCCAGATCGCCTTGCCAAACTTTCGGGCCTCGCCAAACCATTTCTTGTATTCTGCGGAATTTACCTTCGGAAGCTGGCCCCAGCAGTCGAACTCCTTTCGGTTGATGACGCCCTTTGCGCCCAATGACATGACAAAGTTCTTCTTGTCGTTGTCGGAGATCACGCCGATGGCATTGGCGCCGGCGGCGGCGCAGATCTGGATCGCCATGGAGCCGAGACCACCGGAAGCGCCCCACACCAAGACGTTGTGGCCAGGCCGCAGGATATGCGGGCGGTGGCCGAACAGCATGCGCCATGCAGTGGCAAGCGTCAGCGTATAGCATGCGCCTTCTTCCCAAGTCAGATGTCTGGGCCTGTGCATGAGTTGTTGCGCCTGGACAGCGCAAAACTGAGCAAAGGATCCATCCGGCGTTTCATAACCCCAGATTCGCTGGGACGGCGAGTACATGGGATCGCCGCCGTTGCATTCCTCGTCGTCGCCATCGTCCTGATTGCAATGGATGACGACTTCGTCACCCACTTTCCAGTTCTTCACTTTGTCGCCGACGGCCCAGATGACACCGGATGCGTCGGATCCGGCAATGTGATAGTCGGCGTTATGGCCGTCGAATGGTGAAATCGGCGTACCGAGCGAGGCCCATACGCCGTTGTAATTGACGCCCGCCGCCATCACGAGGACCAGTACGTCGTGGCTGTCCAATTGCGGCGTGTCGACGACTTCAACCTGCATTGCCGTTGTCGGTTCGCCATGCCGCTCACGCCGAATCGCCCAAGCGTACATCTGTTTCGGCACATGCCCGAGCGGCGGTATCTCGCCCACCTCGTAGAGATCTTTCTTCTCCCCGCGCATCGGCGGGGTGGCTGGTTCCTGATATTCAGCCACTTCGACCACGGCAGATACTCCGCTCATTCATCCGGTTCTCGTCATTGCCATGACGCAAAAATGCTGCACTGCAGCACAAGATATAAAATTACGAAAAAAGTCAAAAATCGTAAGCAATATGTCGCAAGATGGAGAATGATGAAATTTATGTATGCATGCGAGTGTTTCGCCGCTTGATTTGCTGATCTTGCGCGACGCATTCTCGGTGCGGTGCAAGGGAGCATCAGGAGTTGTTGCACGGGCAATTACGCTTCCTCTTGGACGCGTTCGGAATTCTGAAGCCAGGGGACGGTGCCATGACGAACCCCACCAGAGATCGCCCCTGGATCATGCGGACCTATTCCGGCCATTCGTCGGCAGCAGTGTCCAACGAATTGTACAAGACCAATCTGGCCAAAGGGCAGACCGGCCTCTCGATCGCCTTCGACCTGCCGACCCAGACCGGCTATGACGCCGACGATCCTCTGGCAAAGGGCGAGGTCGGCAAGGTGGGCGTACCGATCGGTCATCTGGGCGACATGGAAACCCTGTTCCGCGACATTCCCTTGGACCGGATGAATACCTCGATGACCATCAACGCGACGGCGCCCTGGCTGCTGGCGCTGTATATCGCGGCGGCGGAGCGGCAAGGCGCAAACCGGGCAGACCTGACCGGCACCACGCAGAACGACATCATCAAGGAGTATCTCTCGCGCGGAACCTACATCTTCCCGCCCGAACCCTCGATGCGGCTTACCGCGGATGTCATCGCGTTCACCTGCCGCGAGGCGCCGAAGTGGAACCCTGTGAACATCTGCAGCTACCATTTGCAGGAAGCCGGCGCGACGCCCATGCAGGAACTGGCCTACGCGCTCGCGACCGCTATCGCTGTCCTGGATCGGGTACAGGACTTCATGCCTCCTGCGGAATTTCCCGCCGCTGTCGGCCGGATCAGCTTCTTCGTCAATGCCGGCTTACGCTTCATCACCGAAATATGCAAAATGCGGGCGTTCACCGAACTTTGGGATGAGATCTGCGCCGAGCGATATGGCGTAGGCGACCCGAAGTTGCGCCGCTTCCGCTATGGCGTTCAGGTCAATTCCCTGGGTCTGACCGAGCAGCAGCCGGAGAACAACGTTTATCGCATCCTGCTGGAAGCGCTGGCGGTGACCCTTTCCAAGGGTGCCCGCGCGCGAGCTGTACAGCTGCCAGCCTGGAACGAAGCGCTGGGCCTCCCTCGGCCATGGGATCAGCAATGGTCCTTGCGTCTGCAGCAGATTCTGGCCCACGAGACCGACTTGCTTGAATTCGGCGATATTTTCGACGGCTCGACAGAGATTGCGAAGAAAGTAGCAGCGTTGAAGGAAGAAGCCGCTTCGGAACTTGCGAAGATCGAGGAAATGGGGGGCGCGGTCACTGCCGTGGAAGACGGCTACATCAAACGGCAGCTCGTCGCATCGAATTCGCAACGCATAGCCAGCATCGAGGTCGGCGACCAGATCGTCGTTGGAGTCAACAGATGGACCGAAAGCGCGCCTTCGCCGCTCAGCGCAGGCTTGGATGATGGCGGATTCCTAGCTGTTGATTCCCAGGCTGAAATCGACCAGCTTCGGGGTCTTGCCGCCTGGCGCGCCGGTCGGGACAAGGTCGAAGCCAAGACGGCCATCGCCAAGCTGGAGCGCGCCGTTCGCGCCGGCGAGAACGTGATGGAAGTTTCGATCGATTGCGCTCATGCCGGCGTGACGACCGGCGAATGGGGCGAGACCTTGCGGAACGTCTTCGGCCTTTACAGAGCGCCGACGGGCATCGGGGCTGTCGCGACGTCGATTGATACCGCCTCCACCGACGCGATTCGGGTCAAGGTGGACGCACTGGCCAGGCAGTTGGGCCGACCGATCAAGTTTCTTGTCGGCAAGCCAGGCCTTGACGGCCATTCCAATGGCGCCGAGCAGATCGCCGTAAAGGCCCGCGATTGCGGCATGGAAGTGGTCTACGAAGGTATCCGCCTGACACCCGGCCAGATCGTGAATGCCGCCTTGCAGGAAGACGTTCACATTGTCGGCCTGTCGATCCTCAGCGGCAGCCATGTGGCGCTGGTTGCCGACGTGATGGACCGAATGCGGACCGAGGGTCTGGGCGACATTCCCGTCGTCGTTGGCGGCATCATCCCTCCTGCTGACGAAAGGATACTGAAAGCGTCGGGCGTGGCGGCGGTCTATACACCCAAGAACTTCGACGTAACTGCCATCATGGCTGAGATTGTGCAGATTGTGGCCCGGAAGACGGAGCGGGCGGCCTGAGATGTCAGGCGGTGGATTTCCGTCTGTTGACTGCAAGTGGCAGGGGAGAGGGTCGTCGGTCTGGCGAAACCTTGGGCATTGTATCCGGGATTTCAGCAGAAGGCATTCGTCGGCGCGACGTTCTGGATTTCGAGGTTGTTGATGATCGCCGGAATCTGATCTTTAGCGAGCATGCTTCACGTCAATTTGACACACGTCCGAATTGATGTAATTGTATAACATTACAAAAATATCTAATCATGAGTTCATGATGAATTCAAGCTTCGCGAATGCTGGGGCTGCGCGCGCCACCAGTTCCCGCTCGGCCAATGCGGCCTTCGCCCGACTGGCTGTTGCCATTCTTGCTGCGGTTGCTGCCGGGGGGGCAGCGCAGGCCGAGGGGCCGCGGGTCGTGGCCACCATCAAGCCGATCCATGCGCTCGCGTCCTCGGTGATGGACGGGCTCGGCACGCCCGAACTGCTGATCCGCGGTCTGGCCTCGCCCCACGGACTCAAGCTCAAACCGTCGCAGGCGCGTTTGCTCGCCAGGGCCGAAGTGGTGATCTGGATCGGACCGGGGCTCGAATCAGATTATGAAAGGGCACTGAAAAACCTTGCATCCAAGGCGGTATTGGTGCCGCTTCAGGCGGCCGAGGGGCTTCGGATTCACAAGCTGCGCGAGGGCGGACTCTGGGAGGCGCACGACCATCACGACCATGGCCATCACGACCATGGTGAAAAAGAACACGACGGCAAAAAGCATGGGAACGATGGGCGCCGGGCCGATGCCGACGCCCATATCTGGCTTGATCCGTACAACGCGATCGCCATGACCCGGGCAATCGCCGGGGCGCTGGCCAAGGTCGATGAGACCAACGCTGCCGTCTACCGAGCCAATGCAGCCAAGACCATAACGCGGCTGAAGGCGCTTGACGCCGAAATCGCGCAGATGCTCCGGCCAATCCGCAACAAGCGCTATATCGTGTTCCACGACGCCTATCAGTATTTCGAAAGGCGCTATCGCCTTGCTCCGGTTGGTTCCCTGACCGTCGATCCCCATCGAGCGGCGTCGCCGAGTCGTCTGTACGACCTCCGGAAGCGTATTCTGGCGCGCGGTGCCGCTTGCGTCTTTCGCGAGCCGCAGTTTGAGCCAAAAATCGTCAATATCTTGGTTCGGGGCACGCCTGCGAAGGTCGGTATTCTCGATCCGCTAGGTGCCGATCTGCCCCCTGGCAAAGGCGCCTATGCAATGCTGCTGCGGCGTCTTGCTGCCGGATTGCGGTCCTGCCTCGCCTGATGGGGCGTGTCGATCAAGTCGATCGCTCACGCGATGTGTTCTCAATGCTATCTTGTAACGTTCTATACGCGGTGAAATGACATGCGAATGAAATGGAGCCTTGTTCGTCCCGGCGTTTTCGCGACTCTGGCGGGTAGCCTGTTGGCAGCAACCATGGCGATGGCATCCAGTACCGAGGTAGTCGCGCAGACGAGCGCGCAACGGATCAAGCTGCTGGAGCAGACGGTGCAGGAGTTGCTGAAGCGCGACGAGGAGCGCGAGCGCAAGATGAAGGCGATGCAGGCTGAACTGGATCGGCAGTCCAAGGCGCGAGGGCTCACCAAGGCAATGCCCCGCAAAAAGGCGGCGGCACAGGATCGTGGCCACGATCATCACGGCCACGCTCACGGTCAAGAGAAGAAGCCGTCTGAAGACAAGCATGCCGGGCATGATCATGCGGACGATCACGGGTCCGGCGATGTCTGGTCTGCAACAGTCGGTGACGGCATCTTGCGTCTGTCGCGTATCGGCCTGGATGTGGATTTCGCTGCGGGGACCGGCACGGACATCGAAGAACTGTTCGGCGGCCATCACGACCCCCAGCGGACCGGCTTTACGCTGCAGGGCGCCGAAATTTCGGTCTCTGGCGGCTACGACCCTTACTTCGACGCCTTCCTGAGCGCCGTACTCACGGTCGACGGGGGTGGAGAGACCACGCTGGAACTCGAAGAGGCCTGGCTGCGCTCGAAATGGCTGGGCGGTGGGATGGTGCGCCTGCAGGGCGGACAGTTCCTTACCCCGTTCGGTCTCACTAACCTGACACATTTGCACGACTGGGCGTGGCAGACTCAACCGGTGATCGCCACCCGGGTATTTGGCGCAGACGGTGCCCGCGGTCTGGGTGTCCAGGCAGAAGCCCGCGTCTCGGGCGATGGACCCTTGAGCAGTCATTTGTTTTTGAGCATGCAGAATCGCCGGAGCGTCCACATACACGGCGGTCATGATGATGATCATGATGATCATGATGAACACGGGGGCGACGTTGACATTGACGGGTTTGGCGACCTCGCCTATGCGCTTCGGCTCGAAAACCGGCTAGGCATCTTCAAGCAGACTTCGCTTACTTTTGGCGGCTCGGCGATGTTCGAACCCAACCCAAACGGTGACGATAGTCGAGTCACTACTCTTGGTGCCGACGTGACGGTGCGCCATCGCCTGCCATCGAAAGATCGGCTCGTCCTGATCGCGGAATTCATGCATCGGACGTCCAAGTCGAGACCGCATGAAGAAGATCATCACGATGAGGATCATGGCGAGGAGCACGACGAGCACACAGGGATGCGGCACCGACTTTATGATTACGGCCTCTATGTTCAGGGCCTCTGGCAGGCATCGGCTGGCTGGGGCATTGGCCTGCGCTATGAATATGCCACCGGCAGCGGCGGCGAAATGCGGTCGTCCGACTCGATGCGCGACAACCGCACGCGGATTTCCCCGCTCCTGCTCTGGCAGTTTTCGGAATTCGGTCGGCTGAAGCTACAGTACAACTACGACCGCGCCGACTTTCTCAAGGACGAAGAGGCTCACTCCGTTTTCCTGAGCGCAAACTGGTCCTTCGGCCTCGGAACGCCGGATCATGCAGGCCATGATCACTGAAGCAGGCGCGCCAGCCAAATCAAAGGCCTTGCCGCCCACGGCGGGATCGAGTGTCATGGCGGCAACGAGGCGATTCCAAATTATAATTTGAACACTGCGGACAGGAAAACGGTCATCCGCTGACGCCACTCTCTGTCAAACCTGATGGCGCAGCGGCGTAGGGTTCCGGAGTTCAGGGCTGTATCGACGGGTATTCGCTCGCGACGCTGGAGACCATCGTTCTCCGCTGTCGGTCAGGGTGATACATTTCAAGTTGAGACATTTGCGGATCGGCCGATGCGTAATCAAGGTGCAAAAATACAATTCGAGATACTGACGGAACTGCGCCGTGAGGCGAAACCCCTATCCGCCTATGATCTCCTTGCCCGGCTCAATCAGCGGAACGGAAAGCTTGCGCCGACAACGGTCTATCGCGCGCTGGCTGTCCTGATTGAACAAGGTCAGGTTCATCGAGTCGAATCGGTCAACGCCTTTGTCGCCTGCCAATGCGTCGGGCATCCTGAAGCGTTCGTGCTGTCGATCTGCGATGATTGTGGTTCGGTCGGAGAACATCGTGACGACGCGTTGCTGAAAGACCTCTCTGCGCTCACCGAGCGTTCCGGCTTCAGTCCGTCGCGCTGCGTCATCGAGGTTCGCGGTCTCTGCACTCTGTGCAGCGCGGAGTTGATGTCCTAGGCCGCGTCGATCGTACAAGCTTGCGGAGGCCGAAGAAAAGCGAAACGTTTGGTGCTGACAGATCCTTACAGCATCCGCCCTCTACTCCTCCCATGCCCACTCGACTCCACCGCTATGTGTGACCGCGCCTTTGTTGGCTTGGCCAACAAGGCGTGCATACTTCTCCAACGCACCACCTAATTTGCCGGGGTCGGGAGGAGTCCAACGCTTGCGACGCCTGGCGAGTTCTTCGTCGGTGAGCAGGATATTGATAGAGCGTCTTGCACCGTCAATCTCGATGATATCGCCATCTCGAACGAGTGCCAGCGGTCCGCCAACTGCAGCCTCCGGCGTGGCATAGCCAATACACATGCCGCGGGTCGCGCCGGAGAAGCGACCGTCGGTCAGCAGGGCGACTTTCTCGCCGCGACCCTGGCCGTAGATCAGTGCGGTGGTGCCCAGCATTTCCCGCATGCCTGGGCCGCCAACCGGTCCTTCGTTTCGGATGACAATCACATCACCGTCTTCATAGGCCTGCGCCTGGACAGCAATATTGCAACTTTCCTCTTCGTCGAAGACCCGGGCCGGGCCCTTGAAGTAGGTTTCCTTCAGGCCGGCCACTTTCAGGACCGCACCATCTGGGCACAGGTTCCCTTTCAGAATGACCACACCACCATCCGGCGCGCGCTCGTTGCCTGCCTTGCGGATGATCTCACCATCTGGTTCCGGGAAATTCCTGAGCGCATCGGCCATAATCTCACCGGTATGGGTGAGTGTGGATCCGTCGAAAAGGCCCAGCTCCATCAGAAGTCGGAAGACAACCGGCGCACCGCCGATGCCGTTAACGTCCTTCGCCAGATACTTTCCGCCGGGCTGCAGGTCAGCGACCAGCGGCGTACGGTCGAACACCTTGGCGACATCGTCCATGTCGAAATCGATTCCGGCCTCGTTGGCTATGGCAGGCAAATGCATGGCCGCATTCGTTGAGCCGCCGGTAGCTGCGACGACAGCGGCGGCGTTTTCAAGACTGACGTCGGTGACCAGATCGCGAGGAACCGGACCGCCTTGCTGCAAGATCGCCATGATCTCCTGTCCGGCACGCCGGGCGATTCCCTGCCGTTCCGAGAACACCGCCGGCATCATGGAATGTCCCAGCGGTGCCAGACCCAGCGCCTCCGAGACCATGCCCATGGTATTGGCGGTAAACTGCCCGGGACAAGCGCCTATCGTTGGTGTACAAAGCAGCTCCAGTTCATTGACCTCTGCCTCGGGCATGGTGCCGACCAGCACGCCACCAACCCCTTCGTAGGCCGTCAAGACAGTCACGTCCTCGTCACCGCGCTTGCCTGGCAGCATTGAGCCACCATAGATGAACACTGCCGGAACGTTCAGGCGAACCATCGCCATCATCATGCCGGGCAAGGTCTTGTCGCAGCCGGCAAAGCAGATCAAGGCATCATAAGCATGACCTCGAACCACTGCCTCGACGCTGTCGGCAATAATTTCCCGTGAAAGCAGAGAAAACTTCATACCTTGATGCTGCATGGAGATACCGTCGGAAACCGAGATCGTGCGGAACTCGCGTGGCGTGCCACCTGCCTCCGAAACCCCGCGGACAGCATAGGCCGCCTGGCTGGCGAGACCCATGTTGCAGGGTGTCATTTCCCCTTCTGTCGTCACCACCCCGACCATGGGCTTGGCGATCGCCTCGTCGTCCAGTCCCATCGCTCGCATGAAGGCGCGGTGCGCAACACGATCGAGTCCTTCGGTAGTGATGCGCGAACGCAAGCGTGGATTGGCATGGCGAATCGATCTGGAGTTCTGACGAACAGGCATCACGTTGGTCCTTGTGTCTAGACATCGGTGCAAGAGATTTAAGCGCAATTTGGCACTGTGAGTATTGCGTTTTCTATTGGACCTTTGCCTTCCGTGCGACCCTGGGCATCAGAAAATGGCGCACGGTCAGGCCGCGTCTAGGCAAGGAACACGATCGTTCTGTCAGAAGTCTCTGGTCAGGCGCCGAGGTCGCCCCATCCAGGCAAACTTCTGCTCCATGATTAAACGTCGGCAGACCCCACCCGTGCCGAGGAACTCGGAGGTCGTGACCTTTCTGGACGTCCCCGATCGCGTGAATGTCAATCGTCGACGCAAGAACCGGATAACCGCCGAACAGGGAATCCCGCGCCGTTGCCGAGGCCTGCCACGCGGAGACCTGTGCATGGTGCCACGTGGCGGCGAACCGGACGGCACGCGCGTCAGGCGACCGCCGGCATGCAGGCGGACCCCGGTCTCCCTGACACATGAATCCTTGCGTCACCATCGACGATCGGGCCTTGACGGGTGTGTCTGTCCGTGTCAGGCTTTGGCGCATCTCTCACCGGGGCCTCTCACCGGGGCCTCTCACCGGGGCCTCTCACCGGGGCCTCTCACCGGGGCCTCTCACCGGGGCCTCTCACCGGGGCCTCTCACCGGGGCCTCTCACCGGGGCCTCTCACCGGGGCCTCTCACCGGGGCCTCTCACCGGGGCCTCTCACCGGGGCCTCTCACCGGGGCCTCTCCATGAAGCAAAAGGAGGCCCCTGTCCATGTCCCTTCGTACCGTTCGTGCATCCCCGACACTTCTCGCCGCAACGCCAGCGGTGCTGCTGCCGACACAGGCTGCCGCGCAAGCCCCCTGCACAAGGGCGGCCTGCACTCCGACAACCGGATGGGCACGCATGAAACGGCTGGCCACCGTGACACTTGCCGCCCTGCTGCTGGGGCCGGCGACAGCCAACGCCCAGACCGTCGGTCACGGGGCGATCCGCTTGAACTGCGCCTCGGTGATTTCCATGCTTCTGATGACCCTCCACTTCTCTGGCTAAATATGTCGCACCATGAAACGCTCCCCCTTCATTCGACGCCTGACGGCCGGTCTCGCGGCCGCACTCCTGGGTGTGACCCTCACCCTTCCCGCGGGGGCCCGACAACTGCGCACACTGACAATTGAGGTGGTTCCTCTGGGCAGGGATCTGACAGAAACCCGGAATAGCCCGCTGTTCCGTGTTACCATTGCCGCTGGTGACCCGGCGCCGCCGGGTGGTCTGCCCTTCCGCTGGCAGTGGATCAACGCGGCCAACGGTGCGGTGGGGTATGTGCGGAGCTCTATCCCCGCGGGTATGTCAAACCATATTATTGTTGTGACGATTCCGGATGATGATGTTGCCGAACCCTGCAGCCGGGTGATCGCCACCCTGCTTCCCTATGCCGTGCAAAGTGACCTGAAATCCCATGATCTGTACACGTTTGACTGGGGAGAGAGGGGCAAGGGCTACGACTACTACTTTTATGCCGACAATGACGGCGCCAATGGCGATCCCCCGGTCCTGCCGGCCCGGTGCCGTTAGCCCGGGGCTGACATCCGGTGAGCAGCGCGGACACCTGGGTGCGGGCGTCATTGTTGTTGACCTTGGAACTGTTCAGGGGCTTCCCGCCCGACGCATCCTGCCCTGTGGCGCGGACCTTCGCCCGGAGGGGACGATGTCGCCGGCGCGCCGGGGACTTCGAGCAGAGCCTGGAGAGTTCCCTGGCCTGGGCACAGCTCGCCATCTGTCGCTTCCTGATGCGAAGGGTCGCGCGAGGGACAAGGGCCTGATTCATGAAAACATGATGATGGCAAGGACTTGTGATTTAGGCTCTTGGAGTGTGAGCCGTTCAGCCGGTCGATGCCGATCATGATGCCCCTTCCATCGTATCGTCGGCGATCCATTTCAGAAAATCCGGATTGCCATCCGTGATCGACAGCGTGACTATACACGGGCATTCGTAGCTGTGGATATCGCGGACATGGGAGGTCAAGGCACCCGCCAAATCGGATCTTGTCTTTGCAATGAGGACAGTCTCCTTCTCTGTAGCAACCGCCTCTTTCCAGTGATATTGCGAAATCATGCCGGGCAAGATGTTGACGCAGGCAGCCAGTCGTCGCTTGATCAGGCTTGCCCCGATCGCCTTGGCCTCGTCGACCGAACCGGCTGTCATGTAGACTAACACCGCACTCAACGTCAGCTTCTTTCGTTGCCGATACACATGTCCTTTCTGCATGTGTATCGGCAAGAGCGCCACAGAGCAACTTGAACAATGTTGATGACGGACTTTGCCGTGCCTCAGCTTGTCCATGGCAATGTCATAATGTATGCCTATCGTACGGTCGTCAGCGAAACAGCAGCCAGTTCCAGGTGACAACCAACCGTAACCATCTTCTGTTTTTGAACGTCGGTCATTTCGTCGACCATTTTTTTGTGCTGATCTTCGCCAAGGCGGCGTTCAGCGCGGGGTTGGCTTTCGGCTTGGCGAAGGATGGTGCCTACGCCGAGATGCTGCCTTATGGCATTCCAGCCATGGTCCTGTTTGGCGCGTGTGCACCCGTCGCTGCTCACTTGGCAGACAAATGGCAGCGCAACATCATGCTGGCTGTGTTTTTTGTCGGGATCGGACAGGCTTCCATTGCCACCAGTTTTGCACAATCGCCGCTCCAGATCGGGATCGGCCTTGCCGCAATTGGAGTGTTTGCATCGATCTATCATCCAGTTGGCATTTCCATGGTCATCCAGGGCGGCGGCAACGTGGGCTGGCGGCTTGGGGTCAACGGCGTTTGGGGCAACCTGGGCATCGCCGCGGCTCCCCTGCTGACCGGCCTGATCCTGTCCTTCGCGGATTGGCGCGCTGCCTTCTACGTTCCCGGCGCACTCTCGATCCTGATTGGGACGTCGTACATCTGGATGATCCACACAGGCCGCGCCGAACCGCCTGAAGGCACTGCGCGGGAGAAGGCCCATGTCGCCTTTGCCGCAGGTTGGCGCCGCGCACTGATCGCCTTGGCCCTTGTGACCGCCGGCGGCGGGTTTGTCTTCGGTGCCATGACCTTTCTGGTACCCCGTCTCTTTGAAGTGCGCATGACGGGCCTCACGACCGATATCGCGATCACGGGCATGCTCGCTGCTGCCGTCTACACTGCCGCTGCCTTCGCACAACTGGTTGTCGGCAGGATAATCGACCGTCGCCGGGTCAAGCCCGTGCTTTTGACGGTAGCGATGGCCCAACCTGCCTTGCTGGCGGTCATGGCCTTGCAGACCGACCTCGCCCTGTTCGCAGCCGCGCTTCTGGCCATGGCCTTCGTATTCGGGCAGATACCGATCACCGATGCCGTTCTTGCTCGGTATGTACCGGATCAATGGCGAACCAAAGTGCTTTCAGTCAAGTTCCTGTTTAACCTGGGGATCGGGGCGATGGCCGTGATGGTCGCTCGGTGGGTGCTCGCCGCGGACGGCTCGTTCGAGACCGTGATGCTGATCGTGGCTGGCGCATCGTTGCTGGTGGTGCTTTCGGCGCTTTTACTGCCGTCACGCTCCGGTGCGGAGATTGAGGTCGCCGTGCCTGCCTAGTGGGTCAATCTGGTCCTTGATCGCAGCCCTGCTCTGGTAAAACCAGTCGAAGATTGCGCACCTGAGCCTCTGCCTCGGGAGGCTGGACAAGAACCCCTCGTCGGCGCTTGTCTTGTCGCCACGGTCACGATGAAGCAGAAGGTTCCGTCGGAGTCGTCGCTGAGCCACTCGTGAACCTCAGCCGACTTGCAGGACGAGACATTTTCGAGGATGACGCGGAATGCGGTTTCGGGCTGATCCCCTCGGCGACGTGGTTGAGGGTCGCCATCAGGGCCGGCGGTGCTGTTCCACCTGGAGCCGTGAATGCGCTTGTAATAGGCCGGTTGTCACCTTGTGAGAAGGCCGGCCGTGTTCAACTCGCGGTTTTCGGTGGTCTCGGCTTTCGGCGAGGCTGCAGATCGCGACAGAGAATCTGTGTTCTTATCTCTTCTGACTTGGGATAAGCTTGCGACTGATTGTGGTCATGCAGGGCTGCGTCGACGGTCGGCGCTTCCCGGATTCCTGAAGGCGATTCAATGAATGACATGTCGATACCTGTTTCTGCGGGTGAAACAAACGCATTGGTCGGCGACGCCATCGCGGCTCGCCAGCTGATCCGTGCCGGAACATACACCGGAGAGACGAGCGCCATGGCGCCGGGGATCGTCCAGGGCAACGTTGCGATTATGCCGGAAGACTGGGCGGATGAATTTCTGCTGTTCTGCCATCGCAACCCGAAGCCCTGCACACCGATTGCCGTCTCTGAGCCGGGCAATCCCAAGCTTCCTGAATTGGGTGACGACATCGACGTCCGGACTGATGTGCCGGCTTATCGCATTTTCCGAAACGGCGAACCGGTCGCTGAAGTCACCGACCTGAACGAATGGTGGCGGGACGATCTGGTGACCTTCGTTCTCGGTTGTTCCTTTTCGTTCGAACAGGCCCTGATCGAAGCGGGATTGCGCATCCGGCACCGGGACCTCGGCGCGACTGTCCCGATGTACCGCACCAACATTTCAACATCCGCCACGCACCGTTTCTCGGGACCGACCGTCGTTTCCATGCGGCCCTTCACGCCTGCCGATGCCATCCGGGCCATACAGGTAACTTCCCGCTTTCCCAGCGTACACGGTGCGCCAATCCATCTGGGCGATCCAACCGCGATCGGCATCATGGATGTCGCCAGACCGGATTATGGCGACGCCGTGGAAATTCGGCCCGGCGAAATACCGGTTTTCTGGGCCTGTGGGGTAACCCCCCAGGTGGTGATCGAGAATGCGCGGCCGTCGCTATGCATCACCCACAAGCCCGGATCAATGCTGATCAGTAATCTTCCCAACAGTGCTCTGGCAACATTTTAGCAAACTTCCATCCGGGTTCTATCGCCCCGCCGCGCGCCGGCATGACAGTTCGCTTCCGCTCAACTGGAACGATGATGTCGCACGACAGGCAGTCCGAATGGCACGGGTTACAGCTTATCGTTGGTGAGATCATGATTTTGAACCGATCGCCACGTCCGGCGGCGGGAGAGTAAACGGCCATGAACACCCGGACAGGGACCGGCTGGCAATTCTGGATCGACCGCGGCGGCACCTTTACCGATATTGTTGCAAAGGCGCCAGATGGGTCGCTTTCGACCCGCAAGCTGCTGTCAGAATTCCCGGAACGGTACAGGGATGCCGCGATCCACGGCATCCGCGACGTGCTGGGCGTGACGGAAGGGACGCCGATCCCGTCCCACCGCGTCGACGCTGTGAAGATGGGTACGACCGTCGCAACCAACGCGCTGCTCGAACGCAAGGGCGAGCGTACTCTTCTGGTCACCACTCGCGGCTTTGGCGACGCCCTGCGCATCGCCTATCAAGTGCGCCCGCAACTCTTTGCGCGTAGCGTTGTCCTGCCCGAACTTCTCTACAGCGACGTCGTCGAAGTGACCGAACGAATGATGGCTGATGGCGCCGTGGAAACGCCACTGGATCTGGCGACGGCGGAAACCGACATCCGCTCGGCCTACGACTCCGGCTACCGGTCCGTGGCGATCGCATTCATGCACGGCTATCGCTACATCGATCACGAACAGCGGGTCGCCGACCTTTGCAGGGGTATCGGCTTCACCCAGATTTCCGTCAGCCACGAAGTCAGCCCGCTGATGAAACTGGTCGGCCGCGGCGACACGACGGTTGTAGACGCTTATCTGTCGCCCATCCTGCGCCGCTATGTCGACGAGGTGGCCCGGGAACTGGATGGGGTCAAACCGGATGGCAGTCACTCTCGCGCGACGACCTTGATGTTCATGCAATCGAATGGCGGGCTGACCGACGCGCGCCGCTTCCAGGGCAAGGACTCCATCCTCTCGGGCCCGGCCGGCGGCATCGTCGGCGCGGTACGCACGGCAGAGATGGCCGGCATTGACAAGCTGATCGGCTTTGACATGGGCGGGACGTCGACAGACGTTTCCCACTATGCAGGTGAGTACGAGCGTGCCTTCGAAACCCTGGTGGCTGGCGTGCGCATGCGCGCGCCAATGATGCAGATCCATACAGTTGCGGCCGGCGGCGGCTCCATTCTGCATTTCGACGGCGCCAAATACAGCGTCGGGCCTGACAGTGCCGGCGCCAATCCCGGTCCGGCGTGCTATCGCCGCGGCGGGCCGCTGGCGGTCACTGACGCCAATGTCATGTTGGGAAAGATACAGCCGGATCATTTCCCCGCTGTCTTTGGCCCCGACGGCGACCAACCGCTGGATTTCAGTGCGGTTGTGGACCGCTTCACCATGCTGGCCAAGGAAATTTCCGCGGCGACGGGCGATGCCCGGACGCCGGAGGAAGTGGCTGAAGGATTTCTCATCATCGCGGTTGAGAACATGGCCAATGCCATCAAGGAGATATCGATCCAGCGCGGTTATGACGTCACCGAATATACGCTGGCATGTTTCGGGGGCGCCGGCGGCCAGCACGCTTGCATGATCGCCGATACGCTGGGCATGAAACGGGTGTTTGTTCATCCATTTGCAGGCGTTTTGTCGGCCTATGGCATGGGGCTCGCCAACGTGAGGGTCTTGCGCGAGAAAGCAGTCGAAGCGCGCCTCGAACGAGAGGCGATCGCCGAAATGTCGACGACGCTGGACGCACTCGCTGCGTCTGCTGCCAAAGAATTGACTGATCAGAACGTGCCTGAGACTGACATTACCATCCATCGCCGCGCTCACGTCCGCTACGACGGCAGCGACGCCGCGATGGTCGTCGCCGCAGGCACGCTCGCCAATACCATCGCTGCGTTTGAGGCAGCGCACCGCCGACGTTATGGCTTCGTCGTGGCGGACAAGCCGATGGTGGTGGAAGCCGTGTCGATCGAAGCTGTCGGCGTCACAGACCGGGTTGAGGATGCGGCGATCGTCCGGTCAAGCGACGCAGAACCAACGGCAATAGACCGAGCCAGGGTTTTCTCCGGCGGCACATCACATGACGCCGCGATCTATGACAGGTCCGCCTTGCAGCCCGGCGATACCATCAACGGCCCTGCCATCGTCAAGGAACCGACCGCCACGACCATTGTCGAGCCCGGCTGGGCGGCGACGGTAACCGACCTTGACCATCTGATCCTGGATCGGGTCGTGGCACCGGAACGGGGCGTTGCCGTAGGCACCCATGCCGACCCCGTGATGCTGGAAGTGTTCAACAACCTTTTCATGTCAGTCGCAGAGCAGATGGGCTCTGTCCTGGAGAACACCAGTTATTCGGTGAACATCAAGGAGCGTCTCGATTTCTCTTGCGCCGTCTTCGGGCCGACCGGTGATCTGATCGCCAATGCTCCGCACATGCCGGTTCATCTGGGCAGCATGAGCGAAAGCGTTCGCGCCGTGATCCACAATCGTGCCGGCACGATGAAACCGGGAGAGGTCTACGTCCTCAACGCGCCGTATGCCGGCGGTACGCACCTGCCGGATGTCACGGTCATCACGCCGGTCTTCGCCGACGATGGCGTCAATATTCTCTTTTTCGTCGGCTCCCGCGGTCATCATGCCGATATCGGCGGAATCACACCCGGATCCATGCCGCCGGACAGCACGTTGGTAGAAGAAGAAGGCGTCCTGTTCGATAATGTCCTGCTCGTGAAGGATGGCCGGTTTCTGGAGGCCGAGATTCGGGCGCTGCTGAACGGCGCTCGCTATCCGGCCCGCAACGACGATCAGAACATTGCCGACCTCAAGGCTCAGATCGCGGCCAACGAAAAGGGCGTTCAGGAAATCAACCGGATGATCGGGCAATTCGGGCTGGATGTCGTCCACGCCTATATGGGGCATGTACAGGACAATGCGGAGGAACAGGTCCGAAGGGTGCTGGATCGCCTGTCCGACGGCGACTTCATCAGCCCTATCGATGCCGGCGGCGAAATCCGCGTCGCCATCCGAGTCAACAAGGCAAATCGGACGGCGGAGATAGATTTCACCGGCTCGTCCCGTCAACTGCCGAACAATTTCAATGCGCCTTCGGCCGTCTGCCGTGCTGCGGTACTTTACGTCTTCCGCACACTGGTGGACGAAGAAATCCCGATGAACGAAGGCGTGTTGAAGCCGCTCAAGATCATCATCCCGGACGGCTCAATGCTGAAGCCGGAATACCCGGCAGCTGTCGTAGCCGGTAACGTCGAGACCTCGCAAATCGTCACCAACGCGCTTTACGGCGCCATGGGCGTCCTTGGTTCGGCGCAGTCCACGATGAACAACGTTACCTTCGGCAATGACGCCTATCAGTATTACGAAACGGTGGCGGGTGGCATGGGTGCGGGCAACGGCCATGATGGCGCATCGGCGGTGCAGACTCATATGACCAATGCCCGCCTCACCGACCCGGAAGTGCTGGAATGGCGCTTTCCTGTCCTTCTGGAAGACTTTCGCATCCGCAAGGAGTCTGGCGGCGGCGGCTGCTGGCGTGGTGGCGACGGCGCGATTCGCCGTCTGCGATTTCTGGAAGACATGGAAGTAGCCATTCTCGCATCACGGCGGGACATCGCCCCTTTCGGCGCCGCCGGCGGCGAACCGGGCGCCAAGGGCCGGAACTGGGTCGAGCGCGCTGATGGCGCCGTTGTTGCCATGTCCGGCGCCGACAAATGTAGTGTTGGGCCGGGGGATGTCTTTGTTGTGGAGACCCCGGGCGGCGGGGGGTATGGGGAGCCCGTGAAGACGCGGCCGGAGAAAAAGTGATATCGCACCAACTTCTTTGATTGACCAAAGTCGCCGCGGCTCTTGGCGACGTCATCTGTCTTCATCAGGCAAAAAGAAGTCACCGTTTGGCTCCAGGCCGATGATTCTACAAAGTTCTCGTGCGAATCCCTGATCGGCGATCAAAAAGGGTGTGAGTTCCCGGCTGGGCCATTGCGTACAATGGTTCAGCACACCTGACCGGCCCCTTATGGGCGTCACCAGCCGGGTGAAGACCATGGTCACGCCTTGTCGCTCTCCGATCAGGCTCGAAGTGTCCCGGGAGGGCACGGCGGCGCCGGCCCGCGGCGTTCTGGTGTTGCTGTTCGAGGCGCTGGCGGCGCAGCGCATTCTGGTCGGCCTCCCAGGCTCGGTCGGCAGCCCGGCGCAAGGGTGGAGCGACGCGCAGATGATCCTCGGGGTTCTGGTTCTCGACGTTGCCGGCTTCGACCGGGTGTCGGACATCGAGCCCCTGGAGACCGATGCGGGGCCTTGCGCGCTGTTGAAGCGCTTCGCGCCGAAGCTGCTCGGCGGTTCCGGGGCGGGCGCGAGCGGTGCTTTCCCTCGGCGCGTTCGCTGCGCGACCGGCTCGACCGCTTCCACGTCGCGGGCGTGCATGACGTGGAGCGCGAGAAGGGCACGGCCTTCATCCCTGGGCATGCCGAACGCCACGAACTGTTCCGGGAAGTGAGCCGGCGACTGATGGCGGAAGGGGTGCGCGAGGCGGGCGCGGTCGCCCTGACCATCGACCTTGATGCGACGATCATCGCGTCCGGCAAGCGCGCGTGCCTGCATGCCTGTCGCGCGGCGGAGGGTCTGGTTCCGGGCGAGCGGGGCTGCCAGCCGCTCATCGCCTTCTGCCCGGAAGACCGGGATGGTTCCGTGGCTGGAGGCCCGCGACGGCAACGTGCCGGCGAAGCGCGACAACGGGCGCGGGCTACCAGGAGGATGTGATCCGCGCCTGCAACGACCCTGGCGTTCGCAGCGAGGAGACAGGGCGGTTCGGAACCATTGGGCTGATCTGCGGCGCGGCACGCTCGGAGCAGTTGATGGTGGAGGCGGTCGAGACGGAAAGCGGTGCGCCGGGGCCGGACAAGCCGCAACGCGAATGCGCCGCGCTTCCCCATGTCTCGTCGGAGTGTCGCCGCTCGCTGCCGCATCACGTGATCCGCCACGTGGCGACCCGGCGCGCCCTTCCCGGATCGCTCGGCCCGGGGGAGGGAGACCTCCCGGCCGCCCACGGCAGGCCCGCCTGCGCGATCCGAGCCTGCATGACCAGCTTCCCCGCCCCCGACGCGCTGCCGGTCGAGAAGGCGATGCATGCCCGCGAAGGGGTGGCCGCGGCCCATGACCGGTGCGGCCATGGCGAGGAGGGGCACGCGGTGCTCACGTCCGACCTCGCGGCCGGGATGATGCCCTCGGGGCGGTTCGGGGCGAACGCCGCCTGGCTGTGGCTCTCGGCGCTGGCGCTCGACGCGATGGCGCCACTGCGCCGCGCCGCCTGCGGCCACCGGCTCCACCACCGGGAGTGGCGCTGGGTGCGGATGAAGCGCATCCGCGCGGTGTGGATCCACCTCGTCGCCCGCCTCACCCGTCACGGGCGCCAGACCATGCGCGGGCTCGGCGGCGACGGCGGATGATCCTCGCCAGCCCGCCGCCGGTCCTCTCGCCCGGCTGACCCCGGCGCGACCAACTCAACGTCGAGAACCCGATCCGGCGCGACGCCGGAGGGTGCCGTGCGCGCCCAAAACGCCGGTGACCACCCCACCATCGGAAAAATGCAGGCCGGCACGCTCCGCACACGCTTCAAGCGCCTGCCGTCACCATTGAGGACGACACGGCAGGCCTCCACCGCACCGCTCAAGGACGAAATCCGGCCTCACGAAAAATCAGCGCGACGATCAGGGGCGAATGGGCGCATCTTGTCTGCCATCCCGACAGTATGCTAGAGGTCAATGATGTCCATCACCTTCCTTGATCCGACCCACGAGAATGATTTCGGCGGTTTCCTGCTGGCGCCACGGCTGGAGTCGGTGGAGGGAATCACGCTCGGCATCATCTCGAACGGCAAGAAGAACACGGCGCCGTTTTTCGATGCGTTTGAAAACGCACTGAGAGAGAAATACGGCGTTGGTGACGTTATCCGCGTTACCAAGGGCAACTACAGTGCACCGGCAGAACCCCATATCATCAGCCAATCCGAACATTGGCAGGCGCTGGTTGCCGGGGTTGGCGATTGAGGCAGCTGCTCGTCATGCAGTTTGCATGACTCGATCATCGGGGAGCGGACCAGCATTCCCTCGGTCGCGATCATGACCGAGAAGTTTATCAGCGCCGCCGACCTTATGGCGCGCGTCTTGGGCGCGGATGGCTACCAGTATGCGGTGATCGAGCACCCGATCAGCAGTGCGTCCGCCGCAGGGCTGACCGATCGTGCGGAGAAGGCGGCATCGGAGACAGTTCGGCTGCTATGCGGGATCGACTGAAACGAGTATTCCCCGATCAGTTGCAGTCATGGCCTGTGACGGCTCTTTCGGGCACCACTCCGTAGAAAAACGCCTCCGCTTGCTCTCGAACGTGGGGAGATGCACCGGAAGGCGGCCCTGCCGTTCAGCCGCCGGCATTGACCCGTCAGCCCCCTTCGGCTCCGGCTATGTCAAGTGGATGCTTCATTGGACATCAACTGACAGCGGGTGTTTGTCACGCCCGCGTTCCAGCGCCAACATCCCGAATCGTGACTTTCCGTCTCTTTGGAGACCTCGGTTTTGCCTATCCATCATTGGATATCAATGATACTAATGATCCAGGCATTCTTTGGAGAATCCTTCGGCATGACGTTTTCCATTTCTGTCCGCGCGACTGCCGTGGCCTTGTCGCTGTGTATTCTCTGGGTGGGCGCCGCTGTGGCGCAGGACGCCAAACCGGCAGACAATCCTGTCGTCGCTACGGTCAATGGCGAAAAGGTACTGCTGTCGGATCTGCGGACCCTGTACGCGGATCTGCCGGAACGGGTCCGGCGCATTCCGTTCGAGCAAATCTACCGCCCGCTGCTGGAGCAGGTGATCCAGATCAAGCTGTCTTCGGCCCAGGCGCGCAAGAAAGGTCTGCAGAAGTCATCGGTCATCCAGCGCCGCTTGCAGTCTTTCGCTGACCGTATCCTGCAGGAGGCCTATCTGAAGAATCATGTCGACAGGATGGTGACGGAAGATCAACTGAAAGAAGCTTATCAGGAATACGTCAAGAAATTCCGCGGTGATGAAGAGGTGAAGGCCCGCCATATCCTGTTGAAAACCAAGAAAGATTCGATGACCGTCATCGACGCGTTGGAAAAAGGTGACGAATTCGCCGATCTGGCCAAGGAAAAGTCCATCGGTCCGTCCAAGACCAATGGCGGCGACCTTGGCTGGTTTGATAAAAAGCAGATGGTAAAACCCTTCGCGGATGCCGCGTTTGCCCTGAAGAAGGGCGAGTTTTCAAAGATGCCGGTGAAGACGCAGTTCGGGTGGCACGTGATCTTGCTGGAAGATCGCCGCCGCAAGGCCCCGCCGAAATACGCGGCGATGAAATCCCGTCTCAAGGATCAACTCGGCAGCAAGCTTGCCGAACAAGAAATCGAACGCCTGCGGGCGGAAGCGAAGATCGTACGCTTCGGTCCGGACGGAGAGCCGCTTGACGTCGGCAAGCCGAAAAAGCAGGAACAGAAATAAAGACAGAACAGGAAGGACCAACCCTCTCCGCCATCTGATTCCGTCGCCTGGGCCCGCAGGCTGATGCGCGAGGCGGGGTAGTCGGCTGCACCGCTACCATGGCTCTCAAGAAATCACCGCTCGCGCCTGAGCGGTTCCCCGACCTGCCGCCCATTGCCGGTTTGGAACTGGCTGGTCGCCATTGCGGCCTCAAGCACAGCGGCGCCAAGGATCTGATGCTGGCGGTGTTGACGCCTGGCACCAGTGTGGCCGGCGTTTTCACCCGGTCACGCTGTTCGTCTGCGCCCGTCGACTGGTGCAAGGCCATTCTGCCCAGAGGAACTGCGCGGGCGGTCGTCTGTAATTCCGGCAACGCCAATGCATTCACGGGAAAGGCCGGCGACACCACGGTGCAACACACAGTCCAGGCGGCCGCAGATTTGCTCCGGTGTCCGGCAGAAGACATATATCTCGCTTCGACAGGCGTGATCGGTGTGCCGGTTGATGCGGACTACATAGGAGCGCGACTGCCGGATCTGGCCACGCATCTGAGTGATGCGTCTTGGCGCGACGCCGCCGAGGCCATCATGACCACCGACACCTTTCCAAAAGGGGCTGGGGCCGAGGCCGCTATCGGCGACGTGACCGTGAAGATTGCCGGGTTTGCCAAGGGCAGCGGCATGATTGCGCCGGATATGGCGACGATGCTGGGCTTCATTTTCACCAATGCCGACATTCCCGCACCGCTCTTGCAAAGGATACTTTCCAGGTCGAATGAACGGTCGTTCAACGCGATCACGGTGGATGGCGATACCTCAACCTCCGACACGGTTCTCCTGTGCGCCACCGGCGCAGCCGGTAACGCAGCGCCTACAGATCTACGGGCGCTGAAGGATTTCGAGCGGGCGCTTGATGCCGTGATGATCGATCTGGCGCAGCAGATCGTTCGTGACGGCGAAGGTGCAACCAAGTTCATCACGGTCAACGTGACTGGCGCCGTCTCTGCAAGGGCAGCGCGCCGGATCGGATTGACAATTGCCAACTCGCCCCTGGTAAAGACGGCGATCGCCGGCGAGGATGCCAATTGGGGACGAATCGTCATGGCGGTCGGCAAGGCTGGCGAGCGTGCTGACCGCGATTTGCTGTCAATTGCCATCGGCGGCGTGACGATTACCAAGCATGGTCAGCTCGTTTCCGGCTATGACGAGACGCCGGTCGCAACCCATATGAAGGGGAAGGAGATCGTTGTCGATGTCGATATCGGGATCGGGCGGCGGGATGCCACAGTCTGGACCTGCGATCTTACCCACGACTACATCAGCATCAATGCGGACTATCGAAGCTGATATTGCTCAAGAAACCGCGCGGGGCTGTGACCCGCGCACTCGGGAGCCATTGCTGGACCGTAAATCGATTGTCCTCGTCGCCGCCATTGCCCTGGTTGACATAGACAATCGCGTCCTGATCGCCCAGCGTCCGGAAGACAAGGCAATGGCGGGGTTGTGGGAATTTCCCGGCGGCAAGATCGAACCTGGAGAAACGCCGGAAGCGGCCCTGATCCGCGAGGTGAAAGAAGAGCTGGGCGTCCAGACAGCGGAAAGCTGTCTGGCGCCGTTCAGCTTTGCTTCTCACACCTATGACGATTTTCACGTGCTGATGCCGCTCTTCATCTGCAGGCGCTGGGAGGGGAATCCCGAGGCGCACGAACACCAGGCGATAAAATGGGTTCGGCCGATGAGGCTGACTGACTATCCCATGCCGCCTGCCGATGCCCCGTTGGTTGCCTTGCTGCGGGATTTTCTGTGAGCCTGGTCCGTGTCCCCGTGGCTTCGTCAGTCTGAATCGCAAGCGAGCAGGCCCGGACGCCCGTGGCAATCAAGAGAAGCGATAAGCCTGTCATCTGATCTGCAGCCTTGATTGGGTCTCTGGGCCACTCGATTTCCTGTATAGTTCGAATCAGACGGTGCTGGCTTCAGATCAAGAGACTTGATGACGGTATTCGGCGTTTCTTCAGGATCGTCCAAGCTCAAGGCTGACGATAATTCTTCTGCGTGGAATTACCAGTACGGGCAAAGACAAGCGTATGCCGGAGTTGCAATCACGGGGACAGACTACCCGGGACTCCTGGCCAATGCGGCGCAATTTGGGAATGTAAAGGGGTCGTTGCGCAGGCATCTATATTTGTCGGCTCGGCGGGCGGTGTCTTCGACCGGAGAGCATGCATCTGGCGGCATGAGGCCTTACCAGCTGGCCGGCTTCTTGATGGTGGCGACATTCTGGTTGCGAACGGCAAACTGGCGACCGCTTCGGGCAGGCTGGGGATCGTATCGAGTTCAGCCAATATCCATGCGTCACCGGCCGAACTGAACCCCGATACCCGGCCCCAATGGAAGTTTTTGCCCGAAGACCGATTTGACAGGAACAGACCCCCTGGACTGCGTCAGCAGGACCGCCATGGCGTCGCGTTTGAGACAATTCACGATCGATTCGCGGCTCGGTATTGGGACGCGGACGGATCCGGCTGCCGGCCGCATCGCTTGACCTTGCCCACCAGGCAATCTTGTGGCGGGTCGATCATCTGGCTGTCTGATCTCGCTTGCTGTACTAGCAGGATTTCGCGGTCCATCGCGCCATTTCGCCGATGGCCTGGTCGATTACCGGTTTTTCCAGCCAGGGCAGGAAATGCATCTTGCCGTCCAGACGCAGTACCCTTTGCGGCTGCGCCGCCTTCATTTTCCGCTGCATGAAGAACACGTTGGAGTAGGGAACGAGCGTATCGTTTGTGCCATGAATGATGGTAAGCGGGCACTTGATCCCGCCTAGCTTCGCCTGCAGCGCTTCCAGTTCCGGTTGAAGACCGAGGAGTTCCAGATTGGCATTGCGCATGCGCCGCGGAAGCAGTCGGTCCAAAGCGAAAACCCTTGCGATCTTCTGGATCAACTCGATCTTTTCCAGTGCCGGATCAAGCGAGCCAGCGAGGACGACGAGGCCACCGACCTTGCTTGGGAAGTCGACGGCTGCGCGGACCGCGATAGGGCCTCCCAGCGAATGGCCGACGATGATGGGCCAACGGCCTCCGCGTCGGACCAATAGGTGTTCGATGGCGGCAGCCTGACGCTTCAGCGAGACGACGGCACCAGCCGGACCGCTCTTGCCGAAACCGGGCCGGTCGATGGCGACATACTCCATATCCTCCGGGACGGTCAGCAGATAGTCTGCCCAGCCGCCAGCCTGGCCCGGCGTACCGTGAATGAAAATGATCCGCCGCCCCCGAGAGTTTCCAGCGATTCGGGCCGACATGCGAAAGCCTTCGCCTCCCTTCGCCATGGTCGAATCCGCGGACACTTGCCACGTGATTTCCTGAAGACCGGCGATCTCGCTCTTCGCAGCCTTCGGTCCCGGAAGGGAACAGGCCGAGATGATGTTAGCGACCCCAATCATGATCGGCAGGACCAGCCTGCGTTGGGTTGACAACAGGGAGCGTAATCGGCCGGGGTGGCGCGACGCAGCGGTCTGGGCACGGGGCGCGTTCTCCATGGGCGTCGTATCGGTTGCTGCCGAAGGAAAGGACACATTATTGCCGTCTGTCGAGCGGTTTATAGCATCCGGGCGCACTTTGTCGTCCGTAACAGTATCAAGGGCTTGGACATCATCAATTTTTCGCTCCGCCGCGAGATGAATAAAAGATGGTCACTTGAGTGAATTCATGTAAATATGAAAGAATTATTTTTCGGCTGTATCAAAAGAAAGTCTAAATCAGGTTGATGTTGAGGAGAGCTGGAGTGTCGGGCTCATTCGCGATTGTATTTGCGGCGACGTATGCTGTCGGTTTATTCATGGCGGGTTCTTCGGTACTTGCCAAACAAGCGCAAGACGTCGACGATGGGTCACAAACCCATGCATTGTTTTCCGATTGGCTCAAGACCGTGACCACCGATGCTCACGCGCGGGGCATCAAGCCCGCCACTGTCGCGGCGGCCTTCAGGGGATTGCGTCTGAACCGCAAGGTGATCGCGCTTGACAACAACCAGCCGGAATTCGTCGCGCCGGTTGGTGCCTATATCGCCGCGCGGACGACCGCGCCGACGCTGCGGATCGGACGCTTGAAGCTCAAGCAACATGCCGCGCTGTTCGACAAGGTGGAAAAGGCCTACGGCGTGCCAGCGCGCTATCTTGTGGCTATCTGGCGACTCGAGTCCGGCTATGGCGCCAATCTGGGTGCCTTCCGGGTAGTCGATTCGCTGGCAACCCTGGCCTATGCTGGTGATCCGAAGCGCCGGCCATTCTGGCGTCAGCAGCTCTTCGCTGCGCTGGAAATGTCCGACAAGGGATACGCGCCGCTCCGGCGTCTGGTAGGTTCCTGGGCGGGCGCAATGGGCCATACCCAGTTCATTCCCACCACCTATCTCGCCCACGCCGTGGATTTCGATGGCGACGGCCGACGCGATCTGTGGCGCAGCCTGCCGGATGTTTTCGCATCCACGGCCAATTATCTGGAGAAATCAGGCTGGAGGACCGGTCTGCCTTTCGGATGGGAAGTCCGATTGCCCAAGGGCTTTGACTACAGTCAGGCGCATTTGGAAGTGCGCAGACCGGTTGCCGAATGGGCAGCGTTGGGCGTGAAACTGGTTAACGACAAGGCGCTGCCGACTGTTGATCGGCCCGTCAGCCTGATCATTCCGTCCGGCTGGCGAGGACCGGTCTTTCTGGTGACGGAAAACTACCGAGCGATATTGCGCTACAACAACGCCAGCGCTTACGCCCTGACAGTCGGTCTCTTGGCCGAGCGGCTGGCGTGGCGTGGCAAACTGGTCGCTGCATGGCCAGCGAAAGACCGTTTGCTGAGTGGCCCAGAGAAAACAGAGTTGCAGCACAAGCTGATTCAGCTGGGATATGACCCGGGTCCGGTGGATGGCAAGGTCGGGCCCAGTACCCGAATGGCAATCCGCGTTTTTCAGAAAAGAGGCGGCAAACCGGCCGATGGCTACGCCGACCATACCCTGCTGGAAGCTGTGCGCGCAGCGGCATCACGGTAAGGCGCGAGGAAGAGACAAGGTGATTAGCACGCCATCGCCCGAGCAAGACCGGTCTGGACGACAGGGGCAGACAGGCATGTCATCGCAGGTTTGCCGTATCGCCAACGGAGATCGCCAGCCCTTCATGAGCATCGGGCGGCTGGTTCTTGTTGTTGTCATGGGCGCGGCCGCCCTTTCGGGATGCGGACGGGCGTCAGGTCAGTTCGAAGCCGACGCTGCCAATCAGTATCGTCAATGCTTGAAGCGGAGCCCCAAAATCTACCGCTCCCGCGGCGATTTCAGCAATTACCTCCGCAAAGTCGGAGAAGTCGCGCGCGACTGCGGTATCAGTTGGTCGACTGTCGACAGCGCACTGTATGGTTTGAGGGCTGACGACGCTAATGACAAGATCGCGTCCCGGAAGATGACGATCAAGCGGCAGGTAGCCGATGAACTTGGCGCTGATGGTGCGTCGACTGCCCATTGGCGGCGCGGCAATGCAGTGCGGGATTATCTGAACCGGATTGTCACGCCGGACTTCGTGGAGAGAGGCCGCGAACTGATGGCCCGCCACCAGGAACTGCTGCAGGAGATCGAAGCCGAATACGGCGTCCCGGCGCACTACCTTGTCGGCTACTGGGGCGTCGAAACCAAGTATGGTGCCTTTAGTGGCCGCCATGCGGTCATCCCGACCCTGGCCAGGAGAGGCTATCGCAGTTCACGCCGCCGCTTCTTTTCGTCAGAACTTCTGGGCGCGCTGCTGATTGTCGACCGTGGCTACGCCCGGCGCAGCCAAATGTACGGCAGCTTCGCCGGCGCCATGGGCCAACCTCAGTTCATGCCATCGTCTTACATCTACTTCGCCGTCGACCATAATCGCGACGGTCGCCGCGATATCTGGCGAACGCCGGCGGACGTCTTCGCCTCCATTGCCAACTACAATATCGAACGGGGTCGGTGGAATACCAGGGTCAAGAGCGCGATCTACGAAGTACGCCTGCCAGGATCGTTTCGCCTGACCAGGACGGGTTTCTACAAATGGCGCGCTCTCAATGAATGGCGTCGGGATGGCGTTCGTGGCGTCGGAGGTCGGCTCCTGCCGGACAGCGAAGAAAAAGCCGCGATCTACATGCCGGCAGGCTGCAGGGGACCGGTGTTCCTGCTACCGGGCAATTTCCGCGCAATCATGCGCTACAATAACCTTATAGAGTACGCTTTCGCGGTCTCGGTTCTGGCGGAGAAAATCAAGGGTGGCTTCGAGATTCGCAAACGCTGGCCGTACGGCGATCACGCGCTTACCAAGTGGCAACGGGTTGACCTGCAGCGACGCCTGTCCCGCAAGGGTTACGGTCGGCTGAAGCCAGACGGCGTTCTTGGCAGGAAAAGCCGCCTCGCCATCCAGCGATACCAGAAGCGCGAGGGGCTGTGCCCCAGTGGCCACGCCAACACGCGTCTGTACCGGCACATCCGGGGCAATCGGGGGCGCGGCTATGCCGATGCCACCCCTCATGTCGACGACCAGCGGGCGGAAGCGAAAACCCGCTAGTTCAGGTAAGATTCTTTGCTCTGGATATCGCGATCCAGCACGTGATCGCAACTATTCCATATCCACTGGAACACCTGGCCGATCCTTGCCGCTGCGTATGACCTGAATGGTCTGGACTGTCGTGACGTGCGGCGCAGACGTGAGGCGCGTCGTGATCTCGTTCTCATGGGCAGTGTTTCGGGCCACGACTTTCAGGAGAAAATCCCCGGCACCGCGCACCATGTGGCACTCGCGAACTTCGCGCCATGTCGCCATCTCGGCTTCGAACGCCCTCAGCACTTCCTGAGCCTGGCTATCCAGCCCGACCAAGACAAAAAACAGCACCTCGAAACCCAGCGCCTCGGAATCGACTTGGGCATGATAGCCCTTGATGTAGCCGGCCGCTTCTAGCGCCCGTACCCGGCGCAGGCACGGTGGCGCGGAAATTCCGGCACGCTTGGACAAATTGACGTTGGTCATGCGACCATGTTCTTGAAGGTCACGCAGGATCTTGAGGTCAATCGCGTCCAGGCGAACTCTCCTGGGACTGTCCGTCGTCGAGCGCGGTGGCATGCGTTACCCGTGACTCCCTGTCGGCGGCGTTCTCGATTCGAGCGGTGCCGGATATTTCCCTGTGTAATCACTCATGGCGCCAGTATTACAAGCCTATTGCCAGATAGGTAATAAAGTTTCAATGTTTTACGAATCATTCACAATTCTGAAGGCCAGCCGCCCATGATCCAGCCGGTTACGATCTGGGCGATGACCGAAGGTCATCTCGGCATGGAAAACCAGGCGCGGGGTGTTGCCGAGGCAGTGGTGAACGCCGTATCGGGCACGGTTGTCATAAAACGGATTGACGTTCGGCCTCCTTGGCGCTGGCTGCCCGCGGGTACGTGGCCAGTCCCGCTGATGGCCGTTGGAAATGGTGGCGATCCGATTGCGCCGCCGTGGCCGGATGTAGTCATTTCATGTGGCAAACGCACCGTCGCGCTGAACATAGCGATCCGTAAATGCACCCGTGGTGTGACGCTTGCCGTGCATATCCAGCACCCCCATGTGCCGGCGGATCGGTTCGACCTCATCGTCGTCCCGCGGCATGATGATTTACGTGGCCCGAACGTACTCGTCACTCGCGCGGCCGTTCACCGGGTCACGATCGACCGGCTGGCGCGCGGGCAGCAAGCCGCTCGCGCCGGTGTATCGACCGGCCGTCAGGCCGTGACCGTCCTGATCGGTGGCTCCAATAGCCGCCATCGCCTGACCGAGGCTGTGGCCACGCGACTCGGAGATCAGTTGGCGTCTCTGTGCGCCACCCAGCCAGTCGACTTGAGGATCACACCGTCGCGCCGTACCGATCCCGCTATGGTAGCCGTCCTCAAGGATCGACTTTCGGAGACAGACGCTGTGATCTGGGACGGCTCGGGCGACAATCCCTATTTCGATTGGTTGGGGCTGGCTGATACGGTTCTTGTCACCTGGGACTCGGTCTCTATGACGTCGGAGGCTCTGGCGACAGGAAAACCTGTCTATATCGTGCCCATGGAAGGCGCATCGCGCCGGATCGACCGCTTTCAGAAACAGCTGGAAGCGGACGGCTATACCCGGACATTTGCCGGGAAACTGGATCATTGGCGCTATGAGCCGCCTGACGATACGGCAGCGGCAGCAGCGCAGATTCAGGCCTTGCTCGCCGCCCGCAATGCTTCATCGGCCGATAGAGAGGAATAATGACCGAATATTGATCGGCTTCATGAAGCTGCTGGTCGATCCATCAAGAGGAAGGCAATGACCACGCAGCCTTTCTTGGCGGTGGACATCCTCGCATGTTCCGTAGGCGTCGAAGATGCGATCCCGAACTATGCGACAGTATTCCGATGAAGGCGCCCTGTGCCGTTGGTATAAAGCGGCGCCTTGAGGAAACCCTGCACTGATGCCCCTGAATATCCAAACGTTCAGCAATGTCACTGGTGGCGCAACGCTGTTCAAGGCGCTGGGCCATCCGCTGACGGCTGATAGGGTCAGGGCTCTTTATGCCGCGCTTGCAGCACGAGGGAGTGTGGCTGTGTACGACCCTTGGGGCCAGTTCGAACCCCTGATTGAATTTTTTCCGATCGGCGAATTGGAGATCGTCGGCGTCTACGTTCAAGACATTGAAAAAATCGGCCGGACCGTGGCCGGGTGTGTTGCCCGCCCGGTCACGGAGATCATGGACCGACTCCCGCAAGCGATACTGGTTGCGGCGTTCGACGCAGAGCAGTTGATCTACCATATCGACAGGATGGCTGATGCCGACGTCGATTTCCGAAGTCTGGACGATCTCCGGTTGCCGGAGGAGATGATTACCCGGTCGGGCCGCTATCTTGATCCGCTGAACTTCGCAACAAATTTTGCCTTCTTTCGAGATTCGGATGGACAGCACACCAGAATCGTCACGGCAAATTACTGGCGCCGATATGGCGGCCGCGGGCTGAAAATCTGGGCACGGCTTTTCGGCCGCGACGGTGAAACCCTTGCCGAGTGGACAGATCCTGTGCCTGACGGCGACGTCAGTCTGTGCATTGACAGCGCCGATGTCAGGGCGCGTTTCGGATTGGCACCCTTCGAAGGCCAACTGTTTCTGCATGTGATTGGCGCGACCGGCCATGATGTCGTCAAGTATGCCCTTGATCTTTATGGCGACAGGCCGGACGTCCTGTCCTGTACGCACGACGCCAATGCTTGGCCCGCTGATCTATATGCCGGGCTGCCAGCGCCGAGAGATGGCGAAGAGGTGATCCTTTGGATTCAAAACAGTCATCCCTGTCCCATTCCGGTCAACGGCATCGGACTGAACCGTATGGGTGACGAAAACGTCGCTTGGTTGACCTGCGCGTTGTCGCCCTTCGCCAGCACACCGGTTAACGTCTCGGACGTTCTGCCCGATCTTGAATCTCCACAGCAGGTCGAGATCAGGGCCGGCAAATATTTTGTTCGCCCGCGCTATGAGATTCGCAAGGCTAACGGTCGAATACGGATGGCGCACGCCAATGTCGAGCGGACAGATCTGGAACCAGATGCCAAGATCAAGTCCTTCGGCAATCTGATGGGCCGCGGGTTTGTTTTGCCGGCGCCTGTCCTGCCCCTCGACCGCTTTTCGGCGGCTCTGCTGCCAACGCCGATGTCAACCTGCCAGACGACCTTGCCAGTTGGTGTGGCCCTGTTCGATGCGACTGGCGAAGAGCGGTGCTATCATTCTCTTGGGTGTCTGGCGCGAGGCGATTGCGTCTGGTTGGAAATTGATGAACTGCTGAAGGAAAACGGCAAGCTGGATGGTGCCTTGGGCAGCGAAAGCGGTCACATTGAGTTGATGTACGACTTTTCTGACGGCGGCGATGCCGACGGCTGGCTTCACGCCATATTCCGCTATGAGGATCGCGTTTCGGGTCACGCGGCGGAAACCAGCTTCGGCGCACATATTTTCAATCACATCCTCACCTACCGGAGCGAGCCGCAATCCTATAACGGCCCGTCTCCTGGTCTGTCGACGCGACTGTTCTTGCGCCTGGGCGACGCACCGCTCGACACCATGTGTCATCTGATAAATCCTGTAGCTGCAGATTGGGGCAGGGTCCAAGCGGAGGCCGAACTCCGTCTGTACTCAGCTGCAGGACTGCTGGTGACGACCAAGATCATCAAGGTGCCGGCCAATGGTTCCGTGCACTGGCGCTATTCCGAAAAGTTCGATGTCGCGGAACGGCAAGAAGCGGGGAATGGTGCCTACATCATCGTCAGGGCCCTGAAACAACGCCTCTTCGGTTATCACGGGCTCCTTAATGGCAAGACTTCCTTCAGTCTTGACCACATGTTCGGCTTCTGACATCGGCTGCAGCCAGTGTTGCCATGCGCTCAGGTTGAACCTGACATTGCCAGTGGGCTGCTCCAGTCGTATCTGTGTTCGAAAGGCGCAGTAATTTTCGCCTTTCTATTTCTCCCTCTGGATATCCGGCGATGCCTGAAACATTTCATGACCGCGTGTTGATCATTGGCTCCGGCCCGGCAGGATATGCTGCTGCCATATACGCTGCTCGTGCAAGCCTCAGCCCGCGGATGGTGACGGGCATCCAGCCGGGCGGCCAACTCACGATCACGACAGACGTGGAGAACTACCCCGGGTTTGCCGACGTCATCCAGGGCCCATGGCTGATGGAGCAGATGCGAGCCCAGGCCGAACATGTCGGCACCACCATCACGCATGACCTGATTGTCGATGTCGATTTCACCCTGCGGCCGTTCCGCTGTGTCGGGGATGGTGGCGATATCTATCTGGCCGATGCGGTAGTCATTGCGACCGGTGCCAAGGCACGTTGGCTTGGCTTGCCCAGCGAAGAGAAATTCATGGGCTTCGGCGTTTCTGCTTGCGCAACGTGCGACGGTTTCTTCTATCGCGACAAGGAAGTGCTGGTCATCGGAGGCGGCAATACCGCTGTCGAGGAAGCCATCTACCTGACCAATCATGCCGCCAGAGTCTATCTAGTCCATCGACGGAATGAACTACGGTCGGAAAAGATCTTGCAGGAAAGGCTTTTTGCCAATCCAAAGATCGAACCGATATGGGATACGGTTTTGCAGGAAGTGGTCGGCGACAGCGATCCACCCCGCGTCACGGCGGCAAAACTGCGGACCGTGCAGACCGGCGAGGTGACGGAAAAGCCCGTCGACGGAATTTTTGTGGCGATCGGTCACGATCCGGCGACTTCGATTTTTCGTGGCAAGGTCGCGATGGATGACGACGGCTATATCCAGACAGAACCGAACAGCACTCTGACCGATGTGCCGGGCGTCTTCGCCGCCGGCGACGTGACAGACAAGGTCTATCGACAAGCTGTTACGGCGGCGGGCCTGGGCTGCATGGCAGCCCTGGATGTCGAGAAATTCCTCGCCGAGCGCAAAACCATCATGTCCATGGCGGCTGAATAGCGCCGTTGATGTCATGATCACGGGGGCGGTGATGGATTGGGACAAACTCAGGGTATTTTTGTCCGTGGCGGAAGCGGGAAGCTTCACCCATGCCGGCGATACCCTGCACCTCAGTCAGTCAGCCGTCAGTCGGCAGATCGGCGCCCTGGAGGAATCGCTGAACGCACAGCTGTTCAACAGGCATGCGCGCGGCCTGATCCTTACGGAACAGGGAGAATTGCTGTATCGCAGCGTCCGCGATATGTCGAGCCGCCTCAACGAAACCGAAGCGCTGATTGCGGAAAGCAAGCAGAAACCGGAAGGTCCTCTGGTGGTTACGGCGACGACCGGCCTCGGTTCCAGCTGGCTGACGCCCCGGATCGGCGAGTTCCTGAAAAAATACCCGGACATCGACGTGAGCCTTGTTTTCACCGATGACGAAATCGACCTCGGCATGCGTGAGGCTGATGTGGCCATCCGTCTCTCCGAGCCGACCCAGCCGGACCTCATCCGCCGGTCGCTGATGACGATCCATAACCATGTCTATGGGTCGACGGACTATGTGCGGCGACACGGGATGCCCAAGACTCTGAAGGAACTTGATGATCACAGTCTCATCACCTTCACCGATCATCCGCGGCCGCCGGCATTTGCCAACGCGGGCTGGATCCTGAATGCCGGAACCACGGAATCGAAGCCGCGTTTGCCCGTGCTGTGCATGAATAACGTCTACGGTATTTTCCGCGCGGTGCGGAGCGGGGTCGGGTTGGCGCTGCTGCCGGACTATCTGGTGGACGGCAACACGAACATGGTGCGCGTCCTCTCAGAAACCGACGGACCGGCGATGACAGCGTATTTCGTTTATCCTGAGACGCTGCGCAATTCGGCACGGGTATCCGTTTTTCGGGATTTTCTGATTCAGAAGGTCAGTGAGACGCGGTTCTGATTGCCATCGCCGCCATATGGCGCGGATGATTTTGAATTCGGAGCCATGCAAGACCCGCATAACGACTCTGTTGAATTAGTCGTATCACCGGTCAAAAACAGGCTCCATAATCTTGCTGACGTGGGGTCTCCGAAGAGAGCCCTGTATTCTCCCTGATGCAAAGCCTCCCTGTTGTGGTTCCCGGAAACGATGTTTTCCGGGAACTTTTTCGACATTCTGGGCATTGTGCGCTGCACGGCTCCGAGAGAAGCCGGAGCCATCCCCCATGCGCGGGTCGAGCCAACTGTTTACGCGGCGACGCTGCAGTTCTCGAGAAGGATGCATCGTGGTCGGTGAAATGAGGGCGTCGCCGCCGGCTGGTGAACGAATGCGGCGTCCAACGCGTGTCCGGGCCGCGGCTCGAACCGCTGCTGGATTCCGATTGAGTTTTCCGGAGAGAGCCGATTGATCAACCCGCCACAGGCAAAGCCGGATGACATCAAGCGCCGGATTGGCCGCGGAGGTGCAGAAGGCTCGATTGCGGCGGCCGGTTCGAATCCGGCCATCCCCTCAACCAGGCGGTGATTGCAATCGATCGAGACAGCGTTGCTGCCTGCGGTCGTCAGCATTCTTGACGTCGTGAAGTGGGATCTTTTCACGCTTCTCAAGGCCTCGACGTTCCTGCAGCATTCCAAATCACACATGCCGATCACGCTTGGAACGTCTCGCCAGCTATTTGCTGAACACCGTTGCGGGTCATCAGATGCAACCGCACTGATGACTGTTTCCGTTCCGTCAGCAGGTTGGCTGCTTCCGGAATTTCCGGAACAATCTCCAGGTCATTTTCCGCAAGAACCGAGCGGATGGCCTGGTCTCAGTCCATGAGATTGGGCAGAACCAGTGCAATATCCGGGAACGCGATGATCAGGGTCAGGCCGAGCAGGCTGGCAACAACGAATGGCATGACACCCGAAAAGATCGCCCAAATTCGTACGTTGGTCAGCACGGTCTTCACCACAAAGACGTTCATGCCGATAGGTGGTGTGATCAAGCCAATCTCCACAATGATAATGGCTACGATGCCGAACCAAATCAGATCGACGTTCATGGGCTCCAGCACGGCGACAAAAATCGGGATGGTCAGTAGCAGCATGGCCAGACTGTCGAAGACACAGCCCAGCAGCAGATAGACCACGCACATTGCGATGACGACGCCGACGGGCGACAGTTCCAGATACTCGATCAGCTGCACGATGCTGTCGACCATCCCGGCCAGATTGGTGAAGTTGGCAAAGATGAGCGCCCCGAACGCAACCACGAAGATCATTGAGGTCGTGAGGCCGGCTTCGACCAGCGGTTCCACAATTGCGCGCCATGACGCTTGTCGCCGATAACTCAAGGTGATGAGCAGGAAAAGAAGACTGGTCGCGGCGCCGATGCCGGCTGCTTCGCCGGGAGTGAATACGCCGAAATAAATCCCGCCCAGGATCAGCGCGAACAACACGAGGACGCCGCCGACGCTGACAAACAGTTCTACCGAATTGTCCGGCCGCGACACTTCCGATTTGGGTGCCAGACCTGGTCTGAGGCAGACAACGACGATGATGGCGATGATATACAGGATTGTCAGCAAGATGCCCGGGAGCACACCGGCGATGAACAGCCTGCCGATATCGCTCTCTGTGAGGATCCCGTAAATCACCATGGGTACGCTAGGTGGTATGAGGATTCCCAGCGTCCCGCCGGCAGCAATCGACCCGGCTGCAAGACTGTCTGCATAGCCGTAGCGCTTCATCGAGGGCATGGCGACTTTGGCCATGGTTGCCGCCGTGGCCAGAGACGATCCGGAAACTGCTGCAAAGCCGGCGCAGGCTCCGATGGTTGCCATGGCGAGGCCGCCTGGCGCCCGGCCGAATACCATATTACCGGCAGCATACAGTCCGTCTGAAAGGCCGGCCCGGTGGATGAAAACTCCCATCAGCACGAAAAGCGGCAGGACCGCCAGACCGTCGTTCAAGCCCATGTCGATAATCTGCTGGCCGGCCATGGTCATGGCCGGTTGTGCGCCTTCGGCCAGCGCCTGGAAGAATCCGATGTCGTCGGCCTCACCGCGAACATAAGCAAAACCGACCGAGCCGACGATGATCAGCGCATAGCCCAGCGGCACGCCGGAAAAGCAGATTGCGAACAGCGCCAGAAAGCCGATGATGGTAACGTCCACGATCGCGTCGCTCGCTCAGTCGACCGGTATCGCCGCAGAAATTCCGGCCGGGCAAGTCGTGATGCGACGGAACAGGAACCAGGCGAGCATCAGCTGGAGGAGCAGCGTGGCCGCCGTAAAGCCGCACATGACGTAGGCGATCGGCGAAAGGGGCCATCCAAGATAGTTGGTGACCTGCTTCGCCTCGGCCAGAGACTCACCTTGCTGGTACATGAGGAAACAGATGAAGGCGAGCGCGATAACGGACAGCACGGTGACGAAAAACACCTGGATCAGCTTTGCCCTGCCACGGAAAAACTCCTCGAACAGAGACACCGTGACGTGGCCCTTGTTCCAAGTCACGATAGGCAGGCCGCCGAAGATCGTCAGGCCCATGAGAAACTTGACAATTTCTTCCGCACCGGCGATCGGCTGGTTCAGCAAATAGCGGCTGAATACATTGGCGAAGACCAGCCCCATCATGCCGAAGACCGACAGGCTTACCGCTGTCAGAAGAGGAATGGTCAGCGCCTTGGGTAACGCTACGGCCTCGCTGTTCGGCGGTTCGAGAGCGGTCATGTCTGCCTTTCAGCTATTTCCTTGACACGGTTCTAGCGAGTCGCGTGCGATTGGGCCAACCTGTTCCATGCAGCGCCCATGGCTACACCCGGATATGGCAGGCCATCAGGACGCCGTCGGACTGCAGTTTCGGATCAGTGTGCAGGCATTGCCGCTCCCCGGTGAAGAAACTTGAAGATTGACGCCGTGTCTGGTTGACGTGCAAGCCGCATGCGTTGGCCCGATTTTGGCATTCTGTCGATCACTTTTTTCTCGAATCGATTGTGATCGTTTTTTTCGGGAACGAGTGGGAACAGGTTGGAAATTCCATCGTCTCCTGCGATCAGACACGAGCGTGCCGGTGATTTCTGAGGGATGGCGTCATGATCCAAGCCGGGTCGGTCGAAGTTTCGGCCCGCGTTTCCTCACCGCAGCGTGACGCCGCCGTCAATGACGATCGATTGCCCGGTCACGAAATTGCTGTCGCTGGAGCACAGGAACAGTAGCGCCCCCAGCAGATCCTCAGGCGTCTGGTCCCGTTTTATCAGGCGCGCTTGAGGCGCTTTTTCCACAAAGGCGCTCCACTTGTCCTTGTTGGCCAAGACCTGCTCGCTGAGGACAAACCCGGGGCAAAGGCTGTTGATCTGGATTTCATGCTCCGCCAGTTCGCGTGCCAGAGACTTGGTCATTACCCAGACGGCTCCCTTGGAAGCCGTATAGTGGGACATCATCGGCGGGCCGACATGGACGACGCCGGAGGCGATGTTGACGATCTTGCCGGCCCGCTTCCCGATCATGATGGGGGCCACTGCCTGAATGACCTGAAATTGGCCGCGGACGTTCACTTGCATCATGCGGTCGAACTCGTCTGCCTCAATTTCCAGGAACGGCTTGGGTGTGATACTGGCAAATATGGCAGCGTTGTTGACGAGGATGTCGACTGTCCCGAATGCCTGGACAGTGAAATCGACCATTCGGTTGATGTCATCGCGATTGGATATATCGGCATTGATGAAGCGGGCAGCATTGCCGATGTCTTCGGCGAGCGATGCACCATCCAAGACATCGGAGATGACGACCTTGGCGCCCTCGGCGGCCAGCGCTCTGGCGTAGTGCGCCCCGATGCCTTGGGCGCCGCCTGTAACAATTGCCACCTTGTTCTGAACGCGGCCCATCATTTTCTCCCGTGTAGCTGAAGCGATTGCCTGCTCTCGAGTTGTCTGGCTTGGGTAACGGGTTTGTCAACTTGATCCTGTCATCACACCATAGAGGACAACATCATCGTTGCATCCATCGAGTGCAAACGCCCTGACGGCGTCCGGTTGAAGCGGCGCGGCGCCAGCCGCGGTCACAACTTGTTCTCCTCATGGGAAACGATATTGCGGTCAGGAAGCGGGTCGGCTTCCGGATTCCGAACATTGATGGTGGCGTTGACCGGACACCCGGCATCCCGGGCGCTTTTGGCAAGATGTCGGTGCTGCGCCAGGCGCACCCAAAAGACAATATCCGGATGAGTGATGTTATCCGCATGTGTAATTCTGCTGGCGGTGCAGTATAGTCGCGACCGTCAATGGGAGAGTGTCGCCGGTTGGACAGAAGTGGTCGGACTGGTCTGTTTCGATATCGGGCTGGCAAAAGACCGGCAAAACAGTTGGGGGCACCAGTTGAGAGGAATGCGACGACTGTTGGCGGCGCTGGCATTGGGTGGTTTCGGACAATCGCTCGGAGCCGTGACGATCGATCCGGTCAGCGCAGGGAACAGCGATGTCCTGCCGTCGATTGTCGTGTCGAAAAAGCAAGCCCGATCGACGGCGGAACTCGACAAGACCGTTGCGCACGCCCAAAAGCGGACCGAACAGCCGGGTAGCGAAACAGCCAACGACGATGAAAGAGGGAAGGCCGCGAAATCGGTCGGATATTCCGCCTTGTTCAGGCATTTCCAGATCGATGAACACAGTATCGGCTACCTGGCGGTGGATGCCGTGACAGGCACGGTTCTGGCTGCGCGACAACCAGATGGTGGATTCATTCCTGCCTCTGCCATCAAGGTGCCAACGGCGATCATGGCACTGAATGTTCTTGGCGCCGACCATCGCCTGTCCACCCGCCTGTATATGACGGGTCAAGTCAGCGGAAATACACTCAACGGCGACCTGATCCTGGTCGGCGGTGGCGATCCGGAACTGTTCACCGACGACTTCGTGCCCATGATCAACGCGCTCAAGGCGCGGGCAATCCTGAAAGTCAATGGGCGCTTCATATTTGACAACAGCCTGTTTCCTGACGCCTCTGCAGTCAGCGACGCACACGAGAAGAACGTGTCCTACAACGCCGGAGTCGGGGCCTTGTCGCTCAACTTCAACCGTCTCCGTCTTCGGTGGGGCCGGTCTGACAGAGGGATGCGAGTGACGGTGTATTCAAAAGCGAATCATTTGACCGTGCCAGTCGATATCGTTACCGGAGGTGTGGCCCCGCTCGGAGTTCGAGTTCCGCGCGGCGTGGTATGGGACACCAGCAAGGCGACGCCGCGCTGGCTGATCTCTCCGCGGGTCCGCCGCAGCGGGGAGCGGTGGGTGCCGGTCAAACGGGCCAGCTTCCATGCCGCTCATGTGTTCAGGCAGTTCGCGAAGATGTCCGGCATTGAACTGCCCGGTACCATGCCGGGCAGGCGTCCTGCCGGAGCAACGTTGCTGATCAGCCATCGAAGCGATGCGATGGTTCAGGTTGCCAGGCGTTTCCTCAAATACTCGAACAACGTCGCGACCGAAATCGTCGGCCAGGGCACGACGCGCCGGGCTACTGGCAGGCCCTTGACGATTCGGCAATCCGGTGCGGCGATGGCAGAATGGTTTCGCCGGAAGTTGCCGAAGGTCAACTGGGCCGGCATTCGCATTGCCAACCATTCCGGTCTGTCTCGGGACACCAGTATTTCGCCGCGACAGATGGTGGCCATCCTGCGCTGGGCTCGCCTGCAGACTTACGCCGGATATAGCCTTTGGGATATCCTGAAGCCTTACCGGATCGGATCCGACATGGCTTACGCAGTTCACACGCGGCAGCAGCAGGGCGGCCGGGGCGCGTTGCGCGATCTCGTCGGGTCGGATATGCCAGAGTGGATGCAGGTCAGGGGCAAGACAGGCGCGATAAACCATGTCCGGTCACTGGCCGGGTTCATGGTGACCAGATCAACGCGCGAGATCATATTCGCGGTATTCATCGACGATGACCGCGCCCGGTCGGCGGCGGTGAAGGCTGGCCGATATTTCGAGCAGCTTGGCCCGAAGCGATGGTCCTGGCGTTCGCGCGGCATCCTGCGCGGCATCCTGCGCAAATGGCTGCTGGAATTCTGATGTCTATGCTCAGATTGAAATCATGAAGTTTGGACTTGGCCAACCTGCATTGAGGCGGGAAGATCATCGCTTCCTGACCGGTCGCGGACAGTATGTTGATGACACTGTGCTGCCCGCCGCCCTGCACGGATTCGTTGTACGGTCCCCGCACGCAAAGGCCGGAATTCTGAGTATTGATCGGGAAAAGGCTCTTGCCGCCAAGGGTGTAAGAGCAGTCTGGACGATTGCTGATCTTGATGCCGCGGGTGTCGGGGACGTGCCATGCCACAGTTCGCCAGCGGCCACGGGGGCTCCACCACCGGACTACTGGCCGCCCCGACCGGCGCTGGCGCGAGGCGAAGTCCGCTATGTTGGCGAGCCGGTCGCATTCATTGTCGCTGACAGCAGGGCCTTGGCCGAGGATGCCGCAGACCTCGTCTGGATTGAATACACGGACAGCGAATCGGTGACAACAGTCGAACGGGCCGAAGCGCCGGGCGCGCCCAGAGTGTGGGCAGATGCGGCAGACAATCGATGCTTCCGTTTTCAGCGTGGTGATGCAGCGGCGACCGATGCAGCCTTTGCGGCTGCGGCATCGGTCGTGTCACTCAAGATCCACAATAACCGCGTTTCCGCCAATCCGATGGAGCCCCGCGCAAGTGCGGCATGGATCGATTCGTCCGACGGGCGCTTGATCATTCGCACCGGATCGCAGAATCCGCATGGCCTGCGTCCGGTTCTGGCAACGAATGTATTCAGTATACCAGAAACCGACATCCGCGTGATCAGCCCTGATGTGGGCGGCGGCTTTGGCATGAAAAACAACGCCTTTCAAGAAGATGTTCTGGTCTGCCATGCCGCGCGGGTTTTCCGGAAACCCGTCCGGTGGTGCTCCAGTCGCACAGAAGGTCTGCAAAACGACACGCACGGGCGCGATGTGCTGACGGACGCTTCTCTTGCACTGGATTCTGATGGTCGCTTCATCGGCCTGAAGGTCAGGGCACGATATGGTCTCGGCGCTTACCTGTCTTCGGCAGCGCCAGCGGCCGCGCAATTGGGATGCATGCTGTATACAGGAGTGTATCATATCCCCGCTGCGCACCTGGATGTCACTGGCCTCTTCATGAATACGGCCATGATCGGCCCATATCGGGGCGCTGGCCGGCCGGAAGCCATTCACGTCATTGAGCGACTGGTCGATCTGGCGGCGCGCGAAACCGGCATCGATTCGGTCGAACTGCGCCGCCGCAACATGCTGCGGGCGGATCAACTTCCCCACACCGCGCCGTTCGGACCAACCTATGACACCGGGGACTTCGAATCACTGATGGACAAGGCACTCGCGGTTGCTGACTGGAAAGGTTACCCGGAACGGGCGGCGGGGACGGCTGCGGCCGGCAGGCGGCGGGGTCGCGGTCTCGCCTACTTCATTGAGACTTGCGGCGTGTTCAACGACCGGATGGAGATCCGATTTGACGAGAGCGGTGGAATCACCATCCTTGCCGGCACGCACAACCACGGTCAGGGACACGAAACGGTCTATGCCCAGATGGCCGCGGACTGGCTGGGTGTTGAGTCCGAAAAGATCCGGTTTCGGCAGGGCGACACCGATATTGTCAGTTTTGGTCGGGGCACTTACGCAGCGCGTAGCATGACAGTTGGGGGCGCTGCCTTGCGCGATGCTGCCGACAAGGTGATTGACCGGGGCAGGTTCTTGGCTGCCGCCCTGTTCGAGGCAGCGCAGGATGACATCGACTTTGCCGACGGGGAATTCTCTGTCGCCGGCACTGACAAGAAAGCCGGCTGGCGGCAAATCTGCAAGGCTGCTTTCATGCGTAGTGGACCGTTCGCTGCGTATGGCCCGGGAATCGAGGCGACTGGAAGCTTCGCACCGACGACACCCAACTTTCCGAATGGTTGCCATGTCGTTGAAGTTGAAGTCGATCCCGATACCGGTGTCGTGATCGTCGACCGCTATACTTCGGTCGACGATTCCGGCGTGATTCTGAATCCTTTGCTGTACGCTGGTCAAATCCACGGGGGGATCGCGATGGGGTGGGGGCAGGCCGTGTTGGAGCAGATTCTCTACGATGAAGACAGCGGCCAGCTGTTGACAGGCAGCTTCATGGACTACGGCATGCCAAGGGCCGACGACCTGCCCTATTTCGATCTGGATCACAAGCACGTGCCGTGCGCTACCAACCCCTTGGGAATAAAGGGTGCGGGCGAAAGCGGCACAGTAGGCGCGCTACCGGCGATCGTGAATGCCGTGGTGGATGCCTGTTCTGATGCCGGAGTGGCCGATCTGTCGATGCCGATGACTCCCAACAAGATTTGGGCGGCGCTGAATGCGTGATGACTGCTCGGCCATAATGGACGTGCCTGCTTCTGCCCGGGCCGGTGCAGGGGGTCTTTCGTGATCAGCGAAAACGGTTTTGCGCCATTCGCACGACGCAGTTTGCCAGCCAGTGATTGGGCTGATCTTGCCGCAGTGGTCAGCGACGCCGCCTCGGTTTCTTGCTGGAAGAGGCTTTCCCGGTATCAGTATGTTCCGGATGTTGAGCTGCCACCTGTGGCTGTGTCCTGCAACGGGCCGTCCGTTGCCTTTGTGGAACAGGGCTGTCAGCATTCGACGCCAACGAACCGCGGTGATCGCAGATTATGAGAGTTTGGTCCTGAGGTCGCGAGTGATGTCAGGGTCTGACGCGTGAGTAATTTTGACATGATTGATCAAGGATCCGGCTTTTGCATGCCCGGATGCGTGACAAAGCAGCGTGCGGTCAGGCCAAGGCATCGCACCCGCCATATCGCCAGCAAATCCCGATACAAGACCAGATCGTCGAACCACACACCGCTTCAGGAACAAATTCTGAGCAAATGGGCAGCCAACCCGGTCAAGTCTCTCGAACAGGTCAGCATGATGGTCAAAAGCATATCTGTTGACTTCGCGGGTTGTCGAAAGGGTGCGACGCGAACCAACGGTCGTCGCGCGCCTGACGGCGCGACCATCTGATGGTCCGCATTACTTGATCGCGGGCAACTCTAATGGACAACTGTGCGGAGGGCAAAAGCGGCCGTCAACGGCGCGACGACGATGCCGATGAGCAACGCTGCAGTGAGCATCAGGATATTGGGAAACGGGTTGGTGGCGTTGATCACGGCATCGACGCTCAAAACGCCGAAGATCAGGACCGGGATGTAGAGAGGTAATACAAGCACTGCTATCATTGCACCGCCGCGCCGTGCGCCCAGAACCAGCGCAGCACCCACTGCGCCGATCAACGTCAGCACCGGAGTACCAATCAGCAGGCCGAGCGCGAGCATCAGATAGCCGCTTGCCGGAAGATTAAGCATTGCTGCCAGGATCGGCGACAGAAGGATCAGCGGGAGGCCTGTCGTCAGCCAGTGGGCAAGGCATTTGGCGATTACCACCAATATCAAGCTATTGCCGCTTGTCACAAAGAGATCGATCGTCCCGTCTTCGTAGTCGGCTGCGAACAGGCGATCAAGAGACAGTAGCGTCGCCAAAAGGGCTGCGACCCAGATCACTCCGGGCGCGATGGTTGCCAGCGTTTTTGCGACCGGCCCGACGCCCAGCGGGAACAATACCGTTGTGACCACGAAAAAAGCGAGAACGATCACCGTATCCGCGCCGTGACGGATGGCGGAGCGAAGATCACGCCGGAATACTGCCATGTACGGTATCATTCTGCAGATCCGGCATGGATATCTGGCGGTCTCAGCTTCACTGTTACAGCTTTTGGGATGGCCATTTCGGCATGAGTTGCCGCGATCACCAGCCCACCCGCAGCGCGATGATCGGCAATAAGCGTTTCCAACCGGGCGATGCCTTCTGAATCGAGTGATACGGTCGGCTCGTCCAGCAACCACACCGGCGCAGATGTCAGCATCAGTCGAGCCAGCGATAGTCGACGCTTTTGTCCGGCAGACAGCAAACCACAGGGCACTGACAGAAAGCGGTTCAGGCCAAATACCTCCGTCGCGCGATCAATCCGACCGCCGCCATGCAGCGCACACCAGAAATCCAGATGTTCTCCAACGGTCAACCAAGCCTTGATCGGATCCCGGTGCCCGCAATATGCAGGCGGCGGCGACAGCGCGGTCGCCGGGTCTTGCCAGCGTATGCTGCCGGTGGTGACGGGCAGGAGGCCGGCAAGCATGCGCAGCAGCGATGACTTGCCGGCGCCATTGGCGCCGTACAGCAAAATCGCATCGCCGTCCTGTGCCTTGAGGCTGAGCCGAGAGAAGACCGGCCGGTCGTCCCGGACACACGTCAAGTTGTCGACGATAAGGCTGAACGTCCGATGAATCATCAAGGCCGCTACCGGCAGACTGGGAAAGAACCACTGTGCAACCTCTGTCGATGAAGGCAAGTGGACAAAATAAAGGCGCTGGCGCGATAGTGATCTGCACGTCATTTTTCCGATGTGATCCAAGAGAAAAATTATAAGCATTTGATATAATTATATTTTTCAATCAAGAACCTATGTCTTGGGCAACCTTGCACATGAGGGAGCGGCAGGCGGCGCTGCACCCGGGCCAGGGAACTCTCCAGGCTCCGCTCGGCATCACCCGCCTTGCCCGCAGCGCCACGCCCTCCCGGACATTTCGAGCGTGACAGGAGATCGATAACGCGTGACCATGGTCTTCACCGGGCTGGTGACGCCCCAAAGCGCGGATTGGTGGCCCAACCCAGTGTCATCAACGACCTGGCCGGGTCCTTCAACTTTTTCTGAGCGCCGATCAGGGATGAAATCCGGGTTACTTTTGTCAGAGCCTGTTCCTGTAGTCGCGGGTGGCCTCGCGCTGTGGTACCTTGTCGGGAATGTGGACACCGATGATGGAGAGGGGAATTACATACTTGACGGACAGCATGTCCGGTCCTGGATTGGCTTCAAGGAGGACAAGACAATGCCTGCGCCCGGCCGCTGCTATCGTGAAGGCATGAGCCTGATCGAGTTGACCGAGGTGTTTTCCGACGAGGCAACCGCCACGGCGTGGTTCGAGTCGCTGATCTGGCCTGACGTTCGGGCATGTCCGCATTGCGGCTCGACCGACACGTTCGAGAACATGTCTGCCGGCGAAAGCCGTCCGTATCGCTGCCGGGATTGTCATCGACACCTTTCCGTGCGGGTCGGCACGGCGCTGGCGCGGTCACGGGTGCCGTTGCGCAAACGGGTCCTTGCGATCTGTCCCGAGATGACCAGTCTCGAGGGCGTTTCCAGCAAGAAGCTGCATCGTGACCTGAAGGTAACGCAGAAGACGGCGTGGTTCATGCTTCAGCGCATTCGGGAAGTCCTTGACGGCCCCGCCGAAGCCGACGAATCGGATTGGGGAGGCAAGGAAGTCGACAAGCAGCTTCGCGCCGGCCGTGGTGTGGCCGGAAAGACAGCCGTTGCCGGTATTCGTGATCGTGCCACCGGACAGGTCACGGCCAGGGTTGTCGAGAAGACCGACGCAGGGACGCTGCCAGGCTTCGTGACGGATCACCCCGCCGAAGGCTCGACCGTCCATGCCGACGAAGTCCTGGCCTGCAAGGGGCTTCTGCGCCACCGTAAGGCCGTCAGGCATTCCGTCGGGCATCTGTGCGTCGTGCATGTCACGGAACGTTTCACCACATCAGTGCCATGCACCTGCAGCGCCACGTCACCCCTGGCCCGCCCTGCTGTCGTGGCTGGAACTTCTTGACAGGGGATCGAACGGACAGGGAAGATGGCCCTTTGCCGTCGGGAGGCATGGGTGATGGGTGGACCTGGCGAGGTGACTGTCGGGCGCGGATCGTCTAGACTGAAAGAGGGACAGTCCGACAGTCCGACAGTCCGACAGTCCGACAGTCCGACAGGAAGCGAACTGGCAGAACCGGACGCTCTTTCACGGTGACAACCTGCCGTTTCTTCGGGGGATGAACTCGCAATCGGTGGACCTGATCGCCACGGATCCGCCGTTCAACAAGGGCCGTGACTTTCACGCCACCCCGGACAGCCTGGCAGCGGGCGCGAAGTTTCAGGATCGCTGGTCCTGGGAAATCGACGTTCATCAGGATTGGGTCGATCAGTTGACCGACGACCATCCGCACCTGATGGAGGCCATCGAGAGTGCCCGCTACGCCCATTCGGACGGGATGGGAGCCTACATCTGCTTCATGGCCGTTCGGTTGCTTGAAATGAAGCGCGTGCTGAAGCCGACGGGCTCGATCTACCTGCACTGCGATCCGACCGCTTCGCATTATTTGAAGGCGGTGATGGACGCTATCTTTGGTTGGCGGAATTTTCGGAACGAGGTTGTTTGGAGCTATCGGCGGTATACAGCGAAAAGCAAACGGTTCCAGCGTGAGCACGATGTGATTTTGTTCTACGGCAAACGTGAGTCGATTTTCAATGTGATCCATCGTCCCTATGGTGAACAGTCAGGCAAGCGAGACTCCCATTACAAACAGGATGAAGACGGGCGCTGGTTCCGCTGGCAAAAACTTCGTGGAAAAGAGCCGTACAAAATCTATTTGTCGGATAGGGGCCGCCGTCTCGGTGATGTTTGGCAAATTCCCCACATAAATGCCTCTGCCAAAGAACGTACAGGCTATCCGACCCAGAAGCCTCTAGCGCTCTATGAACGGTTTTTAGAAGCCTCCAGCAAGCCCGGCGACATCGTTCTCGATCCCTTTGCAGGCTGCGCGACGACTCTTGTTGCCGCCGAGCGCCTGCAACGGCAATGGGTCGGGATCGACATATGGGATGAAGCACACGACGCGGTCATCAGACGCCTGGTACAAGAGCGTCTCATGCCACCGGACGGGGATCGAAAAGACGGAGACCTGTTTCCTGTCGGGCAAGTCCATTACACTAGGGAAGTTCCAGAACGCACGGACGGCGGCGACGTGGCCGCGGAAGCGTTCGAGACCCCGGAACGCCGGAACATTCCGAAAGAGCCGTGGCAGCGCATGAGCCGTCAAGTGATGTTTGCCGCTCTCGCCGAAGCACAGAGCATCACGCCGGGATTGTGCTTGTGTGCCGGCTGCGGGCGGGAACTGGAAGCGCCGTTCATGGAACTGGACCACATTGTCCCGCGTGCCGGTCAGGGCACAAACGACATCTCGAACCGCATTCTGCTGTGTCGTCCGTGCAACGGCCGCAAGAACGCCAACCTCACGCTTCCCGGACTGCGCAGGGAAAACGGGAAGGTCGGCTGGATGCTGGACGAACGGCGGGCAGTTCACGCACACAAACTGGCGCAAGCTTGCCATGAGGAACTGCGCTATGGCCGATGACAAGGACGTACAGGCAAAATCGAAACGGGAGCAGACTCTCGAGACCTGCAGGAAGATCGAGGACGAGGGTCGGCCGGGCGAGATCGAACCCGTGCCCGATGAAGTTCATGAAAGGGCCTTGAAACTGGCACAGTCCATCGTGAAACCGAATTGACTGTAGCCAAGTATATAATTGCCCAATAAAGATATATCGGCGCCAGCAAAATATTGCGCAGAAAAACTCCAGGAATCCTGTCGCGGTTGGGCGGCGGGTCAGGCTGGCTATGTCAGGAAGCCTGCTGGATGCCCTTGTCGACCAGGAACTGCTGCAGTTCGCCGTTCTCAAACATCTCACGGATGATATCGCAACCACCGACGAATTCACCCCGCACATAAAGCTGTGGAATGGTCGGCCAGTTGCTGTAATGTTTGATGCCCTCGCGAACATCCGTGTCATCCAGCACGTTGAAGCCTTTGAACTTGACATCCAATTGCGACAGGATCTGGACGACCGCTGCGGAAAACCCGCACTGCGGGAAGACAGGAGTGCCTTTCATGAACAGGACGACATCCTGCTCATCGATTTCAGACTTGATGCGCTCGAAAACAGGATGATCGGCAGAAACGGCAGCTTGGGTCATGATATCTATCTCCGCGGGTGTCGCTCAAATTGATATTGAGGGTAACGCTTGGGACGTGTTACGTTTGAAAGATCCGAACATGGCCGGAACTCATGCGCTCGGGGTGCTGGTAGAGAGCGCGAGCGCGTGCAAAACACCGCCCATTCGGCCTTGAAGCGACTCGTACACCATCTGATGCTGCTGTACGCGAGTCTTGCCGGCAAATTCCGAAGAAACGACCTCGGCGGCATAGTGGTCGCCGTCGCCACGCAGGTCCGTGATTGTCACCTGCGCATCTGGCAGGGCCTGCTTGATCAGGGTAGCTATCTCGTCTGCGTCCATCGCCATGAACGAGTGCTCCAATCAGGTCAGTCAGCGGGATCAGGTCGTCTTCGCGCGGAGGTCTTTCGATTGATCCAGGCGGGAAGCCAGCCTTCATGCGCCTCTTCCAGGCGCGAAACCGATATAGGGTGACCTTCGCGAAGGGTCAACGCAGGTTCCGCAACCGTTTGGCCAATCGCCATCGCTGGCGCGCCCTTGTCCTGCGCCGCTGCGAGAACCTGCTCCATCTCCATCTTGGCGGTTTCGACGACATAGCGCCCTTGGTCTTCGCCGAAGAGCCAGGCATGCAGCGGCGGTGTATCCGGGACATTGTCGATGGTGATTCCGGCCTGGCCGGCCAAGACCATCTCCGACAGCGCCAGCGCGAGGCCTCCGTCCGACAGGTCATGACAGGCCGTAACGGCGCCTTCCTGGATGAGGCCACGAATCAAGTTTCCGTGCAGCCGCTCTGCCACCAGATCGACCGGGGGAGCCGGTCCGTCGGCGCAGTTCAGGACGTCACGCAAGTACCGGGAGGCACCGAGATGCCCTACGGTCTTGCCGATCAGAATGATGATCCTGTCGGCGCCCGTGGTTCCGCGGTCCACGACATGAGCGCCATCTCCCAAAACCCCGACACCGCCGACCACCGGCGTTGGCAGGATCGCTGCGCCGGACGTCTCGTTATAAAAGGACACGTTTCCTGAGACGACGGGGAAGTCGAGTGCGCGACATGCTGCACTTATGCCCTGTACAGCGCCGGCGAACTGTCCCATGATCAGCGGTCGTTCCGGATTGCCAAAATTCAGGTTGTTGGTGATAGCCAGTGGCGTTGCGCCGACGGCTGTCAGGTTTCGCCAAGCTTCCGCGACGGCCTGCTTGCCGCCTTCAACGGGATCGACGAGGCAATACCGCGGCGTGCAATCGGTGGTCATGGCGAGTGCCCGGGAACCATCCGGCAGGCCGACGACAGCGGCATTGCCGCCCGGACGAACTGCTGTGCGCCCCATCACAAGATGATCGTATTGTTCCCATATCCAGCGCTTGCTCGCCTGATTGGGGCTCCCGACCAGCGTCAGCAGCGCGTCTTCGACGGTGCCGGGAGGCATGACATCGACTGGGGCGACGGAAGAGCGCTTGGGCGTCGGCGCCCGAGGCCGATCATGTTCTGGCGCCTCGCGCATCATCGGATCGACCGGAATGTCCACCACGGTTTCGTCGTTCATGCGAGCCACCATGCGGCCGGTATCGGTGATTGTGCCGATGATGGCAAAATCGAGTTCCCATTTATCGAAGATCGCGCGCGCCTGGTCTTCGCGCCCCGGTTTCAGGACCATCAACATGCGTTCCTGGCTTTCCGATAGCAGGATATCGTAGGCTGTCATGCCGCATTCGCGGACCGGGACGCTGTCGAGATCCAGATCGATGCCAGCCCGGCCCTTGGAGGACATCTCGACGGACGAAGAGGTGAGACCTGCAGCACCCATGTCCTGAATGGCTACAATGATATCGGTCGCCATAAGCTCCAGGCAGGCTTCCAGCAGCAGCTTTTCGGTAAAGGGATCGCCGACCTGCACCGTCGGCCGCTTCCCTTCGCTGTCGTCATCGAACTCGGCTGAGGCCATGGTCGCGCCATGGATTCCGTCGCGCCCCGTCTTGGAACCGACATAGACGACCGGATTCCCGACGCCGGTCGCGGCAGAATAGAAGATCCGGTCCGCCGGCGCGACGCCAACCGTCATGGCGTTGACCAGGATGTTGTCGTTGTAGGCGGCGTCGAATTCGCACTCTCCACCGACCGTCGGCACACCCATGCAATTGCCGTAGCTGGCAATCCCTGCGACGACGCCCGATACCAGATGGCGCGATTTCGGGTGATCCGGATCACCAAAACGCAGCGCATTCATTGTCGCGACAGGCCGCCCCCCCATCGTGAAGATATCGCGCATGATTCCGCCGACGCCGGTCGCAGCGCCCTGAAAGGGCTCGATTGACGAAGGGTGATTGTGGCTTTCGATCTTGAAGACGCAGGCCAAGCCGTTGCCGATGTCGACAACGCCGGCGTTCTCACCCGGTCCCTGTATGACGTGCGGGGCCTCCGTCGGTAATGTCTTCAACCACTTCTTGGACGACTTGTAGGAGCAATGCTCGGACCACATGACGGAAAAAACACCGAGTTCCGTCAGGTTGGGGGGGCGCCCCATGATGGCCAGGATCCGCTGATATTCTTCCGGGGTCAGACCATGGTCAGCGATGACGTCGGGCGAAATGGTGGAACGGTCTGACATGGCTGGCGTTTGCTGGTTCGATATCGAACAGTTCTACGAATGAAGTGCCCTCTGGTAAACCGGTCGCGCTGTCCAACCGCATCGGGCAGGATGAGGAAGGGGCGATCTGCCGTACCGGGTTTGCCCTCAGGCACAGCCTGCCGCAGGTATTACGGCACTGCCTTCGGCTCTTGGCGCCCGGCAGATTGCGTGACGGGCCGGCTTCGGCATTCCGTCACGCGCTCCTGGTTTCCGCGGTGACGATCTGGCTTGCGGCGTTGGGCAAAGTGCGCTTGAGTTCAGGGCAAGCTGCGTACGGACACCATGACCGAACAGGCGACCAAACCCTTGAGTCCTCTGGGACGACTACCATTCTACTACGGCTGGGTGGTTGTAGCGGTCGCGTTCCTGACCATCGGCGTCGGCGTCAGCGTCCGAACATCCTTTTCGCTGCTTTTGCCGCCCATCCTCCGGGATTTTGAGTGGGATCGCGGGACAACCTCCGCGATCTTCTCCATCGGCTTTGCAAGCTCGATGCTGATCACACCGTTCCTCGGTGTTGCCATGGAGCGGTTCGGGCCGGGTCTGGTGATGGCCGCCGGGTCGGTCCTGGTGAGTGCAGGCCTTATCCTGTCAACCTGTTCGGACAACCAGATATTGCTGTATCTCAGCCTTGGCAGCGCGGTGGTCGGCGGCGCCATAATCCTGGCCTACACCAGCCACGCCTATCTGATACCCTTCTGGTTCGTGCGCCTGCGGGGCTTTGCAACTGGACTAGCCTTCTCCGGCGCCGGGATCGGAGCGATCATCCTGTTCCCCTGGTTGCAATCCATCATCGAGGCCGATGGCTGGAGGCGAGCCTGCTGGGTCATGGCAATCATCCTGCTGGTCATCGTTTTGCCGATGAACCTGCTCTTCCAGCGTCGTCGGCCGGAAGACATGGGTTTGAAGCCCGACGGTGACGGCATGAAGTTGACGTCGACTCGGGAGACGGCAGTCGACACGGTTATCGACAAAGCGTGGGCGGCAACAGAATGGACACTGGAGTCGGCGGTCCGGACAGCGCGATTCTGGTGGCTTGCGATGAGCCTCTTCTTCGGCATGTACATCTGGTACGCCATACAGGTGCACCAGACGCAATATCTGAGCGAGGTCGGCTACACGCCCATGGCCGCGGGGTTCGCCTTGGGTCTTGTAGGCCTGTTCGGCGTTGTCGGGCAGATTGGCCTTGGCTCACTGAGCGACCGGATCGGCCGGGAATGGGCATGGACGGTATCCGTCTCCGGCTTTGTCGCTTGCTATGTTCTGCTGATCCTGATGCGCCATTCCCAGAACGGACTGCTGTTGTGGGGCATGGTGATCTTCCAGGGCGGGCTGGGATACGGCCTGTCATCCATCTTTGGTTCGGTTATCGCCGAACTGTTCCACGGCAGAGGCTTTGGCCGGATCTTCGGTGCCTGCGGCGTCATCATCTCGACCGGCGCGGCATTCGGCCCGTGGATCAGCGGAGTCATGTATGACCGGAGCGGAAATTACGACTCCGCCTGGATCGCCGCCCTGGGTGCGTGCGTCCTGTCTGTTCTCGGGATGTGGCTTGCCGCACCCCGCAAGGTTCGCCTGACATCTTACGTGGCGATGCGGCGGGCGACCTAGAGACTCCAGTTCGGCGGGTCAATGTCCTGAAACGCCTTGTTGAGAGATGCGCCCCAGCGGTTGCTAAGGGCAGAAAAATAGGGATCGTCAGCGTTGAGGCACGCGCGATGGCCAATTTTCAGGCTGCCGGCATTGTATAGCAGTACATCAATCGGCGGGCCGACGGACAGGTTGGACCGCATCGTCGAATCAAAGGAGATCAGCGCGCACTTCGCAGCGTCGATCAGCGACGTTTCGGGCGTGATGATCCGGTCCAGGACCGGTTTGCCATATTTCACCTCGCCGATCTGAAAATAGGGGGTATCGTTGGTGGCCTCGACGAAGTTTCCCGGGGTATAGATCTGATACAGCCGAGTCTGTCCATCGCCCACCTGGCCGCCAAAGATGATGGATGCGTCGTGGTCGACCCCTTCCGCCTTGATGGCCCGTCCGTCGCGCTCCTGGACGTCACGCATGGCTCCACCGACAATCCGCGCCGCCGCGAACATTGACTGTGCCTTCATCAGGTCATGGTCGCCGCTGGCAGCACTCGATTGGCGCTGCAACAGGCTCACCACCGACTGGGTGATCGAAAGGTTGCCGGCCGTCACCAGCACGTAGACCCGGTTTCCGGGATGATCGAAGACGAACATCTTCCGAAAGGTGGACAAACGATCCACGCCCGCATTCGTCCGCGAGTCGGAAGCGAAAACGAGGCCGTCGTTGACTTTGATGCCGACGCAATAGGTCATTGGGAAAACCGGCCGGTTTTGGCGGGGAAGAGCCCGAGATCGACGATTGTTCTAGCGCGGCGCCGGTCTCCCGTCATCAGCAATTGGGCGCGGCAGACTTCGAGATGGCGTTCCATCATTGTTGTTGCGCTGCCTGCTCTTCGCGAAACAGCCGAACCTTGACCGTCAGGGTCTCGGTGCCGCCGCCGACCCGGATGCCGCGCAGCGGTCCGGCGGTGGCATAGTCGAAACCGGTAGCCACGCGGACGTACGGCTCGCTGGCCGATACGCCGTTGGCGGGATCGAACGAGACCCAACCCAAACGTTCTACCCAACACTCGCACCAGGCATGGCTGGCGCTGGAGGCCTTGCCGTTCCAACCGGTCCACAGGTAGCCACTCACATACCGTGTCGGTACTTCCAGGATGCGGGCCGCCGCGATCATGATATGGGCATGATCCTGGCAGACCCCGCGACGGCGGCTCAGGGCTTCTGCCGCGGTTGTCAGGACGGTCGTGGCCGATTCGTCATAAGCCACGTCGCGATGGATAGCGCTCATCAGATCGTGCAACCCGGAAAGACGGTCGCCGGTGACGCGACCGCGGTGTCCGCTTGCCAAGTCCATAAGGGCGTCGTCCGGCAAGGCATAGTCCGATTTCCGCAGATAGGCATTGACGGGAAGCGCTGTCTTGGGGTCGGTTGCGAGTATCCCGGCAGTGTCTTTTGTCTCAACCAGGCCTGCGACCGAGATTTCCAACCGCTGGGGTGGGTGTTTCAGCGTAAGCGTGTGACACCGGTTGCCAAACATGTCTGTCCAGGCGGCGAGGCTGCCCGGCGCCCGAATCGTCCAGTCGACTACGATTTGGTCCAGCATGGAGCGCGGTGTCAGCCGCAAGTACTGCGTCCCGCGACGTGGCGGTGCATCGTAGTCGTAGGCCGTGACGCTTTCGATCCGCAGAAGCATGGCGGCGCGCTGAAATCCTGAAGGAGCTTCGAGACGTTACTCGATGACATCGGACATCATAAAGTCCTTTTGCAGCGCGCCCGCGAGCCGATTGTTGCGCAGGATGAAATCCGTCAGGAACTCATGCAGACCGCGCTGAAAAACATCATCGATGCGACCGTACCGCAAATCGGAAAACAGTTCGCCGGCCAGCCGCGCGCATTCCAGTCGCTTGGATCGGGCCAGCATCTGAAGCGTATTGGCGACCTGCGCCAGACAGGCGCTGAGGGAGCGGGGAAACGCGGAATCGAGAATCAGCATTTCAGCAACGCGCCAGGGCGTGATTTCGCGGCGATAGATGGTTCGGTAAGCCCGAAAGGCGCTTACAGACCGCAACAGCGCACCCCACTGGTAGTAGTCGACAGCGCCGCCGACATCTTCGGATCGAGGCAGCAGAACGTGATATTTCACATCGAGAATCCGTGCTGTACTGTCTGCTCGTTCGATGAATGTGCCGATTCGCTCGAAATGGAAGGAATCATCTTGCAGCGCCGTTCCGACGGTGACTCCCCGGAACAGGTGGGAGCGGGCTTTGACCCAGTCGAAGAAGGGGCGGACACCCCAAGCGCTCAGCTTTGGTGCATCAAGATCGGCGAGCGAGAGCCATGTTTCGTTGAGCACCTCCCACATCTCGGTGCTGATTCGCGTCCGTTCGGCTCGTGCGTTTTCGCGTGCGGCGCGGATGCAGCTGTAAATGCTGGAGGGATTTTCCCGATTCAGGACGGTAAAACGCATCACGTTGCTCTGGCTGGTTTCGCCATACTGCGCCTTGAAGGCTGCCGGATCGTTGCCGATCTCGATCGCCGGCTTCCAGTACAGCGCCTCCTTGGGCGCTGCGGCCGGTAGGAGCGACATGCGATAGGAGACATCCAGAACGCGGGCGGTGTTTTCCGCCCGCTCGATGTAGCGAGACATCCAGTACAGGTTCTCCGCACTGCGACTCAGCACGTCGGAGTCCTTCGGCGAGTCACTCGCTCAGTACCCAGGTGTCCTTCGTCCCGCCACCTTGGGACGAGTTTACGACCAGCGATCCCTCGCGCAGCGCAACCCGGGTAAGGGCGCCGGGCACGACAGCGGTCGTTTCGCCGGACAGCACGAAGGGACGCAGGTCCACGTGACGGGGTGCGATATCATCATCGACAAGTGTGGGGCAGGTGGAAAGCGCGAGGGTCGGCTGAGCTATAAATTCCGCGGGATTGGCAAGAATGCGCTTGGCATAGTCCTCGCGTTCCCTCCTGGTCGACTTCGGACCGATCAACATGCGATGGCCGCCCGACCCGTGGACTTCCTTAACGACCAGGTCCTCCAGATGGTCCAAGACATATTGCCGGTCCTTCGGATCACGCAGCAGGTAGTTGGTCACATTGGACAGGATCGGTTCTTCACCCATGTAGAAACGGATTATTTCCGGAACGTAAGTATAAATTGCCTTATCGTCGCCCACGCCGCCGCCGATGGCGTTGGCAAGCGTTACACCGCCGCTGCGCACCACTGAAAGCAAGCCGGGGATGCCGAGCGCCGACTCAGGATTGAATGCCACCGGATCCAGGAAATCGTCGTCGATCCGGCGATAGATCACGTCGACTCTCTTGGGTCCTTCTGTCGTCCGCATCCAGACATGGCCGTCGTCGACGAACAGGTCCTGTCCCTCGACCAACTCGACACCCATTTCTTCCGCCAGGAAGACATGTTCGAAATAGGCTGAGTTCAGGTTGCCCGGCGTCAATACCACGATGGTCGGTTCGGACGAGCCCGCCGGTGCGATCGCCCAGAGATTCTGCAACAGCATATCAGGATAGCTTCCGACTGGTCGCACGTTAAGTTCGGCGAACTGCTCCGGGAACAGCCGCATCATGGTCTCGCGGTTTTCCAGCATGTATGATACGCCCGACGGCGTTCGCAGGTTGTCTTCCAGTACCAGGAATTCGTCAGGGCCGGTGCGCACCAGATCGATCCCGGCAATATGGGAATAGACCTGGTGAGGCAGGTCGACCCCCGCCATTTCCGGCCGGTAGGCACGGTTATGAAGGACAATATCCTTTGGAACCTTGCCAGCCTCAAGGATATCCTGGTCGTGATAAACGTCGTGCAGAAACATGTTCAGTGCCCGCACGCGCTGGATGCAGCCGCTTTCGATGGTATTCCATTCCGCAGATGACAGTACGCGCGGCATGATGTCGAAAGGAATCAGCCGCTCCACGCCGCCCCCTTCGCCATAGACGAAAAAGGTAATGCCCAGACGACGAAACAGCGCATCGGCCTCGTCCCGTTTCCGACGCAGGTATTCAACAGGGGTATCGTCCAACCATGCCTTCAATTGCGCATAGGCTGGCCGGGAACTGCCATCCTCGGCGGTCATTTCATCAAAGAACACACCGTCTCTCATTGCCCAAGATATAAACACAACCTCTTCCTGCCGTCGAATCAGGCAGGAAGACGTCGCCTGTGACGGGAGATACAAGCTTCCATGTACGATTGCGCCACTGGCCTTTCTGTACGTGATGTGGCGGATTTCCACAGAGGCTGCCTGTCTTGCCGAAAGGATGGCCATGGATTAAGGCAATGTCTTGAACTGCGGTGCCACTGCCGGAAACCTGATCACGTTTCAGGCCGACGGCAGTCTCTCTTTTCAAATCCCAGCAACGAGATTATCACTCTAGCATGCTCAAGATGCCCGACCCTGACCGAACCGTCCTCGAACGTCGCGAACAAATCGTGGCTGACCTGCGCGCCATCGTGCCCGGTGAGGGGGTCATCGACGACGAAACCGGGCGCCGGCCTTACGAGTGCGATGGTTTGACGGCGTATCGCCAGTTGCCGATGGTTGTTGTGCTCCCGGATACCGTAGAACAGGTCTCTGCTGTCTTGAAGTACTGCCATGCGAATGGTGTCAGGGTTGTGCCGCGCGGGGCGGGAACATCACTTTCCGGTGGTGCGCTGCCGCTGGAAGATGGCGTGTTGCTGGGATTGAGCAAGTTCAAGAAGATCCTCGAAGTCGACTACCCAAACCGCTGCGCGGTCGTGCAGCCCGGCGTGACCAACCTTGCGATCACTCAAGCCGTCGAGCATGACGGCTTCTATTATGCACCGGATCCGTCTTCCCAGATCGCGTGTACCATTGGCGGCAATGTGGCGGAGAATTCCGGCGGAGTGCATTGCCTGAAATACGGTCTGACTACCAACAACGTCATGGGCATTCAGATGGTCATGATGGACGGCACCATTGTCCGGTTCGGCGGAAAGCAACTGGATGCGCCGGGCTATGACCTGCTGGGTCTGACGATCGGATCGGAAGGCCTTCTGGGCGTCGTGACGGAAGTCGTCGTGCGGCTGTTGAAAGCGCCGGAGAGCATGCGCGCTGTCCTGATAGGTTTTCCCACCAGCGAAGCCGCTGGCGCAACGGTCGGTGCGATCATCGGTGCAGGGATGATCCCGGCTGGGATCGAAATGATGGACAAGCTGGCGATCCATGCTGCGGAGGCGTTCGTTCATGCCGGATATCCCCTGAATATCGAGGCGCTGCTGATTGTCGAGCTGGATGGCCCGGCTGTGGAGGTTGATCATCTGATCGACAGGGTGGCGATGCTGGCTAAACAGCACGGAGCCATGGAGATCCGGGTCAGCCAGTCGGAGGCGGAACGGGTCGCCTTCTGGGCAGGCCGCAAGAATGCCTTTCCGGCAGTGGGGCGGATTTCGCCAGACTATTATTGCATGGATGGTACGATTCCGCGGGCGCGACTGCCCGAGGTGCTGAGCCGCATGAACGACCTGTCCGCGCACTATGGCCTGCGGGTTGCAAACGTTTTCCATGCCGGGGACGGCAACCTGCACCCTCTGATCCTTTACGATGCGAACGTACAGGGTGAATTGGAAAGGGCCGAGAATTTCGGAGCGGATATCTTGAAGCTGTGCGTTGAAGTTGGCGGCGTACTGACCGGCGAGCACGGAGTTGGCGTCGAAAAACGCGACCTGATGGGAGCAATGTTCACGGAGGAAGACCTCAACCAGCAGCAACGTGTGAAATGCGCGTTCGATCCGGAGCAGTTGCTCAATCCTGGCAAGGTCTTTCCAACGCTCCACCGCTGCGCAGAACTGGGCCGCGTGCACGTCCACAATGGCCAGACGCGCTTTCCGGATCTGCCACGGTTTTGATCAATGCTGGGAAAATGTCATGCGGCCGTGGTGCAGTTAAAACACAAAGCAAGGAGCAGGGAAGGAAGCGCAGGTTTCATGTTGACACCCACGCTTACGGAAACGGGCGAAATCGGCTAATCGCGACCAGGGAAGCCTGTCTCGAAGCTTGTGACTCCGTTCCCGAACACCCTCTTCCATCGGCCATGAAGGCTGGAAGGGCATGACCGACTCCTTCACCCCGAATTCATGCGACGAGATCCGCGATGCAGTCCGGTGGGCTGTGGTCAACGACGCGCAAATGGAGATATTGGGCGGTGGGACGAAGCGCGGATGGGGCAAGCCCATGCAGACCAATCATAGGCTTGATCTGTCGGCGCTGAACAAAATCCTCCTCCATGAGCCAGAAGAACTGATTCTGCGCGCTGAAGCCGGGACGCCTCTTGCAGAGATCGAGCAACGGCTGACCGCATTCGATCAGATGCTGGCCTTTGAACCACCGGATATTGGGCCGCTGATGGGGCTTGCCGCCGGACAGCAGACACTCGGTGGCATTATCGCGGCGAACATGGCGGGGCCGCGCCGAATCAAGGCGGGCGCTGCGCGGGATCATTTCCTGGGCTTCGTCGCCGTCAGCGGACGCGGTGAAACCTTCAAATCGGGCGGGCGGGTGATGAAGAATGTAACCGGTTACGACCTGTGCAAGCTCATGGCAGGATCATTTGGAACGTTGGCCGTGCTCAGCGAGATCACGGTCAAGGTTCTGCCCGTCGGTCAGAAGACACGGACGGTCCTCGTCCTCGGCCTGGATGATGCGCATGCCGCGGAGGCGATGGCTGCAGCCCTGAATTCCTCCCATGAGGTGTCAGGGGCAGCGTATCTGCCGCGGGCGATTGCAGATCGGTCTTCGGTCCGCCGCGTTGCAGACTTCGGCAAGACTGTCACTGCCCTCCGCATGGAAGGTCCGGAGCCTTCGGTCGAACATCGCAGCGCCGCACTGCGAGTGCTCCTCGGAGAGTGGGGAAAGACGGAAGAACTGCACGGCCACAACTCCAGCGACCTGTGGGCCGAGGTACGCGACGTCAGTTATTTTGTCGATGATCAGGCGAACGCCATCTGGCGCTTGTCTGCACCGCCCCACTCGGTGCCTGCCTTTCTGACAGAGCTCGTTAACGATGTCGGCGCGGAATATTTCTCGGATTGGGGTGGCGGTCTTGTCTGGCTATCTGCCTCGCCAAGAGAGCGCACCGCCCGGAAGATACGGTCTGCAGCGGATAGCTGCGGCGGACACGCCACATTGATCCGAGGGCCGGATGACCTTCGCACAGCAGTCCCGGTGTTCCACCCGCAGCCTGGACCGGTTGCGGCCTTGAGCGAACGCTTGCGGAAACAGTTCGATCCGAAAGACGTACTGAATCCAAGGCGGATGAGTTAGGCACATGCAGACTTCCTTTACTCCTGCTCAACTGACGGATCCCGACATCGATTCGGTGAATGGCATCCTTCGATCATGCGTGCATTGTGGTTTCTGCACGGCAACCTGCCCGACCTACGTCCTGCTGGGCGACGAACTCGACAGCCCACGTGGACGCATCTATCAGATGAAAAGCTTTATCGAAGAAGATCGCGTCCCCACGGATGAAGAGGTGAAGCATATCGACCGGTGCCTGTCTTGCCTGTCCTGCATGACCACCTGCCCCCCATCGGTTCACTACATGCACCTTGTGGATCACGGCCGCGCTCATATCGCCAGAACCTACCACCGCCCCCTGCTTGATCGCCTGACCCGGACTTTCATCGGCTTTGTGCTGCCACGCCCCGGGCTGTTTCGCTGGGCCCTGATCGGCGGATCACTTGTCCGACCAATCCGCACCCTGATGCCGAATCAGCTTAAGACAATGCTGAACCTTCTGCCGGCATCGGTGCCTTCGCCCGGCTGGGTTGACAGGAAAGGAACCTATCCGGCCAATAATTTTGCTATCAGCGAGCAATCCTCCGGCGAGCCAGCCAAAGCCCGGGTCGCGCTGCTGTCCGGTTGTGCGCAGCAGGTTTTGGGACCCCATGTCAATGAGGCCACCGTGCGCCTGCTCAATCGGCTGGGCGTTGAGGTGGTGGTGACTAACCCAAAGGGTTGCTGCGGGGCGCTGGTTCATCACATGGGCGAGACGGAAGCGAGCCACAATCAGGCCAAAGCCATGATTGACGCCTGGATAGTCGAAGCGGACGGCAGGGGTCTCGACGCTGTCATCGTCAACGCCTCTGGTTGTGGCACGACCGTCAAGGACTACGGCTATATGTTCCGTAATGATCCGCATTATTCCGAAAAGGCCGCGCGGGTTGCTGCGCTGACGCGGGATATTACGGAATTCCTGACGACCATGGACATGAGTGACGTCTCGGCGCCGGAAGATCTGTCGGTCACTTACCACTCCGCCTGTTCCATGCAGCACGGGCAACAGATCAAGGCAGCGCCGCTGGATCTGCTGCTCATGGCCGGGTTTGCGGTGAAGGAGCCGGCCGAAAGCCATTTGTGCTGCGGGTCTGCCGGCACCTACAATATGCTTCAACCGGAGATCGCAAGCCGATTGAAAGAGCGCAAGATAGCGAGCCTTCGAATGACGCAGCCAGACATTATCGCGACAGGAAATATCGGCTGCATGATGCAGCTGTCGAGCCCCAAGAGAGAGGGCGTGGGCGTACCGGTTGTACACACAGTGGAATTACTGGATTGGGCAGCAGGCGGTCCAAGACCGCCGGGTATGTCAACGGGGTAGCGGAAGTCTCCAACGGAATTGCGAAAAACGGCTTTTCCTTCCGTGTCTCTCAGAACCGCCGTTCTGAAAGATTGCAGCAACAGCTTGGGGGCCGTTTGGATGTTGCAGGCATACGGCGACAAGGGAGGGTATGGTCGGCAGGTCTGTGCGCCGGTGTGTTCACAAGACAGGCTTGTAGGTCTCTTGTTGATGGTGTTGATTGCTAAACGCACGCACCGGGGATTGATGATCGGATTCTGGGCCGAACCGGTTGCCATTGGCGCGTATCCCTCTGGAAGTCCGGACGCAGAGCGGTGTGCATCAGATCATTACGGTTGACATGACCTGTGTCGCTACATACCTCCCGTGGCATGCCTGCTGACGCGGGTGCCGGGCTTTGTTTCCGGTCGCCACGGATCGACACAGAAATCCTGCGCAGAGCAGAACAACATCGAGGCGCCTCATATCGCGTTCTCGGGACATACGGAGAATTGCATGAGCAAACGCGGCTCCGCCAAGGAGAAGATTTCGCGGCGTCTGGGCGTGAACCTTTGGGGTCGCCCCAAGAGCCCGTACAACAAGCGCGAATACGGCCCGGGTCAGCACGGCCAGTCTCGACGCCGCAAGTTGTCCGATTTCGGCGTACAATTGCAAGCGAAGCAGAAGCTGAAAGGCTATTACGGTAACATAAGCGAAAAGCAGTTCCGTCGCTACTATGATCAAGCCGTACGCTGGAAGGGCGACACCGGAGAGAATCTCATTGAACTTCTGGAACGTCGTCTGGACGCTGTTGTCTATCGGTTGAAATTCGTGCCAACGGTGTTCGCTGCTCGCCAATTTATCAACCACGGCCACATCTTGGTTAACGGCAAGAAGATCAACATCCCGTCTTATATGGTAAAAGATGGTGATGTGATCGAGATCAAGGAAAAATCCCGGGAGTTGCCCTTGGTCCTGGATGCCCAGGAACAGGTAGAGCGTGATGTGCCGGAATACATGACCGTCGATATGGAGAAGATGCGCGGCCAGTTGATTCGTGGTCCCGGCATTGCGGATGTTCCGTACCCGGTCAACATGGAACCTAATTTGGTGGTGGAATTCTATTCGCGATGACTTTCGTGACAGCCTCTTGGTCGAAAAAAGGGTCTTGGATTGCGTGCTTTTGTCCGGGAAGCACGCACAATGACCGGTAAATTAGTGGTGCAGATGAGGCTCTCAATCCAGTCGAGGCGCGACTAAAATCGACAGCAACCAAAAATCCTCCGCGCCCGCGAATCCCAGAACCTATGCCTGAGGCAATTCGTTCACACGGCCCAAGTGCCTGTTCCTGAAGTCGCGGATGGTTGGACGGTCTGGTCTTTAGCCCGGATTTGCCGGGGACATGGCGGGTGTGATGGGCTGATCGAGGGCCGCATCAGAGCGCGCGGGGAACGAGACCGGCGTGCTTGATGCGCTCCCTCGCGTCGAGACAACCGCATCCCGCCACAGGTTGCCGATCACCGGTCTTGTGCAACTACCGACCATCGTGGCCGTCACGGGGCGACGGAACGTGTATCGACAAGGAGCGTCAAGGGTTTGAACGAATCCGCTGGTCGGAACACCGGTGAGAGGACCAGTTCAGCTACCTCACCGTGGGCATGACAAATTCGGCACCGGTCCTGACGCCGGCAGGCCAGCGCGACGTTACAGTTTTCAGCCTGGTGAAGAAGCGCACGCCTTCGGGCCCGTGCATGTGCGTGTCGCCGAACAGGGACCGGCGCCAGCCGCCAAAGCTGTGGAACGCCATGGGGACGGGAATCGGTATGTTAACGCCAACCATACCGGTCAGGTTGCGGGAGGCAAATTCGCGAGCGACATTGCCGTCGCGGGTGAAGATCGCGCTGCCGTTACCGTACTCATGACCGTTAACGATCTCGATCGCGCTGTCGAAATCAGGTACTCGAACGACCGATAAAACAGGCCCGAAGATCTCTTCCTTGTAGATCTGCATATCGGGAGTGACCTTGTCGAACAGGGTGGGGCCGACGAAATAGCCGTTCTCGTATCCTTGCAGCACCAGATCACGGCCGTCGATTTTCAGGTCTGCTCCTTCTTCAATACCCAAGTCGATGTAGCGCTTGACTTTCCGGTAATGCGCTTCCGTGACCAAGGGACCCATCTCAGCGTCCGGATCCGTTCCGGGACCGACCTTCAGCGCCTCGGCTGCAGGAGTCAGTCTATCCAGCAGGGGATCGGCGGCGTCGCCGACAGCGACAGCAACGGAAACCGCCATGCATCGCTCGCCGGCAGAACCGTAGGCGGCGCCCATCAGGGCGTCGGTTGCCTGATCCAGGTCAGCATCCGGCATGACCACCATGTGATTCTTGGCCCCACCCAGCGCCTGGACCCGTTTTCCGGTCGATGTGCCTGTCCGATAGACATGTTCGGCAATCGGCGTCGAGCCCACGAAACTGACAGACTGGACGTCGGGATGGCGCAACAGGACATCGACTGCCACCCTGTCGCCCTGTACCACGTTGAGGACACCGTCAGGCAAGCCGGCTTCCTGCATCAGTTCGGCCATGAAGTTGGCGGCAGAAGGATCTTTCTCGGATGGCTTCAGAACGAAGGTGTTGCCGCAGGCAATGGCGATCGGGAACATCCACATCGGCACCATGGCCGGGAAGTTGAAGGGCGTGATGCCGGCGCAGATTCCTAGGGGCTGTCGCACTGACCAGCTGTCGACGCCTGTCCCGACATTTTCTGTGAACTCGCCCTTGAGCAGCTGCGGGATGCCGCAGGCGAACTCCACTACTTCCATACCGCGGGTGATCGAGCCTTTCGAGTCCGAGATCACCTTGCCATGCTCGGCGGTAATCATTTCCGCCATCCGGTCCATGTTGTCTTCAATCAGCGCCTTGAAGCGAAACATGACCCGAGCCCGGATGACGGGCGGTGTATTCGCCCAAGCTGGGAAAGCGTCTTGAGCGGCGGCAATCGCAGCGTTGACATCGGGCTCCGAAGCGAGGCGAACCACACCGGTCTGCTCACCTGTTGCCGGATTGAAGACCGGGCCCAATGTCTCTCCCCGGCCGGAGACCGTCGCGCCGTTGATCCAGTGTCCGATGTCCTTGATCATGTCCCATCGCCTTCGGAGAAATCCGCATTGCAATACCGTTACCAGTGTGGCTTCGGCAACCCTGATGTTGCGGGCCGAAATCCGCCGTCGGTAGAACGTCGGTCGGCAACTCCGGACACCTCGACATGAACCTGGCCGCATTCCTGCATCGCGCCGCGCTCCTCTATCCCGACTCGACTGCCCTGGGCTTGGGAAACCGACCCCTGATGACCTATCGCGATTTTGCCAACCGGGTCGCGGTGGTTGCGGGCCATTTCCAAAATACCCTCGGTCTTTGTTCCGGTGACCGCGCCGCGATCGTCATGTCGAACGTGCCCGACTACATGGTGGTGAAATACGCCTGTTGGCATGCCGGCGTTTGTGCAGTGCCGATCAACGCCAAGCTGCATCGCAAGGAATTCGCCTACATCCTGGAAGATTCCGGCGCACGTGTCTGCTTCACCAATGACGAGAAGCACGATGCTGTCGCCGCTCTGGACAGCCAGATTGAAACGCTGGAGCAGATCATCTCCACCGACGGCGGCGCTTGGCGTGCCATGGCAGAAGGCGATCCGGCGCCGATGGCCGATGTTGCGCCGGATGACCTCGCCTGGTTGTTCTTCACCTCGGGCACCACCGGCCGACCGAAGGGAGCAATGTTGTCCCACCGCAATCTGGTATCGTGCACAATGAACTACTTTGCCGATGTGGACGCTATCGAGCCGCAAGACTGCATTGTACATTGCGCGCCGGTTTCTCACGGTGCCGGCTGTTACGGGATTCCTCATGTTGCCCGGGGCGCTGCCCAGGTGTTTCCTGAATCTGGCGGCTTCGACCCGCGAGAGATGATCAGCCTGTTGAGGCATTGGAAAGGCGCCACATTTTTCTTCGCACCCACCATGATCGTGCGTCTACTCAATCATCCGGATCTGGCCAAGGCCGATATGTCGAATCTGAAGCTGATCGTGTACGGTGGCGGCCCGATGTATGTCGAAGACCTGTTGCGCGGCATCAATGTTCTTGGTCAGAAGTTTGTCCAGATATTCGGTCAGGGCGAGGCGCCGATGACGATCACCGGCCTGACGCGAGCCATGCATGAAGATATGTGTCACCCCCGATACAAGGAACGGCTGGCGTCGACCGGGGTCCCGCGAACGGATGTCGAGGTGCGCGTCGTCAACGAAGACGACCAGCCCTTGTCCGCTGGCGAAATTGGCGAGGTCGTATGCCGTGGCGATGTCGTCATGCTGGGTTATTGGAACAATCGGGATGCGACCGCCGAGGCGATAAGGAAAGGATGGCTTCACACCGGCGACATGGGATCGTTCGACGAAGACGGCTATCTGACGCTGAAGGATCGCGCCAGGGACATGATCATTTCGGGCGGTACAAACATCTATCCGCGGGAAATCGAAGAAGTTCTGCTCAAGCACCCGGCCGTCCTGGAAGTGTCGGTGGTCGGCCGAAAGCACACGGACTGGGGGGAGGAAGTGATAGCTTTCGTGGTCAGGCGGGAAGCATCCAGCGTCACCGAGCGTGACCTGGACACGCTTTGTCTGAACCATATCGCTCGGTTCAAGCGGCCCAGGGAATACCGCTTCGTGGAGTCGCTCCCGAAGAACAACTACGGCAAGATATTGAAGACCAGGCTCCGGAAACTGCTGGACAGCGAGAGCGCTTGACCACACCCCAAGGCACACGCCAAGATTTGGACCGAGACCAACCGATCAGGCTGATTGCATGGCAGGCTTCAATTCGTTGCTCGAGGACTTTGCAGCCGCCGTCGAAGCAGGCGACGGGACAGCGCTGGCGCAATTGTTTACCGAAGATGGCGTTTACGACGACATCTTTTATGGCGAATTCCATGGCCGGAAGGCGATCAAGGACATGCTGGAACGCATCTTCTGGCGCGATGGCAAGGATTTTCTATGGGAATTCCGCAATCCGGCAGCGACCGATACTATCGGCTATGCCCAGTGGTTGTTCAGCTACACCAGCATCACCAAGCATAATGACGGCAAGCGTTATGGCTTCGACGGTGTCGGCATATATCACCTGCGAAGCGGCCTGATCGCCCGTTACGAAGATCAGTGCAATGCGGTGACGCCGCTGCGCGAAATGGGCGTTCCGCTTGACGTCATCGACTGGATGGCTGGCGCGTGGCGCAACAAGTTCCTGGCGCGCGAGGGTGCCAGCCGGCACATGAAGTTCGACGCGCTTCAGTGTTCTGGTCGGGAAGTCCACTAGCAGGGGATGATCGGTTTTCATGGAGCGCTGAGCGTTGTGGAGCGCAGCAGTGGCGGCGACGTTATTGGCAGCGGGACAGCGTGCGCTGGAGGGTTTGGCGAACAAGGTGATCGTCACGCGCGTGGTCGCGGATGGTCATACGCTCGGCAAATGGCCCCGGCGCGCCGAGAACGTCACGGAGGTCACAGCCCGTACTCTGGAAGAAACGCCGCCCCGACAGCGTGACGCGCGCTCGACGATCCATCGCATCCGGCATACCGGCAGCTACGCCGCTCGGCGACGTCCAGGCTGTCATCTGACCCGCTGTTTGTCGAGAAGGTGCAGGACAGTGCAGGCCTCCATCTCGACCCGCCCGAGCGCTCTGCGTCGATGGAAAGAGCCGATTCCTGGCGGCTGACAGTGACGCAGCCAACAAGACGCCCGACGCCGATCCCCGCTGGCGTGCCCGCGTCACGCTGACCGGTGCATCCCGGCCCAGCCAGATCGCGTGATTCTTCTTGCTCTCGGCCGAAAAAAGTTCAGGCCAAGATGCATCATGCAGCCCAAGAACGCCAGCAGTCCATCCGGAACCACAGCGACATCGTCAACGGGTACAACCGGATATCCTGGCCACCATCAAGCGCTTGTGCCTGCGCACACGCAATACCACGGAGCGCCAAACGAAAATCAGCAAAACTCCACTACCAGGACACTAATTGCAGGGGCCAGTACCCTTCGGGTTGGAGCGAATGCCGTTCTTGCAACCGGTCCGTCCATCCGACTTCACCGTCTGCATCCGGTCTTCGCCGCGCTTCTGCTTTTCGTTATTCATCTCGGCATATTGTGCGTCAATCTCCTTGCGGTAGGACAGGAACTCTTGCAACGCACGGCCATCGAGGTTTGTAGATGCTGGCAGTGTTATCGTCATCGGATTTACGTGCTTGCCGTTCTTGAACACTTCGTAATGCAGATGCGGCCCGGTGGACCGACCGGTCGAGCCCACATAGCCTATGGTTTCGCCCTGTCTGACCCGAGAACCGACCTTCAAGCCACTGCGGAAACGGCTCATATGGCCATAGGCCGTCTGGTATGTCTTGTTGTGGTGAATTCTGATGTATCTCCCGTAGCCGCCGAACCAGCCCTTCCTGACTATTGTGCCATCGCCGGCGGCATATATCGGCGTGCCGGTAGGGGCGCCGAAATCGACACCTGTGTGCAGTTTTGAGTACCCAAGGATCGGGTGCCGCCGGACCCCAAAATTCGAAGTCAGGCGCGCGCCATCGATCGGCGTCTTCATTAGCGCCTTGCGGTTTTGCTGGCCCCTCTCGTTGAGGTAGATCGGAGTGCCGTCTTTATTCTCCGGGTACAAATAAAACTGGTGCCGCCGTCCCTGGACGGTCAGCAGCGCATAGACGATTTCGCCGATGCTATCTCTGCCCGATTCGTCCGCATAAGACCGGAAGAGGATCCCAAATTCCTCGTCGCCATGCAGGTCGCGCTGGAAGTCGATTTCGAAGCTCAGAAGCCGGATCATCTGGATCATGATCTGCGGCGGTGCGCCAGCCCG